>NZ_CP035807.1:2445159-3667739 GCF_008329945.1 Thiospirochaeta perfilievii | reverse complement strand
TTATAGCTTCTAATTGATTAAGGGATATTATCCCTTCATTATTATAATATATTTTTTTAAGCTCATTTGTAAAACTTCTAAAAATTCATTAAAATAACTAACATCAATTTTACTATCTAATGCATCACTAAAAGCTCCATCTTTATTAAAACAGAACTCTGTGTAATTCTGAACTATTTTTAGAAATGCATCACCTTCATAATCAGAGTATGATAAAAAATACTCCTTTATTGAATTTTTATCACTTGAAGTCTTAAAAAGTTTATTAAGTATTAGTTCCTGCTCCTTATTATCCCTATGCTTAAATGAGTAGGTCCTTACTCTAGAAAGTATAGTTGGAAGGACCGTACTTCTCTTCTCTGAGATAAGTATAAAATAGGTATCCCGTGGAGGCTCCTTTAAAAGGCGTTTCTTGAGCTATCCTGCATAAGTTCTGCCCTCTCAAGAATAACTACCTTTTTATTGCCAGAGGAACTTCTTCTAACCCAGTTTGATATTTTTCTTATCTGACTAATGGGTATATTTCCCTTAGGTAACTCATTGGCTAACTTACCACACTCTGTTAAAATTTTTTTTACTGTTGATTGTAGTTTTTTCTCTGCAGGAAGATTTTGGGTAGGTTCAATAAGGTACAATATCTCCTCTATGTTATTAAGGGAAGAGACAGCTTTTTTATACTTATTATCCTCTTTATCCCATAGATCCTCGTTAAATCTTTTTATCAACTTTCGCACATTTCTTGTAAAGACAAACTGGGAAGATCGACTTCTCTCATTAATTAAAAAATCCGCTGATTGATTAATTTCAAGCATACTATACCTACTTCCAGTTAATAGGGTATAGGGATGCTGGAGGGAGAGACTCTGGGTACAAGATTTACATGAGCAACCCCACTCTCCAGTAAATTCACAGTTAACGACCCTTGCAAGCTCTAATGCAGCGGTTAATTTCCCTGAATAAGGTTCTCCAAAAAAAGCATAGATTGGGGTAAATTACCCCTTCTATTTCACGTTTTAATGTTTCTACAACATGATTTTGGAATAATAAATTTTCAAACACTAAACTTCTGTTCCTATACTCTCGATAAAGATTGAGTTGATGGTAGAAGGCTCTCAATTTGAGGTAAAATAGAGACAATTAAGCTGCCTAATACACTATTATTAAAATTGGACTTGGGTCAAATAACGGTTGAACAGTTAATAGTAGAGTTACAATAATACATATAAAAAACCCTGGATAAACCCAAAAAAAGACCTAGAACTTTGTCCAATCCACCAGCCCCTATCTCTTCAAGGGAGTGTTTTAGAATCTTATTGATTAACATAGAGATCAAAATAGAGACTAAAATATCAGTATAAATGATAAAGAGTATTACTTGGCCTCTCCCCAATTACCTTGAGATATATGGGAGAGATCATCACTAAAGAAATATGCAAAAAAGAGACCTATTATTAAACCTAAATTGTAACTATCTGGGTAAAAAACCCTTTTTAGTCCACCAAACCCCATTAGTAAAATAATTATAATAAATATAATATCTATTAACTTAAAACTCATATTAGCTCCTTAATTATTCTACATATATTATCGACACTATTACTGTTTTTAAAAGTTGAGACATTGCCAACCATCTCTTTTTTGTTTTATTAAAGTAATTATCAATTACATTTAAAAGATTCTGCTTGTTAACATCACTACCTGAAAGTTTTAAAGATATTCCTTTATTTACAAAATAATCAGCATTAAAACTTGATCCCCCTAGTACCAACAGTTAAAGGATTAGAAGGGATGGAACCCCACAGTAGCAACTCCCATATAGCCCAGCCCAGCCCGGCTAATAACTAAGTCCGTTGCTTTAATAACATCAGCTATACTGTTATTAATAAATGGGATAGATTTGTAACTATCCTCTTCTATTTCTATATAATTATTCTCACCCATTTGATGATAAACGTTATATTTTCTGTTAAATCATCCTTAGCAGCTAAACAACATCATTTATCTCTTTTGCACCTAGACTCCCACCAAGTACTAAATAGTAGGTTTATTAGTCTTAAACCCCATATATCTTTTCCTTTTCCATACTAGGATTAAAAATCCTCCCTTACAGGATTTCCAGTAACAACTACTTTATCCTTAATCAAACCCTTAAAATACTTCTGTGTTTCATTGTAGGGTACAAGTATTCTATCTACAAATTTTGAGTTTATTCTAGTTGCTAAGCCAGGAGTAAAATCCGATTCATGGGTAACTGATCTTATTTTCAACATTTTTGAAGCTATAATAGGAGGAACAGTAACATAACCTCCCTTAGAAAATATTAAGTTTGGACGAACCTTTATTAAATAACAACCGAGGCTACAAATCCAATAAAAATCTTAAAATATCTATGAATTCTGAAACGAGAAATATCTTCTAAGCTTACCACTAGGGATTGAGTAAAATTTCAAACCTAAGCCTTTAACTATCTTATATTCAATTCCTTTTTAGAACCGATCCAGGATATATCATACCCTCTTTTTAGATTTCATAATTGCTATGGCAGGATAAACATGTCCTCCTGTACCACCACCTGTAAAGATTATATGTTTTTTCATAGGGAAAGAATATCATCGATGTGAGTCAAATGCAACAATTATAAATAAAAAGACAGCTAAAGCTGTCTAATTACTAATATTCAAATTTGATATTTCTGGGCGAAGAGGGACTTGAACCCCCGACATCCTGCTTGTAAGGCAGGCGCTCTCCCAACTGAGCTATTCGCCCATTTTTTTTAGAGTCGTTATGTTCGACTTTTGGGCGAAGAGGGACTTGAACCCCGACATCCTGCTTGTAAGGCAGGCGCTCTCCCAACTGAGCTATTCGCCCATTTTTTTAGAGTCGTTATGTTCGACTTTTGGGCGAAGAGGGACTTGAACCCCGACATCCTGCTTGTAAGGCAGGCGCTCTCCCAACTGAGCTATTCGCCCAAAAGTCGAACATAACGACTCTAAAAAAATGGGCGAATAGCTCAGTTGGGAGAGCGCCTGCCTTACAAGCAGGATGTCGGGGGTTCAAGTCCCTCTTCGCCCAAAAGTCGAACATAACGACTCTAAAAAAATGGGCGAATAGCTCAGTTGGGAGAGCGCCTGCCTTACAAGCAGGATGTCGGGGGTTCAAGTCCCTCTTCGCCCAAAAGTCGAACATAACGACTCTAAAAAAAATGGGCGAATAGCTCAGTTGGGAGAGCGCCTGCCTTACAAGCAGGATGTCGGGGGTTCAAGTCCCTCTTCGCCCAGAAATATCAAATTTGAATATTAGTAATTAGACAGCTTTTAGCTGTCTTTTTTATTTATAATTGTTGCATTTTGACTCACATCGATGATATTCTTTCCCTATGAAAAAACATATAATCTTTACAGGTGGTGGTACAGGAGGACATGTTTATCCTGCCATAGCAATTATTGAAAATCTAAAAAAAGAGGGGTATGATATATCCTGGATCGGTTCTAAAAAAGGAATTGAATATAAGATAGTTAAAGGCTTAGGTTTGAAATTTTACTCAATCCCTAGTGGTAAGCTTAGAAGATATTTCTCGTTTCAGAATTTCATAGATATTTTTAAGATTTTTATTGGATTTGTAGCCTCGGTTGTTATTTTAATAAAGGTTCGTCCAAACTTAATATTTTCTAAGGGAGGTTATGTTACTGTTCCTCCTATTATAGCTTCAAAAATGTTGAAAATAAGATCAGTTACCCATGAATCGGATTTTACTCCTGGCTTAGCAACTAGAATAAACTCAAAATTTGTAGATAGAATACTTGTACCCTACAATGAAACACAGAAGTATTTTAAGGGTTTGATTAAGGATAAAGTAGTTGTTACTGGAAATCCTGTAAGGGAGGATTTTTTTAATCCTAGTATGGAAAAAGGAAAAGATATAATGGGGTTTAAGACTAATAAACCTACTATTTTAGTACTTGGTGGGAGTCTAGGTGCAAAAGAGATAAATGATGTTGTTTTAGCTGCTAAGGATGATTTAACAGAAAAATATAACGTTTATCATCAAATGGGTGAGAATAATTATATAGAAATAGAAGAGGATAGTTACAAATCTATCCCATTTATTAATAACAGTATAGCTGATGTTATTAAAGCAACGGACTTAGTTATTAGCCGGGCTGGGGCTGGGGCTATATGGGAGTTTGCTACTGTGGGGGTTCCATCCCTTCTAATCCCTTTAACTGTTGGTACTAGGGGGGATCAAGTTTTTAATGCTGATTATTTTGTAAATAAAGGAATATCTTTAAAACTTTCAGGTAGTGATGTTAACAAGCAGAATCTTTTAAATGTAATTGATAATTACTTTAATAAAACAAAAAAAGAGATGGTTGGCAATGTCTCAACTTTTAAAAACAGTAATAGTGTCGATAATATATGTAGAATAATTAAGGAGCTAATATGAGTTTTAAGTTAATAGATATTATATTTATTATAATTATTTTACTAATGGGGTTTGGTGGACTAAAAAAGGGTTTTTTTACCCAGATAGTTACAATTTTAGGTTTAATAATAGGTCTCTTTTTTGCATATTTCTTTAGTGATGATCTCTCCCCATATATCTCAAAGGTAATTGGGGAGAGGCCAAGTAATACTCTTTTATCATTTATACTGATATTTTTAGTCTCTATTTTGATCTCTATGTTAATCAATAAGATTCTAAAACACTCCCTTGAAGAGATAGGGGCTGGTGGATTGGACAAAGTTCTAGGTCTTTTTTTTGGGTTTATCCAGGGTTTTTTTATATGTATTATTGTAACTCTACTATTAACTGTTCAACCGTTATTTGACCCAAGTCCAATTTTTAATAATAGTGTATTAGGCAGCTTAATTGTCTCTATTTTACCTCAAATTGAGAGCCTTCTACCATCAACTCAATCTTTTATCGAGAGTATAGGAACAGAAGTTTAGTGTTTGAAAATTTATTATTCCAAAATCATGTTGTAGAAACATTAAAACGTGAAATAGAAGGGGGTAATTTACCCCAATCTATGCTTTTTTTTGGAGAACCTTATTCAGGGAAATTAACCGCTGCATTAGAGCTTGCAAGGGTCGTTAACTGTGAATTTACTGGAGAGTGGGGTTGCTCATGTAAATCTTGTACCCAGAGTCTCTCCCTCCAGCATCCCTATACCCTATTAACTGGAAGTAGGTATAGTATGCTTGAAATTAATCAATCAGCGGATTTTTTAATTAATGAGAGAAGTCGATCTTCCCAGTTTGTCTTTACAAGAAATGTGCGAAAGTTGATAAAAAGATTTAACGAGGATCTATGGGATAAAGAGGATAATAAGTATAAAAAAGCTGTCTCTTCCCTTAATAACATAGAGGAGATATTGTACCTTATTGAACCTACCCAAAATCTTCCTGCAGAGAAAAAACTACAATCAACAGTAAAAAAAATTTTAACAGAGTGTGGTAAGTTAGCCAATGAGTTACCTAAGGGAAATATACCCATTAGTCAGATAAGAAAAATATCAAACTGGGTTAGAAGAAGTTCCTCTGGCAATAAAAAGGTAGTTATTCTTGAGAGGGCAGAACTTATGCAGGATAGCTCAAGAAACGCCCTTTTAAAGGTTTTAGAGGAGCCTCCACGGGATACCTATTTTATACTTATCTCAGAGAAGAGAAGTACGGTCCTTCCAACTATACTTTCTAGAGTAAGGACCTACTCATTTAAGCATAGGGATAATAAGGAGCAGGAACTAATACTTAATAAACTTTTTAAGACTTCAAGTGATAAAAATTCAATAAAGGAGTATTTTTTATCATACTCTGATTATGAAGGTGATGCATTTCTAAAAATAGTTCAGAATTACACAGAGTTCTGTTTTAATAAAGATGGAGCTTTTAGTGATGCATTAGATAGTAAAATTGATGTTAGTTATTTTAATGAATTTTTAGAAGTTTTTACAAATGAGCTTAAAAAAATATATTATAATAATGAAGGGATAATATCCCTTAATCAATTAGAAGCTATAAACAGTTCAATTAGAGATAAAGTAATTAAGTTGTTACACTATAATCAGAATCCAATGTTACTACTAGAAACCCTATATTATGAAGTTAAAAGGATTATCTATGCGTAAGTTTCTAGAAAGGGCTATCAATAAGGTTGATAGAATGAACAAGGCTCAACTATCATCTCTACTTCTTACATTAAAAGATGAGTTAACACTTAAAGAGATGGTTATGGGCTCTTTAACTCAGGGTATCCTAGTTTCAGATCATGAGGATAGAGTAGTCTATTCAAACAAAGCTATTGATAGACTACTTCCCTTAAGATTAGGTGATAATTCAGAACTTTTGGTTTGGTCAATCATAGATAATGATGATATTTATCATTTTGTTAAAGAGAATCTATTTGAACACAACACAGTAAGGGATAAGATATTTGTTATAAATAGTGAAAATAATACATTGATTCTATCTATATCTCTTTTACCCCTAGCAAGTAAGGGTATCATATACGGAAATGTTCTTATAGTTAATGATGTTACAGAGAGTAAAGAGAGGGAGATTAAACTTAAAAGAGCTGAGAGCCTAGCATCTTTAACAACAATGGCAGCTGGAGTAGCCCACGAAATTAAAAACCCATTAGGTTCTATGAGTATACATATCCAGTTGATGAATAAAATCTTAAATAGGGATAATTTTAATAAAGATGATTTCTCAAAGTATCTAGATATTATAAGCGATGAAGTGGAGAGGTTAAATAGTATTGTTGTTGACTATCTCTTTGCTGTAAGACCAATGAATGTGGAGCTGGTTGATTCAGATATAAATGTTGTAATAGAAGAGTTAATTGAATTTACAAAATATGAACTAGAAGAGTCTCATATAAGTGTAAATCTAAAACTTAACAAGGATATACCTAAAATATATCTTGATGTTAAATTTATTAAACAGGCATTTTTGAATATTATTAAAAATGCTATTGGTGCCATGGAGAGTGGTGGAGAGTTAACAATAACCACAGAAGAGAAGGATAATTTTGTCCAAGTCTCTATAAGAGATAACGGTATTGGAATTGAAGAGTCTATACAAGATAAGATCTTTGAACCCCATTTTACTACAAAGGAGACAGGCTCTGGTTTAGGATTAACCCTTGTATATAAAATAGTAAAAGAGCATAAGGGAGATATTTCAGTCTCTTCTAAAGTAGGTGAAGGTACATGTTTTAACTTTGTCTTTCCAGGATTATTTGAAAAAGAAAAATTACTTCTTAAATAGGGGATAATATGAATTTTAGTATTCTCATAGTAGATGATGAAAAAAACATTAGAGAGGGGCTTTCAACATCCCTTGAGTTAGATGGTTTTAATACCTATGTTGCCGAGGATGGTCAAGAAGCTTTAAAGCTTATGACTAATACTGATATTGATCTGGTTATTTCTGATCTAAAAATGCCAAAAATGTCAGGGGATGAGTTACTTAAAAAAATATCTAGTGCATATCCTACTATTCCAGTTATTATACTAACCGGACATGGAACTGTTGAAAATGCTGTGGTTGCAATGAGGGATGGGGCCTATGATTTTATAACAAAACCTATTAATCTCGACCACCTAACACTTCTCGTTAATAGGGCTCTAGGTAAGAGAAAACTTATTAACGAGCATAAAAAGTTACAGGAAGAGGTTAAGAAGCTTGAGAGTAAAACCAAGGTTTCTAAATTAATTGGAAAAAGTCCTGCAATGACTAAACTGTTAGAGCTAATTAACCAAGTGGCGGACACTAAGGCTTCAGTTATAATAACTGGAGAGAGTGGTGTAGGTAAAGAAGTTGTTGCTAACTCTCTACACTTATTATCATCAAGAAGAGATGAGCCTTTAATAAATGTTCACTGTGCAGCCCTGTCAGAGAGCCTTTTAGAGAGTGAGTTATTTGGACATGAGAAGGGTTCTTTTACTGGAGCTACGGCTACAAAAAAGGGAAGGTTTGAGCTAGCAGATGGTGGTACTATATTTTTAGATGAGATAGGTGAGATAAACTCCTCTATTCAGATTAAACTACTTAGGGTTTTACAGGAGAGAACTTTTGAGAGGGTTGGTGGGCAAGAGGCCATTGATGTTGATGTAAGAGTTATTACTGCCACAAATAGGGATCTACAGGAAGAGATAAAAAAAGGAGCATTTAGAGAGGACCTTTTTTATAGGTTAAATGTAGTAAATATTCATATTCCACCACTACGGGAGAGAAAGGAGGATATTCCTCTACTAGTTAGCTCATTTATTAAAGAGTTTTCCCTGGAGAATCAAAAAAGTATAAATGGTATTGATAAAAAGCCCTTAGAGCTATTAGTAGCTATGATTGGCCAGGTAACATCCGTGAGTTAAGAAATACTATTGAGAGTGCTGTAGTATTTGCCAGTGATGGTATTATCACAGTAAATGATCTACCATCTATTGTTAGGGATAGACCTGAGAAAAATAGCATATCTATACCACTAGGAATCACAATGGCGGAAGCTGAAAAAATAATTATATCCGAAACCCTAAGGGTTGAGAATGGAAATAAAAGCAGGGCCAGTGAAATCCTTGGAATTGGAAGGAAAACACTACATAGAAAAATCCATGATTATGACCTAGAGGATGAGTTTCTAAAAAAGAGTGATTAATCCCTGTGTCTAGCCTGCCTTTTTCCAATATCTTTATTTCCACCTTTGTTAATAGGTGGTATGTACGTAGCAAACTCCCGTAAAAACCCAGGGAGTTTTCTACCATTTATCTTAGTTATATCAGCAACCATTATATCCGCAATCTCTGTTTTATTAAAATCTAATACTTCAGTCAAATACTCAAATAAGTACTCAGAGAGTCTGTTTAAAGATATCTGATAAGTTGTTTTACTTCTGTTATAAATCCATGTTGAGAACTTATAAAATCCAGAAAAGATATCTCCATCTATCCATAATTTTTTTATAGTCTGTTTAAAATTTCCGCTATTAAATGCTAGGTCCCAGTATCTGGTAAATCTTTTCATCTCCTGCATTTTTAAAAATGGGATATCACTATTTTGTAAAATTTCATAGGGAGGTAGGTCAGAATAGATCATTTTATAGGTCTTGTCATGTCTATCCAAAGTTGTTCCTGACAGCTTTTTTAAAACACCTAACTGTATCTCACAATTAGTCATATCCCCCAGTCTATTTAAGTTATCTGCAAAGCTCTCTAAACTCTCACCAGGTAGGCCAATAATTAGATCTACATGTAGATGGGCATCTGTTTGTTCCTCTAAAAATCTTAAATTCTCTTCAATTTTTTCAAAGTCCATTTTTCTATTAATTCTATATGCTATATCCTCATTTAGTGTTTGTATTCCCACTTCTAGTTGAATCGTTCCTGGTTTAAACTCTGTTATTTTATCCTTTATAGATTTGGGGAAGAACTCAGGTATCACTTCAAAGTGGACCAAAAACCCATCATCTTTACCTAGGAAAAAATCCAATACCTTATTGCTTTTTTCAATATTCAAGTTAAAGGTTCTATCTATAAACTTAAAGTTTCTTGCTCCTCTATCCCAAAGTTTTTGAAACTCATTAAGTAGTTTTTCAATTTCAAAATCCCTTACTTTTTTATCAATAGAGCTTAAGCAGAACTCACATTTAAATGGACATCCCCTAGAAGCTTCAACATAAATTATTCTATTTTGTATATCATGATCGCTGTAGAACTCATATGGCATGTTTAAGGAACTTAGAACAGGAACCCCCTCATTATCAACGCTTTTATCTATGATTAATCCTCTTTTTATACTGTCTATAAGATTGTAGAACTTATTCTCTCCTTCACCTATAATAATATGGTCCGCTTTAGAAAAGTCTACTCTGTAGGGTGTATGACTTACCTCAGGTCCTCCTAGGACTACTATAGTCTCTGGTGATACCTTTTTAATAATGTCAATTATTGTAGAAACTTCTAATGCATTCCATATATATACGCCGATACCTATAACTGAAGGTGAATTTTTAAGTAATTTCTCCACTATTTCGTGGATATTATCGTTAATTGTAAATTCGAGAATCTCTGTCTCCCTTTGGTACTCTTTAAGATTAGCGTAGAGGTAACGAAGAGCAATTGATGTGTGGGCATATCTGGCATTTAGTGTTGTTAAAATTATATTCATACTTTAATTTATCATTTTTTGTATTAAAATTCTATCTAAGGAGTCAAATATGAATATTAGTAAAAAAGCCCTTAAGAGTATAATACTCTCAATTATTATTCTAACCCTATTATTAGTCTTATCTGGAGTAGTAGAGGCATCTTATAAAAAGAAGCTTTTAGGTAATTTAGCCAGGGACATTACAGCTTTAAACAGTTTTCAGTTTACAGATAGGGAGAGTACTGTAAAAAGTATAGCCAATAGAAGTGAGCTCTCACCTGAAGAGTTAAATAACATGGATATCTATAAAACACTAAATAGAGCTGTAGTAAATATTACAACAAAAACCCTTTCCTACAATTGGGCCTTTGAAGTAGTACCAAAGGATAGTGGAACAGGTTCAGGATCAATTATAAGTCAAGATGGATATATTTTAACAAACTATCACATAATAGAGAACGTATATGAAGTATTTGTAACCCTCTATGATGGATCTGAATATGAAGGAAGGGTTGTTGGTACAGATATTGAAAATGATTTAACAGTTATAAAGTTTGATCCAAAGGGGAAAGAGTTAACAGTTATACCCTTTGGTATCTCAAATGATTTAGCCATAGGTCAAAAGGTTTTAGCCATTGGAAATCCATTTGGATTTGATAGAACCCTTACAACCGGGGTTATATCAGGTACCGGTAGGCCTCTACACAATAACTCAGGTTATTTAATGTTAGATATGATACAAACTGATGCATCAATAAATCCTGGAAACTCAGGTGGTCCACTACTAGACTCCACAGGAAAAATGATCGGGGTTAATACAATGATCTACTCTAAAAGTGGAGGTTCAGATGGAATTGGTTTTGCACTACCAATAGATAGTGCAAAACGATCAGTTAATGAGATAATTACCTATGGGGAAGTTCGTAGAGGGTGGATCGATATTGATCCCATAGAGTTAACCCCAGCCCTTGTTAGATATGCAAACCTAAAGACAGAAAAGGGTATTCTTATTTCTAGTGTAATAAAAGGTGGTAATGCCTGGGATGCTGGGCTTAAAGGTGGTGATAAAAGAGATGCTATCCGTTATAAAAATAGTGTAAAATATTTAGGTGGAGATATTATTACATCATTAAATGGTTATAAACTAGAAACAATTTCAGATTTATTTACAGCATTACAGGATACAAAACCAGGAGAATCTGTTAGTCTTAAATATATCAGAGGTAATAGACTGATAGAAACTAAGATTAAATTATCAACACGGAAGAAATAGATGGCAAAATTTATTGTGAAATCCCCATTCTCTCCTTCAGGGGATCAAGGCCCTGCAATTAAAGAACTATCAGAGGGGGTATTAAATGGAGAGAAATATTTAACACTAAAGGGAGTAACTGGCTCAGGTAAAACATTCTCAATGGCTAAAATAATTGAAAATGTTCAAAAACCGACCCTTATTGTTTCCCATAATAAAACATTAGCAGCTCAACTATATAGGGAGTTTAAAGAGTTCTTTCCTGATAATGCAGTAGAGTATTTTGTTTCATATTATGACTACTACCAACCAGAGGCTTACGTCCCTTCTAAGGATCTTTTTATAGAGAAGGATTCATCTATAAATGATGAGGTAGATAGATTAAGGCTCTCTACAGCTGCATCGCTAATGGAGAGAAAGGATGTTATTGTAATTGCAACAGTCTCTTGTATATATGGTTTAGGTAACCCTAAAGCTTTTTTTGATCTACGATTACAAATTTCTAAGGATCAACCTAAAAATATCGATGTATATGCAAAACAATTAATAACATTACAGTATGAACGTAATAATTATACCCCTGATAGGGGATCCTTTAGAATAAAAGGGGATGTCTTAGAGATATATCCTGCATACCTTAAAGATTTAGCATATAGAATCGAGTATGACTGGGATGATATCGCTTCTATAAAGAAAATACATCCACTTACTGGGGATGTTTTAGATGAGATTGACTCCTGTGAGATTTACCCTGCAAAACACTTTGTATTAGAAGAGCATGAGGTCTTATCAGCCCTGGATCTAATAGAAGAAGAGAAAAAAAGACAGGTTGAGTTTTTTGAATCCCAAAATAAACTTGTAGAAGCCCAGAGAATAGAGACTAGAACTAATTATGATATAGATATGATGAGGGAAATGGGTTACTGTTCTGGTATTGAAAACTACTCTAGAATTCTATCAGGAAGAGTAATTGATGAGAGACCAGCAGTTTTAATAGACTACTTTCCTAAGGACTTTTTAACAATAATCGATGAGTCCCATGTTACAGTCTCCCAGATAGGGGCTATGTATGAGGGGGATAGGTCGAGGAAAAACAATCTTGTAAATTACGGCTTTAGACTACCTTCAGCCCTGGATAATAGACCTCTTAAATATCCAGAGTTTGATAGAATTACACCACAAAAAATATTTGTTTCTGCAACTCCAACACCTAAAGAGATAAAACTATCCTCAAGGGTCGTAGAGCAACTAATAAGACCTACAGGTCTTTTAGATCCTATAATAAATGTAAGACCAACTGACGGTCAGATCGAGGATCTATATAAAGAGATAAATATCCGTATTAAAAAGAATGAGAGGGTATTAATTACTACTCTTACAAAAAAGATGGCAGAGGATATGACAGAGTATCTCTGTTCCCTAGATTTAAAAGTAAAATACCTACACTCCGATATTAAAACCTTTGAAAGGGTTGAGATTTTAAAAGAGCTAAGAGAGGGTAAATTTGATGTGCTTATAGGTATAAACCTTTTAAGAGAGGGATTAGATTTACCAGAAGTATCATTGATTGCTATTATGGATGCTGATAAAATAGGCTTTTTAAGGTCTACTACATCTCTTATTCAAACAATTGGTCGGGCTGCTAGAAATTCCGAAGGCTACGTTATTATGTATGCTGATAAAATGTCTGATGCTATGAAGGTTGCAATAAAAGAGACTAAGAGAAGAAGAGAGATACAAGAAGAGTACAATAAGAAGCATGGTATAACTCCTACAACTGTAAAAAAAGCGATTAAGGATATCCTTGAAAGAGAGCTAGATAAAAGAAAGGGTGCTGAGTTTGAAAATATAAAAGTATTAAAAGATAGTACAAACCTTCTAGATCCTAAACAGAAAAAGAGACTTATTAAGGCGTTAGAAAATGAGATGATGGAGCATGCAAAAAGAATGGAATTCGAAGAAGCCGCTGTATTAAGAGATGAGATAGTTAAGCTAAGGGATAGTAAGTGAAGAAATTATTAATTATATTAACTCTATTTTCTATAATTTCATGTAAAAAAGAGGTTCTAGAGATCGATATTAACTTACCAGAAACATCTGTTGTAAGTAGTAATAGTAGGTGGGGTGTTGTAAAATATCCCTATATTCGGGTAAGGAAAAGCCCAGATGAAGAAGATGCAATCAGTTCTGCTTTTAGGCAGGGAGATATTGTTAAGATTATAAAATCTTCTGAATATTCTACTACAGAACAGGGAGAAGATATCTACTGGTTTTATACGGTGTTAGATGATGTTGAAGGTTGGGTTAGAGGCTCAAATTTGAGTATTTATGAATCAAAAGAACAGGCATCTACAGCATCAAAAATGTTTAAATAATAGGGAGAAATTATATGGATAGAATAGAGAATATTAAAATTATGAATGATCTAGTTTTAAGAACAGAAAGGGGAGAGCTTAGCTGGAGTAAAACCAACTATGCAGGTGTATACAGTCTAAGTAATAGTAACGGTGTTATAGAGATTGGTAAAACAAGTAGTGGGGATATACATTTTAAAATTGTTGGAGTTAAGGGGGATGTTGTTACTGATGACATCTATTTGATGAAAAAAGATGAGGACCTACAGGTATATAAAGTAAGTAACGTATTATGGTTATTAATTAAAGATTTAAGTGTCGACAGTAAGGTCGATTTTCAAGAAATTCTAAACCTTTTAGAAGAAGAAGAATAGATTTATGAAAACGCTTGCCTTTTTTCGGGTATATTAAAAAAAACTTTTGACATCTGCCTTTTGTGAAACTAAGATTAACTTATCATTTAGTAAATAAAAGGAGATATTTAAATGAAAAAAGCTATTCTGTTTATTTTAACAGTACTTATGAGTTTTCAATTTTTGTCTGCTAACTCAAACACTGAAGCTGCTTCAGATGGAAATGTTAGTATAGAAATGTGGACTAAAGAAGGGGATGCTGATGGGACATTACAGTGGACTATGGCACTTATCGAGCAGTTCATGGCTGAGAATCCAACTATAACTGTTGAAGTTGTTAAAAAAACAACTGTTGATGAATTAAGAGAGGATTTTCAAACCGCTTCATTAGCAGGTGAAACACCAGACTTATTATGGACAGTTTCTGACCATGCTGGACCATTTTTAACTGCAGATTTAATACAATCCGTTGATGGTCTTGTAGACTTATCAAAATTTGTTGAGACTGTTACAACTGCAGAAGGCTCATGGGCTGTTCCAATGTCTAGTGGTAACCATTTAATGTTAATATATAATAAGGATTTAATTCAAACTCCTCCAACTACAACTGATGAGTTAATTGCTATGGGTACTGAGTTAACTACTGACGATATGTATGGATTAGTATATAACCAAACAGAGCCATTCTGGTTTGTTCCTTGGTTAGGTGGTTTTAATGGTAAAGTATTTGCTGCTGATGGAGTTACTCCAACATTAAATACTAAAGAGATGGTTAACGCTTTACAATTTGTATCTGATCTTAAAAATAAATACGCTATAGTGCCTCAAGAGTGTGACTATAACGCTGCTGATACACTTTTTAAAGAGGGTAAAGCTGCTATGATAATTAACGGTGACTGGTCTTTAGGTGATTATGAAAAATTATTTGGTGATAAATTAGGAGTTACAAGAATTCCTATGGTTTCAGCAACTAAAAAATGGCCTGCTCCATATACTGCTGGTATCTACTTAATGGTACCAAAAGATATTGATGCTGCAAAAGCAAAAGCTGCTGCTAAGTTAATAGAGTTTTTTACTTCAAAAGATGTTCAATACTCACAGGTTAATGATTTTAATAGACTACCTGGTTTAAAAGCTGCATATGATGCACCAAAAATTAAAGAGTCATCAATTTTAAAAGGTTCTTCATATCAGTTAGAAGTTGGAACTCCAATGCCTACAGTTCTTGAAATGAGAGCAGTATGGGATGGTATTAAACCTGAATTAGCTCAAGTTTTAGCTGGTAATATTTCACCTGCTGATGCTGCAGAGTTAATGCAAGAGTCTGCTGTAGCAGGTATCGCTGCACAACAATAATTAGAATAAAGGGGCATAAAGCCCCTTTTATTTAAGGAGAACGTCAACATGAGCTTCGAAATCGTAGCGAAAAGTCTTTCGCAGATTGGAATAACACTAGCACTGATTCTAATTGCATTTGGAATAGTTGAAGCAGTGATTTTTTTGGTTTATAATAAAGTACTCAAAGCAGGCGATAAAGCATTAACAGGTATGTTGTTAGCTCCAGCTGTTATAGGTTTATTTTTATTAATCGTTATTCCCTTAATTTATGAACTGGTATTATCATTTAGTAATATGAATCTTCACCATTTTAAAGATCCATCATTTGGTATTACATATTTTTTTGATAATATAAAAAGAGTGTTCACAACTAAAATACTAAAAAAAATGACATTCTGGCCACTACTGTTTCAGACAGTATTATGGACAGCAATTCAGGTAACATTCCATGTTGTTTTAGGTTTAATGTTAGCACTTATACTTAACTCGAAAATTAGATTTAAAGAGTTGTACAAGGGTATTCTTATTCTTCCATGGGCCATGCCTCCTGTAATCTCAGGTTTAACATGGAGAGGTGAGTTCCACTCAGAGTATGGTTTTTTTAATATTATATTAAGACGTTTATTTGGAGATGCAGCTGCTATTCCTTGGATGACAGATGGTTTCTGGAACTTTGTCGCTATGAATATTACTAATATCTGGATGGGTGTCCCATTTATGATGGTAATATGTCTAGGAGCCTTACAGGGTGTTCCATCAGAGTATTATGAGGCTGCAGCTATGGATGGTGCAGGTAAGGGAACAAGACTGTTTCAAATAACAATTCCTCTTATTAAACCTGTTTTAGCTCCATCTGTAATGCTTGGAATTATATGGACATTTAATAACTTTAATGTTCCGTATTTTATTAACCAGTTTATGTTAGAAACATCTGATATTCTAGTAACAGCCCTGTATCGTGCGGCATTTACTTATAATCAGTATGGTTTTGCAGCAGCATTTGCTTTAGTTATATTCTTTATTCTTTTTGGAATAAGCATAATTTATATGAAAAAAACCGGTGCTCTTAAGGCCGTGGGGGATTGATATGAAAAAAAACTCAACACCTTTAATACAACAAGATACTTTAATTGAATCAATTATTAAGCAAATTGTAATGATAGTTTTTTCAGTGGTAACAATATTTCCTATATTAAGAATCATATCAGTATCTTTAAGACCTGGAGATAGACTACTGTCTACATCTTTAAGAATAATACCACTAGATGCAACATGGGATAACTACATAACTTTAATTAGTAATGGAAAATTCTTTTTATGGATTTGGAACTCAGCAATAATTACTCTAATTACAGCTGTTATTGGTTTGAGTATCGCTGCATTCTCAGCCTATGCTGTTTCTAGATGGAAGTTTAGAGGAAGAAGTGCTCTGTTACTATTTTTATTAGGGACACAAATGATTCCTGCAGCTATGTTAATAATTCCTCTTTTTATTATTGCAACTAAATTAAGTCTGGTTAATACATATTCTGGAATTATATTAGCCTACTCAGTTCAAGCTGTTCCATTTAGTATCTGGATCTTAAAAGGGTATTACGACACTATACCCAGGTCTTTAGAAGAGGCAGCAGAGATCGATGGTGCACCTAAAATGTATATCTTCTTTAAAATAATATTACCTTTAACTCTTCCTGCTTTAGCTGTAGCGTTTCTTTTTAACTTTATGTCTTCATGGAATGAGTTTATGTTAGCTTCAATTATGTTAAGAAAGTCTACAATGCATCCATGGACTCTAGGTTTAAGAGATCTGCAAGGTCAGTATCAGACAGCGTGGGGTCAATACTCTGCGGGGTCCGTATTAATTTCAATTCCTGTAGTATTCCTTTTTTACAAGAGTTCAAGATTCCTTGTTTCTGGATTAACTATGGGTTCAGTAAAAGAGTAATTAAAATATTAGTAGTAATAAAGGGATTATTAGTGATGTAATTAGGCCTGCAACTCCTATAGATACGCCACTAATAGCCCCTTCTACTTCACCTAACTCTATAGCCTTTGAAGTACCTATTGCATGGGCGGAAGTTCCAAGGGCTGCACCTATAGCAACAGAGTCTTTAATATTAAAAAGTCTAAATAATATAGGAGCTAGTATATTTCCTAAAATTCCAGTTAAAACAATAACCGATACTGTTAGGGAGGGGATTCCTCCAATCTTCTTTGAAACCTCCATACCAATTGGAGTTGTTATGCTTTTAGGTAGTAGACTTAGGGTTATTTCACTATTAACCCCAAAGAGTTTCGATAAAAACCATACCGATGTAATTGCAACTATGGAACCTACTAAAATACCGATAATTAAGACTAAACCCCTTTTTTTTAGGATATCCCAATTGTTATAGAGTGGTAGGGCTAAGGCGACAGTAGCTGGACCTAAAAATATGGATATAAACTTACCTCCAGTTAAGTACTCCTCATAGGTTATCCCTGTTACTTTTAAGAATAATATTAAAAAAGCTACAGAGAGTAGTACAGGGTTAAGAAGTGGTATCTTAGTTTTTTGTTGAAGTTTAGTAAAAACTATATAGAAGGTTATGGTTAAAAATATATAATTCATTTTTTTATCCTTTCAATTAATAAGATAGTAAAGGCGGTAGATAGCAGGGTTATGGTAGTAGATATTAAAAGTATTAGAATTATTTTTAATATATTCCCATTAAAGAGGTGAATTACTGTAATTAAACCTACTCCTCCAGGTATAAAAAGAATAGCTAGGTTTTTAAGAAAAAAGTTTGAAACAGTAGATATCTTCTCTTCTGGGACTAAATTAAATTTAAGAGCCATAAACATTAGCAAAAAACCTACTACATTTCCTGGTAAAGGTGATGGAATAAAGCGTACTAAACTCTCACCTAAAATATAAAAAAGTGTTAAAATCCATAATTGTTTAAAAATGTTCATACAGTATTATAATGAAAATAATCCTTAAGGTATAGATTTAAAAATATATGGAGCTTTTTTAAGATTCAATTTCTCATGATCTATAGAAAAATTCTCTCCAGTTACAATGTTAAGATAATCTCCTTTTAATACTTCAACTTTAATATTCCTGTCTTTTTTTCCAAAATTAAATATACCATGGAGAGTCTCTCCCTCTGCTCTATATCGTAAGTGAACACAGTTATCTGCAAGGGCGTTTATAGTATATATACCGTTTTTAACAATATCCATATGGTCTATACTTAAAATCTTTTTAATCATATCGTAAAAACTTGCATCAATATCTGTCCAGTTTATTGTTTCATTACTTAGAATATTAACTTTTTGTGATATTTTATACTCTTCTCCTGCATAGATAAGGGGAACTCCCTTCTCAAAAAGAGAAAAAGCCTTCCAATTTATTAAAAGATAGTCATCTTTAATAAGTTTTGCAGCACGTATAGTGTTATTGTTCTCTAAAAATCTCAGTTTTAGATAATCCACTGGATATATTATCTCCTGGTTTCTACGCTCATCAATAAATTTTTGAAATGGAATATCTCCTTGAATATAGCCCTCTAGGCTGTATTGGATATCATAGTCATAGAGTATGTCAAAAACATTATATAATTCTGAATCAGAGTGACATACATAACCGTTATGTCTAATGAAGGATATAAACTCTTTGTCCACACTCTCTGCTATCCAGATTAAATCCCTATGATCACTAGAGAGTGTATCCTTAGCCATAGACCAAAAACTTAAAGGTACAACAGATGCTACATCACATCTAAATCCATCAATATTTAACTCTGCCCAGTAATGTAGTACTTCTATTAGGTAATTTTTTAATTCACTATTACTAAAATCGAGGTCGTATACATCATCCCAGTCAGGAATTTTACCAATCATTTGATTTTTTTCATTCTGTAATATCCATTCAGGATGCTCTAGAACAACAACTGAGTCGCAGGATACGTGGTTAAATACAATATCAATTATAATTTTTAGTCCATGTTCATGACATCTATCTATTAAATTTTTAAAATCATTTAAACCACCTAATTCTGGGTTCACAGAAAAATAGTCTGATACAGAGTAGGGTGACCCTATATCCCCCCTTCTGTTTTCCTTTCCTATAGGATAGTGGGGTAGTATCCATATTATATTTACACCTAAATCTTTAATTCTTGGAAGGTCATCTATTAACCCTTGAATATCACCACTTTTTGAATGATTCCTAATTGAAACACTATATATTGATTGACTTTTTAATCTACTTCTATCCATAAAATACTCCGTTTAGATTTTTCTTTAGGCTTTTATATTATACTACACCCCTACCTATATTTATATTATAATATCTCTTAGATTCCCATCAATTTTCAATATTATATAAAACTTTTTGTATTAGAAGCAAATCTTTCCTTTTATACTCAAAAATATACTCCATCTGCTTTTTTTACTATTGTAATTAACTCCTAATAAGGGTATCTTTCCGTAGTTAAATCAAATTCTATTTGACAGAAGGATAAAATCGTGCCAATAAGACAAAACGAGAAAATAAGAAATATAGCAATAATTGCCCATGTTGACCATGGTAAAACAACTTTAGTAGATGCAATGTTTAAGCAGGCTGGACTCTTTAGAGAGGGTGCATCTGTACAAGATAGATTAATGGATAACCAAGATCTTGAAAAAGAGCGGGGGATTACAATATCAGCAAAAAACTGTGAAGTAGAGTGGAAGGGTGTTAAGATTAATATCTTAGATACACCAGGACATGCTGACTTTGGTGGTGAGGTAGAGAGAGCTCTATCTATGGTTGATGGAGTTATTTTATTAGTCGACGCATCTGAAGGACCACTTCCACAAACTCGTTTTGTTCTAGATAAAGCACTAAAATTAGGTTTACATCTTACTGTAGTTATAAATAAAATCGATAGGGGTGATGCAAGACCTTTAGTTGTATTTGATGAAGTTAATGATCTATTAATAGATTTAGATGCTACAGACGAGCAGTTAGAGTTTCCTCTAATTTATGCAATTGGAAGAGATGGTATTGCAAAAAAAGATTTAGATGATGAAGCAAGTAATTTAGATGTTTTATTTGATACAATAATTAATGAAATACCAGGGCCTACACACAATATAAATACTCCATTCCAAATGTTAGTATGTGATTTAAGTTACTCTGACTTTTTAGGTCGATTAGCCATAGGTAAAATTCATAACGGATCTGTTACAGCTAAAGATAAACTTGTATGTATTGATAAAAATGGAGATAGAACACCTCTTAAGGTTTCAAAGCTTCAAGTTCATAAGGGTGTAGGTTACGAAGAGGTTGAAACTGCAGAGCCAGGTGATATTGTTATTCTATCCGGCGTATCTGATGTTTCTATTGGGGACACTATCTGTGCTGAAAATGCACCAGAGCCACTCCCACGTTTAGAGGTTGAAGAGCCAACTGTATCCATGAGATTTACAATTAACACTTCTCCTCTTGTAGGACAAGAGGGTAAAATTGTACAGGGAAGTAAACTACAAGCCAGACTTGAAAAAGAGACTCTTAATAATGTTGCTATTCAAGTTGTTCCTGCAGAAGATGGTGATGGATGGATAGTAAAAGGTCGTGGAGAACTTCAAATGGCTATTATTATCGAAGAGATGAGACGTGAAGGTTTTGAGCTTTGTGTTGGTAGACCAGAGGTTATCTGTCATAAGAAAGATGGTAAATTAATGGAACCTATGGAGCATTTAAGTATAGACTGCGAAGAGATCCATTCCGGTGTAATAATTGAGAAAATATCCAAAAGAAAGGGTATTATGTCAAACTTTATGACTGAGCACGGAGGTAGATGTAAAATTGACTTCCTAGTTCCTTCAAGAGCACTAATAGGTTATAGGGATGAGTTTTTAACTGATACTAAGGGTTCGGGTATAATGAACTCAATATCAGCTGGATTTGAAGAGTATAAAGGTGCTATCCCTTCTAGATTAACTGGATCTTTAGTAGCCGATAGACCAGGTTCTGCTGTGCCATATGCTCTTTTCCATTTAGAGCCACGGGGAACACTTTATATTGAAGCTGGAGCTCCAATATATGAGGGTATGATTATCGGTGTTAGAAATAAGGAGCATGATTTAAATGTTAATCCTTGTAAAGCTAAACAGTTATCAAACGTTCGTGCCTCTGGGAAGGATGATGCTGTTGTATTAACACCTGTTAGTCCAATGAGTTTAGAGAGAGCAATAAACATTATCTTAGAAGATGAGATGGTAGAAATTACTCCAAAATCTATTAGACTAAGAAAAAAGATTCTTTCTGCACAAGGCCGAAAGGGTGCAAAAAAGAGAGAAAATTAATATAATTTATACTATAATAAGTGTGTACCTAGATATTTTCTGGGTACACATTGAAGTAAATTATGAAAAGATTTAATGAGACAAATTATTTAATTGAAAATCACACCTACTCAGTTGAAGAGATTAGTAGAGACGAGATAACTCTACTAAATTGGAATATTCAAAAAAAAAATAACTTTTCAAACTGGAGGAATGAGTTTAAAACTCTTTTAGATAAGTACAATCCTAGTATAATACTACTACAGGAGTGTCAGTTCAAAAAAGGTTTAGAATCCCTTCTGTTTTCAGAGCATTACGGTTTTATTTTTGCACCTAATTTTATTGATCTATTTAAAAATCTCCACTCTGGAGTTTTAACAGCAAGCCACGGTAAGCATAGTTTTTCCGAAGTAACTAAATCCCACGCCTTTGAACCGTTTATTAAGGTTCCAAAAATATTTTTATCAACAAAGTATAGAATATCTCAATGTGATCAGGAGTTATTAGTAATAAATATTCATGCTATTAATTTTGTTGGTTTTTGGAAATTTATATCCCAAGTTCAGCAGTTAGAGTATAACATAAAATCCCATAATGGGCCTGTTATTTTATCTGGTGATTTTAATACATGGAATAAAAAAAGAAGTAAAATTCTAGATAAAATAATAACAGGTATTGGATTGGAAAAAGTACGTTTTAATAATAGTTATAGTAAAAATATTAAGAAATTTCTATTTTTTAACACACTAGATCATATCTATTTTAAGGGTTTAGATATAGATCAAAACCCTAAGGCATTAAAAACTACTAATAGTGATCATAATCCACTTTTTGTAAGGTTTAAATTAACCCCATAGTTGTTAAAATACTACCTAATACGTGGTGACAAGCTGTTTCGGTTCTTAATACTCTCTCCCCAATTTTAAATATAGAAAAACCACTATCCCTTAGAATATTCCGCTCTCTGTCAGAAAATCCCCTCTCTCCGCCAATACATATAACAACGTTTTTACTTTTTGGTATATAGGATGATAGAGTAAGATCTGGAGATATATTATCCATTGCTAATCTATCCACATCTGATGGTATGCTTTCAATAGCTTTTTTTAATGAATAGTATCTCTCTATTTCAGGAAGAAGAGTTGATTCACCCTGTATTCCTCCTTCGATAATATATTCTACATACTGCTGGTCTTTCCACAACTTACTAGATAGGTATGTCTTTTCCCCTAGATCTGTTGCGCACATTATTATCTTCTCTACACCAGTTGTTGATAGATCTTTTAATAGTCTTTTAGCAACTGGGGGTCTAGGAGTTCCTATTATAAGGGTGACAGGATAGAGGGCAGGAGAATCATTATCTAAATTATAATCAAAGTAAAAACCTCTATCTTCTATTCTAGTAATTGTAATTTTCCCTTTTTTTCCACCAATTATACCAAAATCAAGTTTATCACCTATTGTAACTTTTATAATATCCATTATGTGTTTATATCTTGCATCATCTTTAGGAAGAAAACCTAACTCTTCTTCTTTTTTAAAAAGTATTAAATTCATTCCTTGATTTTACACTGGATACTATTATTTTTATAGGATTTAGGGTATTTTTAATTAATAATTATTAAATAGGAGAATTGATGTCAAATTTAACAAGCTCTCAAAGAAGTTACCTAACAAAGTGTTCACATAGGATAAAGCCTGTTGTATATATTGGAAAAGAAGGCTTAACAGAGAGTGTTGGTAAAGCAACAAATGAAGCATTTAAGTTTAACGAAATAGTTAAGGTTAAATTTGCTAGTAATAGAGAGTTAAAGAGGGATATATCCCTAGAGTTAGAATCATTTACAGACTCTTCTTTAGTTAGAATTATTGGTCATATTGCAATTTATTATAAGCCTTTTGAGAATAAAGCAGATAGAGTTCTTCATCTTCCAAAGTAGGTAATAATATGGCTTCCAATGATACACCAATGATGAAACAGTATAATCGCCTAAAGTCTGAGAACAAGGGATCTGTCCTTTTTTTTAGACTTGGCGACTTCTATGAAATGTTTAACCAAGATGCTGTTGAAGTAAGTAAAATGTTAAATATAACACTTACAAGACGGGGAGGTGTTCAGATGTGTGGAATCCCATATCACTCTGCACCTAACTATATTGGGCGTCTTTTAGCTCAAGGACAAAAAATAGCCATCTGTGAGCAGGTAGAAATGCCTGTTGGTGGAAAGGGCATTGCAAAAAGAGAAGTAGTTGAAATTATAACACCTGGGACCATCGTAGATGAAAAGTTCTTAGATTCTAGGAGTAATAACTACATTGCAGCCTTTGGTGGTGATAAAAAAGGACTCTCTTTTTCATACAGTGACTTATCTACAGGAGAGTTTAGAACTACAAGTTTCTCTTGGGATGAGAGAAGTGATAAGTTAAGGAAAGAGCTTGCTAGAGTATCTCCTAAAGAACTAATATTACAAGAGACGCTTCTTGAAGATGACACATTAAGTCAGATATTAAAAGATTGTTCCTTTCTTCTAAATAGGTATCCAGAGTGGCTATTTCAATTAGATACATCTATAGAGAGGTTAAAACAGCAGTTTCAAGTTAACTCTTTAAAGGGGTTTGGGTTTGAAGAGAGTGATATCTCCCTACTATCACCTGGAGTTATTCTAGATTATATTTCGGAAAAATCTAAATCTTATCTTCCCCACTTAAGGAATTTAGAGTTCTATAGTGATTCAGACTACTTAAACTTAGATGAATCAACCCAGAAAAACCTAGAAATTATTAGAAATTTACAGGATAGTAGTAAAAATTACACCCTATTAGATGTTTTAGATTATACAAAGTCACCTATGGGTGGTAGAAACTTAAGGCGTTGGTTAACCCACCCATTAAAAGATATTACCGAGATAGATAAAAGACATAAAAAGGTTGAGTTTATATATCAATCCCAAACAATGTTATCTACTTTAAGGGATAGACTTAGCAATATTTTAGATATCGAGAGATTAACTTCAAGGGTTGCAATGGATAAGGCTCACGGAAAGGACCTAATAGCCATTAAAAACTCGATAAAAGAGTCTTTAGAGATAGATCTACTTCTTGAAGAGTGGTCTGATTTCTCCCTCTTTAAAAACACTGAAGATAGGTGTTCTCTAGAAGGCTTATATACAGTTTTAGAGAACTCCATTGATGATGAGCCATCCATACTAATTACCGAAGGCAAATTAATAAAAAATGGTTACAACAGTGAAGTTGATAGATACCGAAATATGAAGAGTCAAAGTAAGACTATATTAGATGAGTATTTAGAAGAAGAGAAGAGAAAAACAGGTATAAATAACTTAAAAATCAAGTATAACAAGATTTTAGGATACTTTTTTGAGGTTTCAAAATCTAATATATCCCAAGTTCCAGAATCATTTATTAGGCGACAATCATTAGTAAATGGTGATAGATTTACAACTGAAAAATTAAATGACTTAGAAGTTGAAATTAATAACTCTCACTCAAAAGTTGTTGAGTTAGAAAAAGCTCTCTTTTTAAAGATTAGAGACTTGGTTAAGGATAAGATTACAAATCTTATGGCACTTTCTGTTAATATTGGAGAGTTAGATACACTTCAATCCTTCTCTTACTCTGCAACGGTACATGGATATATAAAGCCAGAACTTAATAAGAGTGGTTCCCTTGAAATAGTTAATGGGAGACATCCTGTAGTAGAGGCTCATCTACCCCAAGGAGAGTTTATATCAAATGATATAAAACTTAACTCTACAGACAGAAACTTTGCTCTTATTACCGGTCCTAATATGGCTGGTAAATCTACCTACTTAAGACAGGTAGCCCTTATAGTTTTAATGGCCCAAACAGGCTCCTATGTTCCTGCAGATAGTGCAAAAATCAGTATTGTGGATAGAATATTTTGCCGAGTAGGAGCAAGTGACAACTTAGCAAGGGGTGAGTCTACTTTTTTAGTTGAGATGAATGAGACTGCAAATATATTAAGAACAGCAACAGAAGAGTCCTTAGTTATTATGGACGAAGTCGGTAGGGGTACTAGCACTAATGATGGGTTATCAATAGCTTGGGCTATTTGTGAGTATATATTAAGCAATATTAAAGCAAAAACCCTGTTTGCTACCCATTATCATGAACTAACAGAGTTAAAAGAAGATAATATGTTCAACCTATCTATGGCAGTAAAAGAGACTGGGAAGGATATACTTTTTCTGCGAAAAGTTATTGAAGGGGCTTCTAATAACTCCTACGGTATACATGTTGCAAAGTTAGCTGGTGTTCCAAATGAAGTTATAGAAAGGGCCAATGAGTTATTAGAGCATATTATAACTAGTAGCTCTAAAAAAGAGCTGTCAGAAATTCCAAAATCAAGTAATAAAAAGAAATTGTATGCCACAGAGCTTTTTTCTTCTGAGGAGTATATATTAAATGCTATTAAAGGGATTGATTTTAACTCAATTACACCATTAGAAGCAATTAATTATGTTGCAAAATGGCAAAAAGAGCTTTTATCTGAATAGACAGTAATTTTAAATATATAGATATAGTATGTTTGAAAGTTACTGTTTTGTTTGTGGTTTAGAAACTAATAATAAATATCCTCTATGTGATAGTTGTAAACCTACTACATTGAAAAAAGGCATGGTATGTAGAAAGTGTGGAATCCCTACGTCGTTATTTGTTGATCAATGTAGTATGTGTATTACAGAAGATATACAATATAAAAATAACTACTCCTTTTTTCTATACAGTTCAGTTGCTAAAGAGATACTTAAGCTCTATAAATTTAAAAAACAGATAATTTTCTCATACTATTATGCAGAGTTAATAATTGATTATATAAAGGGTAACTTTGAGGACCCAATTATTTGTCCTGTTCCAACATCATTAATAAAGAGAAAGATTAAAAATGGTTATCAATTAGATCCTATTCTTAAAATTTTAAGATATAGAGGGTTAAGGGTTGAACACCTACTAAGAAAACGATTTAGCAAAACTCAGAAAAAACTAAATAGAGTAGAGAGATTCAATAATCTTAATGATAGCTTTAAAGTTGTTAAAAAAATTGATTCTAATAGGCCTATAATACTTTTAGATGATGTATTTACTACAGGTGCTACGATTAATGCATGTTCAAAACTATTTAAAAATTCAAATATGACTATTTATTCCATAACTCTTTATCGAGATTGACATTATTTAATATTCATCTTATATTTAAATAAATTATTATTTTGGAGCTAGAAGAGTCCCGCTGGAGACTCTTTTTTTATGGCCGGAGGAAATTAGTGTCAGACAGTATTGACGTAATCTTAAAAGATGCTGCATTAAAAGTAGTAGAAAAAAGTGGCTTTTTTTTAGTAGATTTTAATCTACAAAGATTAAGTGGGAAAAAACTAAAAGCAGGAGTAATTGTTTACAGTAGGGATGGGATCAGTTTAGATGACTGTGCCGCTGTTCATAAAGTTTTATTCCCTAGATTAGAAATGTTAGCAGAAGATTTTGATTTTTACTTAGAAATAGCTTCCCCAGGTATAACCCGAACATTTAAAAATAGAGAAGAGTATTCAATATTTATTGGAAATAAAATTAAGGTTCTCACATTTGATGAGGATGACTATATTAAGGGTGAACTAATTAAGAGCGAAGATGGAGTGATTACTCTAATAGATAGCAGTAATAAATCGATAGAGATTAATATCGATAATATAAGAAAAGGAAAACTAGATTACTAGGAAAGGAGGTGCATCGATGGTTTCAGATTTTGCTGAAGCTATTAAACAACTACAGCAGGAAAAAGGTATTTCTGAAGAGCTGGTTTTAAAAACAATAGAAAATTTTTTATTAGCAGCTTACAAAAGGAAATATGGGCATTGTGATAATGCTGTAGTAAAGTTTAATGAAGATAGAACAGATGTTGAGGTTTACGCTCAAAAAATGGTTTCAGAAAAAGTTCTTTTTCCTATGGAAGAGATCTCTCTTGAGGATGCTTTAACCTATAATAGCGAAAGTGAAATAGGTGATGATCTTCTAATTCCAGTAGACAAATCTAATTTTGATAGAGTAGCTGTACAATCTGCTAAACAAAAAGCAAAGCAGGACTTAAGAGATATACAGAAAGATTCATTGTACTCTGAATTTAAAGATAAAGTTGGAGAGATGATTATTGGGTATTACCAAAGAGAGAAAAATGGTAACATTTTTGTTGATTTAGGTAGATCAGAGGGAATTCTTCCAAAGAGATTTCAATCTCCTCGAGAAGTTTATAGACCTGGTGATAGAATTAAGGCTTTAGTTCATGAAGTTAATAGAGAGAGGGGTGGACTTCAAATAGTTCTTACAAGAACACACTCCGAGTTTGTTCAAAATATATTTGAGTTAGAAGTACCTGAGATTTATGATGGAACTGTAAAAGTTCATAAGATTGTTAGAGAGCCTGGATATAGGACTAAATTTGCAGTATCATCATTAAGAGATGATGTTGATCCTGTAGGTGCATGTGTTGGACTTAAGGGTATTAGGATTCAAGCTATAGTAAAAGAGCTTGAGGGTGAAAAAATTGATATTGTTAAGTATGAATCCAATGCTGCAACTTATATCAAAAATGCTCTCTCTCCAGCTAGGGTATCAAATGTTTATATAATAGATAGGGATAAAAAATCAGCTTTAGCGGTTGTTGAAGAGGATCAGTTATCATTAGCTATTGGTAAGCAGGGTCTTAACGTAAGGTTGGCTAATAGACTTGTAGATTGGAATATTGATGTTAAAACTCCAGAACAAGTTGAGGATATGGATATATCATTTGAAGCTAATGATGCTGTAAATGCACTGTTTGGTGATGATAATGATGAGATTGTATTAATTTCAGAATTACCAGGTATTACACCAAAATTAGTTGAGATTTTACATAACAATGATATTGAACTTATTGAGACATTGGTAGCAGCTAATCATGCAGAGCTTCTTAAACTCCCAGGATTATCAGAAGAAGATACAGAAATACTTGAAGGTATCCTTAGAGATAATGTTGAAATTGTAGATGAAGAGTATGAAGAAGATGAAGAGATCCAAGAAGAAGCATTTGAAGATGAGTTTGAATGTCCTGAGTGTGGCGAGCCAATTACTTTAGATATGGAAGCGTGTCCTAAGTGTGGTGTTGGATTAAGTTTTGAAGTAGAAGATGAAGAAGATGGAGACGAGTAGAAATAATTTATGAGTGAAGATAATAAAGAAAAAAACATGCAGAGATAATAAAACATAGAAGTGAAACTCCCTTAGAAAACAAAAGCGAAAAGAAAAAAGTAGTTGTTGTTAGAAGGAAAAGTCCTTCAAAACCCCATCCAAAGGTTGTGGTTAAAGCTAAATCTAGTGATAGTGCAGATGGAAATCCAGTAAGAAAATCTGGGTCATTTTCACCTTCTAGACCAACATCACCAAGACAATCAGGATCATTTAGTCCTGATAGAAGACCTTCCGGTCCTAGACAGAGTGGAAGTTTTGAGAGAAGACCTGAATCCAATAGTGGAGGATATCAAGGTAACAGACCTCAAGGTGGTGGATACCAGGGTAACAGACCTCAAGGTGGTGGATACCAGGGTAACAGACCTCAAGGTGGTGGATACCAGGGTAACAGACCCCAAGGTGGCGGATACCAGGGTAACAGACCTCAAGGTGGTGGATACCAGGGTAACAGACCTCAAGGTGGTGGATACCAGGGTAACAGACCTCAAGGTGGTGGATACCAGGGTAACAGACCCCAAGGTGGTGGATACCAGGGAAACAGACCCCAAGGTGGTGGATACCAGGGAAACAGACCCCAAGGTGGTGGATACCAGGGTAACAGACCCCAAGGTGGCGGTTTTAATCGTGGCCCAGGGCAAGGTGGTGGTTTTAATCGAGGTGGTGGTAGTAGACCCGCTGAAAAAGAGTCGGCTCCAGTAACTAAGGCAGCACCTAAGAAATTTTTTAAAGCAAAGAAAAAGACCTCTTATGATAAAAAGAAAAGAGCTAATCAAGAGAAAGCATATAACTATGTGAAAAAAACTGTAAATAATACAAATCCAATACCTAAATCTATTGATATTATGGAAGTTATTACAGTTTCAGAGCTGGCTAGAAAAATGAATCTAAAAGCATCAGACTTAATTGGAAAATTAATGGGTATGGGTATGATGGTTACAATTAACCAACAGATAGATTCAGAGACAGCGACTCTGCTAGCAGAAGAGTATGGTTGTAATGTTAATATTGTATCACTCTATGATGAGACCATTATTGAGGGTGATAGTGATGATGGTGCAGACCTTAAGTCTAGACCTCCAATTGTAACAGTTATGGGGCATGTAGATCATGGAAAGACTAAACTACTAGATACAATCAGAAGCGCATCTGTAGCTGCAGGTGAGTCAGGTGGGATAACCCAACATATTGGTGCTTATACAACAGTAACACCTAAGGGTAGAATAACATTTTTAGATACACCTGGTCATGAAGCCTTTACTCTTATGAGAGCAAGGGGAGCACAAGTAACTGATATTGTTATATTAGTAGTTGCTGCTAATGATGGTGTTATGCCACAGACTAGAGAAGCGATTTTACATGCAAAAGAGGCTAAATGTCCAATAATTGTAGCTGTAAATAAGTGTGATCTTCCTGATGCAAATCCAGAAAGAGTTATGCAGCAGTTAGCCGAGCATGAAATTATGTCTGAGTCATGGGGTGGTACTAACCAGTTTGTACAGATCTCTGCACTTAAAGGTGAAGGTATTGATGACCTATTAGATGCTGTAATGTTAGAATCTGAAATGTTAGAATTAGATGCTAACTATGACTGTAAAGCTGAAGGTAAAGTTATTGAGTCAAAAGTTGATCAGGGTCGAGGTGTAGTTTCTACAATATTAGTTCAACGGGGTACATTAAAAGTTGGTGATCCATTTGTAGCAGGAGTTTACTCTGGTAAAATTAGGGCTATGTTTGATGATAGAGGAAATAGAGTTACAGAAGCTCTTCCTTCCACACCAGTTGAGGTTCTAGGTATGTCAGGTGTTCCAAACTCTGGAGACCCTTTCCAAGTAACTGAAAGTGAAAAAGTTTCAAGACAATTTGGTGAAAAACGACTAGAACTTAAGAAAGTTGAAAGTGCTAGAAATGTTAAGAAAATTACCCTTGATAACCTATTCGATTCTATATCGGACGGATCAGTTCAAGAGTTAAAAGTTATTATTAGAGGTGATGTACACGGTTCTGTCGAGGCATTAACAGCATCTTTAGAGAAACTTAGTACAGCTGAAATTAGACTTAATGTAATTGAAGCATCTACAGGAGCAATTACAGAGAACAATGTTATGTTTGCTGCTGCTTCAAGTGCAATTATTGTTGGTTTCCATGTTAGACCTACAGCAAAAGCACAAGTAATTGCTGATAAAGAGAAAGTTGAAATTAAGAAGTATAATATTATCTACGACTGTGTAGAAGATATTAGAAATGCTATGGAAGGTATGTTAGCTCCAGAACTTAAAGAAGAGATTGTAGGATCTGTTGAAATTAGGGATGTATTTAAAGTTCCTAAACTTGGTTTTGTTGCTGGTTGTTATGTTACAGACGGTTATATTAAACGTGGTAGTACAATAAACCTTTATAGAGATGACGTTATGACACATAGTGGTCCTGTTGGTTCCCTTAAGCGTTTTAAAGACGATGTTAAGGAAGTTAAAAAAGGATTTGAGTGTGGTGTTGGTCTAGAATCATTTACCGATGTAAAAGTAGGAGATATCCTAGAAGTTATTGAAGTAAGAGAGATAGCAAGAAAACTTGGAGATAGTTTAAAGAGTGAGTGATGTTAGAATACGTCGTGTTGAGAGTTTAATACGAGACGAAATAAGTACAATGATTATGAAGGGGATAATAAAACATCCTAATGTGAATACTTTAGTATCCATATCTAAAGTTGTAGTCTCTAAAGATTTGTCACATGCAAAACTATATGTATCATCATTTGAAAGCCACAATAAAGCAATAAAAGCTGTAAGTGGCTTAAATAGAGCTGCTGGATTTATCCAGGGAGTTCTTGGGAAAAAGTTACATATGCGAACTATTCCTAAACTTAATTTTATTTTTGATGATTCAATTGAACATGGATTTGAAGTAAATAAAATAATTGATGAAGTTGTTACAGATCATGAGTCATGATGGAATGATATTACTAAAGAAGCCTGAGGGAGTAACATCCTTTCAGGCTCTTGGTATATTAAAAAAAAAGTTAAATACTAAAAAAGTTGGTCATACAGGAACTCTAGATAAGTTTGCAACAGGTCTTTTGGTTATTTTAACCGGAAAAATGACTAAATTTGCACCTTATATAACAGGAATGGATAAGACCTATCTGGCCACTTTTACATTTGGGACTTCTACTACAACACTGGACCCTGAGGGTGATTTTATAGGTGAGAAACCTATCCCGTCTATAGATCAGATTAAAAAAGAGATTAATAAGAGTTTTAAAGGAACTATTTCACAAATACCACCAGACTTTTCTGCAGTTCATATTAATGGTAGTAGAGCGTATCAATTAAAACTAAAGGGTGAGGAAGTAAAAATTCCACCAAGAGAGATTACAATAAACGATTTTAATATAATAAATTGGAATGGTAGAGATTTAGATGTAGAAATATCTTGTTCTAAGGGAACATATATTCGATCTCTAGCTCGTGATCTTGGAGTAAATAGTGGCTCACTAGCCTATGTAACTAAATTAGAGAGAACAAAGGTAGGTCCATTTTCCATAGATGACTCTGTAACTGGAGATCTATTTGAAAGTAGAAATTTAGTAAGTCCATATAATTTAATTACAGATCTAGGTCGACAGGTATCATATATTTCTGATAATGCAGCTAAAGATATAAGAAATGGAAAACATATGAGAGACTCTTTTTATTTAGATAGTGGAGAAAAGTTTAAATCAGGAGATGTAGCACTCTTTACTAAAGATAAAAATTTTGTAGCTATGATTAACGTAGATAATGGGAAAACATCATATCTTTTTGTGAGTAATAGATGAAAATTCGACTTCTTATTATCTACTTTGTAATTACAAATACTATTTTTAGTATCGATTTACATTATAGATTTGATGAGAGTTATCGAATTGAATCCACTGTTTACCAAAATGTTCTTTTTAATAATAGAATTGAATTAAGTAGTATTATTCTTAATAAATATAGCGTTAATATAATATCTAGTGATAAAGAGAGTGCAAAATTATTACTGAATCAACACGTCTTCCAAGAGTCTAAAGGGTTGAAAAGTGTTTACTATACAACACATACTAAAGAGTCTGGAGAGATAATACAGTTCCTAGATGGTGAAATTAATAGTCTTTCTTCTAACTCGTTTCCCGCGGTTAAAGGAGTCCCTGTCTTCCCTAAAAGAGATCTTAAAGTTGGAGATAGTTGGACATCAAATGGTATAGAGTACTTTAATTTAAAAAACGGTTTTAATATTGATGATACAATATTTGCTGAATTTAGAGTTTTTTATAATTTAAGAGAGTTAACTAAGATTGATAATAAAAATATGGCAATAATAGATATAAATTACAATATTTTTAAAAAAATTACTCCATACCTAGAGTGGGGAGACTTTTATCCCATAAAGATATCTAGCAGTTCCAAGCAGATTCTATATTGGGATTTAGACTTGGGAAGGCCGTACAGTGTAGACGATACTTACGTTCTGGATTTTTATACTTCAACCGGTGATAAATATACTTTTAAAGGAACAACTAAGTCAAAGAGCTGGCCTAAAAATAACTTAGATAAAAGTGAGTTTACAAATTTATTTACTGAACTTAAAACAACTCCACAAACTACCGTTACAGAGGAAGATGATTTTATAAGAATTACATTTAACTCATTACTTTTTGATCCTGAGTCTTGGAATCTAAGAGAGAGTGTAAAAAAGTACCTTAATAGAATTGGAGAAACATTAAAAGAACAGGGCGACATAAATATAAGAGTATTAGGACATACGGCACTCTTTGGCAAGATAGACCAAGAGTATCTTAATACTCTATCAACTAATAGAGCTAGATCTGTTGCAGATTATCTAGTAGAGAATAACTATATTGATTCAGAGAGTATCGAGATACAAGGATTAGCCGGGGATATTCCTGTTGATACAAATAGTACCCCTGAGGGGCGAAGTAATAATAGAAGGGTAGAGATAGACATCCTTAGAAACTAAATATATAATCATCAAGAGGTTTTTTATGACAAAAAAAGGAATTAATTCAGTATTGATAGTAGTGGTTATCTTTAACCTTGCTATCGATCAAATATCAAAATATTTTGCACGTATATATATACAGGGACAGGGTATAATTAATGTAATAGGTGACTTTTTCATACTTACTTATGCTGAAAATAGTGGTGCATTTCTAGGGCTAGGATCAAATTTACCCCAACCCCTAAAGACATTTGTTTTGGTTTTATTCCCACTAATAGCAATAATAGCTGGGATATTGTACTTGATATTAGGAAAAAATGTCTCTTTTAAGCAGTCTATAGCCATTGCATGTATTATTGGTGGTGGAATTGGAAATGTGTATGATAGAGCAATACACTTAGGTGCTGTAACAGACTTTTTAAATTTTGGGATTGGTAATATTAGAACTGGAATCCTTAATATTGCAGATCTATCTATTACTTTTGGAGCGATATTTCTTTTTATATTTCAGTACATAGAGGAACAGAAGTTAAAGAATGACGGAACTAACCAAAAGAATAGTTGATATTATTAAAAATATACCTAAGGGGAGTGTTGTAACCTATGGAACTATTGCAAATATTGCAGGAAATAGTCGAGGTGCTAGAGCTGTATCATGGGTTCTTAAAACACAAACAAATAGATATAATCTCCCATGGTTTAGAGTTGTAAACAGAGAGGGTAAAATATCAATAAAGGATTACAACACCTACAACGAACAAAAAGCTCTCCTACTAGCAGAAGGTATTAAATTCGATAAAGATGATAAAATAGACTTAGATCTATTTGCCTTTACGTATTTAAAGGAATAGAGTGTTTATATGCATAGAATAAATAGTGTTTTATTTAAATTTAAGTGTGCCTTTAAAGGTTTATTTATAGCTTTTACATCGGATAATAGTTTTAAAATACATTTTGCTGCAACAATCTCAGTTATTTTTTCAGCTATTTTATTAGAGTTTAGTAAAAGTGACTGGATGATTATAATTCTTCTTATTGGACTAGTTTTAGTTGCTGAACTGTTTAATACTGCTATTGAGTTTTTAGTAAAACTCTTTACTGATGATTACCATGAACTTGCCGAAAAGATTTTAGACATAAGTGCGGGTGCTGTTTTATTATCAGTAATAATCTCCATTATAATAGCAGTATTTATTTATTTACCCTATCTGTTATAGAAGTTTAACTAGATCATCAAACCTATAAAAAATATTTTCTGTCTTAATTATACTGTTTTCACAGCTATTTTTAATACTCTCTGTAACATCACAAATAAAAATTGTTTTATTATCTTTTTCTAACCTTGTAATAATATCCTTTAGATTGTGAAGACCTGTACCATCAATAAAAGGAACATGTCTCATTCGTAAAATTATTCTAGAGTAGTTTATACCACTATTTTTTAATACTTCTATATACTCTTTAATCGTTGCAAAAAAGAGGGGACCACTAATTTCATAAACAATTACATCACTAGGGAGATTTTTATATGTATCAATATCATCACAATCCCTATCCTTTAATTCTATATTCCATGAGTCAGTCATTCTTTTTAAAAATATAAATGCAGATAGAACAACACCAACTTCAATTGCAACTGTCAGATCAAAGAAAAGTGTCAAGAAAAATGTTGTTAAAAGTATAACTGAGTCAAATTTCGAGCCCTTTAATATGGATAAAAAGGTTCTCCACTCACTCATATTATATGATACAACAATTAATACTCCAGCTAATGTCGCCATGGGGATAAGTTTTGCCCACTTACCAAGAAAAACCATAATAAATAGTAGAGTAATAGAGTGTATTATACCGGCTATTGGTGTACGACCTCCATTTTTAACATTTGTTGCTGTTCTAGCAATAGCTCCAGTTGCAGGGATTCCTCCAAAAAAAGGTGTTACTATGTTTGCTATTCCCTGGGCTATTAACTCTGTATTTGACCTATGATTCCCTCCAATCATACCATCTGCAACAACTGCAGATAATAAAGACTCTATTGCACCCAGAATAGCTATAGTAAAGGCAGGTTTTATATATATATGTAACATATCCCAACTAAATTGAGGTCTAATAAACTCTATATTATTAGGTATTGAACCAAAAAAAGTCTCTATAGTACTAACAGGTATTTTAAAAAGACTTACAACAGATGTTAAAAATATTATTGAAATAAAGGATCCTGGAATTTTTTTTACATACCTGGATGAACATACTGTTATTATGATTGTCAGTATTGTAATTGTTACAGAATAGATGTTTATAGATTTAATATTATTAAAATAAACAACCCATTTACCTAGAAAATCTGATGGAACACTATTTATGTTTAAACCTAATGCATCTTTTATCTGGGTTGAAAAGATAATTATTGCAATTGCTGTAGTAAAACCAACAACAAGTGGGTGTGGGATATATTTTATTAGATCTCCTAATTTAAAAACCCCCATAATAAGAAGAATAACTCCAGCAAAAATTGTGGAAATAATTAGTCCATTAATACCGTAGGTCTCTACAATACCATAAACAATAACAATAAATGCTCCAGTTGGCCCCCCAATTTGAACCCTACTTCCCCCTAATAATGATATTATAAAACCGGAAATTACTGCAGTTATAATACCCTTTTCAGGAGAGACACCAGATGCAACAGCAAACGCTATAGCTAGGGGCAGGGCGACTATTCCAACAACTACACCAGAAAGAATATCTGATACTACTTGATCTTTAGTAAATCCTCTTTTAAGCAGAGTAAAAAATTTTGGTTTAAACATGTTATTCATTTATCATCCTTATTAGTTTAAAAATGATATAAAGGAATAAGAATCTAATCAATACTTTTTTATTTATAAAAAAATTGACAACTGTTAATCCCCTAGTCAATAATTCTAAATATTATAAAAGGAGAAAATATGAATATAAAAAGAAAAAATTTAATTATTATAGGGATAATGTTTATACTGTTTGGGTCCTATGTATCCCTTGATTGGTCAAGACTCTTTCTAATTAATAGTAATACAATTAGGTATATAGACTCATTTAGAGTTGTAAAGTTCTTAAAATTAACTGTATCATTTTTATGTCTACTATTAGCTTTTACTACATATAACTGCTCTATTACTAAAACAGACTCTAAGAGAATTAGAGTTGCATTTATAGCCATATTTTTAGGAGATCTATCATTTACAACAGGTCATACAACCCTTGGAATTGTTACATTTGCCATTGGTCAACTTCTCATCTCTTTTAGAAATTCCAATGGAATTAAAAAATACTTTAACTCTAAAAGTTTTCTTAAAGATAAACTCTATATATCGATAATTTTGATCACTCTTCTAATAATAGATATCTTTTTATTAAAAATAGTTTTTTACAGTAATATCGATAATCAAATGGTAATGTGGGGGTTTACACTCTACTCATTAGTCCTTTGTTTATCTGTATTTATCTCTTGGTTGTCAATTAAAATAGGTTATTTTCCAAAAGTAAACTCAATTATGATACTAGTTGGGATGTCTTTTTTCTTCTTATGCGATTTTACAGTAGGTTATGGAATATTAGCAGATAATATTATTTTTAAAGAGATTGCAACAAGTTCAACATGGATTTTTTACACTCCGGCATTAATACTTTTATCAACAAGTTCCTATGACTACAATAAATGTAAATAAAAACTTGTTCATACTCATAAATATTATATAATAATTGTGAATGAAAAAACAAATACTGTTAATTATCTACCTAATAATCCTACTTGGCGGACTCTCCTCTAGGGTTGTTAATGGTAGTATAGACTTAACAAGTGCTCAGATAGATAAAAATAAACCTATTCCCCTATCTGGAAATTGGTTTATAACTACAGAAGATAGCTCATCAAAATACTCTAAAGTTCCTGGTCAATGGAAGGAAGATACTAATCGTGTAAAATATCGATTAAATATTTTAAGCGAGGATAGAGAGAACTTTTTACTTACTCCAAAACAGGTAAATTCCCAATATACTCTCTATCTAAACGGAGTTAAAATCTGGTTTGAAGACCAATATCGAGTAAACTATATTCCTATTACTCTAAAAAAAGGGTTAAACATATTAGAATTAGATATTATTAATAAAAATGATCCTGTGGGTGGAATTCGGAATACTCCATTTATTGGTAGTAGTTACTCTATGTTAAAAATGCATGAGGAGAACTTTATAAGGGACTCCTTTTTCTCCGGAGCCTCCCTAATTATATCCATATTTTTCCTTATACTATTTTTCAATAGTAAGACAGATAGGTACAATTTATACTTCTCTCTACTATGTTTAGCCCTTACAATTAGAGGTTTAGTTATAAATGAGAAATTAATCTTCTATCTATTACCAGAAATAAGTGGATATTTAGTACAAAAACTTGAGTATATATGTGTTTACTCTCTCCCATGTCTATTTATTCTATTTGTTAAGAACTATTTTACATATAATCCACATAAAAAGTTATTGAATTTAATCTCTTTAGTAACAGGACTCTTTCCTATAATAGCAATCTTTTTTCCGGGAAGCATATATAAATATATTTTGTTTCCATATTTCGTAACTGGTGCTATCACAATATTCTTTGTAATAATTTTATTGATAATCTATGTAAGGATGAAGTTAAAAGACTCGTTTAAATTATTAATTTCCCTGATTTTTATCAGTACCGGTGCATTCTATGATATAAGCCTAGTACTTTTTAATACAAAAGAGAGACATATTATGTCTATAACTCTTATGCTTTTTATACTTTTTATGCTTTATAATATCTTTAGAAATGAGATACTTAATATTGAAAAAAATAAAGTACTAACCCAAGAGAATATAAAAATAAATAAATACCTATATAAGTTTGTTCCTATCTCTTTTTTTAAAACAGTTGGTTTAGGTGATCTTCTTACAATAAAAAAGGGAGATGGGGTAGAGAAAAAAATGACAATAATCTTTGCAACTATTGTGGACTTTCAAAAATACGTAAGAGTTAATAGTGCAGAGTATAGTATAGATCTTTTAAATAGGTATTACGCTATAACCTCTCCCATAATTAAAAAACATAATGGATTTATAGATAAATTTATTGATGAAACTATGATGGCGCTCTTTCCAGGCTCACCTGAAGATGGAATTAATGCAATGATAGAGATAAATAAAGCTATTATAGATTTTAATAAAACTAATAAGGGACAAAATCCTATAGTTGTTAGAGCAGGAATACATTTAGGAAATCAATATATTGGTATTGTAGGGGATAATAAAAGAGTAGATGCCACAGTAATCTCCAGTGTTGTAAATACTGCAAGTAGGATAAGCTCATTTACAAATAAAATAGATAAAAATATATTAATTAGCGAAAGTGTTTATAACGAGATTAAAAATAAATCTATATATAATTTAATGTTTATGGGACGGGTAAAACTTAAAGGTAAGATAAAATACATAGGTATATACTCTGTTAATACCAGTGAACCAACAGAGGCTGATAAACTATTTAGTTTAACAATGCAAAAGCTTAATTATAGTCCTCTATATGAATTAGAAGGTGTTCTAACAAGAATTAAATCACTGTATAAATATCACACTCCCACCAACTACTATCTCGGACTTATCTACCAAAATAAAAAGCTTGAGGATAATGAGAAGTGAAAAAAGTATTATTAACTTTAACTCTATTAAGCCTATTTTTATCATGTAGTAATATTGATCCATATACAGTAAGTAAAGATGATATTACACTATATAAAAATGTTTTTGTAAAAAGTGATAACATAAATCTAGAAGGGATAAAAGGTGTAAATCTTAAAGAGTATAATAACAGTATAAAATATGGAACTCTCTTTATAGAGCTAAATCTAGTTAAAGGAAAATCCTACGCCATTTATACATCGGGCTTTTCTACAGCATCTAAAATTTGGATAGACAATAATGTTTATAAGAGTTCAGGGATTATATCTAAGGTAAAGACTAACTATAAACCTAAAATTGAAGAGGGCATAATCTTCTTTACCCCGAAGGAGAGTTTTACACATATCTTTATCGAATTTAGTAATTATATAAATATGGATAGGTCTCTATATAAATGGATCTTAATAGGAGAGAGTAGGAATATTCAAAGAATCTATACAAAAAATAGAAGTCTTGACTATCTAATTATTGGATCTCTATTTATATGCTCTATACTCTTTTTTTTACTTTCCATAGTTAATATCAAAAATAGATATAATATATTTATAACACTTTTTACAATAACAAATGCTAGTAGGCTATTCTTTTTAAACTCAAATTCAAATATTTTTTTATCAAATTTCAGCTGGGCTTTAAGTTATAGAATTATAGGTATTAGTGAAATTTATGGAATAGTTTTTATACTTCTTTTTTTAAGATATCTCTACCCCTATGAATTCTCGAATTTTACATCTAAGATGATAATATATCTAATGGTTTTTGTTTCTATATTTTTCTTGCTTCCATTTAAGATAACTAATTTTATCAGTATTGGCCTATTACAACACTATATTGTTTATATATCAGCTTTATACTTAAACTTAAGACTATTTCAGGCTCTTTTTAATAAAAGAAACTTGTCCTTAGCACTTCTTCTTTCAGTAAATTTATACTTTTTATCTATAATTTTAGGTTACCAGGATCACATAAGTTATAATCTACTAGGATCCTATGTTGTTCTTTTTAGTTTAATTGTAATATTTATATTCATAGCTCAAGAAAGTAAAAAACTCCAAGAGTACATCCGTATTAAACAGTTAAAAAATAGGAATATTCGAGACGCTTTTACTAAGTTTGTCCCATTGGATATATTAAATGATATAGGAAATACTCTATTAGAGGATAGACCACCTGGAGACTCAGTAATAAAGATTGCCACAATGATGTTTATAGATATAAGAGGTTTTACTCAGTTAACTGAAGGATTATCATCCCAGGAGAGCTTTAACCTAATCAATCGCTTTTATGAAATTATAGGAAAGCAGGTAGATCAGTTTAACGGTTATGTTGAATCCTACGGTGGAGATGGAGTAAAAGTCATATTTAAAAACTCTCCAGATGATGCAATTAATGCAGGTAGATCTATAAGTGATATTGTATTAAATAGTATAAAACTGGATATTGGATTATCAATACATTTTGGCCAGATAGTTCTTGGGACTATAGGTTCAGAAAATAGGATACAGGCTACTGCCATATCAAGTGTAACTAGAATATTAAATAAAATTGATCACTTCCAGTCCCTTTTTAATGTCGAGATGATTATTACAGAAAAATCATTAACTCTATCATCATTAAAACTAAATGAGGTAGTCTGTCTAGGTACAGTTTTACTACAAGATGAAGAAGAGCCTATTAAACTTTATCAAATTCTATCTAATAAGTGTAACTATGATAAGCTCTTTTTAGATGCATTTAGAAGTGCCATTAAATATATTGATCAGAAACAGTTTGTAAAATCTCTTAACTATTTTAAGTTAGCAAATATGTATAAATACGATAGCATCTTAACCCAATTATATATAAAACAATTAGAGGAATTTATTAAGATGGATCATCTTTACTTTGTATTGGATATCAATAAAGATAATCAATCTTAAAGGTTCGTTTTTACTAGACCTTTTTCATATTCTGTATATAATTATATTATGAAAATAAAATTTAAAATATTAGGGTATACGCTTTTTACTTTTATAGTTGTTATAGTATTAAACTTTGTTACCAATATTAGTTTAACTAAGATAACTTTTGTTATGTCACAATTAAATCTTGGGGCTAAGGAAAAGCAGATAATAGAACAGATAGTTGGGCAGATAACTAAGGCTCAGGGAACTATTTTTCTTATTGGTTTAGTTGGATCTTTAATTGTCCTTATAGTAGGGATTATAAATTATCTCGGTATTAATCGTTCAATAAAAGAAGTTACAGATAAGTTTAAAGTTTTAAAAAGTGATAATGATGGATTATCATCAAAACTAGTTGTTTCAAAAAGAGTGAACTAAGTATTATATCCTCAGGATTTAACTCTTTTATAGAAAATCTAAGATCTTCAGTGGCAAATATTGCAGAAGTTGTTCAAAAGAACAGAGTCTTAAGTCTTCACTTAAACAAGTCCTCTAAGGATAGTACCTATGCAATAAAAAATATTAATGAAGAGATCTGTGATCTTAAAAATAACAGTGCAGAGTTATTAGATGCTGTTAGTAATGCATCATCATCTGTAGAGAATATTCTATCTGCAGTTAACCAGTTAACCATAGAGGTTGAAACTCAGTTTAAAGCTATAGAGCAGTCTAGTGCATCGACTGAAGAGATTATGGGATCAATTTCCAATGTAGCAAAAATTAGTGAGGGAAGATTATCAACTATGGATACTCTAACATCCCTTATTAATAATGGTGGTCAAAAAGTTGAAAATACAAACCATTTTATTCAGGAGATTCTATCTAAAGCAGAAGATATGATGAGTATGGTTGATATTATCAATAATATCGCTTCCCAAACAAATCTACTGGCTATGAATGCTTCAATAGAGGCAGCCCATGCTGGTGATGCAGGAAAGGGATTCTCAGTTGTAGCCCACGAGATTAGGAATCTTGCAGAAGAGACAGGATCAAATGCGGGAAGAATAGGGGAGAGCTTAAAAGAGACTAGGGATAAGATTTATCTCGCATCTGAAGCTGGTAATGAGAGTCAAAAGAGTTTTAAAGTTATAAGACACGAAGTTGATTTATTTGCATCATCTCTAAAAGAGGTCTCACTATCCATGAATGAGTTATCTATAGCAAGTAATGAGATTCTAGAATCAGTATCAACATTAGTTTCAACTAGTAATTCAGTTAAAGATGCTACGGATAATATATCCAATGGTTCAGGGGTTATAAGCAGCTCGATAAAGCAGGTTAATATATCTTCCCATAAAACAGATGAGGTCATCTCAAATGTTTCATCTTTAACAGAGGAGTTAAACTCCATATCACTAATGGTTTCAGCATTTGGGAATCAGAATAAGTATAATAATAGTCTTTTATATTTAGAGACTAAAAACTTAAATACTGGTGTTGATGTTAAAGAGAAGGATATTACAGCAGAGATAGACTGGTCTGATCTACTATCTGTAGATGTAAAAGATATGGATGATGAACATAAAGAGTTATTTAAAAGAATTAACTCCCTCTTAGTAGCAATGTTAGATCGTAACAAAAAATACAACTTAATTGAGATTAGTAACTATTTAAGTGATTATATAGATTACCACTTTAGGGATGAAGAGAAGTTACTTGAAAAACATAAATATCCTAAACTTGACCAACATAAAAAGCTTCATAAAAAGTATGAAGATGACTTTAGAGATATCCAGGAGAGAATTAAAAATGGAGATTATGAAGCTTTAATCCTAATAGATATCCAGGATAAAGTTGTTACATGGTTAATAGAGCATATTGCTACTGTAGATAAAGAGTATGGTAGATATTTAGCAGAAAACAATTTAATTTAATAAGGAAGCCTCTACTGGGGGCTTTTTTTTATATATGACTTTTGATATATTTCTATTATGATAATAAATATTTTCAACCTATCAATTCCATTACTTCTACTAATTGGATTAATTTACCTAGTAATATTTAAATTATATATTTTCTTCACTATAAGTAATAAGGATATAAGAAAGGAGATTGGAACACTTTTAACCAATACTCTATTTTTAGGGTTTATTAGTTGGAAATTAACTCCAATATTTACTAATTACAAAACTGTCATACAAAACCCTTCTAGCTTACTATTCCTACAAGGTGGAGTACTAGGTGAGAAAGTTGCATTTATTGTTATAGCTTTATACATTGTAATACAGTTTATAAGAAATAAATTAAAATATAAATACTATGTTAGCCTATACATTCTATTGTGTTTTCTGTCTCTTCTAATTGTTAATAGTGTAGATGTAAATAAATTATCAATGGATTATATAGAATCCTTTGAGAAATTAACAATTTTAGATGAAGATTTTGAAGTTACACAGATAAATACAACAAAATCAAAAACAGTGATACTTAATTTTTGGGCGACATGGTGTCCTCCATGTAAGGCTGAGATACCTAGCCTTAATAAATTTTATAATGAGTATAAAAATAAAGTTGATTTTTATGGTATAAATATGTTACAAACTGAAAAAGATGACCCATCAATATTTATAGAGGATTATAATATAACTTTTCCTATTTATTATGATAAGGGGGTATTATCAGACTATTTTAAAATTGAGAGTATACCTACAACTATAATTATATATACTAAGAATAGTAAAACTTATATTTATAGGCATACTGGTGTCATTTCAGAGGATACTCTTATAAAATATGCTCTAAAAACCTTTTAGTTCTAAGTTCTTTAGGGTTATCAAAAATGTCACTAGGCTTACCAACCTCAACAACTTGACCCTCATCCATAAAAACAACTCTATCAGCAGCTGCCCTTGCAAAACCCATCTCATGGCTTACAACCATCATAGTCATACCATCCTTTGCAAGGCTTAACATAACATCTAAAACCTCTTTTACCATCTCTGGGTCTAAAGCAGATGTTGGCTCATCAAACAACATTACCTTTGGTTCCATAGCAAGAGCTCTAGCTATGGCAACCCTTTGTTTCTGTCCCCCTGATAATTGATTTGGCCATGCATTCTCTTTATCACTAAGACCTACTTTTTTAAGAAGCTCTCTAGCTTTATCTTTTGTAAGTTTTTTATCACTCTTTTTTACCAACTCTGGAGCTAGTGTAATATTATCTATAACTCTTAAATGGGGAAATAGGTTAAAATTTTGGAAAACCATACCAACTTCTTCCCTAATTTTCCTTATATCAGAGTTTACTCCAGTCACATGATCTTCATCTACCCAAATATCACCACTGGTAAGATTTTCTAACCGATTAACACTTCTTAATAGGGTGCTTTTCCCAGAACCAGATGGACCAATAATTAGAACCACTTCACCAGATTTAATTGTTAGATTAGCGTTTTGCAGTGCTTTTATTTCACCAAAATATTTACATGCATCCTTTATAGTAATTCTATTCATTGTTATTCATCCTCTCTTCCATAATAGCAACAACTCTAGATAAAATTAGTGTTATTATTAGATAAATTAGAGCTACTACAGCCATGGTTTCCAAGGACAAAAAAGTTCTAGATATATGCTCTCTTCCTCGTCTTAAAATATCCCTTAAGGCGATAACAGATACTAAAGAAGAGTCCTTTAACATAGCGATAAATTCATTTCCAATTGCAGGGATAATTATCTTCATTGTTTGAGGAATGATAATTCTTCTTAGAGCCTGACCTCTTGTTAAACCAAGGGCAATTGCTGCCTCCATCTGACCCTTAGGAATAGACTGAATCCCAGCACGAAAAATCTCTCCCATATAGGCACCATAACAGATTGATAATGCGATTATTGCAGCTAATGCACCATCAATTTTAAAAACCCTACCCAGGGCATAATAGATAAATATCAGTTGAACTAATAGGGGAATACCCCGGATAACTTCAACATAAACTCCCGCAATTAAGTTGAGTATATTATGTCTAGCTATCTGTCCTAAGCCTGTAAATAACCCAAATATAATAGAACCTAATATTGCAAAAATAGTAACTTGAAATGTCACAGGAATCCCTTTAGAAACTACTAAAAAGATCTCCTTGAAATCACCTTTTGCAAAAAAAACTAAATAGGTTATTAGAATTAATGCAACAGCAAGGGATACTCTCCATGAGTTAAATATTCCTCTATTTGACTTTGTAGGTATAAGAGTCCCATCTGTAACATCTATCCGGGGACTCTTAATATTTTTATCTATCGCAGCCATTTGTTAATTAATTCATCTCTTTTACCAGATGCTATTACTTTATCTAGAGCATCATTAAGAGTTTTTAATAATTCTTCGTTGTTTTTTTGAACTGCAATTCCAAAAAACTCTTCTGTAAATGGTTCTCCTACTATTTTAAGTTTCCCTTTAAAGGCGGGGTTATTCATTACATAATCAGCAGCAATTGGAGAGTCACAAACTACACCATCAACATTTCCATTTAATAGATCTTCAACTGCTAAACCTATATCGTCGTAGGCTCTTCTATCAATTGAAGATATCTCTTCAACAACAAAATCTCCAGTAGTTCCCTGTTGAGTCCCTACCTTCATACCAGCCATATCTTCTATCTTTTCAACTGATGTAGTCTCTACTCTAAGAAGTAATATCTGTCCTGCGTTTATGTATGGTGTAGTAAAATTCATAGCTTTTTGCCTCTCTTCTGTAATTGTTACAGATGAGATAATTCCATCATAGGCTCCATTTGCTAGACCAGCAAATATACCATCCCAGTTTGTATTTTTAACTTCATATTCAAACCCAGCTTCTTCTGCAACTGCAGCTATTAAGTCCATGTCAAAACCAACAATATCACCGGCTTCATCTACAAATTCCATTGGGGGCCATGTTGCATCACTAGCAAAAACTAACTTATCATTACCCTTCTTTTGACAACCTACAAATAGAAGTGATACTAATAATATTAGAAATACTCCTTTAATAATATTTTTCATTATTTACTCCTTTTAATTTCAAATTTATCTTATATCAATAAAAAACTAGAGTCAAATTATCCTATATATAGGGAACCTAACATATATGTAGCTCTTAGAAATGTTTTTCGTAATATTTAAAATGTTATAAATGATTTACCTTTATTATTTTAAATAAAAATCTATTTAACGGAAAATTAAGTTTTAAACCTACATTATTGTATGATTAATAATTGTGAAAAAAAATAAAAACATTGTGTTTTAGTGAATATTTATTCATTTTATTAGGTTGTAAATACTTTTTTAGCCTAGTAATATACATTTAAAATATGAAAAGGAGATAATATGTTAAATATTATACAGTTTGGAATTTATCTATGTCTTATGTTATTTATTGGGTATATTTCATTGAAAAATACAAAAAACAATAAGGATTTTATAATAGGAGGTAGATCTTTAGGACCATTTGTTACTTCTATAAGCGCTGGGGCCTCTGATATGTCTAGTTGGCTATTGTTAGGACTTCCAGGAGCTGTATATGCAAGTGGTCTTGTAGAAGGTGTCTGGATCTCCCTAGGTCTGACAATTGGAGCTTATCTAAATTGGTTATTAGTTGCAGGTAAACTAAGGGTCATTACTGAAAAATTAGACGCTGTAACTATACCTTCTTATCTATCTAATAGATTTGAGGATAGTCGTAATATTTTAAAGATTTTCTCAACAGTTGTAATAATGATATTTTTTACACTATATGTAGCATCAGGCTTAAAGGGGGGCACTCTACTATTTTCATATACATTTAACGCTTCAAAAAGTGTTGCTTTGATAATAACAACTCTTGTAGTTGTATCATATACATTTTTAGGTGGATATATGGCTGTTTGTTGGACAGATTTAATTCAAGGACTATTAATGTTAACAGCTCTAGTTTTTACAGTAATATTGGGTTTTAATTATATTACTAATAATACTGAACTTATAAAAAGTGTTAATACAAACGCCTTTACATTTAAAACTACAATAATAACTGGAGCTTCTCTTATGGCCTGGGGTTTTGGATACTTTGGTCAACCACATATTTTATCTAGGTTTATTGGAATAGATAGTGTTAAATCAGTACCAAAAGCTAGAAGAATTGGAGTTAGTTGGATGGTAATATCCCTAATATTCTCCATAACAATAGGTCTTATTGGTATAGGTTATAATGCTATAATCCCACTAGATGGTGTAGCAGAAAATTCAGAACGTATATTTTTAGCTCTAAGTACAGCTCTTTTCCATCCACTATTTTCTGGTTTTGTATTAGCTGCTGTCCTTGCAGCAGTAATGTCTACAGCAGACTCTCAACTCTTAGTTCTAACATCATCTTTAACTGAAGATATACCATTCTTTTCTAAAAGGGGTGAAAAGGAGAAGGCTTGGATTAGTCGTTTTGGTGTTTTAGGTTTTGCTCTAATTGCTTTTTTAATAGCTTTTAATGACAAAGGATCTATTTTATCTATGGTAGGTTATGCATGGGGTGGTTTTGGAGCAGCCTTTGGTCCCATAATTATTTTATCTCTTCTGTGGAAAAATACGACAAAGGCTGGAGCCATTACAGGAATATTAGTTGGAGCAGCTACAATTTTTATTGTAAAAAACTATATTAAAATTGATGGTGAGTACTTCTATGAGCTATTACCCGGGTTTATTCTCTCATTTATCTCTATAATTATTGTAAGTTTATTCACTAAAAAACCATCAAAAGATATGATTGAACTGGTTGAATATTTAAAATAGTAATATAAATACCGATTACAGGGATAAAAATAATCTAGTGTTGCATTAAGTGGAATCATGTCTTTCTAATATAGCACTAGGAAACAGGGTTTAATCTATTGAGTCACCATTTGAAGTATAATATTATATTCACATTAGGAGATTAAATTATGAATTATTTTAATACATTACCGTTAAGATTACAGTTAAATGAGTTAGGCCAATGCCGATTCATGGATAGATCAGAATTCAACGGAGTTGAAAAGCTTAAAGGCAAAAAAATTGTTATAGTAGGTTGTGGTGCTCAGGGTCTAAACCAGGGACTAAATCTTAGAGATAGTGGGTTAGATGTTTCATATACCCTAAGAGCAGCAGCAATAACAGAAAAGAGACAATCATTTTTAAATGCTAGTGAAAATGGTTTTAAAGTAGGAACATATGACCAAATGTTACCAACTGCTGATTTAGTTATTAACCTTACTCCAGATAAACAACACTCAAATGTTGTATCTGCAGTAATGCCTTTAATGAAAAAAGGGGCAACTCTAGCATATTCCCATGGTTTTAATATTGTAGAAGAGGGAATGCAAATAAGAGAAGACTTAACTGTTATTATGGTTGCACCTAAATCCCCTGGAACTGAGGTTAGAGAAGAGTATAAACGTGGTTTTGGTGTTCCTACACTAATTGCAGTACATAGAGAGAATGACCCTAATGGGGACGGATGGGATATTGCAAAAGCCTACGCTGCAGGAACAGGTGGAGATAGAGCAGGTTGTCTACAGTCATCTTTTGTAGCAGAAGTTAAATCAGATTTAATGGGTGAACAAACTATCCTTTGTGGTATGTTACAAGTTGGTTCCATCCTTTGTTATAATAAAATGATTGAAGAGGGAATGGATGAAGGTTACTCTTCTAAGTTTATTCAGTATGGTTGGGAAGCTATAACAGAAGGGTTAAAACATGGTGGTATTACTAACATGATGGATAGACTTTCGAACCCAGCTAAAATTAAAGCTTATGACTTATCTGTTGAGTTAAAGGAGATAATGAGGGATCTATTTAATAAACATATGGATGATATTATTAGTGGTCACTTCTCTAAAACTATGATGGAAGACTGGGCTAATGATGATGTTAACCTATTAGGGTGGAGAAAGGCTACAGGTGAGACTGCATTTGAAAAAGCAACATCTGGAGATATGGAGATAACTGAACAGGAGTTCTATGATAAAGGTATCCTAATGGTAGCAATGGTTAAAGCAGGAGTTGAATTAGCATTTGAAGCTATGACTAACTCCGGAATTATTGCAGAGTCTGCCTACTATGAATCACTACATGAAACTCCTCTTATTGCGAATACAATTGCAAGAAAGAAACTTTACGAAATGAATGTTGTAATATCTGATACAGCAGAGTATGGTTGTTATCTTTTTGCAAATGCTTGTGAACCTCTATTAGGTGACTTTATGAAAAAAATTGACCTATCTGTTATTGGTAAAGGTTTAGACAATAGAGATAATGGTGTAGATAATGTAAAATTAATTGAAGTAAATAAAGCTGTTAGAAATCATCCAGTTGAAATTGTTGGAGATAAGCTAAGAGGTTATATGACTGCAATGAAGTCAATACTTTAAATATTATACAGTACATGAATAAGCTACTAGGTTTAATCCTAGTAGCTTTTTTTTATCATTATTATATATTAAATTATGTTATTAATTTTCCCACCAGTGGCTAAAGCTTGTGAACCACCAGGTGGTTTACCAATATTAGGAGCCGTATTAAAAGCCCATAATGTTGATTATAAAATTGTTGATATGAACTACGAAGGACAGGAGTTCTTACTTGATATTTACTTTAAAGATAACCCTAAAAAAAGACATAATCGCGACCTAATTACCACATCAAAGGGGTATAAAAACTTCGATACCTATATAAAAGTAATCGCTGAACTGACTAGGGGATTAAACAATACTTTAGATAATAAAAGCACTATTACTATGGCTAACTTTTTAAGTAGTGATTATGACTCCCTAAAAAGTTTAGACCTTCTTAAGGCTGCTAAAAATTATAAGGACAATCCCTTTTATGAGTATTATAAAAATAGATTACCAAAACTGTTAGATAACTCTAACATTAAAAATATTGGGATTTCACTACAATATTTAAATCAGGCAGTTTGTACATTTTCATTAATAGGTTATCTAAAGGATAACTATCCACATATTAAAATAATTATAGGTGGAGGACTAATTACATCATGGGTAAAATCACCCTATTGGGATGATCCGTTTAATAGTGTAGTAGATGAAATCTTTATTGGTCCTGGGGAAGTTCAACTCTTAGAGTATCTAAATATTGAGCCAAATAGAGAAAAACTAATATCCTTAAAACCTGACTATGATTTCACAGATTTTTATAAATACTACTCCCCTGGTAGAATAATTCCAATAAGTGGCTCCCTAGGCTGTAGTTGGAAAAAGTGTACTTTTTGCCCGGAAAAGGCTGAAGATAACCCATTTATAGCAAAAAAAACCGCAAAAGTAATAGAAGAGATGGCATACTTAGCAAAAAGATACAAACCCACACTCTTCCACTTCTTAGACAATGAGATAAATCCATCTGTATTAAAAGCAATAACAGAGTCTAACAATAGTATTCCATGGTATGGATTTACTAAATTTTATTCAAACCTAAAGGATTTAGACTTTTGTAAAAAACTAAAAACAAAGGGCTGTTTTATGTTAAAACTTGGACTAGAGTCTGGGGATCAAAAAGTTTTAGATAGTATGAACAAAGGGATAGAACTCCAGGATGTAGTTATAATTCTTAAAAATCTTAAAGAGGCTGGAATTAAAACATTTATTTATATACTATTTGGAACTCCTGCTGAGGATTATAAATCTGCAATAAAGACAATGGATTTTTTAATTAAATTTCATAGTTATATTACATATTTAAATATGGCAATATTTAATCTACCAATTAACAGCGAAATATCAAGGCAGCAGGATACATATAATTTCTCAGATGCGGATCTAACACTATATTCTGGGTTTAACCATCCTAAGGGATGGAACAGAAAAAATATTAGAGATTTCTTAAAAAAAGAGTTGAAACAAAAAGAAAAGATTAAAGCTATACTTAATAGAACACCACCAATTTTTAATGCAAATCATGCATATTTCTTTAATGATTTAAAATGATAAATGGAGAGTTATTAAAACAACAATTAAGACATCTTATATTAGTTGGAACCATATCTTTTGTAACTTGTTCTATTTTTACTTATCTAATAACATATCAAAGCATTATTAGTAGTCCTTTTTTTAAAAACTAATGGTGGGTTAATATGTTTATTCATAGGAATAATAATCAAACATATATCAAATTAATTCTTTATTGATCTAACTTCTGGAATTTTATCAACAAAGGGTGAATTATTAACTCACTAAAACCTATAGATAAATTTCATATTACAGAGTATAAAGAACTATCCCTAAGGGGTAAAAAGAGTAAAGTTAATCTGTATGGAGTACATAGATGATAATTTATACATGCCCAGTCTGTAAAAAACCTTTACAGAAAATAGATACAACATTCAAATGCACCAACAATCATAGCTTTGATATAGCAAAAGAGGGTTATGTAAATTTAATGCCAATAAAAAGCAAAAAAACAAAGGATCCAGGGGATAATAGAAAAATGCTTTTATCAAGACGTGAATTTCTTGAATCAGGATATTATAAAAGACTTGCATTAAACTTATCAGATAAAATAAATAGTATATTGGAAAACATTACAGGTGCAAACATATTAGATTTAGGCTGTGGAGAAGGGTACTATGCCGGAATAATAGATAAAAACATCGTTAATAAACACAATACAATATATGGAGTAGATATCTCTAAGATCGCTGTTAAATATGGTTCAAAAAGATATAAAAATATACAATTTTGTACAGCAAGTGCTTTTGAATTACCTATAGCAGATAACTCTATCGATCTACTGTATAGAGTATATGCCCCATCATCCTTAACCGAGTTAAATAGAGTAATAAAAAAGGGTGGGTATCTAATAACAGTAACACCTGGGGAAAGGCATTTATATCAGTTAAGAGAGATAATATATAAGGAAGTCTTAAACCTTTCAAATAAATCAGATGAGTCAGAAAACTTTGAAAAGATATCTAGTGATAATCTTACCTATACAATGAAGATAACTGAAAAAAATATAGTTCGTAACCTTTTAGATATGACACCATTTGGATGGAAAATATCAGAAGATGCCTTAGAGTTTATGCTATCTAAATCTACATGGGAAATTGAGAGCGATTTTAAAATTGATATCTATAAGAAGGTAACTTAAAGTGGGAAATTGGATATATAATAATACCTTAAACAATAAAAGCCGGTATATCCTAGGAGAAAGAGGAAAAAACCCTTTAGTTTGTATTGGGGTTAACCCAAGTACTGCGACACCTTACAAACTTGATAATACACTGAGAGTTGTTAAAAGTAGAGCTCTCTCCTTAGGTTATGACTCCTGGATTATGATAAATCTTTATCCCCAGCGAGCAACAGACCCTAATAAATTACACAAAAACATAGACTTAAAAATCCACAGAGAAAATTTAAAAGCTATTTCAGAACTTCTTATGGGAAACTCCTATGATATTTGGGTTGCATGGGGTACCTTAATAGAAAAAAGAAAATATTTAAAAAGATGTTTATTTGATTTAAGTAAAATCTTAGAAGACAATAAGATCTATTCAATAGGAAAAATATCAAAAAAAGGTCATCCTCATCATCCTCTATACCTTAGAAATAATCTTCCAATAGAAAAGTTTAATATTTTAAACTATATAAAAAATATTTAGTTTAAATCCTTGCATGATAGGTTAAACTTAAAATAAAAGGAGATAAAAATGAAGAATAGTAAAATTTTATCAATTGTAAACCTTCTCTTATTTGTAGGAGTAATCTTAACTAATGCTTTAGCAAACATTTTACCAATAAACAATTATAATACAGGGGAGCTTTCAGATTTAATCCCTAACTTATTTGTTCCCGCTGGTATAACATTTTCCATCTGGGGTCTTATATATATACTACTTACAATTTTAGTATTCTCTAATATAGCTAGCTCCCTTAAGGACCCTAGTAAAAAACTTGTTCCTTTTAATATTTTATTGGGAATAAATTTTATATTAAATATACTTTGGATTTTATCATGGCATTATCGGCTAGTCCCATTATCCCTAATTATTATGATAGGATTGTTTTATACACTCTTTAAATTCGATAGACATTTAAAAAGTATGAATAAGAGCAAACTAAAAAAAATATTTTTTATTACAAACAGTGTATATTGGGGATGGATATCAATAGCAACAATTGCAAACTTTACCGCACTATTTGTCACATTAGGATGGGACGGATCTCCACTTAATGAAGTAGTTTGGACAATTATACTAATAATAATAGGTTTAATAATTACAACTTTAATGTTACTTCAATATAATAATATCCCATTTGCCCTAGTTGTAATATGGGCATATTTAGGCATATTTATTAAAAGAAGTTCAACTGAGCCATTATTCCAATCTATAATAGTCGTATCAATTTTTTCAATTGTTATTTTAGTGATTACCTCCATATATACACTTTTTAGAAGAAAGAAAAATATATAGACTTTTCATTATAACCTATCAAAAGGACTAATTACACCTAGTTTATTCTTGGTTGCAACATGGGTATAAATCATTGTTGTACTTATATCGTTGTGACCAAGGAGTTCCTGCACTGTACGAATATCATATCCGTTCTCTATTAGATGAGTTGCAAAACTGTGTCTTAGGGTATGAATTGATGCTACCTTTGGTACTAATGATCTTTTTAATGCATCTTTAAAAGATTTTTGTAGTGTACTTGGATATATATGATACCTACGAACTGTATTTGTTAAGGGATCTACTGATAACTTACTTGCAGGAAATACCCAAAACCATGACCACTCTTTCCCTGCATTTGGGAACTTTTTTTCAAGGGCCCCAGGCAGAATAACTCCATTGACCATATTATGTCTATCATCTAAATATAACTTTTTAATACTACTTATATGGTTTTGTAGATAAGTTGTCAAAAACCCAGGTAATAGAGTTTCACGATCCTTATCTCCCTTCCCAGATCTTACAATTATTATTGATCGACTAAAATCAATATCTTTAATTCTAAGGTTTAAGCACTCATTAAGTCTTAGACCTGCTCCATAGATCAATTGAACCATTAACAGTTTATTTTTCTCCATATGATTAAAAATTTCTTTTATTTCTGTTACTGTAAGTACAACTGGTAATTTCTTTTTTGCTTTTGACCGAACAACTGAGACTAGTTCGTTTATTTCAATATTTAATATAAATCTACAACTAAATAACAGAGCATTAAAAGCTTGTTGTTGTGTTGCTGCAGAAACATGTCTTCTTGACGCTAAGTATGATAAATACTGCTTTATATCATGCTCTTTTATGTGTATTGCTGGCTTCTTTCCTATATATTTTATAAAATCCTTAAGCCAATAGATATAAACTTTATTTGTATTTAATGACTTATGCTGAAGTGTTAATTCATTTTTAAGTCTTAATAGGATTTCATCCCATGTTGAATCATTTTTCTCTATTTTATTTGAATAATCCTTATAATATTTTATAGCCAATCTTGCTTGGGATATTTTCCAAGCTGGACTTGTAAGGTCCAATTTACTAAAAAATACATTATCATTAACGTTTTTATTTGTTGAGATAAAACTTATATATGAATCGATCCAATATTTAAAAAATACAATTTTATGATTTGGCACACCTTTTGATATTAAGAACTCTTCCATCTCCATTACTAGCCCCCCTTATTATTTACGTTTCCGCATAACAACTATAGTTAGTTTGTTTATATAGCTTCAATTAAATGTTATTTTTAATAGGCTTATGTTGATATTGTAATCATTTGCTAAAAAAGGATGTCAAAACTAGTTATATAATATGTTATACTTACTTAAATTTCATCGATATTTGAGTCATAATTCAAAGATATTATTAATATTTCGTATTTTATATGGAAAATCAGTAAAGCTGGGTATTAAAAACCCAGCGAAAACTACGATGGATTAGATCTTCTATGAGGTCTAACTGGTACTGTTTTTGGGCCAGGTTTCTTTCCTGGGCCAGGATAAGCTGGTGTAGAAGGCTTTGACCTTCTATGTGGTTTAACAGGTACTGTTTTATTCGCCATTTTATATGTCCTTTTAATTAAGCTTAACACAAATAACTCTTGAAGTAACACTAAAAGAACTGAAATAATTGACAGAAGAATTTTAAGCTGTTATTGTTAATTTGCAGATTAATAAACAGGCTTCATTCCATTATTTGTATGGGTGGAGCTTTTTTTTTACTCCATGAAAATAATATACACCTACAAATTAAAAACGTCAACTAAATTTAACCTAAAAGGTAATACGTGTTGACATATAGGTGTATTAATAGGAAAATTAAATTGTGAAATGTTATTTCTCTAATAAGAAACTTGAAAAATTGTATACAACAGGTAAAAGTAAAAAATATAAATTAAGTGAAGAAATTGTACGTGACTTTATATGGCTTGTTGGTATTATAGATGCGGCAAAAGATATATATGATTTCTGGGATCAACCTTCACTAAATTTTGAGAAATTACAGGGTTTTAAAAATAGGCACTCATTTAGGATTAATAGAAAATATCGTCTTGAAGTTGATATAGAGTGGGAAAATGATGATCAAACTATAGGAATTGTTGGTATTGATGAAGTCAGTAAACATTACCAATAATTATTAAGGAGACAAGATATGAATACAGTTAGTAATCTAAGACCATTTATTAATATAGGACCTGGTTATACTATAAAAAAATACCTTGAATCCAGAGGTTGGAATCAAGAAGATTTGGCACAAATAATTGATATATCACCAAAACAATTAAGTAAAATAATTAATGATAAAGCACATATAACTATAAAAGTGGCTAAATTATTAGCTGATGCCTTTAGTACTAGTGCTGAATTTTGGGTAAACCTCGATACACAATATAGATTAAAATTGGAACCTATTACAGACAAAGAGACAGCAACTCAAATAAAAGCTAAAATAAGAAAATTCATGCCTGTTTCAGAAATTAGAAAAAAAGGTTGGTTTTCTATAGATAATACTGCTTCTGGATATGAGTCATTGTATGAAAATATTTGGGATAAAAAGCCAAATGATATATCTATATATGAGAATTGTGAAAAAAAATATTGTGCTAGACAAAGCAAAACAAATGAAGAATTTACAAATTATTACTCTACGACTTGGCAAAGAATCGCTTTATTGAAGGCAAAAACTATAAATGTACCTAAGTATAATAAGGATAAATTACATAAAATTATTAAAAATTATACAAGTTATACTGTTTCCACTAATGGTATAAATGAAATTATAGCAGATTTAAATCAAGCAGGTATAAAATTTTTAGTTCTTTCACATTTAACTAAAACTTATTTAGATGGAGCTTGTTTTTACGATGAAGAAAATCCAGTAATTGTTTACACTTGTAGATATGATAGGATAGATAATTTTTGGTTCACTTTAGCTCATGAAATAGCACATGTGATAAAACATTTATCAAACTTTAAAGATAAGTACTTTTTAGATGATTTAACAAATAATGACTCTAATGATCAATTAGAAAAAGAAGCTGATGAAAAAGCTGAAGAATTACTCAGAGTGGAAGAAATAATTACTGAATCATTACAATATACTAAGTATTTTTCTGAAGAAAAATTAAATATAATCTCCAAAAAACTTAAAATTGAACAATCTGTAATTTTAGGAATTTTACAACACAAAGGGTATGTTGATTACCGAAAACTGAACAAATATAAGAAGAAAGTAAAAGATAAATTTCCTAGTGAAATTAATTTTGGATAATGTAGTAAGAAGTATAACAAACAATTGAACTGGATTTTTCTGTTTTCACACTATTTGCTGATCCACTTCGTGGGCAAATAATGCGCCAACACCTCTGCTTCGCTCCGGCCGAAAAACAAGTTAATTGGACGTTATGTAGGCACTTTTGCGACTCAATGTTAAATTGGGGTATAATCAGTTTCTAACTGGTAAAAAATTGAGATTTAAAAACATATTAAAAAATAAAAAAAGGAAAAATAGGGGACTGTAAGTCTAAACTTTTACCTTTGGTTATTTTAATAATTACATGATATGATCCGGTCAGGCAGGGTTCAGCCTAACGGCTTCAACAAAGTTTTACTTCGTCAGAAATCTTCTGAAATAGAGTCTATAGACCCCTTATTTCAAAACTGGGGGCGCTACATAACAAGCTATTCGAACAGATTTTACTGTTTTCACACTATTTGCAGAAAAAGCAAATAATGCGCCAACACCTCCGTTTCACTCCGGCCGTAAAACTGCTCAATAGGACGTTATGTAGGCACTTTTGCGACTCAATGTTAAATTGGGGTATAATCAGTTTCTAACTGGTAAAAAATTGAGATTTTAAAACATATTAAAAAATAAAAAAAGGAAAAATAGGGGACTGTAAGTCTAAACTTTTACCTTTGGTTATTTTAATAATTACATGATATGATCCGGTCAGCCAGGGTTCAGCCTAACGGCTTCAACAAAGTTTTACTTCGTCAGAATTCTTCTGAAATAGGGTTTATAGACCCCTTATTTCAGAACTGGGGGGCGCTACATAACAAACATTTGAACCAGTCCGATTCTTTGTCATGATTTTTGCTTTCAGCCATTCCAGGACTAATCGTCCCTCCATTCAAAAATCACGCCAACACTCCGTGACGAATCGGCAGGTTAAATGGATGTTATGTAGGCACTTTTGCGACTCAATGTTAAATTGGGGTATAATCAGATTCTAACTGGTAAAAATTTGAGATTTTAAAACATATTAAAAAAATAAAAAAAGGAAAAATAGGGGACTGTAAATCAAAACTTTTACCTTTGGTTATTTTAATAATTACATGATATGATCCGGTCAGGCAGGGTTCAGCCTAACGGCTTCAACAAAGTTTTACTCCGTCAGGAATCTTCTGAAATAGGGTTTATAGACCCCTTATTTCAAAACTGGGGGCGCTACATAACAAACATTTGAACCAGTCCGATTCTTTGTCATGATTTTTGCTTTCAGCCATTCCAGGACTAATCGTCCCTCCATTCAAAAATCACGCCAACACTCCGTGACGAATCGGCAGGTTAAATGGGCGTTATACAGACTCTAAACGCTCTCTTATAGTAATGACAGTTATCATAATGTGTGTTACAATTACTATAAGGGGTAAACTAAATGAAATTTTACGCTAGAGAAAAGGAATTACAGTTTCTTGAAAAACAATACACAACATTAGGTTCATCATCAAAAATGACTGTTCTTACTGGACGTCGTAGAATAGGGAAGACTTCATTAGCTACAAAATTTGCTAATAATAAGAAATCACTTTATTTATTTATATCAAAGAAATCAGAGAAGCTTCTTTGTAAAGAATTCGTTGCAACAATACAAGATAAACTAGATTATCCAGTGATTGGAGAAATATCTAACTTTAAAGATATATTCAAACTTTTATTAGAAATAGCTAAGAAAGAAGAAATTGTAATAATAATTGATGAGTTTCAAGAGTTCTATAACATTAATCCATCTGTATATTCTGATTTACAAAATTTATGGGACAGTTATAAGTTTGAATCAAAAATGCAAGTGATATTTATAGGATCAATATATTCATTAATGCATAAGATATTTCAAAATAGTAAAGAACCATTATTTGGTAGAGCTGATATGGTAGTATACTTAAAACCTTTTTCTCCAAAAACAATAAAACAAATATTGTTAGATAATAATAGCTTTACTACTGAAAATCTGTTCATAATATTTTTAATTACTGGTGGAATACCAAGATATATAGAAATACTAGTTAATGATAAAAAATGGTCTGAGAAATTAATAATTGATTATTATATTAGTGAAGATTCTCCATTTATTAATGAGGGTAAAACAATATTAATAGAAGAATTTGGAAAAGAATATGGAACTTATTTCTCTATACTAGAATTAATGTCGGAGGGTAGAACATCTCGTTCTGAAATAGAATCTATACTAGAAAAAAATATTGGTGGATATTTAGAAAAACTAGAAATAGATTATGACTTAATAAATAAAAATAAACCTGTAGGAGCGAAACCAACTGGAAAAGTTCAAAAGTATCACATAAAAGATAATTTTTTAAAATTTTGGTTTAGGTTTATACAAATAAATAGAACTGCAATAGAAAATTATAATTTTGAATATATAAAAAAATATTATGAAAAATATATACAGGTTTATAAAGGCCCATTATTAGAAAAGATGTATCAAGAGATCTTCAAAGAGAAATCTGAATTTAATATTATTGGAAATTATTGGGAACGTGGTAATCTTAATGAAATAGATTTAGTTGCTGTTAATGATCTTGATAAAAAAATTATAATTGGCGAAATAAAAATGAACCTTGATAAAGCTAAAATGAATGATCTAAAAAATAAATCTGTAAAATTATTAAAAAAATATAAAGACTATAGTGTAGAATATTTATTACTTGGAATGCAGAATTTAGATAAATATATATAGAGGGGCTGTATAACAAACACTTGGAGAAGAACGTTTCTTTGTCATCCTACTTGCTGTTCCACTTCGTGGGCAAGTAGGTTGCCAATCCTTCCGCTTCGCTCCAGGCTCGAAGCCGTCATCTCAAGTGGACGTTATGTAGGCACTTTTGCGACTCAATGTTAAATTGGGGTATAATCAGATTCTAACTGGTAAAAAATTGAGATTTTAAAACATATTAAAAAAATAAAAAAAGGAAAAAGAGGGGACTGTAAGTCTAAACTTTTACCTTTGGTTATTTTAATAATTACATGATATGATCCGGTCAGCCAGGGTTCAGCCTAACGGCTTCAACAAAGTTTTACTTCGTCAGAAATCTTCTGAAATAGAGTTTATAGACCCCTTATTTCAAAACTGGGGGCGCTACATAACAAACATTTGAACCAGTCCGATTCTTTGTCATGATTTTTGCTTTCAGCCATTCCAGGACTAATCGTCCCTCCATTCAAAAATCACGCCAACACTCCGTGACGAATCGGCAGGTTAAATGGACGTTATGTAGGCACTTTTGCGACTCAATGTTAAATTGGGGTATAATCAGATTCTAACTGGTAAAAAATTGAGATTTTAAAACATATTAAAAAAATAAAAAAAGGAAAAAGAGGGGACTGTAAGTCTAAACTTTTACCTTTGGTTATTTTAATAATTACATGATATGATCCGGTCAGGCAGGGTTCAGCCTAACGGCTTCAACAAAGTTTTACTTCGTCAGAAATCTTCTGAAATAGGGTTTATAGACCCCTTATTTCAAAACTGGGGGCGCTACATAACAAACATTTGAACCAGTCCGATTCTTTGTCATGATTTTTGCTTTCAGCCATTCCAGGACTAATCGTCCCTCCATTCAAAAATCACGCCAACACTCCGTGACGAATCGGCAGGTTAAATGGACGTTATGTAGGCACTTTTGCGACTCAATGTTAAATTGGGGTATAATCAGATTCTAACTGGTAAAAAATTGAGATTTTAAAACATATTAAAAAAATAAAAAAAGGAAAAATAGGGGACTGTAAGTCTAAACTTTTATCTTTGGTTATTTTAATAATTACATGATATGATCCGGTCAGGCAGGGTTCAGCCTAACGGCTTCAACAAAGTTTTACTTCGTCAGAATTCTTCTGAAATAGGGTCTATAGACCCCTTATTTCAAAACTGGGGGCGCTACATAACAAACATTTGAACCAGTCCGATTCTTTGTCATGATTTTTGCTTTCAGCCATTCCAGGACTAATCGTCCCTCCATTCAAAAATCACGCCAACACTCCGTGACGAATCGGCAGGTTAAATGGACGTTATCTGCACTCTAGATACTATAAATTTTTATCGAATATTGTTTATTAAAAATCCATGATACATGAATAGGAAATTTCCCTATATAAATTGAGTAATTTCGATTATTTTAAAATCAATTAACCAGGTGTATTCTTTAAACATATTAAAAAGTTAATTGAAAAAAAGTTATTTATTTAAAAATCCAAAAAGAATAGTTGAAAAAAAGGGATGGAGAGTTTGCAAAGGTGCAAACTCTTGCTATTTATAAATGACATTTATTTGACCCTTGTAGCAATGTGTCAAAAAATTGTAGAAGTTGAATATTAGAATTTAACCTACGGTAACCTTGTGGCAATGTGTCATAAAATTGTAGATGTTGAATATTAGAAATAAACCTACGGTAACCCTGTAGCAATATGTGATAAAATTGTAGATGTTGAATACTAGAAATAAACCTACGGTAACCCTGTGGCAATATGTGATAAAATTGTAGAAGTTGAATACTAGAAATAAACCTACGGTAACCCTGTGGCAATATGTGATAAAATTGTAGAAGTTGGATATTAGAATTTAACCTGCAGTATTTATAATATAAAAAGTGTAGCCCAGTTTAAATTTACAACCCAAAAAGGAAATATAAAAAGTGAGACTATATTTTGCTATTGTCAAAATATAAACAACACGAAATAGTTGATTCTATAAATAGTGGAAATAAAACTTGAAAGTTTATACAAGAAAAAAGAAAAGCATCTACTAAAGGGAATTGTAAAGGACTCAATTCCGATAGAAAGTTTTATTCATCAGGCATAATTAGCTTAAGAGAAATATATAAATAACTTAAAAAATATTAAAAAGCTGTCTGTTCGACAGATAACAAACATTTGAACTGGATTTTACTGTTTTCATCTTTCTTGCAGAAAAAGCAAGAAAGCCGCCAACACCTTCACTTCGTTCCGGCCGTAAAACAAGTTAAATGGACGTTATGTAGGCACTTTTGCGACTCAATGTTAAATTGGGGTATAATCAGATTCTAACTGGTAAAAAATTGAGATTTTAAAACATATTAAAAAAATAAAAAAAGGAAAAAGAGGGGACTGTAAGTCTAAACTTTTACCTTTGGTTATTTTAATAATTACATGATATGATCCGGTCAGGCAGGGTTCAGCCTAACGGCTTCAACAAAGTTTTACTTCGTCAGAAATCTTCTGAAATAGGGTTTATAGACCCCTTATTTCAAAACTGGGGGCGCTACATAACAAACATTTGAACCAGTCCGATTCTTTGTCATGATTTTTGCTTTCAGCCATTCCAGGACTAATCGTCCCTCCATTCAAAAATCACGCCAACACTCCGTGACGAATCGGCAGGTTAAATGGACGTTATGTAGGCACTTTTGCGACTCAATGTTAAATTGGGGTATAATCAGATTCTAACTGGTAAAAAATTGAGATTTTAAAACATATTAAAAAAACAAAAAAAGGAAAAATAGGGGACTGTAAGTCTAAACTTTTACCTTTGGTTATTTTAATAATTACATGATATGATCCGGTCAGGCAGGGTTCAGCCTAACGGCTTCAACAAAGTTTTACTTCGTCAGAAATCTTCTGAAATAGGGTTTATAGACCCCTTATTTTAGAACTGGGGGCGCTACATAACAAACATTTGAACCAGTCCGATTCTTTGTCATGATTTTTGCTTTCAGCCATTCCAGGACTAATCGTCCCTCCATTCAAAAATCACGCCAACACTCCGTGACGAATCGGCAGGTTAAATGGGCGTTATGTAGGCACTTTTGCGACTCAATGTTAAATTGGGGTATAATCAGATTCTAACTGGTAAAAAATTGAGATTTAAAACATATTAAAAAAATAAAAAAAGGAAAAATAGGGGACTGTAAGTCTACACTTTTACCTTTGGTTATTTTAATAATTACATGATATGATCCGGTCAGGCAGGGTTCAGCCTAACGGCTTCAACAAAGTTTTACTTCGTCAGAAATCTTCTGAAATAGGGTTTATAGACCCCTTATTTTAGAACTGGGGGCGCTACATAACAAACATTTGAACCAGTCCGATTCTTTGTCATGATTTTTGCTTTCAGCCATTCCAGGACTAATCGTCCCTCCATTCAAAAATCACGCCAACACTCCGTGACGAATCGGCAGGTTAAATGGGCGTTATGTAGGCACTTTTGCGACTCAATGTTAAATTGGGGTATAATCAGATTCTAACTGGTAAAAATTTGAGATTTTAAAACATATTAAAAAAATAAAAAAAGGAAAAATAGGGGACTGTAAATCAAAACTTTTACCTTTGGTTATTTTAATAATTACATGATATGATCCGGTCAGGCAGGGTTCAGCCTAACGGCTTCAACAAAGTTTTACTCCGTCAGGAATCTTCTGAAATAGGGTTTATAGACCCCTTATTTCAAAACTGGGGGCGCTACATAACAAACATTTGAACCAGTCCGATTCTTTGTCATGATTTTTGCTTTCAGCCATTCCAGGACTAATCGTCCCTCCATTCAAAAATCACGCCAACACTCCGTGACGAATCGGCAGGTTAAATGGGCGTTATGTAGGCACTTTTGCGACTCAATGTTAAATTGGGGTATAATCAGATTCTAACTGGTAAAAAATTGAGATTTTAAAACATATTAAAAAAATAAAAAAAGGAAAAAGAGGGGACTGTAAGTCTAAACTTTTACCTTTGGTTATTTTAATAATTACATGATATGATCCGGTCAGCCAGGGTTCAGCCTAACGGCTTCAACAAAGTTTTACTTCGTCAGAAATCTTCTGAAATAGAGTTTATAGACCCCTTATTTCAAAACTGGGGGCGCTACATAACAAACATTTGAACCAGTCCGATTCTTTGTCATGATTTTTGCTTTCAGCCATTCCAGGACTAATCGTCCCTCCATTCAAAAATCACGCCAACACTCCGTGACGAATCGGCAGGTTAAATGGACGTTATGTAGGCACTTTTGCGACTCAATGTTAAATTGGGGTATAATCAGATTCTAACTGGTAAAAATTTGAGATTTTAAAACATATTAAAAAAATAAAAAAAGGAAAAATAGGGGACTGTAAATCAAAACTTTTACCTTTGGTTATTTTAATAATTACATGATATGATCCGGTCAGGCAGGGTTCAGCCTAACGGCTTCAACAAAGTTTTACTCCGTCAGGAATCTTCTGAAATAGGGTTTATAGACCCCTTATTTCAAAACTGGGGGCGCTACATAACAAACATTTGAACCAGTCCGATTCTTTGTCATGATTTTTGCTTTCAGCCATTCCAGGACTAATCGTCCCTCCATTCAAAAATCACGCCAACACTCCGTGACGAATCGGCAGGTTAAATGGGCGTTAAACATACTTCAATACGATAATTAATTATTTATTAGTATACAGAAAGTTGAAAGCATAATAAAATATTTTAAACAGGAATAAAAATGATAAGTAAAATTGATTATATTAAAAACTTTGCTATATACAATAACTTCGTTTGGGACGATCATGTCAGAGATAAGGGTAATAATAAAGTTAACTTCGAAAAGTTAAATATTTTTTATGGAAGAAACTATTCTGGTAAAACTACATTATCTCGAGTGTTTAATTCCTTTGAAGAAAAAGAAGTTCATCCAAAATACTTGAATTCTGAGTTTCAATTAACATTTAGTGATGGAAATAGCTTTAATCAAAATAACATAGAGGATCATGAATATCATTTTAGAGTATATAATTCAGATTTTGTGAATAGAAATCTTAGATGCTTAATAGATGAAGAAGGAGCTATTTCACCATTTGCTATAGTAGGAGATACAAATCAAGAAATTGAAAAAGAAATAGAATCTTTAAATAAAAAACTAGGAACAATAGAACCTGCTTCAGGATTATACGAAGAGAAAAATATTAAATATGAAGCTTATATTGAGAAAAAAAAGTTATATAATCAAAACGAATCTAAATTAGAAGCAAATTTAAAACAAAAAGCAAAAGAAATAAAAGAAAATGCTAAGATATATAATAAGGTAACATACCAAATAAGAAATATTAAAGATGATATAGAAGAATTATTAAATTCTAGCTACATCAAATTAACTGATGATGAAATAGACGAGAAAAAGAAATTATTAAAAGAAAACATAAAGAAAGATATACTATTATTAAATATTTCGGATACTGATATAAGTAATAATATTAAAGAATGTAAAGAATTACTCTGCAAGAAAATAACCCCAACAAAAGCGATACAAGATTTACTAAACGATACGCTATTACAAAAATGGGTCAAAGATGGTATTGATCACCATAAAAAGAAAAGAACTTCATGTGCATTTTGTGGTCAAGATTTGCCTTCAGATTTATGGGAAAAATTAGATTCACATTTCAGTAAAGAATCAGAATTATTAATTAATGAACTAGAAAAACAAATAAAAATTATAGAAAATTTAAAACTAGAAAAATATGAACTTATTGATATTAATCTCTTATACAGCTCATATCATGATCAGTATTTAAAACTCTACAATCAATTAAATAAAAATATAGAAAATTACAATCAAGAATTAAATCAAGTTGTATCTCAGCTAGAATCTAGAGTAGTTAATACTTTTAAAGAAACAAAATTACTTCCTTTTAAAAATCTTACTCAAGAAATTACAGAGTTAAAGAAATCAATTAACTTATTATTTACAGAAAGTAATTCTTTATCAGATTCATTATCACAAAAGCAAGATTTAGCTAGTAAACTTCTTAGAAAAAATGAAGTTAATAACTTCATCACTTCTATAAACTACAAAAATGAAAAAGATTATATAGAAAAATTAAAAAAGAATATGAAGAGCTGTATGAAAAATATGAATTAGTCGAACAAGAAATTAATGAAAAGCTTGGAAGGATTGAAGAGTTAAAATCTCAAACAAAAGATGAGAAAAAAGGTGCAGATCAAGTAAATAAATATTTAAATAATTATTTTGGTCACAATAGTTTAAAACTTGAACATGAAGAAGGTGAAGGAAATTATAGATTTGTTATTAAAAGAGGTGATCATGTTGCATATAATTTAAGTGAAGGGGAAAGCAGTCTAATTTCTTTTTGTTATTTTATGGCTAAATTAGAAGAAATAGAAACTAAAGATAAAAAACTAATTATATGGATTGATGATGTTGATTCCCGATTTAAAATAGCATAAATTCCCGAACTAATCTGTTACAAATAATAGCTTTAAATACTCTAATTTCCCGTAATCATATATCATTTGTCATTTCTGAAATAATTTAAGCAAAAAATAAAGCGGGAAATCCCGCTTTAAAATTAATGTCTAAGTTTAGCGACTTAGAACAGCCTGAACATGCTCTTTTTCTACTATTGGTGAATTTGATAGATGAGCTTTAAATAAAGCATTCCTAGCCATATTATTAATAACCCTCATAACACCATTAGAAGCATCGTGTATTAAATTCATTGATCCTTTTGAGAATAAATTAGCCCCAGAAGACACATCTCGGACCCTCTGTTCAATATATGAATATGTTTCTTCTTTCTTTAGTATCCGTCATTTTCTTGGGCAGTTAAAGCATAATCTTATTAACTTCTACCATATCACAATTCCAAGGGGTGAGGTGTTCCATCGATTCACCTTCTGAAAGTAAAACTACATTTTCAAAAAGCCACTTTAAATACGCGTATGGATTTAACCCATTAAGTTTAGCAGTTTCAATTATAGAGTAGAAAAAACATAGAGATTCTGCTCCTTCAGGACTTCCAGAAAATAAGAAGTTACGTCTACCCATAACCATAGGTTTTACGACTCTCTCCGCAGCATTATTATCTGGAGTTAGTTCAGCACAATCTAGATAGTTAATGATTTTATCCCACTGTCCAAGAGTATATTTCACAGCTTTTCCGAGCTTACTTTCTGGTCGAAGATTTACAGCCTTCTTGTCCAACCATTTTTTAAGGTCTTCTAAAAGAGGTTCAACCTGCTTTCTTCTGTCTGCAATAAACTCACCTGGAGTCATATTCTTAGCCCTTAGTTTTTTTTCTACGTTATATATCTTTTGGATCTTATTTATTACAACATTAGACTTATTTTTCTGTTTAGAAGCAACATAAGCATCGTACAAAGCACGCCTTGCATGAGCTAAACAGCCTACGTGAATAATATCATCATTGTCTTTAAATATTTTATCGTACCCGGGATATCCATCAGACTGGACAAAGCCGGAGAATCCTTGTGTGAAATCCTTTATATAATTGGCATTACGCGATCTATTATATTCATATAAAACAATTTCAGAGCCTACTGGACCTCCACGGGAGACCCAGATATATGAATTGCTTGAATCTAATTTCCCATCTTCTCCATGAACTTTTAAAACGGTTTCATCCATCTGGAGATAATTACCTGTTTTTATGTGGGTTTTCATAATATCATAAAGTATTTGAAGCTTTTTATATGCTTTTATAGTCCAACTAGACATATTTTGTCGGCTTATTGGGATTCCAAACCGTTCAAATCTCTTTTCCTGCCTATAAAATGGAAGATAGTCACAAATTTTATTAGTCAGGATATAAGCAAGAAGTCCTGCTGTTATTATACTACCGGGTATTAATGATGGAGCTGCAGGAGCAATTCTGAAAACTGGTTTCTCTTCATCTCCAGAACCTTCACAGTTTCTACAAGCATATTTAGGTCTTATATGTCTCTCTACATATACTTTTTCAGGTATAACCTGAATTCTCTCAGTTACAACCTCATCTATTTTCACAAGCTCATGACCACAAGCACATTTTTTATCTTCTTCTGAAATATCATGAATTATATCTTTTCTTGGAAGTTCATCACTGATAGGCTTTCTTCCCGGTTTTTTCTTTTTATATTCAGAAACAATAATCTCTTCATCAGGCTCCTCTTCCATTGGAGTTTCTTCAAACTCCTCAAAGAGTTCTTTTTGAAGAGGCATCTTTTCACTAGATTTGCCGAAATGTTTACTTCTTAATAAGCGAAGTTCATCTTCTAAAAGAGTAACCTTATTCTCAAGAGAATCTATATATTTTAAAACTTCCTCAGGTAATTCCTGCTTGTTAATATCTGTCATTACAAAAGAATTCTACAATTTTAATAATAATTATAAAACCCCTTTAGTTCATTTCTTTAAACTTTATTTCTTTATGGGCTTTCCAAAAATCAATACCATCTAAAAGTAGCTTTAACTGTTCAAAAGTTATTTCTTGAGCATCTTCCTCAGTCATTGGCCATGGGAACTTATCTTTTTCTAGTTTTTTTTGCCACATACAGAATCCATTTCGATCCCAGTAAATACACTTTAATGTTTTTCTGTTACGGCTACAAAATAGAAAAAGGCTTCCTGAACCGGAATCCATTCCCATTTCGTCTTCTGTCAGTACAGATAAGCCATTTATTTGTTTTCTCATATCTGTTACTCCAGGTCTTACATATATAGATAGGTTTGTAAAATCTAGTATCATTATATCTCTCTTATCACAGAAATAATCTGAGCTATCTTTGAAGATGATACTGTGGCGGGAATCTCTAGTTTAATACTATTTATCATTAGCAGCGTTGGTTCTAAAGGTTTCTCTGATTTCAATTTAACTTTCACAAACTTTTCTGACTCTGTTTCTTTTAATCTCCTAAGCCAATTCTGAAAGGTTGTTTGTTTAATATTTTTTTGTTTAGTAAACTCTGTTATTGTTAAACCTGATTTTTGTTGTTCTATAACTAATTGTTTTCTTTCTTCTAAAGTATATTTCGATTTCATAAATCCTCCCAAATAGAGGATGAATCACTTTTCAAAATATTTTAATGGCATATAGTTTTGACGGATACTAAGAAGGTAACATAATTTTATTAACTTCTATTGGATCACATTTCCATGGAGCTAATTCTTCTAATGAGGAGCCTTCTGGTAATAATGGAGCCTTATCATATAACCATTTTAAATATGCGTATGGATTTAAATCATTTAATTTTGCCGTTTCAATTAAAGAGTAGAAAAAACATAATGCATCCGCACCTTCAGGACTACCCGAAAATAAAAAATTTTTACGACCCATAACAAGTGGTTTTACCACTCTCTCCGCAGCGTTATTATCTGGAGTAAGCTCTGCACAATCAAGGTAATTTATCATTTTATCCCATTGGCCTAATGTATATTTTACAGCTTTCCCCAATTTACTTTCTGGTCTAATATTTATAGCCTTTTTATCAAGCCAGTCTTTTAGGTTATCAAGTAATGGTGTCGCTAACTTCTTTCTTTCTGCTACAAATTCTTCCGGTTTGAGGTTCTTATCTCTAAGTTGTTTTTCTACAACATATATCTTTTGAATTTTATTAATTACAACATTAGACTTATTTAGTTGCTTAGAAGCTTTATAGGCATCGTAAAGCTCTCTCCGACAATGTGCTAAACATGTTACATGTGTTATTTTGTCACTATTTTTAAAAACGGCATTGTAACCTGGGAAACCATCTGACTGACAAAACCCAGAAAAGCCTTCAGTAAAATCTTTAATATATTTTGAACTTCGAGATCTATTATATTCATAGAGAGCTATACTTGAGTCTTTAGGCCCACCACAGGTGACCCATATGTAAGAGTTACTAGAATCTAATTTACCAACTTCCCCATGAACTTTGAGGACTGTTTCATCCATTTGAAGATATGTACCAGTCTTTATGTGATCTTTCATAATATCATTAAGACCTTTTAATTTTCTATAAGCTTTTATAGTCCAGTTTGACATATTCTGTCTGCTTATCGGAATCCCATACCTCTCAAATCTTTTCTCTTGCCGATAAAATGGCAGGTAATCACAAAATTTATTTGTATGGATGTAAGCAAGAAGACCACCAGTCACTATACTTCCTGAAATCAATGATGGTGGTGCAGGAGCAACTCTAAAAGTTGGTTTATCTTCATCTCCTGAACCTTCACAATTCCTGCAGGCATATTTTGGTCTTATATGTTGTTCTACATAAGACTTTTCAGGAATAATCTGTACCCTTTCTGTTACTACTTCATCAATTTTAACCATCTGACATCCACAAGCACACTGTTTATCATCTTCTGATATATCGTGAATGATTTGTTTTCTAGGTAGGGATGGATCTATAGGTTTTCGACCTTTCTTTTTTCTATTATATGCTGGAATAGATATAACTTCAGGTTCATCCTCTTCTTCTATATCCAAGGCGGTTTGCTCAAACTCATCAAATAATTCAGATTGTAAAGGTGTAACCTTTTCACTAGATTTTCCAAATCTCTTTACTCTTTCGAGACGCAACTCTTCTTCTAGTATTTTAACCCTATTTTCAAGAGATTTATTTGAGTTTTCAAGAGACTCAATATATGTAGATATTTCTTCAGGGATTACCTGTTTTTTTATTCCGCCCATCGAGTAAATACTACAATTTTATAAAAGATTATAAAACCCTTTTAATTCATCTCTTTAAAATATATTTCTTTATGGGCTTTCCAAAAATCTATACCAGACAATAGAAGTTTTAATTGTTCTAAAGTTATCTCTTCTGCATCATCTGCCGTTTGTGGCCATGGGAACTTATCTTTCTCGAGTTTCTTTTGCCACATTGCAAAACCATTTTTATCCCAGTATATACATTTCAAGTTTTTTCTGTTTTTGCTACAAAACAAAAATAAACTTCCAGAACCAGAATCTAATTTCATTTCACTTTCAGCTAAAACTGATAACCCATTAATCTGAGATCTCATATCTGTTGATCCAGGGCGAACGAAGATTGATATTTTAGTTAGGTCTAAAAACATCAGTTAACTTCCATTAGTACAGCGATTATTTTACTAATTTTATCTGAATTTATAACTCCACAGATCTCAATCTTTGTATCATTAACAATAATTTTAATATCATGAGTTTTCTTAGAATTACTCGTTTTAGGTTTTATCTTAACCAAATTTGATTTTTCAGTATTTATAGAGAACATTTTAACCCAATAAATAAAAGTTGATGCTTTTAGGTTATTTTCTCTACTAAAAGCTGCAACTGACTGGCCTGATTTATTGAACTCTGATACTAATAATTTCCACTCTTCGTGGCTCTTTCGACTTTTCATATTATCCCTCGGACTTAAGGGTGTAATATTTTATTTATTTTTTTAAGGGCATACTAAATTGACGGTTACCTCTGAAATAGCTCTTAATAAAATTAAAAATATAGCTAAAGCAAGAAATATTAAAATTCAAACCTACTTATTAAATATAGAATATGATTCTTTTGATATTATAAATGAAAAGTTTAATACTATTACAATGATTCACTATTTTCCTACAATTGCGAAATTGAAAGAAATTTTAAAATTATTGGAAATCGATGGAGTTTTATATTGTTGTACTTTTATAAAAGATAATCTGGGTATTGATAGTTCAAAATATCAAATTGGAATTTCTAGCGAAGAAATAAATCAATTAGAGACAGATTTTAATATTATTTATAATGAAAAAATTAAAGATGATAGGGGTGAAATCTATAAATTTATAATACAGAATAATGGGAGCTCAGTTTAACAAACATTTGAACCAGTCCGTATTTTTGTCATACTATTTGCCCGCTGCGCTCTAATGCAAATAGTACGCCAATCCCTTCGGGCACAATTCGGCAGGTTAAATGGACGTTATCTGCCGGCAAGCCGGTAGAAAAAATATAAAAAAATAAAGAAAAATATAAAATAAATACTGCTTTATTCTTTTTGGTATGAATTATTACTCTAATTTATAGTATAATATGAGAAATAATTAATTGCGAAAAAGAGAAAAGAAAATATTATTATCATAAAACAGAGAGTGCTTATTAGCCCAATTAACTGTTTCTTTAAAATTTAAACGGTTTCTATGAAGAATTTAACCTACGGTTTTCCTAATTAATAGTGCCTTGGAAAATAAAATAGTTCCAGCGAGGAATTTAACCTACGGTTCTCCTAAGAAATAGTGTCTTTTAAAATAAAATAGTTTCTATAAGGGATTTTAACCTACGGTTTTCCTAAGCAATAGTGTCTTGGAAAATAAAATAGTTTCAATGAGGAATTTTAACCTACGGTTCTCCTAAGAAATAGTGTTCTTCATAATAAAATTGTATCAATGATAATTTACATCTACTTTATCCATAAAAATTGTCTTATCTTGATTTATTTAATATTTTCAACATTTTTGATCTTTAAACCAACTCAAAAGAATGGTAGACTATTAATACGTAATAACGTACTACTGGAGGAACGTATGAGTAATATGAATATTACAACTGCAAGAAAAGATTTATATAAAATAGTTAAAAGTGTTAATGAAACTCATGAGCCTGTTTTTATTACTGGGAAAAATTCTTCAGCAATTTTGATTGGAGAAGAAGATTGGCGTAGTATACAAGAAACATTGTTACTCACATCAATCCCTGGAATGAGAGAATCTATAATTGAAGGTATGAATACAGATACGGATGAATTATCTGTAGATTTGGATTGGTAATGTATAAATTATTGTATACTAAACAATCACAAAAAGATGCTAAAAAGTTAGCATCATCAAATCTAAAAAATAAAGCCAAAGAAATATTATCGCAATTGGAAAAGGATCCTTTTATAGATTATCCACCTTATGAAAAATTAATTGGAGATTTAACAGGTTCATATTCAAGGCGAATTAATATTCAACATAGAATAGTATATCAAGTTTTAGAAGATAAAAAAATAGTAAAAGTACTTCGAATGTGGACTCATTATCAGTAATGCAATTCATTAGTATTGTCTGGAAACCAGTTGTGCTCAGATAACAAAGTTTTGAACCAGAACTTTGTTTTGTCACATTCTCTGCAAGAAAAATGCAGAGAATGCGCCAACCCGTCGGGACACAACGTCAGGTTAAAACGACGTTATATGCCGCCAATGGCGGTAAAATTTCAAAAAAAGTAATAATTAAAATTGATGACAATAATATAAACTTTTTTACCAAAATATATTAATAATTGACCAGTAGTATTTTACGAATTACAATTTAGGCTAACATGGGGTAGCATACATAGGACTAATGCGCTTTGTTTACAAAGAGAGAAGGGTTCGATTCCCTTCCCCCCACTAAAAATATTATGAATAATGATGAAATAAAAACATTGTATAAATTGCAAACAAAAAATGTAAAATATCTCAAAAAAGTTCAAAAGAATTTTATCAAAGATAATAATATTGGACTTAGAAAAAATGATAACTTTTCCGTAGACTTTAAGACAAAAATGCTATCATTATTATTCAGCACTCTTTCTGAGGCTCAGTTTACACAGATTTTATATACTCCAAATGGACTCTACTATTCAGAAATAGAAAAAATAAGTTCAATAAATAATATTGTTCTGAAATGGGAAGAGCTACTTGAAGTTTCTTTGACTAGAGTTGGAGATTGGACACAAAATCCTGATTTAGAAAAAAAAAGAAATATAATAAAATCCATTATTAAAGACTATATAGAAAAACCACAGCTTTTAAGAAATAAAATTGCACATGGACAATGGATTTATGCTTTAAATAAATATAATACTAGAGAAGTTAGAGAAACTTCAGAAGAAATAAAAAAATTGGATGTCGTAACTATTACAAAATGGTTTGATATTCATCAATATCTATGCTTTTTAATGAGGGATCTGGTTCAATCTCCTCATAAATCATTTCATCAGCATTATTGGACAAACTTTTATGACTTAGAGTCATATTTAGATAAAACTAGAAGTTGGAACTTAGACAAAAGAATTACTATCCTAAATAGAAAAAAATATCATTCAGGAGTTAAATTATGTTAGTAAAAATAGAATGTGCATCAGAATCACTCTTCAAAGAGCAATATGGGGATCTTATAGAATCGTTATCTGAGAATAATATCAATTATGAATTTGTTAGGGATAGTATTGGTTTTGGCGAAATTCAAGATTATATAATTATTGGGTTAGTTTTTGTTATTGAAAGTGCTAGCTCTGGTTTGACTTTTGATATTTTAAAAGGGACAATTCTTAATTGTATAAAAAATATATCACCTGATAAGAAAAAAAATATATATATTTCCATTGAAGATAAAACAAAAAATAAAACCTATGACATAAACATTAATTATGAAAAAGAAGATATTAAACTTGAGATACCTGGAGATTTAAAACTTCATATAAAGAATAAGTAAATGATTTTATATTGGATAAAGGTCATTGTTTATGAGATAATTAGTAAAATTAATAAGTTATTCATAAAAACAAAAAAACATGATTTTCAAGTAAATTTAGTACATGATTCATACCATAAAATAAACGATAGGAAGTGGATATACTATAGAAAATTAATTAAAAAATATCCTGAAATGATTTGGACTAAAAAATATATTAAAGCTAATAAAACTATAGCTATAAAAGGTATACTAGCATTACATGCTAGAGATGAGTTTAATCTAAAAACATTATGGACTTATGATGCAACAATTAATGATTTATTTTACTTTTTATCATTAAATGTTCCAATAATTTCTGAAATAATGCTATCAAGTAAATCACCACATTGCATAACAGTTAAAAAGTATCATAAATCAACAAACAGAATTTGGTTCTCAGATACTTTAGGAAATTACAATTCAAATTACTATTTTAGATACTACAAGAGTTTTATAAATTTAAATAAGTTCATAGAAATTAATACAGGGAACCCTGTTTTTGTTTCGATTAGTTTACCAGTAAATCATCCAAATTACTCTTTAGTAAGAAATAGAATTTTTAAATATAAATTTTATGAAATATAGAAAATTATTTCCTACAAATACTAGCTATATTACAAAGGAAATCATATAACCCTAAGGATTGATTCGACTATAAAGGCCAAACATCAGGTGATCTTCAGTTAAAAGAGACTCTTCTATGGTCTTTATCGTCGATTTCAATCCAATGTTCCTGTAAGCCAACGAAAGAGTATTCCATATAGGGTATTGATAAATAATCGCTACATTCTAAAGAGGATTTTATAACATAAAATACTCGAGATTATTTTTATACTCAACTTTAAGAACCCAAGAGAGAACGATTTCACATCAGAAAATCCATCTTTTTTGTTATTTCCCCAATTATTTAACTCCGTAAAAACATTAAAATATACCTCACTTGTGAAACATGGATAGTTCCTATTTTTGGAGATGTAATTTTTATATATTTTCATCCAGATGACCCCCTAATTCTTATATTATTTGGAAGTATAGAAAACATAAATTTCATCTCTTTACCACATGCTGAACAGGATATAAAAACCTTCTGAATAATGGGTTTTACGGGTTTATTAAGTACTGCAACTAAGCCATCGATAATTAATCTAATGTCCTTATACTCCATATTAAATGATGTATGCATAAAACCAAAATATCGAATTTTCATGAAACCTGAAGGTAATACATGAAGTAGATACCTTTTAATAAAATCTAAGACTTCCAAAGAAGTAGTAACAACTTGCCCAGTTTTTTTACTTCTAAACTTAAAATAGACTCTTCTATTTTGGACTTTAAGAATCCTGTAATCAGAAATAGCTACTTTAAAAACATATCTTGATAGGTATTTTATGGTGTTCCTTCCAGATCCAACAGATTGGATATTAACATTCCAACCACGTTCCCACACCCACACTACATGAGGTATTTGATGAAGTAATCCTTTATTCTTCATAAGAGTTTTAAATCTATCCTTACATAACTTTGATAACTGAAATATAGGTAGAAAAAAGTCCTTTGATGAACTTATCCAACTCTGTTTTTTTATATTCAAAGCACCACCTGGGACAACGTAATGGATATGAGGGTGATATTGGATCTGTCTCCCCCAAGTATGAAGTACACCAAAAAATCCTGTAGTAGCTCCACTCATTGTTCTACTTTTCTGTGTTGATTCCTTTATTGAATCAGATGATGCTTTAAAAAGTGCAGAGTAAGCCTCTTTCTGATTCTGAAGGAAAAAATCTCTTATTTCTTCAGGAACAGTGAAGGTTATCATGAAATAATTTGTAGAGAGTTCTTTAGAAAGTTGCTTTGCGGTCCATAGTTTTGTTTTATGATCCTGACAGGTAGGACAGTGTCTATTTCCACAGGATCTAAAACTGGTATGAATTTCTCCACAGCCTTCACATTTGTAAAAAGTAATACCATAAACATCAGTTCTACAATTGATTATGGCATCTATAACTTTCTTATGGTTAGTTGGAACCTTACCCTCATTTATCATAAGGTATTCCCAAGCATAAAGTGTAAAAATCTCTTTTATCGTAGCTCCCATATCAGAACCTATCCATTAAGTTATCAATAATTCCATAGGCATCACTGTTTCCTGCAGCTGTTAGATGAAGATACACCAGTGTTGAAAGAATAGTTGAGTGACCTAGATAAATTTGAATGTACCTTAGATTTACTCCAGAATCTAAAAGGTGTGTAGCGTAACAATGTCGCAGAGTATGGACTGAAACTCCTTTTTATTGATATTGGCTTTTTTAACAGCATTTCTCATGGCATTTTGAGCACATCCTTTATTAACTGTATCATCAGCTAAATCATTTACAGGTGCACCCCTTTTATTAGTTTGGGTTCTAGGAAATATAAACCTAGGATGCCTATGTGTTTTCCAATACCTTTCTAAAAGTTTTAGTGTTGAATGTGGAAGAGGAACAAGTCTATCTTTTGCACCCTTTCCTCTATGGATATGAATTATCATTCTTCCACGATCAATATCAGAAACTTCAAGATTTAGAGCTTCACTCAAACGAAGACCGCAACTATAAACTAAAACTAAGTAGACATAATTATTAAAGGGTCTAGCACACCTTAGAATCCTGTCAACTTCTTCTTTTGTTAGAACTGTGGGTAGCTTATTTTCAGCAGCAAACTTCGCAATCCTAAATAGCTCCCAATTAACATTTAACATCATTTGATAGTAATACCTAATACCACAAAGAGCTGTATTTAGAGTTGCAGGAGCCCATTTTGAAGTGTTTTTTCTGTATAATAGGTATTCTTGAACTTCAAGTTCTGTTATTTTTTCAGGGTTTCTATCATAATGATCCTGAAGCTGTTTCACAGCTCTAGAGTAGACATCTACCGTTCTTGGACGTAAACCTGTTAACTCTAGTTTGTCAGTAAACTGCTTATACCATTTGTTATTTTTTTCCATTCTTATCTCCTTGGATTTAGGTAAGAAGGTTGATATACCAACTAACCTTTTTTTTGTGATAAGGAAATTTTAATACTTGGAGATTTGAATGGAGTTAATTTATTTTATACATATGTAGTTTTATGTTGAGAGCTGCCTGCAAGGCTTACTTGAACAAGCTTTTGAACCAGTCCGAATTTTTGTCATGCTATTTGCTCGCTTCGCTCTAAAGCAAATAGCCCGCCAATCCCTTCGGGCACAATCCGGCAGGTTAAAAGGACGTTATCTACACTCTAAAACGATATATTTTTATATAATAAAACAATAGACATCATCTCAAACTACAAGTATTATTGGAAATATGAAAAAATATGCATTTTGTATAATATTAATTCTTAATTTATTAAATCTATATGGAAATGAATATAGTAAATTACACTCAAAATACTCAGAAGGTCCTAAAGATGGATATTCATGGAAAGAACGTCATGAAAATTATGACATTAATAATTCTAAACTAACTATAGACAAGTTATGCTCAACTAAATGGGTTTTTGATTCAGATCCAACTGGATATAATCGGCTGTTTATTTTTTACATTGATAATGTTTTCAAAATAGGCTGGGTTCCATCTGGTGTAGATGTAGAAGGAAAATATTTAATAACAGAAAATGAACTACATCTCTATGATATCAAATCAAATAAACAGGAATGGAATAATGAAGAATTTATTTTAACGTTTAAAACAGATTTAAAGGAATCATTTGAACATGGACTAATAGGAGAAAAAATAAATTTATATCCTCTAGGTTCTGAACCACAACAAGGTTCAATATTTGATTATAATGGAACTGAACTGATTAAAATGACTGGTAAATATTACAATATCGAGAATGTAAATATTTATGAAAACTTAACAAATACAACAGAACCAATAGAAACTATGAAATATGCTTTTAATAATGGAGTAGATGTAAGTATAAAGATGTTTATACAGGGTGATATAATAGAAGTAATTGGTAAAACAAAAAATGATGAACATGGAGGTTCTTGGTATTTAGGGAAATTAGAAGTTTATAATTCCTCAAAATTAGTTTGGTTTTATACAAAAAAATTAATAAAATATGATGAATCAAAAAATGATTTATGTAACGATCTTCTTGAAGAAGGATTTATATTAGCTGGTTGGGATGGAATAACAGATGATCCTAAATATATGCCATGAGAAGGCTATATTCCTTAGATGACAAAGCAAAAAAGAAACTATTAAAATTAAAAAATTTAAGAATTCAAAGGAAAATTGTTACAACTCATATGAGAACTGGAAATACCTCTAAAAATATAGAATTAGATATAGTAACTCATACAAATAGTATATTAGGCAATGTTGAAGACTGGTTGACATTTGAAGGAGAATCTAAAATAGGATTAACTAAAACTTATTACTACTCTTTTTATAGAGAAGATTATCTAAATGAAATGAAAGAATTTATAAATAATTTATCCTGAAAAGATATACCTTCGGTAGATAACAAACTGTTGGAAGTGAACTGTCTTTGTCATGCTTCTCGCATGAACCCATACTAAAAGTTCAAACTAGAAATCAGTACTTTTTATCCTAAATTTTAGTTTTAATGGGTAATAATTGAGCAAGAAGCACGCCAATCCTTTCGCTTCGCTACAGGAACGAGCAGTCACCTCAACAGGACGTCTATGATGAAAGTCAAGAAACCTCCTTCCATTTGCTAATATTTACCTTATTTTTTTCTAGTAAAACCATATAAGCATGCATTTTCCGGTCATGGTTTTTAATGTCCATGAACCTATAATACTCTTCTTTTTTAAGTAACTGATAAATGACAGTAATAAATCTCCTGCAAGTTCCCATTCTCACTTTACCAACTTTTTTATACTCGCTTAATTTATCATACCAATGCTCAATGGATCTGTTTGAGTTTATGAAATGGTTCAATGATTGATACAGAAGAGAAATTGTTAATTTTCTTCCCTGTTTATTTGTGCTCTTAATTAATGTTTTATTATTTGAACTTTCAACTTTTGGTGCTGATCTTAAATATGAGGCAAATTTCTTAGAATTTGGAAATCTCTTAACATCAATTATATCTGAAATAATAGCTATAGCAGTAAAAACACTTATCCCCTGCATTGAAGTTAATATCTCTATTTCTTTCATATAAGAAGAACCCATAACTTCAATTTCTGTTACAAGTAACTTAATAGTTTCCTCTAAATGATCCAGCTCATCAAATAGAATCTTCAGTTGAAACTTCAATCCTCTTGCTTCAGATATATTTAAGATTTTATCTCTAATTTTATTATTAAATATCATCACTTTATTAAAAGGGTAAAGGTTCTGTTTTAATAAAGAATGAATTCTATTTTTTAGTTGAGTTCTTTGCTTTCCTAGAAATTTATACGTTGAAAATAAAGCTCTTAGTTCTTGGATAATTGGAGGTGGCAATTCCACTCTTTTTATCTGCTCTTCTCCACTTAAAATTTGCATCTTTAATACCCTGGCTAATTTTTCAGCATCAACTTTATCTGTTTTTTTATTTGTAAAGCTAATTAGTTTCATAGCATAAGTATTAGAAATATTAACATCTTTAACTTTGTCCTGGATTAGCTCTGTAAATTTGAATGAGTTTGTTGTTGATTCAACAATTACATAGGTTTCAGGTGTTAATATTTTGTAAAATTTTTCCAAAGATTCTTTATCAATCGAATAAGTTCCAACTTTCTTTTTTGTCCCTTCATCTAGAGTACAGTGATTAAAGCAGTCTGTATGAAGGTCAATTCCCATAAATTCCATACCATTCCTCCTAATTACTTTCTTTCCTAAAAGAAGAGGAGTATAATAATCATGCGTCTATACGGGGTATGATAAATTTTCTCATCCTCAAAATGTTAATGCGACTGATGACTGCTAATCGTTATAACGGGATACATAAGTTCCCAGTCCCGCAACAGCCATCGGTCGTTCTTCTTTTAAGAAGTACTGACTTAATTATAACACCAGTCGCAACCTATTACACTTACTATCATAGCATCGTTATATGGATGCCAAAACAAGTCCTTTCCCATAATTTATCTGCTATGTCCTTAATAAAAGAGAAATATCTATAAACATGATAATAAAGAATTCAATACTAAAGTAGTATTTCACTTAACTAATATTAATTATCAAATAATTAAGTAATTCACAAAAAGCATATTTTAAGGATATAAAATGAAAAAAATAAATAGACGAAGTTTCAATTCATTATATGATATTAAAAAGCTACAAATATTTTTATCTGAAATGAGAAATTTAGTATCTCCAGCAGGATATTTTCATCTTGGGGATTTAATTTTTAGAACGAATAAAGAATCAAATAATTTTGATATCCTCAAAGACATTCAAATTTGGGAAAAATCGGGAATTATCATTGGCTTTGTATTATATTTAACTACTGAAAGTAATCCTGAATTCCAGATTAATCCTGATTATTACAATACAATTATATCAAAAGATATGATTGTATGGACAATTGAGAGAGCTAAAGAGTTAAATCTTAATAGTATAGAAGTTAGTTGTTTAGATATAGATAAGAAAAAAAATGAGTTCCTTTTAGCAAATAATTTTAAGCCATTCGATGCCCCTATTGTATTTATGCAAAGGGATTTAAAAAATATCCCAGAATATAAACTTCCTGTTGACTACTCATTCGTAACAATAAATGATTTCCCTAAAACTACTCAAATTACAGGAGAAGAAAGTTCAAATAAAGAGAATAAAAATATAATTAAATCTGATAAATACAATGATGATCTTGGAATTAGGGTTATACATAAAAATGTACAAATCGTCTCAGGATGTATTTGTTGGTATGATGAAGTAGATAAGTGTGGATTATTTGAACCAGTTGGAACGATTGAAGAGCATCGTGGTAAAGGATTAGCATTCTCAGCTATGGTGAGGACATTATTAAACCTCAAAAATTATGGCGCAAATAAAGTATATGTGCGTACAGGATTAGATAATACTCCAGCAATTAACTTATATAAAAAATTAGGGTTTTCTATCTCAAACTACGATAATGGATTTGAATTAGATTTGAATAATATATAAAGAAAGTAAAAAAAGAGATTAAGACTAATTGATACTCACCATATAACCCTAAGGATTGATTCGACTATAAAGGCCAAACATCAGGTGATCTTCAGTTAAAAGAGACTCTTCTATGGTTTTTATCGTCGATTTCAATCCAATGTTCCTGTAAGCCAACGAAAGAGTATTCCATATAGGGTATTGATAAATAATCGCTACATTCTAAAGAGGATTTTATAACATAAAATACTCGAGATTATTTTTATACTCAACTTTAAGAACCCAAGAGAGAACGATTTCACATCAGAAAATCCATCTTTTTTGTTATTTCCCCAATTATTTAACTCCGTAAAAACATTAAAATATACCTCACTTGTGAAACATGGATAGTTCCTATTTTTGGAGATGTAATTTTTATATATTTTCATCCAGATGACCCCCTAATTCTTATATTATTTGGAAGTATAGAAAACATAAATTTCATCTCTTTACCACATGCTGAACAGGATATAAAAACCTTCTGGACACTGTAAGTCAAAACTTTTACCTTTGGTTATTTTAATAATTACATGATATGATTCGTCAAACAGGGTTCAGCCTAACGGCTTCAACAAAGTTTTACTCCGTCAGAAATTTTCTGAAATAGGGTCTATAGGCCCCTTATTTCAAAACTGGGGCCGCTACTGAATGATAAATACCAAATAATAATGAAGATCTCTTCACTTATGTTGACATATACCGATCTCAGGCAAACTCTTCAAAATATCGTTTCTTAAGAATATTCAGAATTATAACAGACAAAACAGTAAAAGAATTTCTCTAGCAACACAAGGAACTCGTAATTACAAATAAAAGTGTATCTATGATTTCATAAAAATTTAGATATGAATCACCTGCAGCATTTTCAAAAGCCTTTAAAAGATATAATGGTATAAACCCACAGGTTCTACAAAAAGAGAATATTTCTGTTGCATATAGATTTAAATCAAAAAAATTTTACAGGGAGAACTATTAATATTTTGGATTAACTATTTTGCTTCTTACCAATAATGAGTTAAATATAGAAAGAATTGTTAAGCCAACAGTAAGACCTAGCCAAAGTCCCTTAACCTCCATATTTAGAACAAAACTAAATATTAAAGCAATTGGAAATCCAATACCCCAGATTCCTATTCCAGTAAATATCATCGGCTTTAAAGTTTCACGACATCCCCTTAAAACACCTATAGAAATTTCTTGAATAAAATCAGGTATTTGATAGATAGCGACAATATAAAGTATAGATGCGCCATACTGAATAACCTCTGGGTCTTTAGAAACTAATCCTAATATTTTATAAGGATAGAGTACAAGAATAAAAACAGTAACTAAGGCTATTGTAATCCCCATAATTAAAGAACCAATATAATACTCCTTGACTTCTTTTAAGTTTTTAAGAGAATAAGCAGCTCCAATTTTAACAGATACTGCACTAGAAGTTGATGCAGGGATCATATATGTAAGGGAGGATAGGGTAATTATAATATTATTTGCAGCAGATGCAGTTACTGAAAATTTTCCAGAGATCAAAGTTACAACTGAAAACATTCCAGCAGTAATAACTGTATTCAACCCAACTGGAATTCCTTTGCTTAGTACAAGTTTAAATAAACTTGATATAAAAACTCTCTCTCTGTTTACATGTTTTAAAGTATATAGAGATATTGGTATCAGCATTAAAAATCTTGATAAAGTTGTTGCAATAGCAGCCCCTTCAATACCTAGGTCTAGAACAAAAATAAAGAGATAGTTTAAAATTATATTAACAACATTGAATATTAATATAATTCCATTAGGAATCATTGTTTTTTCATACGCTTGTAAGTTTTCCTTGAATATCTGAAATAAAATAGCTGGTATCATAGAGAAGGATGTTATCCTTAAATAAGATGAAATTAGCCCAGTTACTTCAGGTGTGTACCCAATATAGATCACAATTTTAGAAAGAAATAACACAATAATGTTTAACATTGATCCTATAATTAGCCCAATAATAATTGTTGTATATAGATACCCCTTGGTACTCTCTTTTAAGGCTAATTTTCCAGCTTTTAGTGGGCTAATAATATAAGTTGTACCTAGACCAATTAGGAAAAATGGTGTACTTAATGCTGTAGAAATCCCAAGAGCTGATAATTCTGATGTTCCGTATCTACCAATTAAAACAGTATCGCCAAGAGTAAATAACATGTGTCCTATTTGTCCTGCAATTATTGGTAGAGAGAAAATGAGCAGTGTTTTTGATTTTTTTAAGATATTAATCATTTGAATCCTCCGTTAAAAGGATTCCTTCTAAAGGGGACATTTAACAGTTTCAGCGCAGGAAGAAATCCTAAAGAACCTCTAAAACCAGGTACACCCTCTTTTCTAGAGAAGAGAATAGTTACTTATAAAGTTTTTGTCAACGAGAAATCAAATAATTAATGTCTTATCTTGTATTTTTAAAATTACTTTGCAAAACCCCTAATATCATCCAAGAACATTTCAGGTCTATCTAGAAATGCTGCATGGGCACAATCAGAGTAGTCTTTAAACTGTACCGTTGATCCAAACTGTCCCTCCCAGTCTTCACTCATCTTTATTGAAGCAATCTTATCATCTTCTCCAGCAATAAAAAGAGTTCTTATTGTTATATTGGATAAAGTTTGATCTCCGTTATGCTTTACATTGTCTAAAGATGCGTCTTCAATCTGTAAATATGTTCTAATATTACTCTGATTTGAGTAGTAATTATAAAAATGAAAAGGTGAGAATAGGGCCATTTTTATGCCGAGTTCAAACTCTAACTCATCATTTCGATCTCTCTTTTTAAGCATCCCACCTGTCTCCTCTATAAAGTCATAGTGAGTTGCGATATTTTCACCAATAAGTATTCCTGTATCAGTTAAGTTCTCTGAATACCAATCTAGAGCATCTTTCCAAAAATCTACTTCTTCCCCAATGCTAATTTTATCTTTTGCATACTTATCTACATCCTCTATACTTGTGGTAAGAGCTCTAGGTATATCTAATATTGGGTTAAGCAGAATTAACCCTTCAAAATTTTCCTGATGTTCTACACTATCTGCTAGGTAGTAGGAGACTAAATATCCACCCCAAGAGTGGCCAAGTAGATATAACTTTTTAGGTTTATATCTATTATTTACAATATTTACAACACCATCTAATTGGTTACTAAAATTCTCAACTGTAAAATCATCTTTATCTGGATTCCCCATTGATCCACCTGAACTTAATTGATCCCAATAAATAATATGATAGTCATTATGAAGGGATGAGATTTCATCAATATCACCATAATACATACCAGAAGATCCAGGACCTCCATGGGTCCATAAAATTACAACATCACTATCCTTATTACCCCTTGAATAAATAGGAAGATATGCTCCATCGTACTCCATGTATACTAGTTCATCTGTATCTTCTAAAAAAGAACATGATTGAAAAAAAAGTATTAATAGTAGTATAAAAAAAGGCATCTTTCTCATTTTATATACCTCCTATAACCAACTTGAAAATAAGGTTGATGTTGGAATCCTAAATTATATGGATATAATCCTTTCCACCCTAAAGAAGCTTCAAACTCTCCCTCATAAAAGTTATCAAAACCAAAAACAATTCCAGCTAAAGAGATACTTTGATACTCTTTATTCTTATTACTTATATTTCCATACCTATCATAAACAGGAACGATGTACTCTTTTATTGAAACTCCTGATCCAATTGATAAGCCGATAAAGAAACTTTTTGAAGACCTATATAAATATGTAACTTCTGGGAAAATTGAGATGGATTGACTACTCCCTGGATAGTAGAAATAATTAATTGTTGGTATACCAAGTATCAATGAGTTTTTATCATTTAATGCTACTTCAACCTCACTACATAAAGATACTCCAGGTTTAAGCATTAACTCATTATAATAACTACCACTTACTGCAAATTTTGTCTCTACAGAGAATAGTGATGAAAGAGATATAATATATCCTAATAATAATATTTTTTTCATATAAAAACCTTTTTAAAAATATTGGTAGATAATACTTAAATAAATAATAATCGTCAAGAAACTAGATGTTTTAATAGCATATTAAAAGATAGGTAGGCATTAATACATTTATATATATAAAAAAATTAGAAAAAACAATTAACATGTAAAACTTTTTTAATCTAAGCCCTTAATATAGCTCTTAAGGGCTTTAACTCATTATTTTGAAGCTCCATAAATAGAGTAGTACTCATCTATTTTAGACTTCATCTTATCATCAATAATTATCTGTCCATCTATTTCCCTGTTATGTAAATATTGAACAACCTCTTCCATAGTTACAATAGAGCATGGTTTAAAACCAAATTTATCTTTAAGTTCAGAGAATGCAGATCTATCTCCAAGTCCCTTTTCCATTCTATCCACAGAGATTATTAAACCTAAAACATCAACATCTCCCTGAGCTTTAATTATTGGCATATTTTCATAAATTGATGTACCAGCTGTTGTTACATCTTCAATTATTAAAAGCTTATCCCCATCTTTTAACTTACTACCAAGTAGGATACCAGTATCACCATGATCCTTAACCTCTTTTCTATTAGAACAAAATGCAACATTTCTATTTTTTAATTTGTTTAAAGAGATTGTTGTTGTTACAGCAAGTGGAATACCTTTATATGCTGGACCATACAATATATTAAAATCACTAAAGTTCTCATCAATTGCTTCTGCATAAAAGTCCCCTAATCGAGAGAGATGTTCTCCGGTTTTATAATTTCCAGCATTTATAAAAAAAGGTGTCTTTCTACCACTTTTAGTGGTAAAATCACCAAAAACAAGTACTCCTGCTTCTATCATAAAATGTATAAAATCTTTCTTATATTGTTTCACATTAACTCCTTTTGTAATAATATATCCTAATATAAAATTACTGTTAATACCTACCAGAACTAAAGTAGATATTGACTTTTAGTCAAATACAATTAAACTATAGAGGTTAATTTTAATAAATTGACTTTATTTCTTACTGGTTATTGCAAGGTGTTACTTTACTCTATCTGGTTTAAAAAAATAAAGTATAATAATAGATATTAAGGAGAGCATAAAATGCTTACAAAAGAACAAAAAGAACAAATCGTCGCTGATTTTGGTGGTGATACTAAAAACACAGGATCTACAGAGGTTCAGATTGCTTTATTAACAGCGAGAATAAAGGATTTACAAAATCACTTTAGCGAACACAAAAAAGATCACCACTCAAGAACTGGTCTTTTAAAAATGATTGGACAAAGAAAGAGATTACAAAAATACTTAAAGAGAACAAACTTAGAAGCGTACCGAGAATTGATAGCAAAACTTGGACTTAGAAGATAAAAAAACAAGGACTAAAAATGTATACAGCAAAATTTGAAATTAATGGGCAAGAGCTAATTCTTGAAACAGGAAGAATGGCAAAGCAGGCAAACGGTGCAGTTATCGTTCGTTTAGGTGGAAGTGAAGTGTTAGCCACAGCATGTTGTTCTTCTGAACCAAAAGAGGGATTAGACTTTGTTCCAGTAACAGTTGAGTATAACGAAAAGTATTATGCAGCTGGTAAAATACCTGGTGGATTCTTAAAAAGAGAAGCTCGACCTAAAGATAAAGAGATCTTAGTATCAAGATTAATTGATAGGCCAATGAGACCTCTTTTTTATAAGGCTTTCAGCAGAGAACTACAAGTTGTTCCTACAGTTGTTTCAACAGACCAAATTAACCCACCGGACATCTTAGGTATGATTGGTGCATTTGCAGCAGTTATGATTTCAGACATACCTTTCAATGGCCCAGTGGGGGCTGTAAGAGTTGCATTAGTTAATGATGAGTATGTTATTAATCCAACCTTTGATCAAATTGATGAATCTGTTTTAGATATTGTTGTTGGTGCAACTAACGATGGTATATGCATGGTAGAGGGTGGAGGAAAAGAAGTTTCCGAAGACCAGATGCTTGGAGCAATAAGTAAAGCCGAAGAGTTTTTAAAAGACTTTTTAGTATTTATGCAGGAATTCCAGGATGCCTGTGGTAAAGAGAAGTTAGGTTTTCATGAATCTGCTTTAGTTTTAGAAAACAGTGAAGCAATGGAGGAGTATTTATCTCCGCTTATTGAAGAAGCATCATTTGTTAAAGGTAAATTTGAGAGATTAGCAGCTTTAAAAGAAGTAAAAAATGCAGCAGCAGAGAAATTTGCTGAAAATATCACAGATGAGACAAAACCTCTATTTAGTAAACTTTTTAACGAAATAGAGAAGAAAATAATGCGTGCTGCAGTAATTGAAAAACAGTTACGATGTGATGGTAGGGATCCAAAGACTATTAGAGCAATTACTTCTGAAATTGGTATCTTAGCAAAAGCCCATGGTTCAGCACTATTTACTAGGGGAGAGACTCAATCCCTAGGTGTTGTTACTTTAGGTTCAGCATTAGATGAGCAGATATTAGATAATATTGATGGTGATAAACGAGAGCGGTTTATGCTTCATTACAACTTTCCTCCTTATTCAGTTGGTGAGGTTGGAAGACTTATGACAGGTAGAAGAGAGATAGGACATGGTCATTTAGCTTTTAGAGCTTTAGAGCCAGTTTTACCTCCAAAAGATATCTACCCATACACTATTAGAATAGTTTCTGAAATATTAGAATCAAATGGGTCCTCTTCCCAAGCTACTATTTGTAGTGGATCTCTATCTATGTTAGCAGCTGGTGTTCCAATTAAAAGTCCTGTTGCAGGTATAGCTATGGGTCTAATTAAAGAGGGAGATAAATTCCAAGTACTATCTGATATTCTTGGTGAAGAAGATCATATGGGAGATATGGATTTTAAGGTTGCTGGTACTAAAAATGGAATTACTGCATTCCAAATGGATATTAAGATTTCAGGTATTAGTAAAGAGGTTATGACTGTAGCATTAAACCAAGCCCATGAAGGTAGACTTCATATCTTAGAGAGAATGAACAGTGTAATTTCTGAACCATCAGATAACATTCCTGAAAATGTTCCTAAGACTATTAGTTTCAAAGTTCCTACAGACAAAATAGGTATGATAATTGGACCTGGTGGAAAAAACATAAAAGGATTATCTGAGAAATATACTGCTAAGGTTAATATTGAAGAGAGTGGATTATTAACTATTTTTGCAGCTACATCAGCTCAAGCCGAAGCTTGTGAAGCTGATATTAGAGGAATGGTAGAAGACCCTGAAGCTGGTAATATATACACAGGAAAAGTAACAAGACTAACAGATTTTGGTGCTTTTATTGAAATATTACCAGGGAAAGAGGGTTTATGTCATATCTCTAAAATTGCAAAAGAGAGAGTTCAAAAAGTTTCTGATGCATTAAAAGAGGGACAAGAAGTTAAAGTAAGACTTATTGAAGTAGACCGAATGGGTAGACTTAATTTAAGTATTGTGGATGCTGATAATCCTGATTGGAAGCCTCAAAGAACACCTAGTAGACCTCCTAGACCGCAAGGTGATAGACCACAAAGAAAATAATACAAGGCAGCTTTTAAGCTGCCTTTTTTATAGTAGGAATAATATGAAAACAATTGATATAAAATATAGTACTAATACACCTAAGTACCATTCAGAAGAAGCTGCAGGAGCTGACATCCAGGCTTTTATTGATAAAGATATAGTAATAAAACCACTAGAGAGATCTATAATCCCTACAGGTATCTATTTAGAAATACCTAAAGGGTATGAAGCACAAGTTAGACCTAGATCAGGACTTGCAGCTAAGTATGGAGTTACAGTATTAAATACACCAGGAACAATTGACTCTGATTATAGGGGAGAGATTAAGGTAATTTTAATTAATCTTGGTCAAAATGATTTTATCGTTAGTAATTTAGATAGAATTGCACAGCTAGTTATAGCTCCAGTTATTAAAGCTAATTTTCAAAAAGATATTAAATTAAATCAAACAACTAGAGGTGAAGGCGGATTTGGTTCGACAGGTCTTTAAAATTCCTATTCTGTTATTTCTTATCTCCTGTACAACAGTAGAAAATAGTAAACCTACTATTGTTAAAACAGTTTCTTTTCCTAATTCGGAAAAGTTTAAAGAATTATTAGAAACAGATATTGAAGATACATTTAATGGAATTAATGAGAAAAAAAAAGTTTTAACTTCTGGATCTATCTCTACTTTAAAACTAATTGATAGTGACCTCTGGATAGGAAAATTAGGAGGAGAACTCCTTAGATATAATATTTACACTGGTGATCTTAAAGTTTTCCTAGAAGATGAATATACAATAAAAGATTTCTCAATTAAAAAAATAATTGATAACAATAATAAGATTTTAGTGCTTCAAAGTGATAGAGTTTTAGAAATCAATAAAAAAAATGATAAAATATATACACATATTTTCAGAAATGAAATATCTAGGGCCACAGATATTGTTTTTCATAATGGTATTCTATATATTTCCACTCTAGGTTACGGTCTATGGAGTTTTGATACTAATAATAATATTTTCAGAAAAATAAATTTAAATGATGAATATATCTCAACTCTATTTATAAATGACAACAATCTCTACATTGGCTCAATGAGACAGGGACTCTATATATATAATATTGAAAAAGATATTTTTTTATCAAGGACAAAGTTACCCATCCAATTATTTAATAAAAACATATTAGATATAAAAATGTTAAATAATGTATTCTGGATTGGTAGTGCTAAAAGAGGTCTAATAAAGTGGAATATTGAGGATAACTCTGTAGAGGTAATCTATCCAGATCTCTCTGTATCATCTATTGCACTGAGTAATAATATAAAAGTTGTCTCATTTATTGGAGATGGGTTATATGTTGAGATAGAAAATAGAAACTATTTTGAATCTATTGATACTTTTTTAGAAACCAACAATATAACTTCTATCGAATTGTATGAAAAAAACATAATATTAGGTAATATAAAAAAAGGTGTTACAGTTCAGGAGTATAATTATTAAATGATAAGATCATCAATTATTAATAGATATTTAGTTAAAGAAATTTTATTCTCCTTTTTAATAAGTTTCCTTTTCTTCTTTTTTGTTTTTTTTGTAAATCAAATCCTCTATATTATGGGACAGATGTTAAAAGAGATGCCCTTTATCGAAGTCCTAAAACTAGTTTGGTACTCTCTACCTATAGTAATTGCCTTATCCTTCCCATTTGGAGTCTTAGTAGGAGCTTTAATGGCTATTGGTAAACTATCATTTGATAATGAAATTTTAGCCTGTCTATCATCCGGAATATCATACTTCAAAATATATATCCCAATAATATTTATTGGGATAGTGCTATCAATTATCTCATTTATCATAAATGACTATTTACAACCTTTAGGTAATTCTAAGTCAAGAAAATTAAGAAGAGAGTTGATTCAAAGAAATCCTGACCTTATTTTAAAACCATTTTCTACTAAAATTTATAAGGATAGAGTAATTATCAATGGTGATGTTAATAGTGAAACTGGAATAGAAGATCTTGTAATAATTGATAGAAATGAAGATGGCTTAAATAGAGTTATTATGGCAGAAAAGGCGAAGATGTTAGATGGTGAGTTACAACAGGGTTTATTAACTCTATCTTTAAACAGTGTCTTTTCACTCTCTGCAGATGAGCATAAATCATCTGAGTTTGAATATTTTACCAGTGATTCAATGAAGTATAACATCCTATTTAGTGATATGCAGACAACCAACACTTCAATAACCCCAGAGGAGATGAGAAGTGTTGATATATATAAAGGTGTAAGAAGAATAAAGGATAAGTTAAGTTCTAAAGTCAAAACAGACATTCTAGAATCCTACAGTATAAAAAGTAAAATTGAAGAAGAGTATAATACACTAATATCTATGAAATCTATAAATGCCCAGAGCATAAATCGTTTACAAAACTTACAAAGAGATTATATAAAAAAGTCCTCATCAAAAATTAAAAGCAGAGAACTACTAGGTTGGCAAATAGGATTATACCAAAAGATTCTAATACCTCTATCATGTCTAAGTTTTTTATTATTAGCATTCCCATTAGGTTTAACAAATAAAAGAAGCGGAAAGATGATGGGTTTTGGTGTAGGACTATTTATTACAATAGTTTACTGGTCACTTTTAATGGGGACCAAAATATATGCATATAAAGGGGTAGGGAATACACTACTGATTATGGCTATTCCTAACATTTTTGTTTTACTTATAACAGCAATAATAATCCCAATAAGGTTTAAAAAATAATGAAATATCTACACAGTATGTTACTTAAACTTTTTATCCCAACATTTCTAGGAGCAGTTACCTTTTTTGTCGTACTTTTAGAGGTTATTGATCTATTTTCAAATATATCCAACTATATTAATGAAGATGTTCCACTTTTAGTTATATTACAAATTGTATTTTTTTATATTCCTAAAGCTATAAATACATCTCTTCCTATGGCACTTTTATTCTCCATCTCCTTTACCCTTGGGAACTTATACTCTAACAATGAATTAATTGCGATTTTTGCTTCTGGTATTAAACTTTTTAGATTTGTATATCCTTTAATCCTATTTGGACTTATTCTAAGTATTTTTGGTTTTTATTTTGATGATAAAGTTGTTATTCAAACCTACAGTAAAAAGAATGAACTACAGGATAGAGCCTTAAGTAGGGTTAAATCCTTTGATAATCATAATGTGGCCCTAACAAATAAGGACCGAAGTGTGATCTACTATATTAAATATTATAATGATACAAAAAAATCCCTATCTGATATAATTATAATTGAACGGGATATTAGAAATCGTCTAATTCAAAGGGTTGATGCAAAAATAGCTTACTGGAAAAATCAGACTTGGGAGTTTCAAGATACTTTAATATATAAGTTAGAAGATAATAACGACTATTTTACTGTTACTAATAGAGCTAAGTATATAAATAATAAATATAGTTTAACCCCTGAGAGTTTTAAAGATCCAATAAAAGATATATCTGAAATGGATCTAGAAACCAGTAGAAAATGGATTGAACTTCTTAAAACTACAGGTAAAACCCATAGAGCCATGGAAGACTATATGGAGTATCTTAAACGATATACAATGACACTAACTCCACTTATAGTAGCATTTTTATCATGTGCTTTAGGTGGAAAGTTCAAAAAGAATGTTCTTCTTATGAGTTTACTCTCGTCATTATCTATATCTGTATGTTATTATGTTTTTCAAATGATAACAGTAGAAGTCTCCCTTAGAGTCGAGTACATTCCTCCACTAATGGGAGCTTGGGCACCATTTATACTTTTTACAATCATAGGTTTAGTTCAATTTAAAAAGGCTAAAACCTAATAGGACAATTAATGTTTACACAATTAGAAAGAGACAAAAATACAAATGCAAGAAATGGTATAATGCATTTGCCCCACGGAGATGTATTGACTCCAGCATTTATGCCAGTTGGAACAAATGGAGCAGTTAAGGCTCTTCATCATAAGTCATTAAAAGAGATGGGTTATGACCTTATTCTAGGAAACACATACCATCTATACCTAAGACCCGGTCTAGATGTTATTAGAAATGCAGGTAGCCTCCATGATTTCACAACTTGGGATAAAAATATCTTAACAGATTCCGGTGGTTTCCAAGTATTCTCACTATCTGAGTTTAGAAAAATATCAGAGGAGGGTGTTAAGTTTAGATCCCATATTGATGGCTCATACCATATGTTTACACCTGAAAATGTAATTGAAAAGCAGGAAGTATTTAGAAGTGATATACTTATGATGCTTGATGTATGTACACCTCCAGGAATTGGAGAGAGGGAAGCAAGAGAAGCCTTAGATATAACAACTAGATGGGCAAAAAGAGGAACTAAACGTTGGCATGAGAGAATAGATGGTTACGATGGGAAACTATTTGCAATAGTTCAGGGTAACTTTTATAAAGAGTTAAGAAAAAGAAGTGCCCTAGAATTACTTGAGTTAGATACTCCTGGTATCGCTATTGGAGGATTATCAGTAGGGGAGACTCCAGCAGAGTTTCATGAGTATCTCTCCTATACTGCAGAGTTTCTTCCCTTAGAAAAACCAAAATATGTTATGGGTATAGGAACACCTGATTATATACTCTCAGCTGTTGAGAATGGAATAGATATCTTTGATTGTGTTTATCCCACAAGAATAGCGAGAAACGGGACAGCATTTACAAGAGATGGTCTTATTATGCTTAAAAATGCAAAACATGAATTATCACTTTTACCCCTAGATCCTGAGTGTAATTGTCCTGTTTGTAAAAAATATACCAGGTCATATATTAGACATTTAGTTAAAGCTAAAGAGATACTTGCACCGATGTTAGTAACAGAGCATAATCTATACTTCCTAGCAAATATGATGGAAGAGATCAGAGAATCTATAAAAGTTGGGAATTTTTATCTATACAAACAAAATTTTCTAAAAAGATATAAAGGGCTATAAATGAAAAAAACACTTCTTTCTTTAATCTATATCATCTATTTAACATGTGTAATCTTTTCTGAAGAACCTAATGAAAAAATAGTTTCTATAGATCAAGAAAGGAGTGAAACTCTACTTTATGGAATCGATTCTGAAGTTAAAGAGTTAATAGCAAAATTAAAAAAAGATAAAATTACGGGTTTTAATAAGGAGTTAAACTCTATATTAGAGAGTACATATGATGAATCTCTTAAACTTGCAATATTAGATTATTATACCCAAATGGAAATTAGTGATGGCGAAGATGAAGCCTTAAAAGTATTTGATTTAATCATTTATCAAGAGGAATTCAGCGACAACTATGCCATATCTTGTATTGATTATTTAAGTGAAATTGAGTCAAAAAAAGCAATCTCCGATATTGGATCTATACTTGATAGTGATAATGATAAAATTGTAATCGCAGCGATGAAATTAATAGGTAAAAATAGAGTTAAATCCCAGGAAAAAACTCTATTATCCTATCTAGAAGATGATGATACAGAAGAAAGTGTATATGTTCAGGTAATAAAAACCCTAGGAAGTATAAAATCTAAAGAAGCTATTAAGCTATTAATACCAATTGCTGATGATGAGGACGAAGAGACAACTATAAGAAATGCTGTATGTTATAGTCTCGGGGAAATTGGAGATGAAGAAGGGATTCCTGTGCTTAAGAGATGCCTAGGGAATAGAACTAACTATCTGCTAAGATTAAGCGCATTAGAAGCTCTTGGAAAGTTCTCATCTCCTGATATGGATAACATATTAATACAGTCCCTTAGGGATCCTCACTGGTCAATTCGTGAAAAAGCAATTGAAGCATTAGGAGATAAAAAAGTAACAAAAGCTTTTGATATATTAAAATATAAAGCTCTTAAAGATCCTGAAACTAAGATACAAAAGAAGGCTTTTTACGCAATTGGAGATATAGATAGTGAAGAGTGTAGAGATTTCCTTAAGGAAGTTTATACTGAAAAATCATATAGTGATACACAAAAGATATTGGCAATTGAAAAACTTATAGAGCATAATGTAGATTGGATTTACCCATCAATTGAAGAGAGATATAACAAGGATAGACTAGAGAAGAGAAAGCCAATATTAGATGCTACTATTAAATTCTTTGTTAATAAAGAGTATAAATTTGGAGTAGACCTATATAACAAGCTACTAGCTGATGATAATTATATCTACCGTTTATATGCTATTCAAGGAATAAGGCTTAACAAGCTATCAGAATTTAAAGAGAAGTTAGTTACATTATCAACAACAGATAAAAATAAAAATATTAAAAAACACGCACTTTCTGCTATAGAAGAACTCTAGGTTCTTTTATATAATATATAAGTAGACAGAATATATATTATCAGAAGTCATTGATCAGGACAAAAAACAACTAGCTTGTTTTTTGTCTTAATATCTTATCAAAAGAGTTTGAGAAATTTTGAACATCCTTAGGACCAAAACGGTTTGTAGATTCATAACCTAATCCTAACTCCCGGGCTTCTTTCATAAAATCCCTAATTGAGAGTCTCTCCTTTATATTCTCCTTAGTATAGATATCACCTCTATCATTAAGTACTGTTAAACCCTCATTAACTAATTCATCTGCAAGTGGTATATCTCTAGTAATAACAATATCGCTCTCTTTAATATTATCTAATATATACTTATCAGCACTTTGATCTTCGTTACTTGTAACAATCTTTCTTATATAATCATGCTCCTGTACAGGTATAACTCTATTTGCGACATATAAGGCTTCAATTTCTACTCTTTTTGCCGCCTTGGAAATAATCTCTCTTATTTTAACTGGACATGAGTCTGCATCTACCCATATTCTCACTAAATCTCTCCTGAATCAATTAAAAATAACTCAAACATATCAAAAAGTATTGGATCTACCTTAACATGTTCCTTTATAAAAACATCCCTCATAAACTCAATTGCAGCAATTGGTGTTAGAGGCTCCCTATACTTTCTCTCAGGGTCTGTTAATGCATCGTAAACATCAACAATCTCTAACAATTTAGCAGGAAAGAAACATAGTGCATTTCCATTATATACATCTTTTAGTGAGTATGATATACAGTGATCACACTTTGTTCCCTCTGGAAATTTTCGCTTAATAAAGTCTCTTAAGGGACCATATCCACTATCGTCCCCATAATATTCATGATGAAAACCAGCAATTGCAGAAACAACAGGTGGATATACGGTTCGTTTTAGGAGTTCATTAAAACCATTAGTTACATGGGCTTGAATCCTATCCTTAATATATCCCTCTGATCCTTCAAAATATTCTAAATCTACCTGTTTACCTATATCATGTAGTAGAAAACCAACACCAATTGCATTTGATTCTAATTCTGATACAGTGGACATTCCACCCATAAAAACACGTTCAAGGGTAATTAAGTGGAAGTTTTTTTCATGGGGTAAAAGTTTTTCATATTTATCCCTATATTTAGCCACAAAATTAACTCTTACTTTTGATGCATAACCATTATTTAATAGTTTGTTATAATATTTATAAAAGGATAAAGACATAACAAATGTTCTTGTCATATGTTTAATTGTAGATCCGTTGGATTTCTTAATTAACTCTGAAAATATAGAGTAATCTCCTGAGTAATCCCCTAAAAGGTTTGATGCAATTTTAACAATCTCTGTCGTCTCATCAACTGATTTTTTAGACTTAATTTTAGCTTTTTCAGGAGTCAACTTCATTAAGTCATCAAAAATGACTTTATTTAGCATTATAGTCTCATTGGTACTAGAAATTAAAGCTTCACCAATTTCTTCATCTTTCTTTAATCTCTTTAAATCAAGGAGTTTAAGCCTACTTTTATTATCCTTTAAACCTTCTAACCTTTTTTCATCAGAGAGTTGTGTAGCTTCTTTGTAAAACTCATTAAAGCCATAAAAATCCTCTTCTATCTCTTTCCCTTCTTTAAAGTCAACAATATCCTTCTCATTTATATAGTAGGACCATTTATTATTTTCGTCACTCCAAAAATTGGGGTTTTTTTTGTAGAGTTCATTAAGAAGCTTTATCTCCTGCTCTTCTGTATCAAAATTTTTACATAAAATTTTAATAGGATTTTTAGTAATAGTATCTAATTGTGTTTTTTCTAAACTATCTAAAATATCTAATGATATATACTTCCTAGCCATATTAATTCCTTTTATACATACAATAATTATAGTGTGCTTTAAGACATTTTTCTATTTTATTAGAAAAATTTAGCTCTTTCTTCTGCAACTAAGCTGTCACATATCTCATTATATTTATCTCCAGAATGACCTTTTACCCAAAACCATTTAATCTCTGTCATTTTTGTAAGAGTTCTTAACTCTATCCATAACTCTTTATTTTTTACAGGTTTTTTTGCAGCTGTTTTCCAACCATTTTTTTCCCAATTTATAATCCAACTTGTAATACCATTTTTAACATATTGGGAGTCTGTATATATTGATAAATTATTTTTAAAACCAAACTCTGCACCAATATACTCAAGGGCCTTTATTACAGCAGTTAACTCCATCTTATTGTTAGTCGTAGATTCATCACCTCCGGATAAAAGAATCTCCTTCCCATCAACTAAAAGGACACTACCCCAGCCTCCTGGACCTGGATTTCCGGTGCAACCACCATCTGTATATATAATTATATTCATCTTTAAATCATCTCCGTATTTTTTAGTTTATTTATGCACATAGTATACAACTCATAACATACCCTGGCATCATCTTCAGCTCTGTGTGCATTTAAAACATCAATATTAAGCCTAGAAGCAATTATACCAAGGGAGTATTTTTTCTCACCAGGGAAAGCTTTCCTAGCTAATCTTACTGTATCTACTAACATATTTTCTAATATTGGAGTATTAGCTCTCTCTAAATACGAGTTAATAAAACCGATATCAAAGGATATATTATGAGCTACAATTATACAGTTTTTAGAGAATTCAATAAACTGTTTAACGCCCTCAATATCACTAATACACCCTATTAACATATCAGTAGTTATACCATTTACCTTTGTGGAATAGAATGGAACAGGTATTCCAGGGTTAACTAACATTGATAACCGGTCTACAATTTCATTATCCCTAATTTTAAGGGCACCAATTTCTATAATCCTCTCACTCTTTGGGTTTAAACCCGTGGTTTCAAGATCAAAAACAACAATTTCTTTTTTAGTATTATATAGTTCTTTATAGTTATTTAATATAAGCATATTTTAAAACTTTACCCTTATGATTAATTTATAGCAATAGAAAAAGAGTTAAATATATGCATAATAGACTATATGAATATTAAAGAATTAATGAAAGAATACTCATTTGAGTTAAATGATGTAAGATGGTATCTAGCAAATAATATAGCCTTAGAGTGTATAGAGATGTCAAATAGAGAGAATGATTTAACCTCTTTTATTAGCTCTGGAGAGCTGGAAGCGAGAGTTTATAATATGGAAGAAAGATTTATTGAAGATCTTCAAGATCTATCTGATAGAAACAGAATGGATGAATCAAATATTCGGGATATCTTTAATAACATATACTCTTTAAAATTAAAACGAAATAAAAATTAATAAAAAAAGGAAGATATTATCTTCCTTTTTTTATGATTTGAAATATAAAAAATTGATTAAAAACTAAATTAAACTTTTTTACATTGATTGCGCAAGGGCCTTTTTGACCATCACCAATTTCAAACTCCACAGTATCACCTTCATCAATGTAACCGTTAATTCCACTTGTGTGTACAAATAAATCATTTCCATTAGCTTGTGTAATGAAACCGTATCCTTTAGTAGAATTAAACCACTTTACTGTTCCTGTCTCCATTATGACCTCATTAAAATAAATATATTAACAATATAACCTTTATACCCACATTAATCAATGAATAAAATAAGATTACTCCTCATCTGTTCTTAAAACTGATAAAAAGGCATTTTGAGGAAGCTCAACTCGACCAACCATCTTCATTCTCTTTTTACCCTCTTTTTGCTTCTCTAAAAGTTTCTTTTTCCTAGAGATGTCTCCACCATAACATTTAGAAGTAACATCTTTTCTTAATGCAGGTATTGTCTCTCGAGCAATAATACTGCTACCAATTGCCCCTTGGATTGGTATTTTAAATTGATGTCTACTAATTTCACCCTTTAATCTCTTACATACGTTTCGGGCTTTATCATAGGCACTTCCTTTAAATACTAACTGGGATAGAGCATCTACAACATCTCCATTTAGAAGAATATCTAGTTTTACAAGTTCAGTCTCTTTAAAGTCATTCTCTTCATAATCAAATGAAGCGTAACCCCTGGAAACAGACTTTAACCTGTCGTAAAAATCGAATAGGATCTCAGCAAGTGGCATCTCATATTTAATCTCCACTCTTTTCTCATCTAGATACTCCAACTCAGTCTGTATCCCACGTTTTGCTGTACATAGATTCATAATATTACCTAGGTATTCAGAAGGGGTAATTATAACAGCATTAATATATGGCTCTTCAGCTCTTTCAATAACCCCTGGATCAGGAAATTCTGTTGGATTATCTAAAAAATAAACCTCTCCTGATTTAGGAGTTATTCTATACCTTACAGATGGAGAAGTTAATACGATATTTAATCCAAACTCTCTCTCAAGACGCTCTTGTATTACTTCTAAATGTAGAAGTCCTAAAAACCCACATCGAAATCCAAGACCTAGGGCTGCCGATGAATCTTTCTCGTAGACTAAAGATGCATCGTTAAGTCTTAACTTATCTATTGCAGCTTGTAAATCCTCATACTGGTCTGCATCTACTGGATATATTGAAGAGAATACAACAGGCTTTACATCCCTAAAACCATCTAATGGTTCTTCACAAGGATTTTTCAAAGTTGTTATAGTGTCCCCAACACGAACTTCACTAATATCTTTAATTCCCGCTATTATATAACCAACTTCACCAGCTTTTAAAGATTTTTTAGAGTCTCTAGTTATTCTAAAATAACCTAACTCTTCTACCTTATTAACCTTCCCGGTTGAGTAAAACTTTATATCTTCCCCTAGTTTCAACTCTCCATCAAATACACGAACATGCATTATTACCCCTTTATAAGGGTCATAGTGTGAGTCAAAGATATTTGCCTTTAAAGGTTTATCTAAAGTTCCCTTAGGAGAAGGGATCCACTCAATAATACCTTCTAATAACTCATCAACACCAGTTCCGAATTTAGCAGAAACAGGAAAGATTAAATCTGGGTCTAATCCTAGATCATGATCGACCTGCTCTCTAATTCTTCCAATATCTGCACTTGGTAGATCCATTTTATTTACAACTGGAATTATTTCTAAGTCCTGCTCCACAGCCATATACATATTTGAGAGAGTTTGAGCTTCAACTCCCTGGGTTGCATCCACGAGTAATAAAGCTCCTTCGCATGAGGCTATAGCCCTTGATACCTCATAGGAAAAATCTACATGTCCTGGAGTATCAACAAGATTAAGCTTATATGTCTTACCATCTTTACTTGTAAAAGGGATGGTAACTGCTTGGGATTTTATAGTTATACCCCGCTCTCTCTCAATATCCATAGAGTCTAATAGTTGACTTTGGAACTCTCTTGAAGAAATAATCTGTGATTTCTCAATGAATCTATCTGCCAATGTGGACTTACCATGATCGATATGTGCTATTATACAGAAATTCCGTATTAATTCTTGTTCGTCTATCATATCTGATACTATATAGTAAGGTTCAATTTACATCAATAAATCTATCAATTCTTTATATAAAGAAATTAACATTTATAGGAGCAGCGACCTGTATGGATTTCTCCCAAAAACCTTCCTTTTTACTCTGTATTACAAACTGTAAAATAACAGATTTTAAATCCTTATTATACTCCCAATCCTTAACTTCTATTATATCTCCAACTTGAAGACTTAACTCGTCTGCAATGGTTCCAGGATATACATCATTTATAAGATACTCCTTATTCCACAATATTTTTCCTGTATATCTAATATCCATTCCAAAAAGAGGAATATATAACTTATCTGATGTATCTCCAGTTATTATACTCTCCATGATAACTTTAGGCCTCTCGCCAAGGGTCATATACTTTTCATAATAACTACTACCCCTTTTAAAGTTGACCTTTACTATTTCTCCAATATTAAAGCCCATAATATAGTCTTGAATATCAATAATTGATGAGAATTTTTTTTCATTTATAGATACTATAATGTCACTCTTATTTAAACCTAAATAAAAGGCTGGTGATTTAGGCTTAACATAAACAACCTCTATACTATTTTTTCTATATACTAAGCCAGCTCCTAACCAAGGGTGCTTAACTTCCCCCCCCATATAGAGTTCCTGTAATTTATTTTTTAAGTATTTAACTGGTATTGCAAAGTTAATCCCTTCAAAGTCCTCTATCCCAGCAAATACGACATTTGTTACCCTATTATTGTTATCAATTAATGGTCCACCACTATTTCCAGGATTTATAGCACTATCAATCTGTATAACAGATCCGATCTCAAGAAGAGATCTGTTTTTTGCAGAGACAATTCCTGATGTTACAGTACTACCTAATCCACCAGGAGAACCTAATGCAAGAACCCTATCCCCAATACTAATATCATTATCCTTTGCAAAGGAAAAGACATACTCAGGAATATGAGAAACCTTTATTAAAGCAAGATCTAAAACCTTATCCCAGCCTACAATTTTTGCAGGGATTTTATCAATTAATCCATTTAGTTTAATATAAAGATTAGCAACACCCTCATACTCTGTGTCTACTAAAGACTCAACTACATGGTAATTGGTAACGGCATACCCAAGCTTATCAATAAAGAAGCCACTTCCTACCACAATATCCTGGGTCCCTACACCATTTTGAAAACTTATCCCTTTGTTTACAAAAACAGTTATACTTCCGTCTATGTATTCATTATTTCCTATATCACTTTTAATATAGGTATTTCGACTATTGAGCTCACTAACTAATTTTGGATAGTCACTACTTGGAGAGACTTTATTATACTCAATCTCTAGATCGACTAATTGATCACTGCTAAGTTTAGAATAGTCTAACTCATCTTCCCCTAAAAAGACTCCAGACTTACTTAATATTGCAGAAGTATCTTTAATTAGATATTGATAAAGATAGTTATTGTATTGATACTCATCTGTGTTAAACCTTAGAATCTCAAGATTTTGATATAATATAAAAAAATTACTCCAATCTTCATTTAAAATATACTCATTAAGTTTTGTAGTCATTAAACTATGCAATTTAATTTTACTCTCATCTAGTTGCTCACTCCCCCCTGTTATATCCTCATAATAAACTAACAGTTGAAATGCTTTTGAAATATTAGACTCATCTAAACAACTGTTAATCTCTTCAACAATAATAACATCCAAGTCAGCTTCATACTCAATTAATTCGGTTGTGCAAGATAAAAATAAAACAACAATTATATAAACAAACTTCTTCACTTTAGCCACCAGTTTTCTAAATTCTCCTGATTGTATTTGGTTTCAATTACAAGATCATCACTAAACTTTTTATATATATCAAATAAGCCATCAGAGTTTATATCCTCTAGACTGTATTTTTTTATATTATCCTCAAAATATGTAGATAAGTCAAAACCACCATACTTATTATACTCTTCTAATAAAAAATAGGTGTTATCATTGATAAACTTTTTTTTGTCTACTAACTGGTTATTGTGATATGTTGTTATGGATATGGTCTTTAATCGATCTAATAGACTAAAATCTAATTTAATCTTACTATTAATAATAGGGTTTGGAATTTTAAATTTTGTATATGATTTATATAAGTCATACTCTTTTTTGTAATCAGGTCTCTCACTTAAGAGTATTTTATCAATAAACGGGTAGTTATCATAATATAATTCAGACTCATTATATCTTATTAAATATGGGATTGAATCATTAAAATAAAACTGTAGCTCATATATATTATCCTGATTAGAGTCTATTTTTTTATATTCAATAATACCGTTTTGTAGACAAAATTGGGTATCTGGATATGTATCACTATTTGTATCCAAATAATAGAATCCAGAGAGTTCTTCTTTGGGTAATATTTTAAGCAACAGAGGTATAACCATGTAGTTACCAACTAAACCATTAATCTCATTTATATTAGCTTTTCTAAGTTGTTTATTTAATAATACCTCAATCGTAATTTTTGGAACTAGACCAGAACACCTCTGATATAGTCTTATTAAACTCTGAAGGGATGTTTCTCTGTTTAAAACTTTTGTTAAATTTATTCTTAATGGTTTTATTAGATATTCTAATTCATAAAATTTAACTTCATTAGGATATTGATGTTGGGCACTTTTTATTATCTTTAAAGCATCCATATTTTGTCCTGTTCTAATATAGGAATCAGCAATATAGAATAAAACATCCATTCTGCCTATATCTCCTAAATCTATTTTGGATGTATAACCAAGAACTTGCTCATACATATTTAGTCTATACAGAGTTGTTATATAGTGTAACTGACTCTCAAAGGTTGGGAGGGTTGAGAGTTCCAAGTTTTTCTTAACTAAATTCAAGTCATAGTTATTTTTATCTAGATAGATCGCTTTACTAATTAATGCTACCTGATTATTTTTATCAAACTCTAAAACCTTATTTAGTTGCTCTAAAGTAATATCCTCTTTATAACTATTAAAAAGTTCCTTAGATAGCAACTTGTCTTTATTAAGTCCATCTAAAGAAAAGATATTTATCGAAAATATAAAGAGTAGAGAAGTTATTATAAAATGCTTTATCATACATTTATTTTAATGATGATTTTATTTATCTACAACATATTTAACTATTTTAATAGTTTATTATTCAACAGGGTCCAAATTAAATGTTCTTTATTCCTATAAAACTGTATTCCGTGACCTTCTAAAATAATCTCATTGTTTTTAAAGTTTAGTTTTCTAATAGGCTTAAGAAATCTATTAGGAAGTCGGTAGCTAGGAATATCTCCATGAAATGTTTTATCAAAAACCCTATATATCTCATTTTCTCGCTCTAAGTAGGACAAATTCAAGAAATCATTGTAACTTGTAACCCAAGAACCTAAGATATTAGTCCACTCTAAATCCTTTGATTTTAGATTAATAAATTGATTTAAATCTATTAGTTTTCCTTCTAGTTTTGATAAAGAGTTTCTAAAAGATGGAAAAACTTCCTCTATTGTTGGAATAAGGATATTACGAATTTTATTTCTTAGATAATCATTCTCACTATTTGTTTTATCAAGGGCAAATTTAATTCTTTCACTATTTAGATAACTTAATAGGTAACTCTTCTCTATATTTATCAAGGGACGTATAATATTCCCTCGTTCGCTTTTTATTCCAATCAAACCCTCATATGAACTACCTTGAAAAAAACGCATAATTTGTGTTTCGATTTGATCATCTCTATTGTGGGCAACTGCTATTAAATCATCTTTAGCAACAAGTTGATTAAAGAAGTTATATCTTAACTCCCTAGAAACAGACTCAATACTATTTCTTCTCTCCTTGGATATCTCAAATATTTCTCCCTGCTTAAATATTTTAACATGTAATTTTACCCCGAGGTTTGAACAGTGCTCTTTTACAATATCATAATCGACTAGATTCTCTTCCTTTGATCTTAAACCGTGGTTTACATATGCTGCAGAGAGGTTTATAGAAAACTCTTCTTTTACTGAATTTAACAGAAAAAGTAGAGATACTGAATCTGGGCCACCAGATAACGCTACTAAAATATTTTTATTAAAAATTTTATTATCTATTAGATAATTCCTAATACTATTTATCAATTTTTCGTCTATTTATATAGTTCATAACTTGACTAATACTATCAGATGTAAGCCTAAGCAGACCTTCTACAGCTCTATCCTCAGCTTCGAGAACTTCGTTATCTTCAATAGGAGAGAGAACATACTCTGTAATAGATTCTCCCTTTGGTGGTCTTCCTATACCAACAAACAATCTTTTATACTCATTAGAACCTAGATAATCATTTATGGACTTTAAACCATTATGACCTCCATCTGATCCCTTAAGCTTAAACTTTAATAGACCTTTTTCAATGTCTAAATTATCTACAACAATAACAACACTGCTATTTGTTAATTTATACTTACTAAGTAGTGAAGGAAGAACTTCTCCTGAGCGATTCATATATGTTGTTGGTTTTACAAGAATAAATTTGTTTGAATTGTAAGTGATATGAGTTATAAAATACTTCTTAAAAAAAGGCTTTGAAAATTTAACACCAAACTTTGATGCAAGTTTATCAACAACATCAAAGCCAGTGTTATGTCTTGTCCCATGGTATTTACTACCTGGATTACCAAGACCTATTACTAGAAGAGTCATTTTACTCTTCTACTGTTTCAGCTTCATCTTCTTCAATAGCAGCTGCTCCAGCTTTTGTTACATGAGTTATTACTTGCTCAGGACTAGTAAGAAATTTAACACCTTTAATCTCTGCTAAATCTTTTACATGTATTGATTGACCAATTTCTAAGTTCTCAATATTAACAATAATCTCTTCAGGAATATCTTTTGGAAGACACTCCACTTGAATTTCATGTACTAAAGTTTCTAAGCTTCCACCTAATCTTACTCCGACAGAGCTTCCCTCAATATGTAAAGGAACTATAGTATTTAATGATTTACCTTTTTCTACTTCGTAAAAATCAAGATGTAAAATATTACCTTTTAAAACATCTTCGTCAAAGTCTTTGATAAGAACGTGATATACATCTTTACCATCTTTAAGGTCAATAATTGTATTCTCAGAAATAACTTTAAATTTCTTACCAAATTCTCTTTCGTTAACAGAAAATAATGTATTATCAGAATGACCATACATTACCGCAGGAATAAAACCTTCTTTTCTTAAAGATTTTAATGAGTTTTTACCTACGCTTGTTCTTTTAACAACAGATAAGGTTCTTTTATCCATATCTATTCTCCTTAATTTATAATAATCGAATTTCAACAAAAACTTTTAAACATAAGTGTTTAAATTAGTCAATATCCAATAGTTTATGGAATTGTATAATAATCATTTAGAGATTCACCGTCAATACTTTTAGTCGAAAAGTTGCTAATACTCTTCTTCATCCTCATAATGATCAGAATTATTAAATGATTCAAGAATTTGTGCTTGCATTTTATTTCTAAAATCAGTGTTTATCGGATGGGCTACATCTTTAAATTCACCCTTTCTTGTTTTTCTACTTGGCATAGCAATAAACACTCCACTATCCCCTTCAATAACTTTTACATTATGCACAACAAAAGAGTCGTCAAATGTAACTGTAACATAAGCTTTTAATTTACCTTCGGCATCAACCTTTCTAATACGAATGTCGGTAATCTCCATAGTGTTCCTCCTGTAGTAGACCTTAGAAGACTATTTTCTCTGTTGCTGGAAAATCCTCTAGGGGCTCAACTATAAAAATTTTATATTGACGATTCTCTGTTAGTCTATCCTTAGCCCTTTGTGAATCACTTTTATGCTTAAACAAGCCAAACATTGTACTACCACTACCTGATAATGCTGCCATAGCTGCACCCTCTTCTAACATAATCGTCTTTATGTCATTTATGAAAGTATAATCTGAAAATAAAGCGATTTCAAAACTATTTTTAAAATTACTAAAATTATCTATGCCTTGGGTATAAGTATCTTTTATACAACCCAGGTTTTGACTGCTATTTTCTGTTATTACCCCAGCATCATTTAATAAAGAGAAAGCTTTAGCTGTTGATATATGTATAGAGGGGTTTACAACCAATACATGGTATCCTTTAACTGTATTTAGTGGTGTAACAATTTCTCCACGTCCTTGAACAAGCGCTGTACCACTACCTAAGAAAAAAGGAACATCACTTCCTAAGGAAAGAGCTATATCAAATAACTCCTTATCTGATAAAGGCTTATTATAAATGGTATTCAAAAGTCGTAGAGCTGCTGCACAGTTACTACTCCCCCCTCCTAAACCACCACCACTAGGTGTATTTTTTTCTATACAAAAGTCTATCTCTTCTTTTATACCTAATTTATTATAAAACTTCTTCCCAGCCTTATAAATTAAATTATCTTCCAATGAGCAATCAAAATCACCAACAATTGTTATTGTTTTTGTATTGTTTATTTTTGCATAAATTCTATCTTGTAGAGATATCAGTTGAAAAATTGATGTTAAATTATGGTATCCATCCCTTCGTTTATTGTGCACATCTAAGTGAAGATTGATTTTACATGGGGAGTTAATTACATATTCGTATTTCATTCTTATATTATATTTATTTGAAAACTATTTGTATATAAATATTTTATACTATAATTAATAGGGTATAAAAAACAATTATAACTTCCTAGGTCAATCAACATTCCACCTATAGATCATTAAAAATAAACACAGTTATACAGATGAAAAAATGCTTTTTTCTACCAATAGACCTCTACTGTCAATAGAAACTTTTGTTGAATAATCCTGTAATAAACCGCCTAAAAATAAAATAAAAGTAAAACTTTTTCGATAAAAAGCGTTATTACATACGAATAAGGCGGTTTTTTTAAATCAACTAATCAAGCTAATGGCCAGTAATTACATTTTTTATATGATTAAATGTTCTTACTAATTCTATACTAATAATTTTAAGATTATCAGAACCGCTTATTGTAAGGATATTATCCTTAACATCTACAGATGTCTCCACACTATATATTTTACTTTTCTGAGTTGTATCTATAAATATAGTATCATCCTCAAACTTTATATAAGGAACGTCTTTTTTACTTAATGGTCCTAATAAAACTTTTACTTGGTACAAGCCATTATTAACCAGATAATCAAAGGATGAGTTCTTCTTTAGATAAACTGATACTTTTCCATTATTTATCTTTGCATTAGAACTGTGATCTTCTGAGAAACCATAAACTCGTCCATCTTCATGGGTTGAATACCTACCTAAAAAGCCCTCTGTAAAGTTAAAAACTTCTTTTTTATATTTCTCTACCACATTTAATTTATGTTTATTTATCTTCATGTACTCACCATAAGTAAGAAACATAGATTTAATCTCGGTTATTCCTATTAAATTAGGGGTATAATTGCCCTGAGATATTTCTCCAGAATTTGTTTCCCAACTAATTTTGGGAATAATAGTATCCCCCTCTATACCCGTAACAGAGTACTTAAGTGGTGTAGTTATATTAAGAAGAACTTGTGAACCTGATACTGGTTCAGATATAACTAATCCACTACGGTTTTTAACACTGTATACCCTTTTTTTTGATATAGTATAATATTTTACTCTATCCATAGGATTTTCCACTCTAACATCAACTTTAAGCTCTAATGAACTGTTTTGGTCTAGATATGGAAGTTCTAAAAATCCTTTAGTATTAGATCCTAGAGAGATCCAATCATCCCCTAACAATCTATAAGACCATAATCTAGAAACTTCTCCTGCAACTAAAGAAGATTTACAGAAATAATTACTTAATGGATATAAAGATTTACCTGGTGTAGGACTTATAATATTTAGACTTGCTCCTGAATTTCTTTTTGCAATAATAATATTTGGACTTGAATCTTTCCAATTATATGATCCAGGAATTACAATAAAATCTCCCTGTGCAAATATTTTATGATAGACATCTGCCCCTCCAGGAAAATAACCAGGGGAAATTTCCACATCCTTTTCAACTAAATCCCAACTATCATCTAAAATGATCCTAGAATCTTTGTTTTTTAATAGATATAAATCTATTATTAATCCAGCATTAAAACTGTAAAAGTTTTTATCCATTGAATTCTTATTATTATAGTCGTTAAGAACCATCTCGCCACCTGCTAAATAATCAGGAAGCTGTTTTATCTTTATATCTTTCTTTTTACTATTTTTTATTGTAAATAGATCATCACCAATTTGAATATTTTTATTTATAGAGACTCTACTTTGACCCCACTTAGTTGATAAGTTTTCTATTAAATTAGCAGACTCAATATTAGTAAGATCCAAAACTATCTCTTTCCAGTAGGAGCTCCTTTCCGAGTTATCAACAGACCTAAAGGTTATTTTATATATTTTGCCTTTATTAAAAGAGATAGGTTCACTATATTTAGAAATAATACTGTCATCAATTTTATATTCCACTCTGTTAATCCCACTAAATGAGTCCTCCGCCTCTATAGATAAAATTTCTTTATCCCCATCATCAACAAGGTTATAACTAACCGTTGGATTGTTAAGATCAATGGATATGGTTTTACTAACTTTTGACTCTAAGTTTCCTGCATTATCCTGACTCCACCATGAAAGTTGGAAGGAGCCCTCTTTGTCTAAAAATATTGGATCTTTATATGTGAACTTTTTCCCATTTTTTATATAATAAGTACTATTTATATCACTTAACTCATCGGTGGCAAATAGATTCAGAGTAAGAGCCTGCCTATAAAAACCTCTATTTTTATTTTTTGAATCGATAAACATTTCTGTTTTTGGCTTAACTGTATCAATTTTTAGCTTTAGTGATGATAATTTCTCTGATAAGCCTAAATTATCTGTTGAAAAGTAACTAAGAGTATATTTACCATCACCTAGAGTTTTAGGCTCTGAATACTTTATATAATTATTAGAATCGATACTGTATTTTGCCTCACACCCCCCTTCCTTATCAAAAGAAGAGAGATCAAAAATTGGATTAATATTATAGTAACCATTTAATCCATTAGGTTTTATTGGTGTAATGTTAAGAGTAGTAACAGGAGGTTCAATATTTACTGATCCTCCAAAACAGATAACCCTATTCTCTTCATCTAAAACATAGAGATTTTTACCACATGAAATCAGAGATCTGTAGTTTCCCAATCCTCTCCATATGATCTTTCCAGAGAATAAATTAATTGAAGTTATCCCTGTTTCATTTAAAATTATTAGTTTATCCTTTGTTAACAGTTGTTCGTCAACTTTAATATTTTTATAAATTAAAGACATATCTGATCTATTTAATATGCAGATTTCTGAATCATTGTAAGCAACTGTAAAATACTCACCAACAGCTAATTTTCCATCAGCTATCCCGGTGTTAATAGTTTTTCCTGTTTTGTACTCTTGATATCTTCCATAGTTATTCATAGTAAAAAGATTCTCTTTATATGTTGTAACAAAACAGATCTTTACATCTTCTTCAATAACTAGGTTGAAATTGTTATTTTGAAACTCTTCAATCCTATTCTCATTAAGCTTGAGAAGAGAATCTTCTGTGGTAATTACTCCATTTTCTAAAACTACACTGTTTACACCTGATCTAACATCCAAGTTATCAATAGAGAGGGATTCAACTCTACCATTTATCCTTATATATACCCGATTTTTTAGGGTATTATACTGTGAAACTCCTTTAAAAGCTGCAACTTCTCCTCCTGTGTTCTGATCATATATAATAAGATATTGATCATTATAGAGAGTATTACTAACACTACTTGTTAAATCTAAGGAGTCTCTAAATCTACGTTCTAAGGATAGAATAAATCCCCCACTTAGTGATGTTTTTACAATCTCTGCGTTAATTCTATACTTAAGTTTCCCTGTTATTTTATCAAAAGCCTCTATAGTTGAATTTGATACTCTATAAATATTTCCCATTGATGATAAGAGGTACTCTGCATCTTTATCTTTTTTAGACTCCCATAAAACTTTATCGTTACCAGGAGATAAGGTATTATTAAATTTATTATTTCCATTAGGCCCCTGCTGTCTAAACCAGCCGCTATCAAGAACTGTAATTGTGAACTCTTTTTCACTATACCTTTGTTTAGATTCACTAACTCTAACTTTAAAATTATAAGAACCAGGATTAGTTGGGACTCCATATATCTCACCAGTTAATCGATTTAAACTTAAACCATAAGGGAGAGTACTATTTTCTAATAGATCAAATGAATAACCATTTAGGTTATTCTCCACAATGAGTCTATCACTATACTCATTATCTACTCTTGCGTCCTTTAAAACACTATTTTTAAAAGCGATATTATTCCCAATTGAAACTGTTATCACTCTACTTTTAATAATACTCTTACTTCTTCCTTCTATAGTTACATTATATGTCCCACTCTTTATACTATTATTAGTATCTATTCTTATATCAACTAAACCATTTGGAGTAATACTAGATTCGCTTAAAATAGGATTTATTAAGCTACTATTTGCATATACATCTAATTTTACATTATCAGCATATCCATTTATATAAACTCTTTTTGTGATACTCGTTCCAGGAACAAGTTGAATAGTATCTCTAGGAGGATAAATATTAAAGTTATTATTTTGGATCTCAAAAAGGGCACCATTTGAAGTTTGCATACCTCTTTTGACTGTTAATACACCATTTTTTGCATCTTCTGGTAGAATAAATTGTATATAATCTTCACTTTGATTAAATTTGGGTATAGTTATACCATTTAAGTTAACTTCGGAGTCAGGGTAAAAGCCGTACCCATAGATTGTAATAGAATCTCCTATATTGCCTCTATGGGATGAGAGTGCCGAGATATATGGAGAGGGATATTTATCTACAACATTTACAAAATATGTATTTATACTATTACCTGTTTTAACTTTAATAGGATATGAACCATTAGGAGTCAATAATGGAACAGTAACCTTTAACACAAAATTAGAGTTAACATCTATACTCTCTGTTATGGATATATCCCAATTTTTTGGAGCTTCTATCAATTCAAAATATACTCTTTCTTCAAACCTGTTATACGGTTTAATTTTACTATATAGCCAAGTACTTCCACCACTTATTATTGTTGTTGACTTTTTAATTTCATTAATTTTATAATATGGCTTTAATAGGTTTATCTTTTTACTTCCATCTAAAGATCCTGGGTTTAAAATTTTAAGTACCCCACTATTATCTAAATTAAGACTTGGCACAATAACATTTAGTGTAGTCTGATTCTGCCTAACAACTTCACACTCTACACCTCCAAAACTAACTGTAGTATTAGTTGAAAAACCTGAACCCTTAATTTCAACTTTTGTTTCATCGTAAACATGCCAGTTTTTTGGTATTATATTATCTATCTGGGGATCAGAGTATTTTATTATTACTGGAATAGAAATATCCTTGAAAACATTTTCATTCCCTATGTTTTTAACTGAGACATCTATAAAATACTCACCTGGTTCTACATATTTTTTTACTTCAATTCCATAATTATTTTGAATTAAATATTCTCCTACACATATTATATCAAAATCAAAACTGCCAATATCTTCTAAATTTATCCTATTATTTATCTGTCTTAATGATAGAAAACTAGGGATATTATTTATTTCTAACTCAACATAATCGTTTGAACCATTAGTTTGAATAAATTGCTCTGCTTCTACTACTATTGAACCTTTTGAACTACTATCTATATCAACAATTATTGAGTCTGTTTGTAAATTAAAACTATTTACTAACTGTTTACTCTTATTATAGTCAACAACAACTAAGTTTGATTTCTTCCCTGCTTGACCAATATGGTCATAAGGTATTACAGATAAGGTGTATATATCGGACTTTGTTAGGTTTGAAAGTGTAAACTTTGTTAAATAACCAATGTTTAAAATTTCAATCTCACCTGTTTCATTATTTTCTATATTTAAGTTAAAACCCTTAGCTTTAGACTTCAATTCATGACTAAAAGAGATATTAACAACATTATCATCTGAAATTCCAGCGACTAAATCATTTATTTTAGGAAATCCAAGAATATCATTATTAACAATTATTGAACCCTCTGCATAGCTGTATAGCTCTGGATTTTGACCATCATAAATACCTGCATAGATATAATATTCACCATTATCTAATCCACTAGTATCTATGGTGTAATCAAATATATCTGTTTTTTTAGGAAAAAATGATCCTAACTCAATCCCATTTAAAGCACCCTTTTCCCTTGAAGCGTAGATTGAAATTTCAGGATTTTGATTGTTATAGATAACGTAAGTACCATTTACATCATACTTTTTTGTACTATGTTCTTTAATAAAGCTAGGAGAAACCAGCTCTATTTCAGGGTTTTTATCAAAACTAATAGCCTCTAAATTATACTCACTACCTAGTACTAAGTTATTAACCTCAACTTCCCACTGGCCATCTTCAGGGTTAACGACTGCCATTAATATTTTATTAGCAATTCTCTCTACAACCACGTTTTCATCACCCTCTGAATATCTTACTCCAGAAGGACTTATTGCAACTATAATTGGATCTCCATCTATAAAATCAAGACTAAATATAATTCTTTCCCGACTGTTAGGTTTTTCTATACTCCGACTTAAAGTATTCTCACTTACAACTGAATATCTCTTATTTATTAATCCTCCTAATAAGTTATTAGGCTTAATAGACCTTGATACACTATCAAGAAGAGAATATGAATTAACATCTCCAAGCTTAAAGTCACCATTTGTTCCTACATAGAACCCCTTTTTCCCTATTATTTTCAGGGAGATATAACCTTTAAACCCGTGCCTATCCCCTTTAAAGTCCCCAACTTCTAGTCCTAGAACCCCTAAATTAAAAGGTTTATCAGGAAAACCAAACAATAGGTCCTGAACAGAAACTCCTGCAGTTGCTTCACCACAGAACTTTGCCATATTGTTTTTCTCAAAAATATGAGCTCGAATAAATCCCTCTACAAAAAACTTATTTATTAAATTTACATCGACTCCAGCACTAACCTCTAACCCATATGATTGTGTATACAAAGCTAAAGCCCAAGCTTCAAATAATCCATTTAAGAATTGGAGTTTTCCTTTTAGGGCAAAATCCATATTGGAGACATTTAACCAGAAGTCTGCTTCACCTTGAATTTTTTTAAGCTTATCAGTAAGAGTAACTCCTAACTGAATCCTCATTCCATCTGTAAACTTCTCTCTAAACTCATTAGGAAGGTCGTTACCAGGAGGACCAAATGCCAAACCACCCCTTATACCTGTAAGAAACATACCGGTTGTAGCTAAAGGAATACCTCCAGTTGATGCTTCAAAACTAAAATACGCATATTTTAACCCAATGGGGTAGTTTGGTATTGATAAATCTACAAATGAGATTGTAGCTTCAATTTCACCCATACCTGCTATAAAAACAGTTCCTGTTGCACCAATTTCATAGTCATCACCGCTTATTGTTAATATTGCAGCCATATTAGAGAATTTCATCACCCCAGTATCAATATCTGGAAGTGTAAAACCACCCCCATTAATACTTAATCCATTTGAATCTATAGAAACATCTGCTAACTCTACACTTGCTGCCCCTAATGCATCAGGTAGTTCAAACATTGCTTTTGAGCAAGTTATTTGTTGGTTGTTTACATCTAACTTTGGAGTAAAGAGGGATATAGAACACCCTAAAATATCAACCTTTAAAACTCCAACATTAAAATCTCCATAAAAGTTTCCACTACTATTTATACCACCATTATTAATTTCAACTTGGCCACTACCTAAAGAAGTTGGTAATTCTAATATTGCCGACTGGAAATTAAGCCCATTCTCATTTAATTTCATATTTGAGATAAGGCAACCCATATCTGCATATTTAAGATACAGTGTAGTTAATGTTATGTTGGATTGAGTAATCTTTCCATTCCAATCAATAAAAATGGAGCCCTCTGTTCTAGATGAACCTTCAAGTCCATAAAAACCATTTTCTAGTATTAAAGAGACAGAGGAATTTATACCCTGATCAGAAATCGATAGCTTTTTAAGGGATAATGTAACACCTTTTATAAGTTTGTATTCTAGAGGTTCTCCTGAATTTAAACCTAGGTTAAAAGACTTTATACCACCATTAGTTGAGAATATTATAGAACCAGTTAATAGTGAACTTCTTATCTCCTTAGGTAACGAACTACTTAATAGTTTAAAATCACCACTTATATAGAAATCCAGTGCGTCATTATTAACACTGCTTCCTACTGTAATTTTAGCATTATTCAGTTTTAGTTGGTCTATAATTGTAACATTATCAGCTTCACCACTAATATCAAGATTCAAATAACCCTTAGAACTAACGCTAAAGTTGTTAATATCTATAATAATGTCACCTACAGTTTTAGGTAATTGAAGAGAACCAGAGATGGAAGTAACTATATCATTCTCATGATTTGATAATAGGGATATTGAACCATTTAAAAGTTTAATATTATCAAAAAGGTCAAAGCTTTCAGGTATTTCAAAATTTAAGTCACATTTATCAAAACCCATCTCTGTATTAAGAATTAACTCATTAACTTCAATAGATCCTCCCCTAAGTCTCTCTATTGTAAAGTTATTACTAAATTCCAACATCGTATTTTTAAATGAGAACTCTAAACCACTAAGAGATTTTTTATCTCCTACGACCTTATGGATAGGTAGAAGTGTTACATTAGAACCAGATTTTAAAGTTATATCACCTAATAGTGGTTTATCTGATGATATAGTTAGACTTGAGATAAAATTATTTACATTACCAAGGGAGTCAAACTCACCAAATAGTGTAAAAATCTCTCCACCAATTCCAGGAAATGAATTAGGGATTTCTACATTACCACCTAAAACAAATGTTATAACATCAGATTTGTTAGTAAAGTTTACACCAAATTCAAAATCACTAACCTGAGTACTTAAAAAACGTTTTTCATCAATTAAAACTTTTGCATTTAGGCTAATAATTTCCCTATTGAACATATCAAAACTAAAGGATTCTATCTGTAAACTATCTCCAACCATATCTTCAACAGCGAATGATGTCCCTATTTCTATCTTCCCATCTAAATTTATTAAAACTCCATAGTCTATAGATGATTCAATACCGATATAACCAGAATATAGTAATTCTCTATTAGGGGTTAAAGAGAGGTTAAAGCCTTTAACTCCAGCGATTAATTCTCTTATTGAAAAATCACTATTTATTTGCAACTTATCAATGACTAATACAGGAGAAGTTTTTTCACCTTTAAATAGATTATCTAATGGAAACTCTCCAGCTAATATAAATCCGTCTAAAGAGGAGTATGAAATATTATTAATAGTAAAGTTGTACCCTTGGCAATCAACAATAACGTTACTAATATCAATAGAACCAATATCGAATTTATTTGTATTAAAATCAAAGTATAAATCTGTAAATCCAACACTATCAACAGAGATATTATTTAACCAAGTAGTTGGAAAATTTATAATACCATTTCCAACAATAATACCTCTATTTGAAATACTAATTTCTGATATCTCAGTAGTCCAGCCATCTAAAACTTCTATAATAACACTATCTAACTCAACATCAAAAATTAATTGATTTGACTCGAAGTTGTAATTAAATGTTTTTATATAAAATACTCTTCCCGCTAATTCTGAAATCCCAAAACCTACAGGAAATTGTACAGACCCCGCTAAATCCAAAACACTATCTTTAAGAGATAAGTTATTTATATATAACTCAAATCCATCTATGCTAATAGGTTCTACATCTGATCCAGAAAGTTGAAAAGAACCATCCTTACCGATTCTAAAAGAGCTTATATTTATAGCCTCACCATTTAAAAGTTCATTTTGAGGGAGTTCTATTATACCATTAGAAATAGTGATATAGTCTGGGTTTAATCTGATTTTTTCAAATGAAAAGAACGTTTTATTATAGTAAAATTCCAATGAGTCAATAACTGTATTTGTTTTAAATTTGACTATATCCGAATCCCTATAAAGCAACATATCTTCAAAGTATAGTGTTCCATAACCTAACTCCTTAGGTAGTGTGACCAGGGATTCTAGGAAAATCCCTTTTTTAGAAAATCCACCCTGTGTTAAAATCATAGACCAGTCAGATATTGTTATTGATTGATTTTCAACTTCTATATAACCTCTGCTTAAAATAGTCCCAACACTATCAAATGCGCTATTTTTAATGATAAATGAGTTATTATCATCTAGTTTGACCAAGCTATCTTCAATAAATATTCCATCTTCATATATTATAAAATTACTTATATTTACCTCTACATTATTAAAAAAGACTCCCAAAGAACTCTTAATAGGAGGAGATATAATATTCCAATCTAGGTCTATTTCCATAGAATAGTTATCAAAAACTAAGGGTTTTAAAGCTCCCATAAATTCTGGAAGATATAAGTCACCCTTTAAATAGAGTTTCTCATCTCTATATTGAATTCCACTAGCCTCTACGGTATAACCATTTTCACTTACAAAAGATTCAGGGATAACTTCTGAGCCTGAGGCAAGTATCTCTCCATTACTGTTAAAAGAAATATCCTTAATTTCTAAATTAATACTTTTATCCCGATTGTAAAAGTTTACTGATTTAAAATTAATTATGTGTTCATTTGCATTATCTAAAATAGTTACTCCATCTACTAAAACATTATAGCCACCAATGTTAACTTGAGAAGTTTTAGTAACGGTATCTAATATGTCATAGGTTCCATCAGATTTTAGTATAAAATTATCAAGATTTACTCTCTCTAAAGTTCCTAGGATAGGTAATTCAAGAACTGTCTCACCTGTAATTCCCTCTTTTGTAAAATATGGATTGTATATATTAAACTTCCATCCATTTTTCTCAAAACTTATTTTAGAAGGTAGAGGATCATAAGTAGTAGCATAAAAATTTGTTTTTAAATTTAATAGTTTAACTTTTTCTATACTCGAGCCAGTAGGAAGTGATATATAGGACTCTGGAATCTCTATTAAGTTATCGTGATATCGGCCTGTTTTAAATATCATCTTAAAGCCATTTTCTAAGGTTATGGATTTTGTTTCTGAATCAATTACTCCACTACCAAATGTTCCTACTTTTGTCTGAGGGTTAATATCAAGTACAATATCTTGAATAACAATATTTTCAGTTTTAAAAAAATCTGGAAGTTGTATTTCCGTTCTTTTTGCAACTAGGTTACTATTATTAAGTTCTAGATCAGTAACCTTAAAACTGTTATCTACGGTTTTGAAATAGTCTATATTTTTTAATAATAAGACTTCCCCTACAGAGTTAATACCTTTTCTAATAATATCCTTATAATTAAAATCAATAATCATATCGAATATATTGAATTTCAACCCTGTTTCAAAGGGAGATAAATCAATAACTCCTAGGTCTATAAGATAACCATTATTTACTATTTTTATACTATTAGCTAAGGCAAATAGATTAAAACCTGATCTAGTTATTAAACTGAAATTGTTTATTAAATCTCCTGTAGAATATTCACTTACCCCAGAATTAGTTAGGGAGAGATTTTTAAAATTGGAGTTCTTAATGACATTGTTATTATATAAAACATTGCCGTCTCCACTAATCCCACCCTTTGAAAAATTAAGATTATCAATATATATTAAGGAACTATTCCCTTTATCTATATAAAAGGGGGATACTAATGTGGGAGAAGAGAGAATATTTCCGTATTGATCTATTCTTAAGTTTACAATCTCTACCTTGCTAATATTACCTTCAGAGTCATAAACATTGTAACCTGGCTTCAAATTTAACTCTGCTTTATCAATGACTAGCTTATTTTGTATAATTCTTGAATTTGTAACCTTCAAACCTAAAGAAGTTTCATCAAATCCAATGGTAAATAGTAGTGTATTTTCTATATCTCCACTAATAAATGTTCTACTAGAATCTAGAAGAATATTATATAGATCAATTTTTTTACTAGCCCTATTGTTAAAGTCAACAATATTTAGATCAGAATAAGGATTCAAATCAATAAATCCGTTATTAAGTTTTAAAAACTTTTTATATAATGAGACATTTGAGACTCCTGAAATTAACCATGAAGGGGTATTTTTATAAGTTGATAAAATTTCAAAGGGTATAATTTCATTTTGATCTGATTCTAAATCTAAACTTGAGGCAGATTTTATATATATATTATTAAACAGAATATTTTTTAACTCATTCTCATTTATTTTGTACTCTAAACTCCTTTTAGTTAGAGTCAATCCATCTCCTTGATTTATAATGATACTACTATTTAGATTAGGATTTAATTTAAAGCCGTGTATTGTCGTAGAAAAGGATCGACTATTATTCTCACCAGAAATAAATTTATTATTATCAAATAGAAGATTGTCTAAACTAACCTCATTAATAACTACATCACCATCTATAAAATCTAAAACCTTTGGAATGAAAAGCACTCCAGTTGACAATGATATATTACTACTATTTAATTCACCTTCGACTCTATAACCACTAAACTGGGATGTGTAACCTATACTCTCTGGCTCAATAATAGTATTACTAATATCATCAATGTTAAACTCTATTGAATCCATGCCAATAAGGGACTCTGTAGAGTCTGAAAAAGCATAAATCTTTACTTTATATGTCTCTCCAGGTTCAAGGTTATCTAATAAATACTCCCTTGAAGAACCTGGAAGTATAGTACTTATACTAACTCCATCTTTTACCAAAACAATAGATTGGGATATTATACGATTTTTAACTTCCCAACGAATCAAAGAACTTCTAGTCTCTATACTGTTTTTTATTGAACCTATTTTAACTTCAGGAATATCTCTATTTATCTTAACTTCAAGAGTTCTTGAATTATTTTTATTAACATTACCACCATAATCTATGGCATCAACATGAACAAATAGGGAGCCATTTACTGTAGTGTTATCAAAGGGTATGTGTAGGTTAAATCTATCTCCATTTTTAATAACATTGCTGGTATCTCCTTCTGAGAAATTATGACCATCGCTACTTAAGTAATACTTATACTTTTTTACTCCTGTCATATCCCAAGGATTATCCCAGAAAATATCCACATAATCATAGGAGTAATATTTATTCTCATCAGTATGAGAAGAAGAGTTTACCTCTAAAAACTCAGGGGGAGTTGTATCAATTCTAAAATGATATTTATTTGAATAGGGACTTAACTGATCTGTATTACTTTTAGCTTGAACAATTAGAGTATAGAATTCGCTAGGTAGATTATCTTCTAAAGATTCAAACCCTAAATGTGTATATATGCCATCTTCTGCACTAATCTCCCCTGATAAAAAATTATTCTCTTCTTCAAAATTTAAATAACTACCCTTAAATAACTTATAATTATACCCTGTGATAATAATATCTCCATAATCAATATTAACTCCGAGACTATCTTTAAGTTTAGGAGTTATTATAAATTGAGGACTGTTATATGTAATAACATCAGTGGCTAGTTTAGCCTCTTTAACACCGAAGATTTCAGGAGGCATAATGGAGCTACTATTAAATCTAATTGTTCTAAACATATAATCCTCAGAGAGATTTCCTGCATCATCTACGAGATATGTATAGATATAATATAGCCCATTTTCTTTAAGATTAATTTTAGTTTCAGAATTATAGAATTTAACCTTTGATTCTAAACTCTCTATAACCCCTGGTTGATCCTTAGTTATATAGAATTTATACCTTGGATTAATTATACTTTTATCGTAACCGGAGTATTTCATATTTAGATTTTGATCTCCTGTAACATCATCATTACCTAAGATTTTATTATCCTTAGAGATTATCAAATCTAAACCTTTAATCGATGGTGGGGTTCTATCTAAAACAAAACTCTTATTATGAGAACCAATATTCCCTGCTAAATCTTCACCATAAATAACAACATTATAAGTTCCCTCTGCAAGGGATTTAGGAAGAGGGATACTAAAATCTGAAGAACTACCTATATTTAACTCCTTAGTTATATTAGTTCCTTCAATTAGATATTTAATATTTTTAAGATTATCCTCTTCTATAGATAGTTGGGATATATCCACTTTTGAATTAGCTTTAGTATCCATAACATTACCATTTACACTAATACTAAAGTCGATAACAGGTTCTTTTTTATCAATATATATAACATCAATTTTTGTTACAGGAGACCAGATATCAACATTGTTTTGAGTTCTAAACATAATATCATTCTGATTCTGGAGAATAGTTACATAGTCTCCTGTTATCCACTGAACTCCACCATTAAGTGAATACTGAGTTCTTTTTATCCCCGATTCTCCATGAATTATATTTGATGTTAAAGTTACACTCTTATTTGTCCATGTAGATGGATTTCCACTAATAGATATTGTGGGAACTTTTTTATCAATCTTTGAGATGAAAGTTACTCTATTTTTTTGTTCTGTAATATTTCCTGCTCTATCTTTTGCATAAAACGAGTAACTTCCATTATCAGAGTTAGTTCCTAGGGTAATAAGACCACTATCATTTAAAGGGTATTGGGTTCCATTTACAGAACCTAATGGTTTATAATCATAGAAGATATTATACTCCTCTGATTCATTTAAAACTGATAATTGTAAGTTAATATCCTTTGAACTCCAAGAGTTTGAAGGCGAAGTTGTTATTAACTTAAGTTGTGGAGGGGTCTTATCAACAGTATAACTGTAAACTAAAGCTGGACTTGAATTATTATAACTATCAACAACACGTACAAAAAGAGTTTTAGAACCATCAAGAATATCTAGCTGATTGTTACTACCTATAACAGTATCTCTCTTTAGGTCCTTTATAAGGGGAACCCAGTTCTTTCCATCAGTACTATATTCATAGTTAAATTCTGAACTACTTAAATATCTATTTTTATATGTAGAATTAGGTTTAAAACCAGAAACACTTGGTTTTTTCAAACTTAAAGTTTTTAAAACTATTTCACCTTGGGTATAATTATCTATAATAAAAAAAGAGGATTTATCTAGACTTAACTGCAAACCCTTAACACTGCAAAAAGTAAAAGAACTATCTTTAGATTTATTACCAACATTATCAGTAACTGTAAATTTAATAGTATGAGGCCCTAATTTTAGTTTTGATAATATATTAAAATCAATAACATACTTATTATTAACACTATCCTTTTTAGCTATAAAGTTAATATTTGTTTTATCATCTACTGTAACATTTAGTGTACCTAAGTCTAAATCCTTAGTGTTCAGGTCTAAAATTTCGATTTGAAATTGATCTGATTGTAGTATAGAAGGTGTTTTAAGATTAAAAGTTGGTGGAGTTTTATCTATATTATCTATAATAAAATCTTTATAAGTTGTGCTACCTGCAACATTTGTAGTTCTAAAATAGATTTTTGAATTTTCAACAATTGAAGTTGTAGTTTTCCCATAAAACCAATTTATCTTATCAAAACTATACTCTGTTGAAATTATTCCAGACTCTGGGTCTGAAGTTATAGCAGTTACAGTTTTAGAGTTATTTGTCCAACCCTTTGGAGATTCAAAAAGTTCAATTACTGGATCACTTTTATCAATATTTTTTATTTCATATGGTATATCATTTGACCAACTTCCTGCCCTGTTTTTTACTCTAAAATTCAGAGTACTATTTGAATCAACTTTTACACTATCAACACTTGTATATATATCATTTTCATTTTTTACTTGAACTATATAGGGGCCTCCTGACTCATCATCAAAAGGTGTAGGAGTAACAGTTACAGAACCATCTGTCCATATATTGGGGAAGTTTGAAAAATTTAGTATAGCTGGAGTCTTATCAATATTTTTAACAAAATGTTTATACTCCTTTGACCATATTCCCGCATTATTTCTAACCTTAAAGTAAAAAAAGTTATTATCGTTAACTTTAATAGGAGAACTATAAGATTTCCAACTACCAGTATCTCCTTCCCTATATAAAATTTTATTAACTTTTGATGGTCCAGTAATAGGGCTTACTGTAAGGTAAACACTTTTATTTGTCCAAGTGTCATTATTTGGGTTTTGTATTACTGATAAAGAAGGTAATATTTTATCTATATTATTAACAACTCTTTTTATTGTTTCAGACAAATTTCCAACTTTATCTTTCACTCTAAAATAAACATATGAGTTATTACTATATAATTTAACCTCAGAACCTTTATTAAATGTGATATTATTTAGACTATACTCAATTTCATCTAACCCTGACTCTTCATCCTCTCCAGTTGCAGTTACAGTAACAAGGCCATCTGTCCACGAGTTAGGTTTTATAGAAGTTGAAAGAGTTGGAGCTTTTACATCTTTAAAAACAGTAATTGATGCAGTGTCAAGCTCCTCACGTCCAGAACCTAAAAAATATCGATAATAAATTTTGAATGTATAGACTCCAGGATCTTTAACCGGTAAATCCATGATATAATCATTAGTTATTCTTCTCGTTTTTAATAACTTCCCTTTTTCAGAGTAGACTTCAAAATCAAAAGATGCTGTCTTCCTTGTAACGTCAGCTTGACAATAGATAGTAATAGATTCTTTAAAATAATTATCAATTTGTGAAGATGTTGGGGTAATTAAAACAGCTTCATATGAAAAGAGTTTAACTGTTATTAAAAATAAGTAAATTATGAGACTTTTTTTACCCATTATAAAGCCCCTATATATTTAACATTTGCTATACTAAATAGAATATAGTTATCAAATATTATTGGAGGGTGATCAGAAAAAAGATAGTCCCAATTTTTCTCTATAATATACAGATTCTCTATAGGTAGAATAAATAATCCAGGCTTATAATCTAGAAGACCACTATTCAAAACAAAATTATTCATCTCTATTTCAGAAAAATTAACAATCCCTTCTTTACTTAAATAATTTAAGGATAAAGTTTTAGATATACCACTATCCTTAATAGTAAAAAGGAACTTATTTAATAAAAAATAATTATTTATAACAGATGTATCTATTTGATAAGATTGAGTATTTGACTCAACAGAAATTATTTCCCCAGTACTAGTAATTTTTATATCTTCAAAAGCGTACTTTATACTTGAATCAATTATATATTGATCTGGATCTAACTCCTCAAAAGTGTCTAATGAAAAAAGTTTCTCACCACTATATAATGCTAAATAATTGTTTAACCTATTACTGTAATAGTTAAGCCCTTCCTTAGAATAATTATCTACTTCAAAATACATTAAACCCTTATTTTTAAAATAGTAGTAAGTACTTAACTCTTTATCTTCTGAATATAAGAGTATTTTTGGTGTAGTCTGTATAATTGAAAAGGATTTAATGTCATTAATAGGCATCTCTTTTATATATTTAGAAACGACTTCTTTATTATGGATATAGAAGTGCCAAAGTTGATAACTTTTTTTATCCCTTAATATTAGGGAAATGTTTATATTATATGCAACATCAGTATAAACAATATCTTTCTCATAATCCCCATCTATAGGTATACTGTTTTTTAATACTTCATCTTTATTCAAATAATAATTCAGAAGTATAATTTTTGATTTTTCATATATTATAAATATAGCTTCATCAAATAATAACTTAATAGATTTAAACTTTATAATACTATCGCTTTGGTATATATCTCTAACTAAAACTAAAGAGTTGTTAATAAATCTAAATAGTAAAATGTAATTAGTAGAATTAGACCTGCAATGTATAAGTAATATATTATTATCATTACTAAAATTTACACTTTTAACACCATGGATTATATCAATATCAAAAAGACCAAAATCTAAATAATAGGTATCAAAATAACTACTATTTACAGCCTTTTTTTTTGCAATTAAATTCCCCTGGGATATCCCAAAAAAATAATCATCTCCACTTCTTGATCTAATCATAGCTTGATCTGTTAGATTAGAAACTCCATAGAGCTCATAACTATTCTCAAAAATATTTTCATTGGAGAAAGTAAATGAGAAGGATAACAATAGAGTAATAAAGATATAATATTTCATAACAACCTACTTATATTTGACTTTGTAACTCCTCCTATAGTTAATATTTGGCCTTAACTTCAAAAAACATATAATTTCCGAATAATATTTTTTTATTATTGATTTATCCCACTTTATGAACTTAAGATATAGAAATGAAAATACTTCTTATTTTATTATTAATAGCTTTAGATATATTTCCTCAGAAAATAGTAAAGGATACTAAAAACTATAAATTGAATGATATTTTTTTCGACATAGATTCTGACGGCTTTTTACACATCCCCTCAATGGATAGTAAAACTATTTCAATAATTAAGAGTAGTAAAATTATAAAGACCATTACATTGTCAGAAAAACTACTACCTAAAAATAACTACTTTGAAGTAAAAAAGAGTGAATATCTAATATATAATAACTATGTTTTATACCTATTTAATAGATCAGGGTCACTTATGGCACAAAGAAATTTTCCAATTGGTTGTATACCTAAGTTTATCTATTCTGATAATGATTTTATCTACTTAGAGCTACCAGAAATATATAATAAAGATAAAAAGACAGTTGTTTTAGACTCAAAAAGACTTTTAGATATTGGAAGATTAGGAGATAAAGAGAACTACCCAATGTTTATATTAAAAGAAAAGATTTTACCAATTAACTATAACTTTTTTAATAAAGGAATAGATGCATATTACATTGGAAACAGTGGAGACTACTTATACTGGATAGATAGGTTGGGGAATAGAATAGTTAAGTCAAAAACATCACAGAGTTACACAACTATAGAGTTAGAAGATAATATGGGCTTTAAATATTATAGATTGAAAGAAAATATTTTATACTATATGACTAATAGTGATGAAACTTTAATTATTAACAGAGTATTTTTAGATTAACTTTCATCTTAAATATTATTTAGGAATCTCAATAAAACTAGCTGGCATTAATATTACGATTTTTGTACCCTGTTTATTTGATTCATCACAATAAATTTTAGCACCAAATTCATGTTCAAGTCTTAGTCTACTAAAATAAAGCCCTAGAGTGGTTTTAGATACACCATTTTGACTCTTAAGAACGGGTTGTTCAAGGTATTTACTTATATTTTTATCAACAGTAGATCCGTTGTCAGTAATAATAATTTCCCAAAGGTTAGAGCCATTTATATAGTTCCAAGATATAGTTATAACTGTAGTACTATTTCCCCCACAATGAACTATAGAATTTTCAAATATATCTCTTAAAATTGGAATAAAAGCTGATCCACTAACTATATTCATATCATCTAAAGAGTTAATATTTATAATAAAATCTAGATTCTGTGAGAGATTTAAGCTATCTTTAACCATATCAATTAACTTAATAATTGAAATAGCAGGATTGGTAACATCATTTTTCCTTGAAATATTTTTATACCTATTTATTACATTATTTGCTCTATCTAGAGAGTCAAAGAGTATATTTAAAGACTCTTTGACACCATGAATATAATTTAATTTTAATGCTGATATCTCATTTGATAAAACCTCTGCAACCAATCTAGAGTTACTTAAAGGTCCTGATATTTCATGGGATATAGCTGGCATAATAATCTCTGACCCTTTAAGTTTCTCTCCAGCTAACATTCTTTTATTAGTTGATTCAATTTGTAATGATAGTTTATATCTTTTAAAATTCATTATAGTTGAGTTTATTGATATAGCAGATATAATTACAAAGTTTAAGATATAGGCGATAATTGTTCCATAAACTGCATCAGTTGGATCTAATTCTAACTGCTTAAATAGATAAAAAATCATGGTGCCTACTGATAAGATAATTATTGAAATAGTTAACCTTTTTCTATATGAAAAGACACCTACAATTACGATTCCCATAATAATAGGAATTAGAGGGTTATTATACTCCTTAGAAATATCCCCAAATATTACAGTTGTAATTGAAGTATATACTAGGGATAATCCAATTATTGTAGCTGTTATTTCTGTCCTAATTTTTTTACTTATAATCAAAAGAGAGAATTGGATAAAAATTGTTGGAATAACTGATATATATACTCTATCGCTATTTGTTGTTAGTAGTTGGAACCCACCAAAAAATTTGCTATTATAAAAACTATAAGTATTATGGAAAGTATATTTTTTTCATTATAACTCTTTTTTTTCAATTTACACTCCAAATCTACATAAATATAGATGTTTAATCTCTGTCATTATCTGCTAGATGATCAGATATATTTAAAAAGTTTATAAAGTCAAATCCAGTTTTATAACCTTCAATTTCTGTTAAGCCATTTAAATATTTACTAGCTTCTTTAACTCCATTATAACCAATATCAAAAGGTTTCTGAATAATAACTCCGTATATATCTTTAGACTCAATTGCTCTATATATTAGATCAGAAGTATCAAAACCAATGTGAATAATATCACCTTCCCTATGTAATCTTCTTAAAGAAACTATGGTGGATATTGTAGTAGACTCATTAGGAGTAAATACTCCATCTATTTCAGGGAGTTTTTCTAATATATCATATGAGTTTTTTCTACCAACACCTACATCAACCCCTATATAATCATCGAAAACAACTTCAAGTCCTAACTCAGTAACTGTTTTTTTAAACCCTTCTTCCCTATCTGTAGTTGATAGTAGACCCTTTGCCATCCGTAAAATAGCAACTCTGCCCTTACCATTTAAAGCTTTTACCATCTTTTTTCCAGCTAGAACTCCTGCACTATAGTTGTCAGTTTCAATAAGAGCTACCCTATCTCCACCTATATCCCTATCGATAAATATAGTAGGATACCCTTTATCCTTTAAATCCTTAATAAAGACTCTTTGCTCTTTTGAAGTTGGAGCTAATAGTATAATTTTACACCCCCTTTCAATTGCGGTACTTATAGCTGCATTTTGGCTCTGATAATTTTGTTCATCTGATGGACCTCTTGAATAGATAGTAAGGTTATAATCCTCCCCAGCTTGTAATGCTCCCTTAATAATCTCATTCCAAAAAAACTTCCCACCACCAGCAGTAATAACAGCCACATCTTCGGTGTATAAATTTAATAATGGTGCTAAACAGAGAATAATGAATACATATCTTTTCATAATTAAACTTTAGTATAAAAAAGTTAAAGATTCTAGTTTTTAATCTCTGTAGAGTGATCATTTATTGTTATATGATCAGGGCATCACCTTAAAAACTCTAAATATGGCTAATAATCGCCTAATGAGAGGCCGAAAGCAGCTTTAGTGCTCAATTTACTTAAAACAACTTTACTCTACTCATTTAATCCCTAGAACCCACAAAAACAGATTGTAATAAAAAAAATATTATACGTTTGACAACTAAAAATTTACTTCCTATAATTCTATTATGAGTAAAATATCTGAAGAGGCATTAGAATGTTTCAAAAAATCAATATCTGAGATAATGAATGAATCAGGTTTCCATAATGCAACGATAAGTCTAGAAGAGAGAGATATTGAGTCTTCCATATTAATCACTATTGGGTTTACAGGAAGATTGCACGGATATTTAATGTTGCAAACAGATTTTGAAAGTGCTACAAATTTTGTTAATATTTTAGCTGATTATATTGGTATGGAGATAGATTCATCAAGCTTTGGAGACTTCCACAAGTCTACATTTTGTGAAATAACTAATCAAATTTCCGGTAGATCTACAATTCACCTTTCTAGTATTGGCTTAGACTCAAATATAACTCCTCCATCTATAATAGTTGGAAGTTCGATATATTCTAGCGTTTCAGACTATGATGTCTCCCAAACATACTACATTAATGATGCTTTTGGTACTTTTAAAATCTTTATTTGCATTAATATCACTTAATTAAGAAAACCTTATTGACAATGACAATGTATTATAAATATATTCATATTAACTTTCTAATAAGAGGAATATTATGTTTTCAGGTTTATCGATCAGTCAAAAACAGATGGGGTTTTCTTCAAATGAATTTTTATACAGTGATAGCGAAGATGATCACTACGAAGAAGTAGATGATAGTTATTCTATTTTAGATGATGGCATTGTCTTAGATGAATCCATAGAGGATGAATATGAAGATTTTGAAGATGAGATGGAGAGTGACATACCTGAGCCAGTTGACCCAGATATTATCGATAACTTAAGTATTATAGATCAAGAAGAAGCGGATCACTATGATACATTGGAAGATGAAGAGTAAACAACTTCTGAATCTTTCCATAGTTCTTCTAGATTGTAGTACTCTCTTAATTCGTCATTCATAAGATGAATAATAAAGTCTCCACAGTCAAGAAGAACCCAGTTACTATCACCAGTATTCTTTCTATTTTGCTTTATAGAGTATCCCATAGAGTGAATTTTCCCTCTTATTTCATTTACAACACCCTTTAAGTGGGCATTACTACTACATGTTGTTATTATAAAATAACTTGTCCATGAACAGTGTTCCATTAAATTAAGAGCTAATGTATTACTACCCTTTAACCCTTCAATCTCTTTTGCTAATGTTAACACATCATTAATTACAACGTTTTCCATCAAAATCCTTTCCTAATATGATTGTAAAATCAATTGTATCATCTATTCCCTCTTCTACTTGAGAGTGTATATAATCACAATTGATCAACTCGCCTATAGCTTCTGCAGCTTCCCTATTATCTTTTCTAATAAGTATACTGGTAAACTCATGCTCTTCATCCCCACGTTCTGCATTGCCAATACCTGAAATAGTATAACCAAAACTACTTAGATGGTTAGCAGCACGGGATGCTAATCCTGGAACATTTGTTCCATTTAAAACTTCTATATTAAAATTAATTTTTTCATCACTAATAACCTCAGGGTTACTAAGATTTATCAGTATCATTTTCACCTTTACTTTAATAAGATTCTCATTATTGTAAGGGAAGATTAGTTCATCACCACTAACAATTTTACTCTCCCCTAATATCCCCTGCAAAACAAGTCTGTCCACTTCTAATTGGCCTAGATAATCAAACAATTTTTTTAAGGAGTTCATATCCAAATTAGTTCTTATTTTTTCTGATATTTGAACTAAGTTTTTTTCTATTACAATTTTTTTTGAATACTTTTTAACCTGCATTAAAAAGCTCTGCATTATTTTTTGTTTACGACTAACTTTACCAGTCTTATGCTCTGTAGATATTTCTAAATCTAAGTACTGAAGTACTTTATCACCTTCAAGAACAACACTTCCAGAAGGTATACTGTAGTGGGTAGTATTATCCTCTAAAGCCTTTGAAATAAAAATATCTAATCCATCAAAAAGATCTACTAATTGGGAGAAGTTGTTTTTTTCTATAACCAAGTGATATGGTAAATCTACAGCTAAAATCTCTCCGATTTTATCCCTAAAGACATCAACACCTTGTTCATTATAAATAGAGTCAACCCTAGAATACCTTTTCATAGAGGACATAATAGTCCCAGTGTTTTCAGGAACGTCAATTAGTGCACCTTTGTTAGTCTCGGTATTAATTAGTAAAACCTGGGTTAATAATGGCTTTTTATCCTCAACAATAGTTATTAAAATACTAATAACACCCTTCTCTTTAACTAATTGGGATATTTTATCAACTCGAACATTTAAATAAAGGGAGAATGCTGTCATTGCTGTTATAAGTATTATGGCTAATAAAATTAGTAAGCTTTTATCAAACTCTTTATTTTTTTTCAAAATTAATCTCCATTAAACTCTTATACATATCCTCTGTCTCCTTAACCAAGGAATTACCCTTACTAATTAAAAAATCCTTTGAAAGATTAATAACATCCAAAACCATTTTATCTAAACTTTTATTTAAAATAGCTTCCCTTAGTCCCTTATCTATATGGGTTCTATCTAGGGAAATATAATCAGCAACATATATAATTTTAGCATTATTACACATATTAGGAAAACCTACTGTATGAAACATTATTGCTTCTAAAATATCACTGTTAATAATAGAGAATTCTTCTTTTACAAAAGCAGCACCTACTGGCCCATGATAAAGTTGAGGCATTTTTAAAAACTCTTCTGAAAAAATATTGAACTTTGAAATTTGTTCCTTTAAATCTCTTACCTTAAACTCTCTAGCAATATCGTGGGCAAGACCAGAAATATAAGCTATATCCATATCATTTCTAGTTAATTTTGCTATCAAAGAAGACATTTCAGCAACTTTTATTGAATGAAGATACCTACCCTCACTTATATTTTTCTTTAAATAATTATCAATCTTTACTATTACTTCTGTATAATCCATTTTCTCTTATGTATTCTATCACTTCTTTTGGTAAAAGGAAATCGATATCTAGACCTGAAGAAACTCTTTCTCTAATCTCAGATGAAGATAGTGGGAAGACTCTATTTTTAATAAGGGAATGGCTATATTTAAAGTCGAAACTTAGGTTTTCTCGTACTCCAATTATTATATTTGCCTTCTCTACTAACTCTTTGGGATTTTTCCATAAGTGAAATGTTGGAGCTAAATCATCTCCTATAATAAAACTTGGTTTATCAGTTAAGTTGTATAATTTATTGATATCATCAATTGTATCCACAGTTCTAGTAATAACACCTCGTTTAATGTCACAATCAGAAACTAGAGCCCAAGGTATATCTTTAGTAGCTAATTTAAGCATTTCTAACCTATCTTTAGAACTTGATAATATACTATATTGCTTGTGGGGAGATATATATGTTGGGACGAAAATGATTTTATCAAACCCAAATTTTTGCCTTACTTCATTTGCAAAAAAAAGATGACCAAAATGGGGAGGATTAAATGTCCCCCCTAAAATAGCTATTTTCATTTATGTGATAAGTCAAAGAATTTCTTCTTTATCTCTTCAATTCCTGTTCTAGCAAAAACAGATATTGCTGTAATTTCAAGATCAGGATATGTTTCTTTTAACTCTTTCAATGCTACGTCAGTACCTTCGATATCTGTTTTAGTAGCAATTAATAGTCTAGGTTTTTCTAAAAGTTCAGGCTGAAACTCTCCAACTTCAAATAAGAGTTTTTCATAATGAGTTAGGAATTCAGGATTACTTAAATCCACCATAAAAACTAAAGCTGCTGTTCTTGATATGTGCTTTAAAAACCTTATACCTAATCCTGTTCCCCTATGGGCACCTTCTATAATACCTGGAATATCTGCCAATATCACATCTTTATCGTGAATTCTCATAACTCCTAAGTTAGGTATTTTAGTTGTAAAAGCGTATTCTGCGACCCTAGGATCCGCATTAGTTAACATTTTTAGTAGACTCGATTTCCCCGCATTAGGAAAACCAACAAAACCAAGATCGGCTATCATATTCAATTCTAGAAGAAGTTCTCGATATTCCCCCTCTTCACCTGGTTGAGCAAAACGAGGAAGCTGTCTTTTAGCAGATCTAAAGTGCCAGTTTCCTTGACCACCTCGTCCACCAACTAAAAAAACAAAATCTTTTTCTGTAGAATCAGAAAAATCAATAATCACTTCTTTTGAGTTATAATCCCTAATAATTGTACCAGGAGGAACTTGAATAAGAACATCGGCACCATTGGCACCGTGTTTTTTTCGTCCCATACCCTGTCCACCATTCTTAGCTTTAAAAGTATGTTTAGAATTAAGGTGAGAAAAAGTTTTTAGGTTTCTTCTAACTTGGAAAATAACGTTTCCGCCTTTTCCCCCATCGCCCCCATCGGGACCACCCTTTTCTACGTATTTCTCTCTTCGAAAAGAGACTGCACCCGGACCTCCGTTTCCTGAGAAAACTTCAATCCGAGTTTCGTCTATAAAACCACGCAAATATAGTTTCCTTATGCCTCTACAGCTATAGATACATTCTTTTTGTTCTTTTTAGTTCCAAAAACAACTTTTCCTGCTTCTTTAGCAAAAAGAGTGTAATCTCGACCCAATCCAACGTTTTCACCTGGATAAATTTTTGTACCCTTTTGTCTTACAATAATTTCACCAGCTTTAACAACTTCGCCACCAAATTTTTTTATACCAAGTCGTTTAGATTGAGAATCTCGACCATTTTTAGAACTACCACCACCTTTTTTGTGAGCCATCGTACCATTCCTTATTATTAATTTTAAGTGTTACAGAATCTGGGTAATCTCTAACTACTCCTATAATTCCTATAAGTAAGTAATCTGTTATACCACAGAATCTATCTTTAATGTTTTCATTAACTCTTTCAATAGTTAATAAAACATCACCAGGATTGGGGGCACTACACTTAGAAGAAACACCCTTAAGCCTTGTTGTGATCTCACATACTGTTCTTGTTAAACATGAAACTGCTGAACAAATAATAGTATTATTTCGATCTTTACTTGCATGACCGGAAACTTTTAAATATGTTAAATAAGAATCCTCTGTAATGCAAATAACTTCTATCAAATATTAAGCCTCTAGAATGTCAGAAACTCTAATTAAAGAGTACTGTTGTCTATGTCCTTGAGTTCTTCTATAAGCTTTTCTTCTGTTATATTTAAAAACACGAACTTTCTTATCTTTGATATTGTGCTCTATTACAGTTTTTACTTTTGCACCAGACACATATGGTGTTCCAATTTTACTATTGTCCCCACCAATCATTAATACAGTATCGAATTCTACTTCGGTACCCACTTCACTCTTAAGACTGTCAACCTTTAATAAAGATCCTTTTTCAGCCTTATACTGCTTTCCTTTAATTTCAACTAAAGCGTACATTTACTTACCTCTGTTATTTATTTGCCAGTATATCGTAATACCAACTAGTAGTATTTTAGTCGACGATAACCAACGACTGTCATGTATAATATATTATTTAGGATCTTAAATAAAGAGAAAAAGCGGAAAATAACTCAATTTTTTGTCTATATCTTATATCTTTTATATTTATTTGAATTATATTATTATATCTAAAGTAAATTAGGAGTAATTATATGAAAAAAATATCTATATTTGATACCACTTTAAGGGATGGAACTCAAGGCGTTGGAATAAACTTTACTCTAAACGACAAGATTGAGATAGCCCACGCTTTAGATGAAGCAGGTATTGATTATATTGAAGGAGGATTTCCCCTAGCAAGTAGAAGAGAAGCAGACTTTTTTAAAATAACTGCAAAGGAGAAATTTAAAAACGCAAAAATTACAGCTTTTGGCTCCACAAGAAAACCAGGGAGAAAAGCTACAGAAGATGAAAATTTATTAGCACTTATTAATGCTGAATCCCCAAGTGTTGTAATTGTAGGAAAAGCTTGGATTCAACATATAACCAAGGTTATTAAAACTACAACTTTAGAAAATATGAAGATGATTGAAGACTCTATAAAACTACTAGTTAGAGAGGGTCGTGAAGTTATTTTTGACCTAGAACATTTTTTTGATGGATACAAAGAACACCCTAAACAATCCTTAGAGATTCTTGAATTAGCCACCTCAGCTGGGGCTTCTAGTTTAGTTCTTTGTGATACCAACGGAGGGACACTTCCAAACGAAGTTACAAAGATCATATCTGAATTGCCTAAAGAGAGACTTGCCCAAATTGGTGTACATTTTCATAATGATACAGGTTGTGCTGTTGCAAACTCTATTCTCTCAGTAGAAGCAGGGGCTTCCCATGTTCAAGGAACTATTAATGGCTGGGGAGAGAGATGTGGTAATGCCAATTTATGTACAATAATACCAAATCTAGCTATTAAGTTAGATTATGATTTAACCATGAGTAACAAGATGAATAAATTAACTCATCTATCTAGATATATAGCAGATAAAGCAAATATAATACCTGAAAAAAATCAACCCTATGTAGGAACTGCAGCATTTGGTCATAAAGCTGGTCAGCACGCTGATGTTATTGTAAAAGCTCCCCACCTTATGGAACACATTTCAGGAGATAAAGTTGGGAATGAGAGGCAAATTCTACTCTCTGAGTTAGCTGGAAAATCTACAATTATTGAAAAAATGAATAAATTCGGAGATTACACAAAAGAGTCAAAAGAGGTAATTGCTCTATTTAATACTCTAAAAGAGAAGGAGGGTGAAGGCTTTGAATATGAGTCAGCAGAAGCCTCTTTTGAGTTATTAATGCTAAAAGCATTAGGTAGATATAGACCTCTTTTTGAACTTAATAATTATCATCTTGAGACCTATAAAACTTGGGGTGTTGACTCTAAAACTGTTGGAAGAATATTCCTTAAATCCGAAGGGAAAGAGTATATGGGTGCAGGTGTTGGGGTTGGACCAGTTGGAACACTAGATGCAGCTATAAGAGATGCCCTTACCGTTTATCACCCCTTTTTAGATGAGATGACTCTAAGTGATTATAAGGTTAGAGTCTTAAATCCAGAAAATGCAACAAAGGCTAAGGTACGTGTTTTTATATCCTCTACAGATGGAGAGATTGACTGGGAAACAGTAGGTGTTTCTGAAAATATAATTGAGGCTTCATGGCAAGCATTAGTTGATAGTATGGAATTTTATTACAACACAAGAAAAACTAAATAAAATTACTTTTAACATTAAATTTTATATACTATAATTTAATTAGTATAAAAAGGAGTTTTAATGTCAAATGAAGTAGTAAGTATAGTATTAGGAGGGGGGAAAGGAACTAGACTCTACCCCCTAACTAAAGAGAGAAGTAAACCTGCTGTACCCTTTGGTGGAAAATATAGATTAGTTGATATTCCTATATCAAATTGTATCAACTCAAATTTTAGAAAGATCTATATATTAACCCAATTCAATTCAGCATCATTACATATGCATTTAAATTCGACTTATCAATTTGATTCATTTACTAAGGGATTTGTTGAAATATTAGCTGCAGAACAAACTTTTTCCCATTCAGACTGGTATAATGGTACTGCAGATGCGGTTAGAAAAAATTTAGCTCACTTTAAAACTCAGAATGCAAAATATTATATGATATTATCCGGAGACCAACTTTATAGAATGGATCTAAAGGCATTCTTAAATGAGCATATAAAAAGTGGAGCTGATATATCTATTGCGTCAACACCTGTAAACAGACATGATGCAAATGATTTAGGAATTCTTAAGTTAAGTAATGATGGTACAATTAAAGATTTTGAAGAGAAGCCTGGTTTTGAGAAAAACATAGATCATCTAAAAGCTCCCCAAGAGCTCCTATCTGAGAGTGCAATAAATGAAGAGAAAAACTACATAGCATCAATGGGAATATATATTTTTAATGCAGATGCAATGCATAAGGCATTAGATAATGACTTTACAGATTTTGGGAAAGAAGTAATTCCTACCTCAATTAAAGAGTTGAAGGTTAATTCATATATTTATTATGGTTATTGGGAAGATATAGGAACAATTAAGTCTTTTTATGATGCAAATATCAATCTTGCAAGTCCTTTCCCACAGTTTAACCTGTATGATGAAGAGTATCAGATTTATACAAGAAGAAGAGACCTTGCTCCATCAAAACTTAATTCTTGTACTATTTCAAATTCATTATCAACTGATGGTTCTATAATTAGTAATGCTTTTATCAGTAACTCTATAATAGGCATTAGAACTCTTATAGAGACTGGTGCAAGCTTAGAAGGTGTCTACTGTATGGGTGCTGATAGTTATGAGACAATGGAGCAAAAGCAGGAAAATGAAAAGAACAATATTCCTAATATAGGAATTGGTGCTGGTACTGTTATTAAAAAGGCAATTATCGATGCTAATGCAAGAATTGGTAGTGGTTGTAGAATTGGTGTTGACTCCTTAGATAGAGGAGACCAGGAACACGAAAACTATTTTATTAAAGATGGAATTATTGTTATTCCTAAAAATGCAATAATTCCAAATGGTACTTGCATTTAATTTGAACCAAAAAAGCCTGTTTTTAAACAGGCTTTTTTTATGCACAGATAAAATTTTGATCAAATGTACGGCAAATACAATTTTGATCAAATGTACGGCAAATACAATTTTGATCAAATGTACGGCAAATACAATTTTGATCAAATGTACGGCAAATACAATTTTGATCAAATGTATTTGTCACCGAAGTTTTCGACTACAAAATCAATATCCTTATCACCTCTACCAGACAAGTTAATTAAAATACTTTTTCCCTTACCCTCTTTTTTTGCCAATTTAATTGCATAAGCTACAGCGTGGGAGGACTCTATAGCAGGAATAATTCCCTCTAATCTTGATAGGGTAAAAAATGCATCTATCGCTTCATCATCATTTATATAATCATAATTAACTCTATTAATATCCTTTAGATATGAGTGTTGAGGACCAACACCAGGATAATCTAAACCACTTGCTACAGAATAGACTTTTCCTGGATCTCCATTCTCATCCTGTAATAAATAACACTTAAATCCATGAATAATTCCAGGTTTCCCAAGGGTTAAAGTTGCTGCATGATCCCCATCTTTAAAACCTCGACCTGCAGGCTCAACTCCATAGATATTAACATCCTCTTCCTCTAAAAAAGGTGTAAAAAGACCAATAGCGTTTGAACCACCACCAACACAGGCAACAAGATTATCAGGATGTTTCCCTGTCATCTCCATAAACTGTTTTTTTGCTTCCTCTCCTACTATTTGTTGAAAATCCCTAACCATCATTGGAAATGGGTGGGGTCCTACAACAGACCCAATAGCATAGAACTGGTTTACAGGGTCTTTTAAGTATGCTTCAAATGCACTATCAACTGCTTCCTTTAGTGTTTGCCTTCCGTGGGAAACAGGAATTACTTTTGCACCTAAAATTTTCATTCTAACCACGTTTGGATGTTCTTTATTAATATCAACTTCACCCATAAAGATATCACACTCTAATCCAACAAGAGCCGCTGCAGTTGCTAAAGCTACCCCATGTTGTCCTGCTCCAGTTTCTGCTATTAGCTTTGTTTTTCCCATTTTTTTTGCTAAAAGAGCCTCCCCTAAACAGTGGTTTATCTTATGTGCACCTGTATGATTAAGGTCTTCTCTTTTTAAGTAGATATCTGCACCCCCTACCATATTACTTATTCTCTTAGCAAAAAATATTGGAGATGGTCGTCCTACATAGTGTTTATATAAATCTGATAACTCTTTAATAAAGTTTTCATCATTTCTTATTTTCTCATATTCATAAGTAATTTCATTCAAAACACTCTCAAGTTGGGGAGGTATAAAAGATCCTCCATACTCTCCAAAATACCCATCCTTTGTAGGCATTGGATCAAACTTTTTAACTGACATATCTACTCCTTAACGTTTCTATATATAAGAACATTATATATATTAAGATCTAATTTTGTAAAGAGTTTTCTTTTTTAATAGATTCATATAATATGAAGTCATGAATAAAATTTTTAGAAAATGCAGAGATTTTGGGCTAATGATTAGATTTAATATTCTAGATCAAGATAGAGCTCTAGATATAGTAAAATCCCTAAAAAGAGCAAACTTACCACTATGTGTAATAAATTCTAATACAATGGAAAATTGGGACGATATCTTAAAAGAAATAGCCTTTAAAGAGGACCTTTTTATAGCTGTAGAAGGAGTAACATCTATAGAAATGGCATATAAAGCTGCTGGTAATGGTGCTCAGTTTTTCATTTTAGATAAATTTAACATTGAACTTATTAAAGAACTTAAACATAACGGATTTTTCTTTATTCCTAGAGTTAAAAATAGTCTGGAGGTTGATCAATTATTAGAGCTAAATATTGAGTGTGTAATTTGTAGTAATCCAAAATTGTTACTTAATAATCAATTATATAATGTCCTTTATAACCCAAAAGATTTAAATACCAAAATAGTTGAGCCTAATATCTTTGCAATTATTGATATGCCAGAGAGTGTAAATAATGTTGAATACTGGACAAATAATTTAATTAAAAGCTATTTAAATCTGAATTATACACATATATATTACAAAAATAGTATAAATAGTGAAACAAAAGAGTTTATTGATATTTTTTCATCAACAAATAAATGTATAATAACTGAAAGCGACGAAAATAAAATCATACTTGAATGTAACGATTTTATTAGAAGTGTAAATTATTTTAAATGGAGAGAGACGTATATATCTCCAATTAGTACACAAAAAGAAGATGATAAATTAGTTAGTGGAGTACTAGATAAGAGACTGCTAAACTTTGATATTATTTTAAAGGAAAAGGGATGAGTATAAAAAGCCTATTAGAGATTTCAATTGATTCAATAAAAAATTACAAGACATTAATTGATGGACATAAAAGCAATAAAGAGTACGGAAATGACATTGTTTCATCTTATAATATATTAGGTGATAACATAGAGGCCCTTTCGGAGGAGATTGATGATATTTTTTCCAGTGATGAGTCGTATACAACCCATTTTGAAAGTGATGATATACAGGATTATATATCATTACAACTTAATAATGCTTTTGACGATTATGAAGAACTAAAAAAACAAAAAAAATGTGAAGAAAAAGTATCTTTAGCATACGAATGGCTATTTGAGGTAATGCTTTTTACTACTGATGATGAAGAGTTAAAGAGTAAAATAACTTTAAATAAAAACGATATTAAAATAGTAGATAGTAAAGTTAACTTATCAGATAAAATCAAAGAGAAGTCGAGAGTAAAAATCGAAATCGAGTATGATGGTCAAATAGAGGATATAGTCCTAGTAGTAGAAGAGATTGTTGATGATTACCTATATTGCTACCTTGGGGATAAAGAGAATGAAGAAGATCTTATTATTTTTAACTCTAATAAAGTTTTAGAGGTGAAGTAGTTTATGTTTGATTTCGATGTTGTATTATCAAAAAAAAGTGATTTAGAGAAGACTATAATACGCTTACCTAGATCCTTTTATATAGTTTTCTCACTAATAACAGTAATACTTTTTTTAAGTATTGTCCTATATGGAGCATCAATTTTTTCAATCTCAATATTTATCCTATCTTTTATATCCTTGACATATAGAGAATCTTGGGTTTTTGATAAAAATAGTGGCTTAATAATAAGTAAAGTTGGTATTGGTTTTATATATAAGACAAAAACACAAAAATTTGAAAATATAGAGCTAATTGAATTAGTAGAATTTACTAAGGGGAAAAACCCTACAAATATGACAAATAGTAAGAGTTCTATTTTTGAAAAAAAGTACTTATCCATTAAGATACATTTTACTAATGGCAAAGATATTACACTAATTACAACAACTGCAAGGAAAAAAGATTATATAACTCTAATGTTAGATGAGATTGAGAGTATTACCCAAAAAAAAGTTGAAAGATAAAAAAAAGAGCACTTATTGTGCTCTTTTTTTTATTCATATAAGAAACATGCAACCTTGTGTTCACTTCCGTCTACACTAGTTAGTTTAGGAATATTATTTTTACACTTATCCATTTTCTTTGGACATCTATCATAAAAATAACACCCTACTCTCTCTACATCTGGGGAAGGTACATCTCCCTCAAGAATAATTCTTTCTCTACTCTTCTCTATTTCAGGATCCGGAATAGGAACAGCTGAAAGTAAAGCTTTTGTATATGGATGGAGAGGTTTTTCATATAGCTCAGCAGATGGTGAAATCTCAACCATAGTTCCTAGATACATAACCGCTACTCTATCACTAATATACTCAATTACAGCTAAATCATGGGCAATAAAAAGGTAAGATAAACCGAGCTTACGTTGAAGATCAACTAATAAGTTTAAAATCTGAGCTTGGATAGATACATCAAGGGCACTTACAGGCTCATCTAAAAGTAGAACCTTAGGATTTAGAGCTAAAGCTCTTGCAATACCGATTCTCTGTTTTTGACCACCAGAAAACTCATGGGGGTATCTATTTTTGAAAAATTTAGATAGCCCAACAGTTTCCATTAATTCCTCTACCCTATCAGCAATCTCTTTTTTACTTAACTTTATAATCCCTCTACTATTGTAGATTTCTAGAGGTTCTGAAATTATTTGAGAAACAGTCATTCTTGGATTTAAAGAGTCATATGGGTCCTGAAAAACCATTTGCATATTTTGTCTTGCTGTTATTAGATCTTTTTTTGAAAGTGATGCAAGGTCAACACCTTCAAAATTAACAACCCCTTCAGTAGGAATATATAGTTGATCGATAGCTCTTAAAGTTGTAGATTTACCACAACCTGATTCACCAACTAAACCTAATGTTTCACCTGCATAAAGATCAAAATCAATTCCATCAACGGCTCTAATAACTCTTTTGGAGCCTTTAATAGGAAAGTGTTGCTTTAAGCCTTTTACTTCTAAAATCTTTTCCATTACTTGTCCCCCTCATAAAGCCAGCATCGAACCTGTCTTCCATTTTCATAATTAACTTCTGGAGGATATGTATTTCTACACTTATCCATCGCCTTATCACATCTAGGATGGAACGGACAACATTCAGGAAGGTCAATAACATTTGGTGGTTGTCCCTCAATTGAGTATAATTTTTGAGATGTTGCTTTATCAAGTCTAGGAACTGATTTAATAAGTCCCTCAGTATATGGGTGTTTTGGATTATTAAATATATCATCATTGGAAGCTTTTTCAACTACCTTACCAGCATACATTACACAAACAGAATCGCACATACCAGCAACAACACCTAAATCGTGGGTTATCATTATGACAGCCGTATTTAATCTCTTTGATAGATCTTTAATTAGATCTAGAATTTGAGCTTGAATTGTAACATCTAAAGCTGTTGTTGGTTCATCAGCAATTAATACCTCAGGATTACAACTTAAAGCCATAGCTATCATAACCCGCTGTCTCATACCACCTGAAAATTGATGAGGGTAGTTATTTATTCTTTGCTCAGGAGAAGGTATCCCAACAAGGGTTAACATCTCAATAGCTTTTGCTCTTGCATCTTCTTTATTTAGTTTCTGATGTAACTCAATAGTTTCCATAAGTTGTGTTGATATTCTTAAAAATGGATTAAGAGATGTCATTGGATCTTGGAAAATCATGGCAATTTTATCACCACGTATAGACCTTAGCTCTCTATCTGACATTTTTAGAAGATTTTTTCCATTAAAAAGTACTTCTCCGTCAACTATTTTTCCAGGAGGAGATGGTATCAGGCTCATAATAGAGAGACTTGTTACTGACTTACCAGAACCAGACTCTCCAACAATCCCTAATACTTCACCCTTATTTAGATTATAATTAACACCGTTAACAGCTTTTACAACACCTGCATCAGTATTAAAATATGTGTGTAGGTTTTTCACCTCTAATATCACGTCATTATTACTCATAAAAGTTCCTTATTTATTTTTACTTTGGGGATCGAAAGCGTCTCTTAGTCCATCACCAAAAAAGTTCATTGCAAATAGAAATATTGTCATTGCTAATGCAGGGAAAAACAGTCTCCATGGATAAAGTGTCATACCATCAATACCATCTTTAATCAAAGAACCCCAAGAAGCATATGGTGCAGAAATACCTAAACCAAGAAATGATAAGAATGACTCCATCATTATAAAACTTGGAACTTGTAAAGTTGCATAAACAATTATAATACCTAAACTGTTTGGTAATAAGTGTTTTGCTATAATTCTAGCAGAACTAGCACCCATGGATCTTGCAGCCTCTACAAAGACAGAGTTCTTAAGTGACATTACCTGACCACGAACAACCCTTGCAGTTGTTAACCATGATACTACTGCTAAAGCTATAAAGAAGTTAATAATACTTCCTCCGAACAGTGATTGAAAAATTATAACTAAGAACATATATGGAAGTCCATACATAACATCTACAACTCTCATAATTATATAATCTGTTCTACCACCAGCGTATCCTGCAATTGAACCAAAGAACATACCTATTAAAATAGATATAATTGTTGCAATAATACCAACTGCAATAGATATCTGACCTCCATAGATAATTCTAGATAACATATCTCGCCCTAAATCATCAGTACCTAAAAGATAGACTCTTTGGTGAATTAAAACTTCTTCACCATCAATAATTTGTGTCTCAGTTTTTATTCTTCTTTTAATATCATCTAGTTTTGCAATATCTGATTCAGAAAGAGTATCCTTCCCTAACTTCTTAGCAACTTTCCACATATAAGTCTCTTCTTTTTCAAGAAGAAGTTCCCCTGCTGGTCTAAATGATGGTGGTAGATATTGGTGCTCAATAATCTGCTTTCTATATGAATAAATAGGTAAAATAGGTGCTGATATTGAAACAATAATATAAGCTACAATAACCCATAACCCAGTTACTGCCATTTTATTCTTTTTTAATCTTTTAATTGCATCCTGAGTTAGGCTCGTTCCTTTTACAACCTGATTAAACTCATTTACATTTTTTGTTATACTATTTTCGGGATTCCCCATAATTTCTCCAATTAATTAAAAATTACCTGTAGCTGATCCTAGGATCTAAGAAGGCATAAACAACATCAACAACAAAGTTCATAATAATAAGAATTAATGAATAGACAATTAAAACTCCCATTATAAGGGTATAATCCCTATTTAGTGCTGATTGAACGAAAAATTTACCAAGTCCTGGTACCCTAAAAATTGTCTCAATAACAATAGAACCAGTTATAATTCCAGCAAAAGCTGGCCCTAAATAACTAACTATAGGTAACATTGCACCTTTTAAAACGTGCTTAAAAATAACAACCGAGCTTCTTAAACCCTTTGCGTAGGCTGTTCTTATATAAGAACTTCTTAAAACTTCTAAAACACTAGCTCTAGAAAGACGTGCAATTGTTGCAAAATAAGGGAATGATAGTGTAATAACCGGCATTATTAATGTCTTTAAACCGTTACTAGATGAAATCCAACCAGATGTTGGTAGCAACTGCCATTTAAGGGCTAAAAAATACATTAAAACAGGACCGACAACAAATGTTGGAACAGATATACCTATAACTGCTATACTCATACCTGTATAATCAATCCAACTATTCTGATTTATAGCGGAAGATATTCCAACAAGAACACCTAATATTATTGCCACTAATAGGGATATTGACCCTAATAACATTGAGTTAGGTAAACTATTAGAAATATAAAAATTAACATCATTATCAGTGTATTTATAAGAAGGTCCTAAGTCACCCCTTAAAACACTACCCATATACATTAAATATTGCTGATATAGTGGCTTATCTAAATTATATTTAGCCTCTATATTTCTCATCACTTGCTCTGGAACTTTTTTCTCCTGATCAAATGGTCCACCTGGTGCAAGTCGAATTAGAAAAAATCCAATAGTAATAATAGCAAACATGGTTGGTATCATACCAAGGAATCTCTTAAGTATGTATTTTATCATATACCCCTCTTAAAAATTTATTGTAATATATAAACAGCAAAATTGCTGGTTTTTTTTAAGTTTATTTTTGATGTACTTTTATAAATAGTCAATAAAGAGTCGCTATATAGCGACTCTTTATCATATTTTGATGAATTATTTTTTGTAGATTTGTCTTGGTGGGTGTAAATCTAAAACGTTTGGAGCCCAACCACCCCATTTATTTAAGTCAATACAGTTAACTTTTACATAAGTATATAACGGAATAAGAGCTTGATCTCTCTCAACTAACATAGATTCTGCTTCTCTTAAAGCTTCGAACCTTGCAGCTCCTGCTTTCATAGTTGCAGCTTTTTCAATTAGTGCATCATACTCAGGATTTTCATACTGCATATCATTCATAGCAGCTCCAGTTACAAACATATCTAAGAAAGTATTAGGATCTTGATAATCTCCACCCCAACCAGATCTAGCAATTGAATAGTCGTGTTGGTTTTTTGAAGATAAGAATGTTTTCCACTCTTGATTCTCTAAAGTTACATCTATACCAAGATTCTCTTTCCACTGTGCCTGAATAAACTCAGCCATTTTTTTATGACCTTCAGAAGTGTTATATAAAATAGGTAATACAGGGAAACCTTCACCGTTAGGGTAACCAGCTTCTGCTAAAAGTTTTTTAGCTTCTGCTACGTTAAAAGTATTACCTTCAAGTGCTGGGTAACCTTCCATTGTAGGAACCATAGCTGCTGAAGGAATTTGACCAGCTTGACCAATTCTCTCAGTTAACTCTGTTCTATTAATAGACATTGATAAGGCTTTTCTTACTCTAACATCTGTTAAAGGCTCTACTTTATTGTTAATTACATAGTAGTAAGTAGCTAGGTTTGGTGAAACAATAACATCATCTCTTAATAAACCTTCTTTCATTCTATCTGTAGGTACAGTTGTCATCCAGTCAACCTCACCGTTTAAGAACATAGAATAACCAGTATTGTTATCTTCTACAGGTAGGTATACAAATTGATCAACTTTAACATTTTTAGCGTCCCAATATTTTGGATCTTTTTCTACAACTAATTTATCTTGAGGAACCCACTCTTTTAATTTGTATGGTCCGTTAGTTACGATTTTATCTACATTTGTCCATGAATCACCGTGTTCTGCAATAGTATGTAATGGAGCAATTCCAAATGAGTAGTGAGCAAAAGCATCTAATGCATATGGTAGTGGACCAACTAAAGTAACTTCTAATGTATAATCATCAATAGCTTTAACACCAACAGCCTCAGCTCCAGCAGTACCAGCATTATATTCTGCAGCACCCTTTACAAACATTGATGGGAACCATGCGTATGGAGCAGCAGTATTTGGATCTAACTCTCTTAACCATGAATCAACGAAAGTTTGTGCTGTAATTGCAACACCGTCATTCCATGATGTTTGTCTTAATTTAAATGTATAAACAGTATTATCATCACTTACAGTCCAAGACTGAGCAACACCAGGAATAGCTCTTGCTGTTTCGTAATCATAAGCAACTAATCCTTCAAATAATGATTGATAAATTCTGTTCTCTGGAACACCTTGTATCATAGCAGGGTCTAAAGAAGCAGGTTCACCTCCATTAATAAGTCTAAAAACAACAGGTTCTTTCATGTTCCCTTCTTCTGCATTATTACTAGCAAAAGAACTAACAACTGTCATTAAAGCAACAATGAAAAATAATAAATTCTTTTTCACATTTTCTCCTCTTGAGTAATTATAAATCACTCTTTTTTATTTGTTATATTTTAACCTTCTAATACGAATTATGACAATAGTTTTCAACATATTACGAATTTAGTAACATATAATCAACCCTATACGTATCTGAGTAAAAATTCACAACCACATTTCGTTAAACGAACTAATGTTAAGTAAAACTTAAGAAAATTATATTTTTTAGTTGGGTTATAATTACTTAAACAGACCATTTACAACTAAATTTAACCTTTAATATGTAAGAGAGATAACTATTTAATCTATATTTTTTTAGCTTTTAACCAAAAACATCTGATTAAATGTATATTTATTTCATCCAACAAACTATATTGACCATTTAAGAATATCTATACTTAAAATATGTATAATTATTCAGATACTATTTTGGAATTATCCTTCTTTATTCAGATATTTATTAATATATACTTAAGTTTCATTACAAATACTGAACAAAATTCTGTTTGACATCACTTTAAAAATTAAATAATATATTAGTAATTCAAGATTATACAAATTATGGCTTTTTGAGAAACTGAGATGTTTAAAGTCCTATAATCTTCTACCAATTAAATAGTAGAGGTATATCATGAATGATTTATTGCGTTCTGAATTTTCAGAATTTAAAATGGGGTTAAATTTAATAAAGTACAATTTAACAAAGAGGGAAATTGAAATTGTATTCCTAATAACAAGAGGTCTAAATAATAAGAAAATAGGAAGTCAACTTTTCATTTCAGAAACAACTGTAAAAAAACATGTTTACAATATTTTTAACAAGTTAAATATACATAGTAGGTTTGAACTAATTTCTAAAGTTATATTAAACAATAGAAGTTATATTGAAAAAGCGTGTTAAATTAATAGATGGTAAATTATTTACCATCTACTTCATCTAAGTACTCTCTATACATAGCCGTACTACTATTAATTATTGTTTTCATAACTGTAATTTCAGGCTTGATACCTTTAGCCTTTAAGTGACTATTCTTTAATTCAAACTTTAAGTAGTTATCTAGACCTACAAAAATCTTTATCTGCTTCTTAATGCTGGTTATTAGGATATCTATTTTTTTATTAATTTCAGATTTATTATCCCTAACATAGAAAGTTGTTTTATCTTCTTCCGCAAAATTTAATAAATCAAACTCTAGTTTTTTAATCTCATCATAAAATTTCTCAAAATGTATCTCTAAGCTTTTACCCTTTCCTGACTTAGTAGGGATACTAATATTATAAACTGTTTTAGTTTTTGTATTAAATAATTGAGAACCAAGAAATCTAAAGAATTTTATTATGAAGTTCCCATCAGCTTTTCTTAAATTATTATGATTAAAATAGAGTTTTTCCATACTAGAGGCTAGATGAATTCGTATTTTACCAATCTCCATTAAAAGCTGTATTAAATTCTTGGTTGTATCAACTTTATCATCTTTTTTCTCTTTTGTTTCGTTCTTTTTTGTTATAGACAATTTTTTTATTATGTTATCTTTTAATACTGATCCATCTGATGAGAACTCTTCGTTAATAACTTCACTTATAAATTTTTTATAAAACTTTAAATAAGAGTAGTTCTTTTTAATTTCATCTGATATTGAATCCAGAACTTTAGATACTAATATATTGGGATTTTTCTCTTTAATTATTGGAAGAATATCAACTCTAATAAAAAGTTTATAACTCTCTTTTAAGTAGAGAAGAACAAATTTTAATTTAATAAGTATCTGATCAATACTTTTAATTATTCCATCTATACATTTTTCATAGGTTTTTAATATTAAGGTATCACCTGTTGCACTTCTAAACTCGATAGCTATTTTACCTAATGATCTGGTATTTAGTTCCGCTGTTGAGGGATTTAATAGGCTCTTCCAATCATAATAATCTAAAAATTGTTTGATTTTCTCTAATTCAGAAAAGTTAAATGTATTTAAACTAAATGTATAATTATGAGTTATAAATGATAAAATAGATACATAATGGGTTAACCTTTCAGCAACCTTCCATTGAGCATCAGCTTCCTCAAACATTTCAAGGGATGGAATTGTTAATTCAATTATCTCAGACTCTTTGAAGTATGGATCTTCTTTAATAAGCCCTTTATTTTTTAATTTTCCAAAAAATTCTGTAACTCCTGCATATAATTTATAGAATTCCTTTGTTAATTGAGGCATTATATCAGTTTCAATTTTATCATGATAGGATTCTAATAGTTCTTTTATCTGTTCATTATATTCCATATTAATAATCTTAGTATATTTATCTCAAATTGACATCCCTATTTTTATCTTTAATTTCATAGCTGTCCAATACAATCAAAACAACTCCTTTTGTAGCAGATAACTTTTCTGTGGAGCTTGTTTATCAGGCGGGACTGTTAACCAATCAATTAAGTTTAGATTTGCAAATAATATCGTAGATAATATAGCCATTATTGAAGATACAGTCCAACCTAAAGTAGATTGAAATTCCATATATTTCAATATCAGAAACGAAATCATAACGATCCAAACTTGAGTTAGAACCGCATTTCGACTTGTTCCTAAAAAGCTTTTAATTTTTAGGTTTTGCTTAATTGTTTTGAAGAAAATTTCAATTTGCCATCTATCTTTATATATTGCTGAAATAGTTCTGGGGGACCATGAAAAGTGATTTGTAATTAGTGTTATACTTTTCTTCAAATCAGGATCATAACTTTCAACAAGCCGCAGTTTTAGAGGCTTTCCTTTCTTAGATATTATTTTATCAAAAACTATGATTTTTTCAGACAGTATATTTTCATACTTTGAAACGTCTTTATCGTCAAGCACAGAATATTTGGCATTTTTCTTCAGTCTTGTAACAAAATAAATACCTTCTTCACCTAAATCTGAATAATATTGGTAATCGGTATACCCTCTATCAAAAACAATAACATCATCTTTTTTAAAAGGAACATTTTTAATTTCATTAGATTCATGTACTTTTGCATCCGTCACAGTAACAAATGAGGGAATATAACTGGAATGATCTAATGTCACATGGAGTTTAATTCCTCCCTTCTTTTTCCTAAAATGAGCCCAATCAAACATGCTCAGACAAAGATCTATAGTACTCGCATCTACGCTATAAAGTGGGTTTTTAAATCTAAATTTATGATTTTTATGTTTACTATGAAGCTTTGATAATAAAGAGTAAAATAGTTTTTCATAGATCTCATTTGGACGATTATTATTTGCATAAGAGAGCGTTGAGCGTTTAGTTTTGGATATCCCTAAATGATACAGCTTTTTACTTTGAAGCTCTAAACCGTTCTCAATTCCCCTTAGACCTGTTTGTCCGCTTAATTGAGCAAATAGCATTGCTGAAAACTGGTTCCAACAGGAAAATCCTTTATTCGCGAAGTCTCCTTTTTCTGATTTTACAATTTTTTCAAATTCATATCTCGGAATTAATTGTAGTATTTGTCGAAAAATAGTATCATGAAAACTCATAGTAATCTCCTTGTGTGTGCTTTGTGTGGTACTTAGATTATACCTTGGAGATTACTTTTATAAAATACTTAAATTGTAGTTTTTTTGTTTTGGACAGCTATGCTTTAATTTATATTATTTTGATGATATCTTTATCTAATAAATAAAATGGAGAGTAGATAGATGAAAAATCCGATAATAGATAAATATGATACAAAATATGGCTCAATACCCTTTTCTAAGATAGAAATGAATGACTACTTGCCAGCTCTAGAGATAGGGTTGATTAATGCATACAACAATATTAAAAAGATAAAAAGCAACGTTGAACCTCCTAACTTTACTAATACAATAGAAGCTCTTGAATTTGTTTCTGAGGACCTTGATAAAGTAGCCAATGTATATTTTAACCTTTATAGTCTTGACTCTGATGCTGATTTCAAGAAACTAGCAGAGAAAATATCTCCCAAACTAGCTAAATTTTCTGGTGATATTTTTACTGATACTCAATTATTTGATAGAGTGAATAAAATATATAATGATAGAGAAAATTTATCTTTATCAGCCGAAGAGAAAAGACTTCTTGATATTACGTATAATAGTTTTAGACGTAATGGGGCTCTATTAAAAGATGATGAGAAGATAGAGCTACAGAAGATTGATGAAAAACTAAGTCTATTAGGTCCACAGTTTTCAAAAAACACATTAGATGGAACAAATAGCTTTGAATTACATATTACAGATCCTATAAGAGTAAAAGGTCTGCCTGAAAGCTCTCTAGAGGCTGCTAGTTTTACAGCTAAAAACAAAGGATATGAGCAAGGCTGGGTTTTTACCCTGCAAATGCCAAGTTATTTGCCTGTAATGCAGTACGCAGAAGATAGAGAACTTAGAAAAGAGTTATCCCTAGCTTATGGAACTAAAAATCTTGGCGGAGAGTATGATAACAGAGACATTATCAAGGAGACAATAGATCTTAAATTCAAAAGAGCTAGGTTATTAGGTTACAATACCCACGCCCATTATACTCTTGAGAAGAGGATGGCTAACACTCCTGAAATTGTAGATAATTTTCTAAACGAAATTTATGAAACTGCTTATCCAGCTGCTAAAAATGAGCTTGAAGAGGTCAAAGCGCTAGCAAAAGAGATGGATAATATTGAAGATTTTAATAGTTGGGATTTTGCTTACTACTCCCAAAAGTTAAAATTAAAAAAATATAATTTTGATCCTGAGGTGTTACGTCCCTATTTAAAAGCAGAAAATGTTATTAATGGAGTTTTTGATGTTGCAAATAAGATGTATGGCCTTAATTTTATAGAGGTTAATAACGTAGAACTATACCATAAGGATGTAACAACCTACGAAGTTAGGGATAATAATGATTCATATATTGGACTTTTATATGTAGACCTATATCCTAGAGAGACTAAAAGAAGTGGTGCCTGGATGAATACATTTAAGGTGCAGGGACTTTCTAATGGAGAGATTGAGAGGCCACATGTTTTAATCTGTGGAAATTTATCACCTTCAACAGAGTCTAAACCATCTCTTTTAAGTTTTGATGAAACAAGAACAATTTTTCATGAATTTGGTCATGCATTACATGGACTTCTAAGTAATGTTAGATATAAATCCTTAGCAAGTCCAAATGTTTATTGGGATTTTGTGGAACTTCCTTCTCAGATAATGGAAAATTGGCTTCTTGAACCAGAAACATTATCTCTATTTGCAAAACACTACAATACCGGCGAAGTTCTACCTACGGATCTAATTGAAAAAGTTGTTAAATCACAAACTTTTAATGCTGGAAATATGAATATTAGACAACTCTCTTTAGGTTTTCTTGATATGGCATGGCATACTACCGATCCAAAAGATATTGGAAGCGTTGAAGAGTTTGAGGATAAAATTAATGAAAAAACACGGCTTCTTCCTAAAACTGAAGGGAATACATCAACTGGGTTTGGACATATCTTTGCAGGTGGATACTCATCTGGATATTACTCATATAAGTGGGCAGAAGTATTAGATGCAGATGCTTTTGAATATTTTAAAGAAATGGGCATTTTTAATAAGGAAGTTGCCAACTCATTTAGATCTAATATCCTCTCTAAAGGAAATACTGTTGACCCAATGGAGTTGTATAAGAAATTTAGGGGAACACTTCCAAATAGTAAAGCACTTTTAAAACGGGATGGTCTTATATAGAGATAAAAAAAGCTCCAATATGGAGCTTTTTTTATAATTCTTAAAGTATTGATCCAGGATTATAAAACTTTGCGTTAGGATACAATTTAATCCATTTTTCAACTTCATTGGTGAATGTTGAAACCTGGGAATTTGCAGCTCCTACTAACTCCCGCCCTCGATCAATTATTGATTGAAGTTCTGTAATATCTAAACCTAACCTACTATCCTCTGCCAACCTCTCTAATAGGTCATTATCTTTTACAATTCCATTTCTTAGATCTTTAACTGTCTGTACGGCGTGTTCTTTAATCGCTTCATGTGCAGCCTCTCTACCAGCACCTTTTTTAACAGCTTCCATCATTATTGTTGTTGTTGATAAAAATGGAAAATAATGATTATTTTCACTCTCTATAACTGCAGGAAATGTTTCAAATTGATCTAGAATCGTTAAAAACGTCTCAAAAAGTCCATCAACGGCAAAAAATGAGTCAGGTAGCGCTACCCTTCTTACAACTGAACAAGAAACATCACCCTCATTCCACTGATCTCCAGCTAAACCACCTAACATATTCATATATCCATTTAATATAAGATGAAAACCATTAACTCTTTCACAGGATCGACTGTTCATTTTATGGGGCATTGCAGAAGAACCAACTTGACCCTTTGCAAAGCCCTCTGAAGCTGTCTCATTTCCTGCCATTATACGTAGTGTTTTTGCAAAACTACTTGGCCCACTAGTAAGTGAGTAGAGAGCACTAACCACAGTAAAGTCTAAACTTCTAGGATATACCTGTCCTACAGCATTTATTGAGCTCTTTATACCTAAATGGGATACAATTTTATTTTCTAGGTCTCTAACCTTACTAGTATCTCCATCAAAAAGAGTCATTTGATCTATTTGTGTTCCAACAGCTCCTTTAATTCCTCTAACAGAGTAGTTCTCAATTACCCTATCTAAGTGTTCTAATCCAAGTAGTAACTCTTGACCAAACATTGAGATTCTTTTACCTAATGTTGTAGGTTGTGCAGCCACATTATGTGTTCTAGCTGTTATAATTTGATCTTTATACTCAGTTGCTTTTAAGCTCATCTTATATAGAGTCGTAACAGCTTTTTCTCTAATTAATTTTAATGATCTATAGATTTGTAATTGCTCAACATTCTCGGTTAAATCCCTACTTGTCATACCTTTATGTATATGCTCAAAACCAGCCAATTCACAAAATTCTTCAATTCGAGCTTTAACATCATGTCTTGTAACCCTCTCTCTACTATCAATCGAGTCAAGATTAACAATATTTATTACAGACTCATAGGATTTAATAACTTCGTCTGTTACATCAAGACCTAAATCCTTTTGTGCCTTCATTACAGCAATCCATAACTCTCTTTCCATTACAATACGGCCTGCACCAGACCAGATATCCTTCATAGATTTAGAAGCATATCTTTCAGCTAAAACATTTGTGATTTTATTCATCCATATCCTACAATTACATTAAATTTAGTTTGCTTATTTATATCAAAAAATAGTGTTTAAAACAAGCTAAGGTAAATTCACTTAATTTTTATAATTTTTTTTATCAAGTATTAGATTAAGATTAATTATATATCTTAAACTAAGAATTTTATGATTTTGACTAAATAGATAATATTTTATTGCATATTTATATCAATACATATAGAATTACAAATATTAAGATATATTTATATAGATAAAATTGGAGGGTATATGAAATATGTAATTGTAGGTGGTGTTGCAGGTGGTGCAGCAGTAGCAGCAAGGTTAAGAAGAAACGATGAACATGCAGAGATAATTATTTTTGAAAAAGGAGAATACATCTCCTATGCAAATTGTGGTCTACCCTATTATGTAGGTGAAACGATAAAAGACAGAGAGAAACTATTTTTAGAAAACCCTTCAACATTTAAAGAAAATTTGAATATTGATGTTAAAAATAATCACGAGGTTCTCTCCATTGATAAAATTAATAAAACTGTTAAAGTTATAAATTTAACTAATAGCAATATAACAACTGAATCATACGATAAATTAATTCTTTCTCCAGGAGCTACTCCCATTGTTCCCCCTATAAGTGGAATTGATAGTAATAAAGTTTTTACACTAAGAAATGTCCCTGATGCGGATAAATTAAAAGCTGCAATTGATAATGATAAACCTACAAGTGCAGTGGTAATTGGTGCTGGATTCATAGGAATGGAAGCAGCTGAAAATCTATATGATAGAGGATTAAATGTAACAATTGTCGAGATGGCGAATCAGGTTATGACTCCACTAGACTACGAAATGGCAGCACAAGTCCACGAACATTTAAAGTTTAAAGAAGTAGCCCTATATCTTTCTGATGGAGTAAAGAGTTTAAAAGATCTAGGAAATAGAATAGAGATAGAACTACAAAGTGGTAAAAGAATATTTACAGATATGGTTGTTTTATCCATTGGAGTTAAACCTCTAACAGTTTTAGCAGAGAATGCTGGAATTGATGTTAATAGGGGTATTGTAGTAAATGAGTTTTTAGAGACATCAGCTAAAGATATATACGCATTAGGTGATGCAGCTGAGATGAAACATGGGATTACTGGGAAAAATGCAATTGTTCCATTAGCAGGGCCAGCTGGGAAACAGGCAAGGATTTTAGCTGACAACCTAGTATATAATAGTAAAAAACCATATAAAGGCGCAATTGGAACATCAATTGCAAAAATATTTGATTTAACAGTTGCAACTACTGGACTTCCTGAAAAATCCGTAGAAGATTCTCTCTCTGTTATTGTTAATGGATCAAGTCACGCGGGGTATTATCCTGGAGCAATGCAACTATTCCTTAAACTTGTATTTGATAAGGAAGGTAAGTTATTAGGAGCTCAAGGTGTTGGATACGAGGGTGTTGATAAAAGATTAGAAATGATTGCAGCAGTTATTAGAATGGGTGGAACAGTAAATGACTTAACAGAAGTTGAACACGCCTATGCTCCTCCATTCTCTTCAAGTAAAGATCCTGTAAATATTCTAGGTTTTACTGCTGAAAATGTTCTTCTAAATAGATCAACACATACTAAATGGCATGAGTTAAATGAGATAATTACAACTAATAATCCGGATTATGTATTATTAGATATAAGAACTGTTGATGAGAGAGAGTTACACCCATTAAGTGGAACATTACAAATGGATAAGAGTGAAGTTAGATCTAACTTAGAAAAAATTCCTAAAAATAAAAAAATTGTAGTGTTATGCTCCGGGGGATTAAGAGCTTATCTAACTGAAAGAATTCTAAGACAAGAAGGGTTTAAGAGTGTTAGTATCTTATCTGGTGGATTAAATATCTTTTTCTCATCTATTAAAGAACAGACAAATAAAATTGAGTTTACAAATACTTCTCCAAATAGAGTTCCAGAAAATTTAGTTAATGAATTTACTGGTGGTTTTATTGATGTTGACGCCTGCGGTCTTCAATGTCCAGGACCTATCCTTAAACTAAAAACAGAAATTGATAAAATTCCAGCTAGTAGTAAGTTAAGAGTAACTGCATCCGACCCAGGGTTTTATAAGGATGTTACATCTTGGTGTAATATGACAGGAAACAAAATAATTGGTGTTGAACAGTCTAAAGGAAAAGTTGTTGCCTTAATTGAAAAGTCAGCAAAAACAGAGAGTGTTAACAATACAGGTTACTCTGTAAGTACCTCTGGAAATGAAGTAACAATTATCTGCTTTAGTGATGATATGGATAAAGCTCTAGCTTCTATGGTAATTGCAAATGGAGCAATAGCTTCTGGAAAGAAAGTAACAATATTTTTTACTTTTTGGGGTCTAAGTATAATAAAAAAACGTGATAAGGTTAGGGTGAAAAAAGGTATAATGGGTAAAATGTTTGGGATGATGTTACCTAATAACTTAAATAAACTTGGTTTATCAAAAATGAATATGGGTGGAATAGGTGCTTTTATGATGAAAGGAATCATGAAAAACCTAAAAATAAATACCCTGCAAGAGATGTTAAATACTTTAATTGAAAATGATACAAAATTTATTGCTTGTCAGATGTCCATGGATGTTATGGGTGTTAAGCAGGAAGAGTTAATAGATGAAGCTACAATCGGTGGAGTAGCAAACTATCTAGAGTCAGCATCAACCTCTGGTATAAATCTATTTATATAAAAAAAAAACTACCTCGAAAGAGGTAGTTTTATATTTTAAACTAAAACTAGTTTTTCCAAAGACCATGTAAATTACAGTATGATCTAATAATTAAGTTCTCTTTGAAAGGTACATAGAACTCAGCTTCTGGAGCATCACCAGGCTTTAACTCTTTTCGATTAACATAATCACCATTAATAACTTCTATCCACTGAATATAGTGCTCTTCTGTCATTGGATGTAGTGTAGAACCAACAGTTACTTTAATTCCATATTTCCCTTCAGAGCCTACAGGAACATGTTTTTCAGTTGATGAGTCCGCTGTTTTTTCCTCTAAAAGAGTCATTTTTTGGTTACAACATGTTAAAGTTCCTGCACCTGCGTCAGTAACCTCAACTAAGTTTCCACATACTTCACATTTATAAATTTCTAATTTTTTTGCCATTATAGCCTCCATATATTATTTTTTTAAGTATTTAAAAAGTTCAGGTATAGTTTTCTTTGGAGAAATTTTATACCAAGACTCCATAATCTTACCATTTTCATCAATTAAAAAAGATGATCTAATCAAACCCATATAGACCTTACCATAGAGTTTTTTCTCACCCCACACACCATAAGATTCTGATACAGAGTGATTTTCATCACATAGTAAGGGAAAATTCAAAGAGTTTTTATCCTCAAACTTTTTCTGCTTTTTAGGGTCATCATTACTTATACCTAGAACGTCTACTCCTAAGCCTAATAACTCTTCCCTAAAGTCCCTAACTTCACAGGATTGTGTTGTACATCCAGGAGTATTAGCTCTAGGATAAAAATAAATAAACAATTTTTTACCTTTAAAATCATCAAGGGATACAGTATTACCATCTTGATTTTTTAATTCAAAAAATGGTGCATTAGTATTTTTTTCCAACTTCATACTCATTTTTAACTCTCTTTTACCTTAATAGCAAGCTTTTTACCCTGAAGATAAGCACTATTTAACTCTTCTTCCTTAGCTTCACCTAACCACTCTAAAGGCTCAATACAATTCCATTTTAATTTTTCAGTTTTATTTTCAAAATCCCTTTGAGCTCCACCACTCCATGAGTAGGAACCAAACCTGAAAACCTCTTTATTCCATACATGTTTTAAAGAGAACATCTCTAATACCGATGATGTAGGAGGAAACATTTTACCTTCATAGGTTGGCATTCCAATTACTAGACCTTTTGATTTCCAGGCTGAGGATAGGATAAATGATATATCATCCTCTGGAACATTAAAGATATGAACAGGTATACCTTCAGATCTAATCCCTTTTACAATAGAGCTAACAACAGCCTTAGTTTTACCATACATAGAGCCTACAATCATTGTTATCTCTTTTTCAGCTTCACCAGACATATACTTAGCAAATTTTCTATATCTTTCAATAATTATACTTGGGTTTTCTCTCCAAATTATACCATGGGAAGGAGCTATAACTTTAACATCTAATCCCTCTAATTTATCTATAGCCTTAATAACAGGAAGGGAGTAACCAGCAACAATGTTTGCATAATACCTTAATGATTCATTATCATAAAACTTATGCTTCTCTTCACTAATTTGATCATCAAATACTTCATTACCAAGGGCTCCGTAGGAACCAAATGCATCACATGAAAACAATACACCACTCTCTTTATGAAATGTAACCATTGTTTCAGGCCAATGTACAAAGGGTATATGGTAAAAAGTTAATTTCTGACCACCTAGATCCAATTCATCCCCGTCATTAACAACTAAGACTTCACCTTGGTAGCTAAAAAGAGCTCTAAGCATCTTTTCACCCTTAGGAGAAGTTACTATAACAACATCCTTAGTTTTTTCTAAAAAGCCCTTAATCCATCCAGTATGATCTGGTTCAAGGTGATTTAATACAATATAATCTATACTCTCTAACTCAATATCTATTTGGTCTAATTGATTTAATAAATTATTAGGGGCATTATCCCAATCATCAACTAAATCAATTAAAGCTGTTTTTTCACCCTTAACTATATAAGAGTTTAAAGAAACTCCATCAGGAATAGGCCATAATCCCTCAAAAAGATCTCCATTATTAATATTAGCACCTAACTGAAAAATTCCATCAGCAATCTTATTACTTTTCAAGTACTCCTCCATTGTAATCTATAATCTTATACATTACATATTACAATAAGGCTGGAAAAATTCCAGCCCTATATACTAATGTTTTGATAAATAGTCTGCGACACCATCATTTGTAGGTTTCATAGCATCATCACCAGGATTCCAACCTGCAGGACAAACCTCTCCATACTTCTCAACATGTTGAAGTGCATCAACAACCCTAATAGCCTCATCAACATTTCTACCTAGGGGTAGATCATTAACAACCTGATGTCTAACAATACCATCTTTATCTATTAAAAATAGACCTCTTAAAGCGATAGACTCATCAAATAGAACATCATAATCTTTTGATATGGATTTTTTAATATCTGATACAAGTGGGTACTGAATATCTCCAATTCCACCTTCATTTACTGGTGTATTTTTCCAGGCAAAGTGACTGTTCTCTGAATCAACAGAGATACCTATAACCTCTACTCCTCGTTTTTTAAACTCATCTAACTTTCTATTAAACTCAATTATTTCTGTAGGGCAAACGAAGGTAAAATCCAGTGGATAGAAAAATAGAACTACATATTTACCTTTATAATCATTTAATTCTATTTCACCAAATGTATTATCTGGTAAAACCGCTGCTGCTTTAAAATTTGGTGCTTGTTTTGTTACTAATACTGACATTATATTCTCCTATTTCTAATTAGTAATAATTACTATTAACTTAAATATATCAACATCTATTTTTACTGTCAAGGGTTATTAGTAATAATTATTATTAGTTGACTTTTTGTATTAGGAAATATATTCTATCAAAAAAGTAGATATACAATTACAATAGTTTTTAGGAGTTGAATATGAGGGTTATTAAAAGGGATTTAAGAGAGTCTAATATTGATATAAAAGAGATTAGAAAAGCACTTAAACAAGCGTGTGAAGGTATTGATATAGATTATCTTGAGATAGAGAGCCATATTGATACTATATATAGGGATAGGATTACAACTTCTGAAATTCAAAAATCCCTAATTGAGATTACGTCAAGACTAACATCTGTAGAAAAACCTGAATATAGATTAGTCGCCGCAAGACTTTTAATAATGGATTATACAAAAGAAGCATTAAAACGAAGAAAGTTTGGATCTCACTATGAAAATTATTATGATTTTATACTTGAAGCTGTGGATAAGGGGTTATACTCATCAAAAATCCTAGACCTTTATTCTAAAGATGAGTTTATTGAAGCAGGGAATAATATTAAACCTTCATATGATTATGAGTTTGATTATGCTGGGGCAAATCTACTAGCAAATAGATACTTAATTACCGATGGTAATGCACCTTTTGAGTTACCCCAGGAGATGTTTATGTCTATTAGTCTCTATTTAGCATCTACAGAGAAGGGTAACAGAGTTGATATTGCAAAAAATATATATAATGCTGTTGCCGGACGTAAAATATCCCTAGCTACTCCCATTTTAATAAATTTGAGAAAGGATAATGGTAATCTTTCAAGCTGTTTTATTTCGGCTATGGATGACTCCCTAGACTCTATATTCTACAATATCAATACGGTAGCCCAGATCTCTAAAAATGGAGGTGGTGTTGGTATAAACATATCTAGAGTAAGAGCCACTGGATCAGAAATCAAAGGTGTACCAAATGCATCAGGGGGTGTAATTCCTTGGATTAAAATATTAAATGATACTGCTGTTGCTGTTAATCAACTTGGAAAGCGGGCTGGAGCTGTAACTGTTGCCCTAGATATATGGCATTTAGACCTATTAGACTTTTTAGAACTTCAAACAGAGACAGGGGATCAAAGGAAAAAGGCATATGATATTTTCCCACAGTTAGTTGTTCCTGACCTATTTATGAATAGAGTTAAAAGCAGGGGTTCATGGACTCTTTTTGATCCCCATGAAGTAAAAAAAGAGATTGGAAAGGATTTGGCTGTTTTATGGGGTGAGGAGTTTGAAAATACATATAAACTACTAGAGAGTTCTGATTTTATAAAAAAACGAAAGGTTGTATCTGCAATAGATATTTTTAAACAGATAATGAAGTCACAGATTGAAACAGGAATGCCCTACCTATTTTTTAAAGATAGTGTTAACAGAGCAAACCCTAATAGTCATGATGGTTTTATTGGTAGTGGTAATTTATGTCAAGAATCATTCTCAAACTTTAGACCTTCAGAAATCCTAGATGAAGTTATTCATGGAGATGAGGTCACAGCTAAAAGTAGAGATGGCCTAGTACATACATGTAACCTACTAAGCCTAAATCTAGCAAATATTGAAGATAGTGAGGATTTAGAGCGAAATACTAAACTAGGTATAAGAATATTGGACAACGCCTTAGAATTAACTAATTCACCTATTGCAGAAAGTATCCTGCATAATAATAGATATAGAACCATAGGATTAGGCGCTATGGGCTTAGCTGACTACTTAGCAAGGGAGTCTATTAAGTACGATGAGTCAGAGAGTTTTGTTGATAAACTATTTGAACAGATAGCTCTTTACGCTGTTGAGGAGAGTGCAGAACTATCAAAGGATAGAGGTGCATATCCAGCTTTTAGGGATAGTAAATGGAGTAATGGTATATTTTTTAATAAAGACAAGAGTTGGTTTATTAATAATTCTGATCTAAGGGATAGATGGAGTAAGGTAATTGATTTGGTTAAAAAGAGTGGAATTAGAAATGGTCAACTTCTTGCTATAGCTCCAAATACTTCAAGTTCCCTACTTCAAGGATGTTCTCCAGGAGTACTACCGGTATATAGTAAGTTCCATATTGATAAAAATGCAAATGGAGCTATCCCTATATGTCCTCCATTTATAAAAAAATCATTCTGGTTTTACAAAGAGAGTAAAAACATTGATCAAAAAGATATTATAACTGTTATATCATCTATACAAAAGTGGATAGATCAAGGAATTAGTATGGAAATACTATATAATTTAAATAACAATATAACTGCAACTGACATTTATGACACTCTATTTAAAGCTTGGGAGAGTGGTTGTAAAACAGTATATTATACTAGAACGATACAGAGAAATAGTAGTGTTATATCTGAAATAGAAAGCTGTGTATCTTGTGCAAATTAAGGAGAAAAAGTGAAGATAAAAGAGAAAAAACTGTTTAATCCAACAGGTAGTGATAATTTAAATGATAGAAAAATAATTGGAGGGAATAGTACAAATCTTTTCAATCTAAATAATACAAAATATACATGGGCAAATAAACTGTATAGATCAATGATGGAAAATTTTTGGATACCAGAGAAAGTTGACTTAACTTCTGACTTTCAGGACTATCAAAAGTTAACAGAACATGAGAGAAAAGGTTATGATGGAATATTATCCTTTTTAGTATTCCTTGACTCAATACAGACAAACAATATACCCAAAATTTCGGATTTCATAACTGCCCCTGAGGTAAACTTAATACTTGCAATACAGACATACCAGGAAGCTATACATAGCCAAAGTTATGCATATTTGATTGAGTCCTTAATACCAAGTGATAAGAGAAACAATATATATGAATTTTGGAGGGATGATAAAATTCTATACGAAAGGATAAGTTTTATAGCTCAAATTTATCAAGACTTTCATGATAAGGATAGCAGTGAAAATTTTGTAAGGAGTTTAATAGCTAATTTTCTTTTAGAATCAGTCTATTTTTATAATGGTTTTAACTTTTTTTACCTATTGGCTAGTAGAAACTTAATGCCAGGTTCTGCCGATATAATTAGGTATATAAATAGGGATGAATTAACCCATGTAGTTCTATTTAAAGAGATGATTTTAGCTATTATGGAGGAGAGTCCCGGTTTAATTACAGAGGAGTTGGTCTATCCTATGTTCCAAGAGGCTGTAAAACAAGAGATTGAGTGGACAAACCATATTTTAGGAAATGAGATCCTAGGTATTACAGTTAATAGTACAGAGTCATACACAAAATATATAGCTAATCAGAGGTTAAAATCTATTAATATGAACCCCTTATATAAAGGTTACGATATTAATCCATATGCTCATTTAGAGAGAATTGCAGACACTGAAGGAGCTGGAGATGTAAAAGCTAACTTTTTTGAAAGTACAGTTACTAGTTACAATCAATCTAGTGCAATAAGTGGATGGGAAAATCTATAATTTTTTAAATAATAATAATTATCAATATTGATTAATTCTTTATTTATCGATAATATTTAAATTAATAATAAGGAGCATATATGAAAGTAATAGTTTTAGGAAATAATCATGCAGGAACAGCAGCAGTTACACACATTTTAAAAGAGAATCCAGGGACAAAAGTTGTTTCTTATGATAGAAATGATAATATTTCTTTTCTAGCCTGTGGTATAGCACTATGGGTTAGTAATACAATAAAAAAACCCGATGGACTGTTTTATTCATCACCAGAGAAACTAGCTGCACTAGGTGCAGAAGTTCATATGAGACACGAAGTACTTAGTATCGACTTTAAAGCTAAAGAAGTTAATATAAAAAATCTGGAAACAGGTGATACCTTTACAGATAGTTATGATAAATTAGTTATGGCTACTGGATCTTGGCCTATTAAACCACCTATACCAGGAATTGATAATGATGGAATAAAATTTTCAAAGCTATTTCAACATGCAGAGAATATTATTGAAACTATAAAGTCTGATAGAGTTAAAAATATAACTGTAGTAGGTGCTGGATATATTGGTATTGAACTTGTTGAAGCATTTTATAAACACGGGAAGAACGTAACATTAGTAGAGGCCCAGGATAGAATCCTTTGTAACTACTTTGATAATGAGTTTACAGAAAAACCTACAAAGTCCTTAGAAGATAAGGGGATTGCTGTTAAGACTCAAGAGAAGGTTATGGAGTTTATTGGAGAGAATGGACATGTTACTAAGGTTGTAACTGACAAGGGTGTTTATCCTGCAGATATGGTAATTATGTCAGTAGGATTTAAGCCTGTAACAGACTTTGCCAAGGGACATCTAGAGATGCTTCCAAATGGAGCGATAAAGGTGGATGAGTATATGTACACCTCTGATCCAGATGTTTTAGCGATTGGAGACTGCGCATCAATTTACTCAAATGCGATAAATGATACAGCGTACATAGCCCTTGCTACAAATGCTGTTAGAATGGGTATTCTAGCTGGTAAAAACATTATAAATAAAAGTATTAAGCATCCAGGGACTCAGGGATCAAACGCAATTAGTATATTTGAATATAAGATGGCATCAACAGGTCTATCTGAAACAGCTGCTAAAGCTAGAGGTTTAAATGTAAAAACAAATACAGTAACTGATACAAACAGACCAGAGTTTATGCCGACATATGATGATGTACAGATAAAAGTTGTCTATGATAGTGAAACTAGAAGACTCTTAGGTGCTCAGATATTATCAACAGGTGATTACACCCAGTGTATACACACCCTATCACTAGCTATACAACAGCAGCTAACAGTTGACCAATTTGCTTTAACAGATTTCTTCTTTTTACCCCACTTTAATAAACCAGTATCATATCTAACTTCTGTAGCACTAGATGCAAAGTAAAAAAAATCCCTCTGACGAGGGATTTTTTTATTTTATAAGTAACTCACTTTTTTTATTCATTAAAATATGAACATGATTCATCTCTTCGGAAATAATCTTCTCAACAATAATTTTATCAGACTCTGAAGATAAGGAACTTTTAAGGCCTACATAGAATAGGATAGTATCGTGCTCTCTCTGAATTGACCAATCTATAATATCTTCAATAGAGTCAGAACTAGAGAGAAGACTATCTAAATCCTCATCACTCTTAAATATAATTGAGTCTGTTAAGGACTCAATATACTTTGATATTATATTATCAGGATCATATACTGTATTAAGCTCATCAGTTGAGACAAACTCTTTTTTTAATCCTTTAAATACAGAGTCGTGGGCAATCTCTTCCTTAGCTAAAAAATTAAAAAAGTCAGAGAATTTATTGATCTTCTTTGCAGCTTTAATATAAAAATCATAACCTGATTTCTCTATTCCACTTGCAATATCCATTATTTCACTTAAGCTATACTTCATATCTTTACCTCTTGATGTATAAAAGTTTTATTACTTACATTTAGAACATTTACCATAGTATTCTAAGTTAAAACCTAAAAAAGATCTATCTTTGTACCACTGACTGTTCTCATCAATTACTGGAGAAGTAACTCTCTCATGAATATCTTCAACACAGCCACATTGAACACATCTAAAATGGGGATGTGGTGTAGCTACAGGGTCAAATCTTTTTTGTCCAGCCCCTTCCAATTTTAAAATTTTCCCTTGCTGACTCATTTGATCTAAATTTCTGTATACTGTACCAAGGCTAACCTTAGGAAGAACTTTTCTAATTTCCACATAAATTTCATCTGCAGTGGGATGGTCTACATGTTTCATGAGTTCATCTAAAATAACCTTTCTCTGATTTGTCATTCTAACCATAAAAACTCCTCTATTGTTTTATTTATATATAGAATGTTTAACTATATCACAGTGGTAACTATTTGTCTAGTTATAGTAATCATTACTATTATTATTCCCACTCTATAGTTGCTGGAGGTTTAGAAGAGATATCATAAGTCACCCTTCCAATATCCTTTACAGAGTTTGTAATAAGAGCTGATATCTCTAAAAGATCCTTCATTGGGAAATCATAAACATCAGCGGTCATACCATCAGAGGAAACAACGGCTCTTAAAGCTAAAACGTAGCTATAATCCCTAGCATCACCAGCTACCCCTACACTTTTCACAGGAAGAAGAACACTAAAAGCTTGCCAAATTTTATCATATAAACCACGTTTTCGAAGTTCATTTACATATATATAATCTGCGTCTCTTAATATATCACACTTCTCTTTTGAGACTTCACCTATAATCCTTATTCCTAAACCAGGTCCAGGGAATGGGTGTCTATCTACTATTGTATTACTTATACCTAAGATTCGACCTAACTCTCTAACTTCATCTTTATATAAAAACTCTAATGGTTCTATAATTAATCCGGCTTCTCTCTTCTCTTCAATTGCTTTACAGCCAACATTATGATGGGATTTAATTACCTGTGCATTTTTTCCAACACCCTTTCCTGACTCTATTAAGTCTGTATATAGTGTTCCTTGGGCTAAGAAGTAGTCCCCACTTAGGGTTGATCTAATCTCATCCTCTTGCACTTCAATAAACATATTACCAATTATTTTACGTTTTTTTTCTGGATCTGACTCACCACTTAAAGGACCTAAAAACCGATCTCTTGCATCAATTAAGTGAAGATGTTTAGCTCCTAGCTTTTTTAAGTTCTCTGAGACTTCCTCAGACTCACCCTTTCTCATTAAACCAGTATCAATATACATAAAATGTACTTTATTAGGATCTAAAGTTTTAAGAAGAAGTCCACCAGCAACTGTTGAGTCTACTCCCCCTGAGATTAGTAAAAGAACCTCTTTATCACCAACTCGTTCTCTAAGTTTTTCACCCTCTTTGGCAATATAAGTCTCCATGCTCCACTCTTTTTTAGCACCACAAATACCACAGGCAAAGTTTTCCAGAATTTTAGTTCCAAACTCACAGTGGGTTACTTCAGGGTGAAACTGTAGACCATAAATACCCCTATTAACATCACAAACAGATGCTGGTAGATTGTGTTCAGATAGGGCTGTTAATGTAAAACCATCAGCTAAGACATCTAAACTATCACCATGGGACATCCATGAAACAAATCCATCAGGTATATCCTTAAATAGATCATTTTTATTTTGATATGAAATTTTACTTCTACCATACTCTTTAGTTGCCAAAGGTGCTACTTTCCCACCTAAATCGTAGGTAATTCTCTGAAGGCCGTAACATATTCCTAAAAGAGGTACATCTAAATCAAATATTTTCTTATCAGGAACAGGTGCTCCGTCTTGGTATACAGAGTAAGGACTCCCTGATAGAATTACACCCTTAACATCATCTGTTAAATGCTCCTCTAACTCTATGTCACCAGGTACAATATCAGTATAAACACCAAACTCTCTAATTCTTCTTGCTATTAATTGGCATGTTTGACCACCAAAATCTAAAATTAATATTTTGTCCATGGATCCCTTCTATTAAATGTACATGATCTATCAGCACCTACAGACACAATACTAATAGGTGTACCTGTATACTCTTCAATGTAATCAATATACTCTCTTGCTTCTTTAGGTAGATCTTCATATTTTTTTATTTTTGATATATCACACTTCCAGCCTTTAAATGTTCTTGTAACAGGTTTTACACTATTAAGTAGATCAATTCTTGTTGGAAACTCATCGGTTTTTTTCCCATCTATTTCATAGAATTCACAAACCTTAACTTCATCCATCTGATCATAAACATCTAAGTGAGTTAAAACTAGGGAGTCTAAAGAGTTGGAAATACAAGCATATTTTAGTGCAACCATATCTAGGTAACCACACTTACGTGCTCTACCAGTTGTTACACCATACTCTCCACCTATCTCTCTAATGAGATTCTCTAAATCCCCATCTCCAGCTTCTTTAATATCAGAAGGAAAAGGACCATTACCAACCCTTGTAGAGTAAGCTTTAAAAACACCTATAACATTATCCATCGCCCTTGGACCCATACCAGTTCCTACAGATGACCCACCTGCACATGAATAACCAGATGATACAAAGGGATATGTTCCATTATCTAAGTCTAATAGAGTTCCTTGGGCACCTTCAAAAAGAATATCCTCATCTTTAATTGAATTAAGATAGTAGGCCCCATTAACAACCATTGGTTCCATTCTCTTTTTATAAGGATCTAGATAATCCCTAATCTCTTGATCTAAGGAGTTATAAAATCCTTCATCATAGAGGTCACCTATCCTAATATTATCCCGATGAGCCTTTAAAGAGTAAGCTATCCCAATACCTCTACCAGTAGTTCCTATTGGTCGAATTCTTTTAGATTCCATCTCCAGGTCTAGTTCTTTATGGAATGGAAGAACTAAATGAGCTCGATCTGAGATCTTAACTCGCCCTTCCCACTCTAAACCTTGAGCCTTGATACCTTCCAACTCTTTAAATAGTTGTGTTGGATCAATAACAACTCCGTGACCTAACAATACATCACTATTAGGATATACAATTCCTGATGGGACAAGATGAAGTTTGTATACTTTGTCTCCATTAACGATGGTATGGCCAGCATTAGCCCCACCGGAATAACGAACTACGACCTTAGCCTTTTCTGCTAAATAATCAACAATTTTACCTTTACCTTCATCTCCCCACTGGGCACCGATGACAACAAGTTTCATCTAATCTTCCTTAACTTCGTGAATAATTTGGTGCTTCTTGAGTAATGCTTACATCATGGGCATGACTCTCCCGAAGACCTGCGGATGATATCTTAACAAATTTCTTATACTTTCGCAATTCATCTATACTCTTACAACCGGTATATCCCATACCTTTTTTCAATCCTGTTACAAGTTGTTCTAAATATGGCTTAAGTTCACCCTTATATGGAACTCTTCCTTCAATTCCTTCAGGTACTGGTGAGTCTCCCTCTTTCATCTGATATCTATCCCCTGAACCATCAACTATAGCTCCAACAGATCCCATACCTCTATATGTTTTAAAAATCCGACCTTCATATATTATCTCTCTACCTGGAGCTTCTTTTAGTCCTGCAAACAGATTTCCAACCATTACAGCATTTGCTCCAGCACCAATCGCTTTAGAGATATCCCCAGAAAATTTAATTCCTCCATCTGCAATTACTGGAATATCATATTTCTCTGCTACTTCACAAACATCAGCAACTGCTGATAATTGGGGAACACCAATACCAGCCACAATTCTTGTGGTACATATTGAACCAGGACCAATTCCAACTTTAATAGCATCAGAACCTGCATCAATTAATCTCTGAGCAGCCTCTTTTGTTGCTGCATTACCACCAATAACAATAATATCATAGGTAGCCTTAATATCTTTTATACAATCTATAACTGATTTAGTATCACCTGAGGCTACGTCTAATACAATAAAATCAACTCCTGCTTTTTTTAGTAAAGGAATCCTTTTATGGTAGTCTTGGGGACTAATAGCAGCACCACATAACAGTCGACCTTTAGCATCCATTGCTGCATTGGGAAACTGTTCATGTTTTTCAAGATCTTTTACAGTTATTAAACCTGTTAATTCCCCTTCATCGTTAATTACTGGAACTTTTTCAATTCTATGTTTATTAAACTTCTCTTTAGCTGTTTTAACAGTAGGCTCACCTTTCTCAACAACAGGATTTTTTGTCATTATAGATTCAACTTTTAGAGTAAAGTCTGTACAAAAACGAAGGTCCCGGCCAGTTATTATTCCAGCTAACTTTCCACCCTCTACTACAGGTAGACCTGAAACCTGATACTTTTCCATTATAATTCTAACATCTGCTATAGTTTGATTTTTATCGACTGTTATAGGAGAATCAATTACCCAATTTAGGTATCTTTTTACCTTAGAAACTTGTTTAGCTTGTTCTTCGTATGATAAATTTCTATGAATTACACCAACTCCACCCTGCAGGGCAAGTGCTATAGCCATCTTGTCTTCGGTTACAGTATCCATAGCTGCTGACATTATTGGAGCATTTAAATATACCCCTTTAGCAATTCTTGTTTTTACGTCTGCATTTGCATAAAAAAAATCCGCATAACTTGGGACTAATAATACATCATCATAGCTAAGTTTTTCTTCAATTTCTAACATTTTTATAACTCCTTATATTTATTTAAACTAAAACTAACTCTTTTATATATAAAAAGCCCATATTAAAGTTATTAATATGGGCTTATTAAATTAAAGTATATATTCTCTGTGATATTTATTTTTTATGTAAGTATTTATTATTAGATGTGTTTCCATAAGAAAATATGGCAGAAAGATATAGTTTTGTAAAGTCTAACAGGGATATTTTTTAAATATCAGTAGTATTTTTTTTTAACATTCTATAACATTCTTTATATGGTAAAACGACACTTTTTAATATTATTAACACTACTTTTAATGATTTCTTGTAAAGAGAGTAATAGAGATGATAAATTAGAAAAAAAAGAGATTGAGATAAAAGAAATTACAAATATTAAAGAAAAAAAAATTGTAGATGAGAAACTGAATAAATCCATCGAAACATTTATCGATGTTGATCAACTATATCCAGAGTTAACAGCTGTGGAGAAAAAAGACTCTAACTTAGACCTAGATGAGTCTATAGAGCAGTTTATTATATTAATAGATAACCTAAATTTAGTAACAATTTTAGTTGCAGACTTTAATAAAATTACTAGAGAATACTTTGTGGCCTGGGAAGTTAGACTTCCTTTTATATATAACTCAGATTTTAGTATGAGTGAGCAGGATATACTAGCCTATAAACACAATATGGAACTTGTTGTTTCAGGAACAACTATAGCCAATAACAATGCACTCTATATATTTAGAAAGTCTGCACCTCCTAAGGGAATACATATCTATTACAAAACTATTTTTTCCTATGAAACAACAGGAACAATAGAATTAATTACTCCAAATAGAAGTTTAGACTACAATGAGAGTCGAAAAGAGAGTGATATCCCCTATAGTGTGGCAGTTGAACAGACAAATATTATTAATGAAAATACAATTGCCATTACAAAAGAGAACTGGGTTTGGGATAAACGTAGAAATATTTTTTTTAGAGAGAGTGCTGAGACAACTGAACAGAAAATAAATGTTAAAGAGAAGTTAAGAAACGTATATTATGGAAATAAAAATAACTTTCTAAAATTTATAAACGGAGAGTGGCTATCTAAGGGTTTAGACCCCCAGGAGAATAGAATAATTATAATTGACTCAAAAAATGATAAGGTTCTATTTAAATATAAAGATGGAGTTGAAGAGTACTATATCTATAGCTTCTATCAAAGTTTTAAAAAACTAATAATAAACTTAAGGAATTCAGATGTATCAACTATACCATACAAACTATATTTTACTTTAGATAGCACAGACTCATTTACAATAACACCTCCTTCAAATACCTCCACCCTATGGGACGGTAGTTATAACAGGATTAATAATGTTATTAAATCTTCTCTAATATCAGATACGAATATTGATATAAAAAAGGAGATTCCATTTACAGGAATATATAAAAATGTAGCTTATACATTAAATTTCTCATACCCTGACTACACTAAAACAGATTCAATAACAGGAGCTATTGAAGAGGGAACTTTTGAACTTTTAAAACTAGAAGATGATCAATTAATTTTACAGTTAAGAGCAAAAAGCAGTCTTAGATCAGTATATAATGTTAAAAATTACCAGTTGTGGTACTCTGAGCAGAAATTAGAGTCCCAAGCTATTAGAACAATAAAAATACATGAGGGAGTTTTAACTACCCATGGAATAGAAATTAAATCCGATGTAAACCCAATAAAATTTGAACAGACAGAGGTAATTAGTAATGAATAATTCTGAATATAGTAGATTATTAGACATTATAAAAAAGCTAAGAGACCCACAAAGTGGTTGTCCATGGGATTTAAAACAGAGTGTAGAATCACTAGCCCCTGCACTTTTAGAAGAGTGTTGCGAGTGTATAGACGGTGTCAATAATAGGGATTTAGTAAACATTAAAGAGGAGTTAGGTGATATTATTTTTACCACATCACTAATTTCATATATTATAGAACAAGAGAATAATGGTTCAATAGATGATATAATAAAAAATGTTAATGATAAGATGGTAAGACGTCACCCACACATATTTTCAAATACACAGGGTGTAGACAGTAGTGAAAAAGTTCTACAACAGTGGGAAGAAATAAAAAAGAATCAGGAAGGAAGAGTTAAGAAAAATCTTCTAGATAAAATCCCAACAAGTCTTCCTCCTTTAGAAAAATCCTTTGAGATACAAAAAAAAGTTGAAAAGGTAGGTTTCGACTGGGAAAATATTAATGATATTTTTAATAAGATTTTAGAAGAGACACAGGAAGTTAAGGATGCGATAGACTCAAATAACCAGGATAATCTAGAAATGGAGATAGGAGACTTGCTATTTTCAGTTGTTAATCTCTCTAGATTCCTTAAAATTGATCCTTCTAAAGCTTTAGCTAGAACTAATAATAAATTCCTTAAAAGATTCAGCTTTATAGAGGATCAAATGAGAAGTAAAGAGTTAGTTCTACATAAGGACAACTTTAAAATAATGGATGAACTTTGGGATAAGTCCAAGGAGCTAGAGAAGTAATTTTCTATACTTCTTATACACACCACTAATCTTTTTATGTTTATCCAGATCTGAATAATCATCTAATATTAGTGGAAATAATCTTCTAGGAATTACCCCATTTATAGCCATCTCTATATCCTTAATAATCTCCTTAGTATAAAGAACACTTAAGGTGTCAAAGTCATTATCCAATATAGCCAGATTAAGTCCACTCCAAAAACCTAATCTTCTCTTATCAACTAAACTTAAGTCAATTTGATAATTTAGAATATACTTAATTTTATCTACATTTTTTTGCTGTATATATAATAGTAGTTCAACCTCGTCTGCCAATAAACTATGCAGAAGATGTTCTTCATCTGTTGATATCCCTAAATACTCAACTATTCTAGTATCACCACTAATATAACTACAGTTGAACCACTCTATATTCTCCAATAAAATATCATTATCTAAATCTCTTTTTAAAAATGATCGAATATAACCTACACTGTTTTTATATTCATACTCCAAATCTTCAACAGGGTAGATCTCAGAAAGGTGGGGAATAATAGTTTGGGAGACCCACATATCACCAATCTGTTTGGTTCTATAAAAGTACTCATACCCCTCTTTTTTTAATACAGTATTTAGAAAATCCAAATCACTAGTATTTTTATCATATTGCCACAAGGTAAATTCTTCATTTATGGGTTTTACAATATTATAATGAAGTATTCCGGAAGAATTAATAAAGTGGGACTCAAGATTAGCTTCATCTGCAACCTGATCATAATTATTAGAGAGGCTTGAGAATCCCTCAAAAGATTCTAACTTTCTTCCCTGTAATAGCTCTGTTAAACTTCTATCAATAGCTACATTTACTATAGGGTGTGAACCAAAGGATGACAAAACAGAACCGTTTTCCAAGTTGATTAATAAAACACAGATAACTGGAAATCTTCCCTTTAAAGATGCATCCTTTACTTTTACAGAGAAACCAAAGCTCTCAATCTCATTGATAGTATCAATAAAATCATTTTCAACAAGATAGCTTCTATCGATATCAGGAAGGGATAACCCCTCACTTATTATATAGTTTTTAACTCCCCTTTCAATTGCTTCAGATACTCCTTGAACAAGGGTTTCAACCTCGCTATTCCCTGCTGATAAACCATTACTAGCGTAGATATTCCTTAACAACTCAACTGGAAAGTTTACAACACCACCCTTATTATGTGTAAATGGCAGGGATATAATAGACTCTTTATTACAAAGACCTGAGTCTAAAAAAGCATTAGATTCCAATACATTATTAGGATCGTAAAACTTCCATAATTTTTTATTTAATAAACTCTTTTTATAATTATTATCATTAGGAACTCGAACTTCATCTGGGGAGTAGAGCCATCCCTCTTCACCTAAGTGATCTAAGGCGTAATCAAAAAAGAAAAAACCTGTACCTAAACGCTCTAAAAACTCACAATATGCACTAGCTAAACAGTTCTCTTTTGTAGATCCTTTACCATTTGTATAAAAAGGAGAGTCCTTATCTTGAAGATTAACTGACCAAATATTCTCAACTTGATGAATTAATTCCTTCTCTTCTAAATCAAAACCAGCAGATTTTAATAAACCCTTAACAATAGTTATTGTTTCTAAAACATCCCTATATTTTCCTAATATATTAGCCATATCATTCCTTTATATACAAACCTATCTGTTTTAACTCTTCAATTGTTTTATCCCTATTTTTAGTAAAGATATATAGATCAAACACATTTCCAACTTTATCAAAAAACCAGTCAAGTTTCATCTGCTCAACTATATTTATTATTCCAGCAGCTTCTAATTTATTCTGGAATTGACCGACATTTATTTCAAAATCACTACTCTCCTTATTAGGTAAGTGGGGTATCTGCCTTAATTCACTATCTATACCAATATAGTTATTTGGATCCTTTAATAACATATAGCGATTTTTCGAGACTAAATAGTTTAAACTATTACTATCTGGGATCGGATTATTAAATAACTCATATTTTAGAAAATCATAATTAAAATAGCTCTTATCAACTTTTAATAAGTAGTATTTAGCCAGCTCAATCTCACCAGTTAATCGGTAGAGATGGGATAACATAGAGTTATACCTATTATTTAGCTCACTAGGAATACTTTTTTCCAAATCTAGAAGCTTACTTAATGATTCAGAGTGATAACCTAATAGTATTAACATATCTATTGAATTTAATAGTGATGATAAATCTATATAACTTGGGGATATGTAAGCTGCCTTTTCATAATATATACCAGCACTCTGTATCTGCCCTGTTAGCTCATAAATCTGCGCTATCTTTTTATATATCCTAAATCTAGACTCTTTATTCTCCATAAATTTCACATAGGTTGTTAGAAAATTCAAAGTTTGATCTAGTGAGTTAAAAAGTGTTGCACTATACAGTAACTGCTCAATAATACTGTCTTGGTTTATATCATTAATGTTTTCTTCAAAATATCTTCTGATCTCAACATCAAAGGAATCATAATCACCTAGTGCTTCATATTTTAAAGCTTCATCATATGAATCGGAGAAGATAATAGACGTAGAAACAAAAAATAATATTAAAAATAACCTATTCATCAATTTCTATATTTTTAATCACTGTTCCTTTTTCTTTTTCTTTTTTTCTACTTTTAAAGTTCTTAGCAATATAAAAAGGGAGAAATGTAACTACTCCTAATAAATAGGAAACTGCTAAGGATATAAATAGAGAGATGTTATTAAATGTCAAAGCATCATTAAACCAAAACCTTATACTAACTTTTGTATCAAAATTTAATCCAAAAAAACATACTATAAATGAAATAATAATAATCTGTATAAAAAATCTTCTAATCATAACATCTCTCCATATCTATTTTAATGTCTAAAACTTCTTTGTCCTGTATAAACCATAGTTGCTCCGTACTCATTACAAGCTTCAATTGCTTCAAAGTCTCTAATTGAACCACCTGGTTGAACAATAGCTGTAACACCCTGTTTTAAACCAATGTCAACTCCGTCTCTAAATGGGAAAAAGGCATCAGAAATCATAACACTCCCAATTAAACCACCCTTCTCATTTTCAACTTCTTTTAAAATCTCATCCCTCTTTGCCTTATCTTCTAAAACATTAAAAGGTGTTTGATATTTCTCCCATGATTTTCTATCTGCTAATTTTCTGTAAGCTTTATCAATAGCAATCTCAGCAACACCTACTCTATCCTGTTCACCTGTACCAATTCCTACAGTAGCACCATCTTTTACATAAATTACAGAGTTACTAGTAACACCAGCTTCTACAAGCCAGCCAAAAATCATATCCTCTAGCTCTTTTTCTGTTGGTTTTCTATTAACTTTATACTCAGTTCCCTTATAAGTTGTCTCCGCAGGTAAAAAATCAGCAGCGGATTGAGCTTGAGGTGTATATGAATATTGTACCATCATCCCACCATCAATCATAGCTTTTACTTCAAGAACTCGCTCTTTTGCAAATTTTTGTAGTTTTTCTATATTTTTAACCCTAACAACTCTCAAATTCTTCTTTGATGCAAAAACTTCCAATACACCATCAGCAAAGGATGGAGCTATAATAACCTCATGGTAGTACTCAACCATCTTTTTTGCAGTTTCTAAATCTAACTCTCGATTTACAGCTATAGCACCACCAAAGGCTGCAATTCTATCAGCCATTAAAGCCTTATAATAAGAGTCATAAACATTTTCTGCAATTGCAACACCACAGGGGTTATTGTGTTTAATTATTATTGTAGCTGGCTTATCAACCATGTATCTTAAAATATTTAAAGCACTATCAATATCAGCAATATTTATTTTACCAGGGTGTTTACCAGACTGTAATAACTCTACATCGGAACCTAGATAGTTCCCAGGCTTAATAGTCTCTACGTCTCCAAAGTTTAGGTTCCCATCTACAAGTTTATAAAGGGCTGCTGGCTGACACGGGTTCTCTCCATATCTTAATCCCTTCTCTTCACCATCTATACTCCATGTAACTTTCTCATATAACATTGTCTGTCTATCAGTAGAATCATTAAAAAATGAAACTTCCATATTCTTAGGAAAAGAGTCACTATTAATTGTTTTATACGCCTGTTTTAAATCTTTCTTAATCATCTAATTTATCCTGGAAATCATATTGAGACATAACTTTAGCTACGTCCTGTTTTAATAAATACTCACTAATAGCCTTATCGTAATCAGCGGTATGGCTAAAGGAGTTTCTTGCACAGTTAAATCTACTCTCTAACCCGATGTAACCCTGGTTTTGTTTTAATTCATCAACAATATCTTTATACATTGTAGGGTTTGACAGGGAGACAACTCTTAAGTAGTTTTTAGCACTTGCTCTTAACATACATGGGCCACCAATATCAATATTGGCCCTAGCATCCTCTACAGTTACCCCCTCTTTGGCAATAGTCTCTTTAAATGGATATAAGTTAACAACAACCATATCAAGGGCAACTCCCTCTGTTCTAACTAGGTCCTCTTTATGAAACTCATTATATGTCTCACTTAAAATACCTAAATAGATTTTAAAATCTAAGGTTTTAACTAAACCACCCTGCATCTCAGGTTGTCCTGTGAAGTCAGAAACTGCTCTTAAATTTTTTGACCATTTATCACCTAAAATTTCTTTAATTTTAGTGAAGGTCCCACCTGTTGAGTAAATATTAATACCAGGGTTTACTTCAACTAAACCAGCTACTAGTGTCTCTATTTCTGCTTTGTTTGAAACACTAATTAAAACGTTATTAATTTTAACTCTTTTATCAATTTTGCTTACTCTATTAAGAGCCATAATTAATCTCCTATATCTATTTTATTTTATTAACTCGTTTAGCTGACTCTACAGTGTTATACATCAACATTGTTATAGTCATAGGTCCAACCCCCCGGGTACCGGTGTAATTTTTGAGGCAATATCCTTAGCACCATTAAAATCCACATCGCCTACTAATCTATAACCACTTTTTTTAGTATTATCTTCAACTCTGTTAACACCTACATCAATAATAACAGCCCCTGGTTTAATCATATCTTTTGTTATCATATTTGCTCTACCTGCTGCAGCTATTAAAATATCAGCTTTTAAGCAGTGCTCTTTTAAGTTTTTAGTTCTTGTATGACAGATGGTAACTGTTGCGTTCCCTGGATTACTCTTTTTAAACAACATATTTGCAACAGGGGCACCAACAGTGTTACTTCTCCCAACTACTACAACTTCAGCACCCTCTGTTTTAACATTTTCTCTCTCTAATAGTTTTAAAATTCCAAAGGGAGTACAGGGTAAAAATGTATCTACACCAATCATCATATTACCAATACTAACAGGATGAAATCCATCCACGTCCTTATTTGGGTCAATTGCATTTATCACTTTTAATTCATCTATATGTTTTGGTAGTGGCAGTTGTACTAAAATCCCATTAACTTCATTGTCATTATTTAGTGTTGAGACTAATTTTAATAACTCATCTTCTGTAGTTGTTGCGGGAAGCTCATAACTTTTTGAAAGTATACCAACCTCTTCACATGCTCTTTTTTTACCAGTAACATAAGAGATACTAGCAGGATCTTCTCCAACTAAAACAACAGCTAATCCTGGAACTATATTTTTCTCTTTTAAAAGTGTAGTTTCAGCTTTTAACTCCTCTCTTATCTCTTTTGCAACTTGCTTTCCATCAATAATATTTCCCATTCATATTCCTCTTAATTATTTTTATCATAATTAAACTCTATCTGTATATATAATTATGGGATTTTCTTACATAAATAGATTGCATAAACAATTTCACTTTATTAGTGCATTTGGCTCAGAAAAAGTGTACTATATATATAAGTAGTCTATATAACATTGGTGACAAATTATTGTTTATCGTTGGACTATTTTAAATAAAAATTTTATATTTTAATAATAAAGGAAAGAATTATGAGCACAGAAGAAGAAAGACAAATAATTAGTGACTTACTAAAGTTGTATCCAGATGTAGTAAACAATTTAGGAGGAGAAAAGGTAGTAAATACTGATAGTATTTTAGAGAGAATTGCTAACTACATTGAAAAGCATAAGTGGCTAGTAAATGAGAAGATTCCCTACACAATAACCCTAGAACAGGCTTTCTTTTCATGGTATGAAAATGTATTTTTCCCTCAATGGACTGAAATGGTTAACTCGAATATACTAACTATATTAAATAAATATACACCATATGAACTATATAAAATGGTATCTACCGAGTATTTTTATTTAATGGAATCGGATAGAAGTACATATTATAACAAAGCGTGTTATGCTGTTATATTAAGAGAGTCAAAATCATTCTTTACACGACTATCTGCAAAAATAAAATTATCTAGGTTATAAAAATCCATTTTGGATTCCTAAAAGGTAACATGTGAATAGACAATTTTTAATATTATTGCTTCTTAGTATAGTAACATTCAAAGGGTTTTCATTAGATAGCATTAAAAGTGCAATTAATATAGATTTTGTTGTTGATCCTGTTTATGAAGAAGAGACTATACCAAGAGGCGCTAATATCAGGTTAATAAGATATTTTATACCCAACCTCTATTGGGGTTTCTCCTTTAAAATTATTAATAAAAACTATACATCTCTAATAGGTTTAACAGGTTTTGATCTAAAAATTAACTCAAACCTATCTATACCTTTTAATATTGGTTATGGTTTGAAAATTAAAAGTTTCTCCCTAAGTCCTGATAATCAAGAAGGGATCGACTCCTTTATATATGCTCTTTCAGGTTTACAGTGGAATGTTGATGAACAGTGGGGATACACTATATATGCATCCTATGACTATGATTTTCTAAACTCAAATAATAAACTACTTCTAAGTCTTGGAATAATGTATAAATACTAGTTACTCTTTCTATATTGGGAGACTGTTCTTTTTAAAGAATCTGGTTTTTTAACAACAATCTGATCCCTTAAAATCTCTATTTTATTCTTACTAACAATCTTTTCTAATACTGATTTACACTCATTTTCGGGGATACCAGCCCAATGGGCTATATCACTTATATTTGCATCAATTACAGTATTTGGTCGCAAAACACCAAAGTTTGTCTGTTTCTCAATTAACATTAATAAAACATCGTATAATTTAACTTCAAGATCATCTATAGTTAATGTCATAAATCGCCTTCGTTGATCAAAGATCCTTTTAGATAATATTTTTAAAAGATTAAATGCTAACTGTGGTTGCCCCTTCATTAACATTTCAAAGTTGTTTTTATTAAATTCAAGTAATACACAATCTTCATATGCTATAATGGAAGCACTTCTAGGAGCATTTTCCAAAATTGCCATCTCTCCAAAAAACTCTCCGGCTTTTAAAACGTCTAGGGTTTTCTCAACATCATTAATAACTTTAACAACACGAACGGAACCACTTTGGATTAAATAAAATTCGTTACCAGGTTCGAACTCACAAAATATCATCTCATTAGCTGAGTATCTAACCTCAAATTTCTTAAATATTGACATGTCCATTAATAATTAACCCTTTAGTTCCTTTAATGCAAGATGAGACAAAGGTGTACCTTCAGCCCTTTTCATAACCTGTTTTAAGAATAATTTAGACTGCTCTAAATCTCCTAACTCCTTATACGAACTACCTACATAGAACATAACCTCATTAATCTTGTTATAATCCTTATGCTTAGATAAAAACGTTGAGTAATTTTGAATACACTGCTTATAGTTTTTAAGCTTATATAAACAGGCTCCATTAAAATAGAGAGCATCTACTTTGTGATAACCATCCTGAGATTCTAAAACCTTAGAAAAACACTCATGGGCCTTTCCATAATTCTCTTCAGCCATATAGTTCTCACCTTCCTGGAAGAATAGGGCAATATCCTCATCATCTTCCTTAGTTGTCTCACCGAGAGGACTACTTGCTTGTTTTTTACTAACAGAGTTTAATGATCCGGTTTTTATATCATTAATATACTTACCATTAGGATAAAGTTCATTATATTTTTTAAAACAGTAATTACCATGTTCTACCTTATGTTGTTTTAGAAAATACCGACCTAACTCGTATAAATTCTCTTCAGGATCACTACTAGAGTGAACACTACTCTCTTTTTGGTCATTTAACTCTTTAATGTCCTTATGAATTTTCCGCAATTGGTTAGAAAAAACAACCAATGTCTGCATCATAATTCTATTATTACTTAGTATAAACGCTTCAAAATCCTCTTTGTAAAAAACAACTAATTCGGAATCTGTTAAAGTAGACACTGTTTCTGAGTAAGGTTGGTTGCTAATAACATTTTTAACACCAATAAATTCACCTACTTTGATCATTGTTAATATATCTTCATTACTCTTTAAATCCTTGGATTTTGTTACAATTGAACCTTTTTTAAGAATATAAACCCTATTAGGAGCATCTCCTTTAAAATAGACAATAGAGTTTGATTTATACTTAACAGTTTTAATTCCCATTATATCTCCTGGAGCTATTTTAATAATAAAAGGTGGGGTATGACACTGTCAATAACTTTATTAAATTACAAACAAATTCATAAATAACTATTTATTATATACTGTATAAAAAGTAAATTATATACAATGATAGATTTACATTCACATACAACTTGTTCCGATGGTTCATTGACTCCTAAAGAATTAATTCAAAAAGCAAAAGAGATTGGCTTAAAAGCTATTGCAATTACAGACCATGACACACTATCTGGATTAAAAGATGGGAAAGAAGCTGCCATAGAAAGTGATATAACATTTATTCCAGGTGTGGAACTTGAGATAACATATCCATATAAAGGAGAGTTTCATCTTCTAGGTCTTGGTTTAAAAAAAAATGATGGTGCTTTAAGTAGAGCTTTAGATGAATTGCAAGATTATCGAATAGAGAGAAATAGAGAGATGATTCATCTGCTGAATAAGGATGGAATCAATATTTCATATAATGATCTAACAAGTATTGCAGGAGGGGAAATTATTGCGAGGCCCCACTTTAGTAGATTTTTAGTAAATAATGGGTATGCAAAAAATCAAAATGAGGCATTTAAAAAGTACTTAACCCCAGGCTGCCCCTATTTTGTCCCAAAAAGATCATTAGAGCTAAAGGATGCAATAAATTTAATACACGAATCAGAGGGAAAAGCTGTAATAGCCCACCCCCAATCCCTATATATATCTTGGAGTAAACTTCCTGAGATCCTAAAAGGGTATAAAAGTCTAGGCTTAGATGGAATTGAAGCTTGGCACGGTGGAAACAGTAAGAAGGATTGTACAAAGTTTGAAAAAATTGCTTCAGACCTTAAACTTATAGTTTCAGGTGGTTCTGATTACCATGGACTAAATATTGAAGACAGGGTCTTAGGTGTTGGTGCTGGAGAGAGAAGTATTCCGGATATATTTTTATCCAACTTTATATAGGAGTTACAGATGAATTTAATTAAAAAAATGGTTGTAGGGTATTCAAGCCTTTTGGAAAAAGGGAGTAAATCGATATTAACAGGATTTAAAGTTATACTTTTTATACTATTTGTTTTTGGTGTATCGGTTTTAGTTGTCTACCCCCTTTGGTTCTTAGCCGATAAATCCCCTGCTAGCTATTCCCAGTTTGTAAAAATCACAATTATAGTAGTAGTAATATCCTACATACTATTTAAAATAGTATCAGTAATTAAAAGCGGTGGTTTTATTTATTTTTTAACTACATACCTTATACCTTTTTTTACAAAGATATTCAAAATAGCTCTTTTAATATCTACAATTTTACTTACTATTTACCTCTATAGTAGCTCATTACTCCTTGGAGTTTTATCTACAACTTTTTTATTATTTATATACGGGATTATAAAATTTGGTTTTAAAAAATAAGATTTTTTTAATATTACTAACACTAATAAACTCAATTACTCTTTTCTCATATCCAGAAATTTCAACTAGAAATAGTGATATCTTATTTAAACAGGTTGTTGCTGATATCAAAGAGAATAATAAGAGAATATTATTGAGAAAAAAGATAGTTCAACCACAATTTTATAAGTATATTATTAAAAATGGAGACACTATTTTCTCTATTGCATCTAGATTTAATATAAGCTACGACTCCATAGCGACCCTAAATAGCTTAGAAAACAAACTTTTTTTTCCAAGTCTTAAATTCGTCTATATTCCTACCTGTCCAGGGATATATACTGAAAAGATTTTTAAAGATTCCAATATAGTTGAAGTTAATTTTAATAATAAAAACATAAAACTATACCCGGGAAGAGGGTTTTCTGCTACGGAAAGACTAAATTTTTTAGTAACTCCATTTAAAAGTCCATTAAACAGTCCAATAATAACATCAGAATTTGGAAATAGAGAGAATCCATATACAGGGAATACAGAGTTCCACTCTGGTTTAGATTTTAGGGCATCTATAGGGACTAAGGTTCTATCCCCCTATGATGGAGAGATTAATAATATAGGTTATTCTGAATTTTATGGGAATTATTTAATAATTAAACACCCCAATGGGTATTCATCCCACTACTACCACTTAAACAGGGTAATTTTAAAGGTGGGAGATAAGTTAAAAAAAGGTGATTTAGTTGCTACTACGGGGAACAGTGGTAAGTCAACAGGCCCTCATCTACATTTTGAAATTCATCTAAATGAAGAGCCTATTAACCCAAGACTACTTCTTGGTGAAGTATAAATTATAGCTTTATTGTAACCTTTCCATCAACTTTTACATCACCAGATGTATCTTCTATATAAACCTTACAATCAACTAAAGAAAACCCGTCTCCTGGAGTAATTTTCTTAATCTCACCCTTTGCAATTAAAGTATCACCAGGTACAGTTTTACTCTTAAAACTTACACCGTACTTTGTTACGTGTTTTATACCAGACCAATCTGATATAAGCTTTCCTAGCATACCCATTATCAACATACCGTGGGCAATTGTACCGTCTAAACCCGCCTCTTTAGCGTAGGATGGGACTGTATGTATTGGGTTAAAATCTCCTGCAGCTCCAGCGTACTTAATAAGCTGTACCTGGGTTACTTCATCAAATTTAATTTCAGGGATAATATCTCCAACACTCAATTTATTTATATCTAAACTCATATTACTCTCCCTAGTTTGCCGGTGGAACCATAATAGTCATTTTTGCAATTAAAACAACTTCACTTCCCCGTTTAAATGTAGTTTTAAAACAAGCCATCTGCATCTTTCCATCCCTTAAGGAGTCCACAGATACAGTACCTGTAAGTTCATCACCTGGATAAATTAGTTCTAAATATTCATACTCCTCTTTTGCATGAAGAAGCCTTTTAATATCAATACCAATCTCAGTCATTCTATTCCAGATCTCAGGGTATCCCCAAAAACTCATCAATGAAGCAAATGTTAAAGGTGCAGGACTGTCCTTATACCCATCTTTTTTTGCCTCTTCTGAATCGAAATATATTGGATTCTTATCACCAATTGCACCACAAAGTTCTTTAATTTTGCAGTGCTCTACTTTGAAACTATAAGAAGGAAACTCTTTTCCCTTATAACTCATATCTAATGCCATTTCCCATCTCCTAAAAGATTTTATAATTAACTATATAATAAAAAGTTTAAAAATTAAATGTTTTTATATAATAATATTCAAAAAGTGTCAAAATAAAAATATATAACTTAATTTACATTAGTCTGCCAATGAATATAATAATTAAAAAAGTAACATATTAATAAGGTAGAGGTTTTACATATATGGAATCGAAAATGGATATAGAATTATTGTACAAAAAATATGGACCTATGGTTTATAGACGGTGTAAGACAATGCTTAAAAATGAAGAGCAAGCTACAGATGCGATGCAGGATGTTTTTGTTCAATTAATTAGAAAAAAGGATGATTTAACTATGGATGCTCCATCAAGTCTTTTATATACAATAGCAACAAATACCTGCTTAAATATCATAAGAAAAAGGAAAAACACTCCTGAGTGTGAGTCTGATGAGATCCTACAAATAATTGCAAGTTATGATGATCCTACTAAATTAGTTCTCACAAATCATTTTTTAGAGCGATTATTCAAAAGTGAGAAAAGTTCTACAAAAACTATAGCAGTTCTGCACTATGTTGATGGATTTACACTAGAGGAGACAGCCAACCAAGTAGGCCTTTCTGTCTCTGGAGTTAGAAAAAGATTAAGAAATTTAAGAGAAAAGTCTCTACTATTAAAGGAGCAATAGATGTCAGATAAGAAATTTAACCTTCGCCTTGAGCAGTATAAACTGGATGACTTAAAAAACAAGAAGATAGATTTAAATGAGAGTGATAAAGAGTATTTAGATTACATTGAGAGCTCAAATAAAAACTTCTTTGAAAAATTTAATATTAGTGAACTTGCAGAGGAGACAAAAACTAGATTAGATAATAGCCCTAGTATTGTAAAATTCCCCAAAAAAGTAGTAACAGGACTATTAACTGCTGCTGCATGCCTAATCCTTGTTTTTAATATTCTTCCTACAGCAGACTCTAAAGATAGCGATGATATACTACTTAAGGGCTCTGAGCAGATTAACATATATTTAAAAGATATGGATAAAATTGAAAAATTGAGAGACCTAGATAGGGTTTATGAGAATGATCAACTACAGATAACATATAAGACATCAGACAATTTTGGGATTATCTTCTCTGTTGATGGGTTAAACAATATAACATTTCACTATCCAGAGGAGGTCTTTAGCTCTACTAAACTTGATATTGGTAAAGAGGTAACACTTCCATCCTCTTATACCCTAGATGCTGCCCCCTACTTTGAGAAATTCTACTTAGTAACTTCAAATAGCTCATTTGATTTCTCCTTTGTAAGAAATGCAACACTTGATATAAAAATTGATCAGGGAAAAATTGTAACAGATTTAGAACTGCCATCAAAATACAATATTAAAACTATAACACTATTAAAGGAATAAAAAATGATAAAAAAATAAGAATAGCAATTTTTCTTCTATTATCAATATCACTTTATTCAAATGAGAACCGTTTAGTAAAAAGGTACGCTATACTTATTGGGGTTAATGATGGTGGGGATGAGAGAGCCATATTAAGATACGCAGAGTCCGATGCTAAAATGATAGCAGAAGTTTTCTCGGATATTGGTGGGATTGAGAAAAGTGATAGTATATTACTTCTAAACCCTACCCTATCTACTATTAAAAGATCCCTAGACCGATTAACAAAAAGAATAATGTCTGATGGGGATAAAACTAGAACTGAACTTGTATTCTACTACTCTGGCCACTCAACAGAGGAGGGATTATTAATTAGAGATGATTTATACTCATATTTAACCTTAAAGCAGGATCTTGAGAACACAACAGCTGATGTTAAAATAGGAATTCTAGACTCCTGTTCCTCTGGGGCATTTACCCTTTTAAAAGGTGGTAAACACAGTGCTGCATTTTTAGTTGATGAGTCTATAAAAACAACTGGACACGCATTTATCACATCATCTGCAGAGGATGAGTCAGCCCAGGAGTCAAATACTCTTCAGGCATCATTTTTTACCCATTTTCTTGTATCTGCACTTAGGGGAGCTGCAGATACGTCCCTAGATGGTAAAGTATCACTCCATGAGGCCTATAGTTACGCCTCCAACGAGACCCTAGCTAGGACAGAAACAACACAAGCTGGGGCACAACATGCATCCTATGACTTTAGACTCTCAGGCTCTGGAGATATCGTTTTAACAGATTTAAGAAATGCAGAGTCCAGCCTTGAGTTAGCTGATGAAGATTTTGGTAGATTTTTTATCAGAGATAGGGAGGATAATCTAATTAGTGAGGTTAATAAAAAATATGGTTCATCCCTTAGAATATCAGTACCTTCATCAACTTATACAGTAATAAAAGAGGTTGATGGGATATATTATAAGCAACAAATTACCCTCTACGTTGGTGATAGTAAGCCCCTAACACTAAATAATTATAAAGAGTTTACACCTGAGAAGAATGTAATCCGTGGAGGAAAAAGTAATCAAATTGAGTATGATTTAAATGTTCCTGAAGCCACAGCTGTTTTTGGATGGTCCACAATGGATAATATACGTGAGTTAAGAAGTGATATAAATCTTTTTTCTAAGGCAGGTTCCCTTAATGGATTTCAAATTGCCCTAGGTAGTATGGTTATCAATGATGCCTTTGGGGCCCAGATTTCAGCACTCTTTAATGTAAATGGTGGAGATCTTTCCGGGTTACAACTATCAGGTCTATTTAATACAACTGGAGGGAATATTGAGAACTACGGAGTACAGATCTCAGGACTATACAATTGGATAAGTAATGGTTCAGACTCTGTAACACTTCAAAGCTCTGGTCTATTTAACCATATAGGATCTGATACTGAGGGAAATGTTGTTCAATTATCTGGTCTAAACAACTTTATAGGAGGGAACTCCCACGGTTTTAATATACAGCTAACAGGTCTTTATAATCGTAGTAAAAATACGTCTGGTATCCAATTAGCTGGACTTTTTAATATGTCTAAAAATATGAATGGTTTGCAAATATCATCTTTATTTAACAGTGGGGAGCAGTTTAAAGGTATACAAGTTTCATCCCTTTATAATAGTGCAGATAATGTTTATGGTGCTCAGATATCCCTAGTTAATAAAGCTGACTATGTATATGGAACTCAAATAGGTCTAATTAATATTAATAAGGATATTAAAGGCCTCTCTATTGGATTAATAAATATCTCAACAGATGGAATAAAAAACTTTAACTATAGGTACAATGATACAACTAAAGAACAGTTTATAGATTATCAGTTTGGATCTAGTATTTTATATCATCTACTATATGTTGGATTACCTAAGGACCTACAAAATATTGAGACCTTTAGTATTGGGGCAGGGTTAGGTCTTCATATCCCACTAGGAAGTCTATATACTGAAGCTGACTTCTCCTTAAATAACAGATTGTTATATACTAAAAACAATATTGAATATTTAAGAAGTCATCCAAATTTAAGCTTAAAGTTAGCTCTACCGTTATGGGATGACTTTGCAATATTTGCTGGTATAAATTTTGAATTTGAAGATATATTCTCCAATAATACACTTAATAATACATATTTAGATGATATAGAGATTGCTGAACACTCATTTTTTATTGGTTTCAGAATTTGATAGATATATGTTTACTTAATTTATAAAAAAATGTAATGTGAGGTAATTCCGGGGTGTTCACTCTTTGTGATCTGAGATTAAACCCGTTAACCTGATTTGGATAATTCCAACGTAGGGAGAACTTATCTCAATACCCCCAAAAAAGCATTTTGGGAGAAAAAAAATGAAAAAACTAACACTTCTATTTTTATTAATAGTTATGTCCTTCTCATTATTTGCATCAAGTAATAATGAAGAAAAACAAACAGTTACAGATGAATTAGTCATCTATGCCTATGACTCTTTTACCTCTGAGTGGGGTCCAGGACCTCAAATAGTTCCACTTTTTGAAGAGAAGTATGGTGTAAAAGTTAACATGGTAAGTTTTGGTGATGCAGGATCTGTATTAACAAAGGTTATTAGTGAAAAAGAGGCACCAAAAGCAGATATAGTAATTGGTATAGACAACAATTTATTAGCTAAAGCTTTAAAGAGTGATGTTCTTAAACCATACTCTAGTGACACTGTTAAGAGCTTAGATAAGGGGCTTCAATTTGATAAAAAGAGTAGCCTTATCCCCTTTGACTACGGATACTTCTCAATTATTTATGACTCAAAAGTATTAAGTAATCCACCAAAATCTTTAGAAGATTTAACAAAACCCGAGTATAAAAACTCTTTAATCCTTATGGACCCAAGAACTTCTAGCCCAGGTTTAGGATTTCTATTATGGACAATCTCAGTATATGGGGATAAATACTTAGACTACTGGAACAGATTAAAACCTTCAATTTTAACTATAACCGATGGTTGGACATCAGGTTATGGACTTTTTACCCAGGGGGAAGCTCCTATGGTATTAAGTTATACAACAAGTCCCAGCTACCATATAGAGTATGAAGATAATAATCGATATAAAGCTCTACTTTTTGAAGAAGGGAACTATATGCAATTAGAAGGTTTAGGTATTGTTAAAGGTTCTAAAAATGAAGTTAATGCTAAAAAATTCATCGACTTTATGTTATCTGCAGATGCACAACAGATCATTCCACTTACAAACTGGATGTTTCCTGTAAATAACTCTGTAGAACTACCAAAATCCTATGATTCAGCCCTAAAACCTGAGACATCCCTACAACTAGACTTTAGTGATATTGAAAAGAATTACGAAGTCTGGATTAATCAGTGGTCGGAAAACGCTGTAAAATAGTGTTTAAAATAAAAGGCAGTAAAATTCTAATTTTACTGCCACTTCTCTTCCTAATTACTATTTTTTATCTCCCCCTTTTAAAGGTTTTAATTCAAGGTTTAAATTTTGAATTTTTTAAGGATATTTATAATAGTTTTTATTATAAGAAGATAATATCATTTACGGTTTATCAAGGGCTTTTAAGTGCCCTATTATCTGTTTTAATAGGAATACCTGGAGCATATCTTTTAACAAGATACAACTTTATTGGTAAGAGAGTATTTTTATCCCTATCAACTCTACCATTTATTCTACCATCAATTTTAACTGTATTAGGCTTTGTTTTACTTTTTGGAAATAGTGGTTATTTAAATAATTTATTAATGAGTTTATTTGAACTTAAATCTCCACCTTTAAAAATTCTATACTCCATTAAAGCTGTTTTATTAGCCCATATATTTTATAACACCCCCCTGGCCATTAGAATTATATCCTCTAGATGGAAAAAAATACCCTATGAGGTTATAGAGGCTTCATACTCCCTAGGTCTAGGAAAGATTAAGACTTTTTTTAAAGTTACAATTCCCTATTTAACATCAAGTATTTTAACAAGTTTTACCCTGATATTTTTATATTGCTTTATGAGTTTTGGTATAATACTTGTTTTAGGTGGTGGACCAAATTTATCAACAATAGAGGTTGAAGTTTACAGATTTGCACGTATATCCCTAAATATTCCTAAGGCGGCCTCCCTTTCCATAATAGAGAGTCTATTTACTCTGTTAATTCTATTTTTATACCTTAAAAGTGAATCGAGAGAGCCTAAGTTTATTGATGGAAGTAACCTGGTTAAAAAAATTAGTATTAAAACAGGGTTATTATTTTCAACCTATATTATACCCTTAACATTAATATTAGTAGCACCCCTAGTAGCTATAGTTATTAGCTCATTTTTAAGAAAAGAGGGCTTTACAGGAGGAGTCTATTTCTCCCTTCACTGGTATAAATCAATTTTTGGAAGTTTAACAAATAGCTTTAATATGACATCTATTGAAGCGATAAAAAACTCCCTACTACTAGGCTTATCAACTCTTTTAATGACTATACCCATGGCCCTATTAGTTACATTTAATATAAATAAAAATTTTAAACTTAAATCCATATATACAATTTTATTCTTTTTACCCATGGGAATATCATCTATAATAATTGGATTAAGCTACCTAAATCTAAACCTGCCAGGCTCATTTATTTTTATAGTTTTTGCCCATACATTTATATCTCTGCCTATCTCAATTAGGTCGATTAATAATATCTACAAGACTATTGATATCTCTCTAATAGAAGCTTCAGAGTCCCTGGGATACAGAAGGTTTAAAACTTTTTTAAAGGTAGAGCTACCCCTTATTAAAGGAGGTATAATAACTGCAGGAGTATTTTCATTCTCTCTATCTGTAGGAGAGATGAATGCATCAATTATGTTAGCTCCATCAGGTTTTGTGACACTACCCCTAGCAATTTATCAATTAATAGGTTCATATAATTTTTACGGAGCGTGTGCCCTTGGCTCTATACTCTTATTATTAAGTTTTTTATCATTTAGATTAATGGATAGCGTGGATATTTAGAATGTTTGTAGAGTGGAAAGATATAGAAGTAAACTTAGATAGTTTTAACCTAAAGTTAGATTTAAGTATAAATAAGGGTGAACTGGTTACCCTTTTAGGTCCTAGTGGTTGTGGAAAAACAACAGCCCTTAGAATAGCTGCAGGTTTTTTACAACCAGATAAAGGGGATTTTATTTTAGATGGAATAAATATGAATAAGATTCCTCCTAATAAAAGAAATATAGGTATTGTTTTTCAAAACTACGCCTTATTTCCCCATCTAAATGTAGAGGATAATATTGGCTACGGTTTAAAAGCTAGAAATATCAAGAAAAGTATTATAAAGGATGAGGTAAATTTTATTTTAGACTCTCTTCACCTTAAGGATTACAATAAAAGAGTTATTTCCCAATTGTCTGGGGGAGAGAAACAGAGGGTCGCTTTAGGCAGAAGCTTAGCTATAAAACCTAGACTTCTCCTACTTGATGAGCCACTTAGTGCCCTAGATGCAGACCTTAGAAAGAGACTTAGATATGAGATCAAATCGATTCAAGAAGAGTTTAAAATAACAACTCTTTATGTTACCCATGACCAGGAAGAGGCATTAACTGTCTCTAACAGAATAGCACTATTAAAAAATGGTAGATTGCAGCAGTTCTCTACCCCTACACAACTATATACAAAACCAAAGAACCTATTTGTTGGTAAATTTATAGGTGAGTCAAACTATATTATATTAGAAAACAGGAAACTCTTTTTTAGGCCAGAATCAGTTAAACTAGGTAAAAGCCAAGAAAATTCAATTAATTTTAAGGGTGAAATAGTTAAAAGTGAATATCTAGGACACTTTAGCAGAGGAGTTCTTAAAACCAAGGATAATTTAATAAATGTTATAAGTTATAACCACCTTCATAGTGGGGAGTATCATGTGGATTACAAGGATATTATTGAGTTTTAATACTCATTATTTACCTTAATAAACTCTTTAACTAAAACCATAGTAGCACCACTTAATATAGTCTCCTGTTTTTCTAAATCTAAGTTGTTTTGTACCCTTGCTAACTTATAAATACAGGAAGTCTTATTTATTGGCCCTGATTTAAAATGTATAGACTTATCCATAGAAATATCACTAAGCAGAGTCGAGAAGTCATCGGTAGCAATCTTTGGGACATCTCTTCTAATGCCAATGCTTGCATACCTAGACTTTCTAACCCCATTTTTAAGTGGCCCAATACTTAATAGTGAACCAGAATATGTTATAACTAAAACCCCGGATGGATCATCTTTATTAAAGTATTTTATCTCTTCTAAAGAGTTATCCTTAACTAAATTATCAAAACACTCAAGCTTTTCAACAAAACCTTTTACAATTAGTTCTACACACTCTTGATTAAGCTCACAACTGTTTTTACTGGCTATTTTTTCCAGGTGTTCCATAGTTTTATTAGAAATCATACTTACTACTCCTTCTAATATGTTAAAGCTACTTTCACCTATTTAATATATGCCAAATGGCATATTTTTTATCTGTTAATAAACCCTCTAAACCACTCTAAGTCAGCCTCCTGGGCAACCCTTTGATTTTTAGCAATATTGTGATTATCCCCTGGGTAGTTAATAATAAGCACTTCTTCATTTTTTACTCCCCTATGTTAAATGTTCCTACATAGTTCCAAGACACATTATCAATATTAGGATTATTAACAGAGAAAGAGTTACTTATTCCTAAATCATCTGCACTTATTTTCAAATGTGAAAGAGCAATACCCATATCAAGAGCCTGAATATTATGGCTTTTAATACCTGAATTATATGCTTGGTCATAATCCCAATAGAGGTGTAAACTACTTCTATTTACTATAATTCTCCATGGCTGTTTGTTGGAAGCTGAAGGGGCGATTCTAACCATTTCAAGAAGTTGTGTAACATTGGGTTTATTCTCATTAAAATCTAAAACAGATACATCCCCAGACTTATTTAGGTTAAAAAATAGTTGGTCATGGGTTTTCCTCTTATCAGATTTAGCAATATACCTAACCAATTTATCACTAAATTTTCGTTTCTCATGGATAAGACCAATTGGAGTAATTGCAGGTATAACCATATTATCTGGTAAGTCAACAGCCTTTGATATAAAACCTCTACCAAATGTACCACCTAACCAACAAGTCCCAACATTTAAGTCTGTTAAATCTAGTATTAGCTCTTCTAAACAGTAGCCATAATCATATAGAGACTCATTGTCAGGTTTACAATAACCAACAATATAGAGCCTAGCCCCTTTTATAACACCATAAGATGTCATCTTACCTAAACTGGCTAACTCCCTACTCTTTGTATCAATAATCTTAAATTTGATCTCATTACCAAATGGACCTACATATCTTTTATTCACTAGTTCCTGGATTTGTTTAGTTAAAGATTCACTAAGTTCTCTATCCTTAAAAGATCTTACAGAAATTCTATTTTTTATCGAGTTTATATTCTTCATGTCTAAAATATAAGTTTAAAAAGAGATAAGATCAAATTTTGGTTAAAAATACCTTATTATTTGTAATATCCAAGAAGATAGAACTTTTATCCTTTAACCTTATCATAACTACAGATTTAAAAAAGAGTTTTTCAAACCAGGTTTTAATTCCTGTTATTTCGCTACTAGGTGTAAGACCATTTATAGATTTCTTACATTCTAACTCTTTTACATTTACAGCTTCTAAAATATCATCCAAGTTAATTGCTATTTCAAATTTCCTATAGGGGGTCTGATCCCTATTAGTTAATAAAATACTAGGGGATGGTTGAAAATCTTCAAAATAGATATTTTGTCCTATTATATAGATTAAACCACTTAAATTCTCAGGCTTATTACCCAAAGAACTTCCTATATACTTCGCAAATGAGATAAAAGATATACTACCACCATACCTCTCCTCCCTCTCTTTTATAAACTGCTCTCTAACATCATCCATTCTATAATTGTAAAACAATATAATAGTCGGGTAAATGTAACTAATCAAATTATTTTCTAATATATAGAATTCCTTTATATACTTTTTTTGATATAAATGTTATTTTTCCAGTTCGACAGTAATTATCCAGTCAAAAAACTGATTAAAAAGTTATAACCACCTAGACTGGAGCATTTATTAATGCAGGTTGGTTTAGGAGAATTATAATTGAAATTTGATAAACTGGGATTAAATTCCCAAATTCTTAGAGCAGTTGAATCTAAGGGTTACAAAGAGGCTACTCCAATACAGGTAGGAGCGATACCTGCAATTTTAGAAGGAAGAGACCTTCTTGGTGGAGCCCAAACAGGAACAGGAAAGACAGCAGCCTTTGCCCTTCCTATTTTAAATAACTTAAGTGATAAAGAGAGAGTATCGAAACACCCTAGAGCCTTAATATTAACACCGACACGGGAGTTAGCAGCCCAGGTTGGAGAGAGTTTTAGACACTATGGAAATAATCTAAAACTTAATATTTTAACTATTTTTGGTGGGGTTAAAATAAACCCCCAGATCTCAGCATTAAAAAATGGTGTTGATATTTTAGTTGCTACACCAGGTAGGCTATTAGATCATTTAAGCCAGGGTACACTTAATTTAGGCAGTATTGAAATATTTGTTCTAGATGAAGCAGATCGAATGTTGGATATGGGTTTTATTAGGGATATAAAAAAAATAATGACTAAACTTCCTAATGTAAGACAAAACCTACTATTCTCTGCTACCTATGGGACTGAGATTAGAGCCCTAGCCCATGAACTTCTAAAAAACCCAAAATCAGTAGAAGTTACAAAGAGAAATAGTGCCGCAGAGAAGGTTGATCAAATTGTTCATCACATAGATAAAACTCAGAAACAACACCTACTAAAACATCTAATTGAGACCGAAAATTGGTATCAGGTTTTAGTTTTTGTTAGAACAAAACATGGAGCTAATAGACTTGCAAAAAGTTTAGATAAAAACGGAATACCATCTGCAGCTATCCATGGGGATAAAAGTCAGGGGGCAAGAACTAGAGCCCTTAAGGATTTTAAAAAGGGAGACCTTCAAGCGTTAATTGCAACAGATGTTGCAGCTAGAGGAATTCACTTAGAGGACTTAAGCCATGTAGTTAACTATGACCTACCCCAAGTCGCTGAAGATTATGTTCATAGAATAGGTAGAACTGGTAGAGCAGGGAAAAGTGGTAAAGCTATATCCCTAGTATCACCAGATGAAAAGCAACAACTTAAAAAAATCGAAAAGATGCTTAAAAATAGTATCAATGTGGTTGGAGTTACTGGTTTTAAACCTAAAGCTGATGAAAATAAGCCTTCAAAGAAAAAAGTTCCTGATCCATTCCAATATAACCCGAAAGCAGGGAATAAAAAGGGTAAAAGTTTTTATAAAAAAAGGAGTTAATTACTCCTTTTTAATTCCACAGGTTGATCTAATACACAGATTAGTAGGAAGTATTATCTCCTGTGGACCCTCTTTTCTCTCCTCAATAAGATCATGTAATAAAAGACCAGCATTTTGACCAATACCAAAGGCATTTTGAGAAATTGTTGTTAAGTCTAATACAGATGACATTGGTAGATCATCAAAACCTAGAATCGATATATCATTAGGTACAGATAAACCTGAACTTAATACTGCCTTATATGCACCATAGGCCATAACATCACCGGAAGTAAAAATAGCAGTAAAGCTCTTATTAGTAATAGCTTCTCTTACAAGTTCATATGTAGTATTCATATTATAGTCCCCGGATACCAGGTTATCTTTATCAAAGTTTATACCACTCTCTTCTAAAGCCTCAATAAAACCACTATACCCCTGCTTATCCACACTAGCACTACTTTTTTCACTTAAATTACTGCTATCACCAGTAATATAGAGTATATCCTTATGTCCAAGACTAAGAAGATACTTTGCTCCATTATATGCACCTATAAATGTTTCAGAACCAACAAAACAAGCTTCTTTAAAGTCAACCTTTCTACCTAAAAATACTATAGGAAGGTCTATATCCTTAAGAACATTCTCTTGTTCACACTTAATATGTGTAGGAATATATACTAATCCTGCAACACCACTATCAATAAGGGTTTCAACACAGTTTATAGACTTATCTGGATCATTTTTTGAATCCATAACCATAACAGAGTAACCAAAATTATCCAGTGTATCCTCAATCTGCTTCACAAGATTTGAAGAGTATGGGTTTTGTATGTTTGGAACGACAACGCCAATCTTTTTATTGGAATTTGACCTGTCTTTTGGTTTAATAGGCTTTATATACCCTAACTCTTCTATTGCAGCATTAACCCTATTGGAGACATCTATACTAACCCCTTCATATCCATTTATAACCCTGGATACTGTAGCAGTGGAAACTCCAGCACTCTTTGCAACATCATCTATTACTATTTTTTTTCTTGGTAAAGTTTTCATCTTAAAACATATTAACCCAACTTATAAAATCTTACAACATATAAAAATTTCATCTACTTACATTAAATTACATTTTATTACAGAAAATTACAAATATTGTTTTACAAGTAACAAAAATTAGACTATTATATAAATAAGTCATATAAATAGAGTTAAGGAGTTAACATGAGAATTGTAGATATTATTCAGAATAAAAGAGATGGTATTAAACTATCGGATACAGAGATCGCTTATTTACTAGATGAGTACTTAGAAGGTAATGTTCCAGACTACCAAATGTCTGCATTTTTAATGGCTGTTTACTTTAATGGAATGGAAAAACATGAATTAAAAGTATTTACTGAAAAAATGATGAATTCCGGAGATTTAATCGATTTTAAAGGTATAAATAAAATATTAATTGATAAACACAGCACCGGTGGTGTTGGTGATAAAACAACTATAGCGTTAGCTCCCCTATTTGCTAGTTTTGATATAGGAACAGCTAAACTATCAGGAAGAGGACTAGGCCATACAGGTGGTACAATTGATAAGTTCGAATCAATTAAAGGCTTTACTTTCCCAGAAACAAAAGAGGAGTTGGTAGAGTTAGTTAATGAGTGTGGTACAGGAATTATGGGTTACTCTGATAAAATAGTACCTTTAGATAAGAAACTATACTCTTTAAGGGATGTTACAGCTACAGTTTCAAGTATACCTTTAATTGCAGCATCTATTATGAGTAAAAAACTAGCAGTTCATGCTGATGGAATTATTCTAGATGTTAAAACTGGTAGTGGTGCATTTATGAAGAGTCTGGATGATGCAAGAAAGCTAGCAAAAACAATGAGAGAAATTGGTGACTCATTAGATAGAAAAGTTGTTACTTGCATAACAGATATGGACCAACCCCTAGGTTTTGCCGTAGGAAACTCCCTTGAAATAATTGAGGCTATAGAGACAATAAAAGGTAGAGGTCCTAAAGAGTTTTCATACCTTGTAAAAACACTTGCCGCTATAGGTTTACAACTTAAAGGCGATGTTAAAGATTTAGATAAGGGACGACAAATGGTCGAAGATATGATACAGAGTGGAAAGCCGGCTAAGATGCTTAAAGCCTTTATAAAATCAGCAGGTGGTGATGAAAACATAGTTGATGACTATAAACTACTACCAACAGCGAAAAACTCAGTAGCTGTTTACGCTAAAGATTCAGGTTATGTTAACACGATAGAGGCTGAAACAATTGGTAAGGCTGCTATGGTTTTAGGTGCGGGAAGAGCAACAAAAGAGGATGTTATTGACCACGCCGTTGGATTAATTCTAAACAAGAAAGTTGGGGATAAAATTGAGACAGGGGAACTTTTAGCAACTGTTTATTATAATGATGATAAAAACATTGAGAGCTCTAAACAGATGATATTAGATGCTTACACAATATCCAATACTCAAACAAAAGAGCGGGATATTGTTATTGAAATTGAATCGGTTAATGTTTAGGTTACAGAGATGAATGATGTTAAGAAAGTAGAACTACACCTGCACCTTGATGGCTCTATTCGAGTGGAGACACTACATGAGTTAGGGGTTTCAAGTAAGGTTCTACCCCAGGATATAACCTTAGAAAAAGTAGAGGAGATGGTCTCCATTGGAGAGAGGGATAAAACCCTAGTTGATTACTTAAAAAAATTCGACCTACCAATTGCTATTCTGCAGACAGAAGAGGCATTAGAGAGAGTATCCTTTGAGTTAGTAGAAGATTTAGCATTAGAAAACACTATCTATGCAGAGATTAGGGTTGCCCCTATTCAACACATAAAAAAGGGGCTAACTCCTAATTTAGTAGTGGAATCCATTTTAACCGGCTTTGATAGGGCTATGGAGAAATATGATATAAAAGTGACTCTACTGCTATGCGCCATGAGGCATATAAAAGAGGAAGACAACTATTTTTTAATAGATCTATGTAAAAGATATAAAAAAAGAGGAGTTGTAGGACTAGATCTTGCAGGAGATGAGGCAGGTTTCCCTGTTACACTTTTTAAAAACTTCTTCACCAAGGCCAAAAGAGAGAATATTCCCTTTACTATACACGCAGGGGAAGCTAGAGGCTGCAAGAGTATAATTGATGCAATTGAACTTGGCGCATCTAGATTAGGCCACGGTATTAGAGCCTATGAGGATAAAAACGCCCTGGCACTAATTAAGGAGAACAACATATGTCTTGAGTGTTGCCCTAAAAGCAACCTAGATACAAATGCTATACCAAATTTTTCAGAGTATCCTATAATGCAATACTTAAAAGACAAGGTAGAAGTTACTTTAAATAGTGATAACAGAAGAGTTTCAAATACAAATTTTAACAATGAAGTTTTATTGTTAAAAAAATATTTTGAAGTAGATAGTGAAGATATTTTACTATTTAATTTAAATGCCATAAATCATGCATTTATTAGTGATGATGAAAAAATATTACTTAGAAAAAGGTTATTAGGAGATAAGAATGGAATTAAATAGATACATAGACCATACGGTTTTAAAGGCAGTTACAACACCAGATGATATAAAGAAATTATGTAAAGAAGCTACCCAATACAAGTTCTACTCTGTTTGTGTTAACGGCTGTTATGTTGAATTAGCTAAAAAAGAGTTAGAAGGTTCAGATGTTAAAGTTGCAGCAGTTGTAGGCTTCCCTCTTGGTGCTATGGATAGTAGTAGTAAAATAAACGAAGCAAAAAACTGTATAAATAACGGTGCAAATGAAATTGACATGGTTTTAAATGTTGGTTTTATGAAATCAGGCATGTACAAAGAAGTAGAACAAGAGATCAGAGATATTAAAAAGAGTATTGGTACTAATGTTCTAAAAGTGATCCTTGAAACTTGTTATTTAACTAAAGACGAAATAAGGGAAGCTTGTAGACTATCTGTTTCAGCTGGAGCTGATTTTGTAAAAACTTCAACTGGATTTGGAACAAACGGAGCAACTTTTGAAGATGTAGAGATAATGAAATCCATTGTAGAAGGTAAAGCGCAGATAAAAGCTTCTGGTGGTGTTCGTGACCTCGAAACAGCTACAAAATATATAGATATGGGCGTAACAAGGCTTGGAACTAGCTCAGGCGTATCATTAATGACAACTGGAAAAGCCGTAGAAGGACAATATTAAGGAGTTTTACATGGACAAAATTGATAGAGTAACACTAATAGTATTAGATAGTGCAGGTGTAGGAGAGCTTCCAGATGCAGATAAATTCGGTGATGTGGGAAGCAATACATTTGGCCATATAGCAGAGAGTTGTGGTGGGTTAAATCTACCAAACATGGAAAAATTAGGCCTTGGTAATTTAACAAATATATTAGGTGTAAAACCAACTACAGATACCACAGGTGCTTATGGGAAAGCTATGGAGAAATCCAAGGGAAAAGATACAACTGTAGGGCACTGGGAATTAGCAGGTCTAGTTAAAGAGACTCCCTTCCCATCATACCCTAATGGATTTTCAGACAAAGTATTACAAGAACTTGAAAAAAGAACAGGCCGTGGAGTTCTATGTAACCTTCCATACTCAGGAACTAAAGTATTAGATGACTATGGGGAAGAACAAAAAAACAGTGGGAAATGGATAGTTTACACATCTGCTGACCCTGTAATACAGATTGCAGCCCACGAGGAACAGATACCACTTAAAGAGTTATACAAAGCTTGTGAAATAGCCCTTGAAATATGTAATGAGCTATCACCTGTTGCCAGAGTAATTGCAAGGCCATATATTGGGGAAAAGGGTAACTACACTAGAACAGCAAATAGACATGACTATGCTATTAAACCAGATAGTCCAACTGCTCTAAACAGAATAAAAGATAGTGGATTAGACGTAGTTGCTATTGGTAAAATAAACGACATTTTCTGTGGAGAAGGTATTACAGAGACTAAGGGGACAAATAAAAGTAACCTAGATGGAATACAAAAAACCCTATCTGCCTTAAAAGAGGATACAAAGGGTCTAATTTTTACAAACCTAGTAGACTTTGATATGTTATATGGTCATAGAAGGGATCCTTTAGGTTATAAAAAAGCCCTTGAAGAGTTTGACTCCTATATACCAGAAATATTATCTAATATGGGGGAATCTGAACTGTTAATTATAACTGCAGATCACGGTTGTGATCCAACATTTGCCGGTTCAGACCATACAAGGGAGTACATTCCAGTATTAGTTGCAGGAAAAAATGTAAAACCTAGCAACCTAGGAGTAAGAGAGTCATTTACAGATATTGCATCTACAATTGAGAATCTACTACTTGGAACAGATTTAGATAATAGCTTTTCAACCCTAATTTAAGGAGTAAATATGACAGAAGCAGAGATACAAGATATCGTAAACAAAGCAATACAGGCAAGAGAGAGAGCCTACACCCCCTACTCTAACTTTAAGGTAGGAGCTGCTTTAATAGATAACAACGGTAATACCCATATAGGAGCAAATATTGAAAACGGCTCCTATGGACTTACTAACTGTGCAGAGAGAACTGCAATTTTTACAGCAAAAACCCAGGGAATGGAAAGCATAAGTGTTATTGCCATTGTAGCAGATACAACTGGACCAGTTAGCCCATGCGGAGCATGCAGACAGGTTATTAGTGAGTTTGCTAATGATGATAGTGTTATTATTTTAGGGAATTTAAAGGGTGATTATAAAATATTAGATATTGATGAATTACTACCCTACAGATTTAAATTATAGGAGTTTTTTTTGGAATTATTTGGGATTAGTCTATTAGAGATTTTTGGTTATATGGGTTCGTTTGTTGTTTTAATATCCTTAACAATGGGATCGATAATTAAATTACGTTGGATCAATTTAATAGGAGCAGCAATGTTCTCTGTCTATTCAATATTAATTGGTTCATTTCCAACATTTATTATGAACTTTGGAATAGTCTTAATAGACATTTACTTTCTAACTAAGCTATATAAGGTAGAAGCTTAGGTAAAAGGCTGCTTAATGCAGCCTTTTTTTATTATCAAAAAAACCTAATGTAATAAAATGTAAAATTTATGAAATAATTGTTTGACGTATCAGAAAAAGCATTGTAATCTTACATCAAGATAAAATCTTATGGGAGATATATAAATGGAATACGTTGTAGAGATGTCAAATATTACAAAAGAATTCCCTGGAATAATTGCAAATGACAATATTTCAATAAACCTAAAAAAAGGGGAAGTTTTAGCCCTATTAGGAGAAAATGGAGCTGGTAAATCAACTCTAATGAGTATTCTTTTTGGTCTATACAAACCTGAACAAGGTGAAATAAAAATAAAGGGTAAAAAAGCAAAAATAAACAACCCAAACCATGCATCGGAGTATGGAATTGGAATGGTTCACCAGCATTTTAAACTTGTACATAATTTTACAGTAACTGAGAACATTGTTTTAGGAATGGAACCAAAAGGTCTACTATTAAATTTAGAAGACGCTGCAAAAAAGATAAAATCCTTATCCGATAAGTATAACTTAGACGTGGATCCCTTTGCAAAAATAGAAGATGTCTCTGTTGGAATGCAGCAGAGAGTAGAGATTCTAAAAATGTTATACCGAGATGCAGAAGTATTAATATTCGATGAACCTACAGCAGTATTAACCCCACAAGAGATAAAGGAACTACTAAAAATATTTAAAAGCCTTATAGATGAGGGTAAATCTATAATTTTAATTACACATAAATTAAAAGAGATAAAAGAAGCTGCTGACAGATGTACGGTAATTAGACGTGGAAAAGTTATAGATACTGTTAATGTAAAAGAGAGTTCTGTCTCCCAAATGGCAGAGATGATGGTAGGGAGAAAAATCTCATTTAAAGTTGATAAAAAGGATTGTACTCCTGGAGAGACTATATTAAAACTAGAAAATCTTAATGTTTTAAACTCTAGAAAAGTTTTAGGATTAAAAGATTTCAGCCTAGAAATAAAAGCTGGAGAGATTGTAGGTATTGCTGGTGTTGATGGAAATGGTCAAAACGAGTTAGTGGAAGCTATAACCGGTTTAAGAAGTGCCGAAAGTGGTCAAATTATCCATAATGGTCAAAATATTACCAACTTCTCTATTAAAGAGAGATTAAATGTAGGAATAGCACATATACCAGAAGATAGACATAAACACGGTCTAGTTTTAGATTACTCAATTGAAGAGAACATGGTTATTGAAATAATATCCAATGAACCCTTCTCAAAAAATGGATTTTTACAGACTAAACCTATTAGGGAACACGCATTAGAGATTATTAAAGACTTTGATGTAAGATCAGGTCGAGGCCCTGTCTCTATTACTAGAACTATGTCTGGAGGTAACCAGCAAAAAGCAATAATTGGAAGAGAAATCAAACACAACCCTGACCTTTTAATAGCGGTACAACCTACAAGGGGTTTAGATGTTGGGTCAATTGAGTATATTCACAAAAGATTAATAGAACAGAGGGATCAAGGTAAAGCAGTACTTTTAATCTCCCTTGAATTAGATGAAGTTTTAGATCTTTCAGATAGAGTAGCTGTTTTAAACAGTGGAAACCTTATAGGCGTTGTAAATTCAGCAGAAACCAACGAAAACGAAGTTGGGTTAATGATGGCTGGAATAACTAAAGGAGAGAACTTTGAAAAATAATAAATTAATAGTAGGTATAATATCCGTTATTTTAGGATTACTTGCCGGTGCCTTATTAATGACTTTAATTGGAAATAATCCATTTACTGGGTATACCTATCTTTTTAAAGGTGGGTTAATGAGTATAGAGAGAGTTGGAAATACGTTAGCTACCGCTACTCCTATTATCCTAACTGGACTCTCTGTAGCTTTTGCGTTTAAAACCGGACTTTTTAATATTGGAGCTTCTGGACAGATGTTAATGGGTGGTCTATTTGCCACAGCTATAGCCCTTACACTTAACTTACCAAAAGCTGTTATGTTACCTATAATAATTTTAGCATCTATGATAGGTGGTGGTATTTGGGGTATAGTTCCTGGTTACCTTAAAGCTAAATTTAATGTACATGAAGTTGTAGCAACAATTATGATGAACTGGATAGCCTACTGGATTGTATATTACACAATACCAGCATATTTTAAAGGACAATCCCTTGAAACAGAGTCTAGACTTATTCCAGAGTACTCATCATTAAAGTTAGGATGGTTAACAGAGCTTTTTAATGGTTCATATATAAATTTAGGATTTTTTATCGCAGTTATAGTAGTAATAATAATATCTGTAATACTTAATAGAACAGTTACAGGTTTTAGGATGAAAGCTACAGGGTTTAATAAGGATGCAGCCCTATACTCTGGTATGAATGTAAACCAAAACATTGTACTCTCAATGGTTATTGCCGGGGCTTTATCTGGTTTAGCAGGAGCTACTTTCTACGTTGGTTACGCATCTAATATGCAGATAGGAATACTACCTACAGCAGGTTTTGATGGAATAGCAGTTGCCCTTTTAGGTGCAAACAACCCATATGGAGCCTTAGCAGGGGCTATATTCTTTGGTCTACTCCACTCAGGTAAAGGATTTATGAGTGCTATGACAGATATTCCACCAGAGATTGGAGATACAATAATTGCAACAATTATATACTTCTCTGCAGTAAGTGTATTAATTGAACGTGGGTTAAACAAACTTACATTAAAACTTAAGGAGAAAAAATAATGGATATAATTTTAAATCTTTTCCCATATGCTGTAGCCTTTACAATTCCTTTACTAATTACAAGTCTAGGTGGACTTTTTAGTGAAAGAAGTGGAGTTGTAAACATTGGACTTGAAGGACTTATGGTTGTAGGTTCATTTGCTAGTGCAATATCAATAAATATTTATGAAAATTTTATGCCCCAAACACCAGCTATCTGGTTAGGTTTATTAACAGCTATGATATTAGGAGGTATTTTCTCCCTACTACACGCCTTTGCAAGTATTAACCTAAATGCTAACCAGGTAATAAGTGGTACAGCTATAAACATGATAGCTGGAGCATTAACAATTTTTGTAGCAAGAAGTTTTACAGGTAGTGGAAACATAAGAATAACAATGGGTTTTAACAGATGGTCTATCCCCCTGCTTAAGGATATTCCACTACTTGGTAAAATGTTTTTTACAAATACCTATCCATCAACCTGGTTAGTAATTATAATTGTTATAGCATCCTGGTTTGTAATATATAAAACAGCTTTCGGTCTAAGATTAAGAGCATGTGGAGAGCACCCGCAGGCAGCGGATGCAGCTGGTATAAAAGTTCATAATATTAGATACTTAGGTGTAATAATATCAGGTGCCTTTGCTGGTTTAGGTGGAGCAATAATTTTAGTAACATACTCTGGAGAGTTTAACGGATCAGTTGCAGGACTAGGATTTTTAGCACTAGCAGCACTAATTTTTGGTCAATGGAAACCCCTTGGAATTGTAGGAGCAACATTCTTCTTTGGATTTGCTAGTACTGTTGCAAATGTTTCCCAGGCGGTACCGGCTTTAGCACAAATACCAGGTATAATATTAAAGGTTTTCCCATATGTTATGACCCTAATAGCACTAATACTTTTCTCTAAAAGTTCCAGTGCTCCAAGGGCTGCTGGAGAACCATTTGATTCTGGTAAAAGATAATACTACTATTAAATATAAGGAGATATAATGAAGGATTTAGAAAATATAAAAAAAGCGGCAGAATATATTAAAAGTAAGGTAGATGTTATGCCTACTAGAGCAATTATTCTAGGCTCAGGACTTGGGGAGTTAGCTGAGGATGTAAAAAACCCTGTATACTTAAACTATGCAGATATTCCAGCCTTCCCTACATCTACTGCACCGGGACATAAGGGTAGATTAGTTATTGGAGAGTTAGAAGGCGAAAATGTGCTACTAATGCAGGGGCGTTTCCACTTCTACGAAGGTTACGACATGGATGTAGTAGTATTCCCGGTAAGAACCATGAAAATGTTAGGAATAACAGATCTAATTGTAACAAATGCTGCAGGTGGAGTTAATACAACATTTGCTCCAGGTGACTTAATGTTAATATCAGACCACCTATCCATGTTCTGCACCAATCCTTTAATTGGTCCTAACTATAAGGATTTTGGACCACGGTTTAACGATATGTCCGACCCTTACTCTAAGGAGTCTAGAAAAAAAGTTCATGAAATTGCAAAAAAATCTGGTCTTACTCTTAAAGAGGGAATCTATGCATATATGACAGGTCCTAGTTACGAGACACCAGGGGAGATTAAAGCTTTAAGAACCCTAGGTGCAGATGCTGTAGGGATGTCCACAGTACCTGAGACTACAGTTGCTGTTCATGCTGGTATTAGAGTATTAGGAATATCATGTATAACAAATATGGCAGCTGGAATTCTTGACCAACCACTAGATGGTGATGAAGTTATAGAAACAGGACAGATGGTAAAAGAGAAATTCTCTAAACTAATAATCGACATTCTTAAATCTGATGTAATGTAATTTATATTATTATATAATTCTTAGGCCTACTCTTTTATTGGAGTAGGTTTTTTCTTTATAATAGTAACACAATTGTAATAAACTACTGTTTAATTATTAGAAATGCCTTCAAAACATTTGAATTTTATATTTTTTAATCATAAAATTAAATGTAGTTATTTTAAAAGGAGTTATAAATGAAGAAAAAAATAGCAGTTTTAATTACACTGGTATTACTATCAACAACAATCTTCGCTGAAATAGAACTTGGGTTATCTTTTACCCCAGGAGATGTATTAGTAACAGAAGAAACAGCGGCAGCAATGCAATGGGTTGGAGCTGATAGTACTAGTGATGAGAGCCTTTTAGGGTTCCATTTTGGTTACTCTTTTTGGTGGTTGTTTTACGCATCCTACGATTCGTTAATTGTGCCACCCTGGTTTGTATACCAAACAACAACATACACAGAGGCCGATGGTACACCGGTTAGTGGTATAAATGCCCCGGGTTTTATGAACTTCCTAGATTTTGGTATTAGACCTAAAATTGGTCCAATATACCTATTAGCAACAATAGGTTTTAATGACCTATACATCCACAGCCAGTACGAACAAGTTGAGGATGCAGGTTTAGGTGTTAACCTTAGAATAGGTGCTGGGTACCAGTTTGGTGCATTTAGTATTAATTTTACAGGGACATCTATGTTTAATAGTTTTGATCAACTATCTGCAACCATGTCTAGACTTTCAGACCAGGAACCAGGTGCTATGGATGATTTTATGTCTAGAATAATTCCATCTATCGGTTTTGTATTACACTTATAAAAGGAGATAAAAGATGAAACAAAAACTTATAATTATATTAACAAGCATCGTCATACTTCTTTTTACAGGTTGTGATGCTATATTAAACTCAGCATATCCAGAGTATGATCTAAGTGCTGGAGAAGAGTTTGTAAATAATGAGATACGGGTTAATTTAGATGTACCAATAGCTTTAACTTATGATTCGAACCCTATAAAAGTAATGTTAATTCCAGTATATGGAGGAACCTACGATATTCACAATACTAGGGTAAAAAGCTTTTACAACTATAGCTATATAAATACCTATTTCGACTTTCTAGGTAAAGAAACATACTCTGTAATAGTATTCCATGATGTTAATAATAATGATAAACCAGATACTGGAGAAAGAGGTATTCTATTAAGAGATTCATTTAATAAAGATGTATTTGATTTTAGATCATATAATGAGTCTACAACACTATTTGGAACTGAAAATTTCACAGATTCAAGTCTTTTAAGTCCAGCAATAACTAATGCGTTTGAGAATAATACTATAGACTACTCTTTTAATATCTCAGGACCAGACTACTTAAGTTATAGTGGTGATGCTGATGGTAATAGTAGATTCTACATAACACCTAATAATAGCAACCTAGCAGTTGAATCTATAGAGTGGCAAATTACAGATCATCAAGGAGCTGTTTGTGGGTACTATTATAATTGGGCCTATCAAACAGGATATATGCTGACTAATGGAAATTATGTGGATATATATTATTCAAATCTTCAACACCTCTTAGATGATGATGATAATTGGTGGAGTGGTTATGATATGTATATAAACTTTAAAGTTCACTATGTTGGTGGTGGAACTTATGAGGGTGTAAAATATATAAACCTATACTAAGATAATTTAAAACACTTTAACAGGCTTCTAGGAGCCTGTTTTTTTATGCCCAAATAAACATTACATTTATTTAATAAAAGAGAAATGTACAAGTAAGGCCAATACCATATATTATTTATGTAATATAGGAGCAGGTATGGAAAGTTCAATGATTAGGACAGTTGATATAAACGAAATAAACAGTATGGTAAAAGATACATCTGAATGGATTACACGTTTTAGAAAAGAGATGGGTAGAATTGTAATTGGTCAAAATAGACTAATAGACAGGTTATTAATAGCAATGTTAACAGATGGACATGTATTGTTAGAAGGTGTTCCAGGACTAGCTAAAACCCTAACCCTTAAAACCCTTGCAGAGTGTATAAATATTGACTTTAAAAGGGTTCAATTTACACCGGATATGTTACCAGCAGACATAACAGGAACCCAGATATACAACCCTAAGGACCTAGACTTTATAGTAAAAAAAGGGCCTATCGATGCAAACCTTATTTTAGCCGACGAAATTAACAGAGCCCCTGCTAAGGTTCAAAGTGCACTTCTAGAAGCAATGCAGGAGAAACAGGTAACAATTGGTAACGAAACCTTTAAACTCCCCTCACCTTTTTTAGTTTTAGCAACCCAAAACCCAGTGGAGCAGGAGGGAACATACCCACTACCCGAGGCCCAGTTAGACAGGTTTATGTTAAAAGTTGTAATCGACTATCCTACAGTCTCCGAGGAGAGAATAATTCTAGATATGGGTGGTTCTAATCTACCTAAAAAGGCTGATAATGTTGTAAATATATCGGAACTTCTTAAAACAAAGGAGATAGTTAAAGATATCTATATGGATGACAATATTAAGGACTATATTGTATCTATTGTTTATGCAACTAGGGACCCACAAAAGTTTGGTATAGATATTAAGGATTATATTAAAATTGGAGCATCCCCAAGAGCAACTATAAACCTAAGGGATGGAGCTAAAGCCTACGCCTACCTACAAGGAAGAGGTTATGTAACCCCAGCAGATATAAAGGCTATAGCCCCTGATGTACTAAGACATAGAATCGGTTTAACATTCGAGGCAGAGGCTGAAGAGTTAACAAGTCTAGATATTTTAAACAGAATTTTAGAAACAGTACCGGTACCATAAAATGGAAAAAAACTTTACAAAGGAAGTTTTAAAAAAAGTTAAAAATCTCGAAATTAAAACTAAGAATTTAGTTAATGATGCCTTAGCAGGTCACTACCACTCTGTGTTTAAGGGTCAAGGGATGAACTTTAGCGAGATTAGAGAGTATGTAAATGGGGATGATGTTAAAAACATCGACTGGAATGTAACAGCAAGACAGGGCACCCCCCATATAAAAAAATATAACGAAGAGAGGGAGAGGACAATTATTTTAATGGTTGATATTAGTCCCTCTACAATATTTGGTTCAGCCCAGAGTAAAAAAGAGTTAATTGCCGAGTTATCCAGTGTTTTAGCATTCTCTGCAGAGAAAAACAATGACAAAGTAGGTTTGATACTTTTTACAGACAGAATAGAACTATTTATCCCTCCGGCTAAAAGTAGAACCCACCTTCTAAGAATTATTAGAGAGCTACTATTTTTTAAACCTGTAGGAAAAAAAACAGATATATTAAAAGTTCTTAACTTTGTTAATAAGACATTTAGTAAAACAGTTGTAGCCTTTTTAATCTCGGACTTTAGTATAAATAATCTACCAGATAATTTTAAAACTAAAATAAAGTCATCTGGAAAACATCATGATCTTATATCCGTAAGAGTTAAGGATCAAAATGAGATAGATATACCATCTATTGGAATAATAACCCTTGAAGATTTAGAGAGTGGAGAGATTGTGGAAGTTGATACAAATAACTCTAAAACAAGAAAAGTATATAAGGAGCTGATTAAAAAACGGGATGATAATATAAGTAATATAATAAAGGCTTGTGGTGTTGATCTGTTAGATATAAATACTAACCAAGACTATATGCCTACCCTGCTTAAGTTTTTTACCCTAAGGGAGAGACGTGCTTAGATGGATGATATTATAGATATTTACGAACCAATATATAGGGAAACATCTAACCTAAATACAGTTTTTATTATACTTCTATCAGCAGTTGTTTTAGGTTTAGTTATATTTTTTATCCTAAAAAAGCCTTGGAAGAAGGAAAGGATTATTACCCCCAGGAGTCCTATAAAAACACTCTAGATAGATACTTAGAGATCCAAAATAGTATAGAAACCTTAACCACAAGTCAGTTCTCGCTACAGGTTTCCTACATTTTCAAAAGCTACCTATCCACCCTCTATAGTGTAGATTTTTTATCTTCAACAAATCAGGAGATGTTAATTAAATTAGAGAGGAATTTTAGTTTTAATAACGGGGACTTGGTAAACTTCTTCCTAAACGAACTAGAACCAGGGCAATTTGGTAAATATCAAATTCCTAAGGATAAAAAGAATCAAATAATTAAAACATGTGTAGATGTAATTACTGAACTCTACAATAAGGAAACTGGAGTGGAAAATGATTAAGTTTCAGTACCCCATATTTCTATTAATAATTCCAATAGTAATACTTTTAACTATATTAAAGCTAAAGAAGAAACAGAGTAGTGGAATTGGCTTTTCAGAGTTAACTCTACTTAAAGTAGCTGCTAAAAAAAATCACTTAACAAGCCTTCCCTACATTCTACGTTGTCTAACTCTAATACTCTTAAGTTTAGCCCTTGCAGGGCCTATAAAAGAGAATAGTATAGAGAATAATGAAGCAAGTGGAATAGATATAATTGTAGCAATAGATGTATCAGGGAGCATGGAAGGTTTAGATTTCTCTACAAAACGGGAAAAGCAGACAAGATTAGATGCAGTAAAAAAAGTTGTTAAAGAGTTTATAGATAGTAGGCCTAACGACAGGATTGGTGTAGTAGCTTTTGCTGGAGCACCATATATTGCAAGCCCACTAACCCTAGACCACAGCTGGTTAATAAAACGGTTAGACATGTTGCAAACCGGTATGATAGAAGGAGGAACTGCAATTGGTTCCGCTATAGCCTCTGCATCTAATAGCCTTAACAGAGTGGAGAGTAAGTCTAAAATTGTAATTCTACTTACAGATGGAGAGAATAACAGTGGTGTTATTGAACCAAGACAAGCTGCGGAAGCTGCTAATGCTCTAGGAGTAAAAATCTACACAGTAGGTGCAGGAAAAGAGGGAAAAGCTCCCTACGAAGTAAACGGTTTTTTTGGTTCAGATATACAGTATGTTGATGTTAAAATTGACGAAGAGATGTTAACAGATGTAGCTACATCAACAGGGGGTCTCTATTTTAGAGCGAAGGATATTAACTCCCTAGAAGAGATCTATAACAGAATAAATAAGATGGAGAAGACAACTAGGGTATCCAATAAAACAGTTCTTTATAAATACTACTTTATGATTCCACTAATTATAGGTTTTCTACTTTTTCTTATTGAAATTATTCTAACATCAACAAAATTAAGGAGGGTTTATTAATGGAGTTTCAAAACCCGGGAGTTTTAATCCTTATACCTATTTTCTTAATACTGTTTATACCTATTTTTATCTGGGTAGAAAAAAGAAAGGCTGCTAGTTTAAAAACATTTATAGGGAATAATACAAAAGGTCTATTCCCTACGTTTAATAAAAAAATTACAGTTATTAGGTATATACTAATTATAATATCCGCTCTTTTACTAATAATTTGCCTAGCTAGACCCCAAAAAGGTTTTATTTGGCAGGAGAGTATAACTACTGGAATAGATATTGCTGTTGCAGTTGATACATCAAAGAGTATGGATGCCATTGATATAACACCAAATAGGTTAACTAAAGCAAAAATGGCACTACTTGAGCTTAGTGGGGAGCTAAAAGGTGACAGAATTGCTCTAATACCCTTTGCAGGATCATCCTTTGTAATGACTCCATTTACAGCTGACTACGATATTTTTAATCAAAGTGTTAAGACTTTAAATACAAATACAATCCCTAAAAGTGGTACAAATTTAAAGAGCGCCATAAGCTCATCCCAGGAGATTTTTAAGGATAAAAATAGATATAAAATTTTAATTCTTGTAACTGATGGGGAGGATTTAGCAAATCAAGGGGTTGAAGAAGCTAAAAAAGCTGCCGAGAGTGGGGTTCAAATTTTCACTGTGGGAGTTGGTACTAAACTTGGGGAATTAATCCCCGACCCTAACAATCCAGGAGAATACCTTAAGGATAAGAAAGGAAATATTGTTAAATCAAAATTAGATGAAGACTCCCTAAAAGAGATTGCTTTAGCTACAGGTGGAGATTATAGAGATCTCTCTTCCAATGGAAATGGAATCCTTCAGATTTACAAAGAGAAGCTTAAGGAGTTAGAACAGGAGAATAAGAGTGAGCAGAGAAGTAGAATCCCTATAGATATCTATAGAGTGTTTTTAATACCGGTAATAATTCTACTTTTAATTGAGTTCTTAGTTGTTAATATCAGAAAAAAAAGAGTTAATAAAAAGGGTATATTTACAGCCATATTTCTTTTAAACTTTGGTCTTATTTATGCAACCCCTGGGGATGACGCCTTAAAAAATAGGGAGTTCGATAGAGCTATTACTCTATATAAACAAGAAAAAGACTCTCCAATAACAAAGTATAACCTAGGTACAGCTTATTATAAAAAAGGAGACTTTGCCAATGCTACTCTTCAATTTGAAGATAGTTTAAAAAAAGCAGATGGTAATTTGCAAAAAAGGATTTTATACAATCTTGGTAATAGTTATTTTAAAGCTAGTGAACTTAGCCAGGATATGAATGAAAAGATATCTTTATTAGAAAAATCTGTTAAAAGTTATGATGGTTCAATAGCCCTTGATAATAGTGATGAACAGGTTGTAAAAAATAGGGATTTTGTAAAAATCATTCTTGATAAACTTAAGGATCAGCAGGATCAGCAGGATCAGCAGGATCAGCAGGATCAGCAGGATCAGCAGGATCAGCAGGATCAGCAGGATCAGCAGGATCAGCAGGATCAGCAGGATCAGCAGGATCAGCAAGATCAGCAAGATCAGCAAGATCAGCAAGATCAGCAAGATCAGCAAGATCAGCAAGATCAGCAAGATCAGCAAGATCAGCAAGATCAGCAAGATCAGCAGGATCAGCAGGATCAGCAAGATCAGCAAGATCAGCCCCAAGAGATGAGTAGAGAGCAGGCTGAAGCTCTATTAAACGCATTAGAAGATCAGGAAGTTGAGTTAAAATATCTAGTAAACGATAGAGATAACTCATATACAGGTGAATGGTAGTGAGAACAATGAAAAAAAACATCATAATTTTAATTTTTTTAACAATAAATGGATTTTTATTTTCCCAAACTATCGATATAGAACTACAGGATAGTTATGTAAACCTTGGAGAGTGGACAACATTCAGGGTAACAGTTTCGGGAAACATTACTAACTTAAAATATAGTGAACCTAAGGATCTAACAATAACCCAGATTGGAAAAAGTAGCTCTGTTAACCTGGTTCTAAATGGAAGTAAAAGTAGTAGTTTAATATTAACATATAGGGTAAAACCCCAAAAAGCAGGAACCCTTAAACTTCCTATATTTTATTCAGAAAACTCCAATGGAGAGAGTATAAAAAGTGATCAGCTAGTTCTCTATGTGGAAGAGTTAAAAGATGACATTATAACTAAACACGACACTACAAAAGAGTTTGAGACCCAGTATGTGAAACTCTTTATAGATATTCCAGATAGAAACCTATATGTTGGAGAAGCGATACCTGTAGAGATAGTTGCCTATTTTTCTACAAGTTATCAACCAGGTATTGACCGATCACCATATATTAAAACAGGTTCATTTGTTGTAGACACAGGGCAGAAGTATTTTAATGATAGACCAGAGAAAGTAATAAATGGAGAGCGTTGGTTACAGGTATATTGGAAAAGTCACTTAACCCCACTTAAAGCTGGTAAATTAGACTTGGAAATTGTTATGGATAGTTACATTGATAAACCAACATCAAATGGAGGTTTTTTCTCCTCATCAGAAAGACAGGAGATTAAAACTACTACGGAAATTAAGACACTGAATATTAAAATGTTACCAATAAATGACCGCCCGGATAGCTTTTCCGGTGCTATAGGAGACTTTTCACTAAATGACTCTATTAACCTAACAGATATTAGCGTAGGAGATCCAGTAACCCTTACAATGGATATTTTTGGAGAAGGAAACTTTCAAAGAATAAATGTACCAAAGATATCTAGTGAATCAGAGTCATGGAAGTTGTATCCAGAATCATCATCATATAGGGGAACAAATAAGTCTAACTATCAAGGGGTAAAATCCTTTGAGCAGATATTAGCTCCAACAACAGATAAAGTAACAACTACCCCCAAATTTACATTCTCATATTTCAATCCAATTGAAGAGAAATACTACATAATAAGTAGTACTGAATTCCCTATAAGTGTAAGCCCATCCCAGTTTATAAATAAAGAAGTAGTAGATGAATCTAATAACAGTTTTAATGAAAAAAAAGAAGAGATACGACATAAAGTTGAAAAAAAGGTAGATTTTAACAGAACAATATTTGAAAACCCTCTACTCTATGTAGCTTTAACGTCAACACTGTTAACACTTATTACAATACTAGTTATATCAATATTAAGTAAAAGACAAAGCAGTGACGTTTCAACTTTAAAAAGAGACCAAAAAAACCTTTTATTAAAAATTAAATTATTGGAAAACAGTAAAAATTATTTAGAAGCATTAAATTTATATAAAAACCTTATTCAAATTACAGTGTCGGATAGACTAAAATGTGAACCCCAGGCTATAACACATCTAGATATAGAAGATGGTAAAATTAAAGATATAATGGTTAAGTTAGATGAGTTTAAATATACCAGTAGGAGTATCGATTTTGAAACCTACAAAGCTCTAGCAGATGGGATAAAAAAGGAGTTAAAATGTTAATTAAACGAGTAAGTCTAATATTTTTAATTGTGTTATCTTTTAATATTTTTGCAGATGATTTTCAAAATGGGAATTTAGAGTTTAGTAATAAGGATTATCAAGGTGCAAATAAAGACTACCTGCTTGAGATTCAAAATAATGGGTATGACATTAACACTCTGTTTAATCTAGGGAATACGGCTATAAAATTAAACAGAGATGGATATGCCCTCTACTACCTCTATAAAGGCCTATTAATAAACCCTAGGGATAAAAACATCCAATCACTTATAAAAAATATTGAGAAGAGATTAGATCTAGAGGATCAACTTAACTTCTACTCCCCTCTATCCTACTCTCAAAATATTAATCTAACACTGGTATTAATTACATTAACAGGAGTGCTAATAACAATTTTTATTCTATTATCATATAAAAAAAATGATAAAAGTCTCTTTTTTAGAATAAGAAAGGTAATTCTTTCTGTTACAACACTACTCCTACTACTCTCTTTAGGTGGTAATGCCAACTATTACTTAAAAAAAAATCAAGGAATAATTGTGGAAAAAAACAGTGTTAATATCTCACCCTATCCTGGTAGTGATGAAACATTTATAGGAAAGGAAGGAGCAATAGTTGTCATAACCGATGAGTACCAAGACTACTACTATATTACTGATAAAAATAATCGATATGGTTGGATAGAGAGGGAGAGTGTGGGGAAATTATGGGATTAGTAACATTAGGATCAAAATCTCCAAGAAGATATGAATTATTAAAAAAATTAGGTGTGGATATTGTAGTCAAACCCCCTAATATCGAAGAGATTTGTGATGAAAACTTAAGTGTTCAGGAAAATGCAATAAAGATAACCCTAGATAAACTAAACAGTGTAAGGGAAAACAATCCAAATGATGAGATAATTTTAACTGCGGATACATTTATTACTTTAGACAATAAAATTTATGGAAAACCTAAAAACAGGGTTGAGGCATTTAATATGATAACAAAATTCTCTGGAAAAACCCACCAAGTATTAACAGGTGTTGCAATATACTCCAAAGAGTTAGATAAAACTGTTACAGAACTAGATATAACCAGTGTTAAATTTAAGAATTTAGATAAAAAAACTGTAGATTATTACTTAAATTTTAATGAGTGGCAGGATGCAGCTGGGGCTTATCAAATACAAAATATGGGAGAAATTCTAATTGATTATATAAATGGCTCTTACTCGTCGGTTATGGGGTTGCCAATAAGTCGCATTTATGGCATGTTTGTATCATTAAATTTTATTAATCCGGTAATCTAATTACTGAGAAAAAAGCGAAGGGAACTTAAAATAGGAGGCCTAAAATGGCAGTAGTAACAATGAAAAACCTACTTGAGTCAGGTGTGCACTTTGGACATCAGACAAAAAGATGGGAACCAAAAATGAAGAAGTATATCTTTACATCAAGAAATGGTATACATATCATCGATTTACAAAAAACAATTGTAGCAATTAAAGAAGCTTACGATGCAGTAAGAAAAGTTTCTTTACAAGGAAAGTCAGTACTTTTCGTTGGTACAAAAAAACAAGCACAAGGTGCAATTAAGTCAGAAGCTGAAAGATGTGAAATGTACTATGTAAACCAGAGATGGCCAGGTGGTATGTTAACTAACTTTTCAACTATCAAAAAATCTTTACACAGATTAAAAAAGATTGAGAAGATGGAAATTGATGGAACTTTTGATGCATTAACTAAAAAAGAGGTTTCAAAACTTCAAAAAGAACAATCAAAATTAGAAAAAACTCTTGGTGGTATCAAAGAGATGAAAGACCTTCCGGGTATTTTATTTGTAGTTGATACTAAAAAAGAAGCTATCGCAGTAGCAGAAGCAAGAAAACTTAATATACCTATAGTTGCAGTTGTAGATACTAACTGTAGCCCTGAAGGAATCGACTTCCCTATTCCTGGTAATGATGATGCTATTAGAGCAATCAGTCTGTTTACATCAGTTGTTGCAAATGCAGTAATTGAAGCTGAAAACGAAACTGGTTTAAGAGTAATCGAAACTTTACAAGAAGAAGAAGAAGAAGAGGCTAGATTAGCAGCTGAGGCAGGAGATAACAAGTAATGGCAGTTTCACCACAAGACGTAAAAAAACTTAGAGAAGCAACTGGTGCAGGAATGCTTGATTGTAAAAAAGCATTAATCGCAACTGATGGGGATTTTAAAGCAGCTGAAAAGCATTTAAAAGAGCAAGGATTAGCAAACGCTGGAAACAGAAGTGATAGAGCTACAAACGAAGGTGGAGTTTTTACTAGAGTTACTGCTGATAAAGCTGTTTTAGTACAAATTACATGTGAAACAGACTTTGTTGCTAAAACTGATCACTTTAAAGAAGCTGGTAACAAAGTTATCGATGCTATTCTTGAAAATGGTTACACAGCTCCTAACGAAGAGCTAGCTGAGCTTTTAAAAGAGTATATAGCTCTATTAAAAGAGAATATGGTTGTAAAAACTGTTGTAGTTATGGATGTAGCTGCTGATGAAGTAGTTGTAGACTATGTTCATAGTGGAATTGTAGCTGTTTTAACTAAAGTTAAAACTTCTGATACATCTAATGATGTTGTAAAAGCATTTGCTTTTGACTGTGCACTACATGCTGCAGCTTTCCAACCTTTATACTTTGATAGAACACAAGTTGATGCGGACTACTTAAAAGAGCAGGAAGATATTTTTACTACTCAAACAGCTAACTTAGGTAAGCCAGAAAACATTGTTGCTGGTATTGTTAAAGGTAAAGTTAATAAACACCTTGCACAAATTTGTTTTGTTGATCAAAAATTCGTAAAGAATGATAAAATTTCTGTTGCAGAAGCAGCTAAAGAAGTAGCTAAAGAGACTGGTTTAACAGTTGAATTAGTAGACTATGCTCTTACTGTTGTAGGAAAATAGAATATAAAACAGGCTATCTATTTAGGTAGCCTGTTTATAATTATAAGGATAAAAAATGGATACTATTAAACAAAGTGCTGAGAACAAAATGAAAAAGAGTATATCTGCACTTAAAAATGAATTTAATTCTATAAGAACAGGTAGAGCATCAGCATCTATATTTGATAAAATTCGAGTTGAATATTACGGGACACCTACTCCATTAAATCAACTTGCTACAATTAGTATTCCAGAAGCAAGGCTTATTGTAATTCAACCATTTGATAAAAATAGTTTAAATGAGATAGAAAGAGCCATTTTTGCTTCTGACTTAGGCCTTACACCAGGTAATGATGGAAAGGTTATAAGGATAAACATTCCACCTCTAACAGAGCAGAGAAGAAAAGAGTTAAGTAAACAAGCTAAAAATATTGGTGAAAACAGTAAAATTGCCATTAGAAACATAAGAAGAGACTCTAATGACCTTATCAAAAAAGGTGATTTCTCTGAGGATGAAGTTAAGTCTGGACAAACTGAGATACAAGAACTTACAGATAAATATATAAAAGAAGTTGATATTGTATTTAAAGAGAAAGAAAAAGAGATAATGGAAGTTTAATGGATTTGAAGTCAAATCTTCCATCCCATATAGGTTTTATAATGGATGGAAATGGTAGATGGGCTAGAGAAAAGGGTCTTGTTAGAACAAAGGGACACCAAGAAGGTCTAGATACTGCTAAGAATATTATAAAGTATGCTTCGGATATAGGTATAAAATTTGTATCTCTGTATGCTTTTTCAACTGAAAATTGGAAAAGAGCCCAGGAAGAGGTCTCTTTTCTAATGTTTCTCATAAAAAAACACTTAAAACAAGAGTATAATTTTTATAGAGAGAATCAAATCAGAGTAGTTCATAGTGGAGACTTAAAAGGTCTTCCTGAAGATGTTCAAAAAGAGATTATCTTAGTTGTAAATGACACCAAAGATTTTAAAGGTTTAACAGTAAATCTTTTAATCAATTATGGTGGTCGAGATGAGATAACCAGAGCTGTAAATAAAATAATATCTAAAAATCTAACTAATATAACTGAAAGTGATATTCAAAAAAATCTTGATAATCCAATGATCCCAGATGTGGATCTTATGATTAGAAGCAGTGGAGAAGAGAGATTAAGTAATTTCTTATTATGGCAATGTGCATATTCAGAATTTTATTATTCTAATGTCTTGTGGCCTGACTTTAGTGTGGACGATTTTAATAAAGCTCTAGAAGCATACAATAAAAGAACTAGAAGATTTGGTGGTATAAAATGACAAATAATAACGTAATTCAAAGAGTTTTACTCTTTATAGTAGCTATTCCTTTAATTGCTGGGGCAATATTTTTTCTGCCATTTCAAAAGCATCTATTTTTTAATATAATTGCTGTAATAACAGCATATATAGCAACTAAAGAACTTCTATTAATGTTTAATAGTAAGGGGATTACTTTAAACAGTAGAAGCCTTCCCTTTTTAAGCATGTTACTTCCAATTACATCCTACTTAATAGTTAGATTTAATATGAATCCTAACCTATTTTCCATTGTTTTTACTTCAATAGTAATATTTATTTTAATGATGTCAATTTCAACAAAAAAAAGTGATTTAGATTTTTCAAATAACATTACTTTTATATCTGTTTCCCTATTATCAGTGTTATATCCAGGATATTTTATCTCTTTTATCATACGATTTTCAGAGTTTCAAAATGCTAGTCTTATTATATGTTATTTCATATTAATGATTTTTATGAATGACTCTGGAGCTTGGTTATTAGGAGTACTTTTTGGTAAAAATAATCGTGGTGTAGTAAAGGTTAGCAAAAACAAAAGTGTAATGGGATTTGTTGGTGGGACAATTGGAACATTTTTATTCCTTGGTTTAGCTAGATTCCAGATACCAGAGTTATCTGCAATGCCACTTTATGTTTATATCATTTTAGCAATGGTAATTTCTACTGTAACAATAACTGGAGATCTTGTAGAATCAGCAATGAAAAGGTCATGTAAAGTTAAGGATTCTGGAAATATAATTATGGGTAGAGGTGGACTTTTAGACTCTATAGACTCACTACTACTTGCAGCCCCATTTTTCTATTACATTGTTAAAACCTATGCAGAAAAAGGTATGTAATGAAAAAAATCTTTCTTTTAGGTTCCACAGGTTCAATTGGACAAAGCTCAATCGATGTTGTAAATGATTACCCCCATCTATTGAAAATTGTAGGACTTTCTGCCAATTCTAATGATAAAAAACTATCTGAATTAGGTTATAAGTTAGATGTTAATAACTTAGTACTTACAGGAAAAGATAACTCAGAATACTCTAATATAAGTAGTTTTGGAATGTTAGAACTCCTTGAAGCTATTAAAAATAGTGATGCGGATATTGTAATAAATGGTATTGCTGGTTCTAGTGGCTTACTCCCATCTATAGCAACAATAGAGTCAGGTAAAGATCTTGCTTTAGCTAATAAAGAGACTATGGTTATGGCAGGCCCCCTAATTAACAAGTTAGCTAGGGAGCATAATATAAAACTACTTCCTGTAGACTCAGAACACTCTGCAATTTTTCACTTACTTGAAAATAGAAAGATAGAGGATGTAGAGGAGATAATTTTAACAGCATCAGGAGGAGCTTTTAGAGATCTGCCAATTGAAAAATTAAAAGAAGTTACCCTCCAGGATGCTTTGAAACATCCAACATGGAGTATGGGGAATAAAATAACAATTGATTCAGCTTCCATGGCTAATAAGGGTTTAGAAGTAATAGAAGCAGCAATGTTATTTAATTTAGACATTGATAAAATTAAGGTTTTAATACATCCACAGAGTTATGTCCACTCATTAATAAGAGTAAAAGATTGTTCTATGTATGCACAAATTAGTGCTCCAGATATGAAATTACCTATTCAAAATGCTATTTTATACCCAGAATTAGAAAGAGTCGAGTCAACATATCTTGACCTTGTAGGTAAAAATTTAAGTTTTACCCTACCAGACTTAGAAAAATATCAAATGCTTGATTTAGCATATTTAGCTTTAAAAAAAGGGAATGCATATACTATTGCATATAACGCTTGTAATGAGGTTTTAGTTGATGCATTTGTAAATAGAGAGATTTCTTTTTTACAGATACCCTATTATACAAAAATAATATTAGAATCAAACATTAAAATTGAACCACAAAATTTAAATAATATTTTAGAAATAGATAAATTAGTAAGAAGTAAAACAAAAACACTAATAGGATGAAGATTTGATAATTAAATATTTAATACCTCTACTTGCTCTAAGTTTAGTAATTGCCATTCATGAGTTAGGACACCTAATTGCAGGAAAACTGTTTAAAGTTAAAGTAGAAGTCTACTCAATTGGCATTGGGAAAAAACTATTAACAAGACAATTTGGGGAGACAGAGTATGCACTATCCTTAATACCCCTAGGTGGTTATTGTAAACTTAAAGGTGGGGATATTCAAAATCCTAACATGGACAGTGACTCTATGGACTTTATAAACCCACTAAAAAGAGCAATAATCTATTTTGCTGGACCTTTTTTTAACCTTATTTTAACTATAATCTTTTTATCTATAGTTTTTATGCTACCTATAAACCAAATACTTCCTACAACTGTTCTACCTGTTTTAGGGGATAATCTTCCAGCAGAGATTTCTGGGATGAAAAAAGGTGATCAAATATTATCAATTAACGGAAACGATATTAATAGTTTCTTAGATATTTCAAAATACTTAACCCAGGATAAACTTGACTTAATTATAGAAAGGGATGATAGAGTAATTAGTTTAGAGTTAGAGGCTAAAAAAAATAATGGTCAATATGTAATTGGTGTCTATCCATATATCCCTCTAAATGTATTTCATAGTCAAATAGAAAAAATAAAGTCTAATGACAAAATTATTATGGTTAATAGTATTAATGTAGATAACTATATGGATTTATATAAGGTTACAGATGGTTTGGATAATTTTAATATAACAGTTATTAGAGATAATAAACAAATAAATTTGACTATGACCCCCCAGGAGTTAAGTAGGCTCCAGTTTACTCAGTTTGTATCCTACAACCCAGTAAAATCAACTATTATGGGTTTTAAAAACACCTTCTCTATGCTGGATAAAATTTTCTATCTCTTTGCTGATCTTTTTAAAAACGGGGATGTTTCAAAAAGTATTTCATCTCCTCTAAGATTAGTGTACGATGTTGGAAATAGTATTGATACAGTCTACTCAAATAGCTCACTATTAATAACCCTAGAGACTTTTTTAACAATTATAGCATCTATTAGTCTGACTCTAGGTTTTATTAATTTATTACCAATACCAGTCTTAGATGGTGGTCAAATACTATTTAATATTATAACTTTAATAAAAGGTTCACCATTAAACAGTAAATTTATATACGGTTATCAAACAATCGGATTAATAATTATACTACTACTTTTTACCCTAGGAATAGGTAATGACATATTTTATTTTGGAGATTTATAATGAACAATAAGCCAATATATTTTCTACTTTTTTTACTTCTACCCTTTATTGCGTTTTCGAAAAATGTTATAAATTCAGGCCATCAAGCACCAGTAAAATTTATTGAATATTTAGATAGTGAAAAGAGTTTTTTTTCACTTAGTGAAGATGGAACACTAGTTATTAAAAAAGCTGATGATGAAAAAATATCAAAGAGATTTTTTATAACCAGTAACAGTATTTCACAAATGATTCTATCAGAAGATGACAGATTAGCAGTTGTAGAAAATGATAGTGCATCAAAATTTATAATATCCGTTTGGAATTGGAAGTTAGAGAAGAAACTTTACTCTATAAACCTAGATGAATTCCCAATGACCATTGGATTCTCTGGTTCAGGAAACTATATCTATGTATCATCTATTTCATCCCAGCCGGTAAGAGTTTTTAATGCACGAACAGGAGCATCAACTACTTATTTAAATAAAAATGAAAGTTATATCGATTTTATTTACATTGGAAGTTCAGAAAAAACCGCTTATCTCTACTCTTCTACCACAGGTACCCTAGATATTCGATATTTAAACAATTCCAAACTGATAAAAAGTATTAAAACTGTAAAAAATTTAACTGATATAACATTAACTATGGATAAAAAATTCATAATTGGTAAGAAAGATAAAACTATCTATATTATTGGACGAAATGATGGAAAAATTTACGATAAAAAAGAGATATCCGATTTAAATAAAATAAAGTTAAATACTACTACAGGTGAGTTAATTTGTTATATAAATAATCGATATAAAAAGAGTGTAAAAACCCTGCAAATTATTTCTGGAAGTTTCTTTGATTCTTCAAAAAGTGATGTAATAGTAAAAAACCCAATTGATATATTTAGTTCCGAGTATAATAAAATAGTATATGCAGATTCTTTAGGTAATATAGACTCATATAACTACTGGAGTAAAGAGAGTAGTAATTTCCTAACAAACAACCTAATTAACATTAATGATGTTACTATAATTGATGATACTGGGGTGCTATTAACTTCAGACACTATTGTTCTCTTTAAGTCACCTTTTTTTAGTGATAAAATTAAAAATAGTAAAAGATTAACTGATTTTGATCTAAGTACATACAACTCTCCATTAAAGAGTCCTATTGGGTCAAGAAACTTAAATGGAAACCTATTATTATGGAATGACTCCCTTGTTCTTTTTGATATAACTACTGGAGAGACACTCTTTAATTTTCAGTTCTCATCAGAAATTGTAGATGTTAAAGTAAGGAATAATAGGCTTCTAGTTTTAGATAAAAATGGTTTGGTAAAAATAATCGACTTAGAGAAATATTCCATAACTTTCTCATTTAAATCCCCAGGGTTTACATCTGTAGGCTTTTTTAATGAAAATGAGATTATTGGAGGTGTTGATATATCCCATGGCGGATCCATAATGGTTGTAGATTTAAAAACTAAGGAGACACTACCCCTTAAAACATCTCTAGATGTTGTATTTAATATATTAGAGAGTGATAAGGACTACATTATCTATATTACAGGTATAAAAAATGTTAATGGAACAAACAATACATACCTTAATGAATTTAACCTTTTAACCAATAGAGAGAGAGTTTTAATCAAAAATAGCCAGGAAGAGTTATATTCAAACTTTGAAGTTGATGATAAGAATATTATATATACTAACCTAGGTACAAAATCTTTAATTAAAGTAGATCCATCAAATAGAAGAATAAAACCCTTTCAAATAACTATAAATCAGACAAATAGTATTATCAGTAATAATGGTGCTATTTATACAGTAAATGAGAACAAATCACTATCTATATGGAGTCCTACAACAGGCAGAAAAATAATTGACTTTTATCTTTTTAAGGACAATGAATGGGTAGCAATAACACCAGACAGTGTTACTGCTTTTGGCTCCCCAAACTCTAAAAAATATATAAGTATTAACTAATAAACTTTCTATATAAATTCTTAATCAGATATATAGGGTAGATATTAACATCTGCCCTCTTTTCTGGTGAACTTAAATTTAGCCTAATTTTTTTACTAATATCAAACTTTGAAGAGAATGTATTTAAACTCTTAAGTTTTCCACTTAAATCATTCTTAACCTCAATTGGTAATATATAATCATCATTAACTAAAACAAACTCAATTTTAGCCATATTATGATTCCAAAAAAAGACTTTTTTATTTGTTGTTGAGTAGAGTTCATTAGCTACAAAATTTTGTAGTAAACCTACTGTTATCTGATTTAATAGAAGATAACTGTTATATAACGAGTGGGGTACATCTCCAAGAAAACCTAATAGTCCTATATCAAATAAAAAAATATTCATCGACTTCTGATCAATATCATTTATATTATTTTTTAACTGTCTTGTAATATAGACTAAATTTAATTTTTCTAAGATATCAAAGTAGCTTTTAAAAGTTGTAAATCTCTTTGAAATTGAGATATCAGATAGTTTAAATTTTCTGTTCTCTCTAACTAATGTAGGGAATATTAATCTTAATATTTTAATTAAATTCTTAGACTCTGTAGTTTTGTAGAATTTATCTATTCGACTTAAAATCTCATTAAAAACCAGAGCCTGATTCTCTCTTATCTCCTCATAAACTAACCCACTATTTATATATAGTTCAACCACCGATGGCATTCCACCAACAAATAAGTAGTCATGGAAGTATTTAAGAATATTATCATTAAACTCTTTATCTAAATCTAAAATATTATTAATGGAAGCTAACTTACAAAAGAGATCATAGTTTACATTTATTAAAAACTCTTCAAATGTTAAGGGATAAATTATTAAATAATTTAGTTGTATCCTTCTAGACTCACCCCTTGCAACCTTGGCAAAGGAGTCTATAAGTATAAAATATATATTATCAAATTTTAAAGAGAGCTGTTTTACTTCAAATAGTGTATCCTTATCTCCATTAAGATTATCAAGAATAATTAGTGACCCACTCTCTAACTCTTCAACATCCTTTTGTAATTTTATTAAAGAGGATTTAGTTTCATAATAGAGATATTTCTTAAATTCTGTTTTAGCAAATTGTAGGATTAAACCTGTTTTACCAACTCTTGGAACCCCACCAATTAACAATAATTGGCTATTATCCATCTTTTTCCATTCTAATAATTGATTGTATGCAAACCTCTTCATAAACTCATTTTACCTTGCTTTACAACATGAAACAAGCTGTATGGAAATTAGGTTAGATCGATTGACCTTAGCCCTTAAGAAGTATAATATTTATTATAATTAATCTATAAATAATTGCTTATATGCAATATAAATAGGAGATAAAATGGCAAATCTTTCCCCATTACAGAAACTTAGATACGAATACCAACCTAAGTTACCAACTGTATTAAAAGGTGATGTTAAAAACATTACAGTAGAGCTAGGTTCTCCAACGGAATCTATAGCAAATCAAGCAGAAGTAAAAGACTTATTCAAAAAGACTTATGGTTTACCAGTTGCAAAGTTTGTAGAAGGTACAAATGAAAATGCAGGAAAAGTTATAAACGTAGGTGTTATTTTATCTGGTGGTCAAGCTCCAGGAGGACACAATGTTATCGCTGGTATCTATGACGGTGTAAAAAACGGAAACAAAGATTCTAAAGTATTTGGATTCAAGGGTGGACCTGCAGGAATTATGAATGGTAATCTTGTTGAAATTACACCTGAGTTTATGGATGAGTATAGAAACACTGGTGGTTTTGACATGATCGGTTCTGGTAGAGATAAACTAGAGTCTACAGAGCAGTTTGAAATGGCAAAAGCTACTTGTGAAAAAAACAATATTACATCTGTTATTATTATTGGTGGTGATGACTCAAATACAAACGGTGCAGTTTTAGCTGAATATTTTGCAGCAAATAATGCTGGGATTACTGTAGTTGGTTGCCCTAAAACTATTGATGGAGATCTTAAAAACGAGCACATAGAAACATCTTTTGGTTTTGATACAGCGTGTAAAACATACTCAGAACTTATTGGAAATATCCAAAGAGATGCGAACTCAGCAAAAAAATATTGGCACTTTATTAAGTTAATGGGTCGAAGTGCATCCCATATCGGCTTAGAGTGTGCATTACAAACTCAACCAAATATCTGTATAATTTCAGAGGAAATAGAAGCTAAGGCTCAAACTTTAGACTCTGTGGTTGATGATATTGTTGATGTTGTTGTTAAGAGATCACAAAATGGTGATAACTTTGGTGTTGCATTAATTCCAGAGGGATTAATTGAGTTTATACCAGAAATGAATGTTTTAATTTCAGAGTTAAATAATCTATTAGCAATCGAAGCTGAATCCTTTGCAAAAGCTGTTGGATTTGACGAACAGGTTAAGTGGATTATATCTAAAACAACAAAAGCTGCTTCTGATGTATTTGCATCACTTCCTAAGGGAATCCAAGCTCAATTATTAATGGATAGAGATCCCCATGGGAATGTTCAAGTATCAAGAATTGAGACTGAGAAATTATTAATAGAAATGGTTGATAAAAAGTTAAACGACTTAAAAGCAGCTGGTAAGTTCTCTGGTTCTTTTAATGGTTTAAACCACTTCTTCGGTTATGAAGGTAGATGTGCATTCCCATCTAACTTCGATGCTGACTACTGTTACTCATTAGGTTATACTGCATTTTTATTAATGAACCAAGGTTTAACTGGTTATATTTCAAATGTTAAAAACCTAGATAAGCCAGCAACAGAGTGGGTTGCAGGTGGTGTTCCATTAACAATGATGATGAATATGGAGCAGAGACACGGACACTTAAAGCCAGTTATTAAAAAGGCTTTAGTTGAACTAGACGGTGCTCCTTTTAAAGAGTTTAAGGCTAATAGAGATGAGTGGGCTGTTAATACTAGTTACCTATTCCCAGGTGCTATTCAGTATTATGGACCATCTGAAGTTTGTGATTTAACAACTAGAACTTTAGCATTAGAAAAAAAATAAAAAAAAGGCTGCCTGGCAGCCTTTTTTTATTTTAAGTCGTGAGATCTATTAGATGATACAAATTCAATTGCATCTAAGACTTTCTCTCTAATATCTTCAGATCTATTATCTGCATCTGCCCTTGAATAAAGAGCTCCATAAAGTGAAGCAGTATAGTTTGGTTTTATTCTATTAAGAGCATAACAAACCATATCAATAACACACTCTTCACACTGACAAATATTTTCTTCTAAGTTATTAAACTCCTCTTCCAACATCTCAATAACTTTCTCTTTTATTGTATTTTCTATAATGCTAAAATCATAATCATCTTTAATTGACATTACATACTCCTAATTTTAATTGTAATACTATTTTTATTAAGGCAACAAATACTTTAACAAAAATTCTTTATGTTTTTATAAATACAAGATATCATTATTATATGAAAAAAGTAATTTATCCAATAATTATGGTAAGTTTAATAGTACTATTCTATACCATAACACCAATAAAATCACAGGGTTTATCCGTATATATAGATGGAGATAATCAACTCCTTATACCCCAAAAAAATATAGTAATAACTACAGTAAATTTAATAGAGAATAACTTAAATCTTAAAAAAATCTCAACTATTAAACAGTTACAAGATTTAAACGATCAGTTAAAAAATATACCAGGTGTAAATAGTGTAGACTCTCTTCTAAATGCTACAACAATCTCCTCATCTAATGATGATATAGAGATTAGTCAGTTTATTAAACAAGATATTAATGAGAGTCAGTTAGAGGGTAAAATTAATTCTATTAATCAGTATCCAGAGTTAAAACTCTATGTAGACAGTAATAAAACCTCACTACTCTTCTATATAAATTTTGGATACTCTGTAATACCATCAGAAATATTAAAAGATCTTGAAGATATAAATAGATCTAGTGATATAAAGTTTAATTTTACCGGTAAGTCCCCCATAATATCTATAACAGAAAAATTATTATCAAATGATATATTAATTTTTACACCGATACTATTTATTTTAATTATGATTATATTTTTAAGTTTTAGATCAAGAAAGGCAATATTACTATCTTGGGTTATAATTCTGCTCTCTATTACTCTATCCTATACTCTTATAAGATTCTCAGGAATAAGTATAACTCCACTAATTCTTCTTGTTCCAGTATTCTCCCTTGGTCTATTAAGTGACTATGTTATACACTACATCTACCACCTTTTTTATGAAAAGGGTGAACTTACATCTTTTAAAATACGTAAAAATTTACTCTATCCCCTAGGTTTAACCGCATTATCTACTATTACAGGGTTTTTATCCCTTATATATATAAATGCATCAGGCCATATAATCCTTGGTGGTATAGTTGCATTATCTGTGCTTTTTACCTTTATTGGGGTTCTATTCTGGTTACCATATTTATACTTAAAACTGCCTAAGAAACCAATATTAATAAGATACTCCACTTATCAAGTTAGACTTTTTAAACTACTATATAAAAACAAAAAAATTCTACTAATTCTATTAATAATAGGTATTTTTTGGGGATTAATTAAACTGCCAAGCCTACGAACAGAGCCTTACCCAATAGAACAACTTCCAAAGAGTAGCACAATTCGTAAAGCTGAGGGTATAATTAACAGCAATTTTTATGGCTCTCTTCCATTTTTCCTAGAAATAGATAGTGGAGAGGCAAACAAGTTCTTGGAAAAAGATAGCTTAAAAATATTAGAGAAACTACACAAAACCCTAAATAACAGTGATGAAGTCGGGTATAGTTACTCACTATTAACTATTTTAAAACGTATAAATTTCTACTTTTGGGGTAATGAAGAGTCTCTACTTAACGGAACAGAGTTTGATGATAACTACCCTTTCTTAATAGAACAGTACCTACTCTATTATACTACAGGTGTTGACCCGTTAGAGTTTGAATCCCTTGTTGATCCTTCATACAGATTTTTTTCCATTAAAGGATTTATACGGTATTCCAATGTTGAGAGTCTCAATAATTTCTATAACACTATTGATGGAATAAGAGAGAGTCTGCCTAAAGGGTGGTCAATAAGTGTAAATGGAACTATAAAAGACCTAAATAGGGAGAAAAACGGTTTAACAAAAAACTGGATATTTTCTTTCTTATTAGGTAGCTTCCTAATTTTCATAACCGTTTTACTTTTTTATAAAAAATTATCACTAGCCCTACTATCCCTACTTCCAGGGTTTCTAAGTATGATATTATCCTTTGGTATTATTACCACCTTAGGAGTAACAATAGATTCATTCTCTATTATATTTGTAGCAATTATAACAGGACTTGTAATTGACTATAGTATTCACACCCTCTCTGCAATTGATAAACTACCTCCAATTAAAGATATAGGAGAGGGGTTTAGCTATATAAATAACTATAGTGGTATTCCACTTTTTTTAAGCTTTTTAACATCCCTATCTTCATTCTCTGTTCTATTTTTATCCTCCTTTAGTGGAGCTAGGAACCTTGGGATTCTACTTTTTACTTCTTTAATTTTTTCCTATATACTAAGTTTTTATTTATTGCCTATATTAATATTACCTACTAAAATTCAGTTAGAGGTATAATTATGAAAAAATTATGGATAACACTACTCTTACTTATATCAATGACGCTTTTTGGTGATAACCTTGATAATATTTTAAATGAATTTGCCAATAGGATTCGAATTCCAAATCTATATGGGAAGTTTTCAATAACTTTAATATCTAAAAACGGAGATAAGAGGGAGATTAAAGCGGATGCTTACCAAAAGATGAGCGATAATAACCAGATGAATAGACTATTTCTTTTTAGCTACCCTCCAAGTGTCCGGGATACAGGTTTTTTAATCCACTCTTTTTATAGTGAAGGTGAAAACAAAATGTGGATATATCTACCTGTTGTAAAAAAAATAAAAAGAATATCCCTGGAAAACTCTGGAGGTGGGTATTTTATGGGAAGTGATTTTTCTTACTCTGATTTTATAAGTAGAAGTTACTCTAACTATACCCAAGAATTAATTGGAGAAGAGATTATTGAGAATCAAAACTGCTATGTTGTAAAGGAGTATGGAACAACCTTAGAAGAGAAAAATGAACTTGGGTACTCATACATTATAAACTACTACAATAAGCAGACATCTTTTTTAATAGGAAGAGATTTTTACGAACTTTCTGGGGAGTTATTAAAAACATATAGAGTAAAAAAAATAAAAGTACTTGGTGAATATATCTATCCTACAGAGATAGTTATGGAGAACCAGCAAAATAAACATAAATCAATTATATCTGTTACAGATATTGAGATAAAAGAGCTTCCGGATAGATATTTTACCACAAGATTTTTAACAAGGTAGGTTTTAAATGAAAAAATACTATTTATTGATACTTTTATTACTACTTTTAAATAACATAGGCTCATTGGAGCTCAGAATGTTATCTTTTTCTGACTATTATGGTCAAATTGAACCTTGTAGCCCCTACGAAACACTAAGACAGAGAAACTATATACGTCCTGAACTGCGCCTTGACCTATTCGATTATACCACTCAGGCGACAATTTCTGCCCAGTACTACTATGACTTTTTTAACAGTAATAGTGTCCCTTCCATTGATAATATTCTTAGAGAGTTTTATATCACTTATTTTGGTCTATGGGGAGATATTATAGTAGGACAAAAGTTTACAAATAAGGGAAAAGTAGATGTCTTTAGTCCTCTAAATATCTTTAATAGCTCATATAGGGGCTTATTGAGTTTAGACGATCCATATCAGGGGAAAAGACCTGATTTAAGTCTTGAACTAAAGTACTATTTAGATAATGATAGCTCTTTAGAATTTCTCTATATACCCTTCCCTAGACCCGACTACTTTGGAAACCTACCAACAGATATTGTTCTTGATAATAAGGAGTATAAACTGTTAGAGAACCAACAGAGATACCTGACTAACAATTCCCACTCCCTGTTTTTAACCTACAATAGTTACTCCTATCTCTATGATCTACAAATTACCTATGGAAACTATCTAGATGGTTCCCCCAATTATGCTATTGATGAAACAAAGCTAATAATTGATACTACCTATAATAGAGTACAAACCATTGGAGGGGCAATAAGTAGCTCTTTAGGGCCTATAAGTATTGTCCAGGAGATAGCATTTAATTTAACAGAGAATTTTAATGGGAATAATCATGGAATTAAGAATTCGGATATAACAGTTAATACACAATTAACTAAAACTCTTTTTGGTAGAACATATGGACAGATTAATACAATATACCAGTATATTTTTAATTATAATGATGATACTGATTATATAAAAGCAGTTAATGATATTCAGCTCCAACCAACTGATAATATTCTATTTTTTATTATACACCTACACGATAATTTTCTTAGAGAAAAACTCTATCTTGGTCTAAATATTGGTTATTTTTTCTCTCCAGATGTTTATATTGCTCCAAGATTGAGTTACAAACTAAAAGACAACATATCCATAGATAGTGGCCTTGACATCTATACAGGTAAATATAAACCTAAAATACTAGAGGAAAATATAGGTGGCGATAACTACTATATACGGTTAAAAATTGAGTATTAATTAGTTATTATCATAGGCTAGAGGCTCAAATCTAGTATAGTGTGGAATAAATGCCATTTTAACAACACCAACTGGACCATTTCTCTGCTTAGCTATTATAAGTTCTGTCTCAATTGAGTCTGGTGGTCCATCATCACTGTCTATTCCCCTATCTCTGTGTAAAAACATAACCATATCCGCATCCTGCTCTATGGCTCCAGACTCCCTTAAATCAGCTAAACCAGGGGCTTTACCCTCTGATTGTCTACCTACCTGGGAAAGTACAACCACTGGAATGTCTAGCTCTCTAGCCAATGCTTTTAAGGATCTACTTACCTCAGACATCTGCTCATGTCTAGGAATCTGTTTGTTCTCAGATGTTATTAAACCAATATAGTCAATAAATATAATATTTATATCATGTTTGGCCTTCATTCGCCTTGCTTGGGCTCTTAATTCTAAAAGTGTTATATTTGGTGTATCATCAATATAGAGTGGTGAATCATAAATTCTACCAGCTGCATCGGTTAAAAGATGAAAGTCTGAGTTTTTTAAAAAACCTGATCTTATACGTTGGGACTCTATCCTTGCTTCAGCTGCAATTATTCTTTGCATTAAAGACTCTGCAGACATCTCTAAGGTAAAAAATCCAGTAGAGATCTTCTGTTTAATAGCAGTATTTGCTGCTAAGGTAAGAGCAAATGCAGTTTTACCAACTGATGGCCTTGCTCCAATAATTACCATTTCCTGCTTTTGAAAACCACTTGTCATATCATCTAAACGGTTAAATCCAGATGGTACACCTGTATATGTATCCTTGGTCTGATACCGTTTTTCAATAGCCTCGACAGTAGCCTGTACAACCTCTTTTGCATCTTTAAACTTATTTGTTTGTTGCTTATCATTAATTTCAAAGATAGCCTTTTCAGCCTCTTCTACTATTAACTTAGAGTCTTCTGTCTCATCATGGGCATTTGAAATTATATTATGAGCAACACTGATTAAGTTTCTTCTAACAGAGTTCTCTGCAACAATTTTAGCGTAATAACTAACATTAGCTGCCGTTGGAACAGAACTGGTTAAACTTGCTATATATGCAGGTCCTCCAGCCTTATCTAGTTCACCCTTGGATGTTAAATAATCCACTAGTGTTACTAAATCTACGGCACTACCATTACTTGATAGATCAATTATTGCTTGAAATACTAATCTGTTTGCGTTTTGATAAAAGTCGGAAGGTTTTACAAACTCTAATACATTATCTAAGATCTCTGTACTAAAATTTAGGAGCAACGCCCCAACAGATGCCTTTTCAGCTTCTAAATTGTGGGGCGCGCTCTTATCCTTAAGGTTATTAAGGCTCATTATTCAGCAGAATCTGCTTCTACTTCACTTACTGCAGGTGCAGCAGGAGCTTCTGTAGTTACTTCTTTTGCTTCTTCAATTGGAGCTACAGTTAACTTTAATTTAGCGGACTCATTTCCATAAAGCTTAATCTCTATAGAGTAAGTACCAATAACTTTAATGTTATGACCAGGAACTTCTACTTTCTTTCTCTCAACAGAGATACCTTTCTTAGTTAACTCTTCTACAACTGTAGCGTTATTAACAGAACCAAAAAGTTTTCCTTTTTCACCTGTAGGCATTTTTACGATTAACTCTTCCGACTCAATCTTCTCTTTAAGAGATAAAGCAGCTTTTCTTTTCTCTTCTTTAATCTTTTCAATTGTTCTTTTTCTCTGCTCAAGAACAGTTAAATTAGCTTTGTTGCATAGTACTGCGAATTTATTTGGAATTAAATAATTTCTAGCGTAACCATCAGCAACTACTTTAATGTCACCTTCTTCACCTAGGTTAAGAACGTCTGTTGTTAAAATAATTTTCATTATGATCCCCTAAAATTTATTTTCCAGCAAAAGGAAGAACTGCTATAGTTCTAGCTCTTTTAATCTCTCTAGTTAATGCTCTTTGGTGTGATGCACAAGTACCAGTAATTCTTCTTGGTAAAATCTTACCATTATCTGATACAAATCTTTTTAAAGACTCAGCATTCTTATAATCCATTGCAGCTTTACCTACACAAAATTTACATACTTTTTTTCTGAAGAATTTATTAGTTCTAGGTTTAAAACTCTTTCTTTCTCCAGAGTCTACTCTTTGCTCATCGCTCATAGTTAACTCCTATATTTTTTAAAATGGTATATCGTCTTCGAAGTTACCACTGCCACCCGCATTTCCGGATGGATAATTCTCGTAGGACGGTTTATTGTTACTTACGTTATTATAGCTATTATTCCCTGAGTTCTGATATCCCTGGTTAGGTCTCTGATTATTACCAGAGAATCCCTGTCCTGGAGTACCTTGACCTGGAGAATTACCACCTAATAACTGAATATTATTAGCATGGATAACAACACGACTTCTTTTTTGTCCATCTTGCTCCCATCTATCCTGCCTTAACTCACCAGTTACTGCAATTCGGGTTCCTTTCTGTAAATATTGATTTAAAGATTCTCCCCTTCGACCCCAAAGACTTACATCAAAAAAGTTGGCCTCTTCAACCCATTGATCTCCGTCTTTTCTAGTTCGATTCACAGCAATACTCATCCCAGTTACAGCTGAACCGCTATTAGTATATTTAAGTTCTGCATCCCTAGTAAGTCTACCTACAATTGTAACACTGTTAATATCTGCAGCCATAACAACCCCTATCCATGATATAATCTATTTTTCTGATTTAACAAAAAGATATTTTAAAAGCTCTTCTTTAAGTTTAAATTGTTCATCAAGTAATGCTACTTTTGAACCATCTAACTTAATTAAGAAAAAGTGATAGTGCGATCTGTCTTCTTTTTTAATAGGATAAGCAACTTGTCTGTCACCCATATCCTCTTCTTTTAAAAACTCTGCACCTGCATCAGTCAATAGTGCTTTTACAGCAGCTAGACCTTTAGCGTAGTTATCTTCTTTAGTTCTAAAAAGACACACTAATTCATATTTTGTCATTTGTTCCTCCTTGCGGACTTCTATGATTCACTAACAGTGAATAAAGAGGCTGTATGTAAAATATCATAGTAAAAAATATGAGTCAAGAACTTAGGCATATCATACGATAAATGAAACATGGAAAAGTTAACAAATAGTCTAATAAGATACGAAGAAAATATATTTTACTTAAAATTAACAATAAATAATATTACAAAAGCTAGATTTTTAAATATTAACATGGAGTTATTTCAAAAAAAACTAAAAGATGATCTTATTTTTATATATAAAACCTCTAATATTCTTTTTGAACATCTACTTACAAATAAAAAATTAATAACTAAGGATGAACAACTACACTCTATGTTAGGACTAAAAAACCTATTTATAGATGAGATTAAAGAGCTAAGTAAAAGAGATTTTATAAAACAAGAAGATTTTTCTGAAATAATTCAAACAAACAAGGAAGATATTAATAAAATTGAAAGAGTCTTAGATGAAATATATAAAGAGATTAATAAAGAGGACTTAACAACAAACGAAGAATTAAATATATTATTCATGGAAGATGAGGATTAAAATATTTTGCGAAAAAAATTACTAGAAAACAGTATAGATATAGATTTAACAAACATAATTTTAGATAATTATAATAATAAAAAAATAGGTCAGGATAGCGGTATAAAGCTAAAAGAGTTTCCTATAATTGATAATAAAACTGTTATTGACCTTAAAAATTTTACAGAGATGTCCTTTACCCAGGAACAAATAGATAACTTTTTTAATAAATATAACCTAAATAAGGAACTCTACAGTAGATGTAAAGCTTCTAACTTTATTTTAAATAGAGAGTTATTAGAGGAGATTGGAGTTAACCTATACCCTTTTTTTTCCTTTGGGGTTTTAAATGGAGGATCAGCTACAAGCTATGTAGATTACAAAAAAAACAGAGATTTTAGCCCCCAACTATTAAATAGTCTAAGTGATATATTTGAGAATCTAACAGCTCTTTATAAAAACAGAGCAAAGGGTATAACTCCAGCTTTTATTAACCCAAACGGTGTTGCTGGCCCCTCATTTATGGAATTAAAAATGAGATCCCTGTTATTAGAAGCTAAAAGATATAAGAAGTTAACAGGGAAGGGAAATAAACAACTATTCCCAATATTTCAAATGACATCAACCTCTAATAACGACTCAATTATTAGCTACTACCAATCGATAAAAAGCAGTAAATATCTGAAAAAACTTACAGGGGATACGGGAATTAACATTACTGATGTTTTAACCGGTGTACAGCCATTAATATTAGCATACACCCACTCTAAACATGGGGCAAAAAAGCAGATTTTCCTTGATGAGAAAGGGAATCCTCTACCACTACCAGGTGGCCATGGACACTGTTTCTACACCCTAAAACAAACATTTCATGAACTATATAATAGGGGAATTAAGTTTGTATCAATTGGGAATGTAGACAATATAGGTTATACTGTAGACCCTCTCTCCTTAGCATTATTAGGAATAACCAATAAAGAGGCAACATTTGATTTCTCTTTTAAAACTACCTTTGACGTAAAAGGTGGAGTTTTAATAAGGGAGAGTAGCAATAAAATTAACTGTGCAGACCTTGGTGTAGCGATCTCTAAGGACGAAGTAGTAGCTGCTGAGTCTATGGATAAACCAATTCTATTTAACTGTGCTACAGGCCTTTTTAATCTTGAACATCTTATTAAAAACCTTGATTATATAATTGATAAACTACCAACTAGATTTACAGATCAAAATAAAGATGTTGGACTGTATTCCCAGGCTGAACAGGTTACATGGGAGGTAATAAGCATACTAGATGATTTTCTTATATTAGCTGTTGATAAATATGATAGATTTTTAGCTTCAAAACTACTACTTGAAAATCTAGCAACTAGTGGTCTTGTACAAAATATAGATGACGAGACTTTAAAACAGTGTGCTGTAGAACTTAATAGAGGTTTAGTTAATAACTTAAAAAACAAATTCAATTTATACCTAAAAGATGGAGAATGGATACCAAATGATTGATTTAGACTTTGATAAAAGTGGTGGTTTAATACCTGCAATAGCACAAGACTACTTAACAAAAGAGATACTTATGCAAGCTTATATTAATAAAGAAGCATGGGAGTTAACTATAAAGAATAACGTTGCAGTTTACTACTCTAGAAGCAGAAAAAGCCTTTGGAAAAAAGGTGAAACTTCGGGAAATGTACAAAAAATAAAAGAGATAAAAGTAGATTGTGATTTAGACTCAGTTATTTTTTTAGTTGAACAGATAGGTGATGCTGCATGTCATAAGGGCTACAGAAGTTGTTACTACAGAAGTATAAAAAACAATGATCTTAAGATTACTGGTGATTTAATTTTTGATCCAAAAGTAGTTTACAAGAAATAAAGGGTCTCCCCTTTATTTCTTAATTATTACATCAAGTGCTAACTCCATCATCTGAGTAAAAGTTTTCTCTCTCTCTTCACTGGAAGTCTCTTCCCATGTAACTAAGGAATCACTAACTGTTAATATTGAAAGAGCACTAACACCATACTTTGCCGCTAATGTATACAAAGCAGAGGTCTCCATTTCAACCGCTAAAACATTAAAGGCAGCCCACATTTTCCACTCATCTGGATCATCTGTATAAAATGAGTCTGAAGATAGAACATTCCCCGCTTTTATTTCAAGGTTACTACCTTTTGCTACATCCAAAGCATTTCTAAATAGAGAAAAGTCTGCAGTTGGAGCAAAATCCATACCTTTAAATCTATTTTTATTCATTGAAGAGTTTGTAGAGGATGACATCGCAAGAATAATATCTCTAACATGTATATCCTTCTGCATTGAACCACAAGAACCCACTCTAATAAGCTTTTTAACATCATACTCTCGTATAAGCTCATTAGCATAAATAGAAAGGGACGGAAGACCCATTCCTGTTCCTTGAACAGAAACCCTCTCCCCCTTATACATTCCTGTAAAGCCTAACATTCCACGTACTTTATTGTAACATACAGGATTTTCTAAATACTTATTAGCAATAAATTCTGCTCTTAAAGGATCTCCTGGTAATAATATTTTATCTGCAATTGCACCTTTTTCTGCATTGATATGAACACTCATCTGTTTTACCTCACAAATTTTCAAATAAAAAAGAAGCCTAGTGGCTTCTTCTACTTAAGAACGCTGACAACTCGTTCCAATACTTTTTTACGATCTAAGGGTTTAACTATATAGTTTTTTGCACCAGTCATTAATGCTTTCTTAACTAAGTCTTGCTTACCTAAAGCACTAACCATTATGACCTTTGCATTTTTATCAAACTCCATTATTTTCTCTAAGGCTGTAACACCATCCATTTTAGGCATTGTGATATCCATAGTGACAACATCTATATTAGGGTGTAGTTCTTTATACTTTTCCAAGCCCTCTTCACCATTTCCAGCTGTAGCAACAACTTCAAAACCTTCAGAGTTTAAAATTTGCGATATCTGCTTAGTTACAAATACAGAGTCATCAACAACTAATACTCTATATGCTGCCCCTTGTGCATTTTTTCCTTCAGGCTTTCTATCATTAATTGTTGGCAAGTCACTACTTGATTTCATATAAGCCTCCTAGTTCCGTTCTCGAATTGCTACATTTACTTCAATTTTACCAACAGATAACTGCATAGGAACAATCAATGCTTCTACATCCATATCTGTAACTTGCATATTATCACCTGTAATTATAGCAGGAGGAGTTAGATCGAATTTAAAGCCTAAATCGTATAATTTCGTAACAGCCTGTGCTGTTATCATATTAGCAAGCTCAGTAATTGTGGCTTTCCCTAGATCATCTAAACTAGGGAGAGTTTCTCCATTCATAGCTGAGGCTACATCTATAGCAGTCTGGAGGCTCATATCAAAAAGAACTCTACCTTCTACATCTCCTGCTAAACCTACAATTGCTGCAACACCCATTACTGGCTGTGTAGTTCTTTTCAGAAATAGTTCTCCCCTTTGAACATCAGTGCCTAAAACTTCTTTTAAAACATTAAATGCTGACTCAACAAATGGGTTAATATATTCTACTCTCATGGATCACAATCTCCTTCTTATTTAAACTTAATATATTTTTTAATAAAGAGCTATTTTTTTACATAAACTTTTAACGAGCCTACGCTTTTTTCACTCCAGTTATCAATATCAGGAAGTTCTTCATTCTCACCTAGAATTAAAACTCCACCAGATTTCATCTTTTTAGAAACGGATGCAAAGAATTTCATCTGATCCTCTTCTGATAAAAATGAAACGATATCCCTAGCTACAATTAATTGGTAACCAGCAAAATGGTCCGTATTACTAACATCATGATACTCAAATCTTATAGCGTCCTTTATCTCTTTATTAAACTGATAACCATTTATTGATTCCTCAATATAATCAAGATAACTATTGGGCACATCAGCTTTTGAAAAATTAAGTGCCGGTGCAGATGAAATGCTTAATAAGTCAGAATCTCCTGCATGTATTTTAATTTGAGTATCCCTATAGTGATCTTTTAACATACAGGCTATTGAGTATGACTCATATCCCTTACCACAGCCTGGATTCCAAACTTGAATAATACCTGAAGAGACCTCTGGAAGAACTTTTTTAACCTCTTCAATGTACTCAGTACTCCAAAACTTCCCTGTATATGGAGAGAAGAATGGTAGTAAAAACTCACTAGCAGAAGCATCTGATTCAAGTTGAAAATCCTTTCCTTCAGCATTACGATACTGCTTCCATACTCTTCCACGATCTTTCAACCAGTTTAGATTTATAGGAGAAACATTAAAGTTCTTAAAAGTTTTTAGAGTATCCTTAAAAAATCCCATATCAATGGACTCTTCTTTGGTAATGTTAAGCTCTTCCTGTTTGTTTAGAAGACCTATAGCCTCTATCTGTTTATCAACAACTTCTGGATTTGTTGAAAAAATCTTCTCAACATCTAAAATTATATATAGTTTATTACTATTTTCAACAACACCATGAATATACTCAATATTAACATCGCCAAAAAGAGGGTGGGACGGTTGTATTTTACTACTTGATACACCAACTACCCTATCAATTCCATCAACAATAACACCGATTAGATGGCCATATTCTAACTGTAATATAACCATATTCTCTAATTCATTCTCTTTTTTAACAGGGACATCTAAACCAAAAAACAGACGTAAATCTATTATTGATATAATCTCTCCCCGTAAGTTGTAAACACCCCTTACAAATGGTGCTGTATTAGGAACAAATGTAAATCTATCTGCCTTAGAAATACTAGCAACATTCATTATATTTATCCCATAATCTTTTCCAGCAAGTGTAAAAGTTACCATTTTATAATCTATGTTTACAGAGATGTCTTTTTCTTCAGTTGCTACACTTGTTTTCTCTTCTTCCATCTATCTAAACCTCTATCCAAGAATGAGAGCATCACGTTGTTTTCTCTCAGCTACTTCATTTTTCATACCTAACTCAAGTAATTGGCTTACATCAATTATAAGAGAAACAGTTCCATCACCTAATATAGTAGCACCAGCTATTCCTGGAGAACTAGTATAATGATCATTTAGTGGTTTAATAACAACATCCTCTTCACCAATTAAAGAGTCAACCATTAATCCCATTCTTTTTTCACCACTTCCTACTATAACAACAAATTTATACTCACTACTATTATCATCAGGTAGTCTAAAAAGCCTGTTTAACCTTAGAAGTGATATAACATCCTCTCGAACATTAAACACCTCATAATTATCAATAAATCTAATCTCATTAGGTTTAATTCTATGACTCTCTGCAACAGATGTTATTGGTATTGCAAATATCTCTTTTCCAACACGAACTAGTAAACCTTGAATAATTGCGAGTGTTAGTGGAAGTTTAATAGTAAACCTTGTACCAGAGCCTAGTTCAGACCAAACACTTACAGAACCATTTAGCTTCTCAATCTTCCTTCTAACAACATCTAAACCAACACCTCTTCCTGAGATATCAGTAACTGACTTAGCAGTTGAAAATCCAGGTTCGAATATAAGGTTAAATGCCTCTAAATCTGTTAGATTTTTATTTTCATGGATAATTCCATTTTTAACAGCCTTAGCCATAATGTTTTTAACATCAATACCTGCACCGTCGTCAGCTATCTCAATTACGATCATATTCCCTTCATTTTTTGCTTTTAAAAGAATATGACCATCCTCTGATTTGCCTTTAGCTGCTCTATCTTGTTTACTCTCAATTCCATGATCTATAGAGTTACGAACACAGTGCATTAATGGGTCTAATAAATCCTCAATTACAGATTTATCAAGCTCTGTATCTTCACCCTCTATTATTAGATTTATATTTTTATCTAACTTTTTAGAGAGATCCCTAACAAGCCTAGGAAATCTAGAAAATACTTGTCCTATAGGTACCATTCGAACTCTTAAAACACTCTCATGGAGATCACCTGTAGTTCTACCAAGATTTGTTGCGGTACTTCTAAATAGGTTAACTGTAGATTTTAGGTTAGTCTCAAAGTCATCAAAGACACTATTTAGGCTACTAAATTCATCAGTTATATACTTCTTAATCTCCTTTGAAGTTGTACCTTCCCTATTAAATCGGTCAATTAATTCAGGTAGTGCATCAAAGAATCGCTTAAGTTGATCTTTATATTGTGTTTCACTATTTTGGAAACTCATTAAAGAGTCTGCAAACTGGTTACTAATTTGATTAAAAGTTGCTTTTGTAATAACAGCTTCACTTACAAGATTTAGAATCTCGTCAATTCGTCTACTATCAACTCTTAATATGGAACCTTGACTATTAACATTCTTTTTGCCTTTTTTAGAAATTTGAGATGAGCTGTTACCATCATCCTCAACCTCTTCTTTCTCTGAAAAACTAGCTTCACTATCAGGTTCTTTAACTTCAACAGGATCTTCATATTTAACTTTTTCGACTACTTCATCTATTTTACGAACGTCTTCTACATCAACCTGACTTGTACTTGAAGAGATATCACTATTAGATAGAGCGATTACAGAACTAGATAGGGTAACATCTGTTAGCTCTGACTTCTTTTTAATTAATTCTATATCCTCATTTGAAGCTAAATAATACTTTACTTTCTCATTAAAATTATCATCATATAAAACATCAAAATCTGGGGATGTTTTTAAGACTTCACCAAGGGACTTAAGTGATGTAAAAATCTGTATTCCACCAACACTGTTCATAGGATTATCTGGATCAAAGGTTACTTCGACAACATATAAATCGCTATTTCCAGCTGCGTTTTTAAGCTCTAATAGATCATACTCACTAAGGTCATTACTGTTTTTAACTTTAACAGTAGGCTTAGATGAATTAGATGAAATAGCAGGTTCACTAACCGTCGTACCATTTTTAAAAGAGTGTAATGTATTTTCTATAGAAGTTATATCTTCATTATAAATGTCACCTTCACTCCTTGCCTCTAACATCAACTTAATGATATCTAGAGAGCTCAATAAGCTATCTACGACATTTCCTGTTATGGATATCTGTCCGGCACGTATATCGTCCAGCAGATCTTCTACAATATGGGTAAAAGATGCTAATTCCGCCATCTGCACTGTAGCAGCGCCACCTTTTAAGGTATGAGCAGCTCTAAATATCTCATCAATTGAATCCTTATCATTTGGATTATTCTCAATTGATAAAATATTTTGCTCTAACTGTTCTACTTGCATCTGTGCTTCAATAAAGAAATCTTTTAATAACTCTTCATTATTTGGGTCTAAATAATCGCTCATAATAGTTAATTTTCTTGCAAAAAGAAGTGAAAGTCAAGTTAAAAAACTAAACTACTTAATCTAATTTAAAATAGACGCTATAAAAAACTTATAAATTGATATTCATTTATACACTCTTTGTACTATAATAATATGTAGGTGGTGTACATTGAAAAATTCTTTATTGTTTATATTATTAATAATTTGTAATGTTATGTTTGCTTTAGACTCAAATACATATTTTACTCTAAATAATTTTCATTTTGACTCTAATAATAACATTACTTCATCAAATTATGACTATGAATATGGAGAGATCATTAGTCAAGAGATAAGTGATGGTCTTAATTTAGATGCGGGTATAACAAAGAGCTTAATAAGTGATTGGTCTATATTTACCGATTTTAGAATAAGTAATGATCTTTTTGGTTTTAACCTTGGTATATTTACAAACTTTTTAAACGGCGGAAGTAAAATATTAACACCAGGACTAAATTACGGGTTGGATTTTGTAATTCCAGGTTTCTTTTTAGTTAACCTGGATTTAAATAATACAATCCCCAACACATCACCACTAGAGAGTGGTGTAAATATTAATAATTATAACATAAAAATCGGGTTTTATATTGGAGAAGCGATTATAAGTGGAAATATGGAGTCTGAAAGTAGCACTAAAGGAACAATTTTAACCTCCACATCTACAGTTGATAATAAATACTTTTTAAATATGGATCTCTTTAATAAGTATACAAAATATAGAATAAGCATTGACTTGGGTTGGAATTTTATTGCAAGAAGTATAAACACACTAAATTCTGAGCTCTCTGTAGATGACGAAATCACTCTTACAAGTTTAGCTACTACAAACAAACAGGCAGCTACCCTATATTTAACAACAAATTTTACATTACTTTTTCTTGAGAACTTTACTATTGATGTAGGAACAACTCTACATTTAATAAAATTCCCATTAAAAGATGTTGATACTTTTTCGTCAAATGAGTTTAGTTGGGGGCTTAATATTGGGATTATTTACAGATTGTAGTTCAATTCAATATTTTTCTTTTTAAAACATCTATGTATTGAAGTAACTCCCTAGTTATAAGCTTATCTTTATTTGAGGTCTCCTTACTCTCCATAGTTAGGTTTAGTTTCTCTTCAATGCTCTTAATATCAAGAGCATCACTACATGGGGGATATAAAGTTCTTGTAGCACAAAAACTTCTCCATTTATCTAAATCCTTTGAACTTAGAACCTCTGGATAGTTTCTACAAACAAATCTCCATAACATCTCTGAGATCCTGCTATCTTCAAAGTTATGATTTAAATCCAAAAGATCCTCTTTTCGTGTATTATGAATCATTGTAAATTTGGCCTTATCCTCATCCCTAAAAAAACCGCCACTATAGATCTGAAAGTCAGGATCTTTATTTATAACCTGTCCACTATTTGGTTGAAATACTTTTATAACCTTCTGAGTTAACTCCTTTACATCCTTTAATTTATCATAATTTTCAAGACATACTTTTGTATCAATACCTAACTTAAGGGATGCCTGTTCTGTTAAAGTTCCAAGGGGAGAAATCATAGGACTTTTGTTTATGTGCACACACTTAAGATGAACCCTTGACTCATTAGAAGATAGATTAGAATCTGAAACAAAAAGTCGGCTTTGTATCTCTTCTACACTTAGTTTTATTAGATCTGAAGGATCATACCTTAAATCATAACATATTATTGAGTTTTTATTTATTGGATCAACAGCAATTGGGGATAACATTGTTGTACAACCCCTAACCGATGTAAACATACCTGAGGTATGGTAAAAAGGCTTTCTACTAAATATATCTATGTATTTTTTTACTCCCTCTTTTTTTCTTAAAGAGTAGTTAAACTTAAAAAACTTTGGTTGCGCTTCATAAATTTTTTTTGCTAAACCTATAGTAGCTTCTACATCGGATAGTGCATCATGGGCATTATCATGAATTATTCCATTAATTTTACTAAGCTCTTCTAATTTAAAACTTGGTTTTCCATTTTCATGATTTAACCACTGTAATCCTTCAGGTCTAAAATCGTGGACACCTCGAACTAAATTAAGAATATCCCATCTAGTATTACCCCGACTCCACTCCCTTAAATATGGATCCTTAAAGTTTCTATAATATAGATTTCGAATAAACTCATCATCAAAATTTATAGAGTTGTAACCGACAACACAGGTTCCTGGCTGGGAGAACTCCTTATCTATTCGCTTTATAAACTCATACTCTGTTAACCCCTTCTCTATTGTTAACTGGGGAGTTATCCCTGTTATATAACAAGCTACAGGATCAGGGATATAATCTGGAGTTATTTTACAATATAGAACAATAGGTTCTCCAATAATCTCAAACTTCTCATTTGTTCTTATACCTGCGAACTGGGCTACTTTGTCCCATGCTGGATTCCTACCAAAAGTTTCTAAATCGTACCAAAATAATGTATCTGCCATTTTTATATTATAAGGAAAAAACTCTTTTTACTAAATAGCTTTAAATAAATATTTACATATGATAAAACATTAGTATGGAAATTAAAAACTGGTTATTAGAAAATATTACACTTCATTCCCATGACAATAAGAGGGAAGAGTTTATAAATGGTTTAACACACTTTTTTGGTATAATTCTATCAATAATTGGAATTATTTTTCTACTTTTAAAGAATACAACCACTCCCCATCTAAAAGGGGCTACTATAGTTTACGGTTTAACAATGTTACTTCTTTTTACAGCTTCTACAATTTACCACTGGCTAAATGACCCTATATTAAAAAGAGTTGGACGAGTTTTAGATCACTGTAACATATACCTACTAATTGCTGGAACTTACACCCCTTTAGCTATATACATTGGGGGTAGAATGGGCGTTACTATTATACTTTTTGAGTGGGTCTTAACTGTATTAGGTATTATATTTACCCTTAAATTCTGGGGTAGATTAAAATTTCTTCATGTATTTTTCTACTTAGTTATGGGATGGATGATTGTTCTAGTATGGTCAGATTTTATTAAATTAGTTCCAATAAGTTTTGCAAAGGATATACTTTTAGGTGGTGTTCTATATACTATTGGTGTAATTATTTATAGTCTTAAAAAGATTCCCTATTACCATGGGATATGGCATCTTTTTGTTGTTGCAGGGGCAGCTTCAATGTATATTGGAATTTATACGTATTTATCATGATAAAAACATCAAATAGAGTTGATACCCTTAACTTATTTAAAAGTCTAGGTATTGAATACTTAGACAACTATAAAATAGAGTTTAACAAGATCCTTACAGTAGATTTTTATACAAGTGAATACTATCTAGATAACAGAGCTGAGTTTGAAAATTTAGCAGATAGATTTGGAGAGAAGATTTTAAATAGAGAGTTAAATGACCTTTATATAGAAAAAACAATAGATAGAGGTTATGGATTATTTGCCAATAGGGATATAGAAAAAGACTCATTTATTGGTGTCTATTTAGGAATTATTAGGGAAGAAGATGAGATGGTTCCATTTGATGAGAGTGGATTTGATACAGACTATGCCTGGGATTTTCCAGATGAGATAGAAGGGTTTCCTCAACTTGAAATAAATGCAAAATACTCTGGGAATGAGCTTAGATTTGCCAACCATGGATCTGAACCTAATATTGATGTGGAACATACAGTTGTTAACAATATGTGGTACATATTCTTTATAAGTAATAGGGTTATAAAAAAAGATGAGGAAGTTATAATTTCCTATGGTGAGGCTTATTGGGATACTGATTATAGGAGTCTAAGTCAATAAAACCAGTTTAAATCTCTAATTTTCACCCCCTTTATAGAGTCTAATATCTCTACTAAAAAAGTGTTCATTATATTAAACCCCCTCTTTGAAAACTTATAAAAGTCACTATCGGTACTAATAACTCCATCTTCTTCAAGCTTTTTTGATATGGGTATAACATCCCATATATCAACATTGAAGATATTTTTAAATCTTTTTCGGTTTATCCCCCGTTTTAACCTTAAACCCATAATAATGTAATCTTCTAAAAACTCTTCAGGGTTAAGCCTCTCATACTCTTCCCCCCAATTACTCTCTCTACCTTTAAGAAATTCATTAATGGACTTTTTATTACTTACCCTAATTATCTGATTATCCTTATCTATTAATGTGGATACAGCCCCTGGACCTATACCTAAATAGGGTTTTAACTCCCAATAATTTATATTGTGAAGACAGGGTGTAGACTTTGTATAATTAGAAACTTCGTAGTTAATATAACCAGCATTTTTAAGTAACTCTCTACCATAAAGCCATAGATCTTCAGACTTTTTAGGCTCCAACTCTTCTATAATTCCCTTTGAGACTTCATCCTCCAACTTTGTTCCATCTTCTAGGGATAGGGCGTAAAAAGAGATATGGTCAGGATTAGATTGAATTGCAAAATTTATATCATTTAGGACCATTTCTCTACTCTGATTTGGAACTGAAGTTATAAAGTCTAAACTAAATTGTCCCCTCCAATATTTTTTTACAAGTTTTAGGGCATCTACAACTCTGTTTGGTTCAACCCTTCTGCCTAATACATTAAGAGTAGCATTATTTATACTTTGGACTCCAATACTTAGCCTAGAGACTCCATATCTATTGCAACAATTCAAAAAACTATCTGTTATGGATTCAGGATTAGACTCGATACTCCACTCAACTCTGTTAGGAGTTAACCTATCTATATGTTTTAAAAGTCGATCTAGTTCATCTATAGGAAGAATAGATGGAGTTCCTCCGCCTATAAAAATAGTTGTGATATTAGGACTTCCCAACTTATTCAACCAAAAATCTAACTGATTTATGATCTGGGTTACAACAAGAGGAATACGATTAAATCCATCAGTTTCTGAATAAAAATCACAATATTTACACTTATTACTACAAAATGGGATGTGTACATAGAGGGATATATTAGTAGATTTTAAATTCATCAATAGGCCAATATTTTAAAACAACTCTTCCTAGTATGTTCTCCTTAGAGGAGAGTCCAAATACTCTAGAGTCGTTAAACACCCTACGATTATCTGAAATTAAAAAGTAGTGTCCCTCTGTTACAAAGGTCTCCCTATACTCTGATGAGAAGGGAAACTCTTTTTTCCATGTATCTGAGTCTTCATTCTTAATAATATCATAATCTAGTTTTGTAAGTTCAAACTCACTAAGAAAAAAATCCTGTCCACTTGGTTTTATATAGACTGTACCATCTTTTATTTTAACTGTATCACCAGGTAGCCCTACAACTCTTAGTAACTCGGATCTCCCTTTATATCCCCTATTATCATATACTACGGACCGTTTTTGGAGTGTAAAGATTCTAACTATTGGATCTAAAAACTCCTCTATTAATTTAGGCTCATTAACATAATTAGTACTAGTTAAAACAACCTCCCCTCTTCTTAGGTTTTTAATGTTTTTCCTTTTAAGAAGTTTATTTATATTTTGGGATGGTTGTAAAATAAGAGAGCTTCCTAGATCTATTGTTGGTTCCATAGAATTACCATCAACTCTTATACTTATTGCTACAAAAGCTGTGAATATCGAGTAAAATAGGATTAGGATTGCTATCCTTATAAAATAGACTCTAAACTTTTTAGTTTGTGACTTCTTTTCGCTGTATGACCTGTATCTCTTGTTTGATGATCGTCCCATTTAATCCCCTATTTTATACTACCGAATCTGGAAAAAGGCCAGAATCGAAGACTTGCTTTGCCTAGAACTTCAGAATCTCTAATTATCCCAAAATATCGGCCATCCTTTGAGTTATCCCTATTATCACCTAGGGGGAGTAACCAACCTTCTGGTACATAAAACCCAATATCTTTAATGTTATACTCTTGATAATAATTTACCATTGATGGGGAGATATGGGAAAGATATTTATAATTAATCTTTCTACTATATAATAGATCCTGAGTATATTTAGAAGAGTTGCTTATTTGACTACTGTAGACCATCTGCCTTATCTCTTTTTCTGTTTCAGAGTAGAAAGAGTTATTAAAGGAACGAATTGGTTCATAGTTATGACTGTTTTCTTTAAAAAAGTTCTCTAATCCCCTAGGTTTAATAAAAACATCTCCATCTTCTATTTTTACAACATCCCCATTAGTAGCTATAACCCTTTTTATTAGGAAATGATGAGCAGGTTTTCCATTTAAATCTTTATCTATATCAACCATGGAGAGGGTTAACATAAATATAAGTCTAGAAACAATATCAAATGTTGTTCCTCTATTTCTATACTCAGGATTTTCAAATACTACAACATCTTCTTTTATTGGAGTTTTAAAACCTTGTATTTTGAAAAAACCCGGGAGCAGTTCAGGACCATAGATAAATTTATTAACAAGAATCCTATCTCCAACTAACAGACTTTTCTCCATAGATTTAGAAGGAATAACATAGGCTTGAAATAGAAATTGATTTATTATAAAAACAGCACATGCAGCCCATAAAAAAGCTCCCAACCAATCAAGAAAAGGATGTAGCCTCTTCTGCTTCTCTCTTTTTATATAATTTTTCCTTTTAATATGTGTAAGAGTATTCTCTGTAAATGTCACTAACTTTTTTGATAAAAATTGCATAACTTAAATTATCACAATAATGTTTGGTTTACAATAGAAATGTTCCCTATACTACTTAAGTAGTATCAAGGTTGATTAGGATATATATATATATTATACTCTATAACACTTTATAATCATAAATACAAACTATATAAGGAATTAAGCGATATTATTAAATGATTGATACATCACATATAAACATAAAATTAAAAGATATATTTAAAATTTCACCTAATACATATATACCAATATTTTACGGTTTACTTCTAATATTTATACTGCTATTAATTACTGTAATCCCAGGGTTATTAAATAATAGAACCAATGTAATAATAAAAAGTTCACCAACAGGTGCAGCAGTATTTATTGATAATGAGCTAATAGGCTCTACCCCCTTAGAAATATCCCTACCTAAAGGGAGCAGAGAGTTTACCGTAAAAAAAGAACATTTTTTTGATTATACTAGTACAGAGGTTGTTGAACGTAGAAAATCACAAGTAATATATATTGATCTTGAGTCTAAAAAAGGTTTAGATATTTTAAAAAATGGTTACGCCAACGGGTCTAGATGGAGTTTAGTAAACTCAAACCAACTATCAAATAGGTACAGAATCCCCAATATTATATCTGAACCAGTTTTAGACTATTATGAAGCTAATGATTTTAATAGAGAGAGCCTAGAGAGTTATTTAGAGTCATCCCTAAAATTGATTACTAACGAGTTTATTTTAAGTGATTATCTAAGAGCTCTAGCGATTAACTCATCAAATAAAAAGTTACTCTCAGTTTCATCAATTAAAAACAGTGCTTCTTTTATTGAAAAACTACTAAATAGTACCCCTAACCTATCCCTATTAATATATAATAAGATACTATTAAGAAGATCTTTAGATATAAAATCCCCTGCATTAGAGAGAATAGCAAGGGATCATCAACTTAAGATCAATAAAAATGTGGTAAGTTTTAAAGAACAATCCTCTTCTATAAAAGTAGAAAATTTAAATTTTATTAATATTCCTGAGTCACAAATCCCAACTATTGATGTGAATTTTATTCATAACATCTCTAATGAGAGTTTCTACATTTTAGAAGAAATGGTAGATAGAGATAACTACTTCAAGTTTTTAGAGGATAATCCTAAATGGTCAAAAGAGAACACAGAAGAGTTAATTAATAAAGGTTTAGTAGATAAATTTTATTTAGATTTTTCAAATGATGAGGATTATATAACAAATATCTCATATTATGCAGCTAAAGCGTGGTGTGAGTGGGCAAATGAATATTACAATATACCCAGCAATTATAAAATATCACTACCAAGTGAGAATCTATGGTTAAGTGCAAATCAATTTGATATATTAGATAACGTTGATGCATGGCAGTGGACGAATCAAGGTTTTTATATTTATGATCACTTTCTAACTAAAAAAAGCGGTGTTATATTAGATGAGTTTGATCAGATAGAAGCAAAACTCGTTGTTGGTAAAAATAAATACAATACTAAGGCTGAGTCTAGTCGTGGTGTACAAAATGCAAGTTGGTGTACTCCATTTCTTAGCTTTAGACCTGTATTAATAAGGAAAAGTAATGGGAAAGAGTAAAAAAGAGAGTCCAGGGACCCTTGGAAAAAATAGAAAGGCTTATTTTAACTATACTGTTGTAGAGAGTATGGAGTGTGGAATAGAGCTTAAGGGAACTGAGGTAAAATCTGTTAAATCTAGTCATTTTAACTTTGTTGACTGTTATAGTGATATAAAAGATGGCCAGTTGTGGTTATATAAAATGAATATCAATCCCTATGGATTTGGTAATATACACAACCATATAACCGATAGACCTCGAAGATTGTTAGCCCACTCTAAGGAAATAGAAAAGCTAGAAAAGAAAATAAGAGAGAAGGGTTTTACACTTATTCCTCTAAAATTCTATTTAAAAGGCTCCTTAGTTAAGGTTGAACTTGGTCTATGTAAGGGTAAAAAACTTTACGATAAGAGGGATACTATAAAAAATAGAGATATGGATAGAGATCAAAACAGAAAATCAAAATATGACTAATCAAACCCATAGTATATGCCCTCTCTGTAATAGTTTAGAAGTCAAATTTTACTTAAAAGATAAAAAAAGAGAGTATTTAATTTGTAACAGTTGTGAATTAATATATGTTCCTAAGAGTTATCATCTAACTAGTGTTGAAGAGAGAAGCAGATATGTTAAACATGATAACTCTATAGATGATCCATCCTATTTAAACTTTTTAAGTAGAATAGTGGGTCCTTTATTATCGAATATTACAAATATAGATAGTAGTGAGGGCTTAGATTTTGGTTGTGGCCCAGGTCCAGTACTAAAAAAAATACTAGAAAAGAGTAACTTAGTTTTAGAAGAGTACGATCTATATTTTAAAAATGACAAAGAACTTCTTAAACGAAATTGGGATTTTATAGTTTCAACTGAGGTTGTAGAACACTTAATTAAGCCTGGAGAGGTTCTGATAGACCTCTGGAAGATTATTAATGAAAAGGGCTTTTTAGCCATTATGACTAGACTATACGATGGCGTTGAAAACTTTAACGCATGGTATTATAAGGGAGATCCAACCCATATCTGCTTCTTTTCCAAAAATACATTTAACTATTTAGCCCAGTTATTTAACTGTGAAATTCAGTTTTTTGATAAAGATATTATCATATTGAAAAAAAAATAGTATATTGTTTATATAAGGAGAGATAATGATATCAACAATATTTGCATTTATATCAATAACATTAACAATTTACAGCTTGCTAATTTTTATAAGAATAATATTTAGTTGGTTTGACTTAAGAAACAGTGGTAATGGAATTCCACAAAACAAGATAACTAACTTTTTATACTCAATTACAGATCCATACCTGAACTGGTTTAGACGTTTTAAGTTTTTACAAATTGGAATGATGGACTTCTCTGCAATGCTTGCAATATTTGTTCTCTATTTTATTAGCAACATAACTTCTAGAATAGCTTTGACGGGAACAATATCTCTAATATATTTAATAAAATTGATATTAGTATCAGTATGGTCACTAGTTTCAAGCTTAGTAACAATTTTTATAATTATTTTAGCTATTAGAGTTATATTTTTACAGTTAAATAAATACTCACTAATTTTCCAAACGATGGATGGCTATTTAGAACCCTTAGTTAGAAGATTTAAAGGAAGTATAATTAAAAAATTCACATCCTATAAATTTAATTTACTTTTTTTCATTGTATCCATATTTATTATTAGATATGTGTTAGGTTTTGGTATAAATTTCTTATTAAGCCTATTTTAAATAGAGATGTTTCTTAATGAACTAAATTATCCAGTTGATAGAATAAAGGGAATTGGAACGGAGACACTAAAGGATCTAAAAAACCTTGGAATTTTAGATATAAAATCCCTTCTTAAACACTATCCTATAAGGTGGGAAGATAGATTAACTTCATCACCTATTAGCAGTGGGAAATCTACTGGATTTGTAAATACCCTAGTTAAAGTTATCGAACATAGTTACATTGGTTTTGGTTCTAAAAAAACTTTAAAGGTTTTAGTTCAAGATAAAACTGGTTACCTTTCTCTAATCTGCTTTGGTCGCAATTTTTTAGAAAAAAAACTCCCTATTGGAGAATATTTTTATATTTATGGTAGTAATATTCAGTATAAATTTTCAGAACTACAGTGTAGTAGCTTTGAATTTGAAAAATATATTCCTGATACAGAGCCAAAACAGTTTAATAAGCTACTACCTATATACAAGTTAAGTGGGAAATTAACCCAACATAATTTGCGAAAATTTATTTATAGTAGCTTAGTTCTATACGGGGAACATGTAACAACCGAATTACCTAGAAGCATATTAGATAAATATAATTTAATTGATAAAAATCGAGCACTTGAGTATATTCACTTTCCCATGGATCATAAGATACTAAGTATAGCAAAAAAAACCCTTATATATGAAGAGCTTTTCCATCTCCAACTTATTACTGGTAAGAAGGTGATCAATAGGGATGTAAAACCTAAAACTAAAAAGCAACTCTCAACTAAACTACAAGAACGTTTAATAAATAAACTCCCATTTGATCTTACTAAGGATCAAAAAGCAGCTATTGAAGATATTATCAGGGATCTTAACTCTACAAAGAGAATGAATAGACTTGTCCAGGGAGATGTTGGTTCAGGTAAAACTTTAGTTGCACTATTAAGTGCTATTCCAATAATTGAGTCAGGGGGTCAAGTTGCCTTAATGGCTCCTACTGAATTACTTGCAAAACAGCACAGCGAAAAAGCCTATGAACTCCTACACTCAGTAGGAATAAGAACAGCATTTATATCTGGTAATATTAAAAGTAGTAGTAGAAAAATTCTATTAACAGAGTTAGAACAGGGGAATATTGACCTAATTATTGGGACTCATGCACTGTTTACCCAGGATGTAATATATAAAAAACTAGACTTAATAATAGTTGATGAGCAACATAGATTTGGGGTGAAGCAGAGAATGTCTTTAAAAGATAAAGGGGATAACCCTGATATACTATTAATGACTGCGACACCTATACCAAGAACCTTAACCCTAACACTTTTTGGGGACCTAGATGTATCAACTATAAAGACAATGCCAGTAGGAAGAAAGCCTATAGAAACCCATCTATCTAGAATTGGTAATGAGGAAAAGGTATACGATTTTATTTTTAAAGAGCTAATAAAGGGACGCCAAGTCTATTTTGTATACCCCTTAATTGAACAATCTGAAAAAATGAATTTAAAGGATGCTCAATCAATGTATGAAAACTTACAAAAAATATTCTCATCTTATAAAGTAGCCTTAATACACTCTAAAGTTTCTGAAGAGGATAAAGAAAACTCTATGAATGATTTTAATAGTGGGAAAATTGACATTTTAGTTGCAACTAGTGTAGTAGAGGTTGGGGTTGATGTTCCAAATGCAACTGTTATGGTAATAGAACATGCTGAGAGGTTTGGGTTATCTGCTCTACACCAATTACGTGGTCGGGTTGGACGAGGGAATCACCAATCCTATTGTTTTTTAATCTACTCCAATCTATTAACTGATGATGGGAAAAAAAGGTTAATGACAATGAAAAATACAAATGATGGATTTATAATCTCCCAAGAAGATTTAAAACTTAGGGGTCCTGGAGATATAGCAGGTATAAAACAGTCCGGCTTTATGCAGTTCTCAATTGCTAATTTAGTTAGGGATATTGATATAATTGAGCTTGCTAGGGAGGATGCTTTTAAGTTACTAAAAGATGACCCTGGATTATTATCCCAGGAGAATAGTTCCCTACGGGAATTATATAGTGTAGCACCTCCCTTTTCATCAAACTTTATAACTCTTGGGTAAAAAAGTTTGGCTTGTACTAAAAGATAATCTCACATATTATATATAGATAAAAAAGGAGATATTATGAAAAAAAAGGCTGTTAAATACAAATTAAGTGTAAAAAAAGATTTTAGTTCAGACCTAGTTGAAGAACTTAGACATATTGACAAATATTTTTCAAAATATATTAATGCCAATGTAGAGATAATTGTAACAGAGTTACAAGGGGATCATAATGAAGATTTCATAGTTGAATTAAATGATATTAAAGTTGATGATCCAACAATTTCTAACATTGTAGATATTGCAAACAAAGAGGCAATGTTAAATTAATTTAAGGGGTTTTTATGCGAATAACAGGTGGAAAATACAGAAGTAGAGTGGTTAAATGTCCACCTGGAGTTATAAGACCTGCAATGGATAGAATGAGAGAATCCATGTTTTCCATTCTAGGAGACCTAAGGGACCTCTCCTTTTTAGACGTTTTCTCAGGTTCTGGGGTTATTGGTCTTGAGGCTGCTAGTCGAGGGGCAACAGATATACAACTGGTTGAACTTGATGGTGGTAAAAAGAAGGTTATGTTAGAAAACCTTTCAATTGCTAAAGAAAAAATAAATGTTAACTTTATGGACGCGGGGATATACCTAGAAAGGGCAACAAGAAGTTTTGATATTATTCACCTGGACCCTCCCTTCCCCTTAGAAAATAAAATTAAATATTTAGAGTTAATTGATAAGAACAGTATTCTTAATCCAAATGGAACACTTATGATGCACTACCCTGATGAAGAGAACTACCCTGACTTAATTGGAAGTCTTAGAAAGTATGATACAAGAAAATATGGAAGAAGTGTATTGATTTTTTATACTAGGGATTAAAGATTTAATTAAGTAGGCTTTCAAATATAACGATAATATATCTATGAAAAGACTGCTGTCCCTACTTTTGTTACTATTAGTAACATTTTTTATATATTCAGATACAATAATTCATATAGTTGAAAGGGGTGATACCCTTTTTGGCTTATCATTAAAATATGAAGTACCCACTAATATTATTAAGATTGAGAATGGCTTAGAGTCTGATAATCTATATATTGGACAGAAGATTAATATTACGAAACTAAAGCCAGATAGATATAAGGTACTACCTGGAGACTCACTCTCTAGTATTGCATATAACCACGATATAACCCTTAAACACCTATTATTAGTAAATAGAATAGCTGATGATTATTCTCTAAAAATTGGGGAGACACTAATAGTACCTACAACTCCTGAAAAAAAAAGAGAGTATATAGTAAAAAAAGGGGATACATTAAGTTGGATCTCAATGACTTATAACATTGATATTGAAAAAATAAAGAGACTTAATAAGATACAAGATGGAAGTCTAGTTGTAGGCCAAGAGTTAAAACTGATAAGTAGTGATAAACCAGAGAAAATAGTAAAACAAGCTGCAGTTTCATTAAACCTAATTGATAATGAAGAAGTTTTAAAAGATAAGGGGTTAAAGTATATTATAAAAGCAGGGGATACCCTATCTGCTATAGCTTTAGAGTACCAAACATCTGTTTCTGATATAAGTAGCCTTAACAATCTTAATAGTACAAATATAAAAATAGGAGATACTATCTACCTACCTAGTTATGCAAAAAAGAGAGAACCAATTGATTATAATATCTACCATATTGTAGAAAAAGGAGACACCCTCTCCCAAATAGCTTTAGATTACAATATATCTGAAACTCTACTAAGGGAAATAAATCACCTAGATAGTGATAAAATTAAGATTGGAGACTCTATAAAACTTATACCCCAGGAGAGTAGAACCTACAGGGTTTTAAAGGGTGATACTCTTTGGTCTATTGCACAAAAACATGATATTTCAGTAGACCAACTTATGCAGTACAACCACTTAAACTCAACTCTAGTACCAGAGGGTAAACTGTTAACGCTTTATGATTATAGTGTAGTAACCCATACCCAAGAAGAGGATAACTTTAGCCTTGTCTCATTTAAATATAAACACAATACAACACTCTCCCAACCCTACAAAAGTTACTCTATAGATCAACTTAAAAACCCCCTTGATAAATATAATAAAGCTAAAGAGAATTGGAAAAACTTTTCAAAATTAATATCAAATGAAGAGCAGATGTCAAATGATCTAGAAGGATGGACAGTTATACTTGATCCAGGACATGGGGGAAAAGACCCTGGAGCAATTGCAACAGTTACTTTAAATGGAAAAAAGAGATACATTGTAGAAGATGAGTACGCCTATGATACTGCTGTTAGACTATACGAGTTATTAAAAAGAAATGGTGCGGATGTATATATGACAATTTTAAGTCCAGACCATATAGCAAGGAATCCTAGTGATAATGCGACTACATTTATTAATGAAAAGAATGAAGTATATAATGATTATAAATTAAACTCCTACAATAATAGTACTGTATGGCCTGTTGGAGGTCAGTGGGGTTTAGAACAGAGGGTGAAGATAACAAATAACATCTTATCTGTTTCTAAAAACAAGAAGACTATTTTTATTAGTATTCATGCAGACAACGATGTAGATAGGGATGTAGGAAAATTAGTTTTATATAGCGAAAGAAATAGTATAGAGGATCAAAAAAGTAAGGATTTTGCAAACTACTTATTACCCTCACTTGGGGATAATGCAACAGCTGATGGTATGACTTTAGCTGTATTACACAACAACAATGCAGACGTAAAAGTTCTAATTGAGTTAAGAAATATGGCTCATTTAAAAGAGGCTATGGCCCTTTTGGATAATAATAAAAGGCAAGAAGATGCTTTAATGATATTAAATGGTATAAAAAACTATACCAAAAAGCATTAATAATAGGATTAAATATTTTCAAGATCCCTTAAATTACATATAATATTGACTCGGAGTATGAAATGAAAGAGAAATTATTAAAGACCCCACAGGGTGCTGAATCTATATTCTTAGATGAGGCGTATAAACATGAAAAGATTAATGAAGTAATAAATAATATCTATACAACATGGGGCTACCTACCAATAAAAACTCCTGTTTTTGACTACTATGAGACCTACGAAAAGTTATTATCAGCAGAAAGTAAAAAAAATTGTTTTAGATTAATGGATAGGGATGGAGAACTTCTTCTATTAAGAAACGATATAACACTTTTTTTAGCAAGACAATTAGGTAGAGTAGCAAAGAAAGATGATGTAATTAGAGTACACTATGCGGACTCAATACTAAGGCATCAGTCTGAAATTGATATATCTAGTAACGAATTTTTCCAAACAGGGGCCGACCTAGTTGGGGCAAAGGGTATGGATGGAGATTTAGAAGCTATAACCCTACTCCATAGAATTTTTATGGATTTAGAACTTGCTGAGACTAAGATACATTTAGGGTCAAGATCCCTCTTAGATGAAGTAGTTCATAATTTTCCAACAGTTGATATTGATAGATTAATCTCCCTAATAAATTTAAGGGATCCTGAGGCACTAACAACTTATTTGGAAAGTTTTGCAAACTCTACTATTGCACTTAAGATAACAAAACTATTCCTATTTATTGGAACTTTTGAAGAGTTTAATGATTTTGTATCAATAAATGAAAAACTTCTTCTCGAACTAAATATTACTAAATCAATTAAGTATCTTCACAATATTGGTAAAACTCTACTGGATATAAAGATTATAGATGATTTTAGATTTGATTTATCAGAAGTTGCTAATAGGGATTATTATACCGGAATTGTTTTCAAGGCTTATACAAAGGATATTGATAGTGCCATCGCTTCTGGTGGTAGGTATGATAACTTAATAAGTAGTTTTGGTGAGAAAATACCATCTGTTGGTTTCTCTATTCTATTAAGAAAGATAGAACATAAAATAAACTCAGATAGATTTAATCCTCCAGAAACAGTGATAATGGATGGATTAAATGGATTTTCAGCTAAATATCTAAGAGCGGAAGAGTTAAGATCTTCTGGTAAATGTGTAATAATTAAAGGAGAAAACATATGAGCGAACCGTTAACTCTTGCTCTGCCTAAGGGTAGACTTTTTGATAATGTTCAGAAACATTTTGCTACTAAAGGCATTGAATTCTCTTTTGAAAAAAGAAAGCTAACAGCCTATGATTCCCAGGGTTTATTAAAAATATTTTTAGTAAAAAACAGTGACCTACCTACATATGTTAACTATGGGATAGCTGGTTTAGGTGTATGTGGAGACGATGTAGTTTATGAATCTGGATTAAAATTTAATAATCTACTACCCTTTGATTTTGGTGGAACTAAAATCTGTCTATGTGGACCTAAGGGTATTGGTGAAAAATCAGATCTTGATGGGCTTAGAATTGCAACAAGTTATACTGAGTTTACAAAGGATTTTTTTCATAATGAAGGAACTCCTGTAAAAATAATTAACTTAAATGGTTCTGTAGAGTTAGCTCCAATTTTAGGTTTAACTCCATATATAGTGGATTTAGTAGAGACAGGAAGTACTCTAAAAGCAAATAATTTAGAAGTTATTAGAACTTTAAGTGATATTAAAGTTAATTTGATTGCTAACCCATCGTATTATAAGACAAATTATGAGAAAATAAATAAATTAATTGAGATACTTAGGGATTAGATATGAGTGATAGAACTGTACATATAAATAGAGTAACAAAAGAGACAAATATAGATTTAACGTTAAATCTTTCCGGTAGTGGTATAGTAAAATCCACAACTGGCATACCTTATTTAGACCACATGTTTACAGCTATGGCCTTCCATGGTAAGTTCGACTTAGAAGTAGTTGCGAGTGGGGATATAGAAGTTGATGAACACCACCTTGTAGAGGATCTAGGACTTGTTTTAGGAGAAGCTTTAAAAGAGACAGTTACTAAGTATGGGGGAGTAAAGAGATACTCTTACAAAGTTATTCCTATGGATGAAGCACTATCTGAGGTTGTAATTGATGTCTGTATGAGACCCTACTTAGTATATAATGTTAACTATCCTCAAGAGAGATCTGGTAATTTTGAGATGCATCTACTTAGAGAGTTTTTCCATGGTTTAACTTCTAAGGGAGCATTTACCCTTCACGCTATTTGTAGATATGGAGAGAATTCCCATCATATGTCAGAGGCTTTATTTAAAGCTTTAGGTATGGCTATTAAGGATGCTTATACACCAATAGAAAGTGGAACTGATGCTATGTCCACAAAGGGAAAACTTTAATATAATAAATATGGTATATAAAATTGGTTGATAATAATAAAAAAAAGACTATATTTAATATTATACCTGAAGAAGGTTTTATTAAAATCCCCAAAACAGGTTCTGTTGTTGTTAGTTCTGGGGATAGAGTTGTATTAGTTCGTAAAGCAAATGAATTGATGAATAAAAAAGACTATAATGGAGCTAAAAGAATTTACTTAGCCATAGAGTATTCTGCTGGTCTAATTAGACTTGGAGATTATTATGAAAATAATGGTAATACTCTAGAAGCTCTTAAAATGTATAAAGCGGCGAAAGCCCAAGCAAAACTCGAAAACATATCTAAAAAAATGGCTGATGTGTTAAGAGTTTGGTTAAAAAGTTAATAAAGAGGTATTAGATATGTTTGAAGATTTGGAAATCCCAAAGAGTCCCGTAAGTGATCTAAATGAGGATCAGATTAATGAGATTTCAGAGTTGTCCAAAAGAGGTTATCAATTATTGAAAGAGGGTCTAACAGATAGAGCTGTTAGTTGTTTTAAAGAAATTCTTAATATTGATGATAATAACAATTATGCATTAGTTGGATTAGGGGATACATATAGAAAAGATCGAAAGTATCGTGATGCTATTAATTATTATCAAAAATGCTTAGATTTACATGGTGGTAATAACTATGCTCTTTTTGGTTTAGCTGACTGTTTTAAAGCTCTTAAACAATTTAATCGAGCTATTGATATATGGGAAGAGTATTTAAAACACGATGATAAAAACATTACTGTTTTAACAAGAATAGCTGATGCCTATAGAAAGGTTAGAAATTTTAGAAAATCCAATGAGATATATTTAAAAGTTCTAGATATGCAACCTGAAAACTCCTACGCATTAATAGGATTAGGTCATCTTCATTACGACTTTAAAGAGTATACATCTGCACTGAAATATTGGGAAAAGATGTATAATCATAATGAAGATAATGTAGATATTAGAGTTCTAACCTCCCTAGGGAACTGTCATAGGAAGTTAAAAACCTATGAAGATGGTGTTAAATATTTTGAAAAAGCCCTACTTATAGAGCCAAACAACTTTTATGCTCTTTTTGGTTTAGCTGACTGTTTTAGAGGTTTAAATAAGCCTGATAAGTCTCTAGTTCATTGGTTAAAAATATTGGAAAGAGATCCAAGAAATAAGGTGATATTAACAAGAGCAGGGGATGCATACCGTCATATGGGTGATCTTGGAAATGCTGAAAGATACTATAGAAAAGCTCTAAACATTGAGTTTGACGTATACGCTATTATAGGTATTGCTCTAATAAATAAAGAAGAAGGAAACTTTGAAGAGGCTATATCCTCTCTAGTAGATTTAGTATATAACGAGCCTAAAAACTTTAGACTATATATAGAAATTGCAGAGTGTTACGAAGCTAAAAATGAAATTGGTAAAGCTATTGAAGCCTTAAACCAGTTCCAAAAGCTGGGAATAAGAAACTCCCAGGTTTCAGATTACCTTTTAGAATTAAGACAAAAGATATAAAAAAAAGAGAACTTTAAGTTCTCTTTTTTTAGTCAATTCACTACCTAGATTATTCCAAGCATCATCAATTTGCTCTTTATTATATACTTTTTTCTGCTTATAAGAAGATTTTGTATCTTTTTCCTTGGTTTTGCTTCTAGGGCTATAATCGTTTATATTAGAGTAGTCATTACTATTGGAGTATGATGAGTATGAACTACTTTTAGTTCGCCCCTTTTTATTGCTCCCCTTCTTGGATTTTTTATGTCCTGTGAACCTTTCAACATACTTATTATATTGTCCAAAGATTATAATAAAAAATCGTTTAACAATTGGAAGGATATCATAGGCCTTTTCAAATAGATTGGTAACATCTAAATTGAAAATTCGACTAAAACTCTTTAATTCTGAACTCCCCTCTATAAAATACATTGCAAGTAAATTGTGCATTTTACCCTGGGAGTGACTCCGCTTTTTTGAAAAATGTATAATAGACTCAGCTAATATCCCCTTTCTATTAAAAAGATCATATATAATTGGATAATCGGACTGTAGTTTATCAGAAATACTAGCTTCAAATGGATAGCCCTCTAAAAGTGAAGCATCTGAACTATTGGATAAGAGACACTTTCTAAACTCTCCAATATAATACTCGTTTAATTCAGCTGTTGCTAATGCTACCTGGTCTAAAAAAACCTTATATAAGTTGTCTTGATGAATATAGTATTGCCCAACAAAAACAACCTCTGTTAACCCTGTTTTAGTCTTATTATCAACATAAAGTTCATAAAATTTAGCCTTTATTTCAGGTGCACTCTTATCATACACTTCAAATAGTGAATTAAAGCTCTCTTGAGTTAGTGGTTTAAACTCATTAGCTCTAACTTTCTCTGAAATTTCCTTTAGAGTAGCTTTTAATTTTTTTTCGTCTTCTAATTCTTTATCTTTTTGCTTAAGTTCACTATTACTATAGTGGTAAAGGATACTTACAGCTTTAAAAAAGCTACTGCTCATATTTTTGAATTTAGAGTTAATTAGTTTCTTGTTTTTTAATATTTCAAAAGAAAATGTTTTCCAAGTAGATATATCAAAATTTGCAATTATTGTTCTGACTTTAGATATTGAGCTATTCAATATTTTTGCAATAAAGGCGATGAAATTATCACTTTTAAAATAGTACTTTATCTTTCTTATGGAAATTTTCAGTAGATCTTGGAGTGATTCACTAGTAACATAGAAGGCTTTATACCCCTCTAACTTTATCTGAAAAACACTATTTCTATTCTGTTCTCTTCGAATAAAACCCTTATTTAGTTGATTAATAGGAAGTTCTAATGGAGTAAAAGATGATGTATTAATATCATACTTTTCAAAATTAGACTCATCTATAAAATCATTTGATACTTCTTCCAGATTTTTTTGGAACTCATTATTAATAAAGTAGTAGTAGAAAAAATGAGAATCAACGTTAGTTAATATTATCTTATCTACTCCCCTCTCACCTCTAACAAATTTAGTTAGTAAAATCCCACAACTACTTGATCGTAATTTTTTCATTAGAGAGTCGAGGAATTTTTCATCAATAGGATGTTTTTTATTTATTTTTGTGACAAATTTTGCATAACCTATCTCATGTTCCCAGTTGTCGCATAATAGGTTAAAAAGTTCTCTCTCCTCTGTTGAGAAGTTACCAACTTGGGATAGAAAGGACTCTCTCTCCTTTCTATCCTTATTTATATAATCAGGTATCGGATTTAATACTATCTCTGAATCTTCCAGTTCTAATGGTTCGTCTGCCATTTAATCTCCCAACATCTATGTATTTTAGGATTATTACTAAAATCTTGATCTATAGTACTACTACTAATATCTTTTATCTCAAGATCAGGAAAGAGTGTTTCATCAAATTTAAATTTTCTAAAGTTATTTGAAAATATTATTACACCACTCTTTTTAAGTATTTTAGCACATAATTGAATTAATTCAATATAATCCACTTGCACGTCAAATATATCTCTTCCACTTTTAGAGTTAGAAAAGGTAGGTGGGTCTAAAAATATTACATCGTAACTATTTCTATCTTTTTTTAACCACTCCTTGGTATCAGAAACAAAGAATTTATGATTCTCACTATAGAGTCCATTTAACTGTATATTTCTTTTAGCCCACTCTATATAGGTTTTACTTGCATCAACTGTTGTTGTTGATTTAGCACCTCCTATAGCTGCTAAACTAGTAACTGTACCTGTATAGCTAAATAAATTCAAAAGAGACTTTCCTTCAACATTATCCCTAATCCATCGCCTTATAGGTCTATGGTCTAAGAATATACCAGTATCTAGGTAATCCTTAAAGTTAACATAAAATTTTGCTCCCGACTCATGTACAATATTAAACTCTTTTGATGTATCATTTTTGTAATACTGTGTCGAACCTTTTTGTCTTTTTCGAACTTTTAGATATACGTTATCACTATCTACGTCTAAAACCTCTGGAACAACCCTTAAAACTTCATCTAACCTTTTTTTTACAACATGTAACTCAATCTCTTTTGGAGCTTGGTATTCAGAAACAGTAATCCAAGTATTCTCATATATATCTATTGCTACATTGTAATCTGGAAGATCAGCATCATATACTCTGTAACAGGATACCCCTGATCTTTTAGCCCATTTACCTAAGTGTTTACTACGTTTTATCAATCTATTTTTAAAGGAAATACCACCCTGGGAAAGAGGTGCTTCAACCTTCTTTTTATTATCCTCAAGGGTAAAATGGGAGACTGTACACTTTATTGCCCCATTAAAAAGGGTATGTTTTTTATCGATTTTTAGTGGTATAACCCTTGAAAGTTCATCCTCGCCAGTAATTACAGAGAGTTTCCAACCAGGTAATTTTTCTAAAAACAGGTTACTAAACTCTGCATAAAGTTTTTTAAGTTCAGGGACATCCCCTAACCTTACACCATAGGGTGGGTTTATACATATTAATCCACTTTTGTAGGTCATACTCTCAACAACTTCAAATTCAGATAACTCAGATTTTTCTACGTGAATTAGCTTAGAGAAACCAGCATTACTAATATTATGAATAGATTGAGATATTGCATCCCTATCCATATCAAAACCTCGTATTACTCCACTATAAGGTCTAATAGACTTTTCAACATCATCAAAGACCTCATCCCATAGGTCTACATCGTGTTTAAGCCAACCTAGAAACCCATAGTAGTGTCTATAATATCCAGGAGGGGTATTTGTAGCGATATATGCAGCTTCTATTAAAAGTGTTCCTGAACCACACATTGGATCTAAAAAGTTTAGACCTTCCTTGGACATTTTTGGCCAGTTCCCACGATATAGTAGTGCAGCAGCAACATTCTCTTTTAAAGCAGCATGGGCATTCCCATCCCTATACCCCCGTTTATGCAGAGACTCCCCTGAGAGATCAAGGGAGATACTTGCCTTATTTTTACTAATATGCAGATGTACTTTAACCGAAGGTTTTTTAGGGTCTACATTTGGCCTTCTTTCATACTTATCTTTAAAATAATCAGCTATAGCATCCTTTACTAACAGGGATGCATATTTACTATTTTTTACCCTACTTTTAACTACAGCAGCAGAAGTAGCAAAGGTATCATCAACAGAGAAGTGTTCATCCCATGGAATCTCTTTAGCAAATTTATAGATATCATGTTGATCATTAAGATCAAACTCAACTAATTCTAGAAACAGTTTTCCTGCAATTCTAGAACATAGACAAGCCTTATAGACAATCTCTAAATTTCCATTAAAAGCAACACCTGATGGTGATATCTTACAATTTTCTGCCCCTAAATCTACAAGCTCGTTAACTAATAACTCCTCTGTATTTAAAGGGCAGGTACAAAATAATTTTAAATCTTTAATCAATATATCCTCTTATTTCACAAGAACAAACTCTACTCGTCTGTTCTTCCATGCATTCTCTACATCATCAAATTCAACTACAGGGTCATTACCACCAATACCAACTGTTGTCATTCTGTTACCTGAGATTCCTAGATCTTCAAGGGAAGATTTTACCTCTTCTGCCCTCTCTCTAGAAAAATCTATTAGGCTACTTCTTTGACTCTTAGTTATTCTATTTCCATAAATATTATGGGCATGACCTTCAACCTCAATTTTATAACTTGAGTATTTATCTAATATTTCACTTAATCTTTTAAGTATTTTTAAGTTTGCTTCCCCATTAGTTCCAGACAGAGCTAATCTTGAAGAATTAGGTTCAAAAATTATACTTGAAACCCTAATTTTTAACTTATTTCCATCTTTAATAACCATAATATCTACAGGTATCTCACCTCTAAATACTCCAGTATGTCCTGCAACATCCTCTACACTCATAGTATATGAGTACTCTTCTGCTGCTTGAACTAGCTCACCCTTACTACTTTTACCATCCCAAATAATTTTATTACCAGGCTTACCTTCTCCTTGGAATGAGATAAAGTCATTTCCTTTAGGATCTTTTATATCAAATGACCAACTCTTTATACTAGAGAGATCTTTTACACCTATACTAATCTCTAACTCATCATCTACAAAGTCGTTATCAGGGGAGAATGGAGTAGGTGTTGTCTCTACTCTAATTAAAGGGGTATCACTATCTGCAACAAACTCTTTAGTTAAGTAGGTAGGTGAGTTCCCTTTAGTATAAACAACGTTAAACTCGGCAGTTAATAAACCATTTGTAAAGGAACCATTTTTATCCCTTCCATCCCACTCTAATGTATCAGGAATTGATCCTTCACCTTCTACAACCTTAATAACTTCTGTCTTATCCTTAATTGTTATTTTCCAGCTCTCAATACCCTTTCTATTATTTACAATTAAACCAAATATTTGCCCCCCGAGTCTATTTGAAAGGTCCGGTGCAAATACAGGTTTTTTATAAGTAATAAAGATATCTGTATCCTCTGTATCTATTGTAATATCCTTAATAGTTTTTACACTTTTATTCCCACCTAAATCGGTAGTATCAACAACATACTTATATACACCATCCCTAGCAGTGTTTCCAGATGAGTCCTTACCATCCCAGTTTAGATTATCTATAGAGTTTTTCCAGTACCACTCATTTATAACACTATTTTTATCATCATAAATGACACCATGATATAGATCCTCTCCAGTAGCTTTTTGAGTAATATAAACAGAGTCTTTTAAACCATCACCATTAGGTGAAAATAGCTTATTAGAGGTTTTTATATCAATCTCTGGATATAGTGAGTCTAATTCAAATAGAGGTGTTGAAGTTGAAGGATTATTACCATTTTCATGGATAACACTCATAACGCCCTTATATTTACCCTGACTAACAAGGTTTTTACCATCATCCTTAAGTCCGTTCCAAACAATCTCTTTAGGAGCTCTTTTTCCACTAAACTCTTTTACAGTTACATTTTTCTCATTAACAATTTTAAATAGCCAAGACTCTACAGGACTTTTTGAATCAACCCTTGTTGTAAATGTTATTTCATCCTTTATTTTATCATTATTAGGAGAAAAAACTTCATAATCATTGGTTACGAGTACTGTAGAAGAGCTGTTATCCATAGTTAATATAACATTTTTAGAGTTAAAACTATTACCAGCTTCATCAATTCCATTTAAAGAGTAAGTATATCGACCATTATTAAGTAGAGATAAATCCTGGGCTCTACCATCAAAATTCCACTCTTTAATTACTAGACCATTTAAGGTTCTCTCTTTAACAACCCTATTCTCTTCATCTTTTATAGAGAGAGTCCATGTCGCCTTATCCTCTGAACTATTAATAATCTCTGCAAAATCTTTATTTCCATCACCATTAGGTGAGAATATTAGGTTATTAACTGTAATGTTAGCTACAGGAGCCACTGTATCTAGGATAAATTTAGTAGATGCATTAGGAGAGTCCCCCCTTTTGTAATTTACAGTAAGACGAACTAAATACTCCCCATCAGCAACTTTCTTATTATCACTACTTCTACCATTCCAGGTTATTTTATTAGTAAAGTCTCCTGTAAGTTTTTTTGAATAGATGGTTTTATTACCCTTGTCTAATACATCATAGGTTAGAGAGTCGATACCATCACTTTTTTTAATAACAGGAATAAAATCGATACTATCTTTTACACTATCCCCATTAGGCGAAAAGTGAGTTTTATCACTACTTACAAAGAGTTCTACATTTTCAGTATCAATTTCAACACTCATATCCTTAGATCGACCAATGTTCCCAGCCTTATCCCTAGAATAAAGAGTATAAATATACTTACCATCAGGAAGATTTTTGTTATCCATATCTTTACCGGTAAACATATATTCATTAGGAGCAAAACCACTCCATTTAGATGTAAATACTGTATCACCAATACTATTTTTTACCTCTCCAATCCATTGATCTTCATTGGAAGTTTTCTGAGAGAAAGTTATAAAATCATTTTTACCATCACCATTAGGACTAAATACGCTAAATTTGTCTTTTCTTACTACTGTTACTTCAGGAGTTGTAGTATCTAATATAATTGGAGAAGAGAGTGTTACCACCTTGTTTCCATTTAAAAACTCCCCGGATATTCTAGCATAGTAGTTATCATCCTTTAACTGATTAGAACGGTTGTCCTTTCCATACCACTTATAGGATGGGGCTAATTCTCCACTATTTGATATATTTTTAACAACCCTATCCCTACTATCAACAATGTCTAATGAGTAGTTAGTTAGGTTTACGCTACTTTGAACAACAGGTTTTAGTTCTATAAAGTCTTTACCATCAATAGGGGAAAAAGAGTCTTTATTAAGGGCTAAGTCTATTCCTGTTGGAGTTGTATTAATCTCAAATTCAACAGGTTCACCTTTGTAGCTGTTACCAGACTTATCAGTTGATGATAAAATATATTTGAATTTCCCGTCATTTAGAAGTTCTCCATCATCTGTTTTTCCATTCCATGAGAAAAGTTTATCAATCTCACCCTTCCAGTTAACATTATAAACTGATGTTCCAAACTCATCAAAAATCTCTCCAAACCACTCCTCTTCCTTTGAGGATGTTTGATCAAATATAATCTGATCCTTACTACCATCTCCATTTGGAGAAAACATAGTATATTTAGCCTTTACACTAGCCTTTGGAGCAGTATTATCGATACTAAATTCAGGGGATAAAACTTTTGGACTATGTCCATTTTGATAAACTACACTTAACTCTCCAGTATAGATCCCCTCTTCAAGATACTTGCCGTTTAAGTCCTCTCCATTAAATCTAATATTATCTTCTATTACTGAGTAACCCTGTTTTTTAGTAGAGAACTCGTTAACAATCCCCCCACTTTTATTTTTAATAACTAAATTCCAGTTAAGAATTCCTGTTTTCACTGGTATATCTAAAACAAACTCCATGTAGTCCTTTACACCGTCATCATTTGGAGAAAAGGTATTAGTGTCTATATTAATCCCTATAGGAGGCTGTTTTGTATTGATAATTATATTATCAACAGAGTCTTCGTTGCTATTACCTGCTAAATCTGTACTTGAAACCTTATATTTATACACACCATCTGGAACTAATTGGCCACTATCGTCCTTTCCATCCCAGGTAAAATCACTTAATTCATTATTATCCCAAGCCTGGGATTTAACAGCATTACCAAGAAAATCTGTAATCTCAGCATACCATCTTACTTCATTACTCCCTGATTGAGGGATTAATAACTGATCCTTATTACCATCACCATTTGGACTAAAGATCAGGTCTAAACCGGAAGGTTCAGAGATCTCAAGACTTGGTTTTGTATTATCTATGTAGAATTTATAGATTTCAGATGTGGTTGAATTTCCATTATCATCTATAAACTTTGTAAAGAAGCTATATTGACCGTCAGGGACTAGCTCTCCATCATCTTTTTTACCATCCCATCTAAAACTCTCTGGCACTGGTATTCCTGTTTTTGGACCAACTAGTTTAGTAAATAGATTTTTTATAGACTCATTTTCAGGTCTTTCATCCTTATTTACTATTCTTTTTACAACTTTACCAAAGTTATCCTTAATAACAACCTCATATCCAACAATATATCTCTCGTCAGTGGCATTTACAGGAAAGTTTAATTCATCCTTTACTCCATCAAAGTTTGGAGATACATACTGAATATCATTATAATTAATTTCCACTTCAGGAGGATTTTTATCCTTATCTCCTAAGGGAACGGTTCCTGAAGCTCCTATAGCCCAAACTCCGTTTGCATATGGATTAGCAGATAGTGAACCCCTTGCTTCATCAGAACCTAGATTAAAATCATACCCAAAATAGAGGGATGGAATTAACCTACTTACATCTCCATCAATTAATTCCCTTAGATTTGCATTTAAAGATGTATCTATAATTATTTTATTATATAAAACAGCCCTTGCTCCAATTTCAAGATTTAGATCCGTTAAAGATGGAAGTGAAACCTCAGATGCGATATTTAGATCTAAAACAGAATTATTAAGAAGAGAGAATTCAAAAAAACCAGAGGGAGTAAAGGTTGGTGATGGTGAGTTTGCATCTATTAAACCATCCTGTTTATACCCTTTTCCTAAATTATTTAGAGCAAAACCCCATCTAACATCCTTAAAGTATTTAGATAAGTCTCCTGAATTTTTGACAATTCCAAGATTTAAACCAAGACTCCAATCAAAACCAGTTGAATCAGAACCAAATATAGATGATAATCCAGCTCCAAAATAGAGATCACTATAGATCTCCTTTGAAAAGTTTAAATTTAAACCTGCGGCTGTTCCCACCTTAAGATCAGATGTGGTTAACCCGTTGGTTAAAAGTAGGTTTAAGGATGTTGAGAAGACACCGTACTTAGATGGTAAGGCACCACCTATACCTATAGAGTGACCTGTTCCTGTCTCATCCCCTGTTATTCCCTGTAATAATAGATAACTTAAATCAAAAGTATATCTTTGTATATCCGCTGTTAAAGCAGGATTTTTTATTGCTATTGATGTGTTTTTATTACTTTCGTAATAAGCTGAACTTGCAGTAAGTCCAGGTGAAGCTAATTCTAAAACATCACCAAATAATAAGTTTCCAACTAATAGTAGTGCTACAACTGAGTTAAATTTCTTCATGAAAAATTAACCTCCCCATAATTCTATTCTTTATTATATACATATCTTTTTTTAGAATATAGTATAAAATTACTATTTTAACGTGTTAAGGGGTATTTATGAATATTTGTTATGATGAATCTTTTTGGAAAGAGTTTGAATTACTTATGTATGATAGAAACAGAATGGATAAAACCAAAGAAGATGTTGATAATTTATTTACACTCCTTAAATTAGAAAAAGGGGACAAACTTCTAGATGTCTGCTGCGGTTTTGGTCGTTATAGCAAACTTTTTGCTCTTAAAGGAGTTGAAACTACAGGTATCGATATTACAAAATACTATATAGATAGGGCTATAGAGAGCGGAAAAGGTGTAAAAAACCTTGACTATATATTAGGTGATATAACAGAGCTTAAAGAGATTGATAAATATGACTACGCTATTAACATGTTTACATCCTTTGGGTTGCTAGATAGTGAAGATGATGAAATAGAAGGTTTGAAAAACGTTTTTAACGGATTGAAACCTGGGGGGAAATATCTAATAGATACCCAAGGCAAAGAGCTACTGTGTAGGGATTACGAAAGAAACATCTGGTTTGAGTCTGGAGGGGTTAAAGTATTTCTAGAGTATATAGTAAAGGACTGCTTTACTGTTTTACAGAGTAAATGGATGTACTACAAGGATAGTGTTATGCACGAGAGAACATTTGATACAAGGATCTATTCAGCGGTAGAGTTAGCAACAATGATGTATAGTGTAGGCTTTAAAGAGGTAGAGATCTTTGGAAATTACAGTGGGGATCCCTATAATATGGATTCAAAAAGATTAGTAGTAATAGGAACTAAATAATAAACTTTTTTTAGAAGGTGCCGTTATTTATTTTAAGGAGAGATGAAATGAATAGAATCACTGCATTAGATAAAAAAATAGTTGAACTTCAAAAGGCGGTTCAATCCTTAAAAAACAACAGAGATGATTTAGTAAAAGAACTAGAGATAGTAAAGGCTAGAACATCAACAACTAAAAGAACAGTTTAAACAAAAGATTGAATTAAAACTCTTTTTGATGCAAAATAGTCTATAATTTAGTAATAAGGATATATAATGAGTTCAATAATTAAGCCTAGGGTTTTAAAAGGGTTTAGAGACTTTTTACCAGAAAATGAGATTGAGAGAAAATCAGTTATAAAAAAGCTTGAAAATATTTTTGAAAATTTTGGATTTGTACCAATTGATACCCCTGCTCTAGAGTATACAGAAGTTCTTCTAGGTAAAGGTGGTGGAGAGACCGATAAACAGGTTTATAATTTTCAAGACAGTGGGAAACGGGATGTTGCACTGCGTTTTGATTTAACAGTTCCATTTGCACGATATATATCCCAACATTTAGATGAGTTATATCTTCCATTTAAAAGATACCATATTGCAAAAGTATGGAGAGGGGAAAATACACAAAGAGGAAGATATAGAGAGTTTACCCAGTGTGACTTTGATATTGTTGGAGTAGACTCACCCTCAAGTGACTTTGAAATAATGCTAATGATGCAAAGTTCCCTATTTAAACTAGGTGTTAATGATGTAACTATAAGATTTTCCCACCGTGGAATTTTTAATAGAATGTTAGAGACTCTCTGCCTTAAGGATAAAACTGTTGAGGTTTTAAGAGTTGTAGATAAACTTGGTAAAATTGGTGAAGTAAAAGTAGTTGAGTTATTAGAAGAGCTTACTACAACAGAAAATGCATTAAAAATTCTTGAGTTTATAAAGCCAGGTAAAAACTTTAGAGATACCTTAGATAAGATGATATTTTTATCAGGGGGAGAGAGTGATGATACAAAGAGACTAGAGGAGATATACTCATATATTATTGATAATAAAATTGAGAAATCCTTTATCCTAGACCCTTCAATTACAAGAGGATTAGACTATTACACAGGTTTAGTTTATGAGACATTTTTAAATGAACTTCCAGAAATTGGATCTGTATGTTCAGGGGGTAGATATAACAATTTAGCTTCCCTTTATACAAAAACTGAACTACCTGGTGTTGGTGCATCTATAGGATTAGACAGACTGTTAGCTGGTCTTGAAGTTTTAGGTAAAAAATCAGAATTAAAGAGTCTAACCCAGGTTTTAATCCTAGTTTTGGATGATAAAATTATTGGTCACTACCATAAGATAGCCACAGAACTTAGAAAAAATGGGATAAATGTAGAAGTCTTCCCAATAAAGAAAAAGATTCAACAACAATTTAAATACGCTGATAACAAGACAATTCCATACCTCATTTTTTGTGGTGAAGATGAAGTGGCTAGCAATACCATTAATCTTAAGGATTTAAATACAAAAGATAACTATGAAGGAATATCTATTAGTAAGGCTATAGATATTATCTTAGAATAGATAAAAATAACCCCGAATTAACGGGGTTATTTTCACATTTGATCTAAATAACTTTTATACTTTAGATCTTCTAACTTAGACGCCTTATTCAAAACCATATCTTCAAGTTCCCTCTTATATAGAGTTACCCTATCTAAAATATCTGAATTTGACACACCTAAAATAGAAGCTGCAAGAATTCCTGCATTATTCGCCCCATTTATAGCAACAGTAGCCACAGGTATACCAGGAGGCATTTGAACAATAGAGTATAGTGAATCTAAACCACTTAATGCCTTAGTCTTTACAGGAACTCCAATTACTGGTAGAGGTGTCATGGATGCAACCATTCCAGGAAGATGGGCAGCACCACCAGCTCCAGCTATTATAACCTTAATTCCCCTATCCCTAGCTTTTTTACTATAATCAACTAATCTATCAGGTGTTCTATGGGCTGATACTACAGTTAACTCATAGGGTATTTCCAACTTATCTAACATCTCTGCAGCTGACTTCATAACTGGAAGGTCAGAGTCACTGCCCATGATTATTCCTACTAATGGATTCATCTTTTTCTCCTATTCACCTTTTATTTCTATTTCATTATAGGCATTTTTGACCCGAGTTTGTGCCTCTTCTAATGTTTTTCCTATAGCTGTTATATGTGCCATTTTTCTTTTTGGTTTAGAGATATTTTTACCATATAGATGAAGTTTTACAAATGGGTCCCTATACATCTTATCTATTCCAGTTATTTTACTTACACCCTCTATTCCACTACCTAGTATATTCTTCATAACAGTAGGACATCTTAGAGAAACATCTCCTATTGGTAAGCCTACAATACTTCTAATATGTGCTTCATATTGGCTAGTATAACACCCTTCTATAGTGTAATGCCCAGAGTTATGGGGTCTAGGAGCTACTTCATTTAGAAGAATCTCTCCATCAGCTGTAACAAACATCTCTGTGCAAAACATTCCAACATCTGAGAATACTTCCATAACAGAGTGGGCCATCTCCATAGCTTTTACCCGACTCTCTTCTGTTATCGATGCAGGTACTAAGGTCTCATCTAAAATACTATCAATATGTATATTTTCCGCAACTGGATATACATATATCTGCCCTTGAATATCACGACAAGCTAAAACAGAGATCTCTTTTTCAAAACTACAAAATTTCTCAGCAATAAGTGGGATATTACCACTTCCAAGTTTTTTATAAGATTTATCAATAGAATCTATATTTCTAACAACAGTATTACCCTTTCCATCATAACCACCCTTACGAGCTTTTAACATAAGAGGGTAACCAAATCTCTCCCCAGCAACTTTAATATCTTCTACATTATTTATAGCTATATACTCTGGTGTTTTTATACCGTGCTTTACAATTGTATCCTTTTGGATCTTCTTATCTTGAATAATTTCTAATGAGTGGGGACTTGGATATACAGGATGACCACTGTTTTCAATCTCTTGGAGTATTTTTGAATTGATGTGTTCAAACTCATATGTTATAACATCAACACAACTTGCTAACTCCCTATATGCCTCTATATCATCAAATGATTTAACTATATGTTTGTCACATATTGAGTGGGCTGGACAATTCTCTGATGGATCTAGGACGACAACATAAAAACCTAACCTTTTTGCGTCTAGAATCATCATTTTACCTAATTGGCCACCACCTACTATACCTATTTTCTTACTAAGAGGGTACATCCCATAACTCCTTAAAATATCATCTATTAGAAGGTATAAATATCTAAAAAAAATGAATATTAATCAATAGAGAAGATATAAACTCAATTGACATGCTATAACTGATTAAACTATTATCTAATAACTATTTATGGAGCGTTTTATGGACAAGATTGGTATTGATACAGACAGAGCTGGTAATATAATAAAGAGTGGTGGTTTAGTTATATTTCCAACAGAAACTGTTTACGGTCTAGGAGCTAATGCACTGGATAAGAGTGCTGTTGAGAATATTTTTAAAGTTAAAGAGAGACCTAGTTACGATCCATTAATTGTCCATATAGACTCTGTTGATAAAATAGAACAAGTCGTTTCAAACTTCCCAGAAAATGCTAAGATGCTTGCTAATAAGTTTTGGCCAGGCCCTCTAACTATAATTTTAGAAAAAAGTAAGGATATTCCTGATATTGTTACTTCAGGCCTAAATAGTGTTGGTGTTAGAATTCCAGAACATCCTGTAGCCCTTGAGTTTCTTAAAAAGCCAATAGACCTGTAGCAGGGCCTAGTGCTAATAAATTTGGCTATATAAGCCCAACTAAGAGTAACCATATTACAGACCTTATAGAGGGTGTTGATTATATCCTAGAGGGAGGTAGCTGTAGAGTTGGTATAGAGTCTACAATTATTTCACTTGTTGGTACTCCTACAATTTTAAGAAAAGGACGGATTACCAAGGAAGAGATTGAGAGTGTCATTGGAAGTGTTACTGTAAATATTAATAGCTCATCAAAGCCGGAAGCTCCTGGAATGTTAGAAAAGCACTATGCACCAACAACTAAACTGGAAATATATGATAACAATAAAGAGTACTCTGGAAATATAGCATTTATAGCTTTTGGGGATAATACCCCTAATATAAAACTTAGTAGTGTTGTTAATCTTTCAGAAGATAGTGATTATATAGAGGCTGGAGAGAATTTATATAGCGCTTTAAGGGATCTTGATAAAGAGAATTTTGACCTTATATTAACATCATATATACCGGAGATAAGTATAGGACAAGCTATAAATGACAAGCTAAAAAGAGCTTCTGCATAACTACTTGATAAAAACTTCTAAACAGTTTTTACCCCTAACCTTAGCTTTTTTCATTGCTATCTCAGCATAACTTCTCATATCATCACTTGAATTAGGATCTCCTATATAATTATCAGTTATACCTATAGTTACAGTTAGTCCAGTTTTTTTGCCATCTAAAATAAACATATTACTCTCAATAGTATTTAAGATCTTATTTGATAATTCTACTGCATCATCAATAGATTGATGGGGTAAAATTATACCAAATCTCTCCCCTGCAACTCTACCTAAAACATCCTCTTTTCTAACTAGTGTTGATAGGGTGGAGGCCATCTCCTTTAAAATCCTATCACCTGTAAAATAGCCGTAGTTTTTATTAAAATTTGCAAAATCATCTATATCAACCATTAATAAGGAGAAGTTAATACTGTACCTTATTGATCTTGAATACTCGTTTTCTAATAGTGTATTAAAGTGATTATTAGAGTAGAGATGGGTTAGATCATCCTTAATAGTTAGTTGATATAACTCTTTATTTCTCTTTTCTAACTCCCTATTAATCAACTCTAATTCACACTTCTGTTCATCTATATATCTTTTTAACTCAATTGTTTCGTTTAATAAACTTCTAGTTTTTAGAAGCTCGGAATCCTTTATTGAGAGCTGTTTATTATGACTTACACTACTCTCACCAAGCTTTATACCTGTATCTCGAACTGTTGAGTTGATAATTTTAATTATATTTATTTTTATCTGTTCAAAATTTCTAAAAAGATAGAAAAAAAGGTCTGCATCTATTATATAACCAGTTACATCGCTACTTGCGACAACATTAGCACTACGTAATTGTCCATCAAAAAGAGCCATCTCTCCGACATATTCACCACTAACTCTTCTAGCTAACTCAATCTCAGATGTGGGCATAACCTTTGATATTATAACCTCGCCAGATACTATTAAAAACATAAAGTCTCCCCGGGTATCTTGTTGTATAACAACATCTCCAGCCTTATATTTTTTCTCTTTAAAAAGTCTCATATCCACACTTTTAAGCTCATCTTCTAATAATCCATCAAAAAAATGATTCTTATAAATGTCATTAAACTTTTTATCTAACATGATTATACTCCTATTAATAGATTATATTTAATGATATTTTAAATCAATAAAATTATAATTAAATATACGAATATTATTTCCTTAATTTTATATCTAAACTATAATTTATCTAGGATAGAGTTTGTGAAAGTAAAAGAGATAAAAAAAATAGTTAAAGAGTCAAGTTATATATTAATTGGTTTAGGTGCTTCAATTTTAAAAAAAGTAGATCCTCCTATAGATCCACTTAATTGGGATGAGATTAAGGAATACAATGGATTCCTATCTAACACAATAGATATAAATAGTAAAATTAGTAAAATATTCAATAATAAGGATTATTTTATTATTTCCACATCATGGAATAGTAACTTATCAGACCATATTGGTAGAGTTTTTACACCAAACGGTAGTTGTAACAAGCTACAGTGTTATAACGCTTGTACAGAGGAATTATGGGATTTTATAGATTTTAAAGATAGGTCTTCCCATCCTAAATGCCCCTATTGTAACTCCCCTTTAATTATGAATATAACAACAGATACCTACTTTGTAGATGAGCACTTACAGATTCAAGAAAAATCCTATTACAAATGGATACATAAGAATTACAATAATAAAATACTGCTACTAGAGATTGAAACAAGCGAGTTAGATACAAAACTAATAAAGGGACCGTTTGAAAATATTGCTACAGCACTGCCAAATGTGACTCTTTTAAGAGTCAACTCCAGTGATTTAGGTATTCCTTCAACAATAAAGAAACAGTACTCCTTTAAATCATCACCGGAGACTTTTTTTAAGTTACTCTCTTAGATCTGAAATAACCTGACTAATACCCTTTGATAGATCCATTTTTTTATCAAAAAGTTCTTTTGTCTTTTTAACAAAATATGACCCAACAACAGATGCATCCACATGCTTATCTAAAACATCTATCTGCTCCTTTGACTGTATACCAAACCCTGCCATAACATGTTTATTATACCCTTTAACATAGTCTAGAAAGTCTAAGTTATCCTTGGTGATCTCTGTATAACTTCCAGTAATTCCCCCTCTTAAAGCGATATAAACCCAGTCTGAACTACTGTTCCTCAAAATTTCATCTACTCTATTTTTGGGAACAGAGGTTACTAGAACAGGGATAATGTTTACATCATACTTTTTACCTAGTTCATATAAACCCTCATCAGCTCCTACTGTTAAGTCAGGAATTATTAATCCCTCAACACCATATAGCTTAGCTTTTTTTACAAAGTTTTCCACACCGTTTGTAAAAACAATACTTGCATAACTCATTAAATATATAGGTGTTTCTGGACTGTATAATTTAACTCTTTTAATTAGTTCAAACCCCATATCAACCTTAAAACCGAGTTTCAATGATTGGGAACAAGCTACTTCAATAGTTGGGCCATCTGCAGAAGGGTCAGAAAATGGTATCTGGATCTCAAGGGCATAACCTTTTCCGTCAATTAACCCTTTAGCGACCTCAAAAGAACCCTCTAATGTGGGATAACCTGCTACTAAGTGGGAAACTATCTCTCTATTCATTTTGACTCCTCCATTAAAAACTCCTTCCAAGGTTTCTCATCTAAAGCTTTAGCTGAAATAAATATATCCTTATCCCCTCGACCTGACATATTAACTATAATTGCTCGATTTTTAGGTAGTCCTTTAGCAATTTTAATCGCTGCTGCACCTGCATGGGAAGACTCCATTGCAAATATAACACCTTCATTCCTTGCAAAAAACTTTAGAGCTTCAAGGGCCTCATTATCATTTATAGATGTAAACTCAACCCTTCCAATCTCCCCTAGGTTTGCTAATTGTGGCCCAATCCCCGGGTAGTCTAGTCCCGCGGAAATCGAGTGGGTTTCACTAAGTTGTCCATCAGAATCAATAAGAAATTTACTCTTATATCCCTGAACTATTCCATCTTTACCACTATCAGTCATTCTTATAGCATTTTCCCCTAAACCAGATCCCTTACCCCCTGCTTCAACGCCAACAAGCCTAGGTGTATTCATCTCTAAAAATGGTTCAAAAAAACCTATAGCATTGGAACCTCCACCTACACAGGCGACCATAACTGCTATGTCTAAATCCTTAGCTTGCTCCTTAACTTCCCTACCAATAACAGATTGGAATTCCCTAACCATATCTGGATACGGTGATGGGCCTAGGGCAGAACCTATAATGTAGTGGGTATTATTAAAACTACCACTCCAATCCCTTAAAGCTTCATTTACTGCATCCTTTAGGGTTTTAGAACCTGATTCAACAGATACAACCTTTGCGCCATATAGCTCCATCCAGTAGACGTTTGGGTGTTGCCGTCTTATATCTTCTGCTCCCATATAAATTACACACTCAAGACCTAACCTTGCACATGCAGCTGCTGTTGCTACTCCGTGCTGTCCAGCTCCAGTTTCTGCGATAACCCGGGTTTTACCCATTCTTTTAGCCAACAAAGCTTGACCAACTGCGTTGTTTATTTTATGTGCACCTGTATTAGCAAGCCCTTCTAGTTTAATATAAATTTGACCACCACCGATCTGATTTGTAGAGTTCTCTGCAAATAGTAATGGTGTTGGCCTACCTATAAAATCCTTAGCAAACTTATTTAACTCATCTATAAAATCAGTATCTACTATATATTTCTTATATGCATCTTCTAACTCCCTAAGGGGCTCCCTTAAAACTTCAGCTACATATCTTCCACCAAATCTACCAAAAAAGTTATTGTATTTTTTCATATCAATTCCTTAAAAAATTTAATCATTTTCTCTTTACTCTTTTTACCCGGGTACAATTCTAATCCACTAGAAACATCTATAAATTCAGGTTTAAACTCCTCTAAAACAGAACTAATATTTTCCGTATTAAGTCCCCCTGCTAACCAAAGATTAGGGTTATTCCTTGCTATGGCTGTTAACTTTCTATCTATACTCTTACCTGTTCCTCCCCGCTTACTAGCTGAAAATGAATCTAATAGAACGACAGGACCATAACTATTCATTTTATTTAGTGATTCCCTATTTTTTATACTTATAGCTTTATAAAATGGAACACCATTATTAATACACTCTTTTAGGGTTTCATCCCCATGGTACTGGATAAAATCTAAATAACCATCGTAAACTAACTGCTTAATATCATCTGATAGTTTCTCTCCTTTAGAGAGTACAACAACACCTACTTTTAAAATTCTTTTATCAATTATTTGGGTTTTAATAAAGTCTATCTCAACTTTCCTTGGAGATTCTGCTAGTATAAAGCCTAGAAGATTTGCCCCTAGATCCACTGCTAGATCGACATCCTCTTTATTGGTTAAACCACAAATTTTAATAAAGGGTCTATTCTCTTTGTAACTATTAAAAAGTCTTTCCCAAGGATTATAGACCCTACTTTTTTCAAATACTGAAACTAATTCCCCTGGTAGGGATTCTTTTTTAACAGCCCACTCACCAACTAAAACCCCAGAAAAATTAGAGTCACGGGCAAACTCCCCATCTTCTTTAGAACTAATTCCAGACTCATAGATAATGTCACACTCCCAATCGATATAGGATCTAATTTTAAGTGGTCTTAAAGGATCGATCGTAAAATTTTTTAAATCCCTTGAGTTGATACCTATTATAGATGGTCTTAGTTCTCTAACCTTTTCTACATCATCTTTATCATGAACCTCGACTAATGGTGTCATACCTAGTTCTTTACCACGCCAATACATACTGTATAAAAGGTCTCTATCAAGAAGGGAAGTAATTAATAAATATGCGTCTGCTCCACAGAGATAACTTGTTTCCACATCTGTAAGGTCTAATAAAAAATCCTTTCTTAATACTGAAAGGGTGGGACACCTTTTTTTTATGTTTATTAGATCTTGTAGAGAACCGTAAAAGTAGTCCTCTTCTGTTAAAATACTAACATGTTTAACCCCACTATCCCAATATTTTGTTGCTTGCTCTACTTCGTCCAACTCTTTAGCAAAATGTCCCTTTGAAGGAGATCCTCTTTTTACTTCGCATATGACAAAGGGACCCTTACTAAAATCAATTAAAGGAGCTTCTCTTTTTTCGGGAATAGTTATAGATAACCCATATCCCTCTCTCTCTACTCTTTTTTTCCTATTATTAGATATCTCTTCTCTTATATCCATACTAGCCTACTATCTCTACTAGCTTATTTTTAACTTTTCCACTTTCAATGGCATCCATTGCAAGTTCATACCCCTCTATTATAGTTGAAACTCTCCCATATACCATTAGGGCTGCTCCGGCGTTTAAACTACATGCCGCTTTTATAGCCTCTGATCCTCCACCATTTAATATTTCCCTAGCCATAGATGCATTAACTTCAGCACTACCACCACTAAGATCAGATAGGTTATACATTGGTATCCCTTCACTCTTTGGGTCAAATATAAACTCTTCAACCTTGTCATTTTCATCAATATATACAACCCTGCTCTTATCAGAGATTGATATTTCATCTATACCATCTAAGCCATGAACGACCATCACTTTTTTTACTCCTAATAGTTTTGCAGCCTTTGCAACTACTAAACAAAACCTCTCATCCCAAACTCCAATAACTTGATAATCTGCACTAGCAGGATTTGAAAGGGGACCAATAAGGTTAAATATAGTTTTTATCTTAAGCTCTTTTCTAACTGGGGCTGCAAACCTCATAGCTTTATGGAAGTGGGGTGCAAACATAAATGAGAATTGAGTATTATTTATGTTATCTACAATCGAATTTGGATCAGATTCTAAACTAATACCTAATTCTGTATAAAAGTCAGAACTACCACTTTTACTAGAAACCGCCCTTGAGCCATGTTTAGCAACATTAACCCCACATGAGGCAACAATAAGTGCTGAAAAGCTAGAAATATTAAATGTATTTAACCCATCTCCACCTGTTCCACAGGTATCAATAACTGGAACTTGAACATTAACCCTGGTTCTTTTATCCCTAAGAGCTTTAGCACATCCAGCTATCTCCTGGGAGCTTATACCCTTACAATTTAAGGCTATAGAAAATGCAGAGATAATAGAGTCACTTAAATTACCATCTGTTAACTCTTCCATAAACTCTTTAGCTTCAAGAAAGGTCAAATCCTCTCCAGAGATTATTCTTTCTAACTTATTTGTAGTATCAAAAGGTTCTCTTTTATAATTAATAAAGTTTTTAAATAGGGATAATCCATTTTCACTGGCAATAGACTCTGGATGAAATTGAACCCCTTCAATATCATACTCTTTATGTCTTACCCCCATTATCTCCCCATCACTACTTGTTGATGTAATTTCAAAGCATTCCGGAAGAGTATTTATATCTCCAACTAAGGAGTGGTATCGGGTAAAATTTATTGGAGATCCAAGGTTTCTAAAAATTCCCTTTCCATCGCATTTTATAGGTTCAACCTTCCCATGGACTATATTCTTTGCTCCAATTATGTCACCACCAAAAGCGCTAATTATAGCTTGATGCCCAAGACAGACCCCTAGAATAGGAATAACCCCCTTAAACTCTTTAATTATATCAATGGAAATACCAGCATCTTCAGGACGACCAGGCCCAGGGGATATAATAATATGGGTAGGTTTAAGTTTTTTCACTTCATCAACACTAATCTTATTATTTCTAATAACCTTTACATCTTCATTTGTAACTTGCAAAAGTTGCTGATAGACATTAAAGGTAAACGAATCAAAATTATCTAATATAAGTATCATACGTTAACTCCTACAGCTAAGGCTAAAGCTCTCATCTTTTCACCTGTCTCTTCAAACTCTCTCTGGGGTGTTGAATCATATACAATCCCCGCCCCTGCTTGTAAATATAGATGCTCACCTCTTTTTAAGGCACATCTAATACTAATACATGTATCAAGCTCGCCTTCTACACCCATGTAACCAACAAGGCCTGCATAAAAACCTCTTTTTTCTGGTTCTAATTTTGAGATAGTCTCGATAGCTCTTATTTTTGGGGCTCCTGATACTGTACCAGCAGGGAAAGTAGCTCTTATAGCATCAGAGGGTTTAAAATCTTCTGGGAGTCTTCCTTCAACTTCAGAGACAATATGCATAAGTTTAGAATATCTCTCTATTCTCATAAAATCAGTAGGAACAACACTTCCTCCCTTACAAATTCGTCCTAGATCATTTCTTGCAAGATCAACTAGCATTAGATGCTCAGCTTTCTCTTTCTCATCTCCTAAGAGCTCTTTTTCCAAATCTTGATCCTCCTGGTAATCCTTCCCTCGCCTTCGAGTTCCAGCTATTGGACGCATTAAGACCCTATCATTATCAATTTTCACATGGACTTCAGGGCTAGCACCAAATAGTTGATACTCACCAAAATCTATATAAAACATATATGGGGATGGGTTTGCTGAACGTAAATTTCTATAAGCCTCAAAGGCAGGTATATCAGTTTTTATATCTAGTCTTCTAGATAAAACTCCCTGTAGCAGGTTACCCTTTATTATCTCATCCTTAATAAGGTCAACACCTCTAATAAATTCATCTTTACCAGCACCAAGTGTTAATATTTCAGACTTATACTCCCTCTCTTTTTTTGCCATATAATTAAAATTGAGATCATGAATCCTATTTTCAGTTTCATCTACAAGAGCATTTAAGTCTGTTTCAGACTCCTTATAATTTAAACCAATTAAGTAGATAAGGTCAGAGTAGTGATCAACAACCACAACTACATGGGGAAATATAAACTCAGCATCTGGTAAGTCTAACTCATTGTTTTGCTTAGAAATATTAATATCATCGCAAAACCTACAAAACTCATAGGATAGGAAACCAATACCACCAGCTGGAAATGGAAAATCCTGATGAACTGTTGGATGTTGGGATGCAAAATACTCTAGAACAGAGAGAATATCCCTACCCTTATGTTCCAACTTAAACCTCTTTCCATCCTTTATTAGGGTTATTTGATCATCTATCTGCTTAACCCTAAAGGCTTCTTCAATTAATAATAACGAGTATCTCTCCCTACCCTTTTCTAAGGAAGATGACTCTAAAATAACTTTAGCATCTAGTTTTTCCGCCAATGCAAATGGAGTGAATCTCTCACCAGAAATGACTTTAATTATTCCATCTGTTCTTTTTTTCATACTCACCTCGTTTCTACCAATAGATACAAAGTACAACAAGAGATTGTTACTGTCAATAGAAACATTAAATTTTATAAACAATTCTTAATTTTGTTTATAAATCCTATTGATTAAAAAAAAAGGAATCTGTATAGTTCTTAACGTACTACGGGATGTGGCCCAGTGGCTAGGGCACCTGGTTTGGGACCAGGGGATCGCAGGTTCGAATCCTGCCATCCCGATAAAATAAAATATGGGTCCATAGCTCAGCTGGATAGAGCATCGCCCTTCTAAGGCGAGGGTCAGAGGTTCGAATCCTCTTGGGCCTAATTTTTATTTATTTTGTAGTATATAACGGGATGTGGCCCAGTGGCTAGGGCACCTGGTTTGGGACCAGGGGATCGCAGGTTCGAATCCTGCCATCCCGATATAATAAAATATGGGTCCATAGCTCAGCTGGATAGAGCATCGCCCTTCTAAGGCGAGGGTCAGAGGTTCGAATCCTCTTGGGCCTAATTTTTATTTTCATATCTTTTAATTTTCCTATTGTCATTTACATTTCGATTTAGTAACTTCTTTCTATGAATAAGAGTATAGTTACAAATTTAGTTGCAGTTTTATTAATTATTGTAGGGTTTATAACACCTGTTTTTAGTGATCTAATTTTATCAATTGGTTACTTTGCATTATCAGGTGCTATTACAAACTGGTTAGCAATTCACATGTTATTTGAGAAGGTTCCAGGGCTTTATGGTTCAGGAGTAATACCAAACCATTTTGTTGAATTTAAAGCGGGAATAAAACATCTGATTATGGAAGAGTTTTTCACTAAGGAAAATATAGATAGATTCCTTAATGAATCTGAGGATGCGATTGATAAAATTGATTTTTCTCATGTAGCTGAGACCATAAACTACAACATCTTTTTTGATAAGTTATCCCAAGTTATCTTATCTTCAAGTTTTGGTGGTATGTTAGGTATGTTTGGTGGAGCTTCCGCTCTTGAATCCTTTAGAGAACCATTTGCTGAAAAAATGAAGGATGGAATAGTTGAAGCATCTAATGAGGATAAATTTAGGTTAGCCCTTAAAGATGCTGCATTCTCATCTGATATAAACAGAGGTGTTGAGGATAAGATAATAACAATTATTGAGTCTAGACTAGAAGAACTTACACCTAAGATGGTTAAACAAATTATTCAGGATATGATAAAAAAACATCTTGGATGGTTAGTTGTCTGGGGAGGTGTCTTTGGAGGCCTAATTGGTGCAGGGATGAACTTTATTAAATAATATGTAGGAGGATTTAATCCTCCTATTTTTTTAAACCAAGACTCTCTTTTGTAGATAATAGTCCACAGGCCGCATCTATATCCTGCCCCCTACTTTTCCTAATAGTTGTAATAACACCTCTTTTTTTCAATTCATCCTTAAACCACACCATATTATCATAGGATAACCCTTTATAATCCTCCCCTGGTATTTCATGATATGATATTAGATTAACTTTTACTCGTAGTCCATGAAGAAGTTTCACCAGAGCTTTAACATGTTTTAAACTATCATTTAAATCTTTAAACAAAATATACTCTACTGAAAAAGTTCTGTTTTTAGGCATATCAAAATCTCTAATTACATCAATTACATCCTTAACTTTATATGCCCTCTCTATTGGCATAAATGAACTTCTTTCATCACTAATAGGGTTGTGAACACTTAAGGCTAAATTACACTCTCTCTCTTGTAAAAACTGTTTCAATTTTGGGATTAGACCAACAGTTGAAAGGGTTATCTTATGGGGACTAATATTCAACCCCCAGGGCTTAGTTAAAATATCTAAAACCTTTGTCACCTCTTCATAGTTATCAAGAGGTTCACCCATACCCATAAAAACTATATTTGTAATACTATCCCCTTCTGGTAGGGATAAAATTTGATTTATTATCTCATAGGAAGTTAAACTTCTCTGTAATGACTGTTTATCAGTCATACAGAATTGACACCCCATTCTACAGCCAACCTGGGAAGATATGCATAGTGTATTACGCCTCTTTTCAGGAATATATGCAACCTCGATTGACTTCCAACTATCAATGGTAAATAGATACTTTTTTGTTCCATCTTTGGAAACCATAACTTTAGATGGTTTAAGAGAGTTAATTACAGCACTGTTTTTTAACTTCTCCCTATCATCCTTAGAAAAATTTGTAAATTCATCAAAACTTGTTACTTTTTTATTATATATCCAGTCTGTAATCTGTTTTGCTCTAAATTTTTTCATATTAAGAGTTAGAACAAAGCTCTCTAATTCTAATAGAGTCATCCCAATTAAGTTCTTTTTATTTATCATTTTTTCATAATATTATTTTTTTTAGATCTAAGGAATAATAACTTGCGAACTAAAAGAATAAAAGTTAATATAATTCTTAAATTATGAAATTAAAATCATTTACAAAAACAATATATAAGTCAACATTTATCACATCAATAATAACAAATGTATTAACATCATCACTTTTGTTGCTACTGTGTATAAATTTAATAGGAAACATTTATAATAACAAATATAATGAGTCAAAGATCTATATTTCAGATTATATAAACAATATTAATACTAATGATGAAATTTATAATAAAATCTCTAAACTAGAAACTACTAAAGCAGATAATCAAGACTCATACATAGCGGAAATAAACACCCTAATTAATAATAAACTTTCATTTTGTGGAGGTGTTTCGATCTTTTTTGGTAATATAGATGATCCATTAATAAAAAAACTTAAACCAATTGAGTATAAAATATATAAAAGATTTTTAAACTCCAAGGACTATACTAATAAAATAGTTACCTACAATAATAACCTCTATATTTTAAATGAGAGAACTTTTAAGGAGCATAGATACATCCAGTTTTTTAATATTAATAATTGTAAAAGTTTATTAACTTTATATAAAAAAGATGGCTTAATGGGTTTTATATTTAATGATCAGAAATTTATATTTAACGGTGTTAAATTAGAGTCCACAAGCAAGACACTTTTAAAGAAACTTAAAGTAAAGAATTCCATAGAAGATATATATGTATATTTTTCTACACAGGAGCAATATCTTGATAACCTAAAACTTTTTATTGCTATACTAATATTCTCAACATTTAGATTTTTAGCATCAATCTTAAATGCTAAAAGAAATATTAGAAAGATTATTCAACCATTAGATGATCTAGTACAAAATACAGAGAAACTAGCAGCCCATGAAGTTTGTGAAAAGTTAAATAGATTTGACTACCCCTATGATGAGTTCAAAAAACTAGCCGAGACATTTAATAAGGTTTTATTAAGTCGAGAACTTTCTGAAATAAAACTATTTAGGTCATTTGAGCAGATGGAAAGTGTTGTTCATAAAAGAACCCAGGAGCTAATTTCTACTAATGATCAATTAACAGTGGCTATTAAAAAAGCGGAAGAAGCAAATGCACTTAAATCCCAATTCTTAGCAAATATATCCCATGAGATAAGAACTCCTTTAAACTGTATTATGGGATTCTGTGATATTATTTTAACTGAAGATCACAGTGAATCAGTAACTGTTCAGGTAAAACAGATACTTCATGAGTCTGAGACTCTTTTACATTTAATCAATGACTTCTTAGACTATTCAAAAATTGATGCAGGTAAAATGAATATAGTTGAAACAGAACTTAGTATAAGATCATTAATAAATAGTTTAATGAAGTCAGGACAGGTGCAAGCTGGAGATAAAAATATTATTTTATATAGCGAGATTGATGAAGATGTACCACATATTATTATATCTGATGAGTTAAGACTCTATCAGATAGTTTCTAATATTTTTTACAATGCGATTAAGTTTACACCAACAGGTAGTGTTAAAATCAAAATTTCATCAAATATGGATAATGATGAAAATCTAATACTAGATATATTAATAGTTGATACTGGAATTGGAATTCCAGAGGATAGAATAGACTCAATTTTTAATAAATTTGAACAGGTTGATGGTAGTTTAACTAGAAAGTTTAGAGGTTCTGGATTAGGACTTACTATATGTAAAAAAATTATAGAATTAATGAGTGGTTCCATATCTGTAGAGAGTACAATAAATAGAGGAAGCTCTTTTAATATTAAAATACCTGTTAAAGCACAAACTTTAGAAAAAAAAGTAGATGAAACCCTTGAGATACAGGATGATAATATTAAACATACAGAGGGTAGTCAGATTTTATTAGTAGAAGATTATCCTGTTAACCAAATTGTAGCTAAAAAACATCTAGAAATGGATAATCACATAGTTACAATTGCAGAAAATGGACAAGAAGCAATTATTAAGTGTGAAGAGATAAAGTTTGATCTTATTTTAATGGACTTACAAATGCCTATAATGGACGGATTTAAGGCAACAAAAGAGATTCGTGGAGCATCGGGTTTAAATAGCACTACTCCAATACTAGCCATGACTGCTAACGCTATGGATACAGCAAAGCAGACATGCCTAGATACTGGAATGAATGGTATAATAACAAAACCAATAAGAAAGCAGATGTTTCTAAGGGAAGTGGATAAGTGGTTAAAAATATCTACTCAATAAAATCACTATAAGAGAGTAATTTAATTCCTAATTTTTTTGCCTTTATTAACTTACTACTGCTACCTTCTGGATCTTCACAAAGTAGAATATCAACATCTTTTGAGATAGTAGATGAAAATGACCATCCTTTAGATTCAATAATCTCTATAATTTCCTTCCTTGATTTTGGACCCTTTCCAGTCATACATATAAATCCACGACTTTCCACATCCTCAGTTTTGATTATATCTAAAGACTCTATTAACTCTTCTAAAAATGTTAAATTAACTCGATCTTTTTTCCACTTTACAATATTTTGTCCTGTGACAAAAGTCTCATCATTAAAAACTAGAAAATCATCAATACTTTTAATATTCAATTTCATTAACGCTTTTTCTTGAACAAGGGGTATACCTAATCTGCTTAATAACTTTATAGCAGTAACCGTTTTTGAATTTTTTACACCATTAATAAAACCATTTATTTTTTTATCCCCAAAACCTTCTAACCCAAAAAGGTCTTCATATTTTAGATGATATAAGTCTTTTATATGTTTAACTTTTCCCTCTTTATAAAGTGCTCGAAGGGTTCCTTCTGCAACACCATCAATATCAGACTCTTTAACCCAATATATTATCTGTTGAATAAGAATTTCTTTACAATCTGTATTATTACATTTAATGTGAACACCATTTCTATCTAAATCTTCCCCACAGGATGGGCAATTTTTAGGAATAAGGTTACTTAAAAAATCCTCTTCTCTATTAATATTTGACCTGTTTTCTTTTACATATGGAATAACATCATTAGCCCTTTCGACATAGAGAATATCACCTTTTTTTAATTTTAAGCTGACGACATTATCATAGTTGTGCAGCGTAGCCCTCTCTAGTTTTGCTCCTCCAATATCTATTGGTTCAAACATGGCTACAGGAATGATACTTCCCTGTCTACTAACCTGCCAATCTATACCTAGTAGTTTTGTCTCCTTACCTTCAGAGGGTGGTTTAATAGCTAAATTATAGTGATGATGGTGGTCAACAACCCATCTAGAGTCTATTTCTTGATGTTTTGTATTATCGTTTACAGTAAGAATTATTCCATCAGTTTCATACTCCCAAACAACTCTTTTGCTTTTTAGATACTCTTTATAGTAGTTTCCTATATCAGATCCAGTTTTTAGTACTGAAAAATCAACAACATTAAAACCATCTTTAGCCAGTGTTTCAATTTTTTTAGATTCTAGTGTTATATTATGATCCCCAGATATTTGATAACAAACAAACCTAACATACTTTAAGTCTGCCCTATTCTCTTTTCTGTTAATTAATCCTACACAGTTATTACGTAGAGCCTTACCCTTTGTATCATACTCTGTATTTTTAGGTAGATATAATTCACCTCTAACCTCTACTTCTCCAAGGGAGAAAGTTATACCTTCTTTTATATCATCAACATATTTGGCAATATGTGAAATATCCTGACCAATCTTCCCATCCCCTCTAGTGGCTACATAGACAAGGCGTCCATTATTGTATTTGCAAGTTGCAGCTAGGCCATCAATTTTAGGTTGTAGACAGTACTCAATACCAGGTAGATCTAATTTCTTGAACCACTTATTTGCATCCTCAGCAGTTTTGGCTTTACCCATTGATAACATAGGTTCTGGGTGAACAATTTTACCTAATTTAACATCCTCACTACCGACTATTTTAAAATATTCATGGTTAGGATTTAACTCCCTTAACTCATCTTCATAGGAATCAAACTGGGCATCACTCATTTTAGGAGTATCACTGTTATAATACTTATCCTTAGCTTCTAGTAGAACTCTATATAACTCTTCCTCTCTATCCATTATGTCGCCCATTTAATCCCTGGAACACTGTTTAAGTTACTATAAAGGGAGTCCATCTGCTCTTTACTAATTAAAGTAATACTAAAAGCTAATCTAGAAAGATTAGGTTTCCCCCCAGGCTTAATTACTTCATTACAACACTCAATTGAAAGATCCTTTAGCAGTCTAGTAATTTTTGAAATTCCTTCAGTAGCTACACCTCCATAAATAACTCTTAAATCATATATTAATGGAAATTGAAGTTCTTGTTTCATAATACCTCTTTTTTAATAATTATTTGAAAATATTAACATAAAAAACCTGCTTTTATCACTACCTAAGCAATAATTTGTACTACAAATATTAACAATTATACACTTTAAACCTAAGCTTGATTCTAACTTTCATTTACATTATAATGTTTTACACATAAAATAACATAATTTATTTTAGAATAAAGAGTTATATAAAGGATTTATATGTATAAAAGAAGTGTATTAGTTTTTTTAATTATATCATTATTTAATATTTTTGTAATTAATAGTCAAAATATAATAGATAAAAATTTATTAGAAGATAGTTTCAATGCAAGTAGTGAAATGTTATTTGCACAGGGAAGTATAAGTAGCAAAAAGGGTATAGATTCTTTTAAAATATATAGAACAAAAAACAGAGATGGCTTTTTTGATTTGTCTATTAAAATAAATGAAGACTTATACCAATCATCAGCAAAAAAAACTAATGACATTAGTTACAAAAACAATTCAAAAATGGAAGATAACAACTATTTTTATGACTCCCTACCCCTTGACCTGTTAAACTATGGATTCAGAAATGTAGATTTTAAAATTCTAGAAAAATCTTCTGTATTTAAATATAAAGGTTTAAATGCTGATAAAATTTTAGTAACTGAAAAAGAGGAAGTAATAGAGGCTCCTACAATAGAAGAGAATACAACAAGTGATGAGATTCCTTCAATAGAAGAGAATACTATTGAAGATTCAGAAATTGTAAATGAAACATCAACTTTTTTAGATTTATCAAAGAGTCAAGATTCATCTTTATTAAATAATAATAAAGAAGAAAATTCATATCCCCTAACACCATTAACACCTAGTATTATAACTCAACCTAAAGAGGATAAAGTAGTTTATGAGCCAGCTAAATATAAAAAGATAGTTTTATACCTAGGGGAAGATAATAACCTTATACTAAGAAAAGAGTTTTATAGTAACATTTCAGACAGAGAACCTAAGTATATTGTTGAAGCTAATAGTATAAATTTTATTAATGGTTTTTACATAATTGTAGAGTATAATATTAGTGACATTGAAAACAATAGAGATTATATTTTTAAGTATAATACTCAAACCCTTGATTTTAGCGACAATGAGCTAGTAGGTACAGATAGGAGAATGTCTAATTTCTACGGAGTAAAATAGTGAAAAACATTATAATATTATTTTTAACGACCTTTCTTGTATTATCCTGCTCATCTAATCATATAATTGATATAAATGAAGATAATAGCGCTACTGTAAAGTTTAATACCTTAAATAAGGAGTCCTTAGTTAAGACCCTATATGAGTGGGGGGCTATAGATAGTAATAACAATGGTTCAATTATAAACCCTAAAGAATTAGAAAAAGGTCTTGAGAGAAACTACAGTATTAGTAATGTAAATGTTGAATCAACAATAAAAAATAGGTATTCAGGTAGCTTTAATGTATCTAATATAAACAATATTTTTTATAATCCACTTATTAATATACCTGACAATAATAAAATATTTTCCATAACCGAAGGTAATGGTGATAAAACATTTAAAATAAACTTATCCATAGATAACTATAAATATTTAAAAGAGTTTTTGCCTATACTAAAACTTGAGAGTATAGATATGTTAGGCCCTGATGCAAATCAAGGTATTTCTCAAGATGAGTACATGGAGATGATGAGTTTTTCTTTAGGTGATGATGGACCTAATGATATTTTAGGATCTTACATTAACTTAAAAATTAATATAAATGGAACTATAACTAGTATTGTTGGGGGTAAAATAGAGAATAACAGTAGTGCAATATTTAATATTCCACTATTAGATGTTATCCTTCTAAAAAAAACTCTTATATACTCTTTTACATATAATTAGGAGATAAAATGGAAAGAACTTTTGCTATGTTAAAACCTGGAGTTTTACAAAGAAGGATTGTTGGAGAGATTATTAGTAGACTTGAAAAAAAAGGTTTTCAAATTGTCGGTTTAAAAATGATACAATTAACTAAAGGTTTAGCCCAGGAGCATTATAAAGAGCACCTAGATAAAGATTTCTATCCAGGTATGGAAAAATATATAACTAGTGGTCCAGTAGTTTTATTAGTATTAAAGGGTATAAACTCAGTACAAATTTTAAGAAGTATTGTAGGTCCGACCTTTTCACCAGAAGCTCCATCTGGTACAATTCGTGGAGATTATGGATTCTCCATGAGAAATATAATACATGCTTCAGACTCTGTGGAGAGCGCAGAGAGAGAGATAAGCATATATTTTAAAGATGAAGAAATTATAGAATATAACGATAACAATAGAGAGTGGATAGATTAAATATCCTTAGGAGAAATAACTTGGTTAACAAAATAGGTATAATTGGTGCTGGTGCATTTGGAACTGCCCTTGCAAAAATAGTTGCAGAAAAAGGTATTGATGTTACAATGTGGTCCTTTGATAAAGAGGGCTGTGATCAAATAAATTCAGTACATGAAAATAAGAAATTTTTACCAGGAATAAAATTACCAGAAAATATTACTGCTACTACATCAATATTAGAAGCAGCTAATGATAAAGAGATTATAATATTAGCAAGTCCGTCACTATTTATATTAGATAGTGTAAAAAAATTACTAGATGTTCCATTTGTAAAAGAGGGAAAAACGACAATTGGTATTGTAGCTAAAGGATTTATTCCATCTAAGGATGAACCTAAACTTATCCTTGAAACAATTGAGAACTATCTACCTGGTTTTTATAGGGATAACTTAGTCTATATATCTGGACCTAGTCATGCTGAAGAGGTTGCAACTGGAGGCTTTACTGGCCTAATTAGTGCTTCTAAAAACCCAAAAAACTCAATAAAAATCAGAGAGTTATTAAGTTCTGACTCATTAAATGTTTTTTCAAGTTTTGATGTTGTAGGTGTACAAATATCAGCTGCTGTAAAAAATGTAATAGCTATAGCCTTTGGTGTACTTGATGCTATAAAAGAGAGATCGAGTGCTATTGGAGATAATACTGAATCACTTTTACTAGCTGCAGGTTTAAATGAGATTATGTCCCTAGGTAAAAGTTTAGGTGCAACCCATGCTGAGACTTTTACATCCATAGCTGGTGTTGGGGATTTAGATGTTACATGTAGAAGTATACATGGTCGAAATAGAAGATTTGGTAGGGATATTATACTAAACAATATTTTAGATAACTTTAAAGACTATGATGACTTAATAGATAACTTAGATAAACTTCCATATCTACCTGAAGGTGCTGTAGCAGTCGGCCATGCATATAAATTAGCTAAAAAGCATGGTTTGAAATTAGATATAATAAATACTGTTTGGAATATCCTTAATAAGAACTCCACTCCAGAAGATGAAGTTAAAAAGTACTTAAAAATAACAAAATTTTAATTTTCAAATCTAATATAAAAGCCTGTATTTTTACAGGCTTTTTTTTATGTTTAATAGTAATTAGCTGATTGATTCTTTTGGTTATAAATAAAAAAGCCAGCGATCACCTACTCTCCCACTAACGCAGTACCATCGGCGCATCCAAGCTTAACTTCCGTGTTCGGTATGGGAACGGGTGTGGCCTTGGAGCTATCATCGCTGACCTTGATATTTAATACTTTTTACTCTTTTAAGTCAACACTTATTTAACTCTTTCTTTCTAAGATAAATTATATCTAAAACAAGCCAGGTAACTGTTAATAAAAGTGCTAAGCCATCAGCAATAGGAAATGATAACCATATACCTTGAATCCCTAAAAACTTTGGTAAAATCAATACTAATGGAAGTAGTAGTATTACCTGTCTACTTAATCCTAAAACAAAAGATGGTGCAATTTTACCAATTGCAAGAAAGTATGTAGAACCTACTACTTGAATACCAATAAATGGCAAAAACATTATTATATAGTTCATTGCGTAGGACCCAAGAGAGATTAGTTCAGGATCTGTTGAGAATATCGATAACATAAACTCTGGAAAGAAAAATAGTATTGAACTATAAATTAAACAGAGTATTGTTGCATACACCATTGAGTGTTTTAAAACCTCCCATAATCTATCCATCTTTTTAGCACCAAAGTTATACCCAGCAATTGGTTGAAAACCCTGTGCTATTCCAAATAGAGGCATTAAACCAAGCATTAATAGTCGATTCATAACCCCAAATGTAGAGATAGCAATATCCCCACCATAAGTACCTAAAGCGTTATTAAGGATTACTGCAACAAAACTACCACCTGCCTGTCTAATAAATGATGGAACACCAAGAGAGAGTATACTAACTACTATTTTAGGTTGGAGTGTTAGTGCGTGTTTTGTAAAATGTAATGAACTTTTACCCCTAATAAAGTAATTTAATAGATAAATTACAGATACAAACTGTGAAATTATTGTGGCTAAAGCTGCTCCTCTTATCCCTAAGTTGAAAATAAATATAAAAATAGGGTCTAGAACAATATTAAGACCTGTTCCTATAACCATAGAAACCATTGCAACCTTGGCATTACCTTCGGCTCTTGCAATATTATTCCCACCCATTAAAAATATTATTAGTGGTGCTCCTAATAATATAACTTCCATATAACTTTTACTGTATGGAAGTAGATTGTCAGTTGCTCCAAATAGCTGTAAAATAGGTTCAATGAAGATCATTGAAGGAATTGCAATAAGTATACCTACAATTCCAGATATAATTAAAACGTTACCTGCACTACTATTTGCTTTGTCGTGATTACCCTCTCCTAAGGCCCTTGAAATTATTGAAGCTGCTCCTGTTCCAAATAACATTCCAAATGCCATAATTAGGATCTGTATTGGAAATGCAATAGCTAATCCACCTATGGCATCTGTACCTACTCCTCTGGCAATAAATATTGTATCAACTACGTTGTACAGAGCATTTACCATCATTCCAATAACTGCTGGCATTGACATTTTAAATAGTAATTTATCAATTTTTTCTGTACCGAGTTTATTCATCTCTTTGTTCATTTAATCTCCTATATATATACATTTTACTATTTTACATAATTAAAACTATACTATTTACTAACAATTAATATAATTTTAATAATTTGTTGCCTAGAGTAATAGAGAAAGATTATTAAGTAGATTTCCATAATGAAAAATTATTGGTCAACAATTTCTGTTATAGGAAAATCAAAAGAGTTAATACAGATTAAACTAACTGAAATATAGAAGTTTATTGATTATAAAAAAGAGCCCTACTAAAAACATTAGACTACTTAATTAAAGTAACAGTTACCTTTCCTATTCAAACTTTAAACAACTAATACATATATTGTACATACAATGTAATTAAAATTAATTACAAAGAGTTGATATGAATGTTATTTATCATAACTTTTTGTTAGTACATAATAATTAACCAGGGAATTCCTTCTGGAAAGATCAGAACACGGGTTATTGGCAGTGAACTTAGTTAAGGTTAAATTAAGGCTATAGGTAGTTTTCCCAAACTGTTGCAGTCAAAGACACTAAACTAAATTAACGGTTCGTTACGGCTTCGCTTCCACCCGATAAGAAGTATTCTGTTCACCTGTCCAAGCACAAACAGAAGTTGTTTACTTCATCAAGAACTTCCTACGAATAGGGTAATAGGTGTCTATATTCCAAACTATCGTAAAAACAACCTCGATCTACCTTTTTACTTGGGGTCAAATATTATTTGATGTGACTATAAACTCAAAAAGGCTACCCAAACCGGATAGCCTATTAAATTAACTGTTACCTGAAATAACCATAATGAAAAAATTGAGTTGCCCAACTTGTTGGGTCTACTCCAATGTCCATATTATGGATAATAATAACTACTAAATCTAAAAGCTTACGCTTAATATATCAATTTTACACACTATAAACTAACAAATAATAAATAGATACATTCCCTGAAATTGCCCATAAAATAGTATTAACAACTAAAAAAGTACTCTTTTTATGTTTAATAAACTTAATAATATAGAAAACTGCCACAATGCTGAATAAAATATTAATTATTCCAATAGCTAAATAAAAGGTTCCACTCCCAATTAAAGCTATACTTAACAAACATTGTAAGATCAAACCTACAAAAACAATTAAGAATGTAGAAGAAATTCCAAAGTCAAAAATTTGCTCATAAACAATTGTACTTAAAAGAGCAATAGTTGTATAAATAATAATATTTAAGCCTATCCCATTACGTTTTATCATGTACACACAACCTTATTGTTTACTAAAATATTCTTCTGGAGTAGATCCATATTTACCATAAGGGTCTACATCATATTTTTTGTGTCCATTAAAGTCATCTGGACCTCGGAAATTAAATGTTCCAAAGATATTAAAATCTGTAACAACATTTCCAGTTTTCTTATTAGTTACTAATTCTCTATGACCATTTTCACTAACCCACTTTTTATTACTAAATGGACCATGAATATAGACTTAATAAACGACAATGAATTCCAATTTGTACCAAACATAGAAACATTATCATTATTTATTAGACTTTGTTTCTGAGATGGAGAAATTTTATTAAATTGTAAATTATCATTTAATGCGTACCGAACACTGAAGTGAACAGTAAGATCATCTACATTTAAGTCTCCTGTCTTGTTAAAATTATCAAATATTTCAGTTGCTTCATCTAGCGACATAAAACCATCGTTTAATAAGAAATCACCAGCTTTCGAATTGTTCTTTTTAATATCGGATTTCATAAGATCGTTTTCTTTAAACTGCTGCGATAAATCACCCCATTTCATTGTTAGATTATCATTTATAGCAATATCAGCAGAAGAGTCTAGTTCTTTATTTATATTTGTAGCATATGCAGAATCAACTTCTTGATGTGTAGCTAATAAACCTTTTGAAGAGTCATTATTATCCATATCTGAAGCTTCATATAAATTTAGATTTCCATCATATGACCAATTACCATCAGCATCACGACTTGCTAATCCAGTAGGATCTATGAATCTTAATGGGTTATTACCAGCATAAATAAACCAGTTGTTACCATCTCAGCGATTCACACAAAATTAAAGAAATCAAAACACTATAGCTCTCTCTAAAAATTCCCTTCTCTTAACTATCTATCAATAATATAACTCAGCTATAGAATAAAAACCACTAAATTTTACGAAACAGTTTTAAGTGAAACATCACCCTCTACATACCTATGAATTAAACCTGATATTAAAGTCTGATATGGGATTCCCATCTCCATAGCTTTCTTTTGTATATTAACGTAGTCATGTTCATAGAGTCTAATTGTAATACTCTTATTCTTCTTAAAAGTATTTTTAGCAGTCTCTTTAATAAATTCGATATCTTCCTTACTAGGTGTTCTTGCTTCTACTTCGTCATTTTCTATTGCACTGAGAATCATCTCTTCTTCTTCATCAAATTTCATCGTTTATCTCCATCTCTTTACGATATTCCTTTGTTGCTTTTCTATTAGGAATTATTGTCTTAAGAAATACATAATCTGTACCTACAACAAAAGAAACAGCATAAATGTAATCTTCGACGATAACATAATATATTTCTTGGTTTGGATATTGTTCCTTATTTGGATGCTTAATAATCTTCCAAACATCTCCCCTAGTTAAATGAAAACCAATCTTCTCAAAAGAAATATTACGTTCTATCTTTAACCATTCATTTTTCTCTGGATTCCATTCATATCTCACGTTACTATTGTACATCGAATGTACAGACAAAACAATATCTTTTATTCTGGATAAAGCTCATTTTCTCTTGGATGATAAGTTTTATGTAGTTTCTTTAATCCCTTAACTATATCTTTGGTATAACCAACTGTAGTCTGGATAGAGTCATGTCCTAATAACTCCTGAACATATCTAATGTCTGCACCGTTTTGCAGTAGGTGTGTAGCACAGCTATGGCGTAAAGAATGGGGAGTAAAACCCTGACCATCAAGGTCTGATAACTCTAGGTATTTCTTAAACCTTCTTCTTACCATATCTGCTGATAGTTTCTGATAGGAGAAGTTTAAAAAGAGAGATTTCTGATTTATATCTACTCCTTTAGGTTTATGACCACTTAAATTCCTAGATAACATTTAGAAAACTATATAAATTACTTTATTGATACTATCTTAATAAAACTATTTCTGCTCTGATTTATAAATAAAAAAGCCAACCAGAAATAAATTCTATTTTCATAAAATACTTTCAAAAGGTTGGCGATCTATATTAACACAGCTTAAAGCTGTTGATTATAAAAGAAAAAGTCTAGCGATCACCTACTCTCCCACTAACATCAAACTTCTCGATCAGAGAATGTTTGACACTCCTAAATTTGCGGTTATAATCCTATGTAATTTTTTATTAAGTATAATGATAAGATATTTGTACTGCGATAGTGGAGAAATCCTAATACAGATACATGGTAAATAAAACTATTATAAATAAAAAAAGTCTAGCGTATGAACCTAATTGCAGTGCAATTAGCCTACTCTCCCACTAACATCAAACTTCTCGATCAGAGAATGTTTGACACTCCTAAATTTGCGGTTATAATCCTATGTAATTTTTTATTAAGTATAATGATAAGATATTTGTACTGCGATAGTGGAGAAATCCTAATACAGATACATGGTAAATAAAACTATTATAAATAAAAAAAGTCTAGCGATCACCTACTCTCCCACTAACGCAGTACCATCGGCGCAACTTGGCTTAACTTCCGTGTTCGGTATGGGAACGGGTGTGGCCCAAGTGCTATCATCACTAGACAAAAATTTTAATTAAAAACTCTTAAAAAAAGTGTTTAATTAAAACAACTTAAGAAAACTTAAGTTTATTTCAACAAAAAGCTTAGCTAAGAGCCCAAGAATGCAAGCATTCTTTATACTCCCTCATAATCTAAGATTATGAGTAACTAAATAGGGTATAAAAATCATATCCTGTTAAGGAAAATAAAAATATGGTCAAGCCTCACGGGAGATTAGTACCTCTCAGCTAAATACATTACTGCACTTACACTTGAGGCCTATCAACCAGATCATCTCTCTGGTCCCTTTAGGAGAGTTAAACTCTCAGGAATGTCTCATCTTGAGGCGGGCTTCCCACTTAGATGCTTTCAGCGGTTATCCCTCCCGAACTTAGCTACTCTGCAATTACCGTTGGCACGATAACAGATACACCAGAGGTTCGTCCATTTCGGTCCTCTCGTACTAAAAATAGATCCTCTCAAACATTCAACGCATGTGGCAGATAGGGACCGAACTGTCTCGCGACGTTCTGAACCCAGCTCACGTACCGCTTTAATTGGCGAACAGCCAAACCCTTGGGACCTGCTTCAGCCCCAGGATGCGATGAGCCGACATCGAGGTGCCAAACTTTGCCGTCGATATGAACTCTTGGGCAAAATAAGCCTGTTATCCCCGGAGTACCTTTTATCCGTTAAGTGACGGCCCTTCCACTCGGGACCGCCAGATCACTAAGACCTACTTTCGTACCTGCTCGACTTGTAAGTCTCGCAGTCAAGCTACCTTCTGCCTTTGCACTTACAATCTGATTTCCAACCAGATCAAGGTAACCTTTGCGCGCCTCCGTTACTCTTTAGGAGGCGACCGCCCCAGTCAAACTGCCCACCAGACATTGTCCAAAAACCGGATAACGGCTTCTGTTAGAAAACTAATTAAACAAGGGTGGTATTTCACCAACGACTCACCCCAACCTAACGATCAGGGGTCATAGTCTCCCACCTATCCTACACATGTTTAACCAGATTTCAATATCAGGCTGCAGTAAAGGTTCACGGGGTCTTTCCGTCTAACCACATGTAATCGGCATCTTCACCGATACTTTAATTTCACCGGGTCTCGGGTTGAGACAGCGTCCAATTCGTTACACCATTCGTGCGGGTCGGAACTTACCCGACAAGGAATTTCGCTACCTTAGGACCGTTATAGTTACGGCCGCCGTTTACCGGGGCTTCAATTCGCTGCTTCGATAAATCTAACAACTCCTCTTAACCTTCCGGCACCGGGCAGGTGTCAGTCCCTATACTTCATCTTACGATTTCGCAGAGACCTGTGTTTTTGGTAAACAGTCGATTGGACCTCTTTTTTGCAACCTCTCCTCGCGGAGTAGGCCATACTTCTCCCTAAGTTACGTATGTAATTTGCCGAGTTCCTTAACCCGAGTTATCCCGTACGCCTTAGCATACTCAGCTCGCCTACCTGTGTCGGTTTGCGGTACGGTTCCTGTTAATCGAACCTTAGAGATTATTTCCTGGCACGATGAATCCTCTATCTTCCTGCACCCGTAGGTTTAGTACCCTTAACAACTCACCTCAAAATGCGGATTTGCCTACATCTCTCAAAAGCTTGTTGCTTGGACCGGAACTACCATTCTCCGGCATAGAATCTCCTTATGCGTCATCCCATCGAAATTAACAGAAGTACTGGAATATTAACCAGTTTCCCATCGACTACGCTCTTCAGCCTCGTCTTAGGGGCCGACTCACCCTGGGAAGAAAACCTTTACCCAGGAACCCTTAGGCTTTCGGCGGGAAGGGATCTCACCTTCCTTTTCGTTACTCATGCCTGCATTCTAACTTGTGATACCTCCAGCAATCCTTCCAGATCACCTTCAACAGCCTACACAACTCTCGTCTACCATCCGTATTAATACGAATCCGTAGCTTCGGTACTATGCTTAGCCCCGTTACATTTTAGGCGCTCGACTACTCGACCAGTGAGCTATTACGCACTCTTTCAAGGAGTGGCTGCTTCTAAGCCAACCTCCTGGCTGTCTTTGCAATCGAACTTCCTTCTCCACTTAGCATAGTTTAGGGACCTTAGCTGACGGTCTGGGCTCTTTCCCTCTTGACCATGGATCTTATCACCCACAGTCTCACTGCAATATTTTGTTTATCGGTATTCAGAGTTTGAATAAGTTTGGTACCCGGTGAAGGGCCCTAGCCTAATCAGTGCTTTACCTCCGACAAAAATCATATCACGCTGATCCTAAAACCATTTCGACGAGAACCAGCTATCTCCGAGTTTGATTGGCCTTTCACCCCTATTCACAAGTCATCACTGCCTTTTTCAACAGACTAGTGTTCGGTCCTCCACTTGATTTTACTCAAGCTTCAACCTGCTCATAAATAGATCACTCGGCTTCGGGTCTACGGCAACATACTTGGCGCCCTATTAAGACTCGGTTTCCCTCCGGCTCCGGTACTTCTATACCTTAACCTTGCATATTAACGTAACTCGCAGGCTCATTCTACAAAAGGCACGCCATCACGTCTCAAGGACGCTTTGACCACTTGTAAATCCACGGTTTCAGGTCTATTTCACTCCCCTCCCGGGGTGCTTTTCACCACTTCCCTTACGGTACTCGTTCACTATCGGTAGCTATCTCGTATTTAGCCTTGGAGGGTGGTCCCCCCAGATTCCAGCAGGATTTCTCGTGTCCCGCTGTACTCAGGAATATACTCTACAGCTATATTAGTTTCGCTTACGGGACTATCACCCACTCTGGTACTAGCTTTCCAGCTAATTTCTGCTACTAATATAGTTTCTTACTGCAGTTCGCATCACACAATACAAAACAGTACATCCTACAACACCCCTACTGCAACTCCGTGCAGATATTACACAGTAAAGGTTTGGGCTATTCCCCGTCCGCTCGCCGCTACTAAGGGAATCTCGTTTGATTTCTTTTCCTTCAGGTACTTAGATGGTTCAGTTCCCTGAGTCTCACTCCAATACACTATTTTATTCATGTAAAGGTAATAGACATCCAGTCTATTGGGTTACCCCATTCGGCAATCTGGGCGTCAAAGGATGTTTGCTCCTTAACCCAGCTTTTCGCAGCTTACCACGGCCTTCATCGTCGGATAGCTCCAAGGCATCCACCATGGATCCTTATTCGCTTGACCATATATTTTGCTAGCAAAATATAGTCGACAAAAGTTTCAAAGAAACTTCGACAGACATATCGTTACTATCAAAAATATTTGTGCTTTCACACTATAATTTTTATACCCTTCGCTACTTAGTTGTACCTGACAGAAGTTTTATAGAAACTTCGATAAGGTTGTACTCTAAAAAAGTCTCTTAGAAACTTAAATTGAGTTTTATGCCAATTAAGGCAAGTCAAACATTTCTAATAGAAAAGTTTGATATTTAAGCCACTGGAATCGAACCAGAATAATACTTACCAAAGACTTAACTGTCACTAGGACAAATATAAAAATAGAAGGAGGAAGAAATACTAACCTATTGTACTGCAGTTTTACTTTACAAGAGTTACCTCTCTTGAATGTCTTTTACCCAAGACATTTAGGGTTTAAAGATAAATCTTTAAGGTACTTAGTAAAAACTAAGCTTCCCTTTCTCGTAGAAAGGAGGTGATCCAGCCGCACTTTCCAGTACGGCTACCTTGTTACGACTTCACCCCCCTTACTAAGCATACCTTCGGCGCCGTCCTCCTTACGGTTAGACTAACGACTTCGGGTACCCCCAACTCGGGTGGTGTGACGGGCGGTGTGTACAAGGCCCGGGAACGTATTCACCGCATCATGCTGATATGCGATTACTAGCGATTCCACCTTCATGGAGTCGAGTTTCAGACTCCAATCCGAACTGAGACCGGCTTTTTGCGGTTAGCTCCACCTCGCGGCTTCGCATCACTCTGTACCGGCCATTGTAGCACGTGTGTAGCCCAGGGTATAAGGGCCATGATGACTTGACGTCGTCCCCACCTTCCTCCGGTTTGTCACCGGCAGTCTCGCATGAGTCCCCAACTTAATGATGGTAACATACGATAGGGGTTGCGCTCGTTGCGGGACTTAACCCAACACCTCACGGCACGAGCTGACGACAGCCATGCAGCACCTGTAATAGTGTCCCCGAAAGGAAAGAACTATCTCTAGAACGGTCACTAATATGTCAAACCCTGGTAAGGTTCCTCGCGTATCATCGAATTAAACCACATGCTCCACCGCTTGTGCGGGCCCCCGTCAATTCCTTTGAGTTTCACCGTTGCCGGCATACTCCCCAGGCGGTACACTTAACGCGTTAGCTTCGGTACCGAGGTTTGACCCCCGACACCAAGTGTACAAAGTTTACGGCATAGACTACCAGGGTATCTAATCCTGTTTGCTCCCTATGCTTTCGCGCCTCAGCGTCAATCCAGGCCCAAAATGTTGCCTTCGCCATTGGTGTTCTTTCTAATATCAACAGATTTCACCCCTACACTAGAAATTCCACATTTCCCTACCGGATTCTAGTTAATCAGTTTCCTGTCCGTTTCCGGTGTTGAGCACCGGTCTTTCAAACAAGACTTAATTAACCGCCTACACGCCCTTTACGCCCAATAATTCCGAACAACGCTCGCTCCTTACGTGTTACCGCGGCTGCTGGCACGTAATTGGCCGGAGCTTATTCATGAGCTAACGTCATCTACTACTCATTTCCTAGTAGTTTTATTCCTCACTCATAAAAGGATTTTACAACATCTCTGCATTCTTCATCCACGCGGCATCGCTCCGTCAGACTTTCGTCCATTGCGGAAGATTCTTAGCTGCTGCCTCCCGTAGGAGTCTGGGCCGTGTCTCAGTCCCAATGTGGCCGATCACCCTCTCAGGTCGGCTAACTATCGTCGCCTTGGTAGGCTCTTACCCCACCAACTAGCTAATAGTGCGCAGACTCATCTTTCAGCGCAGCAAACGCTGCTTTCCTCTAAAAGCTAAAGCTTAAAGAGATTATTCGGTATTACTCCATGTTTCCATGGGCTATCCCCAACTAAAAGGTAGATCATCTACGTGTTACTCACCCGTTCGCCACTCTCGGAAGTGCAAGCACTTCCTACCGTTCGACTTGCATGCTTAAAACGTGCCGCCAGCGTTCGTTCTGAGCCAGGATCAAACTCTCCGTTATTATGTTTACTAACCGAAGTTAGTAATAACTAAGTTGATCTTTATACTCAAGGTTTTAATTAACATTAAATGTTAAAAGTATTTCTTCCCTTCTCTATTACTAATGTAAACATGATACTACAAAGTAGTTCATGCCTTAACAACTAATAAAAGTTATTAAGTTTTTCGTCTCAACAGACTCTTAAGTTAGAGTTGCTGTTGCAACGCTCGATGAATATAACAACTCACATTTTTTTTGTCAATAAACATTTCAAAAAAAAACAACTAATCCTTCCAAGGGAAAATCATGCCCTTTAAAGTTCTAGGTCCAATATTCTCATTTAGGTCCCAAGTTAACTCAGTCCATGGTATTTTCTTCCTATTAGCATCCGGGTTCTTTTCTAAATAGTCATACTTAAGTTCATATAGATGTACCGTTGTATCTATAACACAACCAATAGCTGCTAAACCAGGCGGTAATAACCCTAAAGAAGGAATAGATAAAATAAGTAGAAAAATTGTATATATAAAAACAAAAATTCCTGCACCCGGATTATCTAATAAAAGTATAAAACACTTCTTTAAAACTTTTTTAAAATCACCCTCTAACCTTATTTTAATAGGAAAGTAGAAAAGTGTTGCCATAGAAGTCATTACAGAGAACCAGAAAACTAGGGCAAGGGGATAAGAGAGATTACACCGTTTCCATTTAAATAATAAACTATGGAAAACGACGTAACAGTAATAAATATAGCCCAAGCTGCAGCAAACTGTATTTTTATCTTTAAATCTAATCTTAAGTATTTAAGATAATCTTTAAGAGATACAGCGTGAGAGTTCCCTATATCTCTTAAAAAATAAAATATAGTACCTTGGTGCACAACTAACCCCATAAGAGCTATTAGAATAACAACAAAACCTATAAAACCACCTAAAGCGACTAACTTTAGGCCCCAATATGCCAATATTAAAAATGGCAAAGTCATAAAATTAAATACTATAAACCTAATTAAGTTATCCCAAGTATCAAAAAAAGCTTTCTTAATAATAAATCCAATCATAGGCAGGATTATATATTTATTGACTCTATAAGTCAAATTAACTCTATAATTTCATGCTTAATGATATTCTTTTACGTTTAATATCAACATCCATAACTTTAACTTTTACCTTCTGCCCCGTTTTTACAATCAGAGAAGGATCGCTAATATATGAATTTGATAATTGACTAATATGAACAAGCCCATCCTGATGCACTCCAATATCAACAAAAGCTCCAAAAGCTGTCACATTGGTTACAATACCAGGGACTATCATCTCCACACCTAAATCTTCAATATTTTTAATTGAATCCTCAAATTCAAAAAGTTCAAATTCATCCCTTGGATCCCGACCAGGTTTTGAAAGCTCTAATAAAATATCATTCAATGTAGGAATACCTACTTCCTCAGAGATATATTTTTTTAAATCAATCCTATCCCGTAAACTACTATTAAGAATCAGGTCATCAACCTTAACATTAAGATCCCTTGCCATAGTTTCAACCAAACTATATCTCTCTGGATGAACCCCACTATGATCAAGTATGTTTTTAGAATTTCTAACCCTTAAAAAACCAGCAGCTTGCTCATAAGCCTTCTTACCAACACCCTTTACCTTTAATAGTTCTGATCTTGATTTAAATCCACCAACAGTGCCCCTATAATCCACAATATTTGAAGCTGTAGAACTATTTAACCCTGCTACATAGGATAAGATCTCCTTACTAGCAGTATTAAGTTCAACTCCTACAGCATTTACACAACTAACAACAGTATTCTCAAGGGAAACTTTTAATAACTTCTGATCAACGTCATGTTGATACTGTCCAACTCCAATTGATTTAGGATCTATCTTTACTAACTCAGCTAAAGGGTCCATTAATCTTCTTCCAATAGAGATAGCACCTCTTACCGTTAAGTCTAGATCGGGAAACTCTTCCCTTGCACACTTTGAAGCAGAGTATATACTAGCTCCTGACTCATTGGTCATTATTATAGGTATATTTAAGTTTAGGGATTTACAAAACTCCTCCATCTCCCGTCCACCTGTTCCATTCCCAACAGAAAAAGCCTCAACATTATACTTCTTACATAGACTCTTTAAAACTTTTCCAGACTCCTCTGTTCTATTATGGGGAGGAAGAGGTTTTATTAATACATTTTCTAATAAATTACCCTGCTTATTAAGACATACAACTTTACTACCTGTTCTTAAACCCGGGTCAATAGCTAAAACAACCCTCTCCCCTAGGGGTGGTGCTAATAACAACTCCCTTAGATTCCCTTGAAAAATCTCTACAGCAGTCTCATCTGCGCTTAATTTATACCTATTTTTCATCTCTGTTTCTAAAGATGGATGAAGCAATCTCTTATAACTATCAGCTATAGAGTCTTCAATAATAGTTCTATGCCTATTACCGGGGTAGTATTTACTAATAACATAGTGGGCTTCATCTTTATCTATCGAGATTCCAAATTTTAAATAACCCTTTGACACTCCCCTTAAAATGGCTAATAACCTATGGGAAGGAACCTTATTTAATGGCTCATCATATTTAAAATAATCTTTAAACTTTTCAGCATCATCATCTAACTTACTTTTTACTACACTACACTTTAGAGAGGCTCTTTTTTCATAAACACCTCTTAAGGAACTTCTAACCATAGGATCTTCATTTATCAATTCAGCAATAATATCCTTAGCGCCCTTAATAGCATCTTCCTCGTTTTTTACAATATCATTATAAAAGTCTTCAACACTAAAACTTTTTCCTAAAAGGATTTCATTTGCAAGGGGTTCTAGTCCAGCCTCTTTAGCCTTAACTCCCCTAGTTTTTCTTTTAGGTTTAAATGGCAGATATAGATCCTCTAAAACAGACATAGAAGTGGTATTGGATATTTTAGACTCTAAATCCTTAGTTAAAAAATCATTATCTTTTAAGGACTTTAATATAGCGACCTTTCTTTTTTCTAAATCCCTATACTTCTCTAGAGACTCCTTAATATTTAATACGGCTACTTCGTCTAATTCACCTGTAACTTCTTTTCTATACCTAGAGATAAAGGGTACTGTAGATCCGTCATCTAATAACTCTACTACTTTTTTTACTTGATTTTCCCTAATCCCAAAATCTTTTCCAATTTGTAAATATAAATTCATAGTGACATTATAACTAATTTTTAGTTTTTAAAATAGGAATAAATTATTATTTTTACTTTACCAATAAATAAATTTGTCGATAATAAAAAAAACTATATACAGGAGATTTTATGTCTAAAAAAGGCTTTATTTTTATACTAGTCAATCTATTCTTATTTACATCTTTTACTAATGCTCTTTCTCAACCAGAAGTAAAAGAGGGAAACTCTAATAACTCAAAGGATGTAGAAACAGTAGATGAAGGGGTAGTAACAGACTCACTCCACGCATTAGTCCTTTCTGGAAATGAATCAAAATTAAATGAAATATTTAAAATTGATACTAATATTAATGAACTAGATAAAAATGGAAGAACACCACTACATGTAGCTTGCGAGTCAGGAAACATAACAATAGCTCAACTTTTAATTGTTCAAGGAGCAAAAATAAACATACAAGATAAACAGGGGTATACACCGCTTCATATAGCTATTAAAAGTGGAAATACCCAGTTAACAAAAATCTTGGCAAAAAATGGTGCGGACATTTTCATTAAAGATAATTTAGGAAGAACACCTTACAATGAAGCTGTAAAAATGGGTATAGAGAGTGTTAAAGCACTTATCTCCCCAGAGAGTATAAAAAGCGTAGATAGTAAGGGCATGTCTCTCTTACATTTAGCAGCTCAAGCTGGAGATTATAAAGTATGTGAGTATCTAATAGAGAGTGAAGCTGATGTAAATTTAAGGGATAAGGCATCACTTCTACCCCTTGATTATGCATTAACGGATAAAGATTCTTTAGATCATGCTAAAACAGCGGAGATTTTAATAAAAAATAGATCTTTGAACTCACAAAATGATGATTTTGAGTATATCTATAGAGTTCTAAAAACAGAGGACTTAGAGTTTAGATACGATTTCAATAAAACAGCCCTCCATATTGCTTCAGAAAATGGACATTATGGTTTTGCGGCACTGTTTATAGAAAAGGGTGTAAACCTTGAACTTAAGGATAGACCTGGAAATACAGCTCTTCATGGTGCAGTAGTTAACAATAACTTTAAAATAATCGAACTACTTATTAATAGTGGTGCAGATATTGATGCCAGGGATTTTAATAATAATACACCACTACATCTCTCTTTAGCATTTAGTTACTCAGATCAAATTCCGTCCTATTTAATTAAAAAGGGAGCAGACATAGATGCAAAGGATAATTTTGGTAATACTCCGTTACATTTAACACTCTCCCTTAAACTAGATAGCTCTATTGCCAAGTTATTAATTAATAATGGGGCTGATGTTACAGTTAGAAATAAGGCAGGAAATACGCCACTTACTGAAGCTGTAAATAAAAACAATAAATCAATTGCACTATTACTACTTGAAAAAGACGCAGAGATATATGCAAAAAATGATAAAGGAGAGTCTCCTTTAACTCTTGGAATAAAAAAAGGTGAAGTAGTTCTTGAGTGGTTAATGAATAATAACAACATTAATTTTAAAAATAATGATGGAGATACTCCTCTTATTATAGCTATAAGGGAGAAAGCTGACTCTAAAATTATAGAGTTCCTAATTAAAAAAGGAGCAAAGGTTGACACTAGAAACAAAAGTGGGTCTACACCACTACATGAAGCTATTATGGTTGGCAACTCAGATATAATAAACCTACTTAATGTTAATAAAGCTGATTTTTTTGCCATAAACAACAGTGGAGATAACCCATTTGATCTTATTTTTCAAAAAGGTGTAGAGTTTGCAACTGAAATATTAACCCCTGAACTAGTATCACTTAGAAATAACAGACAAAATACTCCACTATTCTATGCTATAGACTGGGGCTCAAAGGAGATTGTTCAAGTAATCCTAGATAAAGGTGCTGATATAAATGCAAAAAACATTAATGGGGAGACACCTCTTCATCAAGCAATTACAACTGACAATGTTATAGTTGCTAACCTACTAATTGAAAGGGGAGCATCAATTGAAGCAAAGGATAACCAACTCAATACACCTCTACACTCCTGTGTCTATTGGAATGCATATGAGTCCGCCCACCTTTTAGTTGAGAAAAAGGCTGATATCAATGCAAAAAATATTAAAAACAGAACACCACTACACGAGGCGGTTTTAACAGAAGATACTGATATTGTAACCTTTTTTATTAAAAACAAATCCAATTTAAATGCTAGGGATAATAATGGGCAAACTCCCTTATTTTATGCAGTAAAAAATAACTTCCCAGATATACTAAACCTACTTTTAGATGCTGGAGCAGATATTTCACTTAGGGATAGACAAGGAAACACAATTTTACACGCTGCAGTTTTTGGTAAAAATAAAGATACTGTAAAAATACTTATTAGTAAAAAGTCTGATATATATGCAGAAAATAAGTATGGGGATACACCTGTATCTATTGCCCTAACATATGGTCTAAGTAGTGTTAATACATTTTTTGATGATAAAAATATTAACTCTATGGATAATAAAGGATTTTCACCTCTACATTTAGCAATTAAATACCATGCTGATATTGAAGTAATTGATTATCTTCTTGATATAGGAGCCAATAAAGAGAATATAAATAAGGATGGGGATACTCCATATGACCTAGCCGTAAAAGAGAATTACGAAGAAGCAGAAGCTTTAGTAAAATAGATTAGAGAAAAAAACCGCATTTAAATGCGGTTTTTTTTATGTTCGTTCAAAAATATCAGAATAGAGATGTTTTTTTGCAACAGCCTTATACGCAGGTCTAATAATTTTACCACCTGATACAATCTCCTCAATTCTATGGGCGCACCACCCTGAAATTCTAGCAATTGCAAATATAGGAGTAAACATCTCCCATGGGATACTTAACATATTGTAAACAAAACCAGAGTAGAGATCCACATTTGCACACATTACCCTATCAGTTTTCTTAAAATCTTGAAAAATCTTTGGTGTTAATGTCTCTATTAAATGATAGAGATGAAACTCTTTTTCCCGTCCCTTCTCTATAGCTAAACTTCTAGCTTTCTTTTTTAATAGAACAGCTCTAGGATCCGAGATAGTATATATTGCATGCCCCATTCCATAAACAAGACCGGATTTATCAAAGGCTTCCTTATTTAGTAGAGATCGAATATATTTCTCTACCTCCTCTGCATTATCCCAATTTTGAATTGTATTCATTGCATCTTCCATCATCTGTCTAACTTTTATATTAGCACCACCATGTAGAGGTCCCTTTAAAGAACCAATAGCAGAGGAGACTGATGAATAAGTATCTGTTCCTGATGAGGATACAACATGCATAGTAAATGCAGAGTTATTACCACCACCATGTTCAGCATGAATAACCAGGGAGAGATCTAAAATCTCAGCTTCAAGTTTAGTAAATTTTTTATTTGGTCTTAGAAGCCGTAATATATTCTCTGCAGTGGAAAAACCAGGCTCTGGAGCATGTATATGCAGAGACTGTCTATCATAGTAGTGATTTTTAGCCTGATAAGCATAGGCTGCCATAACAGGTAGTTGTGCAATTAGAGTCATACTCTGTTTAACTATATTACTAATATCTAAATTATCAGGATCGTCATCAAATGTATAACAAGCTAAGACGCTTCTAGCTAGCTTATTCATAATATCATCACTGGGAGCTTTAAGAATCATATCCTCTATAAAACCATCGGGTAACTCTCTATGCTGTCCAAGATAGTAGTTAAAGTCGTCTAATTCACTCTTTGTTGGGAGTTTACCTAGAAGTAGTAAAAAACATGTCTCTTCAAATCCAAACCGATCTTCTTTTTGAAATCCCTCAACTAAGTCGTAAAGATCATAACCACGATATCTTAATCTTCCTGGGTGGGGTATTTTATCCCCCTCTTCCATAATATAACCGTGAACTTCTCCAACCTCTGTTAAACCAACTACAACACCAGTACCATCAGGATTTCTTAAACCCCTTTTAACACTATACTTCTCATAGAGATCCCTGGGGATTTTGTTGTGTTCTTGGGCTAACCCTGAATAATTACTAAGTAGTGGATTTTGTCCCTCTACATCTTTCTTAACTTGCTTCTTCACTTGGGTTAGCCTCCTGTTGTTGTTATAAGTCTATTTGTCTGTACTATTTTTCACAGCTAAGTGTAAAAAAATAGTTTAACTATTTTTTCTGAATAAAACCTCATTTATCTTATGGTTTTTATCCAAACCTTTGTTCTCAAATTTTGTTCTAGGTCTCCAATCTTGTGCCGTAGCAAAACCGTTGTAAGGATTTTCTAAACTATCTATAGATTCAAAAACGTCTAAAATATGTTCAGCGTACTCTTCCCAGTCAGTTACTGCATAAATATAGCCACCAGGTTTTACTGCTTTAAGAATATTATTTATAAAATCGACCTGAATCAGTCTTCTTTTATGATGTTTCTTCTTAGGCCAAGGATCTGGGAAAAATATATGTACTCCATCTAGGGATTCACTCTCTAGCATGTTATTAAATACTTCCACAGCGTCATGTTCTATAACACGAATATTACTTAAGTTATGACTCTTCATTTGATGTAGTAGTTTACCAACCCCTGGAGTGTGGACTTCAATACCAATATAACCTACATCAGGATTCTCTTTTGCAATCTGCCATGTTGCATCACCCATGCCAAAGCCGATTTCAACTACTATTTTTTTTTGCTCAAATATATTATTTAGGTCAATTTTATGATCTTTATATTCAATTGAGTATTTAGGAAAAAACTCATCATAAGACTTTTTTTGGGCAGGGCTCATCCTTCCAGCTCTTAAGACATAACTCTTAATCTGCTTCATTTTACTATCCATTGAATATATATTACTAAAAAGATGTATAAAAATCAAGCAGAAAGACTATGACTTAAGCATTGAAATTCTATCCCTTATAAATTCAGACTTCTCTTTTAAACCAATATTTGGGTCAACTTCCATAGTTAAAAAATTTGGTCGACTTGGATTATAACGCACTTTACCCTTACTTATTGTTATCAATCTTAAAACTCTATCTGGCTCAATTACTGTTAACTTCCCAAACTCAATATCTAGTATATTTTTTCTCTCTAAAATACTCTTAATCCACAACTCTTTGCATACAATTTTAATCTCAGATAGGGATATAAGACTAAGTATCTCATCAGGAAGTGGTCCAAATCTGTCATAAATCTCCTTATGAACAGCCTCAAGTTCAGCTTCACTATCAATTGCAGCAATTTTTTTGTAAATCTCCATCTTTTCTGTTTGACTTGTAATATATGAATCGGGAATAAATCCTGTATAACTAAGCTCTAAGTATACTTCAGGAGCCCTATCCTTAGCATCTGGAGACCTCTCTAATACAGCCTCTTCTAAAAGTCTTAGATACATGTCAAAACCAACAGTATGAATCTCACCAGACTGCTCTCTTCCAAGAAGGTTTCCAGCCCCTCTTACCTCCATATCTTTCATTGCTATTTTAAAACCGGCACCTAGTTCTGTAAAATCTGAAATTATCTGTAGTCGCTTCATAGCTATGTCTGTTAAAGCCCTGCCATCAGGGTATAGTAGATAGGCGTAGGCTTGTTTGCCTCCACGGCCAACCCTTCCTCGCAACTGGTATAGTTGGGAGAGTCCATAGGTATTTGCCTTATCAATTATTATTGTATTTACATTTGGTATATCTATACCGTTTTCAACAATTGTTGTTGAAACTAGAACCTGGTAAGCACCATGGATAAACCTATGCATAATATCTTCTAACTCATGGGGACTCATCTGCCCATGGGCTGTCTCAATTAGTACCTCCGGCATTAGTTTCTCTAAAAAGAGTCTTATATTATCTAAGCTCTCTACCCTATTATGCAGAAAGAAGACCTGTCCTCCCCGGTCAACTTCCCGTCTTATAGCCTTTACTACAACCTCTTCTGTAAACTCTTGTACAAATGTTTCTACAGGTTGTCTATTATATGGAGGAGTTTTTAATACAGACATATCCCTAATTTTAACAAGGGACATATGAAGTGTTCTTGGAATTGGTGTTGCAGATAGGGCCAGGGAGTCAATGGAGTTTTTCATATCCTTTAATTTCTCCTTATCCTTTACTCCAAACCTCTGCTCTTCATCAACCATAACTAGACCTAGTTTTTTATACTTTACATCCTTTGATAAGAGCCTATGGGTTCCAATTATAATATCTACTTCCCCACTCTCTATATTAGTTAGAGTTTTTTTCTGATCAGCCTTATTAACAAATCTAGATAACATAGATATTTTAACTGGGAATTGCTTAAACCTCTCAACAAAATTTTCATAATGCTGTTCTGCTAAAATTGTAGTTGGACATAGAAAGACTACCTGTTTTCCACCCATTACGGCCTTAAATGCTGCACGCATAGCAACCTCGGTTTTTCCAAAACCAACATCTCCACAAAGCAGTCTATCCATAGGTTTAGGCCTCTCCATATCCTCTTTAATTTCAGCTATTGCAGTAAGTTGGTCAGATGTCTCTTGATAGGGGAATGAAGCTTCAAAACCTAATTGAAAGTCATCATCAGCAGGAAATGAGAAGCCTACAGCCCTCTCTCTTTTAGCATAGAGCTGAATAAGCATATCCGCTAAGTCCTCTACACTTTTTCTTACTTTATTTTTTTTCTTAGCCCAGCTTTTACCACCGATCTGATCTAGTTTTGGATTTTTCCCCTCTTGCCCTATATACTTCTGAACCATATTAACCTGTTCAATAGGGATAAAGACAGTCTCTTCCTCGGCATATAATAGGGTTATATAATCTCTTTCATTACCACCTACAGTCATTCTCTTAATACCCTGAAATAGACCTATTCCGTGGTTAACATGAACTATATAGTCCCCAGGATTAAGCTCTATAAAGGAGTCAATAACCTGGGATTTAACCTTCTTAACAGCAGTTGAGTTACGTTTTCTTCTTCCAAAAATTTCATTCTCTTGTATTACAGCTATTTTAAGTTTTGGTAGTATAAAACCAGAGGAGATCCCCTCTGTTATAACATTAACATCATAATCCTTAAGCATATGAGAGATTCTCTCTCCCTGGGATTTACTCTCTGCGAAAATATATACTGAGTACCCACTGTTTTTATACATTGTAAGCTCTTCTTTTAAGTAGTTTACATTACCAAAAAAAGACCTTCCAGATTCACATATAAAATCGACGTTTACTTTAGTATTGTAATCAAACTTTTGCTTCAATGCAGGAAAAAGAACCAGTCTTTCAATCTTATTATAAAGATCACTATAGGATGACATAACATCCTTTGGATTGGGAACTATTAAGTTTGTTGCTAGCGCCTTTGTATAGAGTTCTAAATACTCCTTATCAAGATTATGGCTTCTAGCCTCAAGGGACTCAGGGTCAATTATATAAACATGGGAAGATGGCTCTAAATAGTCTAAAATAGTAAACTTATCATCAAAACTTAAAGGAAATAGCAGCTCTTCTCCACGTAACTCCCTAAAATCCTTTAGCTTCTGTATCAGGTCAGAGAAGTCCCCATCAAAGGAGTTCGCGATATTCTTTTCTAAACAGTTGATTCTTTCATCAGTCCAAGTAACCTCTTTTATAGGGTGTATAGTTGTTTTTTTAATACTCTCTGTGGAGATCTGATTTACAGGGTCAAAAAGTTTAATATCCTCTATTTCATCAAATTCAAATACAATTCTAACAGCCTCCATAGATCCTGGAGGGAAAAAATCTAAAACCTCTCCCCTTAATGCAAACTCCCCATGAATAGTTACCCTTGGAACCTTATTATATCCAAAACTACTTAATAGAGTATCAATCTCAAAAAGATCTATCTCATCTTTGATCTTTAACTCTTTATTTAAAGGTTTTAGGTATTTAGGATCTGGTAAATTGGTGATAAAACTTCTAAGGGATAAGATAGTAGTTATCTTCTTATTAAATAGCAGGTTATTTAAACAATCAACACGTTTACCAAAAACCTGGGAACCAGGGGATATACCCTTATAAAGCATGGTCCCCCACCAAGGCATAATTTGAACACTATCTGTAACTAAACTTAAATCATTGTATAGATCTATTGCGTCCTGTTCAGTAGGAACAACAATAACTGAGTTCTCCTTTGTATACCTATTAAAGGCTGATAGCAGGAAAGTTGAGAAGCCACCACGTACCCCAGTTACCTCGATAGGGAACTCCCTATTAATAAAAGCTGAAGTAGCTAAATTGAAACTCTCACTTTTATTTAAGAGTGATAAAATTTTATTTTCTAATAATGAAACCATATAAACATCCGATACTATAAAAATAACAATAACAAGTGTGGAGTAAACATGCTAAAAAAACATATTACAGCAATAATAATATTTTCAATTTTCTCATCATTGGCTTTTGCAGCAAACAATGAGCTACAGTGCACAATTAGGTACTTTAATAAAACTATTTATTATCCAAATAAAAGCATCCCAGTAAAGATATTAATACAAAACAACTCTACTTCTTCCAAAACTTTTGATATTGCAGATCAACGTATTTTCAACGTTGACTTTGTTGTTGAAACCCTAAAAAAAGAGATTCTTCCCCACCAGGAGAAATTTATCATAGCGAGGAACACAAATCAACCTGTATTTATAAGAGAAGTTAGATTAGAACCTGGGGATGAGTATAATTTTATTGTTGACCTTGCAAGATATATAATAATTGACAAACCAGGACTATATAGAGTTACTGCTAACTTCTTAACTGATATAAGTAATGGTGTAAAAAATAGTGTTATCGAGAGTAACAGCCTAGTCTTATCTGTTAAAAATGGTTCAAACAAGGACACAGAAGAGGAACTTGCAAAAGAGATAACAAAGGAAGTATTAAAAAAAGATGCCCTATCTCCAGATAAGGTAGTTGAATACACTATACTTGCTAGATCAAAATCCCAGTGGAATAAATTCTTTTTATACTTAGACTTAAAACAACTATTTTTAAATAATGAGGATAGAAGCAGGAAATACAGTAGAGCAACTGAGGAAGAGCAGTTAACTATGATGGATAACTTTAAAAGAGATATAATGGATGGTAGTGTTGAAAGTAATATGATATCTATTCCCTACTCGTTTGAAATAACAAATACTAGTTATACCTCTGAGAAAGCCGAGGTAGTTGTTTATACAAAGTATAAATTTCCAGACTATATAGAGAATAAAAAGTATATATATCATCTAAATAAAACAGATGGTATTTGGTATATAAGCACATATGAAGTATTAAATCTTGGAACAGAGTAGTAGATGAAACTGATTTATGTTGGTGAAAAACCATTTGACAATAGATATAAATCCCTTTACAAATCCCTAGGAATAGAGACTATTTCATATAAAAATCCATTAAAAGCGATTGATAACTTAGTAGAAATTGAGCCAAGTGTCGTTTTTTTTTCCTGTAATGACTACCCTAGAATGTGGAAAATATTTTTATCATCCCTAAGGGATATCTACAATGAGACCCAAACCCTATTTATATTAGAAGGAGAACTAGGTAATAAAGAGATAAAAGAGTTTAATTTTCTACGTGGTAGCTTGATAGTTCCTATAAACAATCAAAATTACAAAGATGTAAAAAAATTAATATTGGAGAAACTACCTAAAAGTATAAGCACAGAGGTTTACTTTCCCAAACAGGATGAGATTGGATTAGGTTTTGTAAAACCAGAAGACTTCTCTTTTATCTCAGGTTATATAACCCAAATAAATCGGGATAGTTTTATTTTTTTACCAGAATCCATAGATGAAATAGCTAATATAAAAAATGATGATCTTATTCTAAACTCCTCATTATCTATTGATGAGAGTATCATTAATGTAGATTTTAAAGTAAAACTACTAGGTTCTACCCTACTTTGCGAAATTATTAATGATTCAACAGATTACAAATCCTTAACTAAAACCCTATTTGTATAAAATAATGATTTATAATATATTATACTTAATTACGAATGGAGGCTAAATAATGGCTAATAGAGATAACTATATATTTACATCTGAAAGTGTCGGGGAAGGGCATCCTGATAAAGTATGTGACCAAATATCAGATGCTATATTAGATGCAGCTTTAACAAGCGACCCAGAATCAAGGGTAGGTTGTGAGTGTTTTGCATCAACTGGTATGATTCTAGTTGGTGGAGAGATGACCACCAATAGTTATATTGATATTATAAAAACTGTAAAAAAAACCCTAGAGAAGATAGGTTATGATAATGCCGAGTATGGAATTGATCATCAAACCTGTGCAGTACTTTCTGTTATAAATGAACAATCAGCTGATATTTCCCAGGGAGTTACAGCTGGAGCTGGACTACATAAAGAGCAGGGAGCCGGAGACCAAGGGATGATGTTTGGCTATGCGTGTAAGGATACACCAGAGTTAATGCCTGCACCAATTTTCTACTCCCATGAGATTATGAAAAAAGCATCAGAAGTTAGACATAACAGGGTCTTAGACTTCTTAAGACCGGATTCAAAATGCCAGGTTACAGTTGAGTACAAAGATGGAGTTCCATATAGAATTCCTGCTGTAGTTCTTTCCCATCAACACGATGAGTTTGTTAATGGGCGGGAGATTAAATATGAAGAGATTAGAGAGGGTTTAATTGAAGAGATTGTAAAAAAAGCCCTACCTAGTCATTTAATCGACGATAAAACAATATTCCATATGAATCCAACAGGTCGTTTTGTTATTGGTGGACCAAAGGGTGATGCAGGTTTAACAGGTAGAAAAATAATTGTAGATACGTACGGAGGTGCTGCTGCCCATGGTGGTGGTGCTTTTAGTGGTAAGGACCCATCTAAAGTTGATAGGTCTGCAGCATATATGGCTAGATACATTGCTAAAAACATAGTAAAAGCTGGTATTGCAGATAAATGTGAAGTGGAATTAGCCTATGCTATTGGAGTAGCTGAACCTGTTTCAGTCTTTGTAAATACATTTAATACAGGTAAGATCGATGATAGCTTAATTGAGAAAGCTGTTTGGGATAATTTCTCCCTTACACCTTCTGGTATAATTAAAACATTGGATCTTAAAAGACCTATATACTCACCTACAGCTGCTTATGGTCACTTTGGTAGACCAGATTTCCCTTGGGAAAAGACAGATGTTGTAGAGGCGTTAAAAAAGGCACTACTATAATAAAAAAAAAGAGTTAAGAATATTGACACATTTTTAACTCTTTTGTATATTACTGCTTGTTGTTAGAGATATTCTCCTGTAGCTCAGTTGGTAGAGCGGGTGACTGTTAATCACTAGGTCGGCGGTTCGAGTCCGTCCGGGGGAGAAACTTTAACTAATATTCTTCTATAGCTCAGTTGGTAGAGCGGGTGACTGTTAATCACTAGGTCGGCGGTTCAAGTCCGTCTGGAGGAGTAATTTTAGATAAGTTTTTACTTACTAAAAAAGTTCATAAGGAGAACTAAAAAAACCTACTTTCTCCTGTAGCTCAGTTGGTAGAGCGGGTGACTGTTAATCACTAGGTCGGCGGTTCGAGCCCGTCCGGGGGAGTAATTACAATAAAAAGGGGCTGTTGCAAAAGTAATATTTTGTAACAGTCTTTTTTGTTTATAAACATAAAGAATATAAATTATGATAAAAATTGTATAAAAATGGAAGAAAATCCTCTTCTAACAGCTTTTTAATTTAAAGTTAGATTGTAATACCAAATAAAATGAGACTACTTATAATAGTTATCAACTCTAAAGTCTAAGCGGAATTTTCAAGGGTATGATAAAATGGGATACCAAGTTCATTTCTTGCTAGTCTATAACCCAAGTGAATAATATTCATAGACATACACATCAGATTCCAATCTGTATGTATACCTTTAATCCCTTTTCTTAAGAACCTTTTAAATGACCAGTTGTTTTTTATCTGTGCAAAAGCTCCTTCAGCTTGAATACTTCTGTTAACCCTTATCTCTTTACCTAAGGGACTAGAAATCCTTTCAGTAGATTTTCTCTGAAACTCTGCAAGAGTATGATTTATCTGTACCTGTTTATATTTTGCTTTACTTTTTTTCATACAGGCAGATTTTACAGGGCAACTTTTACATCCCCGTTTACATCTATATACATGCGTAACTTGTTCATTACCATACTTATCCTTCTTAACTTTCAGATGTTTTAGAACTAACTTTTTACCTCTAGAACAGATGAAACAATCATTGTCCTTATCATAGGTCATATTATCCTTTAGCCCAATGTCTGATTTTACTTTCCTCTTTTTTGAGTGTTCGTATTTCATTGGCTTTATATATGACTCAATGTCCCTTTTTTCCAATGCCTCATGGTTGTGCTGACAATCATACCCACTATCAGCACAATATTTTTTATACTTCCAATCTATTCTTTCATGCATGTGGTCGATAGCTGGAATCATTGTTGCGTAATCAGTTCTGTCTGAACTAGCGTAGTTTCCAACGATATAACCTCCATCAACTAGAACCTGAAGATTATATGCAGGTTTCAATTGTCCATTCCGCATATGGTCCTCTTTCATCCTCATAAAAGTAGCATCGGGATCAGTTTTACTCATACTATTTCGCTCGGGCATAGCATCTAGTTGATTCTTGTAATCCTCTAATTTCTTTAAATATATGTTAGTATCTCTAAATATTCTCTGTTCCGCTGTAATCCGATGACCACGTCCTGTTTTATTTGGCTTCAGGTTATCAGTAGTTCCCATTAAATACTCTATTATACTTTTTAGAGCATCTTCGGGAGAACTATTCTCTAATTCTATTGGATATAAGTTTACAGATTCATGTATTATTTCTTCTATATGATTTATTAGTTTAGGAAGGTTCTTTTTAATAGATTTTTTCCAAATAAATGTATATCTGTTAGCTTTGGACTCAATTTTGGTTCCATCTTGGAAAACTATATTTTTTGTTAATTCTCCCAAAGATCCGAGACGATTAATTTGCTGATAAAAAAGGTTGTCTATTGCATCTGAGTGCTGTTGTATGAATCTATCTATGGTTGAATGGTCAGGAGCTTTTTTACCATCAAGAACTTTTAATAGAAAGAGATCTCTCTTGCATAACTTCTCGGTATCACGAGAGCTATACTTTCCCTGTGTTCGAGCATATAGAAGTATCAGCATCATTGTATAACTATCCACAGCAGGAGGTCGTCCAGACTTCTTCTTAGGTTTTTCAAATTTACTATAATCTAGACCCTGTAACATAAGCATTAGTGCCGCTTGATGGTCTGTTACTTTTAATGGAATAGAAATATTTAAGTCTAAATATGATTGTTTATGATTGCAAAAGTCTGTAATATACATTTACGTGCTCCTTTTTGATGTCAACAACCAAATTTTAGCACGTTGGGACTACTTTGTGGTCCCTTTTATTTTGAAAACTACTGAAAATCACGTTTATAAATAAAAAAAGGCTGTTGAAAGTCATAATGACTTTTGCAACAGCCCCTTTTTTATTTATATTTTATTTGACCTTAGAATCCCACTCTGCTACAATTATTTTTATGGACGATTTTATTTTTGCAGAAGAAATTACTGAAACACAAAAAATCTCACTTAAACCTTGGAAAATTTTAATTTCAGATGATGAAAAAGAGATACATACAATTACAAAAATTGTCTTATCTAATTTTATATATGAAAATAGAAAAGTAGAAATATATGACGCTTATTCTAGAAGCGAGACAATAGAGATACTAAAAGAGCATGATGACATAGCAGTTCTGCTTCTAGATGTTGTTATGGAGACTGATGATGCAGGATTGTTAGTAGCAAGAGATATAAGAGAAACATTAAAAAACAACTTAATAAGAATTATTTTAAGAACAGGACAACCAGGTTCTGCCCCAGAGAAGGATGTTATATCAAAGTATGATATAAACGATTATAAAGAGAAAACAGAGCTAACAACAACTAAGCTATTTACAACAGTTATGACAGCTCTAAGGTCATATAGAGACCTTCATCTTATTGAAAAGAATAAAAAGGGCTTAGAACAGATATTAGAATCCACAAGAAGGATAATGCAGTTTAAAAGCAGTGCACTTTTTGCTGACTCTGTTCTTAATGAGTTAATTGTTCTATTAAACTTAAGCAAAGAAGTAGAGCTTAAGGATAACAAAGTTAACGCCATGATAGTAGATACTTCAAACAATCAGTTTAATAAAATTGCATCTAAGGGTTCATTTGAAAATTTAGAAGGTGAATACTTATTTACAAAAAGCATAACTGATAAACTTAATAAAGCTATATCCCTGGGCCAGAGTTATTTTGACCATTTTGATTATGTTGGTTATTTCAAAAATGAAAATGATATGGTCAACTTAATATTAATTTCCAGCGAGTCTGAGATAAATCAATATGATAAAAGCCTTTTGGATATCTTCTCTAATAATGTAGCAGTGGCGTTTAATAATGTTCACCTAACCCATGAAATACTTGATACACAAAAAGAGATAATTGAGACCCTAAGTGAGGTAGTGGAGAAAAGATCAAAAGAGACATCAAACCACGTCTTAAGGGTTGCACAAGTCTCAAGATTCCTTGCTTTAAAGTATGGACTACCAGAGGATGAAGCTACAAAAATTACAATGGCTTCCCCTTTACACGATATAGGTAAAACAGGGATTCCCGACTCAATTTTATTAAAACCAGATAAACTAACAGAAGAAGAGTATGAGATTATGAAGCAGCATACTCAAATTGGTAGAGATATTTTAGGAAGATCCACAAGACCTCTGTTAAAGGCAGCCTCAATAATCTCCTATGAGCATCATGAGAAGTGGAATGGCAAGGGCTACCCTAACCAGAAAAAAGGGGATGATATTCACATATATGGACGAATAACAGCCTTAGCTGATGTTTTTGATGCTCTATACCATAAGAGGTGTTATAAGGAAGCATGGCCCCTTGAGAAGATTATAGATCTAATAAAAGGAGAGCGAGGAGAACATTTTGATCCTAAGTTAGTTGATATATTCCTAGAAAATATTGATGATATATTAGGAATAGTTAAAAGATTGAGTTAATAAAAAAAAGCAGACTTTAGTCTGCTTTTTTTATCTTTACTCTATTTTGTTAAATATTGATGTACTTCATATGCAGCCTCTCTTCCACTACCTATTGCCCTTACTACCAGAGATGCACCAGTAATTGCATCCCCAGCAGCGAATATACCGTCATCAGTGGCTTTAAAGTCAGTAACTGCAATATTACCCCTCTCATCAAGCTTAACCCCTTCAGAACATAGTTGGTCTGTAAAAACTCCATGCTCGGTATGAACAAAACCCATTGCTAAAAATACAAGGTCAACATCTAATTCATAGCTATCAAGTTTAACCATATCAGGTCTTCCACCACTCTCTGATGCTTTCCACTCAATATTTGAGAGATGAGCCTTATTTAACCTACCATTCTCCCCACTGAACTTATCAGTAGTCACATTCCAGCTTCTATCACACCCTTCTAAGTGGGAAGAGGAAGTTCTTAGGATTCTTGGCCAATCTGGCCAATCTGGATTGTGGGGTTTATTCCACTCCATAGGTTTAGGCATAATTTCAATTTGGTAAACGTTCTTAGCACCCTGTCTAATAGATGTTCCAACACAGTCAGAACCTGTATCTCCACCACCTATAACCAGAACATTTTTATCCTTTGCATCAATTAGAAGTTTATCTAATTCACCAGATACAAATTTATTTGATTGGCTTAAAAAATCCATTGCAAAGTGAACGCCTTCTAGATCCCTACCCTCTACAGGAAGGTTTCTTGGTTGACCTGCACCAGCTGTTACTAAAATAGCATCATATTTATTTCTAAGATATGATACAGAGATATCCTTACCAATCTCTACGCCATTTTCAAACTCTATGCCCTCAGCTTTTAAAATTTGCAATCTTCTATCTATTACAGATTTTTCAAGTTTAAAATCTGGTATTCCAAACCTTAAAAGTCCACCTACTTTAGTAGATTTTTCAAAAATTGTAACTTCATGACCACTTCGTCTAAGCTGTTGAGCAGCAGCTAACCCTGCAGGTCCACCACCAATTATTGCAACCATTTTACCAGTTAAAACCTTAGGCGGATGGGGAACAACAAGTCCATTTGCAAAGGCGTCCTCAATTATATTTAACTCTAACTCTCTAATGGTTACAGAGTCAGTATTAATCGCTAAAGTACAAGCTGTTTCACAGGGTGCAGGACATATTCGCCCTGTAAATTCCGGGAAGTTATTAGTAATCTCTAATCTCTCATAAGCCTCTTTCCACTGACCGTTATATACCGCATCATTCCACTCAGGAATTAAGTTAGTAATAGGACAACCGTAGGAGTGACAAAATGGGATTCCACAATTCATACACCGTTCAGCCTGCTCTTTAAGTTCATCTTTACTTAACTGAGTAGCAACCTCTTTATAATCTTTAACTCTATCCTTTACATCCCTATATGGAGGATTCTTTCTCTCTTTTTCTAAAAAACCAAATACATTTGTCATTAGTTGTACACCTCCTCTGTAAGGGTTGAATTATCTGATTCTTGCATCTCTGCAGCCTTAATCTTCTCTAATGCTCTTCTATAATCTAAAGGCATCACTTTAACAAATAGTGGTAAAGACTCTTCCCAGTTCTTTATTAAATCCTTAGCAACAGTACTATTTGTATACTCAATATGTTTTAAAATAGTCTCTCTTAAAAAGTTCTGATCTTTACTATCAACAACAGACTCTATATCTACCATCTCAAGGTTACAGTGTGTATCAAAAAGTTGATTTTCATCAAAGATATAAGCAACACCACCAGACATACCGGCTGCAAAATTAACCCCGGTTTGACCAAGAACAATTACAGTCCCCCCGGTCATGTACTCACACCCATGATCCCCAACACCCTCAACTACAGCTAAGGCTCCACTGTTTCTAACAGCAAATCTTTCACCTGCCATTCCGTTTATATAAGCTTCTCCTGTTGTAGCACCAAATAGAGCAACATTACCAGCAATAATATTTCTTCTTGTTGTAAAAGAGATCTCATCATGGGGATAAAGAACAATTTTTCCACCAGATAATCCTTTACCTAGGAAGTCATTTGTTTCACCCTTTATTTCAAAAGTAATACCCTTAGATAGGAAGGCTCCTAAAGATTGACCACCAACACCATCTAGTTTTACTTTAATTGTGTCATCAGGTAACCCTTTACCACCATATCTTTTAGCTACTTCTGAACTTAATGTTGTACCAACTGTTCTATTACAGTTTCTTATCTTCTGGTTAATAACGACTGGAGTACCATTTTCAAGGGCGTCCTTAGCCTGTTTTATTAAACCATCATCGAGGGATAGGGAGAAATCATGCTCCTGCTTAGAAGTACATCTTATAGCAGACCCCTCTGGAACTATAGGCTTATGAAGAATTGGAGAAAAGTCTAAGCCTTCTGTTTTAAAGTGTTTAACAGCTTGATTAACCTCTAATAAGTCAACTCGACCTACTAAATCTTCAAACTTTTTAAACCCTAATTCAGCCATAATCTCCCTAACTTCTTCCGCAACAAACATCATAAAGTTAATTATATTCTCTGGTTTACCATTAAATCTTTTTCTTAGGGTTTCACACTGGGTAGCAATACCTACAGGACAACTATTAGTATGACATTTACGCATAATTATACACCCCATTGTCACTAAGGTAGTTGTTCCAAAACCAAACTCTTCAGCACCTAACATTGCACCTATAATAACATCCCGACCTGTTTTTATCTGTCCATCAACCTGTACCCTAATCTTGTCTCTTAATTTATTTAAAACAAGTGTTTGCTGAGTCTCTGCTAATCCTAACTCCCAAAATGAACCTGCATATTTAATACTTGAAAGAGGGGATGCTCCAGTTCCACCATCAGAACCTGAGATAAGAACCATATCTGCCTTACCCTTAGCTACTCCAGCTGCAACTGTTCCTACTCCAACTTCAGAAACCAACTTAACCGATACCCTAGCATCAGGATTAGAGTTCTTTAAGTCAAATATAAGTTGTGATAAGTCCTCTATAGAGTAGATATCATGGTGTGGAGGAGGTGAAATTAACATAACACCAGGAGTTGAGTGCCTAACTCTAGCAATAACCTCATTAACCTTATGCCCAGGAAGCTGTCCACCCTCACCAGGTTTTGCCCCTTGAGCCATCTTTATCTGAAGCTCCTCTGCATTAACCAAGTAGTGGCTTGTAACTCCAAATCTACCAGAGGCAACCTGTTTAACCTTACTTTTTGCAGAATCTCCATTAGCTAAGGGGGTATATCGATTTTCATCTTCTCCACCCTCTCCAGAGTTACTCATCGCTCCAATTCTGTTCATAGCAATCGCCATACACTCATGGGCCTCTTTTGATATAGAACCAAAACTCATTGCTGAGGAGACAAATCTCTTTACAATTTCACTAGCAGGCTCAACTTCATTTATATCTATTGCCTTACTCTCTTTAAACTTTAATAGTCCACGTAGAGTACATAGGTTTTCACTAACATTGTTTACTTCATTAGAATACTTCTTAAAAGTATCGTAGTTTCCTTCCCTTACAGCCTTTTGTAAATTAATAACCGCTGTTGGTGTAAATAGGTGTTTATCCTGAAATTTTCTATAGGAGTACTTACCACCAGAGTGGAGACGCCCTGTATTTGTATCATTTTTAGAGTATGCCTTAGTATGTCTCTCTATTACATCCCTCTCAATAGATTCTAAACCAATACCACTTATTTTAGATGGAGTATTAGTAAAGTATTTTTCAATAAGTTCTGTGGAGAGTCCAACAGCTTCATAGATCTGTGCTCCTCTATAACTTCTTAAAGTTGAGATACCCATTTTAGACATAACCTTTAAAATACCTTTTTTAACAGCATTTACATAGTTATCAACTGCTGTTGAAATTGAGATATCTTCAGGGATGTACCCCCTCTCTTTAAGGTCATTAAAGGATTCAAAAACTAGGTGTGGATTTACAGCAGATGCACCAAATCCAATAAGAGTCGCAAAATGATGAACTTCTCTTACCTCTCCAGACTCAATAATTAATCCTGCTAAATGCCTTTTCCCAACTCTTACAAGGTAGTGATGAACAGCTGATGTTGCTAAGAGTGACGGTATTGGTGCTAAATGTTCTGTAGTCCCAATATCACTTAAGATAATAAAGGTATTCCCTTTATCAACCTCTTTTTCAACATTTTTACAAAGATCGTCAATAGCTCTCTCTAAGTCACCCTTCTTTTCATCTATTCTAAATAACATAGAGACTGTAGCTGTATTTAAATCCTCATTTTGTGTATTTCGTAATCTTCTTATATCATCATTAGTTAATATAGGATGTTTTAATTTTAACTGCTTACAGTGTTCTGGAGTCTCATCTAGTAGGTTTCTTTCCTGTCCAACAAAACTCATTAGAGACATAACTAAATTCTCTCTATATGGATCAATTGGTGGATTTGTAACCTGGGCAAACAACTGTCTAAAGTAGTTAAAAAGTAGTTGAGGTCTCTCTGATAGTACAGCTAAAGAGGAGTCATTACCCATTGAACCTAGAGGCTCCTGGGAGTTAACAGCCATTTGGGCAACAATTGTCTGAATATCTTCCATAGTATATCCAAATGTTCTAAGCCTAAGGGCTAAAGTCTCCGAATCTACATGAATCTTACCACTTGTGCCTAAAAGCCCCTTTAAATGTATACCATTTTGCTCCAACCATCTTCTATATGGTTTTCTTCTTGATACAACTGATTTTACTTCCCTATCAGTTAAGACCCTATTTAATGAAGTATCTACAACAATCATACCACCAGGAGCAAGTCTTCCCTTAGATAGAACATTTTTTGGCTCTACATCAATTATACCTGTCTCAGAACCTAAAATCATTTTACCGTCTCTAGTTATTGTATACCTAGCTGGTCTTAAACCAGATCGATCCAGTGTTGCTCCTATTTTTGTTCCATCTGTAAATGCCATAGCGGCAGGGCCATCCCATGGCTCCATAACTGCAGAGTGGTACTCGTAGAAAGATCTCTTATCCTCAGATATATGATACTTACTACCAAACGCTTCTGGTATCATCATCATAACCGAGTGCTCTAGTGATCTTCCACCCTGATTTAGTAGTTCATATACGTTATCAAATGCAGCAGAGTCAGACCCTTTAGAACTAGCTATAGGATACATTCTTTTAAGATCTTCACCAAATAGCGGAGAGTCTAATGTAGCTTCCCTAGCCTTCATATTATTTACATTTCTTCTTAATGTATTTATCTCCCCATTGTGGGCTATATACCTAAAAGGTTGGGCTAAAGGCCATGTTGGCATAGTATTAGTACTATATCGCTGATGAACTAAAGCTATTGCCGATTCAAAATCTGGATCTGTTAAATCTGGATAAAATGTTTCAAACTGTGCAGATACAAACATACCCTTATATATAAAGGTTCTAGATGAGAATGATGGAAAGTAGTACTCTTCCTGGGGAAAACCGTTATCATTAGCTTTGTTTTCAAGAACTTTTCTAGTTATATATAGTTTTCTTTCTAACTCTTCACCTTTTAAATCTCCAATGGAAACAAAGAGTTGTTTAAAAGACGGCATTACCGATAGAGCCTGTTCTCCAAGACAGTCAGGGTTCACAGGAACATCCCTCCAACCTAGAATAGTAACACTCTCTTCTTTTAATATTTTTTCAGTTAATTTTACTGCTTCATCTGCTCTTTTACTATCAATAGGTAAAAAAAGCATACCAGCTCCATAACTACCCTCAGCAGGTAGTGTAAAATCGGTAACTTTATTAAAAAATTTATGGGGCATTTGCAATAACATACCGGCTCCATCACCAGTTTTCATATCACCACCAACTGCTCCTCGATGCTCTAAATTACAGAGAATTTGAACTCCATCCTGTACTATACTATGGGATCTTTCTCCGTCAATTTTAGCTATAAAACCAACACCACACGCATCATGCTCAAATGCTGGATCATACAAACCCTGTTTTTTTATCATATTTTACCCTCACTGTTTTCATGGCAACTTTATGCCATAAAGTCTATCTTAAAATGACTACCTATGTCAATATTGTCAATCATGAATATTTATTATCCCATCTAACGCAAGAACTAAATGCTAAAATCAAATTATTTAAAATACTTTTTAAGCTCTCTATAATTAACTAATTTTTTAAAGTCAACGTAACCCGATAGGGTCTTTGAATATAGTTTTATTCCAGATTCCGCTAAAAGTCCAACAGCGTTTAATCCCCCTGTAACAATAAAACCAACTCTCCCCTCTGAAACAGGAATTTCTAATAAGGGAGAACCCGGGTAACCAATCTCAAGAAAGCTGCCTAACCCAATCTCTTGACATCTCTCAAATATTTGAATTACTTTTTCCCTACTAGATGCAGGAACATCCCTAAAACTTGCTCCAACAACCCCACTCCCACTACTACATAACCTAGTATGATCTGTTAAACCACTAGATATAAATATCTCTAATGGGTCTAATGATGTTCCGTTATACTGTATAATCTCTACAAATCTTTTTGCAGTTCTATCCTCTATTTCAAGGAGTCCTCCAAATATAGAGTGGACCGGTATTCCCTTAGACAAGAGTATTCCGTTTAATGTAATTGAACAGACAGAACCAATACCAACAAAACCCTTTGGAATTTCAATTTTATCATCACTGTCCTCAGGAAAAAATATTGTAAGAAGTTCACCCATAACAAATCCGTGTTCAAAGGCTGTATATAGAAGTTCAATAGAGTTTTTTAAATCATCCTGACTAATTAGTGTTACATTTACAAGAACTGATCCCTCTTTTTTTTCTAAATCGAAATTCATATTATAGGAGAATTCATCGATTTTTGATGATAAAAAACCAACCTTTTCATAGGCCTTAACCTTGGTAAGTTCTTGTTCTCCAAGAGCTGTTAATAGACGCCCTTTTCTTCCTATATACTGGGTAAAACCTTTTTTATCCATTGCTAAAAGGTGGAAACGAACAGTTCTTTCAGAGATCTGTATACCCTGTTCATTGAGATGATTAGTTATTTTTTGACTACTTAAAGCTTCATTATTATCTCTTAAGATATTTAAAATTTTAAGCCTTTTATCTTCTACACTATCTGACATATTTTGTATATTAGAGAAAAGTTACATCTATGTCAATTAAACGGCAAGTGATTGCCATTAATGTTAACTATTAATAATTGAAGGTAGAATAAGAGTATAATCCTCTCTCTTTTCTCCAATCTTTAGTAGCTTATGTGTTGGAGTCTCAGTATCAATAAACTTAATAACTGATGTAAAAAACTCTTTCTCAACAATAAATTCATCTACAGGGAAAAATGCTCTTTTCCCTAAATACCTAATTAAAAAGCCATATTTCTCATCTAATTCAGGGGTATTACTACTTAATCGACCCCATGGAGTATAGATTGGATAGAGAGTTCCATTATACGTGTAGTTTAAAGTTTTATTATCACCTAGGGAGACCTGTTCTGGATCAAGGGTTATCTTATCAACAACATTTACCATAGAAAAACAGAAGGAGTGATTTCTATATTTAAAAATAGTATATTTTTTAATTGATGTTAATGGAGGAATCAATAGATCAACAGATAGCCCCAAACCTGGTCTATTATTTAGTTTAATTTTACCATCTAGCTTATTAATAACCCTATTTACAACAATATCCAGTCCTACACCACGACCTGAGTAGTAATTTATCTCTTTTGATGTTGAGAATCCTGGTCTAGAAAGTAGGGATAAAAGGGATATTTCCTCTTTATTATCGATAAAGTTACTATCAATACCTCTTTGTACAACTTGTTTTTGGTCTACCCCTGCACCGTCATCCTCTAAACTAATTGCAAGGTTTCCACTAATATTAGAAACTTTTAAAGTTATATGCCCAATCTCAGTTTTACCATTTTCTAATCTTTTTTTTGGTAACTCAATACCATGGTCTATAGAGTTTTTAACAAGCTGTATTAGTAGCTCCTTTAAGGTCTCGGCTAACTGTCTATCAATACTTATCTCTCCACCAACTATTTTAAAATCAACAATCTTATTTAACTCTCTACTTAACTTATTACAGTAACTAGTGAAGTATGAAAAGGCATTTTCTACACTTATAGTTGTTAAAGATGATAGGGAGCTTTTCATACCAGATAAGAGTTCTTCTACAATTTTTCTTTTACTTGGAATTAAAAAATCCTCACTTAGAAGTTTGTTATGTAGGTCCTGGGAGTAATTAAATATCTCCTCAATTTTTGATGTCTCCACTTCTATGGTTTTACCATATAAATTTGTTTCACTATCTTTATTTTTTTTAATATCATTGGAAATATAGGACGAGTATTCTAACCTTAAGACTTCTACTTCCCTTATACGATCAAAGCTAAGCCCCTTATATATTAAACTCTTACTCTTATTTGTAGTTAGATAAAGGGTAATCTCTTTACTTCTATTTTTAGATACGTCTGCCATAGGTGGATCAATTTTAACTACATTAGTTAGCTTCTCTAAATTATTTACAACGAGAAACAGTCTAGGATACTTCATCTCTTCATCCCGATCTATATGACATATTATACGGTAAAACTGCTCTGACCTATACATAGCCTCTTTTAAAAGTGTCTTTTCAAAATCTGTAAAAAAACTACTACTTTCACAACTATCATCAACAACTTCAATGGCTAAACCGGAACTTATCTTGCTTCGACTCTCAATCATTTCGACTAAGTTGTTACTTTCTAACTCTGTAGAGTTAGATTTCCAAAAATTAATGTCCTTAACAAAATAATCTATTGATTTAAAAAAGATCTCTTCAACTTCACTATCAAGACTCTGCTCCCCATTTCTGATACTACTTAGAATACCCTCTAGAGAGTGGGCCAAACTCTCCATTTTAGTTAATCCTGCAAAACCAGCAGCACCTTTTAAAGAGTGAATCTCTCTATATATCTGTGGAACTAGAAAATCAGATGAGACTAAAAGCATATTAAGTCGATCTAGGATTTTTTCTGTATCAAATATAAATTCACTTTTATGGGATAGCTCTTCAACTAACATATCACCCTCGACTTAATGAGATTATCAATTCAACCTCTCCAATTGTAGCCTTTGTCTGACTAGCTATAATTGTTGGAGATATCCCCTGCTTATGCAGTAGGAGTATCCTTTCCCGTCTAGTTAAGGATTTATCATCAATAACGCTTTGCTTTTCGATATTATCAATTATGACTTCTTCTATCTCAATAGGAGCTTTAGCTACAACCTTATCTTCACTTATCTCAGGAGTAACACTCTCTACTTCCTTTGCTTTATTTATACTTTTTAAATTTGCAATGTTTATATCTGAAACTGCTAGTAGATCATTTAAACGCTCTAATCTATTTTCTATTAATAAAACGTTCCTATCAGAAGTCTCATTAATCTGGGTAATCAAGGAATTTATCTCATTACGAACATCTTTCATAAAGCTTTTATTGTCAATTTTCTTATTTATTTTAGAATTTAAAACCCCATATATAATTATACTATAAACAGAGCAAACTATAAGGCATATTAAAACTGTATTCATTATCACCCCGATATATCTATATTATGTCCCCTATTAGGGTCTGTAAAATACTTTTTCGTCTCTTCTGGATCCTCATCCGTCTCTTTTTTCTCACCTTTAGGACGATCCTGTTGTTGATTATTACTCTTATCGTTTATCTTTTCAGTCGCCTTATCTTCATCTACTCTATTAACCGAATGATCCCGGTTATTCTCTTCTTTAATTAATTGATTAGCCTCACGTTTCTGCTGATTTTCTACAGATTTTTGAATAGTAGCCTGTTCTTTACCAACATTAGCCATCTTTAAAAAAAGAGTTTGAAGATCAAGGGGCGTTATCGACATTAATGGATCTCCTTTCAATGTCTTCTTGTATCTCAACATAATCCTTAGTAACAATATACCCTTCAGGATCTAGTACAAAGGATACAGCTTTTTTAAAAGCATTCTTAACCTCGTACTCCTTATCTTCCACCATTATTACAACACCAGGGAAAACCTCTTTTGATGCTCCAACGACACCTTCAATAGAGAGACTAGAAAGATAATCCCCCTTCTCTTTTAGTTCATCGGATAGATTGTTTTTCTGTCTAGTTAAATTATTATGTTCAACCTTTAACTCTTTTAAGAATTTCTCTTTCTCTTCAGATAACTCATTATTAATCTTTTTCATTTTAACTAATGAGTGAAGATTTTTATTAACCTCTTCTAGCTTATTACTTAAAAGCTTTAATTGACTACTCAACTCTTCAATCTCACCCTTTGTTTTAGGGTCAAATCCTACTTCTACTAATGTTTCAGTTCCACCAGAAGTACCTAAAACAGCTGCATTTATCTCTTGGGCAGCCCTTAAATGTCCACCAACTATCTTTGCTCTTTTACCCTTACAAAGTATCTTCTTAGTAGCATCTACCTGGGAGTTAACTATACCATCACTAACTATAACCCTATCCCCGGATTCTACCCTGGAGTTAGTTATAAAACTTGACCATACACTTCCACCAGCTGAGATCTCTGTTCCTGCACCACCGTTAATACCCTGCTTAACAATTATATCTCCACCAGAAGTTAATGTGGATTTACCAACGTAACCATTAACCTCGATATTTGCCTGGGCATTAACTGTAAATCCATCTTCTACATTACCCTCTATAACAATAGAGCCTAGGGAGTTTATATTACCAGTTTCTACATTTACATCACCATCTATAACAAGTATGGTTTCTACTGTTATTTTACCGTTAATAAGAAGAACTTGACCACTAGCATCAGCTATTATTGTTTTATCATTAACTATAGATACGTTTTTACCAAGCTTAACCTCAATATACTTTCCATCTGTTGCCGGAATGTATTTTCCAAAAACTGTTTTACCATCAACCCCAATACCTGGAGGCTTAATAGTAGCAAGGGGCTGGCCCTCTACAACATTTGTAAATCTATTTAGCTCTTTAAAGTCAATTCGACCATCTTTATCCTGCTTTAAGTCAATATCACCTGTCTGTTTAAAGCTGTAGATTAGCTTAGAGTCCTCACCATTTTTAACAGGTTGACCCTCGGCAATCACATAATTTTCATTGTATATAGGATGTTTAATAAAATCTTCAATAAGATCTAGACGTATACCAAACTGAACACCACCAACTTCTAAAGCGTCTTTTATCTGCTCTTCAGTAAGGTTCATTCCACCAAAACCTGGAGGAGTAACGTACATTTCGACTAAGAGTTCATCTGGAGAAATAGAAATGTCTAGGGAGGCATCATTTAAAGAGTTATGGGTAAAATCCCCAATTTTAACAAATTCATCAGCCTTTTCTTCTACAACTCTTTCTACTTCATCTCTATCAAAACCCTCAACACCCCGTTCTATTAGCCCATGTATAACGGCATCGACACTTACAGGGTCTCCTGTTCCAACTTGTTCGTGGACAAGGAGGTTTGCACCTTTATCACTAAGATTTATTGTAAAATAACCATCTTCATTAATTAGTATATCCGAACCAAGCCCAAAGTCATCCCCAATAGAGTCTGTAAGTAGGGAGTGATCTTTTTTCTCTCTTTGATAAACTATTAAAATACAATCTCGTCTTCCTACACCAAAAAAGCCCTTAGAACCCTTATCAAGGACTTCATATTCTAAACTAAATTTAGGTACTCCCAACTCAACAGATGCAGATAACAACGCTTCATCAACACTAGGACCAATTACTTGGACGGATTTTCTCTCTCTATCCAACTTTAGTTGCTCCGTCATGTACTCACGAAAATCGTCGACTGTTACCATATAACCTCTTAGTATAAACCTTTTTTTATATTTGTTAATTTTCCTCTCAATCTAACAATAGCTCTTGTATGTAGTTGAGATATTCTAGACTCTGTTACTTCTAAGATTTGTCCTATCTCTTTAAGGGTTAAATCCTCGTAATAGTATAAAACTAAAACCTTCTTCTCATTATCAGGAAGTTCTGTTATAGCCTCTGCAATTACCCTTTTTATCTCTTCTTTTTCAATAATAACATCAGGCTGGAGGCCACTAGGAGACTCAATACTATCTTGTATAGAGACCTTATCGTTATCATTTCCAGTACTCCATAATTCATTTAGGGATAAAAGAGATGTCCCACTAATTTTTACCATTGTCTTTCTTAAATCAGAAAGGGATAAATTCATATAATCAGCAATCTCATCCTCTGTGGCAGTCCTACCTAGGTGGGACTCTAATATCTGTACGGTTAAATCTACTTCCTTTGCCTTCTGACGAACTGATCTTGGAATCCAATCCATACTTCTAAGTTCATCAAAGATAGACCCTCTTATCCTTGTAACTGCATATGTTTTAAACTTAACATCCTTATTAGGATTATATTTACCTACAGCATCTATTAAACCAAATGTACCATAACCAACTAAATCATCAAAATCTACATTACTTGGCATATTTACAGCTAATTTTCCTGCAACATATTTTACGAGGGGTGCATACTGTACAATTATAGCATCACGAAGTCTAGGAGCACCACTTTTTTTATACTCCTTCCAAACTTCAGCTTCAGTCATTCCGTCAATCATTACATCACTCATGCTCATCCCTTTTTAATCTTTTTTAAGTACTGTTTTTACAGCTTTAGCCATCTCTTCTACAGAGTGACTTTCTACTCCTGTAGAGCCACTAGAACCAGAGGGTGTGAAACTATCACTTTCAGAAAAATCCTCTTTTATCTGTGAATCATCAGAGGTTAATGAATCCGATGAAGACAAACTCTCTAAATTACCTAAGCTAACTTCTTTAAATCCAGAATCAAGTGTATCTCCTGTATCTTCTCCTACCTGAGCATCAAGAGTATCATCATCTTCATTCCTAGATTGTACTTTATAACTCTCTTCTGGCATTACTATATCAACCCGGTTATTACCATCTAAGGTGTCTGAATCAATCTGATCACTATCCTCGAGAAGTTCTGGTAAAAAAATAATAACAACAAAATTTAGTGCAACTATTAATAAACCTATAACAACGCCTGATATAATACTACTAAAAATGAGATTAATAAAACTACTTCCAGCAAATATTCCAGAGATAAAACTTAGGATAAAGCTAAAAACAGAAAAGAAGATTACGATTTTTTTATTTACATTATTAATATTTAAATCCATATAGTCCTTTTTAATTAATCCCCCTATTAGATTAAGTAAAAAAACCTCTACAGTCAAGCAATTATTGATTTCTATTTATTTATGAATTTACGAATAAAGCTATTAAGGCCTTTTCCTTCCTTGTACTCAATATTCTCAAGTCTATGAACTAGATGGTCTAGACACATAGAAGCCTTACATTTAGGTTCATAAATAGTAAAAGGTTTCTGCTTTCTAACACAGTTTTGTACCGCAATATCATCAAAAACACAACCTAGATAATCAATTTTCTGATTTAAAAACTGCCCTGCTATATTAATAACCCTTGTGGCTACTTTTTTCCCTTCCATTACTGACTGGGTTCTATTTACTATAAGCTTAATATTTAGATCAGTTCTATCTATCTCTGTGGACATAACCTTGATAATCCCATAGGCGTCAGTTATTGCTGTAGGTTCTGGTGTTGTTACAATAATAACATCATCAGCCGCTTCTAAAAAGGATAAAACACTCTCAGATACCCCAGCTGAAGTATCAACAATTAAGATGTCCGCATCATCAAATGCTTGGAATGAAGAGATAAATATTTGTCTCTCATCTTCTGTAAGATTTGCTATTCTAGAAAAACCTGAAGCTCCTGCTATCATTCTTATTCCATAATCAGTTTCATATATAATCTCTTCCATTGTTTTTTGCTTTCTAATAACATGGTATAGATTAAATTTAGGGATTATTCCTAAAATAACGTTAACATTAGCTAGCCCAAGGTCTGCATCCAAAATTACAACCTTTTTTCCTAGTTTAGCATATGTAATAGCTAGATTTGCAGAGATGTTAGTTTTACCTACACCACCCTTTCCACTAGCAACAGCAATTATTCTTGTTTTTCCCGTTGTTTTTTCTGGAGTAGATTCAAGTATAGCTGTATTTGTATTGCTATTATCACCATTCTGATTTTTCATTAACTCTCGTAACGATTCTGCTTGATCTGCCATAAATTATCCTTTTGTTACCTGTTTACTTCCAACAAGTAATGACATTATTTTTTCCTTAGTTGCAACTTCTATATCCTGGGGAACCATTTGACCTGTTGTAATATATGAAACCTTCTGTTTCTGTTCGTGTAATAGACTAATTAGGTTGCCACACCTTGTAGTCTCATCCAGTTTTGTTATTATAACCGAGTCATAACCAAAGGGATTATACTGTTTCATAATCTCCCTAATATCCCATGTTTTTGTAGTTGCGCTAAAAGCTAAGTGGACTTCACACTCTTGCCCACAACCCTCTAAAATCCGTCGCATCTCTGCTAACTTAACAAAATCCTTTGGGCTTTTGCCTATAGTATCGACAAAAATGTAATCAACATCACTATTAATATCAATTTCTCGCTTTAAATCTTCATAACTTTCACAGCATGTAACAGGAATTCCCATAATCTCACCATAGGTTTCGATCTGTTTTTTTGCTGCAATTCTGTAATTATCTATGGTAATCATTCTAACAGAGTACTTTTGGCTACCTGCTATACCTAATCCTTTTTGGGCGGCAAGTTTTGCAATAGTGGTAGTTTTCCCAACTCCTGTGGGACCTACAAGTATAAAAACATTTCTCTTTTTATTACGATCCTGATGAATAGTAATACTCTCCTCAATCCAACTATTAACTCTGTTCATTGTAATTTCAAAATCATTAAGTTCGGCAAAGGGGAGTTCTGCCTTAAGTCTATCCAAGGTCTTTTTTATATAAGATAGGGAAAAGTCGTTCTCAAAGAGATAGTTTTCAATGGCCAATAGTGAAGGTAACTCACCTCCACCCTCATTGGAAGGGGCGGATTTAATATCCTCTTTTAGACTTTTTACTTCATCTAATATTTTTTGTAGAGAGTCTTCCCTCTTCTTTTCCACTTTAACACTGTCTAAAATTTTCTTCTGCTCTTTTTTATCGTTTTCGGAGAGTTTAGGTCTACCTTTTGATGAAACATAACCTGAATACTCAAGGCCATCTTTCTGGAAAAAACCTAAAAAACCTCCTACTGTAATTTTCTTTCTACTTAAAACTGTAGCGTCAGGACCATACTTATCCCTAATTAATAAAATTAGTTCCTGGTGAGTACGGCCTGTCTCTGTAAAATACATCATGTGCTAACTTCCTCTAATGATACATATCCAAGGGATTCAACCTTAACCTTTTCAGATATTTCATGAACTGATAATACTGCTAAGTCTGCAATATCCCTCTCAATACTTTTTTAACAATTGGCCTAGCCGATTCTGAGCATAATAATACAGGATAAAAGCCCATGTTTCCAACATTATTCATAACATTTGTTAAACTATTTATCCAAAGTCTCTGCCGATCAGGGGATAGGGCTGCAATACGCCCGGAAGTAGTCTCCATTGCGGAGTCAATTATCTCCTGTTCAAAGGATGGTTCAATTGTAATTACGTGTAATATGTTGTCATCACTAATGTATTGTTGACATATCTGCCTACCAAGGGATTGTCTAACTTTTTCAATTAAATAGTTTGTATCCTTAGTAATTCCAGAATAGTCACTCATTGTCTCTAAAATCGAGACTATATTTCTAATTGAAACCTGCTCCTTTAATAAGCCTTGTAAAACTTTTTGTACATCCCCAATACTAAACTCCTTATTAACTTCCTCAACAACTGCTGAAAAGTTCTCTTTAAGAGCATCAACTATGGACTTAACCTCTTGCCTACCTAAAATTTCATGGGCAAAGTTACGAATAATCTCTGTTAGATGGGTTGCGATAATTGATGGCGAGTCTACAACTGTATATCCAGCCCTCTCCGCAGTATCCCTTACGTCATCATTTATCCAAATAGCTGGAAGCCCAAAGGTTGGGTCTGTGGTGTGGGAACCTGGTAACTCTTCCCTCTCCCCTCCCGGGTTTATAGCCAAGTACTGTCCTAAATTAATTATTCCCTTACCTACTGATACCCCCCTAATCTTAAAGGAGTATTCAGCTGGTTCTAATCTCATATTATCTACAATTCTAATTCGAGGAACAACCAAACCTAAATCTAGGGCAGCTTCCCTTCTAATTTTTGTAATTCTGTTAAGAAGTTCTGCTCCATGTTCTTGATCTACAAGGGGAATAAGGCCATACCCTAACTCTAAGGCTAGAGGATCTAAGGGGACAACAGGAGCCATCTCTTCTGGCTCTTTAGTTACACTATTGGCTTTCTGTTCTTCCTCTTTTTTAATATTTTCCTCTTTAATTCTCTCCCCACGGCTTAAAACATAACCAAAATATCCACTTAGGACTGATAAAGGTGCCAATAAGTACCAAGGAAAACCCTTAATAAAAGATAATAATAATAAAAATACTGATGCAACCCAGTAGATATTTGAAGTTCTTGTAAATTGATTTTTAACATCGGCACTAAAAGTACCATCTGATATGGATCTTGTTACCATTAAACCTGTTGCAAATGATATTAATAGGGTTGGAACCTGGGATACTAAACCATCACCAATTGTTAAACGGGTATATACCTCAGCAGCAGCTCCTGCGGCCTCGCCACGAATACTTATCCCAATAATAAAACCGGCAATTATATTAATAAAAGTTATTGCAAGGCCAGCTTTTACCGACCCAGATATAAACTTACTAGCACCATCCATAGCACCATAAAAGTTAACCTCTTTTTGTAGGTCTTCCTTCTTCTTTCTAGCTTCATCCTCGGTTAATGAACCTGAATTAAACTCAGCCTCTATTGACATCTGTTTTCCAGGAAGAGCATCTAAACTAAATCTTGCAGCAACTTCTGCAACCCTAGTAGCTCCCTTAGTAATAACCATAAACTGCACTACTATAATTATTATAAATATTACAATTCCTACAACTAAACCCTCAGCCCCACTTGTTCCAACAACAACTGTAGCAAAGGCCCTAACCATTCTTCCAGAGAAGTTAATACCCTTTGTTAAAATAAGCCTTGTAGAAGCGATATTTAGTGATAGACCAAAAATTGTTGAGGTTAATAACATGGTTGGAAATAGTGAGAAATCTAATGCACTTCTAGAATATATTACAGTTAAAATAATAACTATTGAACCTGCTATATTTAAAATCATTAAAAAATCTAAAAAGCCGGTAGGCATTGGAATTACAATAATTGCAATTAAACCAATAATACCAAATGCAAGGGCAAAATCCCCGGTATTTCCACCTAATACTTTTTTTACATTGTCACCAATACTTGCCATCTTATTTACAATTAACCCCTAATACTTTTATCAATTCTCTTAACTTCCGCTAATACTGTTGCAACTATACTCCAATACTTATCAGGAACCGTATCCCCTATTTCAGTATCTGCATATAAACCCCTAGCCAATGGTTTATTCTCAATAATAGGAACTCCATTATCCTTTGCAACCTGTTTAATATTAAGTGCAATATTATCCTGACCCTTAGCGCTAACTCTTGGAGCTATCATGGTCTGACTATCATACTCTAATGCTACTGCAAAGTGAGTAGGGTTTGTAACAACTACATCAGCCTTTGGTACGTTTTGTATCATAGTACTATTTAATATCTCTTGCATCTTCTGCTTAAGTCTACCTTTAATTTGGGGGTCTCCCTCCATCTGCTTATACTCCTCTTTAACTTCCTGCTTACTCATCTTTATAGAGTCTAAATGCTGATTCCTTTGAAAAAGGTAATCAGGTATAGATATAGCAAGCATAATAACAGCAGCTTGGATCATCATCTTAAAAGCTGTTCCTGCAATTAATGAAAATGACTCCGTTATAGAGTGATTCATAAGAACCACCAAATTTGGCATAATTGATTTTACATTAAGATAAGCTAAAAATCCAATGATTCCTATCTTAAAAATTGATTTTAATAAATTATAAACAGCTTCCATAGAAAATAAGGTCTTGGTTATATATTTCCCAATATTTGGAGCTATTTTTTCGAACTTTGGCTCAATAGCCTTTGTAGTAAAAAGAAACCCAACCTGTAATAGGTTCGCTAGTATTGCTGAGATCACCGCAATTATGGCAATAGGCCCTACTACAGAGCCGTAATAACTAAAAAAACTTGGTATTAAAGTACCAAACTCCATAAGTTCAAACCTATCGATATTAGATAGGTAAAACCTCATCATTGAGTATAGTCTTCCCCAAAAAAAAGAGCCTAATATACCTAGTGTAGATATAGGCAGAAGTACAACAAGGGCTGCTACAAGTTCAGATGACTTTGCAACTTTCCCTTCCTCCCTACTCTTCTTTTTTTTCTGCTCTGTGGCGTCCTCAGTTCGACCTTCATCCTCTGCAGCAAACCATTGAAGCCCTATATAAGGAAGGTCAACTTCACCATATTTATAATATAGATCCCTACTCATAGTTTGCAACCCTAGAGAATATCTCTGCAATAAAGTAGAAGTTATTATCTAAAATTATACTAAACTTTTCGATTAAATATGGCAGAGAAAAGGCTATCATAACAAAACCAATTGTAATTTGAATTGGGAAACCAACCATCATAAGATTCATTTGTGGTGACGCTTTAGCCAACAAACCCATTGTTACAGATAGAAGTATCAATGTGCCTAACATTGGGAAAGCTATAATTAGAGCCTGGGAAAATAGTGTACTAAAGGCATAAATAGCTCTATCTAATAAAAACTCCTGTTGTACTATTAAGTCTGTTGCCTTTACAAACTCTATGGATCTTACAATTCCAATTATAAATATTTTTTGAAAAGCCCCAGTTGTAATAAAAATAAATAGTGCAACAAAGTTAAAGAGTTGACCAATTACAGGGATCTGTACCTGGGCCATTGGGTCAAATACCTGGGATGCACCAAAACCCATCTGAACTGCAAACATCTGACCAGCTAATTGAAATATAGCAAATATAATCGTAATAAAAAAACCAGTAATAATCCCAAGGGCAACCTCACCAAGGGCTAGAAAAAAAAGGAAATTGCATCGTCTGGTATCATATACTCCTTTGCAAATGGATATATAACTATAGTTATCATTAGGGCTAGTGAATTCCTTACTACTCCTGGAACAACTGCATTTGATAAAATAGGAGACGTCATAAACAGGGCAATTATTCTTGCAAAAATGAGAAAATAGATTTCGGAGTTATTTGCTAGACTCTCTAAAAACATCTAACTAACTTCTGCTATTAGTCCAAAGATCCAAAGGGTTTTATCAATTACAGTCTCCCCCATCCAAGGTCCAAATACAATTAATGTTCCAAAAATAGCCATAATTTTTGGTACAAAAGTCAAGGTTTGATCTTGGATAGAAGTTGTTGCTTGAAATATGGAGACAATAAGACCTACAATCATACTTATTAATAAGACTGGTGCAGCTACTAAAATTATTGTAATAATTGATTGTTTAACAATCTCTGTTATCATAGCACTATCCATGATTCCTCCTACAAGATACTTCTAACTAAGGATGATACAATTAAACTCCAACCATCTACTAATATAAACAGAATAAGCTTAAATGGCATTGATATCATTACTGGAGGTAACATGATCATCCCCATTGACATCAGTGTTGATGCAACTATCATATCTATAATTATAAATGGTAGATATATTAATATACCCATTTTAAAAGCTACTGTTAACTCATTTATAACAAAAGCTGGTATTAATATATGTGTTGGTACTTCAGATAAATTGTTTGGAGCAGGAAGATCCCGTAGGCTCATAAACAGTTCAACATTATCATAGTGTCCATCTAACTGCCTAAACATAAATAGTCTTATAGGTTTCTCTACCTCATTAAGCATCTGAGTTGTATCGATCTGTCCTTCACTAAATGGCTTAAATCCATTATCGTACATCTGAGTAAATACTGGCCACATTACAAATGATGTAACAAAGAGGGCTATACCAAAAATAACGGAGTTAGGAGGGACCTGTTGTAGAGAGAGAGCTTTTTTTACAAAGTCTAGAACAATTGCTATACGCAAAAAACCTGTTAATAGGACTAATAGAGTTGGTGAGAGGGTTAATATAGTTAAAAATAGTAGAAGTTGTATAGAGAGTGCTACCTCCCTATTATCCTCTGGAGACCTAACTGCAAGATCAATAAAAGGTATAGAGTTAAGTGTAGTATTCCCCTCTTCAAAAGTTGTTGTACCATCAGGATTATTCTCCTGTGCACTTATATTAAAAACAGCTAAAAATAGAGCTATTATAAGTAGAAACTTTTTCATCTCCCCCCCAGTAGGTGAAATTAATATCTATCTAATTTATCCTTATTAGTTTGAACCTTGGGAGTTGCCTGCTCACTAGATTCTTCAATATTATTACTTTTTAATTTATCTGAAAAAAACTGAAAAAAAGATGTTTGTGGTACATTATCACTGGAGAGATTTAAGGAAATCATATCCCTTGTCTCCTTATCAGTAATCTCTGCTATCGGGTTAATACTGTTATCTGTAGCTCCAATTAAAAAAACCTGATTACCAACCTCAACTAAATGTAAGGCTGTTGTTCCCTTTAAAGCCTTTGTTGATATAACATGTATTAAATCATTATCTAATCCTACCCTATTACCACCAACTTTTTTTATTACCTTAAGAACAAAGTAAAGAGCAGCTATAACTAGTATTAATACAAAAACTACGACTAAGTAGTCCCTTACCCCCACGGTATTATTACCTAATTCAGGGGTATTATTCGCATTCTCAGTTAAGCTTAACTTAGTCTCATCAACTTCATCTCTTTTTGTTTCATTACCCTCTTGAGAGAAGATAGTAAAATTTATTGAGAATAGAAATATCACTATTAATGTTCTAATTCTCAACGGATTTAGCTCCCGCAGATACAATTTCAGTAACCCTTACACCAAAGTTCTCGTCAATAACAACAACCTCCCCTCTGGCTATTAAGTTTTTATTTACAAGAATATCAACCGGTTCCCCAGCTAACTTATCTAACTCGATAATTGTACCTTCACCAATACCTAGAATCTCCTTGATTTGCCACTTAGTCCTACCAAGTTCAACGGTAAGCTCCATGGAAACATCCATTAATAGGCCGATATTTCTACTATCTATACCACTTAGATCAACTTGATTTAGATTTGGATATTGAACACCTTGAACATTCTGCTGCTGATACATAGGTTGTTGATACATACCTCCACCCATCATCTGTGGATTTTGACCCATTCCCATCTGATTTTGTTGGTTCTGTCCCATATTCATCTGCTGGTTTTGTCCCATCCCCATATTCATCTGTTGGTTTTGCCCCATATTCATAGGTTGCTGCTGTTGCTGTTGCTGCTGTTGTGGTTGTTGCTGTTGATTACCCATATAGGAAGGAGCTTGGGGGATATCCTGGGGAAGAAAGTTTAAAGCTGTAACAATTGATGAATCAAAAATTTCATAAAACTTAACAGTTCCATCCCCTTCGATATTTAGAATTAATTCAATTGATACAAAATCGCCATCTGGGAATCTAACCATCGCCTTTGGAACTTTTTGAGCCTCTGGAGCTGATGGAGAGACATTTTTTTTAGCCTCCCTCTCTATTGATGTTAAAAGAGTTCCAGTTATTTGAGAAATCGCTTCACCAATAGATGCAAGTGCCATCGCATCAAGTTCTAATCCATCTTGCCCAGACATTAATCCTGCAATTTTTAAGGCATCATCTTTTTCTGTTATATATAGATGCTCTCCTGGAGCCTCTCCACTGTAATCCAGTTTTATCTCTACCATTTCATCTGGCAGTTTAGATAAAAGTGAACTTTTATTTGTAATATCTGCAGAACCTAGAGAGAGTTTTACACTTTTCCCTAACATTCCAGATAGCGTATTTGAAATTGATTCTTTAGTTTTATCTATTAAAGAGAGAACATTATCCTTATCCGCCTCTGTTATATTAGGAGTAGATGAATCATCTAATGAATCACTGCCTCCTTGGAATAATAATGCATCTATTTCATCTTGCGATAGTGAACCGTCACTCATCATTCGTCAATATCCTCCCCTGTTAACTCTTCAAATTCTTCTGGTGTAATATCTTCTAGTTTTTCAGTAACCTGTACTGCAACAGAGTTACCAACCATTCCTGGCCTACACTTAAATTTGGCCTTATTACCAATTTTTAAGATCATAGGATCTCCAATCTTTACATTTGGTAGTCGTATGGTATCCCCAGGCTGTATTGATATTACATCCCTTACAGGTAGTTCCATACTACCTATTTCGGCAGAAAGTAGAACATCTATAACAGAAAGTGACTCTTTTAATATGTTTAAATTTTCCGTAGTGGAACCACGTCTAATTGTTGAATACATAAATTGTGCTGAAAGTTTAGATATAATTGGCTCTAGAGTTAGATATGGAATACAAAAGTTCATCATTCCCTCTACATCCTCTATTCTAGTCTCTAGTGTTACTAAAATAACCATCTCCGTTGGTGGAACTATTTGAGCAAACTGAGGATTAGTCTCAATATTACCAAGCCTTGGTCTTAAATCTATTACCTGGGACCATGCCTCCCGAAGGTTACCTAAAATTCTTACGATTATACTCTCAATAACTGATTGCTCAATATCACTTAACTCACGGTTAACCTTAGAGTTCTCCCCAGGGCCACCAAAAAGTCTATCAATCATTGAAAATGTAATAGCTGGATCTATCTCTAAAATTGCTGAACCCTTTAAAGGGTCCATATTAATTAGAGCCAGAGCTGTAGTTGATGGGATAGATCGTATAAACTCTTCATATGTTAACTGGTCTACAGAGGCAACATGTACATTTACCAATGACCTTAACATTGCAGATAGAGAAGTAGTTGTATGCCTAGCAAATGCATCATGCATAACCGAAACTGTTCTTATCTGATCCTTTGAGAATTTATCAGGACGTTTAAAATCATAAATCTTTATGTTTTTTCTATCTGTGATCTGTTTTGTATCTTCACCTTCAACATCCCCGGCTGAAATAACCGTCAATAATTGGTCTATCTCATCCTGGGAAAGAACTTCTGTCATCTACTATCCAACCTTAATAAGCAAATATATCTTTTTTTGTAAAAACAACAGTCTCAATAGGACCATTGGTTAAAATTCTATTTATTTTCTCTTTTAACTGAAGTTTTAAAAATTCCTCATTCTCGTAGGATAACTCTTCAGCCTTTTTACTATTAAAATAACTTCTAATCAGATCCACAATTGCTGGTAATCTTAAGGTTATCTCAGTTGAAAGAGCTTCTTTTATACTCTCAGGATAACCTAAATCTAACTCTATAATAAAGGATTGAGGAACTTTATCCGCAGTTCTACCCCGTATTTGAGGCATATTAGATCCATAAAAAACCATTATTGGAGGTTTTGCGTTGTACTCTTCAGATACTTGGGCAAAACTTTGGGACTGATTACCCCTATCTATAACCTTAATTGTTATAACAACTACAGTAACAATAAATATTGTACCACAAATTATACCTACAACCCATGTTAATATTTTTACAAGACCACTTTTGGACTTACTACCAGCAGATGGAACACCACCACCAGCATCAAAACCATCATCACCTTCTATAGCGTTTGATAACTCTTCTTCATCAGACATAAACTACACCTATCATATTTTTTTACAATATCAGAAAAATTCACATAATGCAAATAGATAAAACTATTTACCTTATAAATGTCCATCGGCTAAAACAACTATTTCAACCCTTCTATTATATGCATCCCCTTCTGGAGTTCCACTTGTATCCACAGGAACTGTATCAGCAAAAGATGCTGTACTAAATTGACTCTCATCGGAACCAAATTCTACTAAATATTTTAATACATTATTACTTCTTGCACTAGCTAATTCCCAGTTACTTGGCCATTTACCATTTGGATCAACAGCCCCTGAATCTGTATGTCCCTCTATTCTAAACTTTCTATCGCTTAATAGGGAACTACTTAGAAGATCTGCTGCTTTTTTCAAAGTCTCCCTGGATCTCTCTATATCAACCTCTGCACTAGCAGGTCTAAAAAAGGAATCCCCTGCAAGGGATATAACTAACCCTCTCTCATCCTCTTTAATCATAACTTGTTTAGATTTAATTTCAGGAGAGAATAGACTTACTGCACTCTGCCTAGCCTTATCTAATCCACGACCCTTTGCTGTTGATGGTAGGGTCATTACAGAGTTACCTAGTTCAGCTAAGTTTCCAACCTCTAGGGTATTACCACCTTCTAGGGGACCTAAACCTGTAAAAGATGCCAAAATCAGCTCTAATCTTGCACCATCTATAGCTTCAGGGTTCATTAAAATAACAAAGAAACACATTAAAAGTGTTACCATGTCCCCATATGTTGCAAGCCAAGCTGGAGCTCCATCTTCACATTTGGGGCATTTTTTTTGTTCAGGATCAGCCATATATTACTCCTCTCCGCCACCACCTGCCGGTCTCTCGTCTGGGGCAAGGAATGTATATAGTTTTTGCTCTAGAATTCTTGGGTTATCCCCTGCTTGAATTGATAAAATCCCTTCAACCATAATCTCTTTAACTAACATCTCATCCTGATGTTTATCTTCTAGTTTTTTCTGTATAGGAATAAGAAATAAGTTGGCTAAAATTGAACCGTAAAATGTTGTAATTAAGGCAACACCCATATTTTTACCAACAGAGGATATATCCTCAAGATTCGCCATCATACCAATTAGACCAATAAGAGTACCGATCATACCAAATGCTGGACCTAAAGTTCCCCAGTTTCCAAAAAAATCGATCCCCTTTTGGTGACGACTCTCTATTTTATCAAGGTCACTATATAAAACCGATTTAATTACATCAGGGTCTGATCCATCAACAACAAGTCGCATTCCTCCTCGTAAAAAGTCATCTTCTACATCATTTAAAGCATCATCTAGACTTAGTAAACCCTCTTTTCTGGCACTTTCGGAAAATGCTACAAGTTGGGATATAATCTCCTCTTTATTAAAAACCTGCATATTAAAAAATACACCAAAAAGTTTTCCTAAAGCTGTTATTCGGCTTATAGGGCTCATTGCAAGCATACCTGCAAATGAACCACCTACAACAATAACTAGAGAAGGGGCATCCCAATAAAGAACAAGGGCATTACCACCAAATAAAATACCCCATAATATAAGACCCATTCCAAGAACAAATCCACCAATTGAAGCTAAATCCATCTATCTATTCCTCATTTTTAAAAGCACCAATTTCTCGACGGTACTCAACTATTCTTCTATATATTTCCTCATAACTCTCTGCTACTACAAGTTTTTTACCACTTAACATCATAATAACCGTATCAGGTTTTGACTGTATATACTCAATTTGGTGAGGATTTAAATACATAACCTCACCTTTTTTCCCAAGAAACGTTACTTCAATCACTTAAACTATCTCTTTAGAGTCAGAAGTTCCTGTAACATCTGATCTGAAGTTGTAATTGTTTTACTATTAGCCTGGAAACCTCTTTGAGTTACGATCATATCGGTAAACTCTCCGGCTAAGTCAACATTACTCATCTCAAGGGCACCTGATATAAACTTACCCTTACCGGCTATACCACTAGGACCAATGTTTGCATCCCCTGAGTTATTTGATACTACAAAGTTTGTCTCCCCAGCCTTCTCTAAACCACCAGGATTTGTAAATGTAGCCAGTGCTACCTGACCTAAAACCCTATTTGTTCCGTTAGAATAAACTCCGGTAATATTACCACTCTGGTCTATTTGAAAGTTTTCTAAATAACCCATTGAGTATCCATCCTGGGCAAAAGCCTTTGTAGAACTAGATGAACCATATTGGGTAATTGATGATGTATTACTACCTACTTCACCAAGGTTTAAGTTAAAAGTTTGGGTTTGGAAACCCTCTACCGCTGTATCAACATTTGATCCTTGAACATCATAAGTAATCTGAACATTTAGATCTCCTGTATTAATTCCACCATTTATATCATCCCCTGAAAATGCTCTTTGCAGTGTTCCAAAGTTATCAAACTGTAGTCTAAACTGATCACCATCTGCTTCAGCACCACCAATTGAAATTCTTGCATTTGAACCTGCAGCACTCTCAGCATCAATTGTTGCTGTAGCTATCCACTGGTTATTAAAATCAGGATCTTTAACAAAGTCAACTCGTAACTTATGTTTCTCTCCAAAGGAGTCATATACATCCTTTGTTACAGTCCATGTCCCCTCAGCTATCTCTGCAGCCGATGCATTTTCTGGTATTACAGGTGTTGTTTTTTGTAAGTTACAAGCATACTCAACCTCAGTTGTAGCCCTAGCGGCATCCTTACCACCTATAGGTATATATAAATCCCCTGGATCAGAGGCAGTATTTACAATGGTTTGACCATCAATAATCTCTGCTGACCATCCTTGAACCTTAAGACCTGATGCAGGATTTACAAATGTTCCATCCTTATCAACACCAAAGGCTCCAGCCCGTGTATATAACTCTTTATCACCATTTTTTAAAACAAAGAATCCCTCACCCTGGATTGCAAGATCTTCCCTTACCCCTGTAGTCTGTAAAGACCCCTGGGTATGTATTGTATCAATAGAAGCAACAGACATTCCAAGACCTACCTGTTTAGGGTTAACCCCACCTAACTCTTCTGTAGGTTTAGCAGCTCCAGACATATTTTGAGAAACCATATCTTGAAATGTTACTCGTCCCTTTTTAAAACCAATTGTGTTTACATTTGCAATGTTATTACCTAAAACATCCATCTTTACTTGATGGTTTTGTAAACCTGATACTCCTGAATATAATGAACGCATCATAAGCTAATCTCTCCTTACTCTGTTACTTTTTCTAAACTTGAATAGTCATATAATCTATTGTTAACCTGTATCTGTGGATATGCACCACTAGTTACAGCTTCTACTCTACCTGTTATATTGTTTCCACCTAAATCTGTTAAAGAAACATTTTTACCTAACAAGGATACAGCCTGATTACTTGCCAGATTATTTGAAACTTTTTCAAATTGTGTATTTAAATTATTCATCTGTTCTAGGGATGAAAACTGTGCCATTTGAGATATAAACTCTTTATCTTCCATTGGCTTTGTTGGATCCTGATTCTGAAGTTGGGTTATTAAAATTTTTAAAAACTCATCCTTACCCATATCTTGACTTTTTACTTTGCCATCATTAAGTACTTTATTAAAGTTATTTACTTCACTTGTAACCTTTGCATACTCAGCACCTGACATATTTACATTACTCACAACAACGCCCTCCTAAGCTGTTAGATTGATTCCAGAAGTAGCAGAACCATACCTGATAACATTTCCACTTTGATCAATCTTTTTTAATCTATCACTAAAATATTGCTTGTTCTCTTTTTTATTATCCTTAGAACCTTCACCCTTATCATTTAATGAAAGCTCTAAATTAGCAGAATCGTACCCCTGGTCCTCTAAGGCCTTTGATAAATGAGCCATATTCTCCTGAAAAATTTCCCTAACACTATTATTTTCGACAACTATTTGTCCTGCTAAACTATTTTGTTTCAAATTAAGATTAATTTTCACTTCACCAAGGGATTCCGGCTTTAAAATAAGTTTTATTTCCCCTACATTGTTATCCTTTAAAATGAACCTGCTCTGCTTAACTATTGAGTCATTACCAAAATCTTTTAACTGTTGTTTTAGAATCTGGGTCGCCTCTTTCATTACAGGAGCTTGAGTTTTACCTCCATCTCCCTCGGCAGTTACTTCCTTTGAGCCAAGGGTTATAGTACTGTTTTCATCAGAGCTTGACTCTTCAAACTTAACTTCACTATTTTTAACCTCAACATCCTGATTTTTTATATTTTTTTTATTATCAACAACATCATCAAATTTTTTGTTTGTTCTTAAATCAGTAATTTTACTCTTATTACCTTCAGTTTTTTTATCACTATCTTTATTACTCTTTTTATCTAAAATCTCTTTTTTACTTTTCGTATCAAGATTAAGGGATATCTCAGGCTTATTTTCCGTTTTACCATTTTTTAGACTATCTATTTTATTATCATTATCGTTATCATTATTATCAGTATCAAAGGGTGTACTATTTTTATTAGTATCAACACTCTCATTTTTTCCCTCTACAACCGTACTTCCAGCAATAGATTGGGAATCAACGTCCTTGTCCCTTTTTTTAAGATTTACTTCGCTATCTATTTTTTTATCTTCTGTTTTATTTTTTACTACCTCTTTTTTGTTAGTAGTAGAATTTTTAATATTTTTAAGTTTTTCAACACCATCTGTTAGCTGTTTCTTTTTCTTCTCACTACTTTTATCTAACTTAGAGTTTATTTCGTCACTATTTAAAACAAGTCTCTTTTTAACTAGTTTATTAGCTTCTTTATCTTTAGGACTTTTTTTATCATCTTGGGCAGAGAGTTTTTCTTCTAACTCTTTAGCAAAATTTGATTTCTCTACAACTTTACCCTCTTTAGAGTTATTGGTCTCTTTAGGATCAATAATTTTATTAGGTTTTTCTAAACTCTTATTCTCAAGTTGTTTTTTATTATCTATCTCTTTAGGTTTTATCTCCCTAGCAACAGACATTGACATCATTCTCATGAATTATCCCCTTGTTCTTTTATTAGTATCGAAAGATTTTTAATTCTCATGAGTAAAACTATTATTTTCTGATATAAAATTGGTGGAGATGAGATATTAAACGCCCTAGCCCTTCTTAATAGGATTTCAAGCGAAGTAAAAGATAGCTCAAAGATATAGTTGGGAAACTAGATAAGGATAATAGTGTTTTAGATAGGACAACAAAGGCCCTACAGGAACAAATAAAACAGTTTAAAACTAATTAAAAAAAAGTAAAAACTCCGTTTAAATATTAAACGGAGTAATATAATGTTTTTAGAACTCTGTATGGAAAGTCCTATTTATTACGTCGTACTGTTGCTCCCTTGTTAGTTTTACAAAGTTTACAGCATAACCTGAAACCCTTACAGTTAATTGAGGATACTGCTCAGGATGATCCATCGCATCTAATAACATCTCTCTCTCAAGAACATTAACATTTATATGGTGCCCATCCTGCCTAACATAACCGTCTAATATTCTTGTTAAATTATTAACCTGCTCGTCCCTAGTTTTTCCAAGGGAAGAAGGGGAAGCACTAAATGTATAGGATATACCATCTTCTGCAAACTCATATGGTAGTTTAGCAACTGAAGCCATAGAAGCTATAGCACCACTACTATCCCTTCCATGCATAGGGTTAGCTCCAGGAGCAAATGGTTCCCCCTTTTTTCTCCCACATGGTGTATCACCAGTTTTTTTACCATAAACAACATTAGACGTAATTGTTAAAATGGACTGGGTTAATTTAGAGTTTCTATATGCACTGTTCTCCTGTAGTTTATGCATAAATCTTTCAACTAAATCAGTTGCTATAGAGTCTACCCTATTATCATCGTTACCAAATTTTGGAAAATCACCCTCTGTTTCGTATGAGACAGCATTACCATCCTCATTTCTAATAACCTTTACCTTTGCGTATTTTATTGCAGATAGGGAGTCTGCAACTACTGATAGACCAGCTATTCCACAGGCCATTGTTCTATGAATCTCTAGATCATGAAGTGCCATTTGCACACTCTCATATGCGTATTTATCATGCATATAATGTATAATATTAAGAGCATCTACATAGATATGGGCAATCCAACTCATAAAGTTATCAAACTTTTCCATAACCTCATCATAATCTAGGTACTCAGAAGTAATAGGTTCAAACCTTGGTCCAACTTGGATACCACTAAGTTCATCTTTTCCACCATTTATAGCATATAAAAGTGTTTTAGCAAGGTTACATCTAGCACCAAAAAACTGCATCTGCTTACCTGTTCTCATTGCAGATACACAGCAGGCAATAGAGTAATCATCACCAAACTCTTTTCTCATTAAAAAGTCTGACTCATACTGAATAGCACTTGTATCAATAGAGACCTTAGCACAATAATTCTTCCAATTCTGGGGACTTCTTGTTGACCATAACACTGTTAAGTTTGGCTCTGGAGATGGTCCTAAATTATATAAAGTGTGTAAAATCCTATAGGATGATTTTGTAACTAAGCTTCTACCATCACATGACATTCCACCAATAGCCTCTGTAACCCAAATTGGATCTCCACTAAAAAGTTCATCATAGGATGGTGTTCTTAAAAAACGAACCATTCGTAGTTTCATTACAAAATGATCCATAATCTCCTGGGCTTCCACCTCTGTAATAGTGCCCTCTTTTAAATCACGCTCTATATATATATCTAAAAAGGAGGACACACGACCAAGACTCATCGCCGCCCCATTTTGCTCCTTAATAGCAGCTAAATAGCCAAAATAAACCCATTGAAATGCTTCCAATGTATTTTGTGCTGGTTTAGAGATATCATAACCATAACTTTTGGCCATAACTTTTATCTCTGCGAGACTTTTTAACTGATCTGTTAACTCCTCTCTATTTCTAATTGACTCTTCGTTAACACCCTTCCCATCTAGGGATAGTTTTTGATTCTTTTTATCTTCAATTAAGTAGTCCAGTCCATAAAGAGCAATTCTTCTATAATCTCCAATTATTCTACCACGACCATACCCATCTGGAAGACCAGTAATAATACCTGATTTTCTAGCAGCTCTAATTTCAGAGTTATATGCAGAAAATACTCCATCATTATGGGTTCGTCTATATTTAGTAAATATTTCACTAACACTTGGGTTTAAATCGTAACCATAAGCCTTACATGAGTTTTCTACCACTCTAATTCCACCATATGGCATAATTGATCTTTTGAGGGGTTTATCAGTCTGTAGACCTACTATTTTCTCTAAACCCTTATCTATATAACCAGCATTGTGGGAACTTATAGTAGATATAGTATCAACATCTATCTCTAAAGGACCCCCCGCTTTAATCTCTTGTTTAAAAAGTTCTGAAACTTTTTCCCATAGTTTCTTAGTACTCTCTGTTGGAGACTCTAAAAATGATTCATCACCATTATAAGAAGTAATATTTGACATTATAAAACTCTGTAAATTAATGCCCTCACTCCATCGACCACTTTTAAATCCTCGCCATTCATTATCAAAGAAGTTCATTTTTTATCTCCCAAATATTCGTATATCTAATAATAATTACTACTACTAAACGTATCAAGTCCTTACTATTAAAATGATTAAAACAAATTATAAATTAAAAGTAAACATTTCTATTGACCTTAACAATATAATTTGCTAAATTAGCATCGTTCACAAGTTGTAAAGCGCGCCTGTCGTATAATGGCTATTACCCCAGCCTTCCAAGCTGATGACGTCGGTTCGATTCCGATCAGGCGCTTACTATTACAACTTAAAAGAAAAGCGCGCCTGTCGTATAATGGCTATTACCCCAGCCTTCCAAGCTGATGACGTCGGTTCGATTCCGATCAGGCGCTTTTTCAAATAAAACTAAGCGCGCCTGTCGTATAATGGCTATTACCCCAGCCTTCCAAGCTGATGACGTCGGTTCGATTCCGATCAGGCGCTTTTCAAATAAAACTTAACGCGCCTGTCGTATAATGGCTATTACCCCAGCCTTCCAAGCTGATGACGTCGGTTCGATTCCGATCAGGCGCTTAATTTTTTCCTTTTTTATATACCCAATCACCTTCTATTAGACTATAATTCATTTTATGAAGAAAAACAGTTGTAAATATTTAGGTTCAGCTCTACCTCTAGGAGCGACAATAACAAATGAAGGTATTAATTTTTCAATTTTTTCCAGAAATGCAAAATCAGTAGTTCTAAATTTTTTCAAACATGAAAAAGATAACATTCCTTCACAAAGTTATACTTTAGATCCAATTAAAAATAAGACAGGTGATATATGGCATATTTTTATTAAAGGAGTTAGTCATGGAACTCTATACCTATACCAAATGGATGGCCAGTGGGATCCGGATAACGGCTTACTATATGATAAAAATAATTATTTAATAGACCCATACACTAAAGCCCTTACAGATAATTTTATTTGGGATCTCCATGGAAACGGTACCATGCCTAAATCTATTGCGATATGTCACGGAGATTTTAACTGGGAAGATGATAAACCACTAAATATTCCTATGAAAAACTCAGTAATATATGAGGCACATGTTGCGGGATTAACAAAAAACGGTAACTTTAAATACCCAGGAACATATATGGGTGTTTTAGAACTTATACCCTATTTTAAAGATCTAGGAATAACTACTATAGAGTTTCTACCAATCTTTGCTTTTGACTCATTTGAAGGGTCTAGAAAACACCCTAAAACTGGAAAAACTCTTGAAAACTACTGGGGATATAGTACTAGTGCTTTTTTCGCCCCCAAGGGGATGTATGCCCATAATAATAGTGGAGGAAACCAAGTAACCGAGTTTAAACAGATGGTTAAAGAACTTCATAAAAATGGTATAGAAGTGGTTCTAGATGTTGTATTCAACCATACAGGAGAAGGAAACCAAGATGGTCCTATATACTCCTTTAAAGGAATAGAGAACTCTCTCTACTATATGCTAGAAAGGGATAAAAGAAATTACAAAAACTACTCTGGTTGTGGTAATACATTTAATTGTAATAATCCTATAGTTAGTGACTTTATAATTGACTGCCTAAGGTACTGGGTAACAGAAATGCATGTTGATGGTTTTAGATTTGATCTAGCATCAATTTTAGCTAGGGACGAAAATGGCCAACTTAACGAGAACGCGACTATTATTAGAAGAATAGGTGATGATCCTGTACTGCGAAACACTAAGCTAATTGCAGAACCATGGGATGCTGCTGGAGCCCATCAAACAGGGAATTTCTCCAACCAGAGATGGGCTGAGTGGAATGATAGATACAGGGATGATATTAGACAGTTTTGGAGGGGGGACTCAAGCTACTTTAAAAGAGCAGCAACTAGAATTGCAGGTAGTTCTGATATGTTTTCCCACTCAAATAAAAAACCATTTCATAGTATAAATTTCATTACTGCCCACGACGGTTTTACCCTTATGGATTTAATGAGCTACTCTAATAAAAACAACTTTGATAACGGGGAAGATAACAGAGATGGTTCTAATAATAACTTAAGCCATAACTGTGGTATTGAGGGATATACAGATGACCCTATCGTAACGAAATTAAGGGTAAAGCAGATTAAAAACCACCTTGCAACCTTACTTATTTCCCAGGGGACACCTATGATACTAGGGGGAGATGAGATAGGAAGAACAAAGGGTGGAAACAACAATACATACTGCCAAAACAACGAAATATCTTGGTTTGATTGGAAAAATTCTAATGAAGAGATTCTAAGATTTACAAAAATTATGATTAATTTTAGAAAAAGACACCCCGCATTTCAAAGACCTGATTTTTATACAGGATTAGATATAAGTAATAACTCCCTTGCAGACATTACATGGTACACCTATACAGGCCATGAAATGAACTGGAATGAGGAACATAAATGTCTAGCTTTCATTATTGACGGTTCAAGAAAGGAGATAGCTGCAGAGAAAGATGATAATGATTTTTATGTAATGCTTAACTCTACAAGCCAGAAGATGCAGTTTGTTTTCTCTAATGCACCTAAAAATAAAAAATGGGTTGTTAAAATAGATACGGCTAATAATTCACCCTTAGATATATACCCTAAAGGTGAATTTGGAGATTTACCTACTCAAACCAGTTATACTGTTGATGCTAAATCTCTAGTACTTCTAGAGTCTATTCCTATAGAAGATGGTAATAAGTGATGTAAATCACTTATTACTCTCCTCACCACTGTCTTGGGCTGTTTTATGCTTACTTCGGTCTTCAACTGAGACATGGACTTTTCGTTCATCTCTCCAGGTTAAAACCTTCTCCCTATCTTCAACTTCAATCTCTCTTAATAGGGTAAATGGAACACCAGAACTATTTTTTTTATTATTAATTACTCCAAAACGGCCGCTACCTACATATGCAATTTTCTCTCCGGGTTTAAGATCTTCAGTTTCAGTTAAAGATCTTATAACACAGTCAAAATGGGTAGGTCCCTCACCTTTAAAGTCAATAGCATTACCAACTTCCTTTACACCCTCGTTACAAACAGGACATGTAAAAAGTGCTACAGTATCAGACTTTTTCTTTCTATAACCACCAGACCTCCACGAAGGTCTATGTTTACCCTTATACCTATTACTCTTTTTGTCGTTAGTGTTTTGACTCACTTAATCCCTCTTTCTGCTTAAGAATTCCATTAGTTAGGTCAATTGCTATACGGGATATAGCAATTGATAAGTAACCCTCATCATGGATCATATGCTTAAGCTGCTCTAATTTTACTGGGTCAGTATGTTTCGCAATTTTAATCATGGAAGACCATTCTCCATATATATATTAGTATAGTATTCAAATACAGTCTTGTTACTCTTTAATAAAAGAACATCAAAACGAATAGATGTATATTCACCCTTATAATCTCGTAAGAAAACTGCCGAAGCATTAGTTATTCTTTTCTGTTTCTTACGGTTAATTACGTAAGAAAGGTCAAATGAATCCAACGTATCCCAAGTTTTCACCTCGACAAAGGCTAACTCACCATCCTTATATATAATAATATCGACTTCTCCATACCGACACCTAAAATTTCTTTTAATAATATCATAATTTTTTTTCTTAAGATATTCACAAGCACAACTTTCTCCAGAATATCCCTTTTCATAACTTCCCAAAGTTAACTTTCCAAAACTGACTTAACTATAAAAAAGCTGTTATTATCAGAGATATCGATAAGTTGATTGCTCTTAGACTCTGTCCCGTTTTTATTAACAATAACTTTAACTATAGGCTTTAAAGGAGTACTTTTATTAATAGCTACAACTTGGCATATGGACGCATCATTTAAAGCAACATATGAACCTATAGGATATATCCCTATACTTTTAACCGCTATATTTAGGATTGATGGATCATATCTCTGTCCATTATCACCAATTATTGACTTTATAGCATCATAGCCATGCAGAGACTCCCTATAGGGTCTATCTTCCCTCATAGAGATATAACCATCTAAAACAGATAGGATTCTAGATAAATAGTTAATCTCATCCTGGCTTTTACCCCTTGGATACCCTTTACCATCCCACCTCTCATGATGATCTAAAACAATATCTATAATTTTTTTTGTAAATCCTAAATCCTCTAATATTTGGGAACTATAAATAGGATGTTTCCTAATTTCAGCTATCTCGTCTTCACTTAACTGACCACTTTTATACAAGATTTCCTTAGGAACCCTATTCATTCCTAAATCTTTTAAAAGTGCAGCGACACCTAGATCAATTAAATCCCCATGGGGTAGATTTAGATCAACACCAACAATAAGTGATAGAATACATATATTTACAGCTTCAATTTCATATTTTTTAATATCATCGAGGTTTTTCTTAGAAAAAACCTTTGATACAAACTGGTCCCTCTGATTTTGAATCAAATAGAGTGAGTTTTGTACATCCTCTTCTATATCATCAATTAAAAGAGTTCCACCAAATCTTATAAGTTCTCCCCATCTATGAACTTTAGAGAGAAGTATATCGTATTCAACATTATAATTATTTTTCATAATAGGTTAATTATACTGTTTTATCATTTTCTTGTCTCTTCATTTTCCTTTTAAAAAAAATCTTTGAAAAAAATAATTTAATAAATTAAACTTAATAAAGTAATGGAGGATATATGTCATTAACAAAGAGATTTTTAAAAACTAAACCAGAATGTAAAGTAACCTTTAAATTAGACGAAGAAGCTTGCCACGATGCAAAATCAATACATTTAGTAGGTGATTTTAATGGGTGGGATAAGGAAGATACACAACTTAAAAAAAATAAAACTGGAGATTATTCAGTTACAGTTACACTGGAAGTTGGTAAGGATTATCATTTTAGATATCTTATAGATGGTAAAAAGTGGGTAAATGATTGGGAAGCAGATTATTACGCCCCTACAGAGTTTAATAGTGAAAACTCAGTAGTTAGACTTTAACTAAATGGGGGCTACCCCCCATTTAATTATTAGTGGTTACACCCACAACTACTTTTTTAATCACCCTTAGAGGAACAACATCCCCCCTTAGCACCATCATTAGATGAGCAACATCCACCTGAAGAGTCACTTCCATGGGATCCACATCCACAACCTGAGGATTCACCAGATAGACTGTTTAATTCATCAAGGCTAGCTGGTCTTACACCTTGGACAGTGCAATTTAGTGTTAACTTCTCTCCTGCATAGGGATGATTTGCATCAACTGTTACATATTCATCATCAATACTAACAACCTTAAGTAGTTGAGTATTACCACCACCAACATCAAAATTATATAACTTCCCCACCTCCATCTGGTCTATTAGGTGGGCAAACTGGGCTCGGGGAACAGGCATAACATTCTCTGGCTTATATACTCCATATCCATCCTCAGGTTCAATTATTCCTGTATAGCTATAACCTACTCCCTGTCCATTTATTGCATTTTCTATTCCTGGCATCATCATTCCAACACCGTGTATATATATTAGTGAACCATTTAATTCCGATGAATCTATAATCTTTCCAGATTCATCAGAAAGATTATAGTCTAATTTTACAACACTCTTTTCTGTTATATTCATATAGTTCTCCTTAAAAATAGACATTATAGCAATTGACTTTATAAACAACAATAATTAGATTAGTACAAAATGGTTCTTTTTAAGATAATTGGGGAAAGAGGTTAAACTCCTCTACGGTCCCGCCACCGTGTTAAAGTAGTTATTTTCTATTTTTAAGTCGGATTACCATCCATTTTATACCTTTAATAATAATCTGCGATGAACAGATTAAGGAGAAATAATGAGAAATCTCAAAAAAGTAGTTATATACTTATTACTACTTACATCAAATGTAATTTTCGCTACATCAAATAGTGAAACCAATAACAATTCTAACAGTTTTTTACAAATAACTGATTATAGAGGACGGGAAGTAGTATTGGCTAGTGAACCACAAAGGGTGATATCACTAGCACCAAATATTACTGAAACAATTTTCAAACTAGGGGCAGAGGATAAGTTAGTAGGAAGAACAGACTACTGTGACTACCCTGTAGAAGTAGATAAAATAGAGTCCATTGGAACTCTTTTACAACCAAGCATTGAAAAGATTGTAGAGCTTAATCCTGATGTAATTATTGCAAGTACCCATTTTTCAAATGAACTACTTACTAAATTAGAGAATATAAAGTTAAAGGTTATAATTATTGATGAGTTAGGAAGTTTAGAGGGATTATACAGTAATATTTTAGATGTTGGGTCGATTGTTAATAAAAAGGATCAGGCAAATTTAGTAGTAAACAATTTAAAAAGTAGAATTGAAGAGCTAAGCAATATGGTTAAAGATCTAGATAAACCATCCCTATACTATGTAATTAGCTACGGAGAGTATGGTGACTTTACTTCTGGGGGTGATACATTTATATCCCAACTACTAGAATTATCCGGTGGAATAAATATTGCTAAAGACTCCATGGGCTGGAGTTACTCCTTAGAGAAGATTGTTGAGAAAAATCCAGATATAATAATCTGCTCTAAATATTATAATACACTCCAGGGCATTAAGAGTGCTACAGGGTATAAAGAGCTACCTGCTGTAAAAAATAACAGAGTCTATGAGATAGATAACAACCTTATTGATAGACAAGGACCAAGGGTTGGAGATGGTTTAGAAGCTTTAATTAAAATAGTACACCCTGAGTTATTCTAAGTGAAAAATAAAAACAATAGGTCTAAATTACTTATAGGCCTAGTTGCTATATTAATAGTAATTTTAATCTCTACAACTATAGGTTATGCAAATATAACAGTAGTTCAAACTATAAAGATACTTATTAACAGGGTTTATACTATTTTTGATGTAACTGATTTCCCAGTTAATAGTGAAATAAACATAGTATTTGTTAGACTTCCAAGAATATTAGGAGCATGCCTAGCCGGTATGGGTTTAACTATGTCAGGGATAATTTTTCAGGCAATTTTAAGAAACCCTATGGCGGAGCCATACATTTTAGGAGTATCCTCTGGAGCAGCCCTAGGCGCTGCTATTTCTATAGTTTTAAGTATAAACTTTGTACCATTTTTTGCACTAACAGGGGGGCTTTTAGCATCCATACTTGTTATTTTTATAGCTGGTAATAGCTACAATACCAACAGAATAATTTTATATGGGGTTTCTCTTAACTTTTTCCTATCATCTATGTTAACCCTAATAATTAGCCTAAACCACAATAAGAGTAGTGATATACTCTTTTGGACACTAGGTAGCTTTTCGACAATGAACTATTTTAAAGTAACCCTTATGCTTTTAGCCGATCTAATAGGAGTAATACTACTATTTTACTACTCTAGGGAGTTAAATATTTTCACTATGGGTATTCCTGTGGCAAAAACACTAGGTTTAAATGTTAAAAAATATAGAACTCTATTATTAGCTATAGCTTCTATAATAACAGGGGTTATAGTATCCTTTACTGGAATTATAGGTTTTGTAGGTCTAATAATACCCCACCTAGCAAGGCTTTTTGTTGGCTCTGAACATAAAAAAGTAATATCTTTATCCCTACCTTTAGGGGCAATATTTATGATGATATGCGACACTCTATCTAGATCTATTTTAACAAACGAACTTCCTGTTGGAGTTATTACATCCTTAGTTGGAGCCCCTGTCTTTGTCTATCTATTAAAGAAAAGGAGTAGTTAGTGGGTCTATATATTAACAATCTATCTTTTAGTTACGGAAAAAACAGAATACTAAAAAACATTTCAACAACTTTTAACCAAGGGGAGATAACAGTAATAACAGGCCCCAATGGTTCTGGAAAGAGTACTCTAGTAAAGGGTATTATGTCACTAATAAAGATAGAAAAGGGTTCTATTTATTTAAATAATAAGGATATACGTAGATATTCAGTTGAAGAAAAATCCAGAATATTAGGTTATGTATCCCAGGATATATATAGAGATTTTGACTTTTCTGTATACGAAGTTGTAGAGATGGGTAGATACCCATTTAAGAAGGAGTGGAACTATGCAAAGGATAAAAAAGCTATAGATCTGGCACTAAATCTAACTGATACTAAGGTATTTAGAGATAGGTCAATTAACTCTTTAAGTGGAGGAGAACTTCAGCGAGTACTACTGGCAAGGGCCTTAGCAGGAGAACCTAAATACCTTATACTTGATGAACCTGCATCAAACCTTGATATAGCCCATAATATTGAGATGATGAAACTTTTAAAAAAACTTACAAGGGAGCTAGGATTAACAACAATTATAGTATTACACGATCTTAACTCAATCCTTCACTATAGTGACAACATAATTATGCTTAATCGGGGTAAATTAGAGTTACAAGGCAAAACAAAAAAACTCTTAACCCCAGAAAATATAAAAAACATCTACGGAATTAGTAGCGAAATAGTTATAGATAAAAGTGGTAGGAAACATATTTTAACAATTTAGAAATGTAACTTAACCTTCTCCATTTCAATTTTAAAGCGATCTAACTCTTTACCTTCTAATGTTCTACCTGGAGGTATTTTAATACTACTAGGATTAACAAATTTACCATTATATCTTGTCTCATAATGTAGATGAGGCCCTGTAGAGTTACCTGTAGAGCCTACATATCCAATAATTTGACCTTGTGTAACTTTAACTCCCACCTTCATCCCTTTTGCATGGGATACCATATGTCCATATAGTGTCTCATACCCGTTAGGATGCCTAATTCTAATATGAATTCCGTAACCTGTATTACTAACAACTGCAGCAGAAATTACCCCATCCCCTGATGCATATATAGGTGTTCCCTGTCTTACTGCAAAGTCTATACCTCTATGAAATGCTGTATATGATGATATTGGATGTATTCTCATTCCAAAACCTGATGATATATAAGCACCATTCACTGGAGTTTTTAATAGAGCTTTTCTTGCAGACTTTCCCTCTTCATTATAATAATCACTTTTACCATCATCAGTTGTAAATCGGTATATTGGGTATCGAGTACCATCTATTTTTAAAACAGCAGAGAGTATATTCCCATGCTTTATAATTTCTCCCCTATCATCTAAATAGTTTTCATAGTTAACTTCAAACTCTGTACCACTTACAATATCCCGTTGAAAATCTACATCAAAGGAGTATAACTGCATTAAGTTCATTATAACATTTGGACTTATACCACTCTCTATACCTGACTGATAAAGTGTATTATCTATTACACCTTGGCCATTAAAAACCTTAGTAAAATACTCTTTTTCTACTATATTAGCAATAAAATTATCTGTTTTATCCCTTTTTACAACTACCGATTGATCATAACCTAAATCAATCTCATAACCTAAAAATTTCTTTCGATCCCTCCAATCATAGGAGATTGTAACCCTACTCCCAGCTTTTAAATCTCTTGGATCAAAAACAGATTTCAGAGCCCTAGAAGAAGCAATAACTAAAGATTCTGAAATATCTTCCTTCATCAGTAGGGAGTCTATAGAGTAACCACTTAATACCTTAACTAGTTTATTGTATGTTTCAGGCTCTAAGAAGGTCTTAACTCTACTGTCCTGGAGGGTAATTTCTTCTTGAGGAGTTATATTAAAGGAGTTAATTAGGTACTTCCTATTAGAGTAGATGTTCATAGCTATTACACAAACTATTATTAATAAATACGTTAAAGCCTTCTGGCTACTTGATTTTTGACTTACATTGCTCATTTTATTCTTTTCGGTATAAAAGTTTATTTTGATAAACATAGATTCTATTTTTCTACCATATTCTATTGAAAGATAAAATTAAAAAGAATAAAATAATAATTAATTATATCTAAATTTTAAGGAAAACAAACATGTCTAATAAAATTTTTGACAAAGTAAAGCCAGGTGTTATATTTGGTGATGATGTAAAAGAAGTATTTAGAATTGCAAAAGAAAACAAATTCGCAATTCCTGCAGTTAACTGTGTTGGTTCAGACTCTATTAACGGGTGTTTAGAAGCTGCTCAAAAAGCTAACTCGCCAATTATTATCCAATTTTCAAATGGTGGTGGTGTTTTTAATGCTGGTAAAGGTTTAAAACTTGATGGTCAACAAGCAGCTATTCTTGGGTCAATCTCTGGTGCGGAACACGTACATAGATTAGCTGAAGCGTATGGTGTAGTTGTAATATTACATACTGACCACTGTGCAAAAAAATTATTACCATGGATCGACGGATTATTAGATGCAGGTGAAGAGTTCTTTAAAAAGAATGGTAAACCTCTATTTACTTCCCACATGTTAGACTTATCTGAAGAGCCTATCGAAGAGAACATGGAAATTTCTGCTAAATACTTAGAAAGAATGGCTAAAATGGGTATGACTTTAGAGATAGAGTTAGGTATTACAGGTGGTGAAGAAGACGGTGTTGATAACTCACACGTTGCTAAAGAAGACCTATATACTAAACCAGAAGAAGTTAACTATGCATATGAGCAGTTAAGCAAAGTTTCTCCAAACTTTACTATTGCAGCATCATTTGGAAATGTACACGGTGTATATAAACCAGGTAATGTTGTATTAACTCCATCAATCTTAGATGCGTCTCAAAAATTCATTCAAGAAAAACACAATACAGCTGATAAACCAGTTAACTTTGTATTCCATGGTGGATCAGGTTCTGAGCCAGCTAAGATTGAAGAAGCTATTGGTTACGGTGCAATTAAAATGAATATTGATACTGATACTCAATGGGCTACATGGGAAGGTATTAAAAACTTCTATACTGAAAAAGAAGCTTACTTACAGGGACAAATTGGTAACCCAGACGGTGAAGATGCTCCTAACAAAAAATACTACGACCCAAGAGTTTGGTTAAGAAAAGGTCAAGAGAGCTTAGTAAACAGAGTATTACAAGCTTATAAAGACTTAAACGCTATGGATAGAAACTAAGCAATTTTGTTTAATTATTATCTAAAAAACCCATCAGTTGATGGGTTTTTTTTATGTTTAAAGATACTCCTGAATATTCATCCAAGAGATATACTCCTGAACAAGGGATTCAAAAAGTCTATTCTGAGCCTCAACATAATAGAGTCTACTCTCCTCATACTCTATTTCAGCAATTTTAAAATCCATTAATATCATTTACTAAAACCCCTAACTTTGAGAGAAAATTAATTTCAGCCTTATATATTTTCTGCTGTATTTTAAAGTTATATTTGGCTTAATTACATTTAAACTGTGGTTAAATGGCTTATAATTAACACCAATTGAACCTGATTGCTCATTGTCAATCTCTCAATTTAAAACTTCTTGATTATGTAGTGTTAATCTCCAATTATCAGCTTCTATATCCTGTTATAAACTAGGAACATCAAATTTAGAAGAAATATAATGACTATAACTATTCCTATAATTAGAACAAAAAAACCTAGTCCCATTGCAGTTTTAACTCTTTATGTTTAGGTACTAGGGGTGATGAATCATCAACCTGTATAATCTCTATTTCAACCATACCTATCCTCCGTTAACCAACGCTACTCCTAAATAGATTCTAAATGGTTAACACTTTGTAAAAACATTGTAAAAATAGTATAAAATCACAATTTATTTATTGTAGGGCATAAAAAAAGGGGTTATGTTTAAACCATGAAAAAGAGTCAAACAAAAGGTCAAATATTAAATTTAATTTCAACAAGTCTAGTAATTATAACCCTTGTTCTTTTATCAATAATTCAACATCGATGGTTAATATCAACTGGGGAGAAGGATATTACAGAGTTATATAAAAATCTAAGTTTCTCTTTATATAGATCTCTCTATTATGAATTAAAAGACAATTTTTTTGAATTAAATAACCTATATGATGTTAGCTATAAAGAGAATGAGGATGATTTTCGGTTAGAGTTAGAGGGAATAGATCTTAAATACATCAGTAGTATAGGTTACATAAATCCTGATAACATTCTTAGCATTTATGATGGAAAGAGCTGGAATATTAGTAATTATTATAGATTTGATAGCAGGGATATTGGGATGTTTATCCCAGATAAATATAACACAGGCTTGGTGAAATATAGCTTTATTGATAAAACAAATAAGGATGTAACTATTTTTATTTATTTTGACCTTCTCTTATTTTACAAGGAAAATATCGAGAATAGGAGCGACCCATTTTTAGATAATTATGAAATCAAATGGTTCTTTAAGCAACCTGAAAACAGTGTTATTTTAGATGAGAGAGTCTATACCTTTTCTCCTCTTAAATCTATTAAAAGATTATTAACTAACCAAAACCCAAGTTGGCTTATTGAGGTAAACTTATTCATTGAATTTGATAGGGGGAAATTCCCCCATCAATTCAATTTTAGACCTTTAAACCCTAAAAGACCACCTAATGAGTCCAATCTTTTTGTTGAAGTTACATCTAGGGGTAAGTCACTTTTACAAATAAAAGAAGACTCTCTAAGCAAGCAGTGGATCTTAACAATACTATTACTTTTAGGACTAGGTTTATTCTACATTATTATACTCCAACAGATAAAAAGATTAAAAAAATTAAGATCTATGGAAAAGGAGTTTGTAGCCTCTGTAACCCATGAATTAAGAACACCTTTAGCAGTTATTGAGTTAGCTGCAGATAATATGCAAACAGGAATTATAAAACCTGATAGGATTTTAACTTATGGGGATTTAATAAAGGGACAATCAAGGAGGTTAACATCTTTAATCGAAGGGATACTACTATTTTCACGCCTTGAGGGACGGTCAGAGAAGCCTCCTATTCTAAAACAGATAGAGAGTAAAAAGATAGAAGATAGTCTAAAATCTATTAAAGAGTTAATTTTAAGGGAGTACTCTGCAGAGTTACAACTAAAATTATCTCTACCTGAAAAATTTATTTCAGATTTAGAATCAATTGAATTAATACTTACAAATTTAATAATAAATGCTGCAAAACATGCCTATAATAGTGGAGGAGTCATACGAGTTTATAGTAAAACAAGCCTACCAAACAACTTAATTTTTACTGTAGAAGATAATGGTTATGGAGTATCTAAAAAAGAGAAAAGATATATTTTTGATCCATTTTATAGAGGGGAAAGAAGCCATAGGGAACAAATTTCAGGAAGTGGTTTAGGGCTTTTCCTAATACTTAAAAAGGTTAAGTTATTAAACGGGAATATAGAACTAAACTCCCCCTATGAAAGAAGTGATGGCAAGGTTATAAGTGGATGTAAATTCACTGTTACAATACCATTTACAAAATCTTAGACAAAAAATATTTAAGATTGTAATTAAATATATTATAATTGTACCATATAATATTAATTATCTTTTATAAAAGGACATTAATGAAAAAAGTTTCGAAACCTTTAAGAATTGCAGTTATTTCTCCATTTATAAATGGATACTATCTAGGAGAGATAGTAGATAATATTAGACTTGAGTCAATAAAAAAAGGGTTTGATTTAGTTGCCATTGAAACAAGGTCTTTTAATTCATAGAGGGTCATGCACTTAATATAAGAATAGTTATAGAGGGTATAGAAAATTCCCATCAGCAAAATGTATTAAGAAGTATTGATTGTGATATAGCCCAGGGTTACTTTTATTGTAAGCCTGGACCTGTCTCTGATTTTGAAGAGTTATTATTAGAACAGAAAAAAAATAAACCTTAGTTCTGTTTTTTTAATGCTAACTCAGCTATAACTAGGGCACCTAACATATTAGCACTTTGACCACTCTCATCAATTACAGAGGGCCTTAAATAGTTATAGATACCAATTTTACTTAGGCTTTTTTGGCAAGAGGGTCCAAAATAAGGTAGTGCATAACTAGGTTTACCTCCTAAACAAAGGGGGATTCCTGGTTTCATACCATCTTTTTTACAACTATTAATTAATGTTCCTGCGGCAACTGCTAGAATATTACCATATAATTCATCTGTCTTAATTGCAGCATCTACACCCATACTTGATAACTTACTAATAAATGCTCCAGCGACAGACGGGTCATGCATTTTTGCAACTTCATGAATATCTAAAAATCGCTCATAAAATGTATCATCTCCAACAACTGCTCGAAATAATCTACATCTACCAGGGCCAGATAGAATAGTCTCCGCTCTAAGTGTTCCAGGGTCACCATTAGGACCAACAAGAACCCCACTAGGTAGGGACTCATCCTCTTTTAAAATTTTTTCAAAATTATCATAGGATGCACCAGCTTTATAAAATAGTGTTTTCAATTTTAATTTATCAAGGGCAATAGAGTAACCTGGTTCATTTGAGACATGGAGAGAACTATCCTTTCCATCCCAGTCGTAGGAAGGGTAATTTATATCTCCATCCTTTGAGATCCAAACACCTCCCCAACCGCCACCAAAAACCCAGTAGCATAACTCCATTTTTAAAACACTCCACTCAGCTAGACCACCTGCATCTGCATCGTTCTCAATCTGAGTAGGTACTGAGAAATAATTTTCCAAGGCTAACCTAATATTATACCCATTAAATTGTGGCTGATTCTTAAATAGTATAAATGTTCCATCTGAGGCCAATATACCAGCACAACAGATACCAATAGATAAGAGGTTCTTAATATCCAAACCAGCTTCTTTAACATTGGTTTCAATTATACCCTCTAAAGCAGTAGCAAATTCATCACCATGGCTTCCATAATGACTCTTTGGTAACATCATCTCTTTAATTAGTGTTTTATCCTTAGAAAAGATACCCATTTTAGCACCGGCTCCTGCTCCAATGTCTAAAGCTAAATAGAATTCAATATGTTTCATGCACAAAACTTATCATATTTTCATTATAATATACATACTTGCAAACATATTGTTACCTGTTTATAATAAATAAAATTTTAGGAGGTTAAATATGGAGAAATTCTTCAAACTTAAAGAGCATAATACAACGGTAAAAACCGAAGTACTTGCTGGAATTACAACTTTTATGACTATGGCATATATTTTAGCCGTGAATCCAGGCATTTTATCTGCAACTGGAATGGATGCAAACGCAGTATTTTTAGCTACAGCTATTTCTGCAGGGGTTGCAACACTTGTTATGGCGTTAGTTGCCAACTTACCTTTTGCATTAGCACCAGGGATGGGATTAAATGCACTGTTTGCCTTTACTGTAGTACTTGGAATGGGCTACTCCTGGGAAATGGCATTAGCTGCAGTATTTATTGAAGGTATAATCTTCATTATATTAACATTCTTAAATGTACGGGAAGCAATTATCAACTGTATACCAGTTGGTGTAAAAAAAGCTGTATCTGTGGGAATTGGTCTATTTATAGCTTTTATCGGTTTATATAATAGTAATACAGGTATTGTACAGTTAGGAGATGCTAACTCTGTACCATTAATACTTGGTAAATTATCATGGAATTCTCCAGCTTTACTAATTGTTATTGGTTTACTAATTATCTCTATCTTATTAGTACTTAAAGTTCATGGTGCTCTTTTAATTGGTATCCTAGCTTCCACTGTAATTGGTATTCCAATGGGAATAACTCCACTACCAACTAATTGGGGTTTAAATTTCAACTTATCTGAGATCGCATTTAAATTTGATTTCTCCCAAGTATTATCTATTGATATGTTAGTTGTACTGTTTACATTTCTTTTTGTTGATATGTTTGATACGGTTGGGACTTTAATTGGTGTATCAACTAAGGCTGGAATGTTAACTAAGGATGGTAAAGTACCAAACGCTAAGCAAGCCCTACTTGCCGATGCTATTGGAACAACTTTTGGTGCTTGTATGGGTACTAGTACAGTTACAACATATGTAGAGTCAGCCTCTGGTGTAACTGAGGGTGGAAGAACAGGTTTAACAGCTCTTACAACTTCCCTACTTTTCTTCTTAGCAATATTTTTATCACCAATATTCTTAATGATTCCAAGTGCGGCTACAGCACCTGCTCTTATTATTGTTGGAGTCTTTATGATGTCTCCAGTAGTTGAGATTAAATGGAATGATTATTTAGAAGCGATACCAGCCTTCTTAACAATAATTATGATGCCTTTAACTTACTCAATAGCTGAAGGTATAGCTTTTGGTATGACATCCTATGTTTTATTACACTTATTTACAGGTAAGGGTAAAAAAGTAGCTGTATTATCATACATTATAACAGCCTTCTTTATTATTGATTTTTTCTTAAAGTCTAATTAAAAAGTTTAAGTGGGTGAAAGCCCACTTACTCTATTTCTGGAATATCTTCTGGATCAAATTCTATTTCTTCAATAGTTAATGGTATAATTTCAGACCCCTTAATAAGTTTTTCTGTTTTATTCTTAATTAGAACATTTAGATCTTTAGGAATATATTTATCAAAGTTATAATAGGGCGCTAAGGATATTCCCCCCTCTTTTAAACCAAAAACTACATTAGAACCAGTACTATACTCACCTGCTGTAATTTTTTTAGTCATTAAATAACTTGTAACTGATATTTTCTTCTCTATAGAAGTTAGTGTATTATTTAAACCACCTTGGTCCTTATTTACTGCAATTACTAAAATATCACTCTCTATAGCAGATTTAAAAACACCGATATCTGAATTCCCTGCAACAGTAAAAACAATATCTACACCCTTTCCCTTTAACTCAGAGACTGCACTTGCCCCCTTCTCTTCATTATCTAAGTCATTTAAGTTAATTTCAATAATTTCACATGGTGGATTCACCTTTTTAACACCTGAATAAAAACCTAGTTTATAACTATTTATCTCTGGATTATTTTTTCCCAGAATAATACCAACCCGATTTACCTCGTTTAAAAAAGGGTGTCTATTAAAGTATTTATATGTCAAGCTCCCAGCAACAAGACCTGCTAAGTAGCCTCCATCCTGCTCTTTAAAAGTAGTTCCATATAGATTTTCTCTTATTTCACTCTCATCAAATAGTATATCAATACCTACAAAAGTTGTATTTTTATACAATTTAGCACCATCTATTAAGAGTTTTTTATTTTTATCACCAATTGCGTATACAATATCAACTCTATCCTCAACATATTTAGTTAAAATTAAAACAGAATCCTCAAGACTTTTAGATGTTTTTACTCTTAGTGTAATTAATCCCTCTTCAGCTGCCTGCTCTAAACCTAAATAACAACTATCATTACTTGAACTATCTCCAAGTCCTGGTGAGTCGAGTATTAACCCAACAACTATCTTGTCTTCAACTTTAAGTACCGGTTCATTATTACCTGAAGAGAAAATAGAGAAATTTATACATAATATTGATAAAAAGAGTAAATATTTTTTCATGATTCCACCTTAATAATTTCTAATAAATATTAACTTTTATTCATAATAGTATTATATATTTTATTAATCAATAAAAAAAACCAGAGCCTAAGCTCTGGTTGTTTATCTTTTTCCTTGATCAAAGGGTTCCCCAGCTGCTTTTGGAGCTTGGGAGCTTTTAGAAAACGCTACAAGTGCTATTAATGTAACTACATAAGGGAATATTTTTAGTATAACCCCTGGGATGGAAGCTAATAGAGGTATAGCCTGGGATACGTTGGCGATTGTAGATGCAAACCCAAAAAAGAATGTTGCACCTAAGATACCCAATGGTTTCCACTGTCCAAAAATAAGTGCTGCTAGGGCTAAGAAACCTAATCCTGCAACTGATCCATTAAATTCTCCTGAGTAAGTAACTAGTATTACAGCCCCTCCTATACCAGCAAAAACACCTGATATAAAAACTGCTACATACCGTATAAAATATACATTTATACCAGCTGCAGCTGCTGCTTGGGATGCTCTCCACAGGCTCTTAATCTTAAGCCAAATGCAGTGTTAGATATTACAAATTTTGAGATGAAAAGTAATGCTAAAACAACCCATGTAGTCATATATGTATTTGAGAAAAAGAGATCTCCTAGTAGGGGATATCTTTTAAAATAGGTATTGAAATCCTAGGTAGTCCTAATTGGATTCTAATATTCCCACTTCCAGTAATATTTCTTGCAAAAAAAACTGTTATAGCTCCTGCTATCATATTAATAGCTGTACCACTAATAACCTGATTGGCTTTTAGGTGGATACTTGCAAAAGCGTGTAATAGACTGAAAATACCAGCTACTAAGCCGGCAACTAGAATACCAATCCATATAGAACCATTAGGCATAGCTCCTTCAAGGGATGAAATGGTAATAGCACCAGCAAAGGAACCCATAACCATAAGACCTTCTAGTCCAATGTTTACGACCCCACTTCTTTCACTAAAAAGGCCACCTAAACTTGTTATTAAAAGAGGTATTGTATAAGCTATCGCATAAGGGAATAACCCTGAAATTATATCAAACATCTATTTTTTCCCCCTTTTAATAAAGGCTGTAATTTTATCTAAGAACATATGAATTAACATACTTGTTGCTGCAAAGTAGATTATTATTGCAATTATAGTATCTCCAATTTCAGGAGGAATACTTGTCATTGCATTCATAAAACCCTTACCTGAGTGTAGTATTCCAAAGAATATAGCGGTAGCTAATGCTCCGTAAGGATTATTTGCACCAAGTAGTGCAACAGCTATTCCATCAAAACCTTGGCTTGGTAATACGCCGATCTGAATATTTGATGAGTATCCAAGGTAGTATGTAACTCCAGCTAACCCTGCTAATGCTCCAGCTATAACCATGGATAAAACAATGTTTCTATTTACATTCATTCCTGCATAATTAGCTGAGTCCTTATTATAACCTACAGCTTTCAACTCAAATCCTAATACGGTTTTATTAAGTATAATAGAAATAACTATAATACAGAAAATTGCAATAAAAAGTCCCATATTAATATAGGAACCATCAAATAGATTAGTTAACCAATCGACTCTTAAGGATGCATTTGCTCCAATATTTCTAGACTCTGTCTCTAAATACTGCCCTTTAAAAAAAGCGGGAACTGAGTAGTTTACAGTCCAATATGCAATCCAGTTCATCATTATTGTAGCAACAACTTCATGAACGTTAAATTTTGCTTTTAAAATCCCAGGAATCAGAGCCCAAAGACCACCACCTATAATACCGGCAAATATTACTATTGGGATAAGTACAGGTTTAGGTAAATCTAGTGTTAAACCACATGCTGTAGCCAATAAACCACCAATTAACATCTGCCCAGAAGCACCAATATTAAAGAGTCCTGTTTTAAATGCAAAAGCGACAGATAACCCTGTTAGTATTAGGGCTGTAGCAGTTGCTAATGTATTTCCAACCCTTTCGAGGTTCATTAATCCACCTCTAAAAAGATATAAATACCCCTCTATAGGATTATTTCCAGTAAAAAGCATAAGTATTGCACCGGCAATTAAACCTAACAATACTGCAACTAATGCGACCCAAAGTGGTCGTAATTTTTCTGAATTCAAGATTGCTCTCCTTCTTTAACACCGGCCATCATTAAACCTATTTGGTTTTCATTTGTATCCTTTGCATCAACTTCCCCAATAAGTTCTCCATTGTTAATAACAACAATTCTATCTGAAAGGTCTAAAATTTCATCTAACTCCAAGGATACTAATAATACAGCTTTCCCACTATCTCTCTGCTCTATTAGTCGCTTATGAATATACTCTATAGACCCAACATCTAAACCCCTAGTTGGTTGGACTGCTAAAAGTAGGTCTGGATCTTGAAAAATCTCTCTACCTACAATCGCCTTTTGCTGGTTTCCACCAGACATGGACCTTGTAACTGTTAAAGGACCTCTCCCTGATCTTACATCAAAATCTTCTATAACTTTTAATGCGTGTTTTCTTATTTCATCCTTATTCAAGAAACCATTTGTAGAAAATCTACTACTGTCGACCTTTTCTAATACCATATTCTCTTCTAAGGAGTAATCAAGAACAAGTCCGTGTTTATGCCGATCCTCAGGAATATGGGAAATCCCCGCATCTATTCTCTCTTTTATTGTTTTATCTATAAGATTATTACCATTTAAATCAATAATACCACTCTCGGATTTTCTAATACCAGTAATTGCTTCAATTAGTTCTGTCTGACCATTACCATCAACACCTGCAAGTCCAACAATTTCCCCAGCTCTTACATTTATTGAGAAATCTTTAACACCCAGGATTTTTCTACTATTTATAACATTAAGGTTTTGAACCTTTAAAATTTCTCGACCAGGATTAAACTCACCCTTCTCTACAGAGAAAGAGACTTTTCGACCAACCATCTTTTCTGCCATCTCAGCTAATGTTGCATTTTTTACATCAACAGTATCAATAACTTTTCCACGACGAATAACAGTACATCTATCAGCAACTTGCTTAATCTCTTTTAATTTATGTGTTATTAGAATAATTGATTTACCTTCATCAATTAAATTCTTCATAATTTTCATTAACTCAATAATCTCTTGTGGAGTTAATACTGCTGTAGGTTCATCAAAAATTAATATATGAGCATCTCTATAGAGCATTTTTAGAATCTCTACTCTCTGCTGCATACCTACTGAAACGTTTTCTATTTTTTCATCTGGGTCAACATTCAGATTATACTTTTCAGATAGGGATATAATTTTATTCCTAGCCTCACTTAAATCAATCTTTAAACCCTTAGGCTCATTACCTAAAATTATATTTTCTGTAATTGTAAAGTTATGTACAAGTTTAAAGTGCTGATGCACCATACCTATACCCAGTTCACCAGCTTGGTTTGGATTCTGAATAGTTACTTCTTCTCCATTAACTTTTATATGACCACCATCAGGTTTATATAAACCAAACAAAATGCTCATAAGTGTTGATTTTCCAGCCCCGTTCTCACCGAGAAGAGCTAAAATCTCCCCTTTTTTAAGATTAATAGAAATATCATCATTAGCTATAATTCCAGGAAATTCCTTACGAATTTTCTCCATTTCTATAACGTAGTCCATAAAAGCCCCCTAAAAAAAAAGGAAGGTATTTTTCAACCTTCCCAATTAAATTATTAATATTATTTAACTAAATCACCTTGTTCTGCAGCAACTGTAATCTTACCAGATTGAAGATCAGCATAAATAGAAGCAACTTTAGCTTGTACATCTGCACTTAAGTTAGGGTTTTTAGCTGGAATACCAACACCTGTATTTGCAGCATCAAAAGTCAATACTTGACCACCAGGGAAGTTTCCTTTTAACTCTGCTGCAACCATATCAAATGATGCATTATCAATTCTCTTCATTGCAGAAGTTAAAACGATAGATTTATCACCTTCATAGATTCCCTCAGAATATTGATCAACGTCAACACCAATAATCCAAACTTTCTCACCTGATTTTGCACGATTTTTAGCTTCATTAATAGCTCCAACACCAACACCACCAGCAGCACAGAATACAGCATCTACACCTTTATCATACATTTGAGCAGCTAATTGTTGTCCAGCAGCTACATCAGAGAATGTACCTTGATAAATAATGTTCTCAGCATCAAGTTCAATACTTGTACCTAAGTTTTCGTTTGCATACATTATACCTTGTTGGAATCCCCAGTTAAATCGTTGAACTGCAGGAATTTCCATACCACCAATAAAACCAACTGAACCCTCTTTTAATTGAAGAGAAGCAGCAATAGCAGCAACAAAACCAGACTCGTGCTCAGCAAAGTTAATAGAAACTGTGTTCTCACCAACTTTTACAGAGTAGTCACCTGGGTGTGGAATACCATCTAATAAAATAAACTTGGCGTCTTTATATTTATCTTGAGCTTTAAATATAGTAGTTTCAAATTTGAAACCTGGAGTTACAATAAATTTATAACCAGCGTCATATAGGTTACCAATCTCTTTTAAATAGTCAGCCTCTGTTGTTCCAACAGGCTTTAAGTATTTAACTGTAACACCTAATTCATCTCCAGCTCTTAGAATACCTTCCCATGTACCTTGGTTAAATGATTTGTCATCGATAGTTCCAGCATCTGTAACCATACCAACCTTTAATTTAACCTGTTCCATTTTAGGTGCATCTTTTGTAGTATCCTCAGCTTTTTTTGAGCAAGAAACAAACAATAATGATGAAACTGTAACTAGTGCTAGAATTTTAGCAATTTTTTTCATTCTAAACATCTCCTAATTTTTTGTAGAATATAAAAACAATTTTATATACTAGAGTAGCAAAGGTCAAACATAATCTTCAAAAAAAGGTTTTTGGTCGTATTTTAACTTGACATATTTAATATGTGTCAAAATAAAAATTTTCTAACCCTTTTCATTTTATTCCAAATTGTATATATTATTAGTAAATTAGATTCTATGTATTACTGATTCTAATATCAAACAACAATAACGGGAGAATATGAATGCGAGTTAATAGAGATTTTGGAATTGAGGTTAACCCTTTGGGAAGTGAAAATATTGATAAATATATTAAATATATCAATATGAAATTAGCTTCTATGGGCCTACCCTACTTTGAAGGAAAAGATGATGAAGAATTAAAGACAGCTTGGGATCTAATTGAACATTTTAGAGAGAAAGATAGACTATTATCTACTCACTTAAGTCCAGCTGATACTAGGATTCAAAACTTTCTTGATAGTTATTTAAACGATCTTGATGATAAAACTGAAAGACTACCCTCAAATACTTTTGTATTAGATAAACACGGATTAGCTAGGGTTTTATCTCTTCCTGTAGATAAGGATGAATTTAAAACAGAACTAGTAAGTTCATATAGAATAAAACAGGGTGTAGTTCACAACCCTAAAAATGATAGAAGAACAACTAAAGGATCATTCCATGTTGTTGAAGGTGGTCTACCTGTACCATTTGACAAAAAAGAGGTTCCAAAGGTTGCATTCTCTAGAATATTAAAATCGGCTTTAAACCCTGGATCAGAGTTTAAAAAACTTCCATTTACATCTAGCCAGGAGAAACATGCTGAGACCTTTGTTTCCCTACTATTAAGGCCTATAGTATGTCCTGAGATACCTGGATACACAGAAGAAAAATCTATGGAAATTCGTTTTTTTGCACCAGGGAATATAGTTTGTAACTTAGATTTTGTAGAGTCTATTTTTGGAAATGGTGGTGATCCACTACTACCAGAAAATGATGCTGCATTAAACCCAAAAAATTGGACTGGTCATACAGGTTGCGTTATTTTAGCACCACAAATAACTAAATTAAAAAAGAAAGATTTAGGACTTCCAAATATAAAAGATGCTACAGAGAGACAAATTAAAGATGGAATGTGCTGGGAAAAAGAAGACGAGCTATACAATGATGGTACACCATATAAAATAACAGCTAGGGATGATAGAGGAGTTATAGTAACAATAATAGGTGATAACTACTTTGGTTATAGTAAAAAAGAGGTTAAAACTCAGATGGGTTACTCTGCAAACCTTTCAGGTTTATACGAAGAGGAACATGCTGGTGGAGCCCTAGCTTATACTTGTAAAAACCTTGGAAAGAGTTATAAGGCCGATAGTACAATAGATACGGAACATACTTTTAAAAAAGCTATGGAATTATTAAAAGATCATGTAACTATTAAACCTGAAGGATACGCTGTAGATAACAGACATCCTGAATTAATTTATGTACCAGAAGATACACTATTTACATTAATTGATGGTCAAAAAGCAACATGGAAAGGTGGAGAGATCCATATTTTACCTGGCTTTTACTACGTTTTACCATCTGGATATAAAGTAAGAATGGAAAAACATCCACAGACTCCAGCTTGGAGACTTGTAGGAACAGATGCTGAAGGTACTTTTTGCCATAAACCATGTACTGTTTCTGGTGGTGGTAAATCAGAGATCTCCAAATCTATATGGGACGCAATAGACTTTGGACCAATCTTTACTGGTGACTTTGAAGAGGATATTGTTTTAGTTGAAGAAATTATAAACAAAGATTATTCCGATAGATATAGAGTACCAAGAAAAAACAACGTTAGTAGAAAAATATTGTCCCAGGATAGATCTTTAGGTTCAGTAATTAGACTATTAAACGAGAACCCGGACTGGAGTGACGATTTTAACAACTGGTTGCAGAGTGTTCCATCAAGAATTAAATCCATTGTTTTCTTGGTTAAACGATTTTATGAACCATCATGGGGAGATAACTGGAAGGATAAGTTTAGTGTAGATTTTATTAACGGAAAACCTGGTAATCAGTTTAAATTTAATGGTAGAAAAATTAGTGGTAGTTACCTAAGAATTGGTAGGGATACAAAGGGTGTTGGAAGAACATACAAGTTAAGACAAGACTACCTACCAGCTGACAAACTACAGTTAGAGGATGATATAACAGCAAGTGTAACTGTTCCAGCTAGAATGTTAGAAAACCTAAACCCAATGTATAAAAACCAAAGTGTTAAAATGGCAGCTAACTCTGAGTCTAGATTCTTCCAAAGACCAGATGATGCTATAATTAGAGGTTATGATAAACAGGCTGAGGAAGATCTATCTTCAACAGGAATGTTTATTTCTAACTTTGAGCCGTTTCCTAGGGAGTACGCTACAGAGTTAATAAATGATACTATTAATTTTAACAAGTATACGGACCCTGTAAAAGACATGTTATTAGAAGTACAAAGGGATGAGAGTATTAAGTACTTTGTAATTTCTAGCCACCCTAGAATTGTAAATGGTGCCCCAACTAAAAACCCTAGATACCTTGAAACCCAAAAGGATTTAATCAACTCTTTAAAATCTGATGTTCATAAAATTGGAGCAAGATTATCTAGGGAAATCCCAATGGATAAACCTCTACATAATCCTGTAAACGCAATATTATCAGGAAGAAGAAACAACCCAATTGACAGAAAAGAGGGAATTAGACCCTTAGCTGTATATGGACCAATTCACTTCCAAGAACTACCTGAGTTATTAATGGACTTTATGTGTAGCTTAACAGGTAAATCTCCTTCTACAACAGGTGCAGGTTCAGAGGGTGCATTAACAAAGGGACCTTTTAACGCATTAGTTGCAACTACAGATTTAAACAACGTTATGTTATCAAACATTTTAGGTGAATATAATGGTTATTCATCAGCAGCTGGTAATATTGGTCATAAGTATAAGGTTGCCCATGATGTGTCTCTTTTAATTCCTGAACTGTGGTGTAGACTAACAGAAGATGAGAGAAATGCATACAAATTATTAGAAAATGGACATTTAGAGAGAGTTGAGGATTTTGATTACAAAGGCAGAACTATTCCTGCTAGTATTTTAGGAATGAGATTAACTAAAAAGTTTACCCAGGACTTCCTAGGTAAGATATTTGATAATCCAGACTCAATATTCCCTGAGGATATGTTAAAACCTGAATTACAAGATCTAGAGGCATTTGTTGATGGAATTGATAATATTACAGAAACATATAAGAAGATATCTACAGAATATATTAAAGATGGATCTGTAGAGTTTGCTGCGCCTCCTTTAAAGGCTTTAATGTACATTATGTCCCAGGGTGAATACCAGGGAATGACATTAAACTCTCCCCAGTTTAGAAAAATGTTTACTAGAGATGAAGTATTAAACTCTAAATGGTACCAAGACAGACTTGATGCTATGCAAGAGAAAAGCATTAAGCTTTATGAGTCCAACGTTGAATATTTAAATAACTTTATAGGTTCATCAAAGCCCCATGAAGAGAGTGTTATTGATAAAGCTAAGGTAGCTTTAAAAGAAGCTGAAGAGTTACTAAGTTATTACAAATCTGCTAAATATAGAGAAGATCTTGTAGGAACTATAGGTGCTGACCCATTAGCTAGATAATTTTATCATTAAGTTAAAGCCGGGGATTTATTCTCCGGCTTTTTTTTTACCATTGACTACCCTAAGGCAGACAGAGTAATATTTGATTATGATTTTTACCCATAAACACCGTATCGGATTTAGAATATTTTTTACATTATTCACTTTATTATTAATTGTTTTATCAGTAGGACTAGCTTTTGCTGTTTCTATTAATATAAATAACAAAAATATAGAGAATTTTATTTTGGAAAAGCCATCTTTACCATCTGTTGTATTAGATAGAAATGGTGAAGTTATATCTGAATTAGTTGGAGTTGAACAGAGAACCCTGTTAGAGTTTAATGATCTTCCTAAATATCAGGTATTTGCACTTCTTACAAGGGAAGATAACCCATTTTTTAGACACAATGGATTTAGTGTTCGTGGTTTCTCCCGGGCTGTTTTTTCTATTTTAAAGAATGGAAACCTAGATGGTGGTGGTGGTAGTACTTTAACCCAGCAATTGGCAAAAATTAGACTAGATAATGTTTTTAATCGAAGTATTTTTACAAAACTAGAAGAGTTGTGGGAAGCTTGGCAGGTTGAGAGACAGTACTCAAAACAAGAAATTTTTCAAATGTATTTAAATAAAGTTAACTTTGGTCATGGAGCCTATGGTATTGAGGCGATAAGTAACTACTTTTTCGAACATTCAGCTAGGGAAAATAGTGCTGCAGAGTCTGTTATGAGTGTTATACAAGTAGCTAGACCTACACTCTACTCCCCTTTTAGAAATCCAAGTGGTGCTAAAAAAGTTCAACGTAGAGTTTTAGATCAGATGGTGTTAAACGGATACATTTCAGCAGAAGATGCGGATAAAAGTTTTGCAACATATTGGCTTAATCATGACTGGTCTAGGGATGGAGCTGAGAATGTACATAGTGCAAGAAAAAGAGACGATAAAGCACCTTGGTTTACAGAGTATGTTAGGGAAGAGTTAAAAAACCTACTATATGGAACACAGGATCCATATAAAGATGGTTATACAATACATACATCCCTGGATTTAAACTATCAAGCCGCAGCAGATAAATTTGTTTTAAGCAGATTAACAAAGGTTAGAGATGGTTTTAAAAATCAATCAAATGCAAAAAAAGAGTTAGTATATAACCAGTTCTCCCCAATAATAAGCTTAATGGGACTAGTTTCCAATATAAAAGATATTAAGGTAGAGGATAAGGCTAAACAGCAGAAGGAACACGACTACTTTAATAAGAGTCTATCCCCTCAAATTAGATTATTATCCCTTATATCCGGTATAAACTCCTTAAACAGTGTTAGCCAGTACTCTTTAAATGAGTCAAAGGATACACTGGATAACCAGATTGAGACTGCATTAATAACTGTAGATAATACAAATGGTCAGATTTTAGCACTAATTGGTGGTAGTAAATTTGAATATACAAATCAACTAAATAGAGTTTTAAATCCAGATGTACAAATATCCCCTGGATCAGCTTTTAAACCCCTATATATGTCTGCTGGTATAAGTAGTAATAAGTTAACAGCAGGTACCCATTTTACTGATAAACCTAAAACATTTGTTTTAGATGGTGCAGAGCCTTATACTCCAAACAACTATGGAGGACATTGGTATGGACACGTTTTATTAAGATATGCTTTAAATAAATCTCTAAATATTCCTGCTATTGAGTCCTTGGAAAAAATTGGTTTTGATGACGCAATATCTAGATCTGCTGCTCTACTTGGAATAACTGATCCTAGTGTCATTAGAAGAAAATTTGATAGAAAATTCCCAATGGCACTTGGTACAACTACAGTATCTCCAGGTCAAATGGTAAGAGCTTTTGCAACATTTGCAAATCAAGGGAAAGCAAATGACCCATACGGTATTAAATTTATTGAGAATCAAAATGGTGCAATAATTACCCACGTTGAGGATGACATGCTACAAAAGTCATATAGGCCTGAAAATCAGATTATGTCTGCCCAGGATGCATATATTATGACAAGTATATTAGAGACAACTAAGGCTCCTGGGGGAACACTAAACTATGGGTGGAGAACAGAAGAGAAGTACGGTATAGGTTTTAATGGAATGGCTATTGCTGGTAAAACAGGAACCAGTCAAAACTGGAAGGATAGCTGGGCTGTAGGTTACTCTCCTTATTATACAACAAGTTTATGGTATGGTTTTGACAAAGGATCAAATACACTAGGTCAAAATAATAATGGAGCAGTATTAGCCGGTTTTGTATGGGCAAAATATATGGCTGAAATTCATAAGGATCTACCTGTAAAACAGTTCTTTAGACCTAATGGTATAATTGAGCGAACTATTTGTGCTGTTTCTGGAGACCTGGCATCTCAAAACTGTCCAGATACCATTAGAGAAGTATATAAGACAGGAACTGAACCAACAACCTTCTGCGAATACCACACATTTGTTCAAGAAGCAAGAAATGAGACCATATTTAAAATTATGGATCTGATTGAGGTTGAAATATCTCCGGATCAGAATATACTTAATAGTATTAAGATGGAAACAGACTTCTTTGAAAATAGTGAACCAGAGAGTAATAGTGATGAGGATTTATCTATAGACGAATTATGGGACTAAAAAATGTTGGTAAAAATAGCAGAGATTCGAATAAAAAAAAGAATCAGAATTGATATAGGGGACTTGGAAGTATTAAAGGATAGCCTAAATAAGTATGGATTATTTCACCCTATAATAATCAACGATAGGTATGAACTAATATCTGGTTTTAGAAGATTAGAGTCTGCTAAACAGCTTGGTTGGCAACTAATTGAGACTAAAGTTATTGATGACCCTTCAAAAATAGAGTTAATTGAGAGGGAGTTAGAAGAGAACCTAGTAAGAAAAGATTTTACAGATTATGAATTACAATCTGCCTACCAAAGACTGAAAAAACTTCAAAACCCATCCTTTTTTAGTAAAATAATAAATTGTATATCAAACTTTTTTAATAAGTTATTCAAAAAAAAATGACTGGATTTACCAGTCATTTTGATCTATCTTTTAAGATTATTTGCAATACCTAACATACTATCAGATGTTTGGATCGCCTTAGAATTTAATTCGTAAGCTCTTTGGGCGACTATCATATTAACCATCTCTTTTACTGTAGAAACATTTGAACTCTCTAAAAACTTATGTTTAATCTCACCCATTCCATCAAAACCTGGTCTACCACCAATTGCTTCCCCAGATGCATTTGTAATTTTAAACGTATTTGAACCAATAGCTTGTAGACCTGCAGGGTTTACAAACCGATAAATTTCCATCTGCCCTACCTCTATATTATCATCGTTCCCTGGAACCTTTACAGTAACCCTACCATCTGCACTTATAGCAAGGGAGTTTCTAATAAACCCCTCTGGTAAAATAATTTCTGGTTCAACCTTATTTCCATTTGCTGTTACAACCTGTCCATTAACATCAATTTTAAAAGCTCCATTTCTTGTAAAACCATCAGAGCCATCTAACTGCTGTATTCTAAAAAAACCTTCACCAGTTATTGCCATATCCGCGTCATTATCCGTCTGCCTTATAGACCCTTGGGTAAACATTCTTTGGGTCGCAGCAACTTTTACACCGTGTCCAACCTGTATACCTGTAGGTACTACAGTATCCCTTGTTGCTGGGGTTCCTGCAATTCTTGAGTTTTGGTAGAGTAGATCTTCAAACTCTGCCCTAACCTCTTTAAAGCCTGTTGTATTAACATTTGATAAGTTATTTGAAATTGTATCTATATTAAATTGTTGACCGTTCATACCTGATGCTGCGGTCCATAATGATCTCATCATATACTACTCCTAAGCCCTTGCCACGTTATTTATAAGTTTACCAGTTAAATTATCCTGGGTAGATATAACCTTCTGATTTGCTTCATAGGCTCTATTTACTGATATAAGATTTACCATCTCGTTAACAGAGTTAACATTTGATGCCTCTATAAACCCTTGGGATACCTTAGGTCTTTCTGTTCCTCTTAAAATTTCAGCGCTTCCTGAATTCTCAGTAGCTGCCCATAAAGAAGAACCTGTTTTTTTAATGAACCTATCGTTGTCAAAGCCTACAATCTTAATAGAGTCTACCTTTTCAGTATTTTTCCACTCATTAGACTCCATTGAAACCATCTGTTTTGGATCATCTGAATAATCCCCATTTTGGAAAACATTTCCATCTTTATCAATCATAAAATTGTTTTTCTTTATATATATAGGACCCTCTTCTCCCATTACAGGATAGCCCTCTTTTGTTAACAACATTCCCTCTTTACCTAAAGTAAAGGTTCCATTCCGTGTATATCTCTCACCAAAGGGTGTATCTATAGTGAAAAACCCCTTATCTTCCAGGGCTAAATCAAATGGGTTATCTGTCTGTTTTAATGAACCTTGCTCGAAAACTGTAAAACTTTCATTATACTCTACACCCATACCCAATTTGCCTACAATTGGTGCGGAATCACTAGAGCCAAATGGAAATTTATGTACTCCATTATCATTTAACCTACTAAGTAATAACTGGGGAAAAGCTTTTTGCACAGAGGTATCTTTTTTATACCCTGTAGTATTAACATTTGCCAAATTGTTAGAAAGTGCATCCATTTTATGCATTTGAGCCTGCATGCCACTAGCACCTGTATAAAGTCCTCTTACCATATACAATCCTCCCTTAAATCTATTTTCGGTATATGTAGATTTTACTTTAGTAAAGATATTTTTTTTGATATAAAATAGATATGAATAGAATACTATTAATTGATAACTATGATTCTTTTACATATAACTTGTTACATCTAATAAAAAGTCAGTATCCAGGGCCTATTGATGTTTTAAGGGATTATGAGATATCCATAGATAAAATAGATGATTATAGTGCCATTATAATTTCTCCTGGCCCAGGTAGGCCTAAGGCTACACCAATTGTTAAAGAAGTTCTTGATAATATAAAAATATCAACTCCAGTTCTAGGCATATGTCTTGGTATGCAGTGTATCAATGAGTATTTTGGAGGTAAAACTGTTAGAGGGGTAAGGCCTATACATGGTAAAGTATCAATATTTACCCATAAAACAAGTCCACTTTTTAAGAATATACCTAAAACAATTGAAATAGCTAGATATCACTCTCTAGTTATAGAGCCATCTAAAGAAGTTAAGATATTAGGGTACTCAAAGGATGGAACGATTATGGCCATTACCCACAAAACTAGACCTATATACGGCTTGCAGTTTCACCCTGAATCATTTTTAACAGAGTATGGAGACAAATTAGTTAGTAATTTTTTTGTGGAGTATAATCTTATATGAACAATAGAATATTGAGTTATAAAATCAGTAAAATCGATTATTGTGAACCCACCTCATTTTTTCTTCAATTAGATAGGGATTTTAAACCTTCAATATTAACAGGAGAAGGTCGAGATGATATTTCAAAACAGTCTGTTATTGGTATTAAACCTGCTAGGGATGTAACTATTACAGACTTAGACAGTTTCTGGCAGAGAGTAGAAGAGTTAAATAATTCTACAGATTTTCACACCTATCCATACCCAATAAACAGAATAGGTGCCATTGGTTATATAAGTTACGAGGCTTTACACTCTATTGAAAATATTAAAAAGCAGACAACAGATTTAATAAAATTCCCCTATTTTAACTGGACACTATATAAGGAGTACTACTATTTCGATAACAGTAATAGAGAGTTATTTAAGATAAGTATTAGTTACCATGATGAGAATAACTTTTCTGGGGAGAGTTTTAAAGATACGGATTTTAAAGTTGAAAATTTGACACCTGACTTCTCTAAATCAGAGTATATAAAAAATGTGGAAAAGATACAGGAGTACATACTAGATGGGGAGGTTTACGAAGTTAACTTAACCCAGGGAATAATAGGTGACTTTGTAGGCTCACCACTAGCTCTTTTTAAAAAATTATACTATCAAAACAGTGCTCCCTACTCCGCATATTTAGAAAGAGATGGATATACTATTATATCCAATAGTCCAGAACTATACCTTAACGTTGAAAATAGATTAGTTGAAAGTAGACCTATAAAGGGAACTATTAAACGCTCTGATAACCTACAGGAGGATATGGAGCTTCAAAAAAAGCTATATAAATCTTCAAAAAATCAGGCAGAACTCTATATGATTGTAGATTTACTAAGAAATGATCTATCTAAGGTTTGTAAAGTAGGAAGTGTTCAGGTTGTAAATAAAAAAAGAGTTGAACACTATAAAAGTGTACACCACCTTGTCTCAATTATAAATGGTGTACTAGAGGATAACTGTTCCATAGTAGACCTAATAAAAGCTACATTTCCAGGAGGTTCTATTACTGGATGCCCAAAAATAAGATGTATGGAAATTACCGAAGAGCTAGAGAAGTCCTCAAGAAACTTATATACCGGAACGCTATTTATAATGAATAAAGAGTATCTTAATAGTAATATTGTAATTAGAAGCGCTGTAATAAAAGATAATAAAATAGTTTTTAATTCTGGAGGAGCTGTTACAATAGATTCTGATCCTACAGATGAGTATCTGGAGTTCTTAGTTAAACTAAAATCTATTTTTAAGGCGGTAAACTGTGAAGATTATATTCAATAATAGAGTTTTAGATGAAAATGATAGATGTATATCTCCCCTATGTAGCGGATTTAACTTTGGGGAAGGCTTCTTTACAACTATTAAAGTTATTGAAAACAATATTTTACATTTAAACTACCACTTAGAACGAATAGAGATGAGTATTATATTTTTTAACTTTAATCTTCCTAAACTGAACTTTGAGAATTTAATAAAAACAGTTCTTAGGGAGAACAACCTAAACTCAGCAAGGGTTAAAATTGTGATATTTAAGGATCTAGAGAGAGTATCTTTTTTAATTTCAACAACTAAACTCCCATATAAATCTATGGTCCATGAGCTTCAAGTATCAAAAAAAATAAGGGGTAATGACCCAATATACAACTACAAGAGTTTAAATTATTACAATAATTTACAAAATAGTAATACAATTTTTAAAGACCATAAAGAGAGATTATTAGAAACTGGTATAGCAAATATTTTTTTAATAAATGGGGAGAGTATTTTAACACCTCCTGCTACTCTGCCACTACTACCTGGAGTAATTAGAACACACCTACTATCTTTAAAAAATATTGGGGGATACACAATTTTTGAGAAGGAAATATATACAGAAGATTTAAAGAGTTGTGATGGGTTTTTTATAACAAACTCAATTAGAGGGATAGAAGTTGTTAGTAGGATTGACAGTTTAAGAATACCAACAGATCGGGTTAAAAACATCCAAGGTTTACTTAAATTATGAAAAATAGTTTAAAAGAGCAGAAGATATTTAAAGAATTTTGTGAACTTAACTGTAACAGAAGAGAGATAATTGTATCGATATTAGAGAGAGAGGGTATTCCCTACTCAATAATAAACTTTGAAGACTCTATTCATATAGTACTTTTCCCATACAACCTTGTATCAAAAGAGCACTCTAATGTTTTATTAGCCCACTATGATAGGGTTGAAAACACCCCTGGAGCAAATGATAATAGCGCTGCTGTATTTTACCTTTTATACCATGGAAAACGTATAAAAAATAAAAAACACAATAGTATTATTATTTTTACAGATAAAGAGGAGTTAGTAGGAGACTCATCAGTTACATCCCAGGGATCCTACAAATTAGGTAGATACTTAAGATCTAAGAGTATTAATAATCTAAGTTTCTATGTTTTTGATATGTGTGGAATTGGTACAACTATACTTTTAGGCACTGCTGGGGAGAACTTAATTAAGAGTCACTATAAAAAAAGTTATATTGATTCCACTATAAGAGGCAGAATAAATAGGGTTAAAAACAATGCTGAGGAGATTTTATTAAGTGTAAATAGTGGTGAGTTTTTCTACTTAAATCCACTTTTTTCCGATGATTTAGGGCTTATATTAAACGAGTATCCAGCCGTTCTTATCTCCCTACTCCCATATAGAGAAGCTATTGATTACAAGATGAACCCTAATAAACTACCAAAAAGTTGGCTTACAAACCATAGCTTAGATGACAAAATTGAGACTCTAGATCCTAGATCATGGAATATATTATCTCCACTTCTTTTAATATTATCAAATATTACTTTAAATGAAGTTATTAAAGATATTGATATAGGTGATCTAAAATTTAACTGCTATAATCAAGAGATTATTAATAATATAGAAAGAGGGATTAAGATTAAAAGTCTTAATGATTATATAAAAAATGATCCTCTTAATATAAACTTAATGAAAAACTATAACATTGATCTTTTACTAGAGTTCAAACTATATAGTTCAGAGTTAAAGCCAGAAGTAATCGAGTATTTTAAGGTTAAGTGTGGGAATAAGGGCCCAGACCTTACATACAACATTTATAAGTTTGTTGAAGATAGGGTAAAAAGTGATTTTAAAAATCTACCCCTTATTATACGTAAAAGAATCGATGATCTTTCAACTGAGTCAAATTTTAGGAATAGAGTAGATTTTTTTTATAATAATATTTTAAAAGCAATTGAAAATGACTACTTTATTAAGTCTATACCACTTACAAGCAGGTCCCAGATAAAACTTTTATATAAAAAGAGTAGTACTAAATCTACTATTGAGATTATGGATAGTAATAATAAAGTAGGATCAATTGAGTTACTTCAACAAGAAGACATTTTAATATTAAATAGTGGGGAATTTGATCCTAAATCACTACTAAAACTAGACCCATCAAACCTACTAAAAGGTTTAAGATTACTATTGATTAAAATATCAAAACTAAATAATAATAACTGCCTTAGCATCAATTTTTCTAGGGTTAGTTGGCTTGGTTGTTCACAGTTATACAAACTAATTCAGCTTGAAATGGATGGTCGAGAGAATATAAAAATATGGAAGAGGTATTATGGGAACAAAGGTTAATTTAAATCCAGAACAGAAACTTGCAGTAGACACAATTGAGGGTCCTGTATTAATTATTGCAGGTGCAGGTAGTGGAAAGACCGGTGTTGTTACAAATAGAATAGCCAATATGCTTAACCATGGGATTCCCCAATCAAACATTCTAGCCCTTACCTTTACTAATAAGGCAGCAAGAGAGATGGAAGAGAGGGTTAAATCTATAACCGGTAAGAAGCTAAGCAATTTAACTGTATCTACTTTTCATGCCTTTGGAGTTAAAATATTAAGGGAAAAAATACACTACTTAGGATATAGACCTAACTTTACCATATATGATCCTACTGATAAAAATAGCTGTATAAAAGAGGCAGCAAGGGAGCTTAAGTTAAAATATGAGTGGGCAGAACTAAACGAGTTATCCAATATAATTTCGGGGTTAAAAACTGGAAGAATAAAATGGGACACAAATAATGAGCTCCATAGACCCCTATATGATGAGTATAACGAGCACCTAAAACTATATAATGCTGTTGATTTTGACGACTTAATTGTAAGACCAAAGGAGATTTTAGAGAGTAATCCTGAAGTTTTAGAGGAGTACCAAAATAGGTATAAATATATAATGGTTGATGAGTTTCAAGATACTTCTATTCTGCAATATAACTTTATAAAACTACTTGCTGACAAGTATAGAAACATCTGTGTAGTTGGTGATGATGATCAATCAATATACTCATGGAGAGGAGCAAACTACGAAAACCTACTACTTTTTGAGCGAAATTTTCCAGAGTTAAAAGAGATTAAGTTAGAGAGAAATTATAGATCTACAGGGATAATTTTAGAAGCAGCCAACTCTGTAATTAAAAATAATACAAATAGGAAATCCAAGGATCTGTGGACTGAGATCGATCCTAATGCAAAGATAATTCAGACTAGTTACCCTGAAGATGAGAGAGCTGAAGCTGACTTTATTGCAGAGACTATCGCCAGCGCTGTTATACGGGATAGAAAAAAATATGATGACTTTGGTATTCTAATTAGGACAAATGGCCTATCAAAAGCTATTGAGGACTCTCTGTTAGCATGTAATATCCCCTATGTTATGTCTGGAGGAACAAGTTTCTTTCAAAGAAAGGAAATTAAAGATATTATCTCCTATTTAAAACTTATAGTTAATACAGATGATGATGTTAATTTTCTCCGGATAATAAATACTCCAAGACGGGGTGTTGGTAAAAAATCATTGGAAATCATGATAGGAAAGTCTACAGAGAGAAGATCCAGCCTATACTCAGCCTCAACAGAGCTAGTTTTTGACCAATTCACCCCATTAAAAGGTGCCGCCCACTCAGGTTTAGCAGACTTTATAGATTTAATTGAAGAGTTTAAGGTTAAATTTCATGATGAGGAATTAAAAATATCAGATACAGTAAGAGAGTTTGTTGAAGAGATTGATTATTGGGGAATGTTAGTAACAGAGCACCCGGATAATGAAAAAATAGCCAAATGGAAGTATGATAATATTCAGACATTTATAGATTTTATTACTAGATGGGAAAATAACCCGGATAATACAGAACCAACTCTACAAAAATACCTTAATAGAATAACACTTATTACAAGAAGTGAATCCGATGATGACGATAAGGGTAAGGTTAACTTAATGACAATACACGCTTCTAAGGGGTTAGAGTTTAACAATGTATTTTTAGCAGGTGTGGAGGATCATATACTTCCCCATCAGAAAAGTGTGGAAGAGTCTGGAAATGTGGAAGAAGAGCGTAGACTATTTTATGTTGCTATAACTAGGGCAAGGGAGCATCTATACATTACTGCTTGTCAAAAAAGAAGGTCTATGAATGATACCGTAGAGGCGATTCCTTCCCGGTTTCTAGATGAAATTCCTGATAACCTTAAAGAAGTTGTTGAGTGTGACAATGTTGTTGAAGAGGAAGAAGAAGCTAAAGTATTTTTCTCTAGAATGCCTTGGAAAAAATAATCCCATATAATTATGGGATTATTTCTAATACTATTTAAGGGATATGTTAATACTGTCTAAATATTTAGCCATTAAATCATCTTCAACTTTACCCTCTTTACTTAAAAAGATAGAGAAGATCTCATCAGGAGCTTCCTCTCCAATGTCAAAGTTTAAAAGTTTACCAATTTTAGCTGAGCTATCCTCAATAAATGGAGAACTATTAAATGGGTGACTTACAGTTAAAAAGTCCTCCCAAGACTCCTTATACGCCTTTCTCATAGCAGCTTGTGGTTTAAGATTATTATATAAAACAAAAAAGTTATCCCTATTCTCCTCTGCAAAAACTACCCTTCTTATATCCCATATATTTTTTTCACTCTTTTTAAAAATATCAAAATCTAGTGTAATCTCTAGTTTACTGTTGTTTTCAAAGATATCTTGATAATCATTTACAGAAAATATAGAGGAGTCTAATACTACTTTTCCATCATTATTTTTGTAAATAGAAATATCCTTAAACCTATTAGGAATTAAGTCTGATAAAGAGAGGAATTCAGACCACTCTTCAAATGTTCCATAGTAGGATATTTCTACAAAATTAAGCATTTTATCATAGTCATAGGCAAGGTCATGCAAATTAGAACTTCGACTACTAGTAACTATTCCATAAACTCCCTTAGGTGTTGGTAGTGTATAGGATATTAAAACTTCATCTGAAAAATCAATTAACCATATTGATCGTTTCCACTTTCTGCCATAATCATCCATAATAAAACGACTCTCCATAGGTTTCCCATAGGATAGTATTCGAATATCCTCACCAGCAAATTTTCTAGGGACATTTATACCCTCTAGCACCAGATCCATGACTTTAGAGGAGTCACTAACTAACTCACCTAGGGATATTTTATCTGGTTTATCTATATTAATAATAAATGACTCATCAAAAAGTGAACTATAGGATAAACTCCCCTCACCCCTTAGATTTTCAGACTTATTCTCTATTCCAGATATTGTCCAAACCTTACTCGTTTGATCCTTAAATATAACCTGTGGCATAAAACTATAGGTATTACCAATTAACGCTTCTAGGGATGAATTACCATTGGGAAATGTCTCACCTCGATTTTCCTCAAAAAGCATATCCATTTTTAACTTATACTCCCTATTAACTATCTCCTTAGTCTCTTTTATAATTCGTTGATAGTTCATTGGCAAGTCAAAGCTAAAATCAAAGTACTCTGCTTTTAATCTTTCAGGGAAAAGACTAAAACCATATCTTAAATTATAGTGGAAAAATCCTTTATTTGGTTCTTGACTTATTACTTCATTTATAGGAATTGAGTAGGCTATATTATCTTTTTTACTAGAAACAATTCCAATAACTTTACCATTTGAGTTTAATAAAGGACCACCACTGTTTCCAGAATTAACATCCGATGAACTCTTTAAAAATACCCATTGACCATTTTCCGACTCAGGTATTGTACCAATTAAATTTCCATCCCTAATAATGATACCCTCACCATAGGCATTCCCAACAGAGAATACAGTAGTATTAATTGTATATGTATCCTCAAGTTGTAACCAATAATCAAAAGTGTAATCTTTTACAGTAAACTTTATAAAATCCTTAGATTTATTAAAAGATGTAACATTGTCAACCTCATATACATTACCCTTGTTATCTCTTATATAGTAATTTCTATAGACTAAAGAGTCCTCTCCTAGCTGTATAACATGGAAGGCACTAAGTAACTCCTTATCAGATACAGAGAAAGCTGTACCTATAGAGTAGTACTCATCATTCCTTATATTATAGGAGATATTATCCCATGGTAAATCTCTTTCATAAGTTAAATTATCCTTAACAGGTTTTTTAATTAAAACTTCAAAAGTTGAGTTTAAAACAATCTCTCTTTTTCTGTTAGAAAGAGTACGATTTTGACCATCTTTAGGGGAAACACAACCTAAAAAACTAATAGTTATAGCTATAACAACAAATTTTATTCTATTTTTAAATTTCATAAACACCTCAATTTAAAATTATTTTGGACTTTAAAAGTTATTTAGTCAATTAAATATTGACTAAAGATATCTATATACTTAATATATACTTAAGAGAGTTAAGTAGACATGAAGAAGACAGTATATAGATTTGGTGAAAAATTACGAGATATTAGGGAGAAAAAAGGGATAACTTTAAAAACAGTTGCTGCTAAAGTTGCAGTATCTGAGAGTTTAATATCCCAAATAGAGAGAAATAAAGTCTCTCCATCTATAGATACACTATTCTCTATAGCAGAAGCTTTAGATGTAGATTTAGACTATCTATTCTCTGATTACCAGAAGAAACGAAAGGTATCTATTTTAAAAAAAGAAGATCGAAGAAAAATTGAGACTGATGGTATAGTTTATCACCAACTCTCAGTACTGCCAGGGGCTATAGAAAAGAATGCAATTGAGAGCTTTATAATGGAAATAAGTAAGGGTTCACAAAAGGGACACGACGACTATGGTCACACAGGGAATGAGTTTGGGTATATTTTAGAAGGTGAAGGAAAACTGACCTACGGTAAGGATGAGTTCTTTTTTAAAGCTGGAGACAGCATCTCCTTCTCTTCTGAGATTCCACATAAGGTAGAGTGTCTTTCCAATGAGCCCCTGAAGGCACTTTGGATGGTTAATCCACCAAAAATACTATTTTTTAAGGAGTAAAAATATGGGAAAAACAATAGCAGAAAAAATATTTGAAGCCCACACAGTAGACACATTAAGTGGAGGCATTAGTGTTTTAAAACTTGATGCTGTATTTTGTCATGAAATAACAACACCAGTTGCAATAAATGATCTTGTAGCTAAGGGATTAGATAGGGTATTTGATAATACTAAAATTAAAGCGGTTGTAGACCATGTTACCCCATCTAAGGATAGTAAAACTGCAGAGCAGGCTAAGATTCTTAGAGATTGGGCTAGACGTCATGATATTAAGGATTTCTTTGATATTGGAAATAACGGTGTTTGTCATGCTCTTTTCCCCGAGAACGGTTTTTCAAGGCCAGGTTACACAATAATTATGGGTGATAGTCATACTTGTACCCATGGTGCCTTTGGGGCTTTTGCTGCAGGAGTAGGAACAACTGATCTTCAGGTTGGAATTCTAAAGGGAATATGTACTTTTAAAACACCTGAAACAATAAAAATAAATGTTACAGGGAAGAGAAATAAAGGTGTCTATGCCAAGGATATAATTTTATCAATAATTAAAAAGCTAAGTGTAAACGGAGCGACAAATAAGGTTATCGAATTTACAGGTAGTGTTATTGATGATATGACAATGGAAGAGAGAATGACTGTTTGTAATATGGCTATTGAAGCTGGTGGAACTGTTGGAATCTGCTACCCTGATGAAACTACTGTAGACTACCTGTGGCCATTTATTGAGGACGAGTTTAAGACTAAAGAGATGGCTGTAAAAGAGTACGCTAAATGGAAATCCGATGATGATGCAAAATATGCACAGGTTATTGAATTCTCTATTGATGATGTAGTTCCTGTGGCAACAGTTGGTTTTAAGCCAGATCAAGTAGAGACAATTGAATCCCTAGCTGGAACTAAAGTTGATCAGGTATATATTGGAAGTTGTACTAATGGTAGAATTGAAGATTTAAGAGAAGCAGCAGCAGTTCTTAAGGGTAAAAAGGTTAATAAATTTGTAAGGGCAATAGTATCTCCTGCAAGTCCTAAAACCTATAATATGGCGCTTAAAGAGGGACTATTAGAAATTTTTGATACTGCTGGTTTCTGTGTTACAAACCCAACTTGTGGAGCGTGTTTAGGTATGAGTAACGGAGTATTAGCTAAGGGTGAAGTTTGTGCTTCTACAACAAATAGAAACTTTTCAGGAAGAATGGGTAAAGGCGGAATGGTACATTTAATGAGTCCTGCTTCTGCAGCAGCAACAGCTATAGCAGGAGAAATAACTTTAGCTTCGGAGGATAAATAATGAAAAATTTTAAAGGGAAAGTCCTATTTCTAGATAGATCTGATATTAATACTGATGAGATAATACCTGCAAGATATTTAACTGAAGTTACAAAAATAGCTTTAAAACCCTACTTATTAGAGGATCTAGAAATGGAAGGGTTTAATGTAACTACAGATATTGAGCCAAACTCAATTATTGTAACAAGGGATAATTTTGGTTGTGGATCCTCAAGGGAACATGCACCTTGGGCTTTAGAGATGAACGATATCAATGTTGTTATAGCCGAGGGTTTTGCAAGAATATTTAGACAAAACATGTACAACTGTGGGATGTTAGCAATAACCCTGGATAAGAAGAGTATAGATAAAATATTTGAGGAATTCTCCGGTTTAGATACAATTATTGGTGTAGATATCGAGAAAAACCTAATAATAGTATCCTCTAGTGATAAAAAAAGTGAGTTTACATTTAGTATATCTGACTTTGATAAAGATCTAGTTAGAGCTGGAGGCTGGTTAAGCTATGCTGATAGTAAATATTGAGCTAGTATAAACCCTATTTATAGATTAAAATGAGTATAACTTAAAATTTGGAGTTCAAATGCTAATAGTTATACTTATTTTAATAATTGCCTTAATATTAGAAACTATTCTTCTATTAAAAAAAAGGGATAAAAAGGATGATCTTTATAAAGTTATTGATGATTTTGTTAAGGGACATATAGAGAAAACTGATGGTCTACCCGACCTAATTCCTGGGGATGAACATCTACTTAAATTGAAAAAGGGAATGCATAATATTGCCTCTTTTTTCCAGTCAATAAACAATATAAGCATAAATACAGAGAAGGCGAGTAGCCGTTTAAGTACCCAAGTTCAAAAAATTCTAATTAATGCATCTAATATTAGTATTGATGCTAGTGAAAATAAGGAGCGTACCCTTACTTTATCTGACTACATTATGGAGGGTTCTGCAGCTATAGAAGAGATTCAAGCCTCAATAGCAAGTCTTAGTGATAAAATGACTATACAAAACAGTAAAGTAAATGAAAACTACAACTCAATTACAGAGATGACCGGATCAATTGAGTATATATCCAAAACAGCAAATGATAGAATTAGGGAGTCTAAAGAGTTAGTAGACTTAACTTCAGTAGGTTCTGAGAAAATAAATAAAACAAATGAGTTTATAAAAACAGTTAAGGGAAGTGTAGAGGATGTTCTCTCTTTAAATACTGTAATTAATAGTATAGCTTCTAAGACTAATCTTTTAAGTATGAATGCAGCAATAGAAGCTGCCCATGCTGGGGAAGCCGGTAAGGGTTTTGCTGTTGTTGCAGAGGAGATTAGAAAGCTTGCATCCTTAACTGCTAGTAATGCTAAAAACATCTCTCTTACATTAAAGGATTTAGATACAAATATAACTCTAGCTTCTGAATTGAGTAGTCAAAGTGGTGAAACATTTAAGAGGATTGATACAGGTGTTAACAGAGTAGTAGATACATTTAACGAAATAACAAATAAATCGGATACCTTACTAAGTAATGCGAGAAATGTTACAAAAAACATTCAGGAGTTAGTACAGATATCTGAACATAATAAGAATTCAATGAATGAGATGGAAATTGGTGCAAATGGAGTTACAGAGACATTTGAGGGAACAAAAGAGTTATCTCAAATATTAAATGAGTCTATGAAAAAGCTCCACAATGAGTCTAAGGAAATTAATATTGTATCAACTAAACTTTCTCAGTCTTACTTTGATATAAATGGTGTACTATTGAAATTAATAAAAGAAGTATCAAAATTAGAGTCAAATGCCAACTCAGACACAGACTCCAACTTAGCACAAAAGGTTAAATATAAAAATTTAATTCTAGGTCATATAAATTGGGTAGCAAAATCAAGAGCAATTATTGATGGAACTATGTCTATTGAAGATGCTGGTATTATTACTAGCTCTGATTGTAGGTTAGGTCAGTGGATAACAAAATTTGGAAAGCAATCTCTTAATAGTGATCAGATTAAAAATCTAGACATAGTTCATAACGAACTTCATCAAAATATAAAACTTATCTGTGAGAATGTCGCTAAAGAAAATTTAATAGAGGCAAATAAAACTTTTAATAAAGTAGTTGATAATTCAAACAGAATAGTTGAGATTTTATCTACTATAAATAATCAGGCCTTTGTTACATTTACACCGGAACTATCTGTTGGTGTTAATGAGTTTGATAAACATCATAAGGTTCTTTTTGACCTAATTAATAAGCTATCTACAGCTATGTCAAATGGATTAGGAGAGAGTCAAGTTATCGATATTATTAGAGAGTTAGTAGAGTATACACATTGGCATTTTGCTGCAGAAGAGAAGGCCTTTGACATGTATAACTATCCAGATAAGGAATCCCATAAAAAGATACATAAAAATATGTTAGATAGTGCAGATAAGATATTAAGTGATGCTGAGGCTGGAAATAAAATATTATCAAACGAACTTCTAGAGTTCCTTCAAGACTGGATTCTTAATCATATAATGGGTATTGATAAGGATTATAGTAGTTTCTTTAAAGGAAAAGATATAGTTATCTAAAAAAGGAGTTGTTACAATTAGTTATGAGTTCTAATCAATTTGGTAAGAAGGTTTTTTTCCTCTACCCACATAGTGTTATTCAGCAGGATGTATTTCATGATTTAATATCTTCAGAGTACGAGATATACAAATTAGTCGACTATAGAAAGGTTAAACTTTTATTAAAAAAGTATAATGATTCTATTATATTTATTAATATCGATGAAAACCTTACTGAGCAGGAGTGGTTTGACTATGTTCAGTCGATCTCTACTAATGAGGACTTAAAAGGAGTTCAAATAGGGATTTTGACATATAACGAAAACCATGATTTAGCAGAGAAATACCTAATGGATCTATCTATTACCTGTGGCTTTATCCAACTAAAACTTGGAAAGGAAGAGAGTAAACAGATTATTCTTAAAACTCTTGAAGTAAATGAGTGTAAGGGAAAGAGAAAGTATATTAGAGCGACTTCAACAAATAAATCAAAATCAACCTTTAATGTTCAGATTGCAGGACAACTAAATACCGGAACAATTCACGATATAAGCTCAGTTGGTATGTCCTGTATATTTGATGAAGATGTAGAGTTATCAAAGAATGCTCTATTAAGAAAAATGCAGTTAAAATTAAATGGTAAATTAATATTAGTTGATGGTATTGTGTTTGGCTCTAGGGATATATCCGATAAAGAGAGATTAGTTGTTATAATGTTTACAAATAGTATGAGTGATGATAGTAAAAATAAGATTCATGGTTATATTGGTGATATTCTACAGTCAAATATCGAAAAAGAGGTCTCTGAACTCTACGTTTAACCAATTATATATTTCACTATCCACTATGTAATCCCAACTCCATAAAATAATCCCTCCAGAAGGTTTTTTAATAGACTCTATTATTATCTCTTTTAACTCACTTTTATTGAGTTTATTTGATAAATAACACTCTTTAACCTGTACTGCTGGGATTACACTTATTTGTGACCGGTTTTTATGATCCTTTACAACTTGGTTAATCCAGTTAGGCTCTTTTTTTAGCATATGGGAATAACACATAGGAGATATAAAATCTACATAACTCCCTAATTTATTTAAATCCTGTCCTGCAATTTCTAATAAGCCGTTATTAAACTCCCCCTCTTTCCAAGGCACACTGTGTAGGCCGATAATACAATCTGGTTGGCTCTTTTTTATAAAAGATGAAAATAGTTTAACAGTGTTTGTAATCTCCTTAGATGGGGATTTATCCCTACATCTTGGACATTTACAACTCTTTATAAGTCTTTCAGAACTGACATCGTGAACTTTTTCCCAAAAGATAAACTGCCTTATAAAATCTAAACTTATTCCTGTAGGTTTTATCTGTTCTGTTATATAAGCTACCTCACCTATTAAGTACTCTTTATACTTATTATCACTTGGACAAACAAAGTGTACCCACTCATCAATTGCCTTCTCTCCCCTCTCTGTTATTGAGTAAGCAGAGGGGTTAACTTTAAGATAGCTAGGATTATAAAATACTTGGAATATACAGTAAAAAGTTATTTTCCTAATTTTTAACGTAAAAACAAACTCCTTAGAAGAGTATACTTCCTTGGATATAAATAGAGTATCAACATTAATACTCTTAATTTTCTCAAAAAAATCCTCAATGTTTTTTGGGACGCTATATATCTTTAAACCTATCATTAAGCTGTTCCCCTAACTATTAATGTTGTATCAAACTCTATATGTCTCTGGGTAATTTCTTCCTTCTCTATAGCCTGAACAGCTAAATTATATGCGGTCTCACCTAGTCCGTGTAAATCCTGTCTAATAGTTGTTAAAGGTGGTGATACTAACTCTGCTATATCAATATCATCAAAACCAACAACAGCATAATCCTCTGGTATCCGTTTGCCAAGCTTCTTAAGCTCATCTATTAGACCTAGTGCAACCTTATCCCCTGCTGCGCAAAAAATTCCATCTATATCGATATTCTCATTAACAATCTTTCTTGCAAAATTACGGCCTGTTTCCATTCTAAAATGTTTTAGTTCAAATACTAAATCTTCATTAACAGTTAAACCGTGCTCTTCAAAGGACTTTTTAAACCCTATCATTCTTTCAACCTGACTAAGACCAGGAATATCTTCATCTGTTAAATTCTCTACAATTATTCCAATTTTACTTAAACCTATACTAAAGAGATAATCTGCAGCATCCTTACCCCCTTAATACTGTTTGACTTTACAGATATAAGTTCATCATGATAATTTTCTACAAGAATAAGAGGTATGTTTTTTGCATTATAATCATTAATTATTTTTTGTGATGGAGATTCACTTAAAAGTATTACTGCATCAGCTCTTCTTCCGTAAAGAATCTCGTTTAATACTTCATCTTCCCTATTTGATGTGGAGTATAGGTTAAGGTTGTAATTTTTCTTACAGTTGCCCATGGCAGTCTCTATACCCCTTAATACACTTAACTCAAAGTATGTTGAGAAAAAGCTTGTAACTACAGCAATAGCATCGGTTTTACCCTTAACAAGACTTCTCGCATTGTAATTAGGATGATAATTTAGCTTTTCAATAGCTTTATTTACCTTATCCTTTGTCTTTTGAGTAATTCTAGGATCGTTGTGTATTACCCATGATACCGTTGTATGGGAAACACCTGCCATTTTTGCTACATCATTAATTGTTACTGCCATATAAACCTCTAAGCTATTTTATAGAATTAGTATAAAAAAATAAAGTATCTACTAGAACAGTGTTATCCTAGAACCTATTCCTAACCTAGGGAAAAAACCACCAGTATTCTCAGAACTTATAAGTGTAGCTTCAAAGTCTAAATATAGGGATAGAGAACTGATATATTTTGAGTCAAATTTAACTTTAATAAACTCTAATTGACTTACAACAGCTGAGTACCACATTATTGAATCCATATCACTTACAGATAGGGTTTTATTAGTAAAACTTGCCCCAAAGGCCAGAGATGAAGAGAATGGGCTAAAATCTGGACCTAAGAATGCCCCGTACTCTAATGTATAGATATTAGCCAACAACTTACCGCCATAAAATGCTCCCTTAATCCTAGCATCAATAGAAGATGTTCTTGTCTCTCCATATGTAAATTGAAGTTTTACATTGTCGTCAAAAAATGTGAATCCTATACCGGTTCCATAAAGCTTTCCATATCCTGTCTCAATATCTATAAACATTCCTTGGAAAAGACCTGGTACCTCATAGTTTGACTTAGATCCATCCCTTAATATAACAGAGATATCAGTTAAACCATTGGAATCAAAAGCTGTACCAGACATTTTAATACTATCGTTAAACCTACCCATTTCAAGGTCTTCTATAACAGAGACCGTAGGGTCAGTTCTATCAATATTAACAGCAACTCTACTTGTTTTACTCTCTCCATTAGAGTATTTAGATCGTACAAGTATTGGAGTTAATCCGTCTTCATACTGCCATGTTTCAACTCTAAATTCCCAAGAGGACTGACCAACTGCAGGATGAAATATTTGTCCATTATCAAGACTTACTTCTACTAGGATAGGAGTAATACTCTCATCCCCAATATATCCTGCTTTTCCAGTTAAAAATGGCCTTCCAGATATATTCTCTCCGGTTTTCATATTTGTTATTTCCAACCAAGCACCACTATTTTGAATATTAAAGGTGTAGTTTGGAGTATCGTAAACCTGACCATCTTCAAGGGTTCCTTTTAAAGATATAGTATGCTCTCCATCTTTAAAACTTCTAGTATTAACTTTAAGATTAAAGTAGTTAAATTCATTAACTTTAATCTCACTAAATAACTCCCCATCAATAAAACACTCTACAAAATCTACAGGTTTAAAACCAAGAATTTTTCCAGATATCTCAAAAACACCTGTCTGATTAGAGCCGGGTTGTGGAAATAGAAGCTCAATATCTCCTGCATTATCAGAAGGAGTTACTGTAAAATTACGGGTAGAAATAGATCTATTATCAGCTTTATCATAGGCTATTAGCTCTATATTATACTCACCAGGCTCAAATCCTTCTAATGGAATATCAATATTAAATATACCATTGTTAGTAAGGTTTCCTTCCCCTACAACTATATTATTACTTTCTGCCTGGGTATGGGTATAGATCTTATAATCTACACGTTTAAGGCCAATATTATCGCTACTTCTTCCACTAAATACAATTTTATCTGATAGGATATCACCATCAACCGGTTGGATTATCACAAGCTCAGGAGGGGTATTATCAATATTAATAAGGGTAGAGTAAAACCCTTCTGTTTTTAATTTATCAATTGCTTTAACAAATAGGGAGTATGTACCATCTTTTATATTTTTTGTATTAAAATTATATGTCCAGTTATCCTTACCCTGGGCTTTTTGATATGAAACACCATTATCGGTAGAAACATAAACTGAGTCTATTCCATTTTCATCAAAACTAGTTCCAACAAGCTTTATTGTACCATTTTTTGTATCATCAATGCTTGGTAGAATAAGGTTACTAGTTGGCTCCTCCTTAGAGACCCAGAAAGTAGAAGTTACAACATCACTCTCTACCCCTAATACATCTACAGCCTTTACAGTTATTGTATGTTCATTATTTGTAATACTCTCTAAGGGAATATTTACCGAGAAGTTATTCTCATTTTTAGCTATAGGATAGAGATCTCCACCATCTAGCGAGTAGAGAATCTCCCCTACTCCATCATCATCAAAAACCATACCTGAAATAATAAAGTCATTCCTTATTATCTCTTTATTTATAGGTGTCTGAATTTGAACTACAGGCTTATCCCCCTCCCTATTAATGTTAAATAGAGGGTATATATCCTTATAATTACCAGCTTTATCAAGAGCTCTTATTACAAAAGTTTCAGGAAATACTTCATCCTCTCCAAAATCGATGTCAAAGTTAAAAACACCAGAAGCAACTACTGGGGTAAAACTCTTTTCATCCTTAGAGTATGATATACTGTCTAACTCGATATTATCCTTTGACTTCCCAATTAATGTAATTACACCATTTATCTCATCGTTCCCCGGTATAAATAGGGAGATTTCGGGATTTGTATTATCTTTAATAAAGGATATTTTTTTTACAACTTCCCTGCCACTTAAATCAACCCCTTTAATCCAGATGCTATAACCACCATCAGCCCTATTACTAAAATCTACCTCTTGGGTAAAGATAAACTCTTTTGGTTCCTCTTTTACAACTTTTATATTATCTAATGGGGAGGTAGCTGTGTACTTCTCCTTCTTAACAGGCTCCTTTGGTATAGCTAATTCAAGATCCTGCCATGTAATTCCACTATTTATAGAGTAACTTAAACTACTTACTTTTAGGTTGTCTTTTATCCTACCAATTAAATTTATGCTACCCCTAATAAATTGATTATCAAGGGTTTCTAACTCTATCTCCGGACTAAAATCATCTTTAATAAACTTAAAAAAGTTTGAATAAAATATATCATTATCTACAGTTGTAACAACAACTCGAACACCCTTAGATATACCATTTCCCTTAGAGTCTATAATAATAGTATTATCTCTATTTTTTACTTCTATAAAATCAGGAACTGTGCCTTTCTCTGCTTCTAAAGTTATATCTTTGATACTTCTACCATTAAAATAACCAATTAAAGGCTTATTTGAACCTAGATCAATATACTCACTAGATAATCTTTCATCGGAAAAATATAGACCTAACTCATCCTTTATACCATTTATATTTATCTTATCAACAATAAAAAAGAAGGATTTGAAGCTCTCCTCTCTACCATACATATCGGTATAAGTAAGGAGAACCTCATTTCTTCCCCATGGAAGGCCCTTTGGTAGGTTAATGGTAAAACTGCCATCTATAATCTCAATTTTCTTTAAAGGGTCATCATTTATTCTATAACTTAAGTCTCCATTAATATCCTCTAGAACACTTCCAATCAAAGATGCAGATGGTTCTCTATTAATTAAAACACCAAGGTTATAATCCCCTTCATAAGCTTCTTCTCTATATCTTTTTATATTTATAGAACTCTTTTTAGCCTGAAATGTATAACTTATTTTTTTTGATTTAGACTCGACCCCATTAATATCTATTGCTGTAACATAGAGGGTTTTAGACCCCTCACCAAACTCTGTAAGAGGAATATCAAAAAAACCATTTGTTGCTACAGTTATCTCTTTACCTCCCTCTAAACCATCACTTACTTTAATAGACTTAATAGAGTCATCATCCCTTGTAAACCCAGAGAGCAGAGGCTTATCAAAAAATACCTCGTTATTTTGTGGGTAGTTAACCTCTAAAACAGGTTTATCAGAGGATTTCCCACTATTTAAATCTAACTCCTCCTTAAGAAGAGTCTGAACAAACTTATTTTCATTTATACCAAAGGATCTACTAATTGTAGAGCTGTTTCCAAAATTATCCGTTGCTTGTAACTCTATTGATAGTGATTCACTACTTACTACAGGAATATCTAGAGTAGTTCTAAAACTATAATCTCCAGTGGTTCCTGAAAACTTAATATCCTTAAATCCCTCTTCATTTGAGTACCTATACTCTAACTTACTTAATAGAGTCTCCTTAATAGAACCAGAAACAGCTAAGGCTGTAGATTGATTAGAATTTAACTTTGGATTGTCTAGCACTATTATAGGGTTTGTAACATCTACACTAAAGTTAAACTTAGTAGTTTCATATACACCCTTATCAGTATTAACTATAAACTTTAAATCCTCTACTCTGCCCTCTTTTCCACTTGATATTGTAATAACTTGAGTATCATTATTTATTTTAATAACATCGCTTTTTGGTTCTGACTCTACCGACTTAATATCTGGCCCATTAAAATAGATAGTAAATGGTTTATTTTCCCTTAATAGAATATTATTTCTTCCAGGAAGAGAGGCGTAGGATAGACCCCAATTTTCATTTACTACTGAGTAGTTTTTTACATAGATATTAGACTCTTTAGAGACTTCATTCCCAAACTCATCTTTAGCATATATGGTAAAATCCAGAACTCCATAAAAAAAACTACTATCAATGTTTATAGCAAATTTTGTCTCTCCAATATTGTCACTTTTTTTAAGGGGAAGCTCAATAAAATCCCCCCTACCAATCTTATACTTTAAAGAGACTATGTTATTACCAGATAAAACTTTTCCATTTATACTATAACCACCATCTGTAGTCACATTTATTCCAGGTGTAAAGGGTATTTCACTCTCACCTTTTTTTAGGTTTTCTAATAAAATCTCAGGGGATTTTCCATCTATAACAAAGGGTATTTCAATCTCATCTCCATAGAGATCGTTACTATCTATAGCCCTAAGTTTAACTGTGTGGGATCCAGATGACAGATTTTCTAATGTTTTAGAGAAAGAGTTAAATGTCTCTATTACAACTGGTTCATCCCCATCTAATGTATAGGATATCCCCTTTACATAGTCATCATCTGTAACATACCCCTCAATTATTAGATCCTCTTTATATGTTGTATCCAATAGAGGGGATGTTATATTAAGTAGAGGTTTATCACTCTCTCTATCTATATTAAATTTGTACTTTAACTCTGTGGAGTTTCCAGATGTATCCTCTGTAATTAAAACTATTTCAGGATCGATTTTATTCTCAGCTGAAAAATCTATATTTGTAGTCCAATAGGGGTTCCCAGCTTTTAATGTTATCTCTTTCTCTACTTCGTTATATATATATTTAAAGGATTTTATTCCAATCTTATCACTAATTTTACCACTTAAAGAGACCCTACCATTTAGTATATCCTTCTCTACAGGGTCAATAATGGTTATTTCTGGTCCAATATTATCGACAAAAAAGAGAAATGCAGTATAGGCTGTTGAACCTGTTTTATCATCACTTTTAATCCAGTAGATATTAGGCCCATCTTCTAATTTTCTAGTATCTATATCTATATCAAAAAAATAAAACTCGCTGGTTTTATCCTTCTCAAACTTTATAGAGTTATATGATTTTTGGTCATCGGTACTAAGGGATATATTTTTTATTCCATTGGCATCAACAACCTTACCTTTAATATTAACCTTACCTGAAAAAATAACTCCATTACTGTAGTTCTCTATTGTATTTGTAGGTTTTAAGGTGTCCTGATTATAGGTTACAGAGACCTCCCTACCTTCTAGACCATTAATATCCACAGCTTTTGCAGTTATTGTATGCTGTCCATCCTCTACTTTATCTGCACTTAAAAAGTAGCTCCAGAACTGTGTACCTACAACTTCTTCAAACTCACCATCATTAACTTTTATTAAAACTTTATCTACACTATCATCATCCCTAGCAGTACCTACAATATTAAGATTACCACCAACCCTCATAAAGGATGATGGATTTGTAATTGAAACTAGTGGTAGATCGGACTCTGGATCAACAAAGATATCAAAGGGGCCAGTAAACACCTCATTATTTGCCTTGTCTTTAGCTCTTATTAGAAGATTATACTCTCCAGGCTCCTTCCCTTCTAGAGGAACTTCATACTCCCAGTTATCCTTTCCAGAGACCTGTTTATAATCGGACTCCTCTGTCTGTCCTAGGGAAAAACCAATTGCTGGTAGAAAAATAACCAGTAGATATATATAGATATATTTCTTCATTAAGAACCTCATTAAAAGTGTAAATTTTGTACTATTTTAACCTATTTATTACAGGATTACAACAAATATTAATATTTGGTAATATTGTATTTAGACTATACTTTAATTAACGATATATTTTAAACATCTCTTTAATATTATCTATATTATTCCAATTTTAGACTTGAGATACGAATTTCTTCTAGTTTGCTTAAAATTACTTTTATTTCTTCTTTATCACTAATGTTAAATAATGAAGAAATAGACCATTTAAGAGGTTGTATAATTGTTTCATTACTATTTCTTTCAAAGGAAGATGTTAATGATGTAGAATTTTTTATATGAGTATATGCTTTATTTAAATCTTCTCGATTTAGTTTATTTAAAGATTTTTCGTTAATAGGATATAAATTTGAATAATTTACTACAATATTTTGTCCACCTTCTGATAGAGCATATTTATAGAAGTCTTCGAAAACATCTTCATTTACACCTGCAACAGTTTTGCCAACAAAACCAGAAGATGATATTATCTCATTATAACTTTCTCCAACATCAACTAGAGGGAAAGGAAACCAACCTAAATTCTTCTTTAATTTTTCTGATGCATTTTCGTAATAAAATGCTCCTCCTAAAACCATAGCTGTTTCTCTGCTATCAATCTGTTTTAACATTTCTGTCCACTCAATCGAATCATCGAAATAGAAATATCCTTTATTTATCAATAGATATAATCTTTCATAAGTTTGTAAGACTCTTTGATCTGTAAATTCAATCAATCCATTTAATAAGTTTTTATGAAACTGAATACCGTTTAATCTAATATTAAGGTAATCAAACCATGCGGTTATTGGCCATTTTAAATCTTGTAGCATAGAAAAAGGAGTAATATTGTAATCTAGCATCTTTGCACAAAGAGTATCTAACTCATCTAAGGTAGAAGGTTCTTTCAAATTGTACTCTTTAAAGATCTCCTTATTATAATATATACCCCAAGGAGACCAAGTTATAGGTATATAAAAATAACTACTTGAATCCATACTTAAGGTGTAAAATGGTTTTACAAGATCTTCCGTTATATAATTATCGAAGTATCTAAGCCCTGATTTCTCCCTTAAACTATTATATAACTGAGAGCTAAAAACTGTATAAAAAATATCCTCACTGTTTTCTAATAAAAAACTTTTATTTATATATCCTAAATAATTTGATTCATTTTTAACCGACGTGGTAATTTTAACCCTCTTATCACTCTTATATGAATAAGATTTCAAAATATTTTCACTAAAATTATCGTATTTACTATTTGAGGAATTAATTACTAAATTAATTTCACCTTCTATTTTTTTTCTGTTATTTATGACTATTAAAAATGTTAAAAACAGGCCTAATGATAATATAAGACCTGCTATTATTACTTTTCCTTTCAATGTAAACCTACCCATTACTGTTTTGGAACATAATAAGCAATTCTATAATAATCACTAGAGCCATATCCAACAGCCTTATCCCAGAAGTTTGTTCCAGTATCTGCTTCTACGCTGGTTCTTACACTGTCTGCCTCATAGGCTAAAGGTATGTTTTGGGTTTCCCATACTGTATCAGCTGAGCCATCGTTATTTATATCAAAATCTGTTTCAATTGTTGCAACTTTTAAACCATCAAAAGTATTAACTCTAGAAGAATCAAGATATGAAATAATTGGAGTTGTTCCATCTAACGTTAAGTCTGCCCACATTCCTACGGATCCATTTGAGTCTATTAATACTGGATCATCAAATGTGTAAGCTGTTCCGTCAGATGGATTATTTGTTGATTTAATATACATAAGGTCTCCTGTACTTGTTTTATAGAATGTCATATGAACATAATTACTGGAATCTACTCTCATTGAGATAAACTTACCAGTATAACTGCTATTAGATGTTACATCCTGAGTTAACCAGTCTCCAACTTTAGGATTTGTCGAACTTGAAACAGCTAATTTAACTTTCTGATTTGTTAAATCATAATATGCTACAAGTGGGTATCCATTACTATTTACATCAATAGCACTATACTCACCAGCCTTCATAGTATCTGTTCTACTACCAGTTCCACCTAAAACACGATTTGTATTATAAGTATCGTGGGTATCATAATAACCATCTAAGTTTACCCAAGTATAGTACTGGGATTCATTATCAAAAATATATTTTCTTTCAGTATTGTCCCAGCTATAACTAGGATTACTACCGCTTGTTTTATGCCAATATTTTATAGATTTAGTATCAGTATCATAATAACTAACATGAATATCATTACCATTTGTAATAACTCTCTCATTAACAAACTGCATTAACTGTTCATCATGATATAAAAGTTCAGATTCATAGGCATTACCAGAGTTTCTAGAAGCTGCAGCATTTGCATTTGAATCCCATACATAAACACCTCCGGCTCCTGTTACATCCCACCTATTATTCCCATAGATATTTGCATTCCAAACAACAGAGAGTCTGTCTCCAAAGGAGATGTCTGTATGTTCTGATGGGTCATATGCCTGATAAATTTGTGTAGCATTTCCATTATTAGGAGCATAATTTATTGTTGAATCAGCATAATTACTCCAAGATGCATATAAAAGACCACTATTGTCTATTGTCATTGCTGGATACTTAGGTGAATCACTGCCTGTAAAGTACCCTCTATTTGAACCAGTTGATGTATTGTTAGATTGCCAAATATGAATATATCTATCATCTGTCCATAACTCTGATTCTTCTAGGTAAGGATTCTTCTCACTATTTGTAGTATAGTTGTTATTATTACTATTATTTATGGCTGAAACGCCATTTACAGTAAGTTCTAAATATCCTGATCTTGCTGTTGTTGGTATATCAATTAATATTGAACTATCACTACTTCCACTAATTGTTGATGAAATGGAAATATTATCAATAGTAACACTACCAGGTATTGTTGTACTTCTTAGGTTAAACCCATCTATAATTAAACCAGTCTCTTCTCTTCTTACTGGGTAGAATCCTAGTTTAGATCTATTAGTATTAAAACCATTTCTAGTAATAGAAGTTATATATGGAACTACATCAAACTGGTCAATATCACTTACAGTGTGGTCTGCAATAAAATCATTAACTGTAAATTCAACAACTCTATTTTCATCAGCAACATTTGTTAAAGTTTCAGTATCCCAGTTATATGTAAAATTAACAGTATGACCATCTTTCCAATGTAATTCCTGGCTAACAATTGTTGTATTTGGATCTACAGATTTAAATAGACCTTCAACCCACTGTGCAATTACTACATCACTTTCTCCCGTTATGCTTAATGTTATATCTTTTATTCTTGAATCATCAGCTGCTACTCCAATAAATTGAAGCTCTCCACTAATATCCTTATCATTGGTGTTTGTTGCAGGATTAGAACTAAAATCACCCACATCTAAATGACCATCAACAACAGAATTAGTTGTTAAATCACTAACTGTAATTGTAGGAGGAATTGTATCAGCTCCCTTCATATCAACTTCTAAATTTTTAGTTAATTTCAAAGTATCATTCACACCATCAACATAGTCGTAAACCCTAATAATGAACTCTGTTTCACCATCATAGGCTGAAGTATTAAAAGTTGTTTCAGTTGTATTTTTATCTGTTGTTTTAACCACACCTGAAGAGTCTGATATTTCTAGATAATAGTTTGCTTTACTACCACCAAATAATTCAACATAAAGTAATCCACTTCTTGCTTGGAAGGATTGAGGGTATGCCATCTGCTCTGACTCCTCAATTACTCCACTATCATCTAAGTCCGAACCAACAATCAACATTATTTCTACATAGTGACTAGAGTTTCCTGCTTTATCATATACAACATAGTGAAGTTCTACGGCTCCTAAGTCTGTATCAATAGAACTAGTATCAAACTCTGCAGACCAGTTATATACACCAGAAGCTGTTGAAATATATTCGTAATATCCATCTCCATCTCCAGAGTCATCTTTCCCTCTCTCTAGGACAGCAGCATCCCAATCAATTGTGATAAGATCTTTATTATTATCTGGATAAACAACAGCTCCATTGCCATCATTAAAATCTATAGTGGTATTACTACTTGTTTCTCCAGTATTTGGATCAATAATTACTCCATCCTGGGATAAGTATGCTTCAATTCTACCAAAACTACTTACAAGACCAGTATCTTCATAAATACCTGAAACAGTTACTCGATTCTCAACCCCTGTTCCCCCTGCAGTTCCAATATCATCAACTCGGCCAGTGTAAGATGCTGTAGGATTAATATTATCAATACTTAATTGAAGACTTTTAAAAGACTGATAACCTGTTGTATCTGTTACTTTTAATCTAACGTTAATTATATCACTACTATTTGTATAACCTAGTTCATTTATAGAATCTACAGGGATTGTTAACGTTTCAGTAACATTAGGAGAACCTGTACTTAATACAGATTCATAGCTAATTCCACCATTATAACTAATATCTATAGCTGTTATTCCACCTTCATTATCTGTTGTAGAAACTTTGATATCAAAAGTACCTTTTACATCTGTTATAGGATTAGAATTATCATCAAGTACTTCAAATTGAGTAATTTCAGGGAATGTACTGTCAATATCAATATTTCTTGTAACCAACAGACTCTCTACACCCTTTAGATCTACAGCTTTGAATTGAATATTTATTACACCAGTTGCACCTGTAATATTTGAATTTTCACTGTAAAGAAGACCATCACTATTTATCTCCTGTTGCCATACACTGTTACTAAAGTTTGTAATTTCTGTCCACGAAGACTCATTATCAAAAATATGAGAAGTTCCTGGATTATTATCTAGATCATATGAGTCTACAAAATCCCCATCTCCATTTACATCTGCTCTAATATAAACCTTACTAACAGCTTCATTATCTGTGGCTGTTCCAATTAGTAATATTGTTCCACCTAGTTTTGCTCCATTTGAAGGGGATGTAATACTAACAGTTGGTTTATCAAGGTCTGGACTAATATAAAATTGATATGAATTTTCAATAGTAACATTACCTGCAGAATCTGTAGCTCTAATTTGTACAGGATATTCCCATGTACCATCACCTTGATCATTTCCATCAGTATAAACAGAAGTGGCAACAGTATTAATAGTTTTACTCCAGTTATATGTACCATCTAATAACTCCCAAGAACCACTGTTTCCAAGTTTAATTTCAACAGTTTTCATCTTTTCATCTGTAGTTATCCCTTTAATTGTTACTGATCCAGTAACAACTGAATCTAGTGCAGGATATTGAATATCGACATCTGGAGATACAGAATCAATAGTAATTGATCTATCTACAACGCTCTTTTTATCAAATGAATCGACTGCATTATAAGAAATTGTTATTGGTCTATTTTCATATTCATCTGGTAACTGTTCGAGTGCAAAATCCCAGATATATTTTTCATTAGTAGTATCCCAATAAAACTCACCAGTGTTTTCTGTGGTTGTTAATCCCCATTGGGTATTTGCATTATCTACATTTATTACTGATGTAGTTGATGCATTATTTGCAGTAATTGTAAATGATGCTAAAGATGTACCATCATATGCTTCTCCACTGGTTCTTGCTGAACCTTTAACATAAGCACTTTGTATTGGTTCAGACACATTAACTACAGGGTCAGATTTATCAACAAAGAAATGATAAACTTCGGAAGTTAAAGTTTTAGCTAAAGTATTTATATCAGAAACTTTCACTGTAAATTCATTGTCTCCCTCAATTAAGTCTGAACTAGAAAAAGTATGACTCCAACTAACTAATGAACCATTATCTGATGTTGTTCCAGAATCAACAGAAACATAAGAGCCACCATTTAAACTTACTTGGATTGTAGAAGCATCTACAGAATCATCATCTGCAACTGTTCCTATTATTTTAACTGTTGATAGAAATAGATTTTTTGTTGCTGATGGAGTTGAATCTATTGCTATCTCTGATGTTATTTTTTCAATATTAGTAAAGTCAACGGTTGGGATATCTGAGGCCTGGTTTACTGTTATCTCTTTAGAATCTGCTTTATCATTACCAGCCTTATCCCGAGCTAATACCCAAATTTTGTAGCTATTCCCATCTGTAAACTTACTTGTATCTGTTGTATCTATTCCTGTTACGGAGTATGGTGCTGCTCCAAAAAGAGTATAATTAGTAGTATCCCAACTTGGGGCTTCATCTGTTGATGGGAGTATCCAATAACGAACACCCTCTAATCCATTAGGATCTGAAGCTGTTGCACTAAACTCTATTGTTCCATTTACTTCATCTGTATTTACAAGAGGTGACACTGTTCCTACTTCTACTAGTGGAGCTACCTTATCAACCTGAATAGATTTTACAAGCTCTACACTTGGTCTATCTGCTACATCTGTGGCAAGTACTGTTATGTCGTATGAACCGTCAGTTTTACCAGATAAATCCCCTGTATATGTCCAAGATCCATCTGTTACTGTTATTAGGTAGTCTGTTCCTGCTACATTTAGGTTTATTTTATTATCTTTTAATCCATTACTATCACTAGCTGTTCCTGATATTGTAAAGGAACCTTTAGTTATGGAAACAGGGTTTGTTGTTACAGCTAGACTTGGTACTCCCTGATCAAAAACAAAATCTTTTGTTGATATTACACTTACATTTCCTGCTTCATCAGTTACCCTTACATGTACTGTCTTATCACCTTCGGAGATACTAAGAGCAAAGGTTCCATTCCAGCTAGTACTTCCACTAGCGGCTACCCAATCCTCTTCTACAACTGCAACATCTTTTGCTGTTACTTGGTACTCAACTTTATTTATCCCAGAGTTAGTAACTCCATTATCATCGGAAGCCACTCCTTTAAATGTATATGAACTACCACTTACAAAACCAGTTATAGCATCTATTCCATCTACTTCAGGAGCTGTTACATCATATAATACGGATCTTGTTAAACTTGTTTTTCTACCAGAGTTATCTGTAGCAACTACTGTATAAGTTTCTTCGCCCTCCACTGGAGTTGTTACACTATATGTCCATGATCCACCACTATTTGTTGTTGGAGCATTTCCATTTATTGTTAAGCTAGCTATTCCATAGGTATCGGAAATTGTTCCTTCTAAAGTATAAGAGCTGTTTGTTTTCTTTTGAGATGAACCTATAAAGGTTTCACTTAGTATTGGGGCACTTTGGTCTACTACAAACTCTATATCACCACTCTCAACAAAGTTTCCTGAGTTGTCTATAGCTTTAAAACTTATATTATTTACACCCTCAGTTAAAGACGTGGTATCTACTGTTACATTCCAACTATTTGTACCTGTTACTAATTCATAAGCTGCACCATTTAAACTGTACTCTACTTTGCTTACTAAAGAGTTCGTATCACTTGCAGTTCCAGTAAATATATACTCTCCAGATATCACTTCTCTACCTTCGGCTACACCTGATACCTCAGAGTCTATTTCTCCAGGAGTTAAGGTTGGAGCTGTTTTATCATATAAAACAGATATCTCTTTCTCGGTTGTTTTACCAAATTTATCTGTTGCAGTTACTGTAATAGTTTTAGTTCCTTCTGCATCAAACCCTGATGCGTTTGAAACTAGATTCCAACTACTACCAGTTACTGTTGCCTCTGTTACATTTCCACCTTCTAGAGTTACTAAAACACTATCTAAGTGTGCATCAGAGACTGTTCCTGAAAGTGTTATAACACTTTTTACACTACTACCTTCTGCAGGTTTATTGTCTGTTATTGTTAAACTTGGATTCGATTTATCTACAAAAAAGTTATACGTATCAGAGGTAAAAGCTTTCCCATTTGTATCTGTGGCTGTTACAACTAAAGTATTATTTCCATCTACTAATCCAGTAGCAAATGTATTATCCCAGTAGACTAAAGAACCATTTGATGAACTGTTACCTGTAGTAACACCTGTTGGAGCTGCTCCATTTAAACTTACTTGGATTGTAGAAGCATCTACAGAATCATCATCTGCAACTGTTCCTATTATTTTAACTGTTGATAGAAATAGATTTTTTGTTGCTGATGGAGTTGAATCTATTGCTATCTCTGATGTTATTTTTTCAATATTAGTAAAGTCAACGGTTGGGATATCTGAGGCCTGGTTTACTGTTATCTCTTTAGAATCTGCTTTATCATTACCAGCCTTATCCCGAGCTAATACCCAAATTTTGTAGCTATTCCCATCTGTAAACTTACTTGTATCTGTTGTATCTATTCCTGTTACGGAGTATGGTGCTGCTCCAAAAAGAGTATAATTAGTAGTATCCCAACTTGGGGCTTCATCTGTTGATGGGAGTATCCAATAACGAACACCCTCTAATCCATTAGGATCTGAAGCTGTTGCACTAAACTCTATTGTTCCATTTACTTCATCTGTATTTACAAGAGGTGACACTGTTCCTACTTCTACTAGTGGAGCTACCTTATCTACCTGAATAGATTTTACAAGCTCTACACTTGGTCTATCTGCTACATCTGTGGCAAGTACTGTTATGTCGTATGAACCGTCAGTTTTACCAGATAAATCCCCTGTATATGTCCAAGATCCATCTGTTACTGTTATTAGGTTGTCTGTTCCTGCTACATTTAGGTTTATTTTATTATCTTTTAATCCATTACTATCACTAGCTGTTCCTGCTATTGTAAAGGTACCTTTAGTTATGGAAACAGGGTTTGTTGCTACAGCTAGACTTGGTACTCCCTGATCAAAAACAAAATCTTTTGTTGATATTACACTTACATTTCCTGCTTCATCAGTTACCCTTACATGTACTGTCTTATCACCTTCTAAGATGTTAAGAGCAAAGGTTCCATTCCAGCTAGTACTTCCACTAGCGGCTACCCAATCCTCTTCTACAACTGCAACATCTTTTGCTGTTACTTGGTACTCAACTTTATTTATCCCAGAGTTAGTATCTCCATTATCATCGGAAGCCACTCCTTTAAATGTATATGAACTACCACTTACAAAACCAGTTATAGCATCTATTCCATCTACTTCAGGAGCTGTTACATCATATAATACGGATCTTGTTAAACTTGTTTTTCTACCAGAGTTATCTGTAGCAACTACTGTATAAGTTTCTTCTCCCTCTACTGGAGCTGTTACACTATATGTCCATGATCCACTACTATTTGTTGTTGGAGCATTTCCATTTATTTTTAAGCTAGCTATTCCATAGGTATCGGAAATTGTTCCTTCTAAAGTATAAGAGCTGTTTGTTTTCTTTTGAGATGAACCTATAAAGGTTTCACTTAGCATTGGGGCACTTTGGTCTACTACAAACTCTATATCACTACTCTCAACAAAGTTTCCTGAGTTGTCTGTAGCTTTAAATTTTATATTATTTACACCCTCAGATAAAGACGTGGTATCTACTGTTACATTCCAACTATTTGTACCTGTTACTAATTCATAGGCTGCACCATTTAAACTGTACTCTACTTTGCTTACTAAAGAGTTCGTATCACTTGCAGTTCCAGTAAATATATACTCTCCAGATATCACTTCTAGACCTTCGGCTACACCTGATACATCTGAGTCGATTTCTCCAGGAGCTAAGGTTGGTGCTGTTTTATCATATAAAACAGATATCTCTTTCTCGGTTGTTTTACCAAATTTATCTGTTGCAGTTACTGTAATAGTTTTAGTTCCTTCTGCATCAAACCCTGATGCGTTTGAAACTAGATTCCAACTACTACCACTTACTGTTGCCTCTGTTACATTTCCACCTTCTAGAGTTACTAATACACTTTCTAAGTGTGCATCTGAGACTGTTCCTGAAAGTGTTATAACACTTTTTACACTACTACCTTCTGCAGGTTTATTGTCTGTTATTGTTAAACTTGGATTCGATTTATCTACAAAAAAGTTATACGTATCAGAGGTAAAAGCTTTCCCATTTGTATCTGTGGCTGTTACAACTAAAGTATTATTTCCATCTACTAATCCAGTAGCAAATGTATTATCCCAGTAGACTAAAGAACCATTTGATGAACTGTTACCTGTAGTAACACCTGTTGGAGCTGCTCCATTTAAACTTACTTGGATTGTAGAAGCATCTACAGAATCATCATCTGCAACTGTTCCTATTATTTTAACTGTTGATAGAAATAGATTTTTTGTTGCTGATGGAGTTGAATCTATTGCTATCTCTGATGTTATTTTTTCAATATTAGTAAAGTCAACGGTTGGGATATCTGAGGCCTGGTTTACTGTTATTAATTTTGAATCGATATTATCATTACCAGCCTTATCCCGAGCTAATACCCAAATTTTGTAGCTATTCCCATCTGTGAACTTACTTGTATCTGTTGTATCTATTCCTGTTACGGAGTATGGTGCTGCTCCAAAAAGAGTATAATTAGTAGTATCCCAACTTGGGGCTTCATCTGTTGATGGGAGTATCCAATAACGAACACCCTCTAATCCATTAGGATCTGAAGCTGTTGCACTAAACTCTATTGTTCCATTTACTTCATCTGTATTTACAAGAGGTGACACTGTTCCTACTTCTACTAGTGGAGCTACCTTATCAACCTGAATAGATTTTACAAGCTCTACACTTGGTCTATCTGCTACATCTGTGGCAAGTACTGTTATGTCGTATGAACCGTCAGTTTTACCAGATAAATCCCCTGTATATGTCCAAGATCCATCTGTTACTGTTATTAGGTAGTCTGTTCCTGCTACATTTAGGTTTATTTTATTATCTTTTAATCCATTACTATCACTAGCTGTTCCTGATATTGTAAAGAAACCTTTAGTTATGGAAACAGGGTTTGTTGTTACAGCTAGACTTGGTACTCCCTGATCAAAAACAAAATCTTTTGTTGATATTACACTTACATTTCCTGCTTCATCAGTTACCCTTACATGTACTGTCTTATCACCTTCTGAGATACTAAGAGCAAAGGTTCCATTCCAGCTAGTACTTCCACTAGCGGCTACCCAATCCTCTTCTACAACTGCAACATCTTTTGCTGTTACTTGGTACTCAACTTTATTTATCCCAGAGTTAGTAACTCCATTATCATCGGAAGCCACTCCTTTAAATGTATATGAACTACCACTTACAAAACCAGTTATAGCATCAATTCCATCTACTTCAGGAGCTGTTACATCATATAATACGGATCTTGTTAAACTTGTTTTTCTACCAGAGTTATCTGTAGCAACTACCGTATAAGTTTCTTCTCCCTCTACTGGAGTTGTTACACTATATGTCCATGATCCACCACTATTTGTTGTTGGAGCATTACCATTTATTGTTAAGCTAGCTATTCCATAGGTATCGGAAATTGTTCCTTCTAAAGTATAAGAGATGTTTGTTTTCTTTTGAGATGAACCTATAAATGTTTCACTTAGTATTGGGGCACTTTGGTCTACAACAAACTCTATATCACTACTCTCAACAAAGTTTCCTGAGTTGTCTGTAGCTTTAAATTTTATATTATTTACACCCTCAGGTAAAGACGTGGTATCTACTGTTACATTCCATATTGTTGTACCAGTTGCTAACAGGTATTCATTTCCATTTAAACTATAATATACCGATTTAACATTTGAACCTGTATCAGAAGAACTACCTTCAAATTTATAATTACCTGAAAGCACTTCCTTACCATCATCAACACCTGAAACATCTGAAACTATACTTTTAACATTTAATTCTGGAAGAGTCGCATCAATCTTTATCTTCCTATTTATCTCTACCGATCTATTTGCTTTATCTGTTGCTGTAAATGTAACACTATAATCCCATCGACCTTTGGAAGGGTATATGACCAAGTCCCATTAGACTCTACAGAACTTAATAAATTGATTTCATCTTCAGTATTTACTTTAACATTAAAAGCTAATAGCCCATTACTATCAGATAAGTGTCCACCAAAATTAACACTACTATTAGTTAAAACTTCAGTTTCGCTGTAAGTAGAGTCAACTTCTGTAAAATCAGGTTTAGATTTATCATAATAGAATGTTATATTTGAGCTATTCTTTACATTCCCTATTCTATCCTTAGATTTAAATTTAAGATTGTATGTTCCTTCTGTAGTAAGTTCTAAATCTTTTAGCCACTTAGTATCACCCTCTGTTAAAGAAATAGGCACATCTACTCCACTATTTAAACTATAAGCTAAATCATAATTTAAGGAACTTAAATCACCATCCACTGGATAACTAAACCCGGAACCTAGATCCAGAATAGTACCTTCTAAAGATATAGGACTTGATTCATTAATAGAATTATTAAGTGGTGTAGTAACTGTAAGTATTGGTCCTGATTCATCAATAAAAACAGGCATAGTAGATTTAATAACTTTTCCTGTAATATCTGTAGCTTCTAAGTTAATACTAAAACTTGTTCCTGCTAATTTAAGTTCATCTAAAGTTAATGTTTTAGACCAGTTGTAGTCTAAGTACTGCTTATCTGTAAATATAGTAACTTTGTCTAAAGAACCTAATTGATAAGTTAATGTTTTAACTCCTAAACCATCTTTTACATTACCAGCTAGAATCATTTGACTATTTAGATAGGTTATTTCTGTAGTGGCATTTAAAGGGGAAGATATATCTAAAGTTGGTGCACCAAAGTCGATAGCAAAAATATTCTTATTTGAAATATTAGAAGAGACTACATCTCCATTCAATTTATAATCTATATCATCTTTAGCCTCAACTTGAATATAATAAATCCCCTGAGACAAGGAAGATAGATCAAATTCCCAAGGTATGGATTTATCAGAACCACCTGGAGTTGGGATAAAATTTGTTGTGTATAGTAATACATTATCATAATCATATAGATAAATATTTATTTCACCTCTATCAATACCGTCATCATCTGTTACTGATCCTGAAACAGAAGCAGACGATCCAAACAAGTTTGTAGTCTCATTTCCCCCGCTAATAATAGGTTTATCAAATATAAACTGAGGTTTATCGCTTAGCTGATCTATATTTATAGTGTATTCTTTATTAGAAATATTTCCTGAAAGATCTGTAGCTTGTACATAAAAAGTGGAATTTCCATCTTCAATTTTTTTAGTATCAAGATAATATTTCCAGGAATACGGTGAACCTTCAATATTAAGCCAAGATGTTTTACCATCATTCTTACCGATATAAGCTATTTTAACTGATGATAAATGATCATCACTAGCTCCTCCAGATATAGTCTCTATTCCATTTAAATTCTCAATATTCGATGATAATACACTATCTAATACAGGTTTTATTTTATCAATAATTAAATTTTTAGTAACAATACCGCTTGAATTACCAGCTGCATCTATTGCTTCTATTGTTACTGTAAGAGGCTTTTCTTCACTATCATTAACATTACCATCCACATTGATAATTTGAATCCATGTAACATTTGGAGTAACAGCATCAAAAGGTATAACATAAATAACTGGTTCCGAATCACCAAATGTAGCTTTTATTGTAATCTTTGAAACATCCTTTAAGTCAGCTGCATTACCCGAAAGAGTAAAGTCTGATTTTTTATACATTAAACTAGAGATAACTTCTGAATCTACTTTTATATTATTGATAGTAGGACCACGAGAGTCGATTACAAAATCTATATTTTTTGTTACATCCTTCACAACACCAATATCTTTTTTATCTGCTACAAATACTGAAACACTATGATCACCATCATCATCAAATGTTGGAGTATATTTTAATGTAACAACTCCCCCAACATTCTGCTTTATATATTCTGAAGCAATAACTTTTTCATCATCAATTTTTAAAACGATACTTTCTTCATCAATAGCATCATCATCTTTAAGTTCAGCCAAAATAGTAACAGCGCCTGAAAAACTATTGATATCATTTGTTTCATCTGGTGTTTTAAATGTAATTACAGGTTTATCAGAATCTTGATCTATGGTAATAATTTTAGAAAGCTCAGTAATATTCCCAGCAGTATCAATTGCCTTTAAGTTAAGAGTATGATTTCCATCCGCATAATCTGTTGTTAACAGAGTAATTATACTAGTAGAACCATCAACCTTACTAACTGGTTTCCAATCTTCTTCATTATCTAAATTATATTCGACACTATCAAGGTTTTTATCTACAGGAGTAACTTCTATTTCCACAGTTTGATTTAAACTAGCTGGCATAGTTATCTTTGAATCTTCTAACACTGGAGGTAATATATCTAAGTAAATAGACATACTCTCAGTGTCGGTTTTTCCACTAGCATCGGAGGCAACAACTTTTATACTTAGGTTTACATCTAAATCTTCTTCTGTTATATAGTCTAAAGTTTTTACTGTATATTTCCAATTTCCATCATCTTGTTTTATTGCACTTAGAGGGGTTTTATCATCTACATCGTTAATATATAGATCAACCTTAGTTACACCTACATTATCCTTCGCTTCAATAATAACATCTACATTTGAATTGTAATATTTATTTGATAATGAGGATAATATTTTTACTTCTGGGTTATTTCTGTCTATTCCAAAATTTGCCGGGTTAGGTAAATCTGCAACACCTGAAAATGCACCCTCTATATCAGTTACAGTTAGGGTAAAATAGTAAGAGTCCTCTGGAAGTATTCCACTACTAAGATCAGGGGTCATAGTAAACCCAGACCAATTAACCGAGTCTAGTATTACATCTAAATTATAGCTCCTAGATCCAAGAGGTTTAATTGTCCCCTGTCTAACAAGTGAATTATCACTCTTTTTATAAACAGATAAAACGATGGTCTTAATACCATCGTCATCTTTAACTTGAGCTGATAGATTTACACTATTTGTAAATGATTTAAGATTATCTGGAGAAGAAAGATCCCAATCACTAGACAAAATAATCTCTGGTCTATCTCTATCTTGGTATATATTAAAATTAAGCCTATCAGCTAAGCTATCTGACCTCTGTATCGATTCAAAAAGATCGATATTATTAATATCTGCTAACATATCAATAGGTCTACTATTTATCCCAAGGTCTGATTTTATTTGAGTCATCTCTTCACTAAATAAGTCATCATTATAATAGAAGTAACTACTCTGATTACCTGCAACATCATAGGCGATTACTTCCAAATAGTATGTCTGACTTGATAATAGACCTATTTCTAATTTCTCTGTATTAAATGTTGCTTTCCAACTAGAAGTTCCCTCTGTTACACCTAAATATCTTTTTGTAGGATCATCTGACGAAACAATGTAAACTTCAAGCTTCTCTAGACTTGCGTCTTTGGCTGATCCTATAACATCAAGAATACCATTAATTATATCTTTATCCTGGGAATTTGGGGATTCAACTAAAACAGTAGGAAGGGTGTTATCTAGATAAACTATAATATTTTTGCTACTCTTTTTATCAACAGAGTCTATAGCAGTAACAGTAAATTCAACTTCTCCATCTTTAAATATGGAGGAGTCATCACTATCAATATCTAAATACCAGTTATTATCGCTTAAAGTTGCAGTTCTAGTTTTTGTATCATTAGTTACAGGGCTTTTAAATTCAACAACAACTTCTTTTATACTAGTATCATCAGAGGCAACACCCTTTAGAGTAAAAGTTCCACCCTTATACTCCACATTAACAGGATCGCTTATTGAGATACTAGGTTCACTTAAGTCAACCTTCTCCCCATAACCTGATGTAAAAAGTTCACACGCAACTAAAGTTGCTATAATTAGAGTTGCTACTATAAAATAGTAAATCTTTGATATCATGAAGCCCCCAAGCTAAAATATATTACAAAAAATTAATATGTCCCATTATAAATGAGGTAAACATATAAATCAAGACTTATTAATGTTAGTTAATCTTTTATAGTAATAATTATCGGTAGCTTCTTTTATTTTGTTAAATATTTAACACTTTGGTTTGAAGAACCCCTAAATTTCAGGTTAGGATCAAAGAGTTCTTCTATATAAGGACCATCAATTAGGACATCTATCTTATCTAAAAGCTTCCTAAACATGGGATTTATTAAAAGATCCTCATACTTATAACCAGAGTAACACCAAATAGTAAGGTTATGTTTTTTTAAATTATTAATTAAAGTTAATAACTCATCAATATTTCGTTCTTGAAAGGGTTCCCCTCCACTTAGGGTTACACCATCAATATAACTACTGTTTTTTAAGACCATACTAGTTAGTTCATCTACACTAATTGGTTCTCCTGAACTAAAGTCCCAGGTTTCAGGGTTATGACACCCCTTGCACTTATGGGGACATCCTGAAAAAAAGATAACACTTCTCCATCCCTCTCCATTTGTACAACTGCTATCATAAAACCCTGAAATATTTAACATTTAAGCTCCAAAATTATGGGATACTCTATCCCTCTGTTCTGCAAATTTACCCCTATTCCACTTGTCTAGTGTTCCAACTAAATACCCTGTAATTCTCTCAGTTATATCAATATCCTGGCTACCACACATAGGGCACTTCTCTGGTTGTCTATTGTAGAAATGGGCACCACAATCTAGACAACTATTATCAAAGTGATTTATAGAAACATAACCGATATTTATATCTAACATATAGTCTAAAGCTGTTTTAACTGCTTTAAGGTTATCTAATGGATTTCCATCCATCTCTATATAGAAGATATGACCTGCAGGGGTTAAAGAGTGATATTTAGCTTCTACCTGGGCCTTATGAAATACAGAACACTTATAATATACTGGAACGTGGTTACTATTAGTATAATACTCCCTATCTGTAACTCCCTCTACTATTCCAAAAAGTTTTCTATCAGAGTCTGTAAAAGTGTGACTTAGACCCTCTGCTGGTGTAGCTAAAAGTCCAAAGTTTTTATCATAAGTTTCAGCTAACTCCTTACACTTTTTATCCATAAAAGAGACAATCTCTATACCTAGTTCTTGAACAGTATCATCCTCTCCATGGTGTTTACCCTTAACATAGTTACCATCTAGGTCCTTAGTTGATGTTAGGGCGACTAAAGTTTCAGCTAGACCTATAAACCCGATACTTAGGGAGAAATGCTTTATAATATCTTCTACATTATCATTACCCTTAATACCATCGTTATGTTCTGCAATATACTTCATAACATAGGGGAACTGCCTAGCTAGCGCAGTTTTTTGCCAATTCCATCTATTTACTAACTGTTTTGCAGCGCTCTCTAAAATATTATTAAGCTCAGTATAGAAATACTCCATTCTACCCTTTAAGTCATCAGCAATTGATAGTGACTTTAAGGCTATTCTTACAATATTTACAGATGTAAATGAAGCATTACCCCTACCAACAGAGCTATTTTCTGCAAATCGATTCTCATATACCCTTGTTCTACAACCCATTGTACTAGGTTCATGATACCATCTGTTAGGGTCATTAATATCCCACTTATCACTCTGATTAAAGGGTGCATCCAGATTAATAAAGTTTGGAAAAAATCTTTGGGATGTAACCTCTTGAGCAAAGAGGAAAAGATCGTAGTTCTTATCCCCTTCTCTTCTGTTTATTCCGGTTTTAACCTTAAAAATTGAGATTGGGAATATTGCAGTCTTTCTCTCATTTCCAACACCGTTTTGAACAGCTTCCAGGTAACTTTTAATAACTAATCTTCCCTCTGGGGAGGTATCTGTACCAAAGTTTATTGAAGAGAATGGAACTTGATTTCCACTTCTTGAGTTCATTATATTTAAGTCATGGATTAAACCCTCCATGGCCTGTTTTGTCTCTTTTACAGTTTTATTTATTGCGTACTGATATACTCTCTGTTCACCCTGCAAACCATCTAGGGGTTTATTACTATATTCAGAAATTGAAAAGTCCTTTAAACCCTCTACATCTATGGCTAGAATATCAGACCCCTCTCTGTAGTGTTCTTTAAAAGACATTAAAACAAAGGGTGCCATATTAAAGTCAAAGGCGTGGATGGATTGTCCTCCATGCATCTCATTTTGGGAGGTTTGAATTGAAATTGCTGTTAATCCAACAGCTGTAGATATTCTCTTTGGAGCTCTTACTCCTCCATTTACAGTTTCAAAACCACTTTTAAAAACCTTACCAAGATCTGTTTGGATACAAGTTAAAGACTTTGTAAGATAAAAATCTAGGTCATGAATATGCATATCCTTCTTTTCGTGGGCTACCCTATCTTCATGGTTTAGTAGACTCTCTAATGCGAACTCCTTAGAACTCTCAAATCCAACTTTAGATATCATTCCTGATGGGGTCTCTGTGTTCATATTTCCATTTTCATTTGTAAGGTCATTTTTTTTAGCCTGTATCATTTCATCGATCTGATGGTAAACCCGGCTTCGTCTAATTCTATTTCGTCTGTTTCTATAAAGAATATACTCTTTTGCAATATCCTCATCGATATGCATTAACTCTTTTTCTACAAGGTCTTGTATCTTTTCAATCTCAATCTGTTTAACCCCATCCTTTAAAAGGTGGTTCTCCACAATAGAAGGAACATTAGATAACTTATCCGATAATTTATATCCTAAATTTTGGCAGGTCTTTAAAACTGCATTTTCTATCTTTGTCCTATCAAAACTTACAATTTTTCCATCTCTTTTTACTATATTCATATATATCTCCTAGTGCTTATTAAACAGAAGAAGCAGCTATACACGCTACTTGTTGTGTATCTGCTTCGGGAGAGTTAATATACCTAAGATTCTGATTCTAGTCTATATCTAGAACTAATTTGATTCGATTAATTTTATTTTTTGAGTCTCTATACACTTCTGAAAGTTCTTTGTAATGTACTCCCCAATATCTGAACAACCGGTAAACTGGTTTATATATACATCTATAATAACACCCCTGTCCCGGCCTTTCTCTTTAGATATATATAAACACTTATCAATTATTGAAATAGCGGATGTAAAATTTAAAACATTATTTTCTACAGGATTATAAACCATGGCACCAAGGGAACAAGTTTTATATATTTCATCACCATTTTCCATTATAAACTTAGTCTCTTTAACCGCATCTCTAACTTTATTTACAAACTTTTTAATAAATTCCCTTTTAAAATTCCTTAAGACTAAAAGAAATTCCTCTCCTCCAAGCCTTATTACATAGTCCTCTGGTCTAACAACATAGGTTAAACTCTTTGCCAACTCTTTAATAACATTATCCCCAGAAGTGTGCCCATAAACATCATTAACAAGCTTAAAATGGTCTAAATCTATTAGCACAACACCATAAAGGCCAACATCATTTATTGAGATAATACTCTCATTTAAAAATCTTCTATTATACAGACCTGTTAGCTGATCCCTTACTGATCTCTCCTGGAGTCTCTTATTTGCCATTTCCAACTCTGCTGTTCTCTCTTTTACAGCCTCTTCAAGCTCCATAGCGTAGGAGTTCATCTTTTTTATTAATGAGATATTCTTAAATCCGTAGGAGACCTTTTTAGATATAAAGCTATACATCATATTAGGGTAGTCTCCATTCTCGATTAATATATATCCAACATAGCTTTTATTTACTTGTAAGCCACAAAAAATATAGGACTTTAATGATGCTTTCCCAAGATTATTGGGGATTATACTTCTAAGATTAAACTCATAGGAGTCATTTTCAAAAAGGTTCTCCATATTCCTACTAAAATAGAGTTCTCCTACATCCTCTTTATTTGTAAACAGGACAATAAAGCAGTTATCTATTCTTACAGTTGAGAGACCATTTTTTAATATTTTTTTCAACTCCTCGTCATTTTTACATGTTAAAAGTAGGTCTCCTATTTCATTTGTATACTGAATAATTGATCTATTATCTACATTTTGTACATCAACTAGTTTTCTCTCATTTTCATAGAGTATAATAAGGGCCATATTTAATATTGAAGAGATATATAGCTGAAGCTCACTATCTAATAAGCCTTCTAAAATTACTAAATTATACTCCTCTAAGACATATTTCCAAAATGGAAGATCAAGATCCATACTACTTGTTCCCATTTGAAGTTCCTTAATCTCTTTAAGTAGAATTATCGAATCCCTATTTTTTATACTCTCAAGTAGCTTTGCAGAAAAAAATGATATAGATTTTTGAAGTTTTTTATTATACTCTCCTACTTCATATTTGAATTTATTTGATTCTAGGATTATTCCCTGGGCCTTTTGTACTAACTCCTCTATACTCCTCTCTTTTTCTGGTTTTTTAAACTTTAAATCAGAATTAATAGACCTAATACAACCACATGACTCCCTTAGAACTATTTGGGTATCAATTAGCAGGTCCTTAGATATATTTTTACCCCTTGTTATACCATCTATATACTCTCCAACAATTAATCCAATATTATATACTGGTTGTTTTACAGTTGATAATGCAGGAGAGAAGCTACTACTTAAGTCAAAGTTATCAAATCCAACTACTACTACATCTTCAGGAACCTTATAACCACGACTTTGAAGACTCTGGATTACTTCATAGGCTGATAGGTCATGGCAACAAAAAACAGCATCAAAACTCTCCTTTCGTATATCCATAATAAGGGATAGGCCCTTTCGTCCATCACCTGGAGTAAAATTACCAGGAGATATTAATTTATAGTTAAATGGGATGTTATTATGGTTTAAACTCTCTTTATAAGCTTCAAACCTCTCAAATGCTTCTCTATTTGTATCTGGCCCCTTAATAAATGCAACTCTTTTTTTCCCATGATCTACAATTAAGTGGTTCATAAGATTAAAAACACCCATTCTATTATCCACAAGGATATTATAACAACCAGGAAGTGTAAGACCTACACTAATAATAGGTATGTCCGGAAGGGAATCTACAAAACTACTTAAATTCTCATAACCATATAAGGATGCTAAGGATGGTGATAATAAAACAACAACATCTAAGTTACTTTTATATATAATAGAAGATAAGGGAGTATCTGTAATTCCCATATCTACAAAGGCAAAAAATCTTATATTTTTATCTTTACAGTAGTACTCTATTCCTCGTAAAAGTGTTTGTTGATAGTGGTCGTATAAATTTGTAATTATTATTCCAACATTGATCATAAATAAAGTATATGTGTATTTATTTGTAAATTCAAAAACTTTTAACCTACACTTAAATTAATGGATAAATTTAAGTGTGATCTATGCCCTAATAACTGTCTCTTAACCCCTAATGGCTTTGGTAAGTGTGGAAATAGAACACAAAACCTAGGTATGTTCTCAATAGGCAGTATAGATAAGATTGAAAATAGAAACCTCTACCATGTATACCCCGGAACTAAGACCCTATCCATGGGTTCCCTAGGATGTAACCTAACTTGTCCATGGTGTCAAAACTGGAGTATTAGTAGGGAGCACTCTAAATTTAAAAGTAATACTTTAAGATACTTTAAACCCAAGGAGCTACTTAATTTGGCCGTTAGTGAAAGCCTAAACTCTATTACATTTACATATAATGAACCAATAATTTCCTATGAATATATAGTAGATGCAGCTAAGCTATTTAAGAAACATGGTATTAAAACATATATGGAGTCCTGTGGATATATATCCTCTAAATACCTATCTAGCTTCTTTGAAAATATTGATGCTGTAAATATAGATATAAAACTATTTAATAATGATCGATATAAAAGTATTCTTGGTGGTGATCTTGATACGATTTTAAATACTATACTTTTTTTATCAAAGTCAGATACTTGGCTTGAGATATCAATGCTGCTAATCCCTGGCTTAAATGATTCAACCACAGAGATAACAAACTTAGCTTCCTGGGTTTTTAATAAATTAGGAGATTCTATTCCCCTTCACTTTAAAGCATTCCATCCAAGTTACAAGTTTAAAAACATACAAGGGACAACAAAACCCATGATAACCAAGGCTATTAGAGTTGCTAAGGAGGTTGGACTAAGACATGTATACCCAGACTATATAACTGGAGAAACAAGCTCTAATACCTACTGTCCTAGTTGTGGGGGTATCTTAGTGGATAGATTGAATTCCCATATAAAAAACAACTTAGTAGATGGTGTCTGTCCCAACCCTAAATGTGGTAGAGGGTTAGGAGGTCTTTATTAAATAAAAGAGTTTAAAATCTCAATCTCTTTATCCCAAATAGTATCGTCAATAGTCTCTAATACCATAGGGACTTTGTTAAATCTATCATCCTGCATTAAAAACTTAAAAGCATCGATTCCAATAAACCCCTCACCTATGGAGTGGTGCCTATCCTTCTTACTACCAAGTTCAGCCTTAGAGTCGTTTACATGAACACCCATTAAATACTTAAAACCAATTTTGGATTCTAATTCATCCATTGTTTTATTATACTCATCCTCTGTTCTTATATCGTACCCGGCAACAAAGGCGTGGCAGGTATCTAGGCAAAAGCCTATTCTGCTCTTATCCTCTACAAGATCAATTATCTGCTTTATATGCTCAAACTTATAACCTAAATTAGTTCCCTGACCGGCTGTATTCTCTAAAACTATTGATACACCGGTAGTTTCACCAAGAGCTTTATTAACCTGCTGAGCTATGATCTTTAGACACTCATCCTCTGAGTATCCTTTTAAGTGACTACCTGGGTGAATGTTTAGCCTATCTAGCCCAAGGGAGTAACACCTCTTCATCTCTCCAATTAGAGAGTTTAGAGACTTCTCCCGTTTTAGAGGATCAGGGTTACCAAGATTTATTAAATAACTTCCATGGGGTAGTACATGACTAGCGTTATACCCAAATTCCTCCATATACTTTTTAAATTGATCGATACTCTCTTTTGTTAACTCCTTAGCTTCCCACTGCCTCTGATTTTTAGTGAAGAGAGCAAATCCCTTTGCACCAATTTTATTAGCATTTAATGGTGCATTTTCAACACCCCCACTAGCTGATACGTGGGCACCTATATATTTCATATTAATTCTCCATTGTTTTTAAAACCATATTGAGTATTCGCATCCACAATATTTCTGTCTATATAGTCCTAACTCTTTTGATAAGTCGGTACTCAGTTTAAAACCATTTTCTTTGCAAAAGTCTACCATTACGTAGTTTAAACCATACTCCTTTGCAACCCTCTCTCCGATCTCCATTATAATCTTTGAGTTTTTATGTGGGCTAATTGTTAAGGTGGATGTAAAATTATCTATCCCTAACTCCTTAGCTTTTTTTGCACTTTGAATAAAACTATACTCAAAACACTTAAGGCACCTTTTACCCTTTTCAGGCTCACCCTCTAAACCTTTAATATGCTCTGACCATCTGTTGTGTTCATATTTATCTTTAATTATACTCTCTTTATAGTAGTTAGAAACCGTAACCGCAGTTTCATATCTTTTTTCAAACTCTTCATAGCTATTTATATTTGAATTTGAAAAGTAGAGGGTAACATTATGTTCCTCTATTTTAGGTATAGAACCAACTGCACAGGGTCCACAACATACATGTAATAAAACATCCATCTATTAAACTCCCTTTAGTTATATTAACAATTATTCTAAAATAGGTATAGTTTACATATGTGCTTGTTTAACAAATAGGAGGCTCAATGACAGACCCAATACCATATATTTCAATAGATATGATAGAGAATGGTTTTAAGCCTGGGATAGGTTACTACTGGAGCGATAATTTTTCCAAGGAGTTATATATTAAACTATCCCAAATGGGGCTTATTTGTGTCAGCAATAACTTTTGTTATATAGGGGATATTCTACTCCCAGAGATGCAGGAGGCCTATGCTGTACTACACTTTAATAACCTACACATAAGTAAAAAAGTTAAGAGGTTATTAAAACTAGAGTATAAACTTATTATAAACCAAGACCTAGATAGTTTTTTACCCCTACTAAAACTACACCATGGAAGTGAGAGTTGGTTTACAAAATCTTATATCCATTTAATGTATAATTTAAAAGATTTAACTCTATATAGGGATAATTTCCAATTAAACACAGTAATAATGAGTTTCTACAAATGTGGAATATATCATCCTTAGGAGTGTAGATATTGATTAAACCCTTCACCTAGGACTTCGTGGGTAAAGCTTACACTAATAAATGCATCCTTATCTATACTTCTTATATACTGTTTAAGCCTTATATACTCTTTTTTATTTAGTATTACCTGGATAACATTTTTCTTCTCACCAGAATAACCACCCCTTGCATCATAAATTGTAGTAGTTCGATCAATCTTATCTAAAACAAAGCGATTTATATCTTCATATCTGTGGCTAATAACTAAAATGTGTAGCTTCTCTTCAAAACCTGCTATTACCCTATCTATAACTAGTCCATTTAATATAATTCCAACTAATGCCCATAAACCAAGGGTAAATCCAAAGGCTAAACCTGCAAATATTACAACAACAAAGTCTGTAATTAGTAGTGCCCGGCCAATCTCTGTATGAAAATATTTGTTTAAAACCTTAGCTATAATATCTGTGCCCCCAGTTGATGCATCCTGATAAAAGATAATAGCCATTCCAATCCCCTGTATTACAATACCAAAAATTAGATTAAGTAGTGTATCCTCTACAACTGGTCCATCTAAGGGGAGGAGTAACTCAAAGAGAAATATTATACCTGATAGGGCTAAACTTGAATAAACAGTATGAGCTGTAAATTTCTTACCAAAAAGAATTAAAGCAACAATTGTAAGTAATATATTTAAGGCAGTCATAATAATACCTATGGGTAATATTGGGAAAAAATGGTTAATGACCATAGCTAAACCGATAATTCCCCCGGCTGCTAAGTCCGATGCAATTAGAAAGAAGTGTAATCCTACTGACATAATAATTAGTCCTAGGTTTATTAGTAGAAATTTTTTGATATTTTTCATAACAATAAAACATATCATTTTAAGGAAGGCAGGTAAACTAATACCTGCCAAAGGAAATAAAAAATTAACTAAAACATATAATTTATGTTAACTGATATATAATCATTATCATCATACTGCCCTAGCATTGTATCACTATCACCATTAAACAAGCAGGTGGTAATTTCTAATTTTGTTGTATCACCAATATTTGTAGTAAATTCTGGCTTAATCATAAAATCTTTATCCTCTACAAAGTAGATAGTAGTTACAGATAGAGATGTTGCTTCGTGGTTAAAGGTATCTGATAATTTACCTACAACCATATTTGTATTGTCATTTTCACTATCTAAAAAGTAGTTACCCTTAATTTGAGCATTTAAATTAAGATTGTGAATAGGAAAATTGTAGTCGAATCCAGCAACATAGTTTAAGGAGTTTTCACTTTTATCCATTAAGTAGTATGCTAACTCACCTCTTAGGTTAAATCCTAAAATAGCTCTACCAAACTCTAACCCTATCATCTGCTTCTTCTCATACTCTAAAAGCATTTTTGACTCATTTAGTTCTGGTTTAGAATTATACCCATAGTAGTAGAGTAGACCTAAGTCGTATCCACTTAGACTTGCTGTACCCCGTACTGCATACTGACCAAAGGAGAGGCTGTTTGTATCCTGGTAGTATTGGGACATATCTGATCCAGCTTGTAGAACTTCAAGTGATGCAGCATAAGCTAACCCTGTAGCATTCCCAATTTGCTCAGGTGTAGCTGTTCCTATATTTGCAGTATAAACTTCACCGTACTTAGCTGCAGCACTACTTTTTACCAAGTTTGTAACAGTTGATAATAATACCTTTACATCATTTGGTACCCATCTACCACTTGTTGGTAGAACATCTGAACTAAAAGTTGGAAGGTAGGCTAACTCTAATAGTCCTGTAGCACCTAAAGGAATATTAAATTTAACTGTAGGAGTTGCAATTTTATTCTCTAAATAGTCTGTAATAAAGTATGTTGAGTAGTCTGTAGGGTTTAATAGGTCAACAACATGTAGTTTATCCCCCTTACCCCATACAGTTTTTAATATACCAGCTTCTACATTAAACTTATCAAAATACATATTAGTATAACACTCATCTAGAGTTATAGACTCTTTATTAACCTTAGTAGTTAAAGTTATATCAGCTAATGACCCTTGGTAAGTAAGTTTTAAGTTAGCATTTGTATCCACATCTGCTGTTTCATCTAACATATCTTCAAAGTTGTATGACCTTAAACCTAGGTCAATACTTCCACTAATCTCTACACCATTTGTAGAACCTGCCTCATCTGTTGCAAAGTCATCAAAAAAATCATCTGCTACTAGGGGTAGAACAGTAAATATCGTAGTAAGTAATAGTAGTTTAATTGACTTAATCATTAGATCCTCCCACTTGATAGGTAACTTTGAGTAAATACCTTTGGATTAACGCCCTTATCAAACTCTACTTTTTTTATTGATAAAATTGTTTTATGCTCTGTTTGAACATTCTCCATAACTACTTCCATTGGAGTCCAAAAACCATCAATATTTTGTAAATCAAGAACCTTCATCACTTTTAATAACTCTTTATTAGAATCATATAGTTCCATTTTAATTGGGACAAAGTTATCCTTTCTAATCCAAGAAACCCTGTATGAGTATTGGGAATCATTTAAGTCCTTAGCTTCAGCCTTAACAACATAACAATCCACACCGTTTACAGCCTCTTCTTTTAATAATGTATGAATATCCCTCTCTACATCCCTTGTCTCCATATCATCGTATGTAAAATCTGTTCCCATAAATGATTTTGAACCATCAGAGGATGCAATTCTTCTAACCCTTTTTAAAGCTGGAAGATATATCCACTTATCATCTGCACTGCCATCGTTCTCTTGTTTTAAAAATCTTGTATTTTTTACAGATGCAGGGGATCTAAATACCATAACTGTTGTAGATAGGTCGTTCTCTTTCTTTCCAAACTCTTCTAAAAGTCTTACATCTTCCTTACCATTGTTATCAACTAGAGTCATAGATACTGCACTATGGGTTGTTTTACTCTTTGAAACATTATGTGCGCTAGTTGCAATCTCTTTTCCATCAAGGGCGTAAACCCCTGAAGCTATAAAAACTAAACTTAATAAAGCTATTAACTTCTTCATTTTTCTCTCCTAATTACTTCAATATAAATTTTGGTTTAAAGATTTTTAATAAAATTGGTAAGATTGTTAGTGCTGCAAGAGATGATGTAATCATAATTATTGCAACTAATACACCTATATATCTTAGAACAATAAAGTTACTAAAAACTAAAACCATAAAACCAAGGGCTACTGAAACGGCATTTATAATAATTGCCTTTCCAGATGTAACAATTGTATTTTTAGAAACTACTTTTAAGTCATCGCTTAGTAGTCTCTGTTTGTGATATGTATTTAAAAAGTGGATAGTATAATCAACTCCAACACCAATGGCGATTGAAGCTACAAGGGCTGTTATCATATCAAGGTTGATACCAAATATACCCATAATTCCAAAGTTGATTACTATTGCTACTGATAGTGGTACAATACCAAATAGACCAGCAATTGGTGATTTAAATGATAGGGATATAATTATGTAAACCAGTAGTAGAGCGATTAATAAACTTACTATCTGGGAACCTGTAATCATATCTGTTAATGCAAGTTCTAATGCAGCTACCCCTGAACACTCAACAGTGATATTTTCTGGGAAGTTAATTGCTGCAAAGTTCTCAACATCCTTAATAATCTTCTTAGTTGTATTTGTTTCGTTATTTTTAATATATACAACCATTCTTGCTGCAGAGGGAGCTAATGCATCGTCTGCAAATAGGTCTAAGGATCCTGAATATAGTAGTAGGTATTGGGAAATAAGATTTTTTAACTCTTCTGTATCCACTGCACCATATTTTTTAGGGTCTGTTGGTACCTCATTATAAGCAGCACCGTTATAGTTGTATATTTTATTTATCTCTTCAATAAGTTCATCACCACTTAAGTTAAATGTGCTACTATTTTGGTGAATATCGTGTAGAAGATCTAAGAAATCACTATATGTTATCTCTTTTACATACTGCTCTGTATAGTTATTAGAATCCCCTGTTAACTCACTATCAACAGTTTCTTCATCCTGGGCAAAAAAGTCACCAAAGGAGTCATCCTCACTAGAAGTTTCCTCTGTAAAAAAGTCACTAAAGGAGTCATCTTCAGTGGATGTATCCTCTGTAAAAAAGTCGCCCAAGGAGTCCTCTTCTGTATAATCTGTAGAACTATCATCAACATACTCATCTGTTATATTAGACTCATCAATTATTGGATAGTTCATCACCTTATTAATTCTTTTAATAAAATCACTAAAGGATAATACCTTACCAACTTCTGGATTATTGTTTGTAATATACTCCGAGAGTTCATCCATCTTTTTAATTATTATTGGATCTGTTAAATCCCCAGGCTCACTACCCTTTATCTCTATGGCAAAGGCGTTAGTTCCTGCAAACTTATCAGCAATTAACTCATTGTCTAATCTAATAAAAGAGTCCTCTGGAAAGTATTTAATTAGGGAGCTCTCTATATTTAATCTTTTAATACCATAAAAAGAGACACATAATAGAATTAGTGTAATAAAAATTATCCGGGGAGTCTTTTTACTAAAGTAGTTATATAGGCTAATTAAAAAACCTGTTTCAATTTCATCGCTATCTACTAAAACTAGACCCTTTGGACTCTTTTTTGTAGCTAACATAGCTGGAATAAAAACAAGGGATAGACCTAGGGCTATTGTTACACCTATAGCCGAGAATAAACCAAAGGTTTTTAGTGGGCCAACAGGACTAGATAATATTGATAAGAAACCTAACACTGTAGTAACTGATGCTAAAATAACTGGTTTAATTACAGTTTTTAAACCGTCAATAATTACTTCAAAGTGCTCTTCCTTAGAAATAGTTCCAGCTTTTTTCTCTAATTCGTGGTAGTAGTGGTTAATAATATGTATTCCAAATGCACTACCGACTGCAATTAATAAAACAGGTAAGCAGGTTGTTACAACTGTAAAGTCATAATGTAACATGGAAATTAACCCAACAGTCCAAATGGTACTAATAACAACAGTAATTAGGGGAAGGATAGTTCCTTCTATCTTTTTAAAGGATATAAAAAGTGAAAAGAGAATCACTAATACAACAAATGGGATTAGTATTGCTAAATCCGTATACATATAGGTCTTAGCAACCTCATTTACAACAGGATTACCAGCTACTGCAAACTCAAGGTTATCATCTTTATATTTTTCACATATATCAAGGATTTGATTATAAAGTATCCCTAGGGAATCAGACTCAATTTTATGGTCTATAGATGTAATAATCTGGGTAGACTTAAAATCGTCAGAGTATAAAACCCTTCTATACATATCAGGCCAGTCTAACAACTTATGTTTTAAAGTTAATAACTCCTTAGTAGAACCTGTAAAGTCATCTGTTACTAGGGACTCTACAGTCATTCCAAGGTCTGATCCCTCTGGGAAATCACTGTTAGTTAGGCTTGTTACATCATCAACATACTTTAGATTCTCAATATCTCTAGTTATGTTTTTAATAACCTCAATTGTTTCCTTTGTTAATATGGTTTTTTGCTTTGATGTAATAGCAATATCCATAACTACCTGGCTTCCATATATGTCATCTATCGCCTTTGTTCTAACATATACTGGGTTATCTTTAGGGAAAAAATTATTTACGTCATTATCTATTACTAGATCTTTTATTTGATACCCTAAAAAAGCTGTAATTAGTAAAATTACGCTAATTACAATTTTTGAATGTTTTAATATCCACTTCAAAATGAACTCCTTACTATTTAAATTACTCACACTGTGTATTTAATACACTCACTGTGTAATCAAAATAATAAGATAATTTATAAAGGTCAATGAAATATAAAAAAATTATGATTTTATTGAATTAAAGAATATATCAAACATCTCATATATAAGATCATTTGCAGAGTAGGTAGATGCTGTTTCGAGAATATCCCTACGAACTGCAAGTTTTTGCATTGTAGCATGAATAATATTTATTATGGCTATGGCACTTTTCCGTGTATCACTAATAGTATTACGAATTGAGCCATCCTCTATTCCAATTTTTAAACAGTCATCAATTGTATTAATAATCTCACTAATTAGGAAGAGACACTCTTTTATCTGGGACTCTCCTAAAATATTGGTATTAATTTTAAAGTCAAAAAACATAGTAAATGTTAAATCTGCAAAATTTGTTTTGTAATAGTTTAAGTAGCCCTGGCTTACATCCCTTAATCTATCTAAACCACACCTATTAGAGAGGGAAGACTCTTTTACCATCTTCTCTAAACTCTTAAATGCTCTTAATACTATCTCGTAGGATAACTCATCCTTATTTTTAAAATAGAGATACATAGTCCTTCTGCTTAAACCAGATTCAATTGCGATATCTTCCATAGTAGTCTTAAAATACCCTTTTTTAAGGAATATCGTTTTTGAAGCCTCTAGGATAATATTCAATCTTCTAGCCCGTTCTTTTGGTGTTAATTCTGTTCGTCCCATAAACTGATATTATCATATAAATGGATCTTGTAAATCAAAAGATATCTTATAGCAATTGCCACTTTCCTATTTTAAAATTATATTTGTTAACTATATATAGGAGAGGAGAATAAAATGACAGATATACTAGTAAAGTTAGGTATAAAACAGTTTATTAATAGTAGTTATATATTTAAACCTAAGGATATTGATCTTTTTAATAATGGAACAATATACAATACAAATATAGAAGTTGAAACATGGGAACTAAAAAATGGTTATAAGTATATAAATATTAACCTAGGTGTAGATAACAACTGGTCTACAGCTTTAAGTGTAAAATTTAAAGATGAGACTCTATTTGATAAAACAATAATTGCTGATTATATAGGTGAGAGGATTGAACATAAACTTGAACTATCTCTAATTAAGGGTAATGATGAGTTTGATAGCTACTACTTTACATCGAATTATAATAAAACAAGGGAGGCCTTTAACTATTTAATATCTCTTTTAGGGCAGCTAGAGTTACAATCCGAAAAAGATAAGGATTTATCAGATTTAGATTATGAACCATACAGCGCTTTTAACCGGCTTTTAGAAAACATAGAAGTTTATGTTAAGGATAAAAGTGATATAGATGAATTAATAGATGTTATAACTCTGTTTTTAGAGAGTGAGGGAGAGGATTATAGGGCTCAACTTTTTCTAGATCATAAACTTATTTATACTAAGGATCTACATATTCAAGTAACTCAGATTATCGAAGATATTATGTATGAAGAGTTTTTTAATGATGAGATTCTTCTAGAGGAAGATTAATTGTAAACATTAAATTTTTGTTAATATTCTATAATATAGTTGATTACTGCAACTAAAGGAATTATTTTAATAAAATAAGTGGAGTCAAAAAAATGAGATTAAACAGTGAATATCCGGAATTTAGATTAAAAGTAGTACTGACATCGATAATAGTAATATCGGCAAGTTTGGCATTAACAACCCTATCTTCAAATCTTACCATGGGTTTAATGCATGGAATAGTTAACAAAGAGAGACTTGGAATAAGCCTAATTAAAGAGTCCTTATTATATGGCTTATTACCTGGAACTATAATTGGTGTAATATTAAATAAATACTTAAAACCCTTTCATGATACGACTTATAAAATATTTAACAAAGAAGAGTTAGATACAAATGAGAGGGATAGAGCTATAAAAATTATTACACGGTTAAATAGTGTAATTATTATTATGAATATTTTTGTCTATCTAATATCCTTTATTGTAAACCTAATAACTAGTCCATTTGTTTTGAACAGTTTTATTGTTAGTCTGCTCTACACCCTTTCTACCGCAGCTATATTCTCAGTTATTGAGTATAACATTATTAATATGTCTATCTATAAGGCGAAGTCCCTACTAAAAATTTATACAATAGAATCTTCCCCTAGGAAGATGCCTATTCATAGAAAAAATGTAATACTTATAACCTCATTAACAGTTTTTATATCCCTAACTCTTATTGATGCTAGTAAAATGATATACACCTCAGAGATGATGTACGAAGAGTTACTGCACAAAGTAGTAAAAGGGGATTTAACTTTAAATGAGGCAAGAAGGAATTATATAGAGGAGACTGCCCAGTTTTTACAAGTAGATAAAAGTATTATAACATTCCCCTATGATTTCACCAAAGATACAAAACCTAGTGTAACCCCTATATATATAATATATTTCTTTCAGCTACTTATTGTTACAATTATATTTCAATATACATCATCCCTATTTCAGAGAAAACAGTTGCAAAATCTAAATAGTAAGATGAAGGAAATTTCTATGGGTAATGGGGATTTAACAAAACAGGTCGAGATTCTAGATTATGATGAAGTAGGTGAACTAACTGATACAATTAATAACTTTCTAGGGGGCCTAAGAAGTCTACTGAAAGAGGTTAAAAACCTAGGGAGTAATGTAAAACAATCTGCAAATGTAATAAAAAATGTTCTAATCACAACTGAGGATTCTACCTATAACATTGTAGCTGCAAATGAACAGACTTCAAAAAGTACTAAGGATCAAATTGAGATCGCTAATGAGACTACAAACAACCTAAAAGAGATGTTAGAGTCGGTGGAACAGATTGCACAAAATATTGAAACCCAGGCATCATTTGTTGAACAAACTTCAAGCTCAATAAATGAGATGGCAGCAAATATTGAGTCTGTAAACCAAACAACAAGATCAGCTAATGACCTTAGTAACAACCTAGTAACTGTAGCAAATAAGGGTGGCGAGGCTGTAAACCAATCAATAGTAGCTGTTAAGCGGGTTGAGGAGTTTTCTGATGAGATTATACAGATGGTTTCAGTTATTACTAATATCGCAGATAAAACTAACCTTCTTGCAATGAATGCAGCTATTGAGGCAGCTCACGCAGGGGAGTCCGGTAAAGGTTTTGCAGTTGTAGCCCAGGAAGTAAGAAAGTTAGCTGAAGATTCATCTGGTAGTGCAAAACAGATATCTGACCACATAAAAAAAATGATCTCCCTAGTTAATAACGGGGTTGAATTATCTGAAGGAGCTGGTAAGGCATTAAATATTGTAGGTGTTGATGTAAAACATACAAGCCAGTTAATAGATGAAGTATCCTTAGCTATGAGTGAGCAGTCTGCAGGAACAAATGAAGTTTTAGGGGCGATAACATCCTTAATGGATTCAACCCAATCGATACGAGAGATAACTAAGTTACAACAGTCTAAAAACGTAATTATGAATAGCTCTATAGAGGGGTTACAAAATAGTTTTAAGCAGATTGAACAGGCATCTCTAGAACAGAGTAATGGTACAAAAAATATTCAAAATAGTGTTAAAGAGTTAAAAAGAGTAATATTACAAAATGAAGAAGCAACTAATGACCTAGAAAAATTATTAGAAGGATTCATATTATGAACATAGACAGAGAGAACATTATAAAAAAACTATCCCTAACGGCACATCCTGAGGGAGGTTATTATTCACAAACATACAGATCCCCTATCACTTTAAATGGTAGAGATTTTGGTCTTGAGAGAAGTGAATATAGGGCTTTATCCAGTAGTATATATTTTATGCTAAACGATATGGAGGTTTCCCACTTCCATAGGCTAAAATCCGATGAAGTGTGGTATTTCCACGGAGGTGAACCATTAACTATTGTTATGATAGATAATAGTGGTAAGTTAAGTGAGATAACCCTTGGATTAGATGTAAATAAAAATGAGTATCCCCAGGTAATAGTACCTGCAGGAACAATATTTGGATCTTATATTAAATCAGGAAAGGGAGTATCCCTAGTTGGCTGTATGGTAAGCTTTGGTTTTGATTTTATGGACTTTGAACTATTTAAAAGCAAAGAGCTTATAAAGCTATATCCAGAACATAGCACTATAATTGAAAAGTTGACATAAAAAAAGGCTGTTGAAAGTCATAATGACTTTTACAACAGCCCCTTTTTTTATTAATGGTTACCGCAGTCACAATCCTCATCGTGGTGGTGTAACTCTTCTAAAGACTCTTCGATCTCCTCTTTTGTAGCTTCACGCACCTCTAGAACCTTGCAAGAGAACTGAATATCCATATCTGCATATGGGCTATTTGCATCAATAGTAATATTTTCATTATCAATAGCAATAATTTCCATCTCTTGAGCTTCATCGTAATTATTAATTATTGAGATAGACATACCTACTTCTAAAGCATCAGCATTTTCAAAATCACCTTTTGGAACAGGCATAAAAAACTCTTTATCTCTTTTTCCATAGGCTTTATCACATGGGATAACTCCATCAAATGTAAAACCCTCTTTTTGTCCTTCCAATATCTCTTCCATTCCAGGTAGAGTCTCCTCCATTCCTTGAATATAAGAGAATGGACCACTCTCTTTTGAACTATCTATAACAATACCCTTATCATCTTTAAGAGTATAATCTACTGTAACCATACTATTTTTTGTTATTACCATATAACCATCCTTAATTGTGCAATTATAATATAGATTTACATATTTTTTTTCTATAGTTTAAATTACATAATTGGTTATTTCAGAAAAAGTTCATATTAATTCTTATAGTTTACATTTATGTAAAATTTTAACTAAAATTTGACAAAAATGTAAATTGTCTCAATTTTTTACGGTAATATTGATTATTAATCAAATATATAATACAGTAATTCCTATAAGGAGTTAACTTATGAAAAAAATACTACTTTTTCTTTGTTATTTAATTATTGTAGTTCCTGCTCAATTTGGGGATGAGAGAAAAGAGCTAACAATATATAACGCCGCTAGTACCACTGATTTAATTGAAGAGCTTGCAGAAACTTTTAAAAAAAGTAGTGGTATTAAAGTAAATACAAACCCAGGAGCAAGTGGAACCCTTGCAAGACAGTTAAACAGTGGAGGTGTAGCAGACGTCTATATTTCAGCTTCTAGTAGATGGATAGAGTATGTTAATAACCTTAAATTGTTATTAGATTTTAAACCATTTCTTAGTAATAGATTAGTTTTAATAGCACCTATAGATTCGGAAATTAGGAGTTTTGATATGGATAAAAATAGTTCACTACCTAGTTTATTTAGTGGAAGGTTATCCCTAGGAGACCCTACCTTTGTTCCTGCAGGAGCCTACGGAAAAGCTGCCTTAGAGTATTTTAATTGGTTTAAAGTATTAAAGGATCGTATACAACCAACATTAGATGTCCGAGGAGCCCTATCTGTTATCGAGTTTTCTGAGGCTGAGTTAGGCATTGTCTATTTATCAGATGCAAAAAAGTCAAATAGGGTAAAAATTGTTTCCCAATTCCCTGTAGAGTCTCACCCAAGTATAGAGTACTACTGTGGATTAACAAAGTTTAGTTCAAAAGAGGGTAAGCTTTTTTATGACTACCTTGTAAATAGTAATGAGGCTAAAGAGATATTCACTAAGTATGGTTTTATACCTAAAAAATAGCTTTTAGAGGGAATATATGGATTATAATGAGCTTATAACAACTATACTATTATCGGTAAAAATGGCAACTTTAGCTACTATTATAAACCTTCCAATAGCTCTATTTATATCCCTAATTATTACAAAGGGGGATTTCCACGGAAAAAGCTTACTAGATGGAGTAATAAACCTACCCCTTGTTATGCCCCCTGTTACAATAGGTTATTTACTACTAATAATCCTAGGGAAAAATGGCTTAGTAGGGTCTATTATATTTAAATGGTTTAATATTAGAGTAGCATTTACACCTGCAGCTGTTGTAATAACATCCATGGTTGTTTCCTTCCCACTTATATATAAAAGCATAAAAATTTCCTTAGAAATGTTGGATAAAAAATTAGAAGGTGTTGCAAAAACCCTAGGAGCAAGTAGATATAGTATACTTTTAAGAGTTACTCTTCCACAAATTATTCCTGGTATAATAAATGGTGTTGTTTTAGGTTTTGCAAGATGCCTTGGAGAGTTTGGTGCAACAATGACTTTTGCAGGAAACATTAGTGGAGTAACAAGAACAATTCCATTGGCAGTCTACTCGAAACTTCAAATTCCTGGGGAGGAGGGTTATGCCGCCCTACTTGTGACAATATCCATTTTAATCTCATTTTTAGCGCTGGTGATATCTAATATTTTTGAGAAAAAAATAAAAAAGAGAGGGAATTAAGTATGGGATTAGAGTTTGATATTCAACTGGAAAGAAGAGAGTTTAAACTAGACTTATCCGCTGAGTTTCACAATAAAACCTATGGGATTTATGGCCATTCTGGGGCTGGAAAAACTTCTTTATTCTCCCTATTAAATGGCTTATTAAGACCTTCAACAGGATTTATTAAATTAGATGGAGAGACTCTAGTTAATGTAAAACAGAAAATTTTCATTCCCCCTAATAAGAGGAGAATAGGAGTAGTTTTTCAAGAAAAACTTCTATTTCCCCATCTAAATGTTAGGGAAAATCTTGAGTTTGGTTGTAGATATATTAAAGATAGATCCATCTCTTTAAGCGAAGTTACAGAACTATTAGGATTAAATAATCTTTTAGATGTTATGCCTAATAGGATATCAGGAGGAGAACAACAGAGAGTTGCCATTGGAAGAGCTATTTTAACATCCCCAAAGTTACTACTATTAGATGAACCATTTAATGCTGTTGATAACAATCTTAGAGAGTCAATTTTACCATATATAAAAAGAGTTGGGGATAGTTTAAACATTCCAATGCTTATAATTAGTCATGATCTACCGGATATACAGAGAATTACAGATGACATTTATGTTATAGAAAAGGGCAAAAAAGTTGGCTTTGGCTCAATATTTGACATAATTAAGAGCAATCCAATTAAAAAATATGACCTATATAGAAGATAGGGTATACTGTCTATTTAAGACTTACTCACTTCGGACATAGGGTAACTTTTAAACTTATTAATCTGTTTATCTAATAAAAGACTATTCTCTTCAAGCTCAACAGTGGTAGATTTGTGCCCATCAATAGACTCTGTTATCCCCTTGACACTAATACTAATCTCTTTTACCCCGCTAACTAAATTTGTAGTTACTACCTTTGTCTTATCCATAGCACTCTTTACCTCATCTGATTCATTTTTTATAGAGTTTATCATATTCATAACAAGATGCGATTGACTATTTAACTCATTAATTGAACTTAAAGCACTTTTGCCATCATTATTTAACTCTCTATTACGTTTATTTATACTATCTAAAGTTTCAACTAATTCATTTATTTCTGACAATATTAGATTAAAGCTATCACTTGTTTTATGGCTTAAATCATCCGTGGCAATTATAGACTTTTCAATATCCTTAATAACAGATGATATTTTTACTGAGTTTTTACTAGAAGAATCAGCAAGTTTCCCTATTTCATTTGCAACAACTGCAAAACCCTTACCAGAATCACCTGCATGGGCGGCTTCTATAGCAGCATTAATTGATAGTAAGTTGGTCTGACTAGCAATATTTGTTATTACTTCAGCCATATTTTTTATACTACTTACTTTAGAACTAACCTCTTTTACCGCTATTAATGTTTTATTAATTATTTCACCCCCTTCTAGGGACTTCTCAACTAATTTTTTTGTAGACTCTTGCTTAAATTCGGTTATTTTAAGTACATTTGAAATAGACTCAATCATATTAGAAACATCTAGTGAGGTTAAATCAAACATCTTAACCTGTTTATTTATTGAGCTATTAAGCTCTTTTATATCCTTGCTTATTGTAGTTACACAAAGGGCACTACTATTAACATTGATAAATAGATCATCTGTCTGGCCGTTTATTCTATTAACATTGCTATTTATCTGACTTAAAGCTATAGAAGTCTCATCAACGTCTGACAATATTCTATTTTTAATCTCCATTGTTTTTAATGAAGAGTTTTTAACACTATTAACTATTTTCTGTAAATTGTCCAAAAACTTGTTAAAATATTCTGCCATAATACCAAGTTCATCACCGCTTTTAACTTCCATTCTTTGGGTCAAATCTCCTTGGCCTATAGATATATCCTTAAATTTGTCTGTGAATTTATTTAAAGGGGTCGTAACTTTTGAAGAAACAAGGGTTATTAGAAGTAATACAACTATTAAAACTAGAGAACCTATAATTATTATTAATTTAATCTGATTATGTAGTGTTCTATAAGCTTCATCTATATAACCGGTAACAGCAACTATAATTTCTGAGTTTTTATCATTTTTATACTTAACATACTTCTCTCTAATTTTCTCATCACTAATCCTCCAATTATACAAAATAAAGCCACTTTTACTCTCAACTATCTTAGTTATAAGTTCATTTCCGTTTTCATGTAAAAGTTCCCTGTTAGGGTGGGTGATAATTCTACCATCATACCCTATTAAAAAGGGATATCCACTTTTACCAATTTTTATATTATTCATAGTTTTATTTAACTCTTTTAAATCAACAGCATTAATAAACTCTGATGTATAAGCTGAAACACATATATTTATCCCTAGGTGTGTATCATAGACCCTATAAACAAGTTTATTTCGATTCAATTCATCGTACTCTTTAAACTCATTTTCATCATGCTTTAACCTTTGTAACCAGGAGAGCATAGGAGAGATGGTTCCAATTAAATCCTTATTAGGATGACCAATTATTATTCCTTTTTCATCCGTTATAAATATAAACCCTGTTTTTAAAAAACGTATTTTAACTAGATCACTAATTAACTGTTCTTTATTATCACCTTTGAAATTTTGGGATATAACTAGTGCACTATTACCAACACCCATTAAGTAACTTTTTGCGGAAGTATTTATTAAATCTGATACCTGCTTCGTAATAGTAGTAGATTCATTATTCATCTCTATATCAAGGTTATCTTTTATTTCTATATAAGATAGGTAGATTAAAATTGAAAATGAGAAGACAAGTAGAACAGAAAGGGTTCCTCCAATATATAACATTAACTTTGACTTTATGCTCAAATTAAATACTCCTTAATAAGTCATTAAGAAGTTTATATCCCTTAAAAAAAAATATGTAAATTCCATTATTTATTTAAGGTACGGTTTAACAAAAATCTAATAAAACCTAAACATTAGGCTAATATTTCTTAAGAATTTTGTTAGCCGCCAATTTCCCAGTTAAAATGGATATAGGTAGCCCTGCAGGACTATATGTCCACTGTCCACACTGATAAACAGAGTCTATAGGAGTTTTTACAGACTTAGCAACCTGTAGGAATTTATGAATAACAGGCATTTTAGGGTTAGTAAAGGCCCATCCTATTATTGCCCCATCACTACTACTAGTATACCGTTCAACTGTTAAGGGAGTAGAAGAAAATCTCTTAATAATGCTCTTTTTTAATTTTGGATAAAGAGTATTTAATTGCTCAATTAAAAGGTCCTCCATATACTCTTTAAACTCCCTCTTCCACCCTTGTTCAATAATATTTTTTGTTAAATCATAATCAAATAAGATGCTAATCTCTAACCCTGATTTACCCTCAGGAGCTAAATTACTATCCCTTAAACATGGGATTGATATTTCAAAGGTATTATACTTTACATACTCTCTAAGATAGTTTTTAACAGACTGCTTATTACTCTTATCAAACTCTAAATTTAGAGTAGATAGGCCATCTTTAATTGGTGTAAAAAAACAGTGTTCCGTTGCTATACTACTAAAATAGGATGGAGGAAGATCTAGGGTGAGATATAGGGTAAAAACCGACTCTGCACCTCGTAATTGTTCTAACTCTAACTCCCTTTTTAGAACCCTCTTCCTTAAGCTCTTACTCTTAATACTATCCTTATTAATCCCACGATAGAGCTGTTTTAAGTCACAGGCCCAAATAAGATTATTGTAATATTTTCTCTCCCCATACTCATCTTCGATATACTTCTGTTCAGGATTAACCTCAACAACACCCCTCTTACTAAGTAGTTCAGCCCCATTAAGAATGCAGAACTCTTCTAGTTTTTTAGGAAGTACTTCTGTTCCTCCTATTGGATAATTATAATCATTGTATAAAGAGAAATAACTTAGGGCAAAGGAGGTGGGGGTATCCTTAAAAAAATGTTGGGAAATATTATCTATTAAAGCTTGGTTTTTAGTAAACTTCTCTAAATAACTATTTACTGGTAGGTTAAGGGACTCTATCCTATTAACTGTTAATAAAAACTTAAATATCCAAGGGGTAATAACCTTAATAAAATACTCCCTATCTTTTATAGGGTCTAAAAAAAGAGGATTATCTATTCCATATAAGATATCCATATACCCTGTAATTTTTTTAATAGATTTTATAATTGAGATAATCTCTATTTTATTATTTGGGAACTCCTCAATTAAGAAGTCTTTATACTCATCTAAACTATTTGTTCCGTTTAATTTAAGAACATTTTTACCAACAACTAGGGAGACATGGCTCTTTACAAACTCTATATCGATACCTAACTCCCTTAACATAGGAAATACAATTCCAGAGTTCTCTATTGACCTAAGTCCTCCATCAAAGGTGAAATCCCCTCTTTTAAAGGAGTTCACTAAACCGCCAAAATAGTGACCTTTCTCATAAAGAGAAACACTTATTCCCTTTTGTGCTATATAAGAAGTAGCGGTTAAACCTGCTATACCACCACCTACAACTACAGTATCTACTCTATTCATTTTAAATATCCTTAAACATGATTACGTAACATTAACTCAAGTGGGTGAGGATTTAGATAAAACTGCCCCTGTAAATAAATATCATCATACTTTTTTACATAGTGATTCAAAAGTGTAATTGGAACAATTATAGGTAACAATCCATTATAATAATTATTTATAACCTCTTTTAGTTCGGCTTTCTCACTTTTATCTAAATTATTTTTAAAATATCCCATTATATGATCTAAAACATTTTTATTCTTCTTTTTGTCGCTTAACTCTTTTAAAGCTTCAACAAGTTTTACCTTATATAGATCAAATACTTCATCTGTATCAATTTTATTAGAGTTGGCAACAATTGGCCCCATCTCCTTAAGTATCCTAGGACTATGGGACATAAGAGAATATTTTAAAGATTCGTGAAACTTCATTAATCCCCTTATACTTCTATTTTTATTAAGCTCATTCCATCTATGATTAATAAAAATATTCTGTATAAAGTTATCTCTAATTACAGGGTCATGTAGTCTCCCCTCTTCTTCTACAATTAGTTGTGGGTAGGCACTGATAAACTCCTGGGCAAAAAGTCCACGACCATTTAGATTAACTCCTTTTTCCTCTCTCTGGATTCTAGCTCTATAAACTCCACAACTAGGGGACTTAGATTTAAAGATATAACCACACAACTCTATATCCTCTATCTCTTTTAACTTATTCCTACTCCAGGATGTCATTTTTTCTGTTAAATCTTCCTTACTTTTTTCAGTAAGCATAACAACTCCATTTTCAGTCTCATGGAGATGTAGAGCCTCCCTAGGTGTACCAAAACCAGCTTCTACTTCAGGACATATTGGTACAAAGTCTACAAATTTCCCTAGGGTATCCCTTATGTAGTGGTCTAATTTATGCCCACCATTATATCTAACAGCCTCACCTAATAGACATGTACTAATTCCAACTTTTGGTTTAACAAACTCATTTATCACCATATCCCCCTACTTCTGTTAATTCACAACTTTTATTATATACTTCCACAGAGAAGTTTGACTTTTGCCCATGGGGTGCAGGAATTTCTTTGTTTGTTAAATTATAGAAATTACCAGAAACCCCTAACATATCTGGGCTTACACCTAGATAGTAGAGTGCATTAGCAGAAATTTTTGGATCCTTTAAAAAAAACTTTAATACATTATTCATATAAAAGTTATAGAGTCTTCCACTATGACTGCCAATATTTGACCTAACAGCTCCTGGGTGCATAGAATTTATTGTAATATTATCTTTTACCAAAATATCTTTTAGTATATACATACAGTGTAGCTGTGCTGTTTTTGATGCACCATAACTACGTAAACCACTATATAACCTTTTATTAAATCCTAGATCATTTATTTTAACATTACCAAAACGATGTCCCTCGGAATTCACATTAATTACCCTTGGGTTATCACTATTTCTTAGGGATTTTACCAATATGTTTGTTATTAAAAATGCAGCTAAATGGTTAACAGTAAAAACTGAGTCGACCCCATTACCAAGTAATCTTTTTTTGTTCTATAAGCACCTGCATTATTAATTAAAATATCAATAACCCTATTTTGCTCTACTATTAATTCCGCACTTTTTTTTACGCTTTCTAAATCTTCAAAATCGGCTATATAAAGCTTACATAAAATAGAGTAATCCCTCTCTAACTTCTCTTTAAGTTTGCTACCTGTTATAGGATTCCGGACTAAAAGAATAATATTAGTACCCATTGAGGCATATTTTAATGATGTTATATAACCTATCCCAGATGTAGCCCCTGTAATTAGAACCCACTTCCCATCAGCTTGTAAATTACAACTCTTCTGCTTTAGCCTACTTGTATATAAAAAACCTAACCAATCACTTGCTTTTAAATTCATATATCACCCAAACTTCTTTTTTAGAAACTTTCTATAACTTTTACCAAACCTTGGAATATTATTAAAGATATCCCCCACATGTCGTAATAGTCCCTCTGCTCTACTATAATACCCTCACTATCTAAAGTGAGCTTTGTTGCACCATACATAGGAGTGCTTGGATATTTTTTAAACATCATAGTCATAATCCAATCAAAAATAATTATATCACCCTCCTGGGTTATATCTACTATTTCCATATTTAACTCTTTACAGCGCTTGGTTAATCGATTACACATATCTATAAAATCCATCTTTCCCTCTATCCTTTGAATAGAGTCCTGAAAGATTATATTTTCATCATAATAAGGAAAAATATGGGTCCAATCAGGCTTTCCTTTTGTATTGTAGGTTTTAGACCAAAGCTCTAATACTAGCTCTTTATTTAATTTCATAATTACTCCTAAATGATCATTATTAATTCTATTACGGATTTCAAAATCTTCAATTAAAAAAAAAATTATGAATTATTATCACATATCGAGATATTAATGTCAAACAACTTGTCTAAAACTTAATGTTAACCTAAAATAAATAACGTTTTGAAATATTAATTAGAGGTGATTATGAGATTATGGTCAATAAATCTAAAATATTTAGACTCAAAGGGTTTAGTAGCTCTATGGAGGGAGATATAGAGGAGTGGGAAATTATATAGATATGTGATAATATATATAAAACGGAGGTTAATTTATGCAAAAAAACATTGTAACTATAGGTGTTAACTCCCTAGAAGAGTCAACAAAATTTTACTCTGAAGTTTTAGATTTTAAAGTAGATCATACATTTTCTCCAAATGATGATATGGTTATAACTTTTTTATCAAACCAGACAGGATTAAACATTGAATTAATTGAGAGTAAACAGAGAACTGATATAGATAACTCTAACTCATCTATAACATTGACATTTCAAGTTAAAAATATTGAAATGATAAATCAAAAGCTGAATGATATTGGAATACCCTTTGATTCTATTGTACTACCAAATGGTCTAAAGTTTGCAAGGTTTTATGATCCTAATAAGCTTGCCATATCTTTTGTAGAGGAAGTTTAGTTTGAGATATATTTTTTAGATATACGCTCTAAAGTACCATCAATCTCTAGTTCTTCTAAAGTTTTAGTAATCCTAGCTATTAGTGCATCAATATTCCCTATTTTACTCTTTTTAGAGAATACTAAGTATGCACTTCTACTTGGAACTAAATCCCTCTTTATTATTGAAAACTCATCTAACTTATCTAACATATTAAGTACATATAGACTTGTAAAATAGTTTCCTATATAACAATCGATTCTTTTATTCTCTAAAAGTTTAAAATTAATTGATGCATCTTCAGACTCTATAACACTAATGGTTTTATTACTCTTTAGCTCATCAAACTCATCACTAATTAAAAAGCCTCTATCTAATCCAATATTTTTACCAATTAAATCATCTAAGTTATTAAAAACAAACTGATTATCTTTTCTAGTAAAAATTGTAAATCGACTACGATGAATTGGTATAGAAGTAAATTTTGCCCATGACTCTCTTTCACTATTTTTAAATAGAGAAAAACCACCATCAACCTGTCCAGATTCAATGTATTTTAATAACCTATTCCATGGAACAGCCTCAACAGAGATAGTAAGTCCCAATCTAGACTCTATCTCCCTAATAACATCAATATCGTAACCAACAATTTTATCATCTACAACATAGGAGTAAGGTGGAAAATTATCATCAGTTAAAAGTTTTATTGTACTATTTTGTGAATATATAAATAGGGGAGTTATAAATAGTAACACTGTTATAAAAACTTTCACAAACACCTCCTTTTAAATTCTTAAATATAATTAAGTATAATGCATATTTAACTATTTAACATAATTATCTAACTAGAAATTAATAGAATTACTTTTATATTATATGATATAATTAGATATGAATGAGAAAATTGGTCAATATTTAGTACGCCTCGATCTTCTATCATTTGATCAGGCTGAAGAAATTTTAAAGATACAGGAAGAACAACCTAATAAAAAATTTGGTGAAATTGCTATTGAGCTTGGATATATAACCCATGATGATATTGAGTATTTTTTGGAAAAAACCCCTAGTAGGATATAGAGATAATTCATGACTTTATAAAAGTCGATAAATCTCTTTTTTTGTGTTAAAGTAATTATTTAAGGTCTCTATGTAGATAATAAAAAAAAGAGCCCGTAGGCTCTTTATACTATTTAATAACTATTCTAAAAAACTTCTTCTTACCGGATTTAAGAATTATATCACTATCTTCTGTAATATCACTTACTCCAATAATTGCTTTAGGATCACTATTCTTCTTACCATTAACTGATGCACCATTCTGTGTTACCAATCTTCTAGCTTCACTTTTAGATGTTGATAAACCACAATCTGTAAATAGGTCAATAATATTAATCCCTGTCTCAAATATATCTCTACCATACTCTTTAGTTGGCATACCAGATTTATCAGCATTTCCACCACCAGTAAAAGCAGCCTTAGCAGCCTCTCTTGCAGTATCAGCCTCTTCCTTCCCATGTATTATCTTTGTAAACTCATAGGCTAGAATATCCTTAGCTTCATTTATTGCAGCACCTTCTAAAGAACCAAGTCTAATACACTCTTCTACTGGTAAAAATGTAAACAGCTTTAAAAATTTTTCAACATCAGCATCATCTACATTTCTCCAGTATTGGTATAAGTCGTAAACAGAAGTCATCTCTTTATTTAAGAAAACAGCTCCCTTCTCAGTTTTACCCATCTTTTTTCCATCTGAACGGGTTACAAGATTAAAGGTTAAACCGTAGGACTCTTTTCTCTCGATCCTTCTAATTAACTCCATACCAGCAACAATATTTCCCCACTGATCATCCCCACCAATTTGTAGTGAACAGTCATACTGTCTATTTAACTCTAAAAAGTCATAGGACTGTAGCAGTTGGTAGTTAAATTCAATAAAACTTAAACCAGTTTCTAACCGTTTTTTATAAGCCTCAAAGGTTAACATTCTATTTACAGAGAAGTGTTTACCAATATCCCTTAAAAAATCGATATAGTTTAAAGGTGCAAGCCAAGTTGCATTGTCTACAACTATAGCCCCATCTTTATCATCAAAACTAATAAAATTCCCAAGTTGCTTTTTAAACTCTTCAACATTTGATTTTATCTGGTCAATAGTTAACATTTTTCTCATATCTGTTTTACCAGATGGATCCCCTACCCTTGCAGTTCCACCCCCAACTAAAACAACTGGTTTATGTCCAGCTTTTTCCATATGAGCCATCGCAAAAACAGGTACTAAATGCCCAACATGGAGAGATGGCCCTGTAGGATCAAATCCACAGTAGAATCTGGTAGGTTCCTTTAACTTCTCTAATAAACCAGCTTCGTCAGTACACTGACTAAAAAAACCCCTATCCTTTAAAACTTGTATTACATCTGTTGTAGCCATTACTTATTTACCCTTTTGTAGTTCTTCATCTCTAACTTGATTCTAGCAGATAATTCCGATCTTTTAACCCGAACCTGCTCCATGGAATCCCTAAATCTAAGTGTAACAGAGTCATCCTCTTTAGAGTCATAATCTACTGTTATACAAAAAGGTGTACCAATCTCATCCATTCGTCTATATCTTTTACCAATAGCTCCAGACTGATCGTAGAAAGTGTTATAATCTTCCCTTAACTCCTTCTCAATACTTTTTGCAAGTTCATCAATGCCGTCTTTTTTAACAAGTGGTAATACTGCAACTTTTACAGGGGCAACATCTGGGTGAAAGTGTAGAACTGTTCTAACATCAGGATTCCCCTTTTTATCAACACCAATGGTCTCTTCCTCATAAGCGTCTGTTAAAGCTATTAAAACCGATCTAGTTAAACCAGCTGATGTCTCAATAACATATGGTATATACCACTCATTTGTCTCTTGATCTAGGTAGTTAATCTCTTTACCACAGAATTTTGAGTGCTGGGATAGGTCGTAGTCTGTTCTAGAGTGAATTCCCTCTAACTCCTCCCAACCAAATGGGAATTTATACTCAATATCAAATGCGTCTTTAGCATAGAATGCTAACTCACCCTCTCCATGTCTATGGAACTGAAGGTGGGTAGGTCTAACACCTAGCTTCTCTGTGTAATACGCTTTTCTTGCTTCCATCCAGTACTCAAACCACTTCTCGTCTGTACCGGGTTTAACAAAGAACTGCATCTCCATCTGCTCAAACTCACAAGTTCTAAAGATAAAGTTTTTAGTTGTAATCTCATTTCTAAACGCTTTACCTACCTGGGCAATCCCAAAGGGAATTTTAACCCTAGAGGTATCAACAACATTTTTAAAGTTAACAAATATACCCTGGGCTGTCTCTGGTCTTAAATACACCTTCATAGATGAGTCTTCAACAGCACCCATCTGAGTTGAGAACATTAGGTTAAAGTTTCTAGGTTCTGTTAATTCGCCTCCACACTCTGGACACTCTTTGTTATCAACATACTGTTGCTCTAATTTGTCCTCTCTAAATCTAGTTTTACACTTTTTACAGTCAACTAAAGGGTCTGAGAAGTTAGCTACATGACCGGAGGCTTCCCAGGTTTTAGGGTGCATCATAATTGCTGCATCTAAACCTACAATGTTGTCCTGGGTCCTAGTCATCTCTTTCCACCAGATCTCTTGAATATTTTTCTTAAGCTCAACACCTAGGGGACCATAATCCCATGTGGCAGATAATCCACCATATATCTCTGATGATGGGTATACAAATCCCCTTCTTTTACATAGAGATACAAGTTTCTCCATTGAAACTCCAGATTCATCCGTCATATTGTTTGCTGTTATTTTTTTATTTTTAGCCATCTATTAACTCCTCTATCTTAAAACTTCTAGGGCCTTTTTAACCCTCTCTATTGCCTTATCCTTTCCAATTAACTTAATAGAACTAAAAAGTGGAGGAGAAGCCTTTGTTCCTGTAACAGCAACTCTTAATGGCATAAATAGTTGACCAACTTTAATATCTAAAGTTGTAGTTAACTCTTTAAAGATCTCCTCATTCTCATCAACAGAATGATTATCAAAATCTTCTAATAGAGGGATCGTTGTCTCTAAAACCTTAGCAACATCCTCTTTCTCCATTTTTTTTGGTATAAGAATATCTAAATCATACTCTTCTATATCGTTATAAAGGAAGTTAATACACTCCACAATATCTGTTGTTAGTACTAGTCGCTCCCTAAAAATAGGCATAGCTCCAATAAAAATATCCCGCTCTTGTTGGGTAATTGGATTAGATACAACACCACTACTCTCTAAAATTGGAATTAATAACTCCTCTAACTTAGAGTCCTCAAGTTTTCTTAGGTATTGCCCATTAAACCAATCAAGTTTTTTATAATCAAAAATACCAGGAGATTTACTAATCTTATCCAAAGTGAATAACTGTTCAAACTCCTCTTTTGTAAAAAACTCTCTTTTATCATCATAGGACCAACCAACTAATGTTACATAATTAATTAAGCCCTCGGGTATATATCCTCCATCAATAAACTGCTTAATAGAGGTAGAACCATGTCTCTTAGACAGCTTCTTTCCATCCTTACCATTTACATTTGGAAGGTGTGCATACTTAGGTGGTTCCCACCCAAAGGCTTCGTATAACATAACATGTACAGGTCCGGTGGGTATCCACTCCTGAGCTCTTAAAATATGTGTTATTTTCATTAGGTGGTCATCAATAACATTTGCTAAGTGATAGGTTGGAAACCCATCCCCCTTCATTAAAATAGGATCTACCATTACATCCTTGTTTTTTCTAGTTATCTTACCTAATACTATATCATCAAAAGATGTCTTTCCCTCTGTAGGTATCTTCAACCTTAAAACAGGTTTAACCCCCTGATCTATAAGCCTCTGTTTCTCTTCATCGGATATATGTTGACACTTTCTATCGTAACCAGGGTCTAGCTTATTAGCTTGCTGGTACTCTCTTAATTCATTTAATCTCTCTTCTGTACAATAACAATAATAGGCTTTACCTGATTCAACTAATTTCTGTGCATACTCTCTGTAGAGCTCTGTTCTCTCTGATTGCACATAAGGTCCATACTCTCCACCTTTTTCTGGACTCTCATCAAATTCTACACCTAGCCACTTAAAAGTGTTGTATAAGTCCTCTAAAGCTTCGTCAGAATATCTAGTTCTATCAGTATCCTCGACCCTTAAAATAAATTTACCACCATTTGCCTTAGCAAAAAAGTAGTTGAATAACGCCGTTCTTACACTTCCGATATGTTGTAAACCGGTTGGTGAAGGAGCGTATCGTACCCTAACTTCCATAGGGAACCTCCTTGTTAATTGTATGAAAAACTATTATATAAAAAAAACCATGGTTCTAACAAGTGATCTAGGAATTTGATTCTTTCAGGTTTTTTGCTCTTCTCTTTCTAAGATACCCCTCAATTCGATCTAATGCCTCGGCTAAAAGCTCTAAATCCGCAAGAAATATAATTCTAAAATGGTCCGGAGTATCTACATTAAAACCTGACCCTTGAACTAATAAAACCTTTGTCTCTATTAATAACTCTTTAATAAACTGGCTATCATCATCTATCTGATACATCTGAGTATCAATTTTGGGAAAACAATAAAGGGCTCCCTGGGGTTTAGTACATGTAATACCTGGAATATTAATTAGTCGATTATAACAGTAGTTCATCTGTTCATATAATCTTCCACCTTTTTTTGTTAGTTCATATATTGACTGAAATCCACCTAAAGCTGTCTGTATTCCTAACTGCCCTGGAACATTTGCACACAACCTCATATTAGATAACATAGAGATACCTTCTATATAATCCTTAGCCTGGGACTTCTCTCCTGATAGAATCATCCAACCAGCCCTATAACCTGCTGCTCTATAGGATTTTGATAAACCATTAAAAGTTACAAAAAATAGGTCATCTGCTAAACTAGCGATAGATACATGCTCCCCACTATAAAGAATTTTATCATAGATCTCATCGGAAAAAATAATCAGGGAGTGTCTTCTTGCAATATCAATGATTCCCTCTAATATTTCTACAGGATATAGGCTTCCTGTTGGATTATTTGGATTTATTACAACTATAGCCTTTGTAGTCTTTGTTACCTTAGACTCAATATCTTCTAAATTTGGATACCAATAATTCTCCTCATCACAACGATAATGAATAGCCTTCCCACCAGCTAATGTAGCAGATGCTGTCCACAATGGATAATCAGGGGATGGTATTAAAATCTCATCTCCATCATTTAAAAGAGCCTGCATAGAGATTCCAATGAGTTCACTAACCCCATTACCAATAAAAATATCTTCTACATCAACATTTTTAATAGACTTTTTTTGACACTCATGCATAACAGCTTTTCTAGCTGAGAAGAGACCATTAGACATTGAGTATCCATCTGCATCAGAAAAGTTTCTAATAATATCCCTACTTATCTCCTCTGGAGTTTGAAAACCAAAGGGAGCAGGATTCCCTATATTAAGTTTAATTAGTCGGTAACCCTCTTCTTCTAGCTTTTTAGCTTCATCAAAGATTGGACCTCGAATATCATAACAAACATTTTTAAGCTTATTTGACTTGGTAATTTTATACATTTTCATCCCTTTATTCATAAAATACAAATCAATACTATAAAAAGTTGTAAAAATGTGCAAATATATATTAAAGTTAATATTGAAATAATCCGTAAAAATATTAGGGAGTAATATTATAAAGTGATAAAGACATCTGCAAATCAACTGAAAATAAACCACTACTACAATGCTGATCTATATCTAGATAAGAATTTTCTTCTTCTTCCAATTGATATGCAATTTACCCAGGATATAGCAGATAATCTAAAACGATGGAATATTAGATTTGTCTACTCCAATAATGAGTTACAGGAGATATCAGAGGAAGATCGAGTTGCACCACTATCCCTAACTTCATCAATAACAGCTGGTGTAGAGGAACAACAGGGGAAACAGAGAGCAGAGATATTTTTTAGAAAGAGCTTAGAGTTTATAAATATACTTTTTAGAGATTTTAGAAATAACGAGAAGTTAAATCTAAATAGTGTAAGTGACAAGATAAAAGATATTATTAAAGAGGTTAAGACAGATCCAGTATATGTATTAAGATTAGCTAGCTTACCAAGTTTTGATCACGACTATATGGTTACCCATGCAACTAAAACTACAATTTTAAGTATTGCCCTTGGGGATAAAATGAAACTACCCCAACATAAATTAGTTGAGTTAGGTATTTCATGTCTTTTCCATGAAATAGGGCTACTTAAACTACCTGAGAGACTGTATAACGGAACTGGGGCAATTAATGATGATGAAAAGAAAGCACTATCAACCCACACTATTTTAAGTTTTAGAATATTAAAAACACTTAACGTTTCCAGGGATGTTTTACTAGGAGTCCTAGAGCACCATGAGAGGGAAAACTCCTCTGGGTATCCACAAAAGTTACCTGGTCATAAAATATCCTTATTTGGAAAAATAATAGCTATAGCCTGCTCCTTTGATGCACAGATATCAGATAGGCCATTTAGGAAGGGAAAAGACGCCCATACAAGCCTACTTAACATGATGCAACAAATTGGAACAATGTATGACGATAAACTTATTAAATCTCTTGTAGGTCTTTTAACCATCTATCCTCTAGGGTGTTACGTTCAGATGGATAATGGGGCAATTGCCAGGTCTATAAACTATAACCCTGATAACCCAACATTCCCAATACTGCAACAGATTACTACTACAGCTAATAGTGTTCTAACAGAGAGACCTATCTTTAGCTTATCTGAGGATAATAGTTCCCAGGTTAAAAAGGTTCTATCCTACTCTGAAGCAGTTGATTTTGAGGAAAAACACAAAATCAGTTGAACATTTTAGATACTACACTATTAAAATACTTTGAAGATAAGGATCCTAAACCCCTAGAAGCCTTAATATACTCACCTTCCCAGATAATTGAATCTATGGTAATTCCATCTAATCACGTTCTTTTAGATGAAGCTATTTTAATTTTAGATGTATTAAACTCATATAATAATGGAATAACAGGGGATGATAAGGAGGCTGAACTACTTGATATTCCTGAGTGTTCTCCATTATACTCCTTCCGATGTGGTGTTTTAGCAATAAAGGAGTTTTACAATAACAACCAAACTCTTGTAACAGAGTACCTTAACGAGGTAGCTGAAAGTTCTCCTGTTAAAAACCTAAACAAATATTTAATTAAAGGTAGGGATACAGCCCTGTTTGTCCAAGATAAAAACCTAGTAACCAGTGTGGATGCATTAAAAGAGGTAATAGAAAACTCTTTAATAGATATGTATCCAAAAACTGTTAAATTACTACTAGATGATATAGAAAATGTAAAAGAAGATGAGTTATTAAATACAATTTTAACAATTGTAGAGGAGTCTGTTGATAATATTCCATTGGAAGTTATACACAAATCCATAATTCCATTTATACCTATTAGTGAATCAACAAGATTAATGGCTCTAGGGACTATGTATAAATTCCCGGTAAAAAGCTTAGGATATCTTTTTAGTTACGCTAATTTAGCAGAGTTTGATGATTCTGATGATGAGAATTTTAAGGCTCTACTCCTTATTATTAAGGATATAGTAAAGGCTCTAATTAAAGAGAAGTATATATTTACTAACAGGGAAGAGAAAAGACAGTTTACAAAAGAGTCCAATATCTTTATCCATATCCTTAGGGATTTCCACACATTGGAGTTTAAAGAGTCTTCTAACCCTCTAACTAACTTAAAACGGGCTTTAGATTTCAAAATTGTGGCAAATAACAGCAATACCAATATAGATAAAGTTGTACAGGGTGAACTTTTTTAATGAAAGAGTTTAATAATATTTTTGATGAGATAAACCTTAACATCAATCCATATACTGTTCTTAAAATTGATAAAACTAGTAATAACCAAACAGTAAAGGATGCCTACAAACTACTTTTAAAAAGTGAGTTATCACCAAAACAGAGACAGCTTGTTGAGTTATCCTATAGTATGATAAAAACAGACCTACTAAGAGCTCGCTTCAACTTAATTAGAAATATACCCTACGACTCCCTTGAAGAGATCAAGGAGTTAGGGTTAAAACCCCAAAACCTTGAAACAAGAGAGTGGATAGAGTGTATAAAGGGTTAATTACCACTTATTTTTAATTCTCTCTACTACTTCCCTATGTCTAACTTCGTCAGATTTTTCTATAACAAAATTCGTAATTGAATTTGGGTCTAATTGTGAGATCTTTTTTAAATCTTCCCTTGTCCCGTGGGTTAAAAAATTCCCATCAACACCTAATATATATATAGATTGGGATCTATTTCTAGATAGAGATTCAATCTCCTCTCCAATACCACCCTTTATAATACCATCTTCTAAAACAACAACCATATCATAGGATTTGATAGTACTTAATAACTCTTTTTTATTAAATGGAGATAGGAAGCGCATAGAGTATACATCTGTATCAAAACCCTTATCGGTTAACATATTAGATGCTAATAATGCGTCTTTAACCAGTTCTCCATAGGTTATTAATAAAACCCTATTTTTGTGGTTATTATAAAGAACCCCCTGCCCCTTTACTAGAGGTTTAGAGAGGGTATCATCCTCTTCTAATACATAATCCTTAGGATACCTAATAACTGATGGACCGTTATGCTTTAATGCAAAATCTAACATCCATAACATCTCCCTCTCTGTTGAAGGAGCTAGAATTAACATCCCAGGAATACTTTTTAACAAAGAGATGTCAAACAACCCCTGGTGTGCCTCACCATCAGCAGGAACAATACCTGCCCTATCTAGAGTAAATACGATAGGTAATCTTGGAATAGCTACATCGTGAATTATTTGGTCTATACTTCTTTGAATAAATGTAGAGTATATTGAGACAACAGGTTTCATCCCGGCTATTGCCATACCAGAAGCAAGGGTAACCGCATGCTCCTCTGTAATACCAACATCAAAACTTCTATTAGGATAAGTATTAAAAAACTTTGAAAGACCTGTTCCTGTCATCATAGCAGCTGTTATAGCTACAATTTTATCATCATCTTTAGCCAGCTCTAAAATAGCCTTAGTAAAGGCGTTAGTATATGTAGTCTTACTTGATGGGGAAGATAATAGCCCTAACTTTGGATCAAAGGGTTTAACACCATGATAGGATCCTGGATCCTCCTCTGCAGGTTTATACCCCTTTCCTTTTTTAGTAATTACATGTAGCAGTACTGGTTCCTCTAATAATTTAACTCTTTTTAGAACCCTCTGCAACTCACCTATATTGTGCCCATCTATTGGACCTATATACTTTAACCCTAAATCTGTAAAAATATTTGATTTATAAAAGAATGTTTTAACCGACTTTTTCCACCGCATTACACCTGAATAGAATGACTTACCGATAAATGGTATATGTAACATTGTCCAATCTGCAAAGTGCTTAAACGTCTGATAACTCTTAGTTGCAGTCATTTTACTTAGATTTGATGAGATAGCACCAACACTACCATCAATGGACATATTATTATCATTTAAGATTACAATCATTTTTTTTCTTAAATGACCTAAATGGTTCATAGCTTCGTAGGCCATACCACCAGTTAGGGCTGCATCCCCAATTATTGGAATAATATAGTTAAATTTACCCTGAAGTTCTTCCCCTAAAAGTATACCCATTGCTGAAGATATAGATGTAGAAGCGTGTCCTGCATCTACAAAATCGTGGGGACTCTCATATCTTCTAGTAAAACCACTCATACCATTAAGCTGTCTATTTTGAGGGAAAAGCCCCTTTCGACCAGTTAGTATTTTATGTGGGTAACATTGATGTCCAACATCAAAGATAAATTTGTCATTTGGTGAATTAAAAACAGTGTGTAAGGCGATAGTAAGTTCAACAATACCAAGATTTGAGGCAAAGTGACCTCCAGTCTTACTTACATTATCTATTATAAAATCTCTTATTTCTGAAGATAACTGGTTAAGTTCCTTTTGAGTTAGACCTTTTAAATCTTCAGGACCCTCAATTTTGGATAGTATCTGATATTCAGACAAGGAACTCTCCTTTTTAAATGAATTTTGTTAGAAAAAAAATAGACAGCCCTATACATATAAGAGCTGTCTTAATGATCTTAAGGCATAAAACTATTTATGTTTATGTCTGTTTTTTCTTAGCTTTTTCTTTCTCTTATGAGTCGCTATTTTTTTTCGCTTTTTCTTTTTACCACAAGGCACTGAAATACTCCCTAGTTTAAACTGTTATAAAACTTAAATCATTATGCAAATGATTCAATCTATAGTCAAGGCTTCTACAAAATAAATTCTACAGAAACTCATTAACTAATCTAACTAACTCTTCTTTATTATCTGGATTAACCCATTTAACATCTGCAAAAGAGTTAAAAAAAGTTATCTGACGTTTAGCATACCTTCTTGAATTACGTCTAATATCCTCTTTTAAATCTTCTAATAACCAGCAACCCGATAACATATAGTTAAAAAACTCACTATAACCAATACCCTTCATCCCTGGATCCCCAGGTGTAAGGCCTGAATTATATAGTCCTATAAACTCTTCTAACAACCCCTCTTTAAACATTATATCAACCCGGCGATTAATTCTAGAGTACAACTCATCCCTTGGCCTTGTTAACCCAATTATTAAAAAGTCATAGTTATCCCTAGGTGATTTAGAAACCTGGTAGGAGAGTATAGATCTTTTAGTTTGAGTAAATACCTCAAGAGCTCTTGTTACCCTATACGTATCACCAGAATTTATACTTTTTGCACCTTGGGGGTCGACTTTAAAAAGTTCATTATAAAGCCCACTTATACCCTCTTTTTCTAACTTTAGCTGTATACCAGCCCTAATTTCCTTATCAATAGAAGGTAGTTCTGGAAGTCCAAATATAAAGTTTTTAAAATAGAAGGCTGTCCCACCTGAAATAACAGGAATTTTCCCCCGATTATATATATCTAGAACTAACTTATCAGCTCTGTTTACAAAGTCAGCAACACTAAATTGCTCTTTAGGCTCTATAATTGATATTAAATGGTGTGGGATTAATTTTATGTACTCTTCAGTGGGTTTAGCTGACCCTATATCTAGTCTATTATAGACCTGCATAGAATCAGCGTTAATAACCTCTCCACGATCTTTGAACAACTCTAGGAGCAACTCTGTTTTACCTACAGCTGTAGGTCCAAACAATAAGATAACTGGGATTTTATTTTTTTTCGTATTTATATTTCACCTTACCTGTAACAATCTCTTTTATTGATACTGATACAATTTTACCTAAATTGTCGTCTAAATCCTTAGACCCTGTCTTAGATAACTGTCTTGATCTTGAAATAGCAGCATTAGTAACTTCGTAAATATTACCAGTATTATTAACAAGATTTTCTATAGGTATGATCATTTTGGATTCGTCCATTAAAGCCCCTTTTATAAAAAGTGAATCTAATAATAATAGATTTACTATAAATTGTAAATGCTATTTACCTATAGCAGCTAAAATTATCTTGGATACCTGGTATTGGTCTAGATTATCAGTATTAATAATTAGATCACAAAAACCATAATCGCTATTATCTATATCATATAACTTTTTGTACCGAGCAGAATCTCTATTATCCCTAGCATCAGTCTCCTCTAATACAACAGATAAATCCCCACCCTCTCTCTCTAATATTCTTTTAGCCCTTGTCTCTTTACTAGCTGTTAAAAATACCTTTAAGTCAGCCTTCTCCAACATCCATACAGCAAGTCTTGAACCTAAAACACTTGAAGACTCCATTGCCATCTCGACCTGCTTTTTATCAACTAAATAGTCCCATTTAGGATCCTTTTCCGCCATAAGACAGAACTCCTTAAAGTCCATACCCTCTTCTTCAGCTATATTATGGAATGTATAATTTACCATTTTACACTCTAACTCTTGGCTTATAATTTTAGAAACAGTTGAGTTTCCACACCCACTCTTTCCAGAAATAGCTATTCTTATCTCTTTATTCAACATTTCTTGCCTGCTCCCTAATTTGCTCTAGGCTATTTTTCATATTAACAACTAACTTACTAATCTCTATTATTGGACTTTTTGAACCAATTGTATTTATTTCCCTATTCATCTCCTGACAAATAAAGTCAAGTTTTTTACCACAGGGGATCTCCCTACTACTTAATTTAAAATTCTCTATATGACTTTTTAGCCTAACAATCTCTTCGTTTATATCATACTTAACAAGAAGTACACCTAATTCGCTAAGGATTCTGTTTTCATCAATTTCATTCCCTAAAACCTCTGTAAACTTCTCTCTAAAATTGTTTTTTATCTTCTCTTCAACTAAGGGAATATACTTTGTTATATTTTTTAAATCCAAAGTAATTAGATCCAAAGAGCTAAAAATATCCTCTTTTAGTAGTATCCCCTCCCTCTCTTTCTCAAATATAAACTGATCTAAAACAGCCTCTATTTCAGGGGAGAGAAGCTCCCAGATACCCTCAAGGTCCCTTGTTTTATCGGTTTTAATTACACCCTCAAAATTCAAGATATCGCTTAGTTGGATCTCGGATTTTAAAGATGATTTTTTTATAACAGAGTTAAGACTAGAGACAACACTCTCTACTAATGTCTCATCTATATTAATTTTAATATTTTCAACCAACTCTTTAATTCTTATATTAAACTCAATTCGTCCTCTAAATATTCTCTTATTTTTAACAATATCCCTAACCCGCCCTTCTAACGGACCTAACCATGATGGCATATTTAATGAGATGTCTAAATACTTATTATTATACGCTTTAAGATCTACAGATATTCTTATATTCTCATCGGAGTACTCACTTGTACCATACCCTGTCATACTTCTCATTTATCATACCTCCTTAAAAACTCTCTCTCCAACCTGCCAGTTATTACCAGCACCCATAGTGACAAAAATATCTCCAGGTTTTAAGATGCTTTTTACTTTTATAATAGCATCTTCATACTCGGGACAGTAATATACACTATCATGATATTTTTTTGTCTCATTAAAAAGAGTTTCCCCATCTATTTTACCATTATACAACTCTCTTGCAGAAGAGTATATTTTATTTAATATAACAATGTCGGCAGATGAGAAGGAAGATGCAAACTCATCTAATAACTCACTTGTTCTAGTATAAGTATGGGACATAAAATCAACTATTATTCTTCTACCTGGATAAAAATCCCTATAACCCTTTAAAGTGGTATTTATAGCTGTAGGATGGTGACCATAATCATCAATAAATAGAATCCCATCCCTCTCTCCAATTATCTCACTTCTTCTTTTTGTTCCAGAGAATTTTAAAAGACCTTTTTGGATATCAGAGACTCTATCTAAGGGGTCTATTCCCTCTTCTTTTAAAAGTGAGGATGCTATACATATTCCACCAATAGAGTCTAAAACCGTATGATATCCCGGAACTTTAAGCCTAAATTCCTCATTAAATCCTTTAAGATAAAAGCTATTTAGACCAGAGGAACTACTGTGTTTAACTAACTTAAAGTCCCCCTCTGCCCTAGAACCATAACCGGTATACTTAATATCACCCCTTAACTCTTTACAACTTGTAATTAAGTCCATAACCCCATTATCATCGGCACAGTAAATAACCTCACCACCCTCTGGTAACTTTAAAATATAGGATGTAAAAGCGTCTATAATATCATTATAATCTTTAAAGTAATCAGGATGATCCATCTCTATTGATGTTACTAAAACAATATTTGGGCTAAAAGATAAAAAGTGCCTATAATACTCACAGGTCTCTGCTATAAAATAGTTATTACCATTAACATTAATAGCTGATCCACCAAAACTTGGGACCCCTGATCCAACTAATGTCGAAGCTTCTAGGCCTAACTCCTTAATTATTGTACCAGTTATTGCTGTAGTTGTAGTTTTCCCATGGATACCTGATATTCCAACAGAGAAGGATAGTTCAGATAAAAAGCCTAGGGCTTCTGTATATATAAGTGTGGGCAGAGAGAGCTCTTTAGCCCTTATTAAAACTGGATTATCATCCTTAGAGTATGCGGAGGAGTGAATAACCATCTGAATTGTACTATCGATATGATCTGCTTTAAACTCAGTGAAATATGGTATATTAGCTTTTTTTAATAGGTCATCAGTAAAAAAATGTTGGGGTACGTCAGAACCTGTAACAATAGCCCCTTGTTTTGTTAAAAGTTCTGCTAAAGCGGCCATTCCTGTCCCCTTTATACCTACCATAAATATTTTGTAACCAACTAGTGATTCTGGAAGTTTATATTTCATAGGACCATGTTACAAGATTAACAATTTTTGTTCTAGATAGTTAGCTAATTCTAAAAAATAACCCTAGATTTTCTCTAGGGTATATTAAAACTATCTAAGTTCTGTATTATCTGTAATATTCTCTTTTATACTTCTTGTAATCTCTGTATTAATATCAGCAATAATCTGCTTATAGTCCGGGTTTAATTCAAGGATTGTTTTAAATGCAGCTTCTTGTAACTTCTGAGTCTGCTCAAGGATATCATCAGTCATACTAACACAAACCCAACCCTTATAGTTATCACTACCTTTTACCTTCTCTGCATGGGATCCAATAACCTTCATACTTGAGAATTGAGTAGTTGTTATCATAGCTGAGAAGTTATTTGTCTGATTTTTAATCTCATTAACAACACTCTCGACCTTACCACCCTCAACACTGCTGTCTTGAACAACCTGTTTAACGTAGTCATTAAACTTAGCAGACTGGGAGATGTTTGTAACTAAAAGAGCTAGATATCTAGAAACTTGGACAGCAACCTTCATATTTGCATCTTCAATTGCATCAACCTCTGTTGCGTTAGTAGGTTCATCGGATATTGCAATAAAGAGTTTAACCCTTGTTTCAACACCATCAGCACTGCTTCTATACAAATTCTCCAGTGGATCAACATCCATTGTCCACCACTTTCTTGGTAATTCCCCTGCAACCCTTGGTTCTTCCTTAGTTACACAGGCTGTTGTAAAAACTAAAATTGATACAACTGTTACAATTTTTAGAATTGTCTTCATAAAATTCTCCTTATTATAATCATGTTTATTCTGTTAATTTTTTCCCATTATTATATAGAACAAAACTTTTATTTTTATATATCTCTATCCATGATATAGGATCACTAATATTATTATAGAGTTCTGTTAAATTATTAAACTTATCCCCAGAAACACTATTTAATTTAGAGATAGTTTGATAATTACTCTCTATACTGTTTTTAAGTATAAAACTATCTCCTACAATATCCTCTGCCCTATTATAATTATCTTCCATATTTTTAACAATTTCTTTAGTTTGTTTACTCTTATTATCACTATCTATTGTTGTGCTATTTAGTATCTGCTTTAGCTTTCTTAGGTTATTCTCATTGTTAGATAATAATAACTCTGACTCATCTCTTAAACTGTTAATTTTAGAGTAATCACTATTAATTTGGGACATTAACAACTCTAAATCTCTTTGGGTATCAAGTTCACTATTAAGAAGCAGGGTATTTAGCTCTTGGGTAATATCTCTAGTTGTTGTAACTATATCCCTAACCCTTTTAAGAACATTTTGGGACAACTCTAAACTCTTTTGATTCTCATCTATATAAAAACCTAACTCGGTAGATGCTATATCATTAATATCTACCTGGGTTCTAAGTAGGCTGTTTTTTTTATTTAAAATCTCTATCTGATTAAATAGATTACTTAACTCACTATCTAGGCTGTATATTTTATTGGATAGTTCTAAACTCGCTTTGGACATCTGAATTATATCACTACTACTTATTAGCTCTTGTACCCTCTTATACCCCTTAATTAGTTCTAGACTTAAGCCCTTAATCTCTGTAAACCTGCTATCAATAGTATTAAGAATATCCTTAGATTGCTTTGTATACCCCTCCGATAGGGATAATATACCTAATACCCGATCCTTCTCTATATCTATAGAAATCTGATTCTCTATCTCCTTTACCGAGTTAATATCGATTGAAGCTAATATACACCAGTTATTCCCCTAGAATCACTCCAAATCTCCCTGATTTGTATTGAATCTAAGCCCTTCTCCCTAGAGGTAACTTCAACGCTACTCTCCTTGGTTTGATTAACACTACTCTCCCCATTGTTGTACTCAACACTTTTTACAAATTTATCAACTGAGGATACGTTAACCCCAAAATATTCAGAAATTTCTTTATAAAGTCCCTTTTTTGCCAGCTCTCTACTACTAGCAGGACCAAAGGAGAAGAATATATCATTTTTACTGTTTTCCGGCTTTATCTCTACCCAACTAGGAAGTTTATTACTAGTAGTAACACAACAAAGGGATAAGAGTATAATTACTGTAATAATTGATATTTTAATAACTTTCATTTTAAACCTACTATCTATAACTTATTAAAAACAATACTACTTAATTCTGTCACTTTTTTAAAGTAATTAATTAAAATAGAGGGATAAAAAGCAGGGAGAGAGGCAGATGTGCCAGATATGTCCATAGTCTACAAAGTTTACCTGTCCATCATCTTCTAGTTTTGTTAAGTAATTAACAATTTGCCTATGTTTTTGTGGATCATTTTTTTTGTACCACTTCTGGTCAATATCCACAGAGTAACCATATAGATGAGAGGACTCATACGGGGTTATATGCCCCTGTTTTAATAACCTCTCTTGGTATTCAATACTCCGAATTACATTTGTAACAACAAGGGATGTATCAAGATCTTGGCATATTTTATTTAAAAAGTTAAACATTGGGTATGGAGCGTAGGGAAGAAAGACTCCTGTAGAGTATTTAAGAGGGGAGTTTGTAATTTTTAACATTAACCTCTTTAGTAATGATGTCTTATACTTACCATCTTCTAGGGGTAGATACTGAAATTTAGTATCCACATCTTTAAAACAGACTAGGTCATCATCATTATATATCTCTAAATTAGTAGAATAAGTTTTAAACCCTGAGTACCAATAGCTGTCTAACTGTTGTTGAAGTAGAACCTTAAATGTAAATTCCACCTGTTCATGGCTCATAAGGTGGGATAGGGGAAATTCATTTACAAAAGAGTTAAATACATAATCAAAATTTGAGAGTACTTCTACCCCCTGTGCTGACCTATAAAAAGTATTAGGTAAGCCCTTTATTCTACATATTTCATGGTTTTCACTAAGGAGTTTAGCAACTAACGCTTTATACTCTTTTGGTTTATATTCTCTTCTAGTCACACTTTATATTTAGACCTTCATGGAGATAAAAGTCAATTAATTTTTTTTCTTCTAGGTTTTTTTTTAAGTTTTTTAACAGCGTATCCAAAGTGTCCAATCTTCTGTCCAAGCTTTCTATACTCCCTATGAGAGTAACAAATTAGATCACTTTGATTTAAGTTAAAGGCCCCGGTATCATCTAAATATTTATCATCTACAGTAGCTGATACTACATTTGCAATAAACATATGGTGGGAACCTAACTCCTTTATCTCAACAACCTTACACTCTATAGCTAGTGGAGACTCATTAACAAGAGGCACATCTACAACCTCAGCTTCTCCCTTAGTAAAACCACACTCTTTAAACTTATCATAATCCCGGCCTGACTTAACTCCACACCAATCTGTTCCCCTAGCCATCTGGGTTGTTGTTAAATTAATAACAAACTCTTTTGACTCATTAATAATGTCGTAGGAGTACCTATCTGGTCTTATTGAAATATAACACATTGGAGGGTTGGTACAGATAGTACCTGTCCAAGCTATGGTAATTAAGTTATCCCCATGGGTTTTTGACCGACAGCTAACAAGGGCTGCTGGGAGTGGGTATATTAAATTACCTGGTTTCCATCTAACTTTACTCATGGGGGTTAAAACCCTCCCCTATTACATCCCGAACTTCCGAGAGAAATACAAATGCATTGTTATCAATTCTCTTTACAAGCTGCCTTAACTTAGGAATATCCCTCTTTCTTAAGACGCATAGTAGAACCATTTTATCATCACCAGAGTACATTCCTTTACCACTTAGACCTGTTACCCCTCTATCAAGGGTAGTTAGAATCTCCTGGGCTATCTGGTCACTCTTACTTGAGACAATGTATGCTGCTCTTGAGAAGTCGATACCTAGGATAACAGCATCTATAACATTTGTTGTAATAAAAAGTGATATAGCAGCATATAAACCGATCTCGACACTATCAAAAACAATTGCTGCAGATATTAGAACAATAACATCGATAACTAATAGTATCTGACCAATGCTAAAGCTTGGTATAAGTTTATGACCTATCTTTGCTAAAAGATCTGTTCCACCTGTTGTTGCATTAAATCTTATAACCATTCCTAGACCTAAACCTAGGATAACTCCACCAAAAACGGATGCTAAAAAAATATCGTGGGTTGGTGTTGTAACTAAAGAGAAATAATCGATTGAAAAACCTAGAAAAAATGTGGCATAAAGGGACTTAACACCAAATGAGGGCCCTAAAACTATTAAACATAGAATAAATATAGGAATATTTAATAGTATGCTTAACTTTCCTACAGGTAACATTGGTAAAAAACTATTTATTACCATTGAAGCACCTGTAACTCCACCACTTGCAACGCTATTTGGAGCTAAAAAGATTCCAATTGCCACTGCAGAAATAATACAACCAAGGGATATACCTATATATAGTTTCCAATCCCTTAGTTCCTTAATAATATGTTTTTTTAACACTAAATTCCTTTTTCCTTTTTTATCATGTTGTAGGATTCCTGGATCTTTTTAAATTTAGCTTCTGCCTGGGCCATCTCTACTTGGGATAACCCTTTACTTGCTATTCTATCAGGGTGATACTCTGAGACTAACTTCCTATATCTCTTTTTAATAACATCGTTACTATCTGCCCTTGAACAACCTATATCAGCATAGTGGCTGTCAGAAGCCCCAGTATTTATGTTATTATAGTCATATCTGCCATTGTTTGCATAGCTAGCATTTTGATAAAATTGCTCATAAAATTTTCTATAAGCGTCTTGGGCATTTTGGTTTGTATAGTTATCATTTCTAGTGCCAAATAGAAGGGTCTCTACAGAACGCCCTAAAGAAGAACCAATATAAGCCCCAATTAACATTCCAAACAATCCTAAAAAGGATCCCATAAAAAAACCTATTACTCCACCTATAATTCTAAACAAAATATACTCCTACATTAAATATATCTATTTTGCACAGGACAGTCTATTAAATAATCATTAACAATATGTAATTGATAACTTTATTTATTTATTTTGGGTAAATTTCCATAAATAAAAACAAGTTATTAAGGGCTAAGTCTCACTTTGACCTGAATAAAAATATCATTATTCCTTAGAAACAAAAATGGTTATAAATCATTCAGCACTTACCCTATTTACGGTTTAATTTTTTTGATGCAACAGCTTGGGGATTTTTAGAGAGACTGGACTATACTTGAAGCCCAGTTTTGTTCTATTTTCTTAATTCCTTTGCTACAATTTCTGCTGCTTTAATTAAAGGAAAACCTGCAGGTGATGCTGTTAATAATGGCTGTGTCCCAATCTGAGTCATAATTAGATCATGAACAGTCATATGATTTTGTATTGCAAGACCTATAGTATTTATTAATTGTCCAACACATTTTCCACCAAGTACTTCTCCACCTAGAATAACACCAGATTTTGCAGAAACAATTAGTTTAACGGTTTCTTTATGGGAATCTTCTATCTTTCCTGGGTGACGATTTATTCCTGTAAAAGAACCTGTAATTATATTGAATCCTTCTTTGTTAGCTACTTTTTCAATAAGACCTGCTACACCGTATGCTGTATCCCCAATACATGTAGAATAGATTCCAACAGTCCCTTTGAAACTGCTATACGTATTTAGTTCATAGAGGCTTAATGCTGCTATTCTTGCTTCTGTACATGCTGTTGATGCAAGCATTATTTTGCTTAGTCTACCTGTTGCAAAGTCCGTTTTTTCTGCACAATCACCGGCTGCAAATACATCTGTAATAGATGTTCTACGGTATTGATCAGCTTTTATAAATCCAAACTCATTAAGATCTAATCCCATATTCTTAGCAAGGTCTGTATTAGGTATGTAACCAAGAGAAAGAATTACTGCATCGGCTTCTAAAGAGCTTCCATCAACAAAAGTTACAGCTTCAACTTTGTCCTTACCAGTTATAGATTTTATCCCACAATTACTCCGCACTGTTACTCCACGGGATATTAACTGGTCCTGGGCATCAGAAGCAAATTCGTCATCAAATGTAGCTCCTAAAATATGAGGTAATAACTCGATTAAAGTAACTTCTTTACCAATCTTATTTAATTCATCAGATGTTTCAACACCTATAAAACCAGCCCCTACAACTACAATTTTATTTAAACCTTCTAACTTTTTTTGTAGTTTATCGAGGTATACTTTTTCTTTTGGAATAGTAAATACATTATCAAGTTCTGTACCATCTAGCCATTTAGGTACAGCTGGTATAGAACCTGTTCCTAAAATAAGCTTTTCATATGAGAATATTTCTCCAGATTTTGTTTCACATTGTTTAATTTTTGTATCAATTTTAGTAGCTTCATCTACTACAATATCAACACCAAGTTTAATTAATCCTCCATCTGGTAAAATATTGTTATCACTAGTTTCAGTAGTTCCATAAATGTATGGTATACCACATGGAATCATTACTTTTTCTTCTTTTCTAATCACAGTAACATTTTTATGTGGATTGTCGGACTTAGCTGTCATAGCAGCAACAAGACCTGTAGCACTACCACCTATTACTAGTATATCTGTCTTTTTCACTTTAGTACCCTTTATATGAGATTTAAATTTGGTAAAAAAAGTCTCCTCTAGAATTAGTTTAAACTTTTTATTGAACCATGGTTCAATATTACTGAATAGTATTAAGTTTGTAAAGCTTGACCTGAAAAAAAGAGTACAGTAGAGTTAATGCATCATGGGAAGACAACAAAAAAAAGAACAGTAGAATCTCCACCTAAGAATTTTAGATTCAGTGCTGATAAAACAAAAACTAATTTTCCACCAGATGAATCTGTTGTAATAATGAGGTTAGATGAGTTTGAAGCAATTAGACTTGTTGATAAAAATGGATACGATCATGCTAAAGCAGCCGAAATAATGGGAGTTTCTAGACCAACTTTTACTAAACTTCTTAATAAGGCAAGGGGGAAACTTTCGGAATTAATTATAGATGGAAAAACCCTAATTATATCAGGAGGGTCCATTCTTTTCTCAGAAGATGTTTATTGCTGTACAATATGTAAAAGACCTTTTAAACATGATGTTAAGGAAGACCTTTTATGTCCTATTTGTAAAAGTTCAGAGATTATAAAAGCAAGAAGTGCTTGTCATGGTGATTGTAATTGTTGCGAGGATGAAGAGAATTTATAATTCTATAAAGAAACAGAGGAATAATGATAGAAAATAAAAAGTTAAAACAAAACATAAAAAAATTCTATTTATATAAAATACTTATGGGCATGTTTTTTTCAGTTCCCATTTTGGTTTTATTTTGGCAAGAGAATGGCCTTAACCTTACTGAAATTATGCTTTTACAATCTTTCTTTGCTTTATTAACAGTTATTCTTGAAATTCCTTCTGGTTATTTTGCGGATATATATGGTAGAAAGAATACTTTGTTAATTGCAGGATTTATGGGGTATTAGCAATAGTCTCCTATGGTATTGGGCATAGCTTTTTTCACTTTCTTATTGCAGAATCATTTTTTGCTCTTCATGTTTCATTTACTTCTGGTACTGCTTCTGCCTTTCTTTTTGACACTCTACAGAATCTAGGAGAAGAGGAAAAATATAAAAAAATATGGGGTAATGCTCTTTTTTATGGATTGATTGCATTAGCTGTTGCAAATTCCCTAGGAGGAGTAATAGGTAAATATAATCTAAGATATACTTTTTACGCTACAATCCCATTTTTTTCTTTAATCATCCCACTGATATTTACTATGCATGAACCTGAAAGAAATAAAATTATCGTTGAAAAAGGTTATACAAAAGAACTATTTAAAATTTTAAAAATATCACTAATTGAAAATAAAAAACTTCGTTGGATTATAATATATTCTGGTGTTATATATGCATTTAATCAGTCAGCCCTATGGTTATATCAGCCATATTTCAAAGTAACAGGCTTAGATATAATATATTTTGGGATTGTATTTGCAAGTTTTCAGATAGTTGCAGGATTTTCTTCAAAATTAGCATATAAAATTGAGCAAAAACTAGGTCAAAAGTACTCTTTAATAATGCTAACATTGTTAATAGGTGGAAGTTATTTATTAATGAGTAACTTAATTTTTTTATTCAGTTTTACATTTTGTTATATACAGCAATTTGTACGAGGTTTTAAAAATGCAGCAGTAACTGATTATATAAATCAGCTAACAACATCTAGTATGAGAGCTACTGTCTTATCTGCAGAAAGCTTTATAGGTAGATTAATATATGCTGTAATAATACCTGTTATTGGATGGACTGCAGATATTTATAATATTCAGCAGGCATTAACAATAATGGGTGTTACTACTCTAATTTCAGGATCTGTAATCTTGATTATACTTAGAAAAAAGAGTGTAATTTAATAAATGGCCAATAATAAAGGAAAACAAATATTTAGAATAATACTTTTTTTGGGTACAATAGTTTCTATGTTTTTTGTACCATGGCTCTTGGTAAAAGCTTGGATTAGTCCTTTACCACGTACTATTCAAGAACAGGTAGATGAAGCATTAGATTATGGATTTGATGGAGTTATCGTATATATAGACCAAAGAGGAAAAGAACCTGCTTTTTACTCTGCAGGCTGGAAGGATAAAGAAGATAAAATATCAGCTGATCCCAACTCTTTATTCAAGATTGCCAGTATTAGTAAATTATATGATGCTGTAGCGGTTACTAAATTAGTTGCATCTAAACGTCTTTCCTTAGATAAAACCTTAGCAAATTATATTCCGGAACTTGTAGGCAGAATTGAAAACGCTGATAAAATTACTCTAAGGTTAATGCTTCAACACAAAAGTGGATTACCTAATTTTACAGATTCACCAGGTTACTGGGAATCGCCTACAAATAAATATGAAGAAAGTCTTTCTTTGATTCTTGATAAACCTGGAAATTTTGAACCTGGGAAAAAGTATGAGTATTGTAATACTAATTATCTATTTATTAATAAAATCATGGATTTAGAACTAGGTTATGATAACTTTGAATTTATTCAAAATGAAATTCTAAAACCACTTAACCTAAATAATACATTCAATTCCCTAAAGCAAGTTGATATAAATGATGTTATGAGTGGGTACCATGTAGGTTATCCCCATGATTTAAAAGGAAATGATTATGGCATGCTTGCTACAGCTAAAGATGTAGGTACTTTTTTAAGAGCTTTAAACGACGGTTCTATATTTAAAGATTTAGAGCAGAATATTTATTCCTCAATTTATGAGTATGAACATTCTGGTTGGGTTCCTGGTTATCAAAGTTTTGCAAACTATTATAAGGATATAGATGCTGTTATTGTCAACTTCTATAGTACCACGGATCCAAAACTCTACAATTGGAACCTTTCAGAAATAATAAACAACAGAATAGTAAAAATATTAAGAATGATATAATTTGCAAAAAGATGTGCATAAACTTATAATTATCTCTAGGGGCCCTATTGTGAATATTAAAAAATTGATAATTTATTCTACCATTATTTTGAACCTGTTTTCATGTAACAAAAAGAGTCCGGTTATATTAGAAGATAATAAGCAAATAATAAAAAATAGGGAGATATCAATTCCTGTTTTTACTTTAGAAGAAAAAGCTTATATTAATAAATTAAAAGAAAAAGGATACCTTAGTGTTGTTTCCCATTTAATGGTGGGAAGCTTTGAGGAAAAATTTAATGGGACATTTTCTGGGTTTCAGTATGATTTAACTAAGGAGTTTGCAGATTTCCTAGACATAGATTTTAAAATACAAACAGTTCTTTTTTCTGAACTATTCTCTAAGGATGGAGCTATACCTGATCGAATAAAAACAGATCCAGCCTATACCTATGACCCTGACATTTTTAATAAAGCTGACCTAAATGTAAGCTTCCTTACAATTCTACCATGGAGACAACAGATTATGGATATGATCCCCTATCTTCCAGCAAAGGAGATGTTTGTAAGTAGGGCTGATAATCCAATAAGAGAGTTGACGGACTTACAAGGTAAAATAATAGGATACGGAATAGGCTCATCCTATGAACATACTCTTTTGCAGATAAATAATCGTCTAAACAACTCTTTAACCCTTAAGTCCTTTCCTTTTGAAGAAAATATACTTAAAGATATAAGTGAAGGTAGTATTGACGGAACAGTTTTAGACCTACAAAACCTGCTAATATCCCTTCAAAATTATCCAAATCTAGTGGCGGAACTACCAGCTAGTGATATAGAACATGTTGCCTGGGGTGTTAAAAAGGGAAATAAAATTCTTGCGGGGATTATCCAAAAGTTTTTTAAATATACCCATGAGGCTGGAATAATGGATGGGTTATTTAAGAAAAATTACAATGTACAGCTAGAGAAATACTATTCCTTAATTGAATATGACGGTGTAGAGTTGTATCAACTGGATTTAACACCATCTGAAATAAAATGGCTTGAGAAAAAAAGAGAAACAGGTAAAATAATTATTGGGACAATTAGTGCAGAAGATATATATAAGGTAGAAGACGATGGAACTATTAATGGTTTTGATTATAACTTAGCCAAAAATTTTGCCCAAACTCTAGGATTAAAATTAGAGGTACAACTCCAGGAAGATATTACAAGTTTCTTTTCAAAGGATGGTGTCTTTGATAACAGGGTAGTAACAGATCCAACAATAATATATACTCCCGATCTATTAAATAAAGTTGATATTTATACTGCCCCATTTACAATTCTCCCATGGCGTGAAAAATTACTAAAAACTGTACCAATGATGCCTATGGGTCAAGTTTTAGCTGGAAGAGTTGGTGAAGAGATTGATGACATAATTAAGCTAGATGGTAAAAAACTTGCGGTTATACCTGGTTCATATCAAGAAACTCTAATAACAGAAATAATGAAAGAGAAGAATTTCTCAGTTGAATTCTCATATATGGAAACCTATGATGACCCACTCAATTTTGTAAAGGATAGAAAGGCGGATTACGTAATTGATGGTGCTGTATATGTGGCTAAAGGTATGAAAAATCTTGATGGTATTGTTGTTTCCCCAATAAAATTTGATAGACTTTCAGTTGGTTGGCCTGTTCGTAGAGATAATATTGAGTTAATAACAATACTGGAAAAATATTTTAACAAATCATTAGACAATGGTATATTTGGAAGACTCTGGAAAGAAGCAAACGGTGTAGATTTTGATTATTATTTAAATCTAATTAAAGAGTAATAGAATTATGAGATTTAGATTAAAACTACAGGTAACAATTCTCCCCTTTATCATTTTACCTATTTTATTAGCTGGTATAATCTATTCTAAAGTTGGTCGTGGTATGTTAATGGAGAGAAAATCTGAAATACTTCAGCTAAGGTTGGATTCGGTATACCGTTTTGCTGAGGCTGAATACGATTATCTTAATAGTTTAAGTCTAGGTAGTTCTAGTTTTTTTAACAAAAAATCATGGGAATCAGTAGAGCAGTTTGCTTCCCAATTACAAAACACTGGGGATCCTCTGTTTATAATAAAAGAAAATGAGAGTCAACTTGACCTTTCTGGGGGAAGTGGTTTCAAAAAGGGAAATTTAGAACCTTTTCAAGAAAAAAACATCACATACTTTTATTATTATAAAAAGTTTACCAATTGGAATATGATCTTGATCTCTGGAACTGAAGAGAGATCTATCTATGCCCCCATCGACAATGCAACAAGAATTTTTATTCTCTTCTCTTTAATAAATATTTTTATATCAATTATAATAGTTTTTATTATCTCCAACAAAATAACAAAACCAATGGAAAAACTAACCCTTTTAGCAAAGGAGATGGCTAATAATAACCTATCAATTAGAGCCCAGATTAGTAGTAATGATGAAATAGGTATTTTATCAGAAAATTTGAATATAATGGTGGAAAGATTAGAGGAGTCTAAAAAGGGTCTAGAAGAGAAAGTAAATGTGAGAACAAAAGAGCTTAGGGACTCCCTAATGGAGTTACAAATAACCCAAGAACAGCTAGTAGAATCTGAAAAAATGGCAGCTCTAGGAAATTTAGTTGCAGGTGTTGCCCATGAAATAAATACCCCAGTTGGTATTTGTATAACAGCTACGTCCTTTGTAATAGAAGAGACAGAATCAATTAAACAAAAATACAACTCAAATAGTATGACAAAATTACTCTTTGAGAGTTATTTAAATAGAATAGACGATACATCAACATTAATATTTTCAAATTTAAGTAGAGCAGCAGGTTTAATAAAGAGTTTTAAAAATATAGCAACAGACCAAACAAGTGAAGAAAAAAGAAATTTTAAAATACTTGAATATACAAATGACATATTAAAAAGTTTGCACTATAAATTTAAGAGAACCAATATTGAAGTAGTAATTAAATGTAAAGAAGAGATTCTTATGAGTAGTTATCCAGGGGCTATATCCCAGGTGTTCACAAATTTATTATTAAACTCATTGATTCATGGGTTTGAGCATATAGATAATGGCCAAATAATTATTGAAATAATTAAGATTGATGAGTATATAAAAATATTATACCGGGATAATGGACAAGGAATGATAGAAAAAGATTTAAAGAAAATCTTTGAACCATTTTTTACAACTAAAAGAGGAAGTGGTGGAAGTGGTTTAGGTATGAATATAGTCTACAATCTTGTTACTCAAACTTTAGGTGGATCAATCCAATGTAGTAGTAGAGTAGATAAAGGAATAAACATAACTATTTTAATCCCAATAAATATTAGTTAAATTTTATATAGATAGTCTAGAAATATAAATTGGTTGCTAATAAAGGATTTGGTTTATATAATAATTTTATTACATTTAAGAATAAAGGATAAATAATGAATAAACCTAAGTTAACAGTAGCTCTTCAAATCTTTTATGGATTTGGTGTTAGTTATGCAATAGTTGATCAGATATTTTCCCAATGGGTTATATATTTTTACCTACCTCCAGAAGGGTCAGGTTTAACTCCTCTACTTCCACCAATATTTATAGGTCTAGCATTTTTAATTTCAAGGTTTGTAGATGCTATTGCAGACCCTTTAGTTGGTTATTGGTCAGATAGGGTGACATCTAAATGGGGAAGACGTATACCATTTATTGCTGTAGGAGCAATTCCCCTACTACTTGTAACGGTTCTGTTTTTTTATCCACCTAAGGATTCTACCCAGTATATGGTCTTTTTACACCTATCTATAGTAGGGTGTCTGTTTTTTATATTTTATACCATAGTTGGTGCACCTTATAATGCTCTAATTCCAGAGATTTCCCACTCACAAAAAGATAGAATAAACCTATCAACCTGGCAGTCTGTTTTTAGACTAATTTATACTGCAGTTGCAATGATAGCCCCAGGGATTTTAATAAAAGTCCTAGGTAAGGGAGATACTCTTCAGGGAGTAAGATATATGGTTATATCCCTATGTATTTTAGCTGCTGTAGGAATGTATATAACTGTATTTACTATTGATGAGAAAAAATTATCAGGGGGTAAAACTTCAAACTACGGTTTAAAGGAGTCCTTAAGACATGCATTTAAAAATAGAGCCTTTATTATCTACCTTTTTGGATTTCTCTTTTTCTTTATAGGTTTTAATACCCTAAGAGCCACAATGAACTATTATGTTATTGATATAATGGGACTTGGAACTGGTTCTATTACAATTGTAGCAGCACTACTTTTTGGTGTTTCAGCACTCTTTTTCTATCCTGTAAATATTCTTTCTAAGAAGTTTGGTTATAGAAAACTAATGATTATCTCCCTTTTTATGTTATCAGGGGTTTCTTTACTGCTGTTTAACCTTGGTAAGATCTTCCCAACTAATTTAGGCTATCTATTTTTTGCTTTAGCTGGTATCCCTATTGCAGGAGCTGGTTTCATCTTCCCTCCTGCTATGTTATCTGAGATTACAGCTGTATCTACTCAAAAGACAGGGATTCAAATTGAAGGTATATTTTTTGGAATACAGGGATTTTTCTTAAAGTTAGCTTTTATGATATCCGGTTTTGTTATTCCTGTAATATTAGTAATGGGTTCAAACTTAAGTTTTATTGAGAGCCTTATAACAGTTCCAGAAAAAGCACAACAAACTGGTATCTATTATACGGCTATATTCTCACTTATTAGCTTTTTGATATCTGCTGTATTATATTTTTTCTACCCGGAAGAGATATTAAAGGATGAGTAAAGATAAATTAGAGGGGGAAGCCCCTCTATATAGAAATATTTTACCAAGTACCAATATTTTCCATTGATAACCATGGTTCTTTTTGATCTAATGGTTCCCCATTTAAATAACTATAAATATTTGGAATAGCGTATCTCTTATCAATTTTCATAACTGATTTGCTAATATCACTACTCCATAGATATTAATTATGATAGTTTAATTCTTATGCATATCCAAGGCCATAAAAATGAGATCGAGAAACCAAATAGAAGAGATCTTAAATACTGTAAAATATAAGAGTCAAATTTTAGCCCATACCAGATTGAAAAGATTACAATTAACCCTCCCAAAAATCTAAGGCCTCTTTTAAATATTGTTCCATCACTATTAAAAGTAAAATACCTTTTTAATAAAATGGCTCCAGAGATAAAACCAAATAACATTCCTGAAACCTGAATAAGTCCTATAAAAGAGTCTCTTAGAGAGGCTGAACAATTTATCCAATTATCTGGAATGGACCATGGTTCCTGAATATAACTTAATACACCTATATAAATAATAGAAATTGAAGAAAAAATAAGTATTAGAGCTAGTTGAGATATAAGCCTTTTCTTAGAAAACCAACGAATAAATGGTTTTTCAAAATAATTAGTAGTTACAATTGTAAAAAAACCTAAAAGCCAGCCAACTACAACTTGAGATGGGAAATGAACTCCTAGAATAACTCTGGAAACTCCAGTTAAAAATATAATAACAGCAGTAACAATATAAAACCAATTTTTTTTAGCCGTGTAGGCAAACTGCCCCCAAAAAAGCATACTTCCCTGGGCGTGGCCAGAAGGCATACCAAAGGAATCTTCAGCACCATGGGCAGATATACTACTATCTAACCAGTAGGGCCTTGGAGATTTTAAAGTTAATTTAGAAGCCATATTAATCTGAGTTCCTAAAAATAGAGTAAAACCAACCCTAATAGCAGATTTATAATTTATTGACCAGTATAAAAAAGCCACTAAAACAATGTATAGTTCACCATAACCAAGTAGAGATACAAACTTCATAATTGGTATTAAAGGTTCCCCTATTTTTTGTATAAAAAAGAGTATATTAAAATCCATAAAAAATTATATCATTAAAGAATATTTTCCAATACAAAAAAATTATAAAAGCTACCTAGGCTAAGGTTAATTAAGCCGATATTTTAGTTGCTATAAGTTTTTTAAGGGCTAAAGCTAATTGATCAGGACAAGAGGTCTCTTTTTTTCCACAAGACGTTCCCTGTAATGTATCTATTACTCTATTTATATCCATGCCCTCTACAAGTTTAGAAAGTCCAATTGCATTACCAGGACAACCACCTGTAAATTTTAGATCTTTTAATTGGTTATCAGAAGTTATTGTTAAATCAATTTGTTTTGCACAAACACCATTAGGTGTAATTTTATGTTTTTCCATGGCTGTAAAATATATATAAATAGGAAAATAGTCAATATTTAATATTCACTATATATAAAGACTACAGTTCTTTGTAAGTTAAAATAAAAAGAATTAGGAGTATCTGATTAATATTTAGTTGACACATAGTAAAATATATATAAAAATTAACCTAATATAAAATTATTAATTATATTAATATTTTTAATTGGGAGGTCCTATGGATAGGAGTAAGGTGATATTTGGTAATAAAATTAGTAATACTACATATAAAAAAGCAATAAAAAATAAAAAGAAGTTTATTAAAAAATTCGGGGATGATTCAAATAAAAACTACCCAATTGGGATTCGATCAAACCCAATAATTGGACCAGCACTAGGTGTAAAAGAGATTGTATTAGAAGATAATGGAGAGCAAATCGATATTGATAAAGCACTTATTGTAGGAAATATCCGAATGGGATTTGGACACTACAGAATTTCTATGGCAATAGCTTCAGCAGCTAAACATCTAGGATATACTCCCTACTGGCTTGACCTACACGACTATAAAGAGAGTACTGGGGGAAAGGTAATCTCCCACTTAAATAACTTATACTCCTTTGGTTCAAGACTTTCACAAAAATCAAAACTATTTAATAAATTCTACTGGGAACCACTAAACAGTGAGGGTTTTAGAAAATTAACATACAATTCGGCGGATCAAAAAGTTTCAGAATTAATGGCTCCAGTATTAAAAAATATACCTAAGAACATACCATATGCGGCAACCCATGTATGGCCGGCCCAGGCTGCAATCCATGCAGGTTTTACAAATGTTGTAAATGTTATTCCTGATAATTGGCCTATGGCTCTACACTTAGCAGAGGGTTCAAAACACGCTGTTCAAACTCCATCATCCTATTTTGGTTATAAGACTTTAAATGGTATGGGTAAAAAAACATTAAAACCTATGCCAGATGGTCAGCTATTTGAGGTGGGACACTATATAGACCATGAAATTGTTACAAATATTGAGGATGATTGTATTAAAAGGCTAGATAGAATTAATAACGGTAAAGCTTTAAGGGTATTAATAACTGTTGGTGGAGCTGGAGCCCAAAGAGAGATGTTTGTAAAAATAATCAATCAGCTAATCCCTCTAGTAAATAACAATAAGGCTGTGCTTTTAATAAATGTAGGTGATCATAAAAAAGTGTGGGATGAACTGTGTTCTGATATACCATTATTAAAAGAGAGTACAACAGAACATATGAATAATTGGCAGGATACTTTAGATTTCTCATCCCAGGCTATTAATGGTGAAATAAAAGGGATTCATACATTTTACCACCAAGACATATATGCAGCAGTATATAGCACTAACCTTTTAATGAGGGCTAGTGATATTTTAGCTACAAAACCTAGTGAACTTGCATTCTACCCCGTTCCTAAATTAATGATTAAAAGAGTAGGAGGACATGAAGCATGGGGTGCAGTTAGAGCAGCAGAGATTGGAGATGGAACTATTGAGTGTGATACAAGTGATAAAATTGAATTAATGCTTAATTTAATGTTCACCGAGAAAAACATATTAAGAATGATGACAGAAAATATACTAAAGGCTCATAACATTGGAACATACAACGGTGCCTATAGGGTTATTGAGTTATTAAAAAATAAGTAATATAAATGAAATTTGTTGTAGTGGTTTTATAGTGGCGTACTCCTCCTATGCTAACCCACTACAGCTTTTTATTTATAATGGTAATTTTATACTAAAAGTTGTTCCTGTGGATTTATCACTACAAACGGTAATATCTCCATTGTGTAAGCTTACTACTTGTTGACAGATGGTTAATCCCAGACCAGAGCCCTGACTACTTCGAGATTTCTCACCTCGATATAATCTATCAAATATACGACTTATCTCATTTTTAGGTATAATCTCACCACTGTTATTAATATCTATAATAATATTCATATCTTGTTGGTATATAGAGAATGTTATAGAGCCACCAACATTTGTATGTCTAACTGCGTTAACCCATATATTTGATATTCCACGATATAGAAGCATTTCATCCCCTATAAAAGAGGTTAAACTACTATTAAAAGATGTTTTTATCTTCTTTTTATTTATATCCTCAACACAAATAATTTTTATTTGGTTTATTAAGTCTAAGGTATTTATTTCATCAATATATAATGATGTTTTAGGATCCTCTAGTTTCATTAATTCAGATAGATCTTCAACCATATATTCTAAACGATAAACTTCTTTAATATTTTGCTTAATTCGCCCTATATTTATATCTAAGACACCAGATTCCATCCCTTCAAATTGGGCTTTTAAAGCAGCTATAGGTGTTCTTAAATCATGGGCTATATCCCTAGACCATTGGGACCTTAACTCCTCCTCTCTTAATAACTCTCTACTTAGGTTATTAATAGCGTTAATAATCTCCTGAACTTCTGTGCTCCCTTCAACCTTTATATAACTACCGGAGTCTCCCTTTGATAATCTCTTTAAAAATTTCACAATTTTTTGCGTAGATCTACTTATATTGACGCTAAATAATAGGGCTATAATAGTAGCTATTATTGTAGAAATAATTAGTGCAAGGATCAAAGCCTTTGTAATTGCCTTTGTAAACTCTTTATTAGCCTCAATATCTAAAAACTGCATTCTAGGGCTATAGTAATAACCTGTTAAAATGTTGTTAGAGAGAATAGGTTCAAGCTCTTGGTCTACACCACTCTTTCGTCCTAGCCCCCTATTAGAAAAAATCAGTTCTCTATCTAAGTTATATACAAATATAGGGTTATCCTGGGGAACTACTACTTCATTTCCAAGAAGAATACTTTTTGCAAGACTCTTACTGTTCTTTAAGTGGTAATTGCTCCAATTTTTAATTGCACTACTTAGACCCCAATTATATGAAACTAATAGGATTATAGAAAATAGGGTTATAATTATTAAAAAACCACTAAATATTCTAAAAAAGATAGAGTTAATCTTCATTGACTACACCCTTAAATCTATAACCAAAACCCCTAACAGTCTCGATCCAACCTGGATCATCAAGTTTAGCCCTTAGATTCTTAATATGTGTAATGATTGTTCTCTCAGACATATCAATACTATAATCTAGACAGGCTGTTAGTAGTTTTTGTCTCTGTAAAAGAATACCTGCAGATGATGTAAAGTATTCTAATATTTTCCACTCTGTAGCGGTTAAAAAAAGCTCCTTGCTATTTAATAGAGCGGTATGACTGTCTATATCAAGAACCAGGGTATTATTATTATATTTCCAGCTATTTACTTGATGCTTTGGTTTAGTTTTTGATGACCTTTTTAATAGTGCCTTAACCCTTAAAACTAATTCTCTTGTAGAAAATGGTTTTACTAGATAGTCATCCCCACCTATTTCAAAACCTGTTATCCTACTAGATTCAGAATCCCTTGCTGTTAGAAATATTATTGGAGTTTCATAGTATTCCCTAATTTTTTTTGTTAAAAGAAATCCATCCCCATCAGGTAACATAACATCTAAAATAATTAGGCTTGGTTCTAAATTTTTTACTGACTCGATGACACCTTCTAAAACGGAGAACTCTTTAACCCTGTACCCCTCAAGAAGTAGATATGAGGATATAGCCTCCCGTAGATTGCTGTTATCCTCAACTAAAAATATTAATTCCATTATGATATTATATATCTATTTGGGGTAGAAATATACTCTGGCCAAATTATCTTATCAACAAATAGTCCCGGAACCTTTGCAATTATTGTTGTATCTGCCTTCTTAAGTTTTCTATATTGATTAATCTCATACCTATTTAATATATCAATAAATATATCTACATTTTGACTACTCTTTAAAGAGAATTTATATTCGACTTCACTATTTATTGTCTCTAATTTTTTTAAAATTCTAGTTTTAGCCTTAATAGCCGATAGACGTTCACCCTCTGTTTTAGCACCATAATGTAGTGCATTTAGTTTGGATAATTTACGTTCTATAACAGTTTTTTCCATAATAATAGTTCCCTTTCCAATATTAAATATATCGGCAAGGGAATTTATTCACATTAGAAAATTAATGATGATTTAACCACTCTCTAAGGGTCCAGTCCCTTAAGGAGTAGTCTACTGTAGAAAACTCTAGCTTCTCTTTACCACAAATTTTATCAACTAATATTTTTATTGTATTTGGAACAGTTCCATAGGTATTAATAACTGTAGACATTAAAGCTTTATACTCTAGGTGGGTAAAGGGATGAAAGTGGGATATAAAGATTACAGGAGTATCTAAATGAACCCATCCTCCCATTAAATTCCTGGATTGAAAACCATTTAGCCGTATAACATTTGTTCCAAAGTTATAATCATTCCCTACAGAACAGATAATTAGATCAAATTTATTTTTATCAACCGCATCAATTATTTTTTGGCTACCTGGATCTACCCACTGCTCAACACTCTTAAACTCCCTTTCTAACTCAGTTTTCATTGATTCTAATAGGGATAACTGTTTAAAGTTTGGTATAGATATAATGAGATGAAGGACATTTTTATCCTTAGTATTTTTTATCGGAAGGATCTTTTTTCTATCCCTAACAACTTTTATAGAGGAGCTAATAACTTCCTTTGCTACTTCTTCATGCCTATCTTTATTAAAATCATTAGTAGTACTTTTAAAGAGCTTATCTACCTGTTTTCTAAAGGACAATACCCTAGTGGCCCTGTTTTTAAGGGTATCTAGAGTAATAACGCCCTTATCTATTAACTTACTAAATTCAGATTCCATCTTATCATTAGGAGATGCAAAAAGCAGAATATCTCCTCCAAAATCTAAAAACTTTGCACAGGCCTCGTAGTAGTTCATAAACCCTGAAAATCCGACCATTTCTACTGCATCTGAGATTATAATTCCATCGAAACCTAACTCTTTTCTTAAAAGATTATCCATAAGTTTTTTTGAAATTGTAGCAGGGGGATACAGTCCATTTTCACTGCAAATATCATCATATGCTGGAAAACTTAGGTGACCGGGCATTATACTCATAACACCGCTATCTATAACTTCTTTATAAACCTTCCCTGATGTTCTCCACCACTCGTCAACTGTTAGTGGAATCTCTGGAGTTGTTAAGTGTTGGTCGTATATTCCAAACCCATCTCCAGGAAAGTGTTTTGCAGTGGCTATCATCCCGTAGTCCTGGCAACCTTTTAAATATTGTACTCCATATGTTATAACCTCCTCCGGGGTTAAACCAGCCCCTCGACTACTTGTTGTAGGAGTATCTGGGTTTGCACAAATATCTACAGCAGGCCCAAGAGTCCAGTTATAACCTAACTCTCTTCCCTCTAAGGCTGCAATTTTACCCATTTGATAGGCAAACTCTGGTTTTCCAGTAACGGATATACTAAAGAGTGATGGAAAGGCTGTACCTCCATTTATCATAGTTCCTGGTCCCGCTTCAAAGTCGGAACATACAAAGGGTCTATCTTTACAAGAGGCTGTAATCTTATTCATTATTTTTTTATGAAACTCTTTATCCCCTTCATGGATAAAAGCTGTGGCTGTATCAAAGAAATTTTGATCCTCCCTCATATAGTTAGGACAACACAGTATCCCTAATAACTGTTTTAGAGACATCTGTTCTACTCTCTGCTTAGTATCTTCTAATATTTCAATCTTAAATTTCATAAAATCTCCTTATACTATATATTATTATAGTATAAGGTAATAAGTTTCGCCATATAACCAAACTTAATCATAAAACTCTTCCTTTATTACGCTAGATAGTCTCTCTAACTCTCTTCTATTTAGGATTGTAATTTTTTTATTATCTAATCTTAGTAGTTCTTCATCGTTAAATTTTTTAAAAACCCTGCTTAAATGTCTATATGTGGTTCCAAGAAGTCCAGCTAACTCCTCCATTAAGTAGACACTGTCTACGTACTCATATAAAACATAGTACGCAACCCTCTCTTCTAATTTATATCCTAATTTTATAGTTGTACTTGAGGAGTTAGTTACAAATTTGTAAGCAACCTCCTTTGCTAAAAGGTTAAATAGCTGATTATATATCTTCTCGTCAATTATAGATTTTTTAACCCTAAATCCTGAGAGGTTTCCACTACTTACAATATTACATGTAGTACCTGTATCTATTAAAAACTCAACATCCCCTGCTATCTCTTTTCCACTATATAGGCAATAAATTACCTCTTTTCCATTATTTAGACCTCTATATGCTCGACCCCGGCCTGATGTAAAAAAGTAAAGAGAGTCTAACTCCCTATTACACCTACAAATAACTTCTCCCTTGTCCCATGTCTTATATGGGATTAAATTCTTATCAAAGAGAGGTTTTAAAAAATTATATTTAGGAAAACACTTAATAAATTCCGAATAGGACATTTGTCCTTTCTCCTTATAACAAATAGGTCTATAGTTATCTTATGAATATAATTTTAACACTAATAACAGGGATATGCATATCTCTTATGATCTTTTTTAATGGTTCCTTAGATGGTTATATAGGGAATTTCCCATCCCTACTATTTATTCACTCTACAGGTTTTATTTTAATATCTCTATCCTTTTTAAAAAAACAGAGACCTAGGAAACGGGAAAAAAAGAGTAAGTGGTTTTTACTAGCTGGTGTAATGGGAATTGTTGTAGTTACCCTTAACAATACTGTATACAACATGGGAGGAGTCTTATTAACCCTTGGAGGGACTCTTGCCGGCCAGGTTATAATGGCATCTATTATGGAGTTAGTTAAGCACAATAAAAATGGAGAGAGAGTGCCAATTGGTAAAATTATCTCCCTACTGTTAGTAATACCCGGTGCTACAATTATTGGACTTAGGAGTAATATAGAGTTTTATTGGATATTTATCTCTTGGATACCCGGTATGCTTGTTATGTTACAATCATACATGAATAGCCAAAACATACTCTCTATTGGTTTTAAAAAAACACTAATTATTCATTATGGAAGTACCTTGGCTGTTCTTTTAATTATGATGATTTTTATACCTTTGGGGGACTCTGTATCCAAGGTGTTAAGTGGACAAGTTCCATTACAATTTGTTATTGGTGGAGGGTCTATTGCTATATTTATAGTCTCAGTGGGAAGTTACCTCTTATTAAAACTAAAACCAATAACTTATGTGCTACTTCTTTATACAGGACAACTATCCAGTGCTATTCTACTTGACTATACAACTGGTCTACCATTTTCTAAGGAGAAGTTTATAGCTATGATATTAATTATTTGCGGACTATTCCTTGGGGAGATTAAACTTAATAAAAAGGCTGGGGTATAACCCCATACCTTTTTATAGATTGTATATCTTAGAGTATTTGTTTTCTAAATATTCGCAAAAATAGTTAGGATTTAATAACTCATTTGTACTTTTTAAACTAATCTCATCTGGTGTTAGAAGGGACCCAAACTGATGTACATTTTTATTTAACCACTCTAGGGGTGTTTTAAAATCAGACTTTAATAGGGTCTCCTTAAGTTTAATATCCTTTTCCATCTTATTTGCAAATTGGGCAGCATAGGCTGAACCTAGGGCGTAGGTCGGGAAGTAGCCAAATAAACCATGGGACCAGTGAACATCTTGTAAAACTCCTAATCTATTATTTGGCGGAACTATACCTAGGTACTCTTCCATTTTTTTATTCCAATACTCGGGAAGTTCATCGACTTCTATACTTCCTTCAATTAGTGCAACTTCTATCTCATATCGAACCATAATGTGTAGAGAGTAGGTAAGCTCGTCGGCATCTACACGAATAAAGCTTGGTTTTACATTATTAATTGCTTCATAAAATTCTTCCTCTGATACATCTTTTAGTTGTTCAGGGTACCTCTTTTGTAATTTTGGGAAGTAAAAATTTATAAACTCCCTACTTTTAAAAATATTATTTTCATATATTCTTGATTGGGACTCATGTATTCCAAGGGAAGTTCCAGTAGCAAGGGTTGTATTAATTAAATCTCTACTAATATTTTGCTCATATAGGGCATGTCCTCCCTCATGGGCTACAGATAACATACCAGAGATCATATTATTTTTATCGTACCTAGAAGTTAATCTAACATCATCAATATTTAAACCCATGGTAAAGGGGTGGGTACTCTCTTTTAATAGACCTCTATCTAGATCAAAGTGCATAAACTCTAAAAGTTCAGTTGCTGCCTCTCTCTGGGAATCAAGGGGGTAGTCTCTGCTTAAAAACTCATCTCTTATATTTTTTTTAGAGTCCATTATTCCTTTTAATAGGGGAACAATCCTCTTTCTTAATGTATCAAAGAATATATCTAGTTTTTCTCTTGTCATACCCTCTTCATAATCATCTAAATAGATATTATATGGATGGTTCTTAATACCCCTATAATCTGCAAATCGTCTTAGGGTTTTAATAATTTCCTTTAAATCTGGGCTAAAAATTGAAAAATCATCCTTCTTTCTTGCTTCCTCCCAACTATGTTGAGCTCTATTTGTTAATATTTGATACTCTTTAATCTCATCTGAAGGTATTTTAACAAGTTTATCATACTCCTTTCGGGCTTTATGTACCATTACAGACTCTTTATCATCTAACTTATCTATATTTTCTAATAGGGTATTTAAGTCTTCATCCATCTGCTTTGTTACAAACATTTCATACTCTAGGGTGGAGAAAAAACCAAGACTCTCACCCCTAACAGGGAAGCTGCTTTTAGGTGCGTCTGTGGACCCATCCCAATGCATTACATTTACCGCATAACTAATATTTTTAATATCCTCTACATACTTTTTAAATCGTTCTAACGCTTCTAAATAATTCATAATTTTTTCCTTTTATATTGAGTTCATATGGGAATCAATCTCCCTAGCCATTTGAGATATCTCTTTTATATCATCCTTAATTGTAGATGTATCATTGGTAATACTACTAAGGGATGAGAGAATATTACCAGAAGCTTCTGTAATTCCAGATAGATCACTATTTACAATATTATGGTTATTTAAAACCTCTTCAACACCAGAACTAACCTTTGTTGTTAAACTGTTTAATAGAGATGTTGCTGTTAGTATCTCATTACTACCTTCAGAGAGTTCCGAGGCGCTAGAAGAGATCTCTTCCATCGCCCTAGAAACTTCTATGATTTCCTGGTGAATACTCTGAAATGAATCACCTGATCTTTTAACTTCATTACCTGTATTTTCTATAGATTTTACCAGGTCTATAATCCTGTTTCCAATATTTTTAGCATTTGAAGAACTACTCTCTGCTAATTTTCTTATCTCATCTGCAACAACAGCAAACCCTTTACCTGCATCCCCTGCATGGGCGGCCTCTATAGCTGCATTCATTGATAAAAGATTAGTTTGAGATGCAATGTCATCAATAACTGTAGTCATCTCCTTTATATTTTCAAAATTCTCAATAACCTCATTAAATGAGTTGATTGTTTCGTTTATGGATCTCTCCCCATTGGCAGATGAGTCTAATAAAGAGGATACAGTATCCTTCTTTTTAAAAATAACATTGGCAACATTTAGTATAGATGCATTCATCTCCTCTATAGAAGCACTGGTTTGTGTTACATTAACAGACTGATTATCAGCAACACTCTTTAGATTTATTATTTCATTTGAAATTGTATTTAGAGCCGTAGAAGAATTTCTAAACTTTGTTTGAAGAATATCCATTTGTACTTTTACCTGTTGAACCCTCTCATCTATACTTTCACTAGCACTATTTGCTGTTCCAGATAGTGTTATTAAATCACTACTCTTATTTAATTGAACCTTAATAGAGTTTAGAACTTCCTGACGTTTACCCTTCTCTTCATCTGCAATTTTAAGTTTATTATATATATCCCGAATTATTCCCAGCTCTATACTTTTCATAAAATATATTGCAATTGATCCTGCTAACATTACAAATGTAGGTAGTATTAATTGTAGATTTAGAGATTTAACATGACTCTCTACTAACCCCTTAGAAATAGCCATATATGTAATTAATACATAAGATAAAATTGTTGCTGAAAAAATTATTTTTAGGTTAAAAAGTTTATGACTAATCATACCTGTTGATATAATTAAAAGCATATAGTTTACAGCGTGACGATATGGGATTTGTATTGTTACCCTAGATTCTAAAAACATAGTTGTAGTTAAGCCTAAAAATACACCGGAAGAGAAAAATAGAGTAGCTACATCATACTTACCTTTATATAAAAAATATTGAGAGAATATTATTGCGGTAATAATTATATATGTATTAATACTCTCTATAAATGACTCTTTATTAATAATTTTCAAGATAAGTATAAGTGACATAAGAACAACACTAACTATACTTAATATCCAGAAAGCTGGTGCCATTCTTTGCACACCGTAATCGCTATCTTTATATATTTCACTAATTTTTTTATTTAATTTCACACAGTGCCCCTTTAATCATAATGAGTATACAATAGTTTTAATAGTTTAATCAAAATAAATTTTTACTAGTTAAATAGAATTACCATTGAAGCTTATATATTTATAATATAGATTTATTCCATGGTAAATGTATCGAATATAGCTTTAAGTTATGGAGGAAGAAACCTCTATAGAAATGGAAGTTTTATAATAAGACCCCAGGATAAAATTGGTTTAGTTGGACCTAACGGTTCTGGAAAAACATCACTTTTTAGAATATTAAGTGGGGAAGAGAAAGCCGATGATGGAACAGTAACAATCCCTTCTAACTTTGTAATAGGATATTTCTCCCAGGATGTTGGGGAGATGAGTGGCCATTCAGCCTTAGAAGAGGCACAATTAGGTGCTGGTAAAGCCTTTGAACTTGGAAAAAAGTTAACAAAACTAGAACACGATATGTGCGACCCAGACTTAGATCCAGATAAGATGGATGAAGTTATGGAACAGTATGGCAAAGTTCAGATGGAGTACCAGGACTTAGGTGGGTATGATTTAGAAACAAACGCAAAAACAATATTAACCGGTTTAGGAATAGGAGAGTCTAGATGGAATGAACCTGTAGAATCCTTCTCTGGAGGGTGGAAGATGAGAATTGCCCTTGCTAAGATACTTCTACTTAATCCTGACCTATTATTAATTGATGAGCCAACAAATCACTTAGATATTGAGACTATTATCTGGTTAGAAGAGTGGTTAAGAGAGTTTAAAGGTTCAATATTAATGACAAGTCATGATAGGGAATTTATGACTAGACTCTGTAATAGAACTCTAGAAGTAGCCCCTGGATCTATTACCCTATACTCAGGGGATTATGACTTTTATATGGCAGAGAGGGTTATTCGGAGGGAGCAATTAATCGCATCAAAAAGAAAACAGGATGCAATGTTAGCTAAGGAAGAGGAGTTTATAGCAAAGTTTGCAGCTAGAGCATCCCACGCCGCCCAGGTTCAATCTAGGGTTAAAACCATAGAGAAGATTGAGAGAATAGTTATACCCCCAGAGCCTAAGGTTATGAAACTTCAACTCCCCCAGATAAAACGTGGAGGGGACATTGTTGTTGCCCTAGAGAATCTAGGGAAAGAGTATATTTTAGGAGATGGCTCTACCCATCCAGTCTTTAGCGGTATCACAGGAACCGTAAATAGATTGGATAAGATTGCTGTAACAGGTGTTAACGGTGCAGGTAAATCTACACTACTTAAAATAATAAATAATTTAACGGAACCAACAGAGGGTTCATCAACAGTTGGACCTAGTACAGAGATTGGATACTTTAGCCAGTACTCTTCCGATGTTTTAAAACCCGAAAACACAATATTTGAAGAGGTATCCTCTATACTACCAAATGAGACTGTAGGATATGTAAGAAATCTGTTAGGTTCCTTCTTATTTAGTGGAGATGATATAGATAAACCCATATCTGTTTTATCTGGTGGAGAAAAAAGTAGGGTTATGTTAGCCTGTCTTCTATCCCAACCATATAACTTTATTATACTAGATGAGCCAACAAACCACTTAGATATTGCTAGTAGAGAAGTTTTACTAGATGCTTTAAAAGAGTTTAAGGGAACAGTTATGATAGTAAGTCATGATAGATACTTTTTAAGGCACTTTATTACAAGGGTATTTGAAGTTGATCATGGGAAACTAAATATATACGAGGGTGATTACGACTATTACGAATCAAAGAAGGCTTCGGTTTAGGTTAATAAGGCTCTTAAAATAATAAATTGAGAGCCTTTATAAATTTATGAACTACTTAAAAATATTATCCCAGACTTCTTCCTTAAAACCAACAGTACCAGTAGTTTCAGTTAAAATAAAAGGTCTTTTAATTAAAGCACCCTCCTTGGAGAGTATATTTAGTGTTTCATCCTGGGATAGAGTTTTAATTTTATCCTTATAGTTACCCTCCCTATACTTTACACCGGAAGTATTAAATAACTTTTTTATGTTTCCATCTAAATAGCCTAACATTAACTTTAATTCATCTACAGTTGGTGGTGTCTCTAATATTTCTAAGGCTGTATATTCTAACCCCTTCTCATCTAAATATTTTATTGCCTTTCTACAGCTACCACATCTATTATATTTCCATATTTTCATAATAAACTCCTATCTTTTAATATAAAGATAACTATTATCAGTAACATCCTCAAGTATAAAATTCTCAAATTTTAGGTTTTGTAGCCCACCTTCTGTTGTTACTTTATTTATAATTACTTCCCTACTCATTAGGCCCCTCATTCTTTTTGCCCATATAGCTACTGTTTTTAACTTACCATCTATCTCTACCTTAAATTCCGGGGTTATTATTTTAGCAGGAATATTATTAAACTTAATAGCTTTTGAATACTCCTTAGAACTTAAATCTAGAAGTAGGCCTGAATTATCCTTTTCAACTTCCTTAGATAAAAAAGAAGTTAGATCCTTTGACCAAAAATCGTATAGGGAGTTGTACTCCTTAATTTTTAATCTATCAGCAATATCTAACCTATAGGGCATTATTATATCCAGGGGTTTTAGAAAACCATATAAACCACTAAATATTAGTAGCTTTTTATCTGCGTATTCTAATTCATCATCTGTTAAATACTTAGGATTTAAATAGTTAAAAGCCTCTCCAACAAAGGTAAAAACAGCGGTGGAACCAGTATTTTTTTTTGGATTGTTACGCCACACCTGATTATACAGAAATACTTCTTCTACAATTTTATCACTTATACTAAGTAACTCTTTTAACTCATTAGATGTTTTACCCCTTAAAAGATCCATTAAAGTTGACGCCTTATCTATAAAGGAGGGGGTATTTAGTTCAATCTTAGATGGAGGAGAGATAATCTGTTTTTTAGTAGGTGATAAAATTATTTTCAGAATTCTACTCTTTTATCCAAAGACCAATTATCCTATTTTCATAATAGAAAATTCGCACTTCTAAACCCTCTTTAATAGGGCCACCATTAGCAGCTATATTGTTAAACGCACTATTGGATCTATCATCCCTATAAAAAAAATCAACACCGTCAACACTAAAAGATTCTGGATTAAAATCATCCATCTCTTTAAAATTCTCTACCCTGCCCTCTACAACACTATGTTTTTTATTAATTAGGATATCTCTTAGATATCTATAATCCTTAGAAGTATTGTATTTATTAAAAATAGAACCAAAAATTGATATGAAAGCTAATATAGGAATTATTTTAACTAACCTTGGGGATGTTTTCCTAATCTTTAAATATACAAAACCTATAACAATAAGTAAAAATGAAATTGTTAAAAAAATAGATCCGCCTGGTGCGCTCTCTGTCATTATATTAAAATATTCTATAAACATACTGTTTTATACCTAATTATCTATTATTCATCAATGCTTTTGATATAATTTCTCTAATCATTGATGTTCTAAAAAATGGTGTAATAAAGTAGAAGCCATCAACAAAGGACTTTAATCTGTTCACTGTTTCTATAGAGATATTTATGCCAATCTTTTGGGCCTCTTCCCTACTCATATCCTGATTAAAACGTTGGATTAACTCATCTGGAATTGTTATACCTGGAAACTCATTATTTAAGAATTGAGCATTTTTATATGTAACTAGAGGTAGTATTCCAGCTAAAATCTTCACTCCTGGTTTCTTTTTAATTTTTGATAAAAATTCTATGGCCCTATTGTCATATATAGGTTGAGTTAAAAAAAGTGTAGCTCCAGCTTCAACCTTATCCTCTAATTTTTTTAATTGAACATCTAGGTTCTTCGAGTTTAGGTTTAATGCACCACCAATAATAAAGGGAGAATCACTAACTACTCCCTTATTAAAACCAGAGATAGACTCCATTAAAGAGACAGAGTTACAGTTAAATACTTTTTTTACAACATCCCTCTCTTCTAAAGGAACAGGATCCCCTGTTATTACTAGAATTTTTCTTATATCCTCACTATGGGCTGCAAGTATATCTGATTTTAACGCTATTAAGTTTCGGTCCCTACAACAAATATGGGGCATTACATCAATATTTACATCCCTCTTAATTCTAGCTGCTACAGATATGGAGTTTAGCCTCATTCTCCCTGAGGGTGAGTCTGCTACAGTAATAAAATCAACACCTATATCCTTTAACTCTCTAGCACTTTCTAATAATTTATCTAAATTAGGTTTAAATGGGGGGTCAAGTTCAACTGCAATAATATGTTTTTTATCACTATTTGGAATGCTCTCTTTAGTTTCAACTTTTTTTACCTCTACAACAGGAGTCTCTGCTCTATTCCCATTTAAAAGATCGTTTATGCTCTTTATATATTTAGGAGTTGTTCCACAACATCCACCAATTATCTTAGCACCAAAATCAACCCCTTCTAAAACTACTTTTGCAAAATATTTAGGATCAGAATTAAATACAGTTCTATTGTTAACTAATTCTGGATAACCTGCATTTGGATAGAGAGATAAGGGATATTTTAAACTTTTATCCCTTATATTATTTATTAAGTGTGTTGGTCCTGTTCCACAATTAAAACCTAAGACATCAACGGGATAAGAGTCTTGTATTAGTTGATCTATACTTATTCCAACCCTTGTTAAACCACTTTTCGATATAGAGTACTGAACCATAATAAAAGAGTCTTTATCTTTTAATTTAATATATTCAAATACATCCTTTAAATACTTATCTGTAGCAAAGGTTTCAAAATTAAAGATATTTACACCACAATTGAGGAAACAATCAATAATAAATTTATACTCATCTAAAATATCTTTATATAAGAGTTTTGACCCATCATCTTCAAATTCTGGTATAGGGCCAATATTACCAGCAATAAACAGATTTTTATCCCCTTTAGCATCCTTTGATGCTAAACAAGCATTTTCTATAATATTTTTTAGTTTCTCTCTACTTATATTTAGACAGATAGTGTTTGCAGCAAAAGTATTAGTTCTAATTAAAGAAGCACCACTTTCAATATACTCTTTGTGAATAGATGTAATTAAGTCCCTATTAAATAAATTAGCTTCCTCTACCCTATTTACAGAATCCTTTGTTAACTCTGAATAATATGTTCCCATTGCTCCATCGGAAATAATTATATTTTTTTCTATAAAATCCTTTATCATAAATAAAACATATATAAATTAATAATCATTATCTAGTGATTTATAAAACTTTTGTAATTTTTATGTTGACCAAGAAAATATAATTATGTATTATTCATCTCGTAAAGCAATTGGTCGTCGACAAGCGGTAAGTCACATGGTTTTGATCCATGCATTCGCAGGTTCGAATCCTGCCGACCAAGTTAGGGATGAGAGTTAATCTTATCCCTTTTTTTTACTCTTTTTATTATACTTAATATTCCTATATAATGTAAAAATGATTTTTATTCCTCTGTTTTATTACGTCCTATATATAATGTTACTTTTTGGAATTATTCCAATTAGATCTCTTTTTTTTCTAAATTTATTATCAACACTTATTATCTCTTTTCTGTTCTATTTTCCTATAAAATACTTAAAAGGAAAAAAGATTAAGTTTTTTATCATCTTAATAAATATTATCTTTTTCTTTTTACTTAAGGAGTTTAGTAGAGTTTCCCTTAAAACAACTATAATCCTCCAGATAATAACTACAATAATGCTATTATTGTTATTTTCTAAACATAAATATTTAAATAATATCTCCAAGGGGCTATTTATTACATTAACAGCTTTATCTATGTGGCAGGGTTTTAAAATTGATTATAAATCAAATCTTTTACAAACAGAGACACAAGTAGATCTTAATTTTTATGAGTATAACAGATTAAAAATAGTTGATAGTAGTAAATATTATAATGGGAATAGTGGCATAGCTAAACTATATGATAAGATGTTTTGGGGGTTCACAAAAAATCTCCCCCTAAATGGACGGGTATATTACCCCAAAAAAAGTGGAGTATTCCCAATAGTTTTTATACTACACGGTAACGCATTAGCAGAGAATCCATCCCATAAAGGTTATGACTACCTATTAAAACATTTAGCAGCTAACGGTTTTATTGCAGTTTCTATTGATGAAAATTTCCTAAATGGGAACTGGACGAGCCTTGGCCAAGGGCAACCTAAGGAGAATGATGCTAGGGCTTTTTTACTCTTAGAACATATAAAACTGTTTGATCAGCTAAATAGGGATAAAAACTCAATTTTTTACAATATGGTAGATATATCAAATATTGGGTTAGTTGGCCACTCTAGGGGAGGAGAAGCTGTTAGTATAGCAGCTAAATACTCATACTACCCAATAAAGGCTGTTATGTCCTTATCTGGGACAGATAGGCAGTTTAGAGAGAGTATAAACCTAACAAATATATCCTATATTGCACTGCATGGTGCTAATGATGGTGATCTTAAAAGTTTTAAGGCTAGATCCCAATTTAATAGGATCTCTTTTACAAATGATAGTGAGTATAATATAAAAGCAACCTACTACCTTGAGGGTGTGAACCACTCCCAATTTAATAGTGATTGGGGTTTAATTGACTCAACAAGTTTAGGAAAGCTTTTTTATGGAAGAAATAATAATTTAAAAGCAATTGATCAAAGAGAGATTGCAAAGGAGTTAAGTCTTAAACTATTTAGATTTAAGTTACTAAATGTAGTAGATGAAGTTAAATACCTTAAACAACCTAGTTTAATTCCAACTCTCCCTAATACAGTTATTATCACCGACTTTCTAAGTAGTAACTATAAGCCAATAAACTATAACTTAAAAACAGAAGATATTCACAAACGTTCGTTCTATAAAAATGGTAAAAGTACATGGGATTTTACGATTAATTACAACTCTAAAATTATACTAAATAATAAGCTAGATAGTATTTCAACTAAGAACATTATCTTCTCATTGGCAAACTCTTCTAATAAAGAATTGGATCTTTTAGTTAATGTTATTAAAGATAACAGTGTTAAAGAGTTTGTCTACAGGTTAGAACCAGGTATAAGTAAAAATATTTTTAAAATAAATACGTTCTCAAAGGAAGATAGAATTGATCCTAATTTCCAATACTTCCAAATTCCAATAGATAACAAGCCTTGGGATAGAATAGAAATAAATCTTAAAAATTTTGAAGGGAGTATATTATTTAATAATTTCTATTATTTGTAATAGCTGAAGGGACATGTCATTTTCTTTATATACGTTTCATGTTTACAAAAGTTTACATAAACTTTACCTAAAATTAACCAATAATAGCTATCTTTGTAGTAAATTAGCTACATGAAAAGGAAAATAGTACAAATTATTTTTATAGTTTTATCAGTTCTGGGGCTTATAACAGTTAACTACACAATGTTTATTGTTTTTTTAATCAGTTCACTTATACTAGGACCATTTTTTTGTGGATGGTTATGTCCCTTAGGTTTTGCCCAGGATATTTTATCAAAAATTGGTAAATTCTTACATCTCCCTAGGATAAGAGTAAATAAAAATGTAGAAAGAGTTATTAAATTTAGTAGGTATATTTTATTTATATTTATACTATTTGGTTTCTCTTTTGCCATTTTATTAGATAGCCCATATAGAGTCTTCGCCGGGGTACTAAGTTGGAACTTTAAATTTATATCTATATCTTCATGGGTTATATTTGGAATACTAATGATAATTGGGTTATTTATAGAGAGACCATTTTGTAGGTACTTATGTTTTGAAGGAGCAAGATATGGGGCAGTTAGTACCCTTAGAATCTTCTCAATTAACAGAGAGGTTAAAACCTGTATTAATTGTAAAAAATGCGACAAGGAATGTCCTATGCAAGTTAATATATCAACAGTTAAACATGTAAGAGATCCTAGTTGCATTAACTGTTTAGAGTGTATAAATTCTTGCCCAGTAGAGGGGTGTTTAACATATAATTTTGTTTTAAATAAAATAAACAAGGAGATAAAATGAAAAAAATGATATCAATATTATTATTTATCACAGTTTTAAGCAGCTTTGTGATAACTGCAAATCCGTTTTCAAAGTCAGGTAGACACAGTAGTATCCAGTATTCAATACCTGAGGGTATGATAATATCCCAATTAGATTTAAAAGATGGAACTTACCAAGGTGTTGCAAATGGATTTGGAACTGGATTAACAGTGGAAATAACTATAGAAAAAGGGGTCTTAACCTCTGTAGAAATTATCTCCCATAATGAAGTAGGAAGTAGATTTTATAGTACCCCTATAAAATATATTCCAAGTTTTATTGTAGACGAGAAAAAAAGCGAGGTAGATGCGGTATCTGGAGCTACAGCAACAAGTAAAGGAATTATGTCTGCTGTTGAAGATGCTCTAAAAAAGCTATATAGCTAAAATAGACATAAAGTTAAGAGATTATGTAATTTTACTCCACATGATCTCTTTTAAGTCTCCAAAAAAACCAGCTTCTTTTAATAGATTTAATTGATAACTAAAGTCTCCAATCTCTGCTAGATTGTGTGAATCGCTTCCGAAACTAAATTTTACTCCTAGGGATAGACACTCTTTAATAAAATCTACAGGTGGTTCATTAGTATGAAAGTTTATCTCGGCTGCAGTATTATACTCTTTTAGTAATTTTGCTACCGGTTTAAATAACTGATTAGGGACAGCTACACCACTTCTTTTAAATATTCTAAAGGGGTGGGCTAATACATCGATATCATGTTTTAGTAGTTTCTCTAGGGTAGAGATAAACCCATTAGCTGTACACTCTTTCAAAACATGTATAGCACCTAATATATAATCAAAATGTTGTAAATCTTCTGGATCTATTAATAGCTCTCCATTAAAATCGATTCCAACTTCCACTCCAAATTCAACAAAGTCATCAGAGAATTTTTTTTTATATTCTAAGAACTCTTTAATCCTATAATCTTCTTTAAAAGAGTATGAAATTCCTTTCGTATAACACTCTATATCACTGTAGTTGCTACTATTAAAATATAGATGATCAGCATGCTCTGTTATACGAATACCTTTAAGACCAAACAGTTTTGCAAGTTTTATGTTTTTCTCAACACTCATATTTTCACTACAATAGGCTAATTGGGTATGAATATGGTTATCCCACAACTCTAATTCTTTATCAATAATTAAATTATATCTCTTAATTTTTCTTGCAACTAAATCATCTACAACGATATATGGATATGGAGAAGAAGAGAATTTAGGAAATTGAAAACCATATAGGTTCTCGTAAATACTCTCCCTTATATTAGAAACTATAATATATTCAAGGGCAGACCTATTTAGGATTTCTATAATATTAGAACTTAGTTCATCCTTATCACCAATGATTATAAGTAAATCATTAAAAATTGACTTCTTCATTCGATAAAGAACTCTTTGAATAAGAATATCTGTTATATTACTGGAGATATCATTTAATACTACAATCTTGTTAAACTGATCTATAATGTAGCTCCACTAGTTTCAATATATAGTTTCTCAACTTTATTCCTTGCCCAGGGTGTTCGTCTTAAAAATTTAAGACTTGATTTTATTGATGGCTCATTAATAAAACAGTTAATATTAATTCTATTACCAAGCTCTTCCCAACCATAATAGTCTACTAAAAAAGTGACTATATCGTTTAATTTAACCCCATGTAGCATATCTTTACTATGATCATTTTCTTTCTGCATTTAATAGCTCCTACTTCATATCCGAAAAGAGAATAATAGTTCCCTTTTTAGATTTAGCATAACATCTTGTACGTTTAAAATCGTAACCGCTAGTAAGAGCGGACTCTCCAACTGCTTCTGAAACCATTTTTACACAGTTATTCCACTTTTTATTATTAAACATGGCTTTTACTTTAAGAATATTATCATCGATAATCTCCAGGGTGTAATCATCCAGAACATCACTATCTTTTATAAACTCTTCAATTTTTGTTTTTAACTCCTCGCTATTAAGGGGTGAGTTTAAAGTGTAAATTTCATAATCTGCTCCAGCATATAGAGCCATTAATTTTTTATGGGATCGCCCCTGGGCTATATCGTTCATTGGATATGCCTTTATTATTTCAAATCCCTCTGGAAGGTTGGAATTCAGCTTTTTAATGCTCTCATCTAAATTATCATAACCGTTATAGATCTCAATACCAAAGATCTCATAATCTGAACTTAATCCCATAGTTAAAGGGTGGGCAAACTCTAATTTTGGTTTAGGATTAAATCCCTCAGTAAACCGTACTTCAATACCACTTCTAAAAAAAGCCCTCTCAATAATTGTCATAGTACTTAGATGTGGGACAAAGATAGCCCTTCCATTTTTAGAAAACCTAAATACTATCTTTTTATAGGTAGATTTATCAACAACATCTTTATGCTCTGTTGTTTCAAAGTTATCTACAATTTTAGCGTATTTAACCTTGATATCCTTTTTACATACACCACAGTTATGGTCACAATCATCTGTACAAAGGGATGAAGCTTCCTCTTCTTGGGATTTCTCTAACTGATCACATTTAAAGGCTGAACTCTCTAATAGAGAGATATTTCCCCATGGTAGTTTGTCATCTAAAGACCTTTCCCTTGTTACAAAATCTTCCACATCCCATGAAGCTTCAGATATAACCTCTCTCCATAAATCCCTGTTTATATACTCATCCCATGCATCAAGTCTAGCTCCCTTTTTATATGCACTTATTAATAAGTCATTAACCCTCTCATCACCTCGGGTAAAAATACCTTCTAAAAATGATAAAAATGGAGAGTGGAAATTAACCTTTATATTTTTACCTTTAAGACCACTTTTAATCTCTTTTAACTTCAAGAAGCCTAGCTCATCACCAAATTGATAGGATCTCTCATAGGTTGTATGTGGTTTTGGAATAAAAACACCTACATTAACATTAAACCTTAATCCTGTGGCAGCATAAAGCTCCTTAATAAGATCAATTATAGGTCCTACTTCATCTTCTCCACCGGCTACAGGTAGTCCGATCATGAAATAGAATTTAGCAAGCTTCCAACCCCGCTCCTTAGCCTTTAATAAAATCTCAATTATTCTATCCTTAGGAACTTCTTTATTTATACCCCTTTGCCAACCTAGTTTAGGGGTCTCGAGGGCAAATGTTAAACTACTCTTTCTAACTTCAGATAACTCCTCAATTAGTGGTAAGGAGACAGAGTTAACCCTTAATGAGGGAAGAGAAAATGAGACTCCCCTACTTTTAAACCTATTATTTAAACCTTTAACTAAGGTATGAATACCATTATAATCACCGGATGATAGGGAAGAAAGAGTTATTGTCCTATAGCCACAAATATCTACAAGGTCTTCAACCTCTTTTACAATGTGTTCAAACTCTTTTTGTCTAAATGGTTTATAATAAACACCTGCATGGCAGAATCTACAACCGTTAGGACATCCCCTCATAATTTCTACAACACCGTGGTCTTGAACAGGAGTTATAGAGGCAACAGGAAGATGAGTTCTTTTCTGGGCAGATAAACCAAACTCCCTCCAAAATACTCTTTTAACCCGGTCTTTTTTATCTTTATGCCATATATAATCTTGTTTTTTTATAAATTCATATATTGAGTTTCTAGTTTTTCCCTCTTTTTTAAGTGTAACAATATCCTCAAGAAGCACTTCAAATGCTCCTTCAGCCTCACCTATAAAAACAAAGTCTACAATGTGTCCAAAGGCCACAGGGTTTGTTGTAGCTGGACCTCCAGCAATTATAATAGGATCATCCTCCCCTCTATCATCTACTTTTAATGGAATATTAGAAACATCTAACATTGTTAATAGATTTGTAAGACATAGTTCGTAACCTATCGTAAATGTTAAAATATCAAGTTTCTTTAAAGGAAATCCACTCTCTAATGTGAAAAGAGATAACTCCTTATCCCTTAAAAACTCTTCAAAGTCAGGAGCTGGAGCAAAAACTCTCTCACATATAACACCTTCAACACTATTAAACAGATTATACAAAATTTTAAGAGCTTGATTTGACATCCCAATCTCATAAAGATCAGGAAAGGATACTCCCATTTTTAATATTTCATCACCTGTGGGGTATATAGACCCAAACTCACCTCCTAAATACCTGCCAGGCATTCTTATATTTAGAAGATCGTATTTATATCTGTTAATTATATTATTCATTTTAATTCCTATAACGTCGTTGATAAATTCCTTGTAGGATACCTATTCCAGCCAATGCTGTCCATAGAGAAGATCCTCCATAGGAGAGGAAAAATAGAGGAATTCCTGTAATTGGCATTAATCCTATATTCATTCCCACATTTAAAATTACATGGAAGAAAATCATCCCTATAATACCAGAGCCAACAAGTATGGAAAAGTTGTTTTTCGCGTAGGTTAAAATCAACAGACCCCTTATTAAAATTATTAAAAATAACCCAAAAACTAATAAAGCTCCAAGAAACCCTAACTCTTCTGAGAGGATAGAAAATATAAAGTCTGTACTTTGCTCGGGTAAAAACTGATAATGGGACTGGGTTCCCTGTAAAAACCCCTTCCCGCTAAAACCTCCGGAACCTACTGCAGTGGTAGCCTGTATTATATTCCAACCAAAATTAAGAGGATCAACCTGGGGATTCATAAAAACTATTAGTCTCATTATTTGATAATCTTTTAAAACGTACTCTCTAGCAACAAATGATAATATAAGTGAGAATACAATAATTGAAAAGAAGTAGATTAACCAATTAAAATACTCTTTTTTAAAATATAAAAGCCCAATAAGAGATAGTAAAATTGAGAATGTTATGGAACCTATTAAATATAAAATAAGTCTAGGTTCTGTTAATACAGATACAAAGGTATTATTACTCTGTAATATATAGGTCTCCCATCCAGGTAACATTGTAAGAACAAGTGTTAGAGCACCTAAAAGTATTAAATAGGTCAGATATTTTATATTACAACCAGATATAAAAAGCATTGCAAGAAAAATTGGGATATAGACTGATGCTGTTCCCATATCCGGTTGCAGAAGTATTAATCCAAAGGGAATAGAAATTATTATAAATGATGTAATAAATACTTTTAAACTTCTAATATCCTTTTGATTATCATCTAAATACTTTCCTAAAAATAAAATAGTAGTTAGTTTAGTAAATTCAGATGGCTGAAAAACGAACCCCCCTACATATATCCATGACCTAGCACCATTAACAAGGGTACCAAATAACCTTGTATAGATTAAAACAAATATAAGAAACAGATATGTTATTAGGGATATACTCTTAATTTTCTCAATATCATATAGGGAGAAAAAAACTAAAACAAAGAGTCCTGATATTATTCTAACAACTTGCTTTACATACTCATTAGATGTATTTACCCCTATTGAAGAGATACCACTAGAATATATAAACATAACCCCTAAAAACATTAAAACAAATACTGCAGCTAACATAAAAAAGTCAATTCTAGATAAACTTTTACCTACATCTATCTTATTTTTCATTAGAATAGCTCTCTTAAATAGTATGGTCTTAGGGTTTTAACAACTTCCTCAAAAGTTTGCTCTGCAAAAATACCCTGATATATTAGGTTTGTAGCCTTAGGCGCCCATGGTCTGTATTTATCTAAATCATTGGAAGCCTCTATCATTACTACCATAACAACCTGCTCCTCAGGGGGTGCATCGTAGGGTCCATAGGATACAAACCAGTCGTGGAATTTATCAGAAAAACCAACCTCTCCTGTTCCAGTCTTAGCAGCAATTTCTACAGCTTTAGTAGAAATTGCATATTTTGCTGTACCCTCTGTTATAACACCCCTCATATATGATTTAACCTTCTCAAATGTCTCTGGTTTGTATGATGATTTTAAAATAACTTCCCTTGGTATAACTTCTAAAACCTCCCCAGTTAGAGGATCAACAATCTCTTTAACCACATGGGGTTTATATACCACACCACCATTTAAAATAAAAGCTAATTGATCAGCTATTTGAAGTGGTGTTGCAAGAGTTCTTCCTTGACCAATAGAGACATTCATAGTATCACCATGGGTCCATGTAACGTCGTATTTTTTCTTTACCCACTCTGGGGTTGGAACCTGACCTGCTGCTTCATTTGGTAGATCGATACCTGAAGTTTGACCAAAACCGAACTCCCTAGCATATGTATTAATCTTATCAATGCCTAGATAGTCTCTTCCAATAGTATAAAAATAGATATTACATGAGTTCTCTAATGCTGACTCTAGGTTTACAGTTCCATGTCCTGCTCTATTCCAACATCCAAAATACCTATCTCCATAAAAGACACGACCAGTACACTCAACGGTTAAATCCTCTGGAACCTCTTCTTCTAAAGCTGCGGCTGACATTATAATTTTAAAGGTTGAAGCTGGTGCATAACCCTGTATAGCTCTATTTAGTAGAGGTTTATCTTCATCCAACAAAATATTTCCAAAAGCATTTTTCCCAGGGATATAAAACTCACTTGGTTCATACCATGGATAGGATACCATTGCTAAAATTTCTCCTGTACTAGGTTTTAAAACCACAACTGATCCCTTTCTTTCACCAAGTGCTTTTTCCGCTAAAGTCTGAATTTTTCTGTCTATTGTTAAAACAAGGTTTTTACCTGGAATAGGTGCAATGTCCTCTTTTAAGTTTTCTTTATCTAGTTTTCTTCCTTTTACATCTACGGTCTTATACTTAAGTCCGTTCTTACCCTTAAGAACAATATCATACTGCTTTTCAACGCCATTTTTACCAATATCATCATTTAAAGTATAACCATCGTTATATAAAACTTGAAACTCACTTTGGGAGATATTACCTACATAACCTAAAATATGAGATATGGAACCGGAAAAGAGGTAATTTCTTATTGGGATACTCTCCCATGAAACTCCAGGAAGATGATCAATATTTTCAGCAATAGATACAATTTTATCATATGAAACAGAGTCTAGAATTTCAATGTTTTTGTATGATCGACGAACAGAATATGGAAGTTTTTTTTCAATTATGCTTTTATCCACTTCCAAATATAGTGCTAGCTTCTCAATTAGTTCGGGATACTCTTCACTCTCGACACTTGCAGGGTTTATAACAACACTAAATGACTCTGTATTATCAACATAGGGTACATCATAATTCCTATCATAAATCTCCCCTCTAGGGGCTCGAATAGAAGTACTTCGACTTGAAACAGCTGTAGCCTTTTTTTGATACATAATCTGATCAATTACTTGCATTTTATAAAGATGATATAAATTATAACCAAAGGAGAGTACAACTATTGCTAGAAGTGTGTAAATTCTAAACTTATTAACACTATGATCCATTAAACTCTATCTCTATTTGAAATTAGTCTCTTTGATATAAAATTAAAAAGAATAAATATTATTGGTGTAAACAGAATATTCATACCAATCTCTATGACATATCTTACTGAGAAAAAGTCAATATTTAAGTCAATTGGATAGAATAATCCAACTAGAGAAATTAGGAAAAACTTAGCCACTGTACAAAGTGTAATAATAATACACGGTAAAATTATTTTATCCATAAATATCTTTCCCTCAAAAAATCCAAGAAAAAAACCTAATATTAACCTTACAAGCGTATTTAGACCAAACGGGACACCACTTAATGAGTCAAAGATAATACCAGTGCTAAAACCTAGCCACTGCCCAAAGACCTTTCCATAGTTAATTGAAAAATAAATTAGGGCGATTAATGAGATATCTGGCATATAATCATTAATAAAAAATATTGGGAATATTACACTTTGAATAACTATGGAAACAACAGATATACCAAGAGCCGATAAAAATAGTAATAACTTATTATTCATAACTGACTCCTGTAGTTTTTAAAACTGATACATATTCTAGTCTTGAAAAATCGATTATAGGCTCAACTTTGATACTTAAAGAGGTCTCATACTCTACCCTGCTAATATCTACAATTCTACCTATATAGTACCCCTTAGGGTATAAAGATTTCATTCCACTAGTCTCCACAAGATCCCCAACAGAGATATCATTTAACGCTATTTTTTTAACATAGTTTAGCTCTAAAAACCCTTCATTAGAGCCAAGACCATTGATTAACCCCTCAAACCTAGACTTAGATAATCTTCCAGCAATATAGCTGCTTTGATCTAAAAGTGGTAATACAAGGGAGGACTGTATTCCTACATTAATAACTTTTCCTACAATCCCAATCATCCCATTCTGTTCAGCAACCACAGGCATATTCTTCTCTATACCATGTTTTGAACCCTTATTTATAATCACAGTTGAACTAAGATTACTAGGATCTTTACCTATTATTTCACAGGGGATTGAATCATGGTCTAATGAGTCCATAAATCCTAATAACTTTTTAAACTCTCTATTTTCTCTTTTAACCTCTAAAAAATCCCTATGTATACCACGATACTCATCTAGTTCAGCATAAAGTAGATCATATCTATTTTTTAGATCTTTCAATTCTCCAACTGAATTTACCGTATTCCTTGTAAACTTAACAGTATTATCTAAGCCAGCTTGAAGGAGAGAAAAAAAGGATAAAGTTCCCTCTTTTGCTGCTCTAAAACTTTCATTTGATAAAAGCATTACAGAAGAGAGAATAAAAAGAGTTATAAAAAGAGTTATTGATCTATCAAATCTCTTTTTTTTTATATGCACAACGAACCTTACGAATTTATACTATCATAGATGCTTCTATTATCTGAATTATCCTTGGCAAACTCAAAATAACGTCCAGCACCTAAAGCTACACACAAAAGAGGATTCTCAGCTAATATTACTGGTACTCCTGTCTCTTTAGCTAATAACTTTGGTAAACCTTTTAAATTAGCACCACCACCTGTCATAACTATACCTCTTTCAACAATATCTGCAGCTAACTCTGGAGGTGTTTGACCTAAAGTTCTTTTCACCTCTTGTATTACTGCGGATATAGGTGTTTGCAAAGCTTCCCTAACCTCTACAGAATCGATCTCAAGTCTTCTAGGAAGTCCAGTTATAGCATCAGTTCCCTTAATTTCCATTTTTTCAATTTTAGTTTCAGGAGTAGCATTACCAATTGTCATTTTCAGTTTTTCAGCTGTTTGTTGACCAATAATAAGGTTATGCACTTTTTTTACATGTTTAATAATAGCCTCGTCAAACTCATCACCACCTATTCTAATTGCGTTAGTTACAACCATATCTCCAAGAGAAATTACAGAGATTTCAGTTGTACCTCCACCTATATCACAGATCATATGTCCTGCAGGCTCAAAAATAGGTATATCTGCACCAATAGCAGCAGCTAGAGACTCTTCTATAATTTTTACATCCCTTGCACCGGCTTTATATGCACACTCTTCTACAGCCCTTCTTTCAACCTCTGTAATACAAGATGGTACACCTATTGTCATCCTAGGTTTTACTAACCTTCTATTAGGGAGAACTTTTGCTATAAAGTAACGGATCATCTTCTCTGTTGTTTCAAGGTCAGCTATTACACCGTCTCTTAAAGGTCTTATTGCATCAATATTACCTGGAGTTTTCCAAAGCATTCTCTTAGCATCGGCACCAACTGCCACAACTTTCTTTGTATTACGATCAATTGCGACAACAGAGGGTTCACTACTTACTATCCCCTTACCTTTAACATATATTAATGTATTACACGTACCTAAATCTATACCTATATCTGATGCGAAACCGCTAAAAAGCCCCATTTTAACCCCTTTAATCTATTTTTTTAACCATCTGATAACTTCATCATTACCCGGTTGTTGTTTTATTAATTTTCTAAATATTTTATTTGCTTCTGCTTCATTACCACTTAAGAACAGTGATTTTCCCAATATAATCTGAGCATCAAAATCATCAGCTCTAACTTTCAAAATCTCTTCTACTTGTTTTATAGCTTCAGAATATCTTCTACTCCTAAAATATATTTCAGATAAATCCATTCTAGAGCTAAGTTTAACATTTTTTTGACTAGCTCCCTCTAATATTCCATTTAATAAATCTTCTTGTTTATCATAATCTCCTATTAAACCGTAGGCCTCTGAAATAATATAAACTATTTCAGGCGAGTGTCTCTCCTCTGGTAAAGAGTTAAACTCATTTATACTTTTAGTATATTGACCTAACTCATAATACGCCAAACCTTTAAATTCGTAAATATCTTTTCCTAAATATCCTTCCTTGGTTGCTATATCTAAATATTTAATTGTTAAATCGGAGTAACTTCGCCCCTTATAATAATAAGCTTTACCTAAAACATAGGCTATATCACCTTTTAGTTTTCCATCGGATAGTATAAATGCTTTACGAAGTGAAATAATAGACTGATTTATAAGTGGTATTTTCATCTCTAGGGAGATCTGGGATATACCTAAATAGAAGTTAGAAATCCCATGGAAATATAAATAGTTAAGTTCTAAAAAATTCTCATTTAAAACTTCTTCACAAATTGAAACTATTTGTGAGTACTTTTTATCTTCCCATAACTTATTCAAATCCTCTTCTTCAAAGGACTTTACAAGAGTATTACCATAAACGTTTATACCTTGATTCAATGAGTAAGTTATGAAAATAAATAAAAAAGGGAGAAGAATAATTAATAAATAGATAGAACTTTTTCTTTTAGAAAATTTCTTTTTATTTATTTTATACACCTATTTTCCTCCAGAATATAAAAAAATCAGACCTGTAAGCCGAGTTCTGTTAAAAACTATCATCTATCTACACATTAAATCACTTTAATGTTCTAGCAGTCTACCCGTAGCCTATAGGACGAGAAATCCAGAACTACTGCTTGACTTTGCTCCTAGTGAGGTTTACCTAGCAAAAAACATTACTGTTTTCCCGGTAGGCTCTTACCCTACCTTTTCACCCTTACCTAGAATTACTCCTAGGCGGTATATCTCTGTGGCACTGTCTGTCGCTATTTAGAGAACTAAATAGCTCCCGGGTGTTACCCGGCACTATTCTCTATGGAGCCCGGACTTTCCTCCTACCTATTTAAAGGCAGGCGATAGTTAGGTCTGAAAAAAATAATTAATCTAATAAAAACTCATCGTCAATAAGATCAGAAAGTGATGCTTGATCTTCTAAAGAGTCATCATCATCATCATCAATTGCAACATATTGATCATCAGACTCTTCATAAAACAAAATCCTAGAACAGTACGGACAGAACAAGATCTCTTCGCTTCTTCTAACATCATTTGCAAATTGAGCAGGTAGTGTCATATGACAACCGGAGCAAACTCCTGCCTTAACAGGAACTATACCAAGACCAGACTTATTCTTAATAATTCTTTCAAACTTAAAAAGAATCTCTGAATCCATATCCTGACTAATAACTTTTTCATCAGAGATCATTGAATTTTTAACTTTCTCTTTTTCTTCAATTATTGAAATAATTCGATTTTTCTCTTCTTCAATCTCTTCTTTTTGCTGGTTTAATAACTCTTCTTCCGAGGTAAGCATATCAGATAAAACTTCAAGTGTTTTTTCAACTTTTTGGATCTCTCTTCTATATTCTTGTTCCGCTTCAGTTGATACTTTTATCTCTCTCTCTAAAGCTTCATACTCCCGTTGAGTACTAATTTCATCCATTCTTTTTTCACTAGCTTCTCTAGATCTCTCAGCCTCGTTCATAAGCTTTGTTAATCTTGAAAGTTCAGCTTCAGATGCAACCTTATTATCATTTTTTTCAATAAAGGACTTCTGTAATCGATTTAATAACTCTTCTTTAACAGATAAAGCTTTTGGAATTTCATCAATCTCTTTTTCTATTTCGATTCTCTTTGAAAGCACTTCTTGTAAGTGTCTTAATTTTTCAAAAGTTTTTTCCACCTATATTCCCCTTAATTCTCTAGATAATCTTTTAACTTAACACTTCTATTTGGATGTCTTAAACGTCTTAATGCCTTAGCCTCTATCTGCCTAATCCGCTCTCTAGTAACATTAAAGTATAAACCTACTTCTTCAAGAGTTAACGAATAACCATCATCCAAACCAAACCTCATCTTCAACACTTCCTGCTCTCTAGGAGGCAATGTTGATAATACCTCAGATAACTGTTCTTGTAAAACCTTAAATGCTGTTTGATTAGCAGGATTTTCAACATCTTTATCCTCAATAAAGTCACCTAATAAGGAGTCTTCTTCTTCTCCAATAGGAGTCTCTAGGGAGATAGGCTCTCTAGCTACATTCTTTACAGATTTTACTCTTTGAACATTCCACCCTAATCTCTCAGCGATCTCTTCATCACTTGGCTCACGACCTTTTATCTGCATAAGAAGTCTTGATTCTCGAACAACTTTATTTATCTGTTCAATCATATGAACAGGTACACGTATCGTTCTAGCTTGGTCTGAAATAGATCTCGTAATAGCTTGCCTTATCCACCAAGTTGCATAGGTTGAGAATTTATATCCCTTTCTATACTCAAATTTCTCTACAGCTTTAATTAAACCAATATTTCCCTCTTGAACTAAATCAAAAAAGTGTAAACCTCTGTTAGTATATTTTTTTGCAATACTTACTACAAGTCTTAAATTGGCTTTTATTAGCCTATCCTTAGCAGTTTTCATCATAACCTTACCATGGGAAATATCATCACCCATTACTAAGATTTCATCTGCACTATTCTCAAACTCTAATTCTATATTTCTAAGATCTCTATAATTAGTTTGCAGAGTTCTAATTTTATCTTTTAACTGATCAGCAGTGTAACCTAGTTCCTCTTCTATTTGTGCCTTTTTACTCTGCTGGGCTAAACTTCTACCAAGAGTTCTTACTTCCCGTAAACTTTTTACTTTAAGATCCCTTTGTAAAAGATACTGCTCTCTTCTAAGTTTATTTATCATTCTAATTGCAACAATATACTTATCAGAAAACTCTATAATCTCATCTTGATATAACTCTACAAGACTTAACTCTTTAACTAAAGATTCTTTAAATTCTAAAACTTTTTCATCAGTTAAAGGATCCCCTTCAGTTGCTGTAACCTTCTCTTTAAGAGCCATATATTTTTTAAGTTTTGGCATCACCTTTCTTAAAGGTTCTCTATATAGGGCGTTTAATCTTCTTCTTGCAGCTAATATTTCAGAAACTTCCTTTTTACTTAAGTCAAGCTCCCTAGGATCATCCTTACACGAAGCCTTTTCCATTAGCCTAATATACTCGGATATAATCATCCCATTACCCTGAAGAATCTCTTTTATTATTAACTCACCCTCTTCCATACTTCTAGAAAGTTCAACTTCTTGTTCCGCAGTTAATAGACTCTCTTTACCAATTTCCCGAAGGTAAAGTCTTATAGGATCATCAATTACAGAGTCCTTCTCATCAACAATCAGTTTTTTTGCAACACTTTTAGGAATATCATTATCAGAAATTTTTTCAATCTCTAAATCTTCGTCTATAGTAACATCAATCTCTTCAAGCTCCATGCTACTTTTAAACCCAAGGGTTTCGTCATCACTAGAGTCTCCATCAGAGCCAAAACCTAGGGCTGAAGGATCAATAATTGGTTCATCGTCATCATCTTCCTCAAGCTCTTCTTCTTCTTCCTCTTCAGCATCATCCTCTAATGAAAAATCCGGATCCTCAATATCAATTTCTTCATCAATTTCTTCATCTATATCTTCATCAATGTCTTCTTCTGAGTCTTCAATTTCATCACTTTCTGAATCATCTTCTTTCTCGTCACTATCAATTTCTCCTAAATCAGGAACTAAGACATGACCGACAGGAACAACAACAGAGCCATCCTCATCGTCTTCCAATAATATATTATTTTTTTCAATCAAAGTTAAAACATCTTCAATTTGATCAGAGTTTAAAATATCCTCAGGGAGCATATTATTTACTTCCTCATAGGACAAAACTCTTTTCTTTCTACCATACTCTAACAACTTAATTATTGCCGGATTCTTATCCAATTGTGCCATTTAATAATCCTCAATTCTTCCAAGTTTATCGTCTAATTCTGACTTCTGTTTTAATAGTAGAGAAATTTCTTTGATATCACCACTTCTGCTAACATCATTTAAATGTCTCTCTAGCTCACTTATTTTAATTAAAAGAGCTTTTCTTTTTAAAAAAACAAGAGAGTCAATAATTATATTACCCGGATTGTCATCAAATTCGCTTGAAGTACATTTGCTTATTATAAGCTGCCTCAATTTGTCATTATCAACTCTTCTAATGATAGACTCTATAGAGGTTATACCTTCCTTCAATGAGTTAGAGATGGCATTATAAACAGTAAGAGCAGGTCTACTTGTTACACCAAATTCATCAACATATTGGTTCACATTTTTAAAATACTCACTGTTTACAACTAAGGCGCACATTAAATATAGCTCTTTATCATTATAAATATCGTAAATCTCACCATTATCCTCTCTCTTTTTAATAAATGTTCTTTGACTATTAGCCTTAGAAGCATTTAATACTGAAGACACACTTACACCAAGCTCAGTAGCAAGTTTTTCTAAACAAGCTTCCTTCCTGATGTCTGAGATAATACTATTTATGTATGGAAGCATACCTTTTGCAACGCTTTCTTTACTCTCCGGAGATTCTCCACCAAACTGAGTTAATACTCTTTTCAGTAGATAATCAAAACTATTTATAGTGTATTTACAACTCTTTATCAATGCCTCTGGGCCATTTTTTTTTAAAATTTCTGCTGGATCGAGTCCTTCTGCTAATGAAATCACCGATGGTGTTATTCCAACCCTCTCTAAAATTATACACGCTTTCTCCGTGGCTTTAATTCCCGCAGAGTCTCCATCAAAAAGAATTGTACCTTTATCTGCATATCTTTTAAGTAGTTTTGCTTGGGACTCAGTAAATGCTGTACCTAAGGGAGCAACCGCATTAGATAGACCAACTTGGTGTAAAGCAATAACATCTAAGTTCCCTTCACATAGGATAAACTCTTTTTTATTTCGAATACTTTTAATTGCATGGTTTATACCAAAAAGAATACTCCCTTTATGATATACCATTGTTTCTGGAGAGTTTATATATTTGGGACCATAATCCGATAAGGATCGACCACTAAAAGCAACAACCTGATTATGATGATTTATTACAGGAAACATTACCCTATCAAAGAAAATTGAAACCCTGCTATTTTTTTTTGAAAAAAACCCAGTGGACTTTAGAAATTCATCTGAATAATTTTTATTACGCAGAAAGTTATATAACCAGCCACTACCTACAGGAGCGTACCCAAGCCTAAATTTCTGAATAATTTCATCATTAAGACCCCGGCTATAAAGATAATCTAAGGCTTTTTTCCCCTCTTCTTTTTTTTCAAGAATATAAGAAAAACTACCACAAACCTTATCGTAAATACTTAATTGAGAATCCCTTAAATTTACCTGTTCATCACTCTGATTATTATTTGATAGCTCTACACGGACTCCGGATTTTTGCCCTAAGTGAACAACTGCGTCAACAAATGACATATGTTCTATTTCCATTATAAAGTTAAATATTGAACCACCCTTTTGACAACCAAAACAATAAAACATATTTTTATCTTCGGTAACTGTAAATGATGGTGTTTTTTCGTTATGAAAGGGACAACACCCCCAATGCTTATCACCTTTTAGTACTAATGATGTATACTCACTAACTACATCTACAATACTAGCTTTATCTGAAATCTCCTGAATAGTACTCTCTGGAATTCTCACTAATTCTTGCTCTCAAAACCACTTAAATACTCAAGTCTAGCCGCTTCATGATCACTGTACTTGCTGGAAAATCGGTGTAAACCCTTATCCCTATCCCTAACTACAAAAAATATAAAATCTGTATTATCAGGGTGAAAAGCGGCTTCTAAAGCGTAATAACCAGGATTTGAAATAGCCCCAGGTGGAAGCCCTACATGTTGATAAGTATTATAATCCGACGGTACTTCTAAATCATCAAAAAATAGACGATCACGATGGTCTTGACCCATCTCTTCTGTTAAAACATACATTACAGTTGCACAGGATTGTAACATCATTCCTTTATCTAATCTATTATAAAAGACTGATGCAATTTTTTTAACCTCTGATCGACTTTTATACTCCCTCTCTACTATAGAGGCTAATATAACCTTATCCGCTAACTGCTTTGGAGTTAACTTTGTATAACTTGGATAAATTTCATCCATATTCTTAAAGAAGTTTTTCAAAAAACTCTGTACAACTAACAAGGCTGGATAATCCTCTTGAAATGAGTATGTATCTGGGAATAAAAAACCTTCAGCAGTGTCAAAAGGAATATTAAAAACCTCTAGGAGATTTTTATTTTTAATTGCTTCTAAAAACTCGTCACTACTTACAACACCCTTATCTTCTAGTATTTTTGCTATTTTACTTGAAGTATAACCCTCAGGTATTGTAACAGATATTAGTTGTTGCCTTCCCTCAAGAAGTATAGCATATATCTCTTCTACACTATGGGAAGGTGAGATTTCATACTCACCCTCTTTTAACTTAGCGTCATATTTTTTATAAATACCATAATACTTAAATACTAATTCATCTTTTATTAAGGATTTTTCATACAGATGTGATGAAATAGAGGAGAGTGTTTCACCCTTTTCTACAAAGAATGAGACCTTCTTGGTATCTTGAGATTGAGGTTCAAGGCTTTGTACTATATAAAATATACCAAACCCTGTTGCAATTAAAACAATAATAGAAAAAAATATAAAAAAATTCTTCAAATTTTACCCTTATCATCATAGTTTTTACGGTACATTTCAATATCCATTACCGAAAAACAATTAAAGACTTTTTTTTCCAACTTCAGTAAGTAACTATCAACTTGCTCAGGCAACTCCTCTTTATCAGATAAAAAGAAATATAGTGATAATAGCTCCCTCTCTTCTAGATCAAGACTCATTTAGGGTTAATAAAAGGCTCATCAAGTCTTTTATCTAGCCACTTATCAATCTCATCCTTAGACCTTAATTCACCTTGTCCTGCTCCAGGACAACTCTCTACAACACTAGCCCAGGACTCTTCATTTATTAAGTTATGAGCCCAAAAAGGAAAACTTTTACACTGTAGTGGTCTAGCTTCATAAACAGTACACCCATTATCCCAAAAGATGCAATCATTATTCGGCTTTTCAATTAAAGATAATCTTTTTACACCAATTAAATCAGCTACTTTACAGTATTTTTTTATAAATTTTTTTCTAGAAAGATCAAGACGTTTACACATTTTTTTTACATCTTCTTCAGATAAAAACACATACCCTGGTTCATGGCGACAGCACCCACTACATCTTTGACATGTAAAATTCAGACCGTTTTCATAAAAATCATTCATAATTTCTCCAAAAAGAAAGCTCCTTAAAAGTAAGGAGCCTAAGAAGTGCAACTTGTCTAAACAAGGAAACTTTAATGTAAAATTTTAGTATAAAATATTGGGGAGAGAAGGATTTGAACCTTCGAAACCGAAGTAACAGATTTACAGTCTGCCCCCTTTGACCACTCGGGAACCTCCCCATTATTAAGCCGTCTATCAGAGTTGAACTGATGACCTACGCATTACAAGTGCGTTGCTCTACCACTGAGCTAAGACGGCATTGTCTTGTACATAAAGTACGCCTAACCAATAAGATTAGATATTCTGCAAAACAGAATTATGGGGAGAGAAGGATTTGAACCTTCGAAACCGAAGTAACAGATTTACAGTCTGCCCCCTTTGACCACTCGGGAACCTCCCCATTATTAAGCCGTCTATCAGAGTTGAACTGATGACCTACGCATTACAAGTGCGTTGCTCTACCACTGAGCTAAGACGGCGTTGTCTTGTACATAAAGTACGCCTAACCAATAAGATTAGATATTCTGTAAAACAGAATTATGGGGAGAGAAGGATTTGAACCTTCGAAACCGAAGTAACAGATTTACAGTCTGCCCCCTTTGACCACTCGGGAACCTCCCCATTATTAAGCCGTCTATCAGAGTTGAACTGATGACCTACGCATTACAAGTGCGTTGCTCTACCACTGAGCTAAGACGGCATTATCTGGCAATTAGCCACGTTTGGTAATTTAATCAAAACATTGATAAAGGTCAATAGGTTTATCAATTAATTTAGTAAAGCCTTATTCAAAATAACAATGCTTCCATACTTATCAATATAAATTGTAATTTCAAACTGGGAAGAAAAATTAGTAATATCTGCAATACCTTCACCACTATCAGACTCAGTAATTACCTCCTTAAACATTAAAACTACTGGTTCTAGAGTAAATAGATCCCCTACCTTAAAAACATAGTTAAAGTCGGTAAAATCATTGAGTGATATAAAGGGAGAAACATGTAGACTCTCTCCAATACCATGACCTATTCCATCAGGAAGTAGATAAAAACCACGAATTGAGATATAGTCGCTAATGAAACTAACAACTTCATTAACTTTTACTCCAGGACGAATCCTGTTAACAGCTTCTTTAATAACATCTCGACTTACATCAACAAGATCTCTAACTCTATCGCTACAGTTTCCAACAATAAATGTTTTTGCACCATCTACAGATCCATCACCCAATCTAAAACATACATCTATTGTTACAATATCACCTTGAATCAAAACCCTATCTAAATTTTGACCATGATAAACTATATTATTAGTATTTATTGTTACAGGAATGGTATCGGGGATAATATTCAAGGATTTACTTTTAAAAAAGTCCATACAAAAATTGTATATAAAAATTAAAGTTACCCCCGGTACAACTAAAGGCTCTAAATTATAGAAAAGGGTTTCATGGGTTTTCCCAGCAATTTTTAAAGATGCACGCATATCATTTAAAAAATAATGGTAAATATCTATTTTGTAAAACCATTTTCCATGTGTAGTTTTCCTCAATGTTTTTGTAACTACGATTTTGCATTAATGTTATAGTCTCTTTATCATCATAAAACATATCTACACACTTATAGATAGTCTCTTCAAGGTCCTTAAAATCCTCAAAAACAAAGCCTGTTTCTCCATTAATAACTTTCTTTAGACCTCCAGTTTTATGTACAATAGGAATAGAACCAGCTAATTGAGCCTCAAAATCCGTTAATCCACAGGGTTCCCATAAAGATGTTAGAATAAAATAGTCAGATGCGATAAAAAGAGATAAAGCACTTTTTTCATCATACCCCTGAATATAACAGAAGTTCTTTGGATATTTTTCAGCTAACTCAATTAGCTTATTCTCATACTTGGTTTCACCCTGACCCATTACAATAAACTGAGCCTTAATATTTTTTTTCTCCACACTTTTATAAGCATCAATAAATTTATCAATGCCCTTCTGCTCTGTTACTCTATTCTGAAATAGAAAAAGAGGTGTATCTTTATCAAAATTAATATTACCCCATACTTTAACATTACGGATCCTTCCAATACTCTCTGATACAGAGATTTTAAACATATTCTTCTCGTAATCATTTGGGAGACCTTCAATTCCGATTTTTTTAAAATGTTTAATATCTACTCCATTAGTAATACCGTAAATTTTAATAGAGTTTTCATTGCAAAACTGACCAAAGTTACCAGATGTATCCTCATGGACTAAATTTAAAATCTCTTCTGCATAATAGGGGCTAACAGTTAAGGGATTAGAGTATAATGCGGCAATAAAAATAGGATCTATCTCTCCATTAAAACACCCTTTAGCGATTAGCTTTTTACTTACAACCCTATATTTATATAAAATTTTACTTAAAAATCTTTGATGATAAACAATTCCTGCATTATGAATTATAAAGAAAATTTTAGTATATTTAAAAAGTTTTCGTAATATAGGATTTGATTTAACCATAACTGGAACTAAACCAGTATGCCCATCATGAAGTAAGATAATATCGGGTTTTATTAAAAAAAGCTCAACATACTTTAAGAATGCATATTGAAATATAATATTAATCTCAGGATTATCAATAAACCCATGTCCCCGCTTAAAAAGAGGATTATTTTTCTCATCTAAGTGTGTATAGGTATAAACATCATTTTTATCTAATAAGTATGAAAACTCCAATAGATAGACTCTAATCCCATTATATTCGGTCTTATAAACCCTTATAGAAGTATCAATTCCACCAGGACTTATACTAAATTCATCAGGTTCATCATATTTACTTTTATCAATAAACCCATAACAAGGAATAAAGACAGAACTACTATGTCCGGTTAGATAGAGAGATTCACCAATTCCAGTTACAACCTCTTTTAATCCACCTGCATTAGCAAAAGGATAAAACTCCCTTGATAATTGATATACAACCACTATTAAACTAAATCTGGTCTAAGGACTTTTGCATTGTGCAGATAACAAGGGATCCCCTTTGTACCATCTCCATTCCAAGTAATAAGAACCCTTATAGCCTGTTTTAAGGCCCCAATACTTTTGGGTTCTTGGGTACAAAATAGAGGGTAATCACCATAACCACCCTTTGCTCTTAAAGCTGCTGCAGGGTTAATGGCTACTAAATCATCTGTTACAGAAAAAATAATACTAATAATATTAAACTCTTCTAATTTATTACTTTCAAAAAGGTTATCAACTAATTCTAAAACTCTATCGATAGTGTCACTCTCTGTATCAAACTCTACAGTTGTTGCACCTCTAACTGCTGTTACCATTTATTACTCCATTATTCCTAAACTAAAGATATAGATTGTATTTACAAATAGTAAAATACCACTACACAATACAATCCTAAACAGTAGCTTAAAAAACTGTTTTATTTTATTCATAACACGACTTTTGACCACAAAAATAGTTACAATTGATAAAAACATTAAAACAATAGATATATAGGTTATCATGCTTAAAATATCAATATATTCCGCTGCTAAAGGAATACTAATCCCCTGCCTTGAAATAACAAAAAAACTTATAAAAACTATTAAGCTCATAAAGTATAGTGTTGATGATATTTTGAATAAGAGATTAAAAGCCCAATACTTTTTATTTATATAGAACAATAAATCCCCTCACTTTTAGTCTTATTTTTAATATTATAAAATATAAAAAATATTAACACAATATACTAATTAAGCCAAAAAACATCCATTAGAATAAAAGCTAATAAAAATAGTCCACCAAAAGCAAAAACAATAGGAAAGACTGCTAACATAGCAGCCTTTACCATAGCAAAACGCTCTTTTTTAGTCAAAATTATACCTTGGAACGTAGATCTACTTTTTCTAGGAAATTTAATGCCTTTCCTTCTTCCTCCTATAGCATCAAAATCCATTGACGCTATAGTTCTTCCATCATCCTCTATTTCCATAAATGACAGGATACTCCATGCTCTGGAGTTATCATCTTCTCAACTGGAGCTATATGGGAACACTCTGGCATAGCAGATGGACACCTAGTATGGAACTTACATCCACTTGGTGGATTTGCTGGAGAAGGAATATCCCCTTGTAATATAATACGATCTTTTTTCTTATCCAAGTCTGTGGATGGTACCGCACTAAATAAAGCTTTTGTATATGGATGTTTAGGTTTTGAAAAAACCTGATCCTTAGGTCCAAACTCAACTAAACTACCTAGATACATAATACCTATATTGTCTGAAATATGCTCAACCACAGATAAATCATGGGATATAAAAAGATAAGTTAAGTCGTACTCATGTTGTAGATCAATCATTAAGTTAATTATCTGAGCCTGGATAGAGACATCAAGGGCAGAAACAGGTTCATCAGCTACAACAAACTTTGGTTTTAATGCTAATGATCTTGCAATACATATCCGTTGCCTCTGACCTCCAGAGAATTCGTGGGGGTACCTATCTATATGATGTCTTTGTAAACCACAATCATCCATCATTTTTAATACATAACTTCTTAATTCGTTATTAGGAACTATATTATGCTCTCTTACAGCCTCAGCTATAATCTCTCCAACAGGCATTCTTGGAGATAAAGATGAGTAAGGATCTTGGAATATCATCTGCATTTGTGGTCTAAATCTTCTTAATGCTTCATTTTTCATTTTAAAGATATCATTACCATCAACTGAAACGTCACCTGCTGTCACATCGTGGAGTCTCATCATAGTTCTACCAATTGTAGTTTTACCACAACCAGACTCTCCCACTAAACCAAAACACTTACCCTTTGCAATATTAAAAGATACATCATCTACTGCTTTAACATGACCTGTTACCTTTTGTAAAACTCCTGATTTTATAGGATAATACTTTTTAAGGTTTTTAACTTCTACTAAATTATTTTCCATCTTTTTCTCCATCATTATATAACCAGCATGCAACTTTCTGAGTTGGAGAAGTCTGGGTTATTGGGGGATAGACACCACTACAAGCATCAACTGCAAATTCACATCTATCTTTAAAATGACAAGTATTTGGCATATCAATCGGATTTGGAACATTTCCTGGAATTGAGTAGAGTTTCTTTTTAACTCCATCTCCACTCGGCTTACTTAAAAGAAGTCCCTTTGTATAGGGATGTTTAGGTTCTCTAAAAATCTCATCTAAAGTACCCTGCTCTATTACTCTACCTGCATACATCACAACTACAGTTTCTGCCATCTCTGCAATAACACCTAGGTCGTGGGTTATTAACATAATACTAGCATTTACCTTACTTTTTAGATCCCGTAATAAATCTAAAATCTGTGCCTGAATAGTAACATCTAAGGCTGTTGTTGGTTCGTCTGCTACAATTAGGTTTGGTTCGCAGATTAGGGCCATAGCAATCATTACCCTCTGCCTCATACCTCCTGATAACTCATGAGGATAAGAGTCATATATGCCCTCTGGTCTAGATATACCAACGATATTTAACATTTCAATAGATTTGGCCTTAGCCTGTTCCTTAGTGGTATTTGGATAGTGTAATAACATGGTCTCATCAATCTGTGAGCCTATTGTAAATACAGGATTTAGACTGGTCATAGGCTCCTGAAAGATCATACCTATCTTATTACCCCTTAACTCCTGCATTTTACTTATAGGGGCTTTAGCTAAGTCAAATACTTTATCCCCCGTGTTATACCTAATAGAACCATTTACTATTTGCCCCGAAGGCTCTTGTATCAATCTCATAAGGGATAAAGAAGTAACAGACTTACCACAGCCAGACTCTCCAACTACACCTACAGTTGTTCCCTTGGGAATTGAAAAAGTAACACCACTAACAGCCTTAACAGTTCCTGTATCTGTGTAAAAATAAGTATGTAAATTGTCGAACTCTATAACATTATTAGAGTCTTCCATTTGGGTTATATATTCAGACTCTGGAATAAATTTACGCTTTTTCTTAGCTTTATATAGATTCATAGCTACTTTATTTTCGTTTGCAACCCTTTTTAACTCTTCTCTACTTTCACCACTGGCAAAAAAGAGTGATTTTATTGTTTTAATCATTCTATTTAGCCCCCTAACGCTTCATCTTGGGATCAAATGCATCCCTTAGACCATCACCTATAAAGTTAAATGACAATACAGTTAATAGAATACATAGACCTGGTGGAAACCAGATATTTGTATATCCTCTTAGAACTTCTGGGTCGTTTACAGCTTCAACCATATTACCCCAGGATGCGTAGGGGAAAGCCAACCCCATTCCTAAATAGGAGAGGGCAGACTCTGTTAATATAACACTACCAATACTAAGTGTTGCGATAACAATAAGTTGGGGCATTACATTTGGAATTAAATGTTTATAGATCTTTCTCATAGGTTTAATACCTGTTGCCTCTACAGCCGTGATAAATTCCTGTTCCCTTAGAGATAAAATTTGTCCTCTAACCACCCTTGCAATATATGGCCAACCTAAAGCTCCTAAAAAGAACATGAGAACATATATTTTCTGTTGGGGTACAACATTTAATGATATCATTACCGAGCTAATTATTAACATTATTGGAATAGTAGGAATACAGTTGAAAACATCTACAATCCTCATAATTAGGACATCAATCCAAGACCTATAATAACCTGCAACACCACCAAGGAATACTCCTAGTGTTAGGGAGATTATTATTACAACAAACCCAACCATTAATGAGATCCGACCACCATACATTAATCGTGTTAATACATCCAATCCTAGTCGATCTGTTCCTAAAATATGTTTTTTATTAGGTAACATTTTTGTAGCTAGGGTTCTTGCCATCTGAGGTCCATTAACAATAAATTTAATTTTATCATTACTCTGATACTCCCATCTAGAAAAACCTCTTACAGGATTAATTGACATTAGTTCATCTGTATCACTATATACAAAAAGGTTCCTAGAATCATCCTGAACAGGTTCCGAAACAATTTTACTTGTATGAATAAAACTCCACTTTTGTATTGTTCCACCCTTAGTTGCATATAATTCTCCACTTTCTAAGGTTATATCAAGTTCATCTGGCCAATCTCTATTAAACTCTATAGGGTTTTCTATATTAATACTTAAATCTTTATCTATTAAACCAGTTTTAGGATTGATTGCAACTACTTCACCATCACTATATGTTACAATCAGAGAACCATCACTGGCAGTCTGTCCTTTAGATATGTCCTTAGGTAGCTCTAAAAACCACCTAACACCACCATCTCCACCATTTAATGCGGTAATTTTGTTATTTTCACCAATAATATATACTCCGGAGTTAAATTCATCTATATAGAACATTTCATACTCACCATATGGGGAGAAAAATGGTCCTATAAAAGAGAATAAAAACATAAAAATAAGAATATAAACACCTACAATGGCAAGCTTATTTTTTTTGAATCTTTTTAATACTAATTGACCAGGAGTTATTATCTTTTCATCTTTAATCACTTCTTCACTACTCATAATCCCCCCTAACTTAACCTTACCCTAGGATCAACAACAGCGTATAAAATATCTGCTATTATAGTACCTAACAGGGTTAATACAGCAAGAAACATATTAAATGCCATAATAAACGGAATATCACCCATTCTTAGTGCGATTAAAGCTGTACGACCTAGACCATCAATTGCAAATATCCCTTCTGTAATAATAGCCCCAGAAAATAGACCAGGAAGTGATCCTCCAATTAAAGTTACAATTGGAATAAGAGTGTTTCTAAACGCGTGTTTATAAATTACAGTTTGCTCACTTAACCCCTTAGCCCTAGCTGTTCTAACGTAATCCGCATTTAAAACTTCTAACATATTTGTTCTACTATATCTCATTAAGGAACCAACACCAGTTATAACAAAAACAGTAATTGGCAGTATAAAATGCTTAGCAATATCTAAAAACAACATAAATCCCTGATAATCATAACGGGCAGTAACCATACCTTGAAGTGGTAAAAGACCTAATTCCATGGAAAAAACACGTTGTAAAATAGCTGCAAAAAAGAAGGTAGGAAGTGAAATACCTACTAAAGCTACGGTTGTAACTGCATAATCTGTTTTAGAATATTGTCTTGTTGCAGAAATAATACCTAATGGTACAGCTATTATTATTTCCAAAATAAAAGCTGTAAAAGCTAGAGAAAAAGAAGTCCACATTTTCGAGCTTATGATCTCTGCAACAGGTTTTCTATAGATAAAAGAATCTCCAAAGTTACCTCTTATAGCCTGGGACAGCCACTTAAAATATCCTTCTACTACTCCTGTATCTAGACCATACAACATACGGAGTCTAGCAATTTTTTCCGGGGTTACCATTGGATTACCAGCAGTTATACTTGATATATAATCTCCTGGCATCATACGAACAATTGTATAAATTATCATCGAAACTCCAAAAAGAATTAGGACTGATAATAAAAGACGACGAATAATAAAGTTCTTCAGAACGTTACTCCTTTATAAAACAATCCCCATAGAATAAATAAAGGGGATTGTTTTATTTTAAATATTATTTAGACTATTTTAATTCCATAACTTCAATTTCATCTATATAACCAAAGAATGGAGTTAAATCCTTAGGAATCGAATCAACATTTACATTATCTGTATTAAAGATATACATGTTTTTCCTTTGGTAAGTAGGCATTTCAACAGCCCAATCCATAATAATATCTAAGGCTTTGGAGTACATTTTTTTTCTCTCTTCAATATTAGCAGTCGCTTTAGAAGCTATAATAAGTTTATCTAATTCAGGATCATTAATTTTGTATTTATTAGATGGACCTTTAGAGTGATAAATCTGATACATATCTGGATCTGGAGTTGCACCCCAAGCTGCACACCAAATATCTAACTTCTCTGCATCTAAGTCATCCCAGAACTTATTTCCATCTGCATAATCTGTTAAGTTAACAGCCATACCCATAGCTTCCCCAGCATTTTTTAGTCCTAAAACGATTGCATAGGCTGGGTGAGAACCACTCCCATCAGCTGGAATACCAATCTCAACACTTAACTGAACACCATCTTTTTGTAAAATACCATCAACAACAGAGTAACCAGCTTCCTTAAAATACTCTAAAGCTTTTTCTGTATTATACCCATAAAACTCAGTTGAGTCCTTAGGATAAGCCCATGAAACCCTAGACATTGGTCTCTCTATAACAGATGCTAAGTTTCCATAATAAGCTTGTATTGCCGGCTTTCTATCCATTAAATGCATTAAACCCTTTCTAACATTTTTGTCAGAAACATTTGTAGCATTAATTCCTATATAACCATAACCTAGGTTATCAATAAGTTCATAATGAATATTATCAGACTCTTCTATACTCTTAATCATCTCTGGGGATGCAGTTGGATCTGAAATATCAAAATCACCTAACTTAACTGCCTCTAGTTTATTAGAAGTAGAAGTTACCTGATATTTGATTTTTTTAATTTTAGGAACACCTTTATAATATAAATCATTTGCAACTAAGGATACAACGTTATTCTCAAAAGAGACATATCTATACTCACCAGCACCCATTGGAGCACCATTTAAAGCTTCAATACCTTCTAGAGACCCCTTAACAAAACCATTTCCATAATATGCTTTAGATGCAACATTTATAGCACCTATTTTATATATTGCTGCAGGATCTACCCCAACAATTGTAATTTCTATAGTTTTATCATCCTTAGCAACAATACCAGGAATTGATAACACATCTATACCATCTGATAAGTTACCTGTAATATAGGCAGCTTCATCAGCCTTATATTTTCTACTTCTAATTTCAGATAGAGTATCATCTTCGTAATATGGACCTTCAGGCAAAAAGTCTTCTACTTTAACCCCATAGGCTGCATATAATTCTGTTAATTCAGCAGCCATATCAGCTACTTCCTTCTCTGTTGGTTCATAATTATCAGCAGCTGATTTAATTCCAGCTACAGTATCAGTATAATCCATATCATCAAATCGATACTCATTAATTCCAATAATATTTACTGAATAAAGTGTAGAAGGTCCAGTATAGTTAGGATCTGCTAATACCATATATGAGAACATTACATCATCAATTGTAACAGGTGTTCCATCACTAAAAGTAATTCCATCTTTTAATTTAAAAGTATAGATTGTTTTCTCTACTTTACCATCTGCTCCAATAATCTCTTTTGGATCCTGATAGTAGGCTAACCCAGTATTATCCGGTTGTGCATTTCGATCAAAACCAATAAGATCTGCTTGAATCAACTTATTTATTTCCATGTCATAACCTGACTCAGCATAGAAAGGGCTAAACTTTTCGTTAAAAGCATCGCTTCCTAATACAAGTGCAGGCTCATTTGAATAATCTTTTTGACCTTTAGCCCATAAATTTGAACTTAAAGAGACTAGAATAACTAAAATAGTTAATAGTATTTTTTTCATAATTTTATTTCACTCCTTTGTATTTGTATACTTAATGTATACTTAATTTATTTAATAATATTAAACTTATTCAGTCAATAAGATTATAAATCTTTACCATTAGAAATAAAAAACATAGACATAGAGTCATAATAATTACCATTATCTTCTTTTGCTTGATTTTAGAAATATATTCATTTATACTTATAGTCAGTAATCATGTTAACTCCTTAAAATATAAAGAGTTACATAATATATGCTCGAGGAAACAAAATGAAGATTAAATCTTTTTTTAATAGAATTTTACTTTTAATTATTATAGCTTTTGCTGGTTTTATCTTCTGGTTAGGTTGGGAGCAATTAGAGCTTAGCGAGAATACATATGCTGCAGTTTTCACCAAAACAAGTGGATGGAAGGATAAAATAATTAGTACAGATGGTTTTAATTGGAGCTTCGAGAAGGTTATTCCAACAAACTACACTATACATAAATTTAAAATTGATAGTATTAAGTTTAGTTATAGTGAAAATGGAGAACTCCCTTCAGCTAAACTCTATAGTGAATTTACAGCAATACCCCCTGAAAACTTTAGCTACAACTACTCCCTAGTTGGTTCATTTAAATTTGATCCAAACTACCTACTATCAATGTTGAAAGATGGTTCCTTTGATCAAGAGTCCTTTATTCAGTGGCAAACAGAAAAGACTTTAGAAATACAAAATGTATTAAAGACATTTATTTTAACAAAAATAAAGGATAACCAGTTATTAACCCTAGAAGGGGCAGCATCAAGTTTATTAATAGATAAATACATCTTTTTAGATTTTAGTGAAATAAGTATAAACATGAACAGTCCTGATATGCAGCTATATACTCTAAGTAAAAACAGATATATTCAAAACTTTGAAGCACAAAGTAAGGCTGATGAGAAGTATTTAGTAGAAGCACTAAAACAAAAAAATGATGAACAACTTAGATTAAACCTACTTAAGCAGTATGGAGAAGTATTTACAAAATACCCTATTATGATTGAGTATTTAAAAATTGATCAAGGTAAGCTCTTAGATAGGGCATCCTTAGATGATTTTATCTCTTCTCAGAATCAAAAATAATCTTTTTATTATATATATCTAAGAACTTTTTAAGCTCCTTACTCTTATCTAGCAGTATATCCTTTAGTGTGCTCTTTCTACTTATAGATGGGTGGATAGCTGATACCTGTAACTTAATAGTATCAGATGGATTTTTAACTGTCTGATTTATTAATTTATCTAACTCCAAAAGCAGCTTAGCACCAAGAGAACAGAGCTCAAGAGCCTCTTCATCTTTTTGTTTAATAAAAGCTTTATACATTCTTAAGTTTTGCCTATTAGTTGCTACTGTATTAAAAAGAGTTCTCATTGTTTTCCCTGACTCACTATCATGGGCAAGTGATCTATCAAATTTAAGAATTCTCTCTAGTAGTGTCTCAACCCCAATAGAAACCTCTAAAGATCTACTTTGAAGTACGTGATTCTTCTCCAATATATGCTTACTCAATACAAACAAAATATCCTTATACTCCCTAATATAGTAGTGCTTAAGAAAGTTTAATAGAATATTGATTGTTTCAATGTATTTAAAATAAGGTAGACTTAATTTAATCGGGTCAAAATCTTTTAAAACATTGTAATTATTAAGTTGTAATAGGTCATAATTACTAAAAAAACTATCAAACAGAACCTTAATAACAGCTTTCTCCCTTACATCAAAAACCGTAGTTAGTTCAGACATCATCTCTTTTTTTAAAGCTGAGAAATAAAACTCTTCCATATCTATTTTTGGAATTGAAAAATCTATTTTATAAAAGGGATTATTCCTAGAGTATTTTATAATATCGTCAAATGGATAAACTACAGTCATATTTTTAAGTTTCTCTGATAGCTTAGTATAACTATCCCATAATTCAGAATCATCACCATCATCATTAATCTTTGTCATCTCATAAATAGCAGTAATACTGGTTCTTTGAAGGTTAGACCCTGTAAAATGTATTAGTAGCTTATAAAACTCCTCTAAATACTTAACTACAAGGTTCATAGAGACAGTTTTACTAGAAACAGAGCTAAAATCATCCCCCTGATTAATACCCATTAATTTAAACATAGGAGAGTAATTATACATTACAATATTCTTTAAAGATATTAAACTTAAGAGCTCATCTTCGGACTCAGGGAAAATAAAATCTGGTATTTTTTTCCTATAATCATACATAGACCTTAAGAGATTTTTTTTTATTGTTTCTAGATTCTCCCCAGCGGCTATACTCTTATCAATTTCTGACTCCCGTAGAAAGTCATACAAATTGCTTTTAATAGAATTATATCTTTCTCCTATTATAGCCCCAATCAATCTCTCTAGAGCTATAGGGCTATCCCATAGCTCTGCAAAACACTCTACAAAAGGGAGTGACAGGGAGTTTATTTTTAAAAAATCATTTATTATTAAGCTTGTAAACCTCTTTTGCTTTACACTTACAAGGGTGGGTGCACTATATACAATTCTCCTCTCTATATTCTGTAATAAGTCATGATTATATACTTCTAAAATGTCTTTACCTAAGATAAAACTTCTAATATTTAAAAAAAGCTTTTGAAAAAAACCAAGTTCTTGTACATCTTTTTTAAGGCTCTTGGTTTTAAAGTCTTTATTCTCTTTTTCAATAAAACTTGCATATTTTTCATCAACCTGAATAGGATTTGCTGTTAAATTATCGTTTATCTGATTCAATAAAGATTTTTTTTCTGAGTCACTTAAATTATGGGCAAGATCATTAAAATTTTTATTATTCAAAACATTTCCTATTAATAGGTATAATTATAAGTATTTGATTATTACCAGAATCTATCCACCCATCTTCTAACTGGACATAGTTACTTATACCTATAGATTTATACTTCCAATCTACTGAGTCTAAGTCCCATTTTAAACCATAAGAGTTAATACTGCAAACATCTTTATCCAAAGGAAAAACCGAAATAGAACTTCCTAGAAAATCTTTTAATGAAAAAAGTCCGGAAACCCTGTAAATGATCTCCCTACCTGTAATCCAAATATTTGGGGCTAGATCAGTTTTCAAAAGGGAAAAAATACCTAATAAGTGGTCTATCCGTCCACCACCCCCGCCAACAATAGTAATAGAGCTTGGTTTTAGGGAGTGAAGATGTTTTAATGCAAATAGAGTATCTGTATCATCCTTATCCACAGGTAGCTTAAGAATCTTTTTTTATCAATACTATTAAACTCTTTTAACTTTTTAACCGAGTCCATATCTCCAACAATTATATTAAATTCCAAACTATTTTCATAAGCCCAATCAAATCCCGAATCAGCAATACATGTATAGTCAGCTTTAATTAACTCTCTAACCATATAAAAAGGTGGTCTCTCCCCACCTGTTATTAAAACGCACTTCATTGTTTTACTATAAAGTCATTGACAATTAAGTTACAAGGTTATAATTTGCTAAACATGGATTTATTTATACCTGAAGAGATTAAATATATAAGTAATACTCTAGATAATTCTGGCTTTCAATGTTATTTAGTTGGTGGAGCAATAAGAAATCAGCTTCTTGGCAAAAAAGCTAAGGATTTTGACCTTACAACCAATGCAAAACCTGAGCAAGTTATTAAACTATTCAAAAGAGTGATTCCTACCGGAATAAAACATGGAACTGTTACAATTTTAATTGGTGATCAGAGCTTTGAAATAACTACTTATAGAATTGATGGTAAATATACCGATGGAAGAAGACCAGATAAAATCCAGTTTACCCCATCTATTGAAGAGGATCTTTTACGTAGAGATTTTACAATAAACTCTATAGCTTACAATATTAAAAATGGAAAGATTTTAGATATTAATAGGGGCATGGAGGATTTAAGCCATAATATAATTAGGGCTATTGGAATTCCTGAAAAACGATTCGATGAAGATGCATTAAGATTGGTAAGAGCTTGTCGTTTTGCAGCACAACTTGAGTTTACAATTGAAAAACTAACCTATATTGCCATGGCTACTACTCTAAGCAAACTAAAGGATGTATCTAAAGAGAGAATTAGTGAAGAACTAATTAAAATTTTAAAAAGCAGTAAGCCATCTATTGCCTTTACACATTTTTTTAACTGTGGAATGTTAGAAATACTCTTTCCTACAATTTTTAAGGTTTCTAATAACTCCTATGAAACTTTTAATAGGGCTTTAGAGGATATAGACAGTATTAAAAGTAATAAACCATATATTAAGTTCTCTAGGTTATTATCAATAACTCCAGAGAAGACCCATCTTGAAAGCCTTAAAGAGTTAAAACTCTCTAATAACTTTATAAATTCCTCCCTACACCTAATAAAATTTATCCATATAGACATAAATGAAATTAAGAGTGATTTCCAGGTACGAAGATTTATATCTGAAGTTGGAGTTGATAATATATATGATCTAAGAACAATCTGGTTAGGAATGAAGTCAGTTGATAAAAACTCTCTAAAAACTCTTTTCACAGTAATACAGAGACAGATAGAAAATAAGTTTCCATTTAAGATATCTGATCTTGATGTAACAGGAAATGATCTTATAACAAGTTTAAACTTAACTCCAGGACCAAATATTGGAATTATTCTAAAGAAACTTCTAGTTTTAACCCTAGAATTCCCATCTTTAAACACAAAAGAAAAACTAATAAACTGTGCTAGGGAGTTTCAATAATCTTTTTATATGCGGTCTTAGCAGCACTCTGCTCGGCAATTTTACGACTTTTACCACGACCTGTACCCATAACTTCACCACTTACAATTACTTGATAGATGAACATCGTATCATGGTCAGGGCCACTTTTTCTTAATAACTTATACTTAGGACATACCTTTCTTTTCTTCTGAATATACTCTTGAAAAATAGTTTTATAATCCTTTTTATAATCCCCATCAAGAACTTTATCTATTTCTGGTGCTAATAAAGAAAGTATAAAGGATTTACTCTTTTTATACCCCACATCTAGATAATATGCTCCTAGCAAGGCCTCAAAAGCGTCTTCAAGAATTGCTTTCTTCTTCCTACCTCCACTAGCTTCTTCACCCTTTCCAATTAGTAAAAATCGATCTAAACCGATATTGAACCCTATCTGGGATAGGACCTCTTCACTAACAACATAGGATTTAATCTTAGCAAGATCACCCTCTTTACTATTGGGAAATTTAAGATAGAGATACTCTGTTACAGCTAGTCCTAATACAGAATCACCAAGAAATTCTAACCTTTCATTATTTAATTTATGATGTGATTTACTTATAACTGAACGATGGGTCAATGCAAGGTTCAGAAGTTCATAACTTCTGAACCTTATATCTAATTCTTTAGTAAGTGTCTTAAGTTCAACCAGACGTGATCTGGTCAAAACAGAATTAGATTCTTTAAATTTCTTTAAAAAAGAAATTTTCAAATTAGTTCTTTTGAGATTTAATATAATCTAAAGCATCAGATACTTTTTCAAACTCATTTGCTTTTTCATCTGGAACTTCAATATCCATTTCAGACTCAATCGCATAAACTAACTCATAAGTATCTAAACTATCAGCACCAAGATCTTCTCTAAATCTCGCATCTAGAGTTACTGCATCTGCAGAAACTTCTAATTTGTCAACAATCAACTCTTTAAGCTGGTTAAATAATTCATCCATAATCAATTCTCCTCTAAAAAATTAAGACTAAGCCATCTCTACAGATTCAAGAACCTGTTGCCCTTTGTAAAATCCACACTTAGGACAAACTCTATGTCTTAGGATCTTATTTCCGCAGCTTGAGCAGCTAATTAGATTCGGAGCAGTCATTCTCATGTTAATTGATCTTCTTCTCCGAGTTCTTGCCTTTGACACTTTAAATTTAGGTACTGCCATTGTAAACCTTCCTTATTAATATGCGCCGTTGAAAAAAACATTACGACACTTTTGTATTTTTGTCAATATAATTATTGTCTCCTCTTCATCGCTTCATAAACATTAGGTGTTACAAAAGATGAAACATCAACACTATATCCAAATAATTCCTTAACTAGAGACGATTTAATACTAACCATACCAGGTGTTGCATTTATAAAAAAAGTCTCTATAGAGTTAGAAGCAACTTTATTGGCCATATCTAACTCATACTCATACTGATAATCACTATTGTTACGTAATCCCCTAACAATAACACTTATCTCATTATGCTCCGCGTATTTTACAACGAGACCATCATAATAATCAACACTTACATTGGAAAAATCTTTAATCATTTCATTTAATAATTCTAATCTTTCATTTATTGTGAACATTCCCTTCTTTGTTGGGTGCTCAGCAATTAAAACTGTTACGCTATCAAAAATCCTGGAGCATCTTCTAATAATATCTAAATGCCCCTTAGTCGGTGGATCAAAGGACCCAGGGAATACTACTTTTATCATTATTTAAATTATCACTCCTACTTTTTTTGACAATAGCTATAACAATGTGCTATTTTATATATTATGAAAAAAATATTATACATTCTTATAACTATACTATTATTAACATCTTGCTTAACTCCTAAAGTTGAAACTCCAGTTGTGGAGGAAAAGGTTGTAGAGAAGGTAGAACCGGAAGTAATAACGCCAAAAGAAGAGCCAAAGATAATTCCCGAAGAAAAACCTGAGGTTTTTGTTGTTACTGAGGAAGAGTATGATAAAACTTTTGATCAAATAGAAGTTTTTATATCAGATTTAAATAAAACTATCTCTTCTGGGGATTTTGTAACTTGGCAAACACTTTTGTCTGAATCCTATATAGATAAGTATGGTGATACAAAGTTTTTACAAGAGCTATCAGATAATCCTGTACTAAAGGATTATGGAATTAAGCTTAAAAAACTAAGAGACTACTTTAATTATGTAGTAATTCCTAGTAGATCAAATGTTGTTATTGATGAAATACAGTTTATCGATGAGAATAAAATTAAGGCATTAACATTTACAAACAACCAAAAATTTGTGGTCTATTTGTTAATAAGAACTGATAATGGATGGATCATATCAGATTAGTATTAAAAAAAGCTAGTTATTTTATTTGAAGATGGTATATAATTGTAACTAGAATATTTGTTATTATATGGAGTTTAATTTGAAAAGAACAATATTATTAGGATTATTACTTACAACTTCTTTGGCATTTGTATCTTCACAGGAAGAGACTGTTGAGGATTTATATCTAAAAGTCCCTGCTGAAACTAGGATTATCGACAGCCAAGCATCATCCCCTAACAGGGAGTTAAAGAGTATGGCAATTGATGATTTAACCGCCATGAACGAAGAGGGAAGACTCAATGGAAACGATCCATTTGTAATGAGAATTATTACAGACCTTGGGGCAGAAGGTACCGGTATTATCTCTATTAACAATGGACGAATTGTTAATAATTTTCCTATGGTTAGACAAAAGGCAACAAGATTACTTGGTAATATTAATACCGTAAACTCAGCAAATTCTCTAATTGAACTTGGAGAGATGGAGACTGAATCTATGGTTCTTTCTGAGATTATTGTAGGTATATCTAAAAATACAGCAGCTGATCCTCAGTTAGTTGTTGATACTATATCTAGATTAATGGAAGTTCACGGTTCTTCTAAAGACCATAACTTTGCCTACGCTTTTTTATTAGCTGTAGATAATTTAAATAAAAATAACATTGAGATTACTAATAATAAGATATTTGAGTTAATATCAAATATGACACTTCCTGATAGTGGTTATATACAAGTTGTAACAGATAAGGCTTTGGAAGTCCTAAAAAATATTAAATAAGAGAGTCCCCTTTGGGGGATTTTTTTTACCCTTTAACAAATTGAATCAAAGCTATGACCCTTACGTCTTCTTTGATAACCTAACGCTCTCTTTTTCATAGTCTCTAAAATATTTTCCATCTTTATAAACTCATCTTTATAATAAAACCCTTTTTTCTCCACCCGAATCATAAATGATCTATGTAACATTTTTTTATCAATCTCTTTATTATCAACATCAAAAACCCTAGAGATCTTACCCTTAGAGTCCCTTTCTATATACATAACTTCGGATAATCTAGAAATTCCATCTACCTCTTCCAACATATTCTCCTTAAATAATTTATAGTAACATATTATACTATAGATATGAGTATAAGTTTAAGAAAAAACCAACATATAAAGCTATCTAAAAAATCCCAGGTAGCTGAGAATTTATTAGATGTTAGATTTAATTATGAACCACTAATATCTAACCATCAAACTCAGCACTACTCCTACAGGTTCTTAGGACAAAATATTGGAGCTCCAATCTTCTTATCGAGTATGACGGGGGGTAGTAGAAAATCATTAAAGATAAATAAAAGGATTGCTACAGCAGCTAAAATTTTTAATCTTCCAATGGGTGTAGGTTCATTACGCCCCTATTTAGAGAATAAAAACCCAAAGAGTTTTGTCCTAAGGGAGTTTACAGGAGATAAAGTTCTACTCTTTGGGAATCTAGGTATTTCCCAAATTGAGCAGTTAGTAAATCGGGATGAGCTATTTAAAATAGAGAAGGTTATTAGAAATTTAGATTTAGATGGTCTAATTATTCATATTAATCCTCTACAGGAGTGGGTACAAAAGGGTGGAGATCTTTTAAAAGAGAGTCCACTAATAACCTTAGAAAAAACACTACCACAGTTTAAAACAAAAATAATTGTTAAGGAAGTTGGTGCAGGATTTGGACCTAGTAGCTTAAAAGAGTTATTAAAACTTCCTATAGATGTTATTGATTTAGCATCCTTTGGTGGGACTAATTTTACGAAATTAGAGCTATTAAGGGATAAAAATTCTTGTAAAGCGATAAATAGTCAACCTCTTATTAATATTGGTAATAGTAAGTTTGATATGATTAAAAATGTAAATACCCTACTCTCTCTAGGTCTTGGAAAAGAGAAGGAGTTTATTGTTTCAGGTGGAGTAAGAGACTTTTTAGATGGATATTATTATACAAAACTATTAAATGCACCATCCCTATATGGTTATGCATATAAAGTACTCGAAAACGCAATAAGATCACAGAATCACCTTAATAGTTTTTTTACCTCAGAAATAGATAATTTTAACTTTTCTCAAAATTTTTTACGATTAAATTTAGAGACTTGAATAAAAAATTAAAATTGGTTAATCTTCAATAAATGCTAGGGGAGCCTATTTAGGCTGAGAAGTTATATACTGACCCTTTGAACCTGATACAGTTAATACTGTCGTAGGGAAGCCTAAAATAAAAAATATACTTTTTTATATTTATGGCTTTTGAATTGTAATATTTTCAAAAGCCTTTTTTTTAGACTTTTTTAATGTTCAAAGGTTTCCCCACAGAGGAGACTAAATGAAAGTTACTATCAATGGTAAAAAAAGGGATATAGATAACAATTTATCTATATTAGAACTATTAAAAGATCTTAAAGTCGATCCTAACAAGATTATTATCCAGCTTAATCAAGAAATAATTAAGTCAAAACACTTTGAGTCTACTTCTATTATACAGGAGTCTCAAATCGAGATTCTGTCTATTGTAGGTGGGGGTTGAGATGAAAGATCTATTTGAATTAGGTGGTAAATTTTTTAATTCAAGGCTACTTACAGGAACTGGAAAGTATTCAACAGATGAAATAATCCCACAAGTAACAAGTGCTAGTGAGTCCCAGATAATAACAGTTGCACTTAGAAGAGTGGATTTTGACTCTCCCTATAGGTCTGTAATGGACTACATCCCCCCTAATATACAACTACTTCCCAATACTTCTGGAGCAAGAGATGCTAAGGAAGCTATAAAAATAGCTCAAATATCTAGAGCTTCAGGTCATGGTAACTTTATAAAAATTGAGGTTATTAGTGATAACAAGTATCTATTACCTAACGGTTATGAAACATTAAAAGCTACCGAGGAACTCTCTAAGGATGGCTTTATAGTTCTTCCATATGTAAATGCGGATCTATACCTAGGAAGAAGCCTAAAGGATGCCGGAGCTGCAGCAATAATGCCTCTAGGAAGTCCAATTGGAAGTAATCGAGGAATAAGGTGTATGGAGATGATTAGGGTTTTAGTCGAGCTTATTGATCTACCTATTATTGTTGATGCGGGGATCGGGAAACCTTCTGATGCTGCAGTTGTAATGGAAATGGGTGTTGATGCTTGCTTAGTAAATACAGCTATTGCATCTAGCCCTAACCCTATATTGATGGCAAGTGCATTTAAAGATGCTGTAATATCTGGCAGAAATGCCTATCTAGCAGGTTTAGGTTGTAGAAGTTCTATAGCTGTGGCCTCTAGCCCCCTAACAGGTTTTTTAAATGGATGATTTTAATAACAATCTTAAATATTGGCTTAATTATAATTTTGAGAAGAGTCTTAAAAGTTTTACTAAAGATGATGTTTTAAAGGTATTAAATAAAGGGGATCTAGAACCCTTAGACCTACTAACACTTCTAAGTCCAGCCTCTGATGATCTTTTAGAGGAGCTTGCTATTAGGGCTAAGGCTCTAACTATTAGAGAGTTTGGAAAAACTGTTTTAGTATATAGTCCTATATATCTTTCAAACCACTGTAATAATAGGTGTGTTTATTGTGGATTTAATAAGGATAACTCTATAAAAAGATCACGATTAAGTAGTTACGAGCTAGAAAACGAATGCTTGAAGCTTAAACAAGAGGGTATTAGACACATTCTACTTCTTACAGGTGGGGATAGGGTTAAAAGTCCAATTAAATACATTAAAGAGTCAATAAAAACAGCAAAAAAATATTTTGATTCGATTTCAATAGAGATGTACTCAATGAGTAATAGGGAATATAAGGAGTTAAGAGATTTAGGTGTTCACAATGTTACAATCTACCAAGAGACCTATAATATGAACCTATATAAAAAACTACACCTATATGGAGAGAAGTCAGACTATAATTTTAGGTTAGAGGCTCCTAAGAGAGCTCTATCTAACGGAATCAAAAGTATAAACTTAGGTGTCCTACTAGGCTTAGGAGACCCAATTATCGATTTTTTTATGGCTTCAATTCATAGTTTATATCTATTTAAGATGTACCCCCATGCAGATTTAACCATGTCACTACCAAGAATCAAAAGTAGTAGTGGTAATTTTAAGCAGGAGTACACTATAGATGACAGGCTTTTCACTAAACTTATAGTGGTATTTAGGTTATTCCTTCCAAAAGCGGGTATATCTTTATCTACAAGGGAGAGTTCAGAGCTTAGGGATAACCTATTACAACTTGGAGTAACCAAGATCTCTGCAGGTTCAAAAACAGATGTAGGTGGTTATACAAAAAGTAAAAGCGATAAACAGTTTGAAATATCTGATAATAGATCAATCTTTGAAATTGATTCTAGGTTAAGAGATTTAGGATATCAACCTATTTATAAGGATTGGGTAACGGTATGACAAGTCTATATACAAAACAAGAGCTATTAAGTATAGAGAAGAAGATAGTTGGTATTGCAGGGTGTGGAGGTTTAGGTTCTAATACCGCATTAAACCTAGTAAGAATGGGTTTTAAACACTTCATCCTAGTAGATTTTGATAGAATTGATATTTCTAATCTTAATAGACAGTTCTATTTCTATAAACAGATAGGAGATTATAAAGTAGAAGCATTAAAAGAGAATCTTCTTATGATTAACCCTAATATAACTGTAGATATTGTTAGGGAGAGACTAGATAAAAATAGTATCTTTAAAATTTTTTCAAGTTGTAACTTTATTGTTGAAGGTCTTGATACTATAGAGTCCAAAAAAACTTTATTAGAGAATATTCCCACTAATGTAAGGTGTGTTTCTGCTAGTGGTCTTGGTAATTTTTGGAAAACAGATGGAATAGTTGAGAGAGAGTTAAATTCTAGACTAACAGTAGTTGGTGATTTTAAGTCTGGTATTGAGGATGGTATAAGCCCAATTATGCCTGGAGTTTCTATCTGCTCAGCTAAACAGGCGGCACTAATTTTAAAATACTCAATTAAGGATTTAAGATGTACAGACTAATGGATAGTAACATTAATAGGGTGTGTGAGGGCTTTCGTGTAATTGAAGATATTTTACGATTTAAATACAACGAGTTAAATCTTACAAAGAGGTTGAAGGTCTCAAGGCACAGGATTCGAACATCCCTGTATCAATTAGATAAGACCCTTTTACACCATAGGGATGTCCAGTCGGACATTGGGCTTATTGTTGATCAAGATCTTAATCTAGAAGAGTTTAAGTCTATAGAATCAATAATATTAGGTAATTTTAAAAGAGTACAGGAGGGCCTTAGAACTTTAGAAGAGATAGCCAAAAGTCTTAATAGATTTGAGGAGAATACTCTTTTTAAAGAGGTTAGATATGTTACTTACAACCTAGAGAGAGAGATTATATTTTATATAGAGGAAAAACCACTTCTAACCCTTCCTAGTTTATATGGGATTACCTACCTTAAAGGGTCTAGAGGCCGTTCAAATATTGATATTGTAGAAGAGTTTATTAAAGCGGATTTAAAACTGATCCAGTATAGAGAAAAAGATCTCTCCCAGAAGGAGAAACTTAAAGAGTGTATAAAAATAAGGGAGCTTACATCTAAAAATAATGTAACCTTTATTGTTAATGATGATATAGATATAGCCCTATTAGTAGACGCAGATGGTGTCCATATTGGCCAAGATGATCTACCAATAAATAGAGTAAGAAAGCTTATTGGAAAAAATAAAATTATAGGAGTATCAACCCACAGCCCATCCCAAGCAAAAAAGGCCGAGTTAGATGGAGCGGACTATATTGGTGTTGGTCCAATCTTTCCAACCAAAACAAAGGTAAATGTCTGCAAAGCTGTTGGATTAGATTATCTTAAGTGGGTAGAGAAAAATATATCAATCCCTTTTGTGGCAATTGGTGGAATTAAAGAAGCAAATATAGATTCAGTTCTCTCCCAAGGGGCTAAATCTGTAGCAATAGTATCAGAATTAACTTTAAGTAATGACATTAGTTCTAAGGTAAAAGCAGTAATAAGAAAAATAGAGGAGAAGAGTTACAATGAAGTATAAAACACAAATTGAGGCAGCTAGGAAGGGTATATTTACTAAAGAGATGGAGTATGTTGCAACTAATGAAAATATAAATAGGGAGTTACTAATTAAAGAAGTATCTAATGGAAGACTTATTATCCCTGGGAATAAGAACCATAAAAATATACGACCTGTAGCCATTGGGGAACTATCATCCACTAAAGTAAATGTTAATATTGGAATATCAAAGGATTGCCCAGATAAGGATGTAGAATTAAAAAAAGTAAAAAAAGCTATAGAGCTAAATGTTGACTCAATAATGGATTTAAGCTGTTGGGGTGATACAAGGGATTTTAGACAGAATCTAGTCGAAGTATCCCCATGTATGATAGGTTCAGTTCCAATGTACGATATGATAGGTAACAGTGGTAAAGCTTTAAAGGATCTAACTAAGGATGATTTTTTAAAATGTGTAAAAGATCACGCTATTGATGGAATTGACTTTATGACAATTCATGCCGGTTTAAATAAAAAAACAGCACAAAGGGTAAAAAGAAATAGGCGATTAACCAATATAGTTTCACGGGGAGGCTCCCTACTCTTTGCTTGGATGGAGATGACTGGGAATGAAAATCCATTTTATGAGTTCTATGAAGAGTTTTTAGATGTTTTATATGAGTATGATGTAACTATTAGCCTAGGAGATGGTTGTAGACCCGGTTCCATACATGATGCGACAGATGCATCCCAGCTAGAGGAGTTAATAACCCTAGGAGAACTGACTAAAAGAGCTTGGGCTAAAAATGTTCAAGTAATGGTAGAAGGGCCAGGGCATATTCCTTTAAATGAGGTTAAAACAAATATGATAATTGCTAAAAAACTCCTGTTTAACGCTCCATTCTACGTTCTTGGACCATTAGTAACAGATATTGCTCCTGGTTATGACCATATAACTAGTGCTATAGGTGGAGCGATTGCTGCAAGTTCTGGAGCTGACTTTCTCTGTTATGTAACCCCTGCAGAACATTTAAGACTACCAGATGAAGATGATATGATCGAGGGAATAATGGCTACAAAAATAGCAGCTCATGCTGGTGATGTTGCTAGGAAATTTCCAGGTGCTATAGAAAAAGATAATAACATGAGTAAGGCTAGGGCAGAGCTTGACTGGGAGAAGATGATATCCCTATCGATAAATCCTGAAAAATCTTATAAATATCGACAATCTGCTAAACCAGATAAAGAGGATACTTGTACAATGTGTGGAGAGATGTGTGCAGTGAAAAATATGAATAAGATTCTAAGTGGTGAAGAGGTTAAAATTAGCTAAAATTAGTTTTAAAAAAAGGCATCAGATTATGATGCCTTTTTAACTATTTAAAAATAGAAGTAATATCTTTTAAAGAGCTATCATTTTTAACATAGTGTTCTTCAAACTCTTCCTTTGTTAAACCAACTAACTCATGGGACATATAGTGAATCCATGGATTATCATTATCTTCACTAATTACATGTTTATTACAGTAGTAGTCAGGTTGTATTGGAAGTGCTTCCTTATCTGGAAAAACTTTATAGTCATATACTGCCACTTTAATATCTTCCCTTGGTATCCCCTTATCTAGAATTACTTCTACTAGATGATTTAGAGTTCGACCTGTATCAAAAATATCATCTACAAAGAGAATCTTATCTCCATGTCTTAAGTGTTCAGGGGCGTATGTCCAACCATCTATAATAACTTTACTCTGCTGTCTAACACCAAGATAAGATCTAGCAACAACAGCTGCAAAAAGAACTGGTCTCTCATCTTTTTTAACAATCTTAAAATACTCACTCATGATGTTCCCCATATAAGCTCCACCCCTTAAAGATAGATATATTACATCTGGGCTAAATCCCTCTGTATGAATTTGATGGACCATTTTAAGTATGTTATTTCTCATTTCGTCATATTGAACAAAATCTTTTTTCATTGTAGTTAACCTCTTAATACTTTAATTCTAATTGAAGTTCTTTATCTTCTCTAGTAATAATTAACTGATTATTACCCAGATTTATAAACTTGTAGAACTCTTGAAGTTCGATGACTCTATTACCGTTAATAGAACTTATTATATCACCCTTTTTAAAACCCGATGATAAACCTATTGATTTTGGTAATATTTCAATGATTTTTAACCCATTTTCATTTTCAGATAAAATAAAACCTGGAAAAACATTTTTAGAAGTCTCAAGAACATTCTTATCACTCTCTCCTAATTCAAGAGAAATATTTAGTTCATCAGAATATCTGTTAATTTTAAGGTTTGCAATATCTTTTGGTTTTAATAGTGAAATTTTTAAAAATAACTCTTCTGAAGAGCTAATTTTAGTCTCATTTATACCTAAAATTATATCTCCAGGAAGCAGTCCTGTTTTATATGCAGGGGAGCCTACAACAACTTGATTGATAAATGCCCCACTATTAACGTTGTAAAAGTCTGAATCGGGAAAACCATAGGAGCTTATGCCTATCCAACCAACAGGAACAAACCCGTTTTCTATAATACTCAAAAATGATGGGTAGACATTCTCTATAGGCATAGAAAAACCTAAACCTATATTTCCACTAGTAGGGGATGAAATCCAGGTATTTATTCCAACAACCTCTCCCTTCATATTTACTAAGGGACCCCCTGAGTTTCCATGGTTTATTGCTGCATCAGTTTGTATATAGTTACTTAAATTATCCTTTGGTCCTCCAAATCTTCCAATATTACTTATAATACCCATGGAGATTGATTGAGCATAACTCATTGGACTACCAAGGGCTGCAACAAACTGTCCAACACGAAGCCTACTAGAGAGGGATATTTCCGCTACACTTAATTCCAAATCTGTCTCAATTTTAACAACAGCAATATCAAATCTTACATCAAATCCAATAACACTACCTTTTAATAATTCGTTATTATATAAAAGAACACTAACCTCATCTAAGTTACCAACAACATGTTTATTAGTTAATATAAAATAAGAATCACTCTCTTTATAGAGAATTACACCTGAACCAACACCTGTATTAATATCATCTCTTTGAAAATCTTCTTGATCTTGAAAGAAATCAAACCACTTATTCTTTGAGTCCTCTTCTATTCCAACAGAGATTATTTCAACAACTGAGGGTAAAACCTCCTCTGCAATATTAATATATCTTGATTCTAGGTAACTTCTTGATGTAGTACATCCAATTAAAAATATAGATAAAGATAAAATAAGAATTTTTTTTAACATATCTATTTACTCTCCTTAAGATCTATATTTATGGACTTTAAAAGGTCACTGGTATAATTGTTTGGATCTAACTCTATTGCGCTATTAAGAACCCTAATAGCTTCATCAACTTCGTTTAGAGTTATAAGAACAATTGCAATTTTGGTCTTAATTTTAGATAGATAGACATCTCTATTTTTTAAATAGGCCTTCTGGTTAATCGCTATAATACTCTTATTAAAAAGTTCCATTGCATTTGAGTAGTTTTTCTGTCCCATCTCTAAAATACCTCTATTAAAGAGCAACTCCCACTCATCAACATCTATATCTCTACTGCTTAATAGTTTTATACCTTCTTTATAGTTACCATGTAGACCTTCTAATATTCCTCTATAATATTTTGTCCAGCTCTGATTAGGATATCTATTTTCGCTTCTCTCTAAAATTAGATTGATATTATCAAAATCATTAATACCCAAATAGTACCAAACAAGAAATTCTGAAACCTCTTTACTATTTTTATCACTATTTAGTAAACTCCATAATCTGGCCTGATAAATTGCTGGATCAATGGTTCTATTATTTTCTCTTAAATAGAGTAATTGTATTTTTACATCATTTGGAAATAACTCTCTATAATCCTCTAATATTTTTATTGCACTAGTAGAGTTAACCTCTTTATATAGATGATAGGATAATAAAACTAGTTTTTTATACTCAAACTCTAATTTTGTTAGATCATCTTGATTTTGGAGTAGTAAAGTTTTAGAGAGCTTAATCTCATTTGGATCACTTAATGACTTACTACTCTCTTTAAGTTCATCAATAGAGGAAATCTTTTCTCGTATCTTTTTATTAAAAAGGGAAACACCTCTATCTACAAAGGTTATTGCTTGTTTAATGTCATCTAACTTTCTATATATGGATGTAATATTGATAAATGGTTTTGCATCAATAACATCTAACTCCAAAGCCTTTTCATAGTAAAAACGACTTCGTGGATAGTTATCTTTTAAGTATAATAAATCCGCAATCAAGAGGATGTTTGTATATTTTATAGAGTCACTCTTAGGTAACTCTAATAGACGTAGTAGAGCTTCACTTCTTCTTCCTGTATCATAGGCTAAAAGAGATATTAACTCTTCTATATTTTTACTATTTAAATTTGAAACTAAACTATAAGCCTTCTCTAGTTCTCCATTTTTTGCCCATAAAAGTGCAGAATTTATATATAGGGAAGTATCATTTAAAAGGGATGCTAAGTATTCAAAAAATGATGGATCTAAACGCCCCTCCATATAGTGTATAATATCTTTATCGGTTTGGGACTTATTATCACTAAAAAGTATAGTCTGTGCTAATAGAGGTTTAAATTCTGACGAGGTTAATTGATCAAGGGCGACTTCTTTAGCTTTATCATACTCTCCTACTTTAAGTAGAGACATTACATAATAGGCCTGTAGGTCCTCATTTCCGGGAAAGGTATTAACAATGTTAAAAGCAACATCTAAAAAAACTTTGTAGTTAGAAGTTGATTCAGCAATATTAATTGAACGTTTAAGTAGTCTATAACTACTATATCTATCTGGTACATTTTTACTAGCTTTAGATAGTAACTTTATTGCCTTATCTAATTTACCACTCTCAATATTTGAGTCTATAACTATAATTTGGGACTCGATACTGTTTTTATTTTTAAAACTTAGATAGAGATAACCACTTAAAAATAGTAGTGACAATATAAAAAGAGTTACTGCAGTTATTAAAAGATTTTTTTTGATCTTAATTTTAATACTCCTAATTAAATATTTATTGAATCTAAAATACCGTTTACAAATTTATATGATTGATCTGTACCATAATCCTTTGATATATTTATCGCTTCGTTAATAGTAATAACTTTAGGAATATCTTTTAAAAATATTAAAGAGTAGATACTTAGTCTTAGAATAGATAAATCTATTTTATTTATTCTATTTATATGCCAATTAACTAAGTTTTTACTTAATATTTGATCGATATATTCAATATTACCAATAACACCTGTAAACAAATCTTCACCAAAGGGTGAAGATTCATTATCTATATTGGTTATATCGGCAAAAATTGTGGATTTATTTAATTCCCAACTATATAGTGCTTTAAAGGCAAGCTCTCTGCCCTTATGCCGGGGTTCCACAGATTATTTCCAAGGGATACTTTTATCCATAACTTTAATTACAGCTTCTTTTCTTAATCGTTGAATAACGATCTCTGTAACTTGAGCAAAGGCTTGAGTTGATTTCTGTTGACCTAGACTCTGCTGAATATACTGGGCAACTGTTGCAGGAGTAGATGGATTTATTGGATCTGTAAGCTTTAACAATCTAGCTGATCTTTTCTCGGTAATTTCAACAATATGATAACCAGAATTAGATTTATATACACCATGTATTTTATCCATAGGAAGGTTAAAAACAGTATTAATAAACTCTGTACCTAATAACTGTACAGTATTTGCATCATCCCTAGCAATAAAACCTAGTTCTCCACCATTTAAAGCTGAGTTTCTATCTTCACTAACTTCTTGTACTAACTCGTCAAATGTTTTAGAACCTTTTTTTATTAATAATAAAGCATCATCAGCTTTCTTTTTAGCTTCTTGAACTCCTTTATCATCCTTACCCTGGGTTGAAAAGAAAATATGATTTACTCTAACCATATCAGGATTCACAAATTTTGTTTTATTATTGTTATAAAACTCAACTATCTCTTCTTGGGTTGGTGGTACAGCGTACTTCTTTAACTCTTCAGCTCCAGCTATTTTTATATACTCTTGTAAAGATAACTGCTCAATTAAAGCTTTTGAAACATCTTCCCATGAACTTTTGTATTGGGCAACAACTGCGTCCTTAATCTGCTGGTCTGAGGCATTTCCTCCAGCTTGTTGACGTAACATATTTAGAATCATATCTTCAGTTACATTAATTCCATCTCTAGCTGCAGCTTGTTTTATAATTTCATTATTTATAATTGAGTCTAAAATAAAATCTTTCTCTTCAACTGTAAATGGCCGTCCGACCTGTTTCTCAGCCGCATCTAATTTTTCTTCAACATAACTTAACTTAATTAGTTCTGTTTTGGTTAATTTAACCTGAGCAACAACTGTATCAAAAACACTCTGCCCTGATGCTATGGTAAGTGATAATACACTTAAAACTATTAAAAATATTTTTTTCATTGTAAACTCCATTATTTTATGTGTAACTTACTTCCAATTACTCTAGCTTCATCATTGGAACTAATTGTTGCTGAATTCTTTAACAATACGCCTTCACTTTCAACTGCTTTCATAAATGATGCTAAATATTTATGAGATCCAAAACCACTTGTAGTATAAACAAAAGTATGTTTACCAGTAATAAAACCGCAGTTCTTTAAAAAATGTAATATCGGTTTATCAACTTTAGAACCGAAAAAAGAGGATTTACTGCTACCAATTATTATATAATTATAACCTGTTAGTCTTTTATCACTCTCTTTATCTATATTAATTAGATCAATAACAGCACTGTTTTTATCTTCAATACCTTTAGCTAATGACCTAGCGTAATCTTCAATTTTTTTATTTTTAGTAGAGCTATATGCTATACAAATTCTCATGAACAATCCTTATAAATAAAAAGGGGGTCGAACCCCCTATCTATTATTCATTTACAGTATCAGTTACAGTGTCCGTTTCTGTCTCAGTAGCTGGTTCTTCCCACCAATCGCTACCTTCAACACTCTCTATTTCTGCTTTAACAGCTGCTTTAAGAATGTCATCATCACTTTGTGTTCTTGAAACCCATGCTAAACCAAGGGAAGAAACAAAGAATAGTATACCTAGAACAGTTGTAGTTTTTACTAAAACATTTCCAGATTTTGCACCAAAAGGTGATGAACTATTTCCACCAAACATACTACCAAGGCCTTCACCTTGATCATCCTGTAATAATACTAATGCCACTAATAAAACTGCTACAATTATAAACAGTACTAATAGCAGAGTTGAAACAAATTCCATTTCATTCTCCAGTCTAAGATATTTTATTTATTGTAATTTGCTAAAGCTGTGAATGAATCAGTGTCTAAAGCTGCACCGCCAATAAGACCACCGTCTATATCTGGCTGAGCCATTAATTCTTTAACATTTCCAGGCTTAACAGATCCACCATACTGGATAATTACCTTTTCTGCAACTTCTTTTGAATAAAGTTCTTCAATTTTGCCTCTAATAGCCTTATGAATAGCCTGGGCATCCTCAGGTGAAGCTGTTTTACCAGTTCCAATTGCCCATACAGGTTCGTAAGCAATTACAATATTTTTCATTTCCTCTGCAGAGATACCTTTAAGTCCTAATTCAGTTTGAGAAAAACAAACTTCTTCAGCTTTACCAGCCTCTCTCTCTTCTAAAGTCTCACCAATACAAAATAGTACTTCTAAGTTGTGGGAAAGTGCTAACTTAATTTTTTCATTGATTAAAACATCTGACTCACCGTAAATAGATCTTCTCTCTGAGTGACCTAAAATAACAGCTTCAACACCTAAATCTTTTAACATTAATACAGAAGTTTCACCTGTTCTAGCTCCTGATTCTACAGATGCCATGTTTTGAGCACCTAATATAATATTAGATCCTTTAATTACATCAGCAACCTGTGAGATTGCTGTCATAGATGGAGCAATCATTAATTTTGTATCTGAATCCTTTAAAGATACTACTAGTTCCTTTGCAAAAGCTACAGCTTCTGAAGGAGTCTTATTCATTTTCCAGTTTCCTGCAATAAATGTTTTTCTCATTTTAATTCCTATATAATATGTTAATGTTAATAAAAGCTAGAGTCTCCCCTAGCTAGCAAATTATTTTCTAAGTGCTACAACACCTGGTAAAACTTTACCTTCTAAATATTCAAGGGAAGCTCCACCACCAGTTGATACATGATCTATTTGATCAGCAAAACCAAATTTGTTTACAGCAGCAACAGAATCACCACCACCAACAACAGTTACACCCTTACACTGTGCAACAAATGAGGCAACATCTTTTGTTCCTTTAGCAAAGTTATCAAACTCAAAAACACCCATTGGACCGTTCCAGACAATCATCTTAGCAGCTAAAACTCTCTCTTTTACTAACTCTGAAGTTTTAGGACCTACATCTAAAGCCATTAGGTCAGATGGAATATTAATGTCATCAACAGCTACAGGAGAAGCATTTTCACCAAACTCAGCAGCACAAACATGGTCTAATGGTAGTATAACCTCAACCCCAGCTTTCTCTGCATCATCTAAAAACTTCTTAGCTGTATCTAGGAAATCCTCTTCAAACATTGATTTACCAATCTCATAACCTTTTACTTTCATAAAAGTATATGCCATACCACCACCAATAACAAATGTAGAACACTTATCGAGCATAGACTCTAATACAGTAATTTTTGATGATACTTTAGCTCCACCAATTATTGCAACAAATGGTTTCTCAGGAGCAATTAATACTTTATCAAAAAAGTTACACTCAGTCTCCATTAAAAAACCAGCACATGAAGGTATAAATTTAGTAACACCCTCTGTTGACGCATGGGCTCTATGAGCTGTACCAAAAGCGTCATTTACATAAACATCGGCTAAAGCTGCTAACTGTTTTGCAAATGCCTCGTCATTTTTCTTTTCCGCTTTATGGTATCGAGTATTCTCTAAAAGTAAGATCTCTCCTGCTTTTAAATCTTTAGCTAATAACTCAACTTCACTACCAACACAGTCTGGTGCCATAATTACATTTGTACCTGTTAATTTAGCTAAATGATCTTTTAATTGGCTTAAGCTATACTGAGGCTCTCTCTCTTCTGATGGTCTACCTAGGTGACTCATAACAACAAGAGAAGCTCCATCCTGCTCTAAAATGTATTTTAGAGTAGGTAATGCCCTTACCATTCTTGTATCATCTGTAATTTTTCCTTCTTTTAGAGGAACGTTAAAGTCCACTCGAACTAGAACACGCTTATTAGTTAAATCTAAATCTTTAACAGTAGTAAGGCTCATCCTTATCTCCTTATATATATGTAATATTTTTTTGCTTAATTGAAAAAGTATTTATATTTTTTATGCGAGAGTATTTGATAGATAGATAGTTGATTATTATGATAATTACCCTCCATTATTCATTAATTATTTATACATTAGCATTTTAAGAAATTAGGACTTTAATGTCAATAAAAAGCAGTAATACAATTATCTAGTTAACCTTTAATAACTGCCCTATTAATTCACTATCCATTATACTCTCTTTAAAACTCTCATCTATAACCTTTTCACCCTGATCTACTGGTAGATATAGAATATTATCCCCAATATTTAACAGGTTAAAACTATTGTTTGCTGTAAAAGAACCATCGCTCATTCCTTCTCCGACAGCCTCTATTTTAACTACACCTAAATGCTTATCTAAATCAAAATCTAAAAATGGTGAATCGGGTATAATAAAGAAGCTACCTTTTTTAACTACATGAAATTCTGTATCTAATTGGACCTTTTGATTTAAACCGATATTTAAAAGAACAGACTCTCCTTTTATATCAATAACTGATCCTATAGTTGGTAAAAAGTCATTAAGATCCTTACTTAAATTTTCAAAGCAGTTAAATATCCTGTTATTCCCAGTTTTTAAGTAGTTAAAGCTTTTAATCTGTCTACCACTTTTTGTTAGATGAAGTCTTGCATTTAAAGAGAAAGTTCTACTTCCTTCAAGAAAGTTAATAATTAAAAAATAATCACTGTTACTTTGACGAGATTGATTAAATGCGGATGACAGATTACCTGAAAATAGAGATATATCACTAACAAAGTATTTACTTTGCCCTGATAAGAAGCGATTTGTAATATCTTTAATTATTTTTCCAGAGCTTAAGTGCCCCTCCCCTGTGGAGTTATTAATAAATGTTGAAACCTTAAAATAATCATCAAAATTCCATCTCTCTTCACCCCATTTCTCATATAATGGCTTTTTAGGAAGGCTATCCTCTATAAGAATTATCTCATCAATATCATCATCTATTTCAGTAAGGTTTGACTCACTACTTAATAGAAAGTTAAGCTCTTTTAGATAACTCTGACGATACCCCATTTTCTTAAGTATATTTCCATAGGTATACCTTAATCTACTATTAAAAGGGGATAACTCAACTCCTCTTTGGTAGTACACTTTAGCCTTTTCATAGAAGTATCTATCTTCTAATAACAGCCCCTGATTTAAATACCAGTTAGAGTACAAATCCCTTTTGCTATCCTTTAGAATATACATATCACCCATTAGCTTTTCACTATAGAAACGAAAAATCTCATCATCTGGTTTAAGGTCTATTCCTCTTTTAATTAAAGATAAGGCTTTTTCATCTTGATTTAGTTCATCTAAAATTAATGCTGCAAGATAGTAGGCCTCTGGATTCTTTTTTTCAATCTTCATATACTGAGTTAATTCATCAAGTGCCTTTTCAAACTCTTCTAGATAAATTAATAATTTAGCATTTAGAAGTCTAATGCTACTACTTTTAGATACATTTAAGAGTTCACTCATATAGAGTGAGGCTCCTTTATAGCTCTTAGTATTTATATAGTGATTTACAGCTGCTTCTAATACAATAGGATCTTCAGGATATACTCTAATAGCCTGTTGTATAAGCTCATTAGAGTTTTCATATTTACCCTGGCTATCATATAAAACAACCAGGGAGAGAAGTAGACGCCTACTATTTGGAGAGAATTTAAGAATTTTCTCAAAGTCGTAGAGGGAACCTACTATATCTCCCTCTGCAATTCTTAACTCTGCTAAACCACTTTTAGCCCTAATATTATAGATTTCTCTATCTAAAACCCTATCATATAACTCTTTAGCCTTATTATAATCACCAATGGCAGTTAATATTCTAGCCTTAGAGTTTAAAAACTCAATATTGTTAATATTCAATTCTATACACTTATCAATGTATATTATCGCTTCTTGATACTCCCCTAACATAAAAAAAGCGTCACTTAGTCCTTTATTTGACTTTATATCGGCAGAGTTTATTGATAGGGCTTCTTTATAATTCTCGACAGCTTCATAGTATTTTTGATACAACATACTCTCTTCTGCCAAAGCTACATAGTCATAAATTGTTTGGGTAAATAGTGATGTTAGTGTTAAAAAAAATAGAATTGGAAATAAAATTTTTTTTATCATTACTTCTTCACCAACTTAACCCTCTTTATCTTATGACCATAAACTTCTGTTATTATAATTGTCATTTCCGGTGTATCAATTTTTTCAAACTTAACTGGAATCTCCCCTATTTGATTAAAAACATACCCACCTATTGTCTCAATATCAGTTGTATCAATTTCAAGGCCTAACTTCTCATTAATATCATCTATATTTGCTCTAGCATCACACAACCAAGACTTGTCATCTATTTTAATTATCTCTTCAATCTCATTATCAAACTCATCTTGAATATCCCCAACAATCTCTTCAATAATATCCTCCATTGATACAATTCCAGAGACTCCACCATATTCATCCACGGCGATAGCTATATGTACATGTAACCTTTTAAACTCTCTTAATAGGGAGTCTAATTTTTTACTCTCAGGGACGAAATAAGGCTTTCTTATAACATCAGTAATGTTAAAACTAGACTCATCATCTAGATTATAAATATAAAGAATTAAATCCTTAAGGTATAAAATACCGATGATATCATCTAAGGTATCCTTATAAACTGGAAATCTAGAGTGACCGCTCTCTTCCATTATTTTTATTGCATTGGGTAGTGTTGTATCCTCTTCAATAAAGACAACATCAATCCTAGGAACGTAAACATCCTTAACCGATGTCTCTGTTAACTCTACAATCCCATTGATCATATTTTGGGTCTCAATGCTTTGATTGGCCTCTTCTTCGCTCCTGGATTTTTTTAACACTCTTTTAAAAAAACTCATTTTTAGAATAGTCCTCTACCTATAAGATCTTTTAATATCTTTTCCTGTTTTATCAACATCTCTTCATCTTCACTGTTTGTTTCATGATCTAACCCCATTAGGTGTAGAATTCCATGAATTAAAACCCTTTTTAACTCTTCCTCATAGCTCACTTTGAAATACTTTGAGTTTTCCTCAACTGTTTCCAAGGAGATTATTATATCTCCAGCACTGTAGGGTTCTCCCGCCTCCTGTGTTACAGGAAATGGTTCATCGGACATAACAAAAGTAATAACATCTGTGGGTTTATCCTTATCTCTATAATCTCTATTAATTTTGTGTATATAACTATTATCGCAAAGTGTAAGGGAAAATTCCCAGTTATCAATCTCTAAAAGATTGAGTATAGAGTCTGTAAAACCTAATAACTTCTCTTCCCAATCAACCTTATTGATGTTTTGATACATCAAAGTAATATCATTCATTATTCATCTGCTCCTGTAGGATATTCAATTCTTGAGTGATAATGACCCATTAAAGTACTGATAAATGAGTCCTTTATAGAAGTAAGGTCTGATAGAGTTAAACCACATGCATCTAACATTCCTTCTTTTAATTTATTTAGTATAAGCTCCCATACAAATTTCTCTAGCTGGGAAATAGTTGGGTTTTTTAAGGATCTGACAGCGGCCTCTACGCTATCCCCAAGCATTACAATAGCTGCCTCTGGACTTTGTGGATTAGGACCAGAATAACCAAAATCCTCGGTTAAGATAAGACCACCCTTACTCTCTTTTTTTGCCTTATCTAAAAAGAAGGAGATGGCGCCCTTACCATGGTGCTGCTCTATAATATCAATAATATCACTAGGTAGTCCAATTTTTTTACCCTTCTCAATTCCAAGCTTCACATGGGACTTTATTACAGCAACAGAGAGGGATGGTTTCATATCATCATGCATATTTTTACCACCTTTCTGATTCTCTATAAAATAGTGGGGTTGATCTATTTTCCCAATATCGTGGTAATAACCACCGGCTTTAGCTAATAGGGCGTTGGCACCTATATTCTGGGCTGCTGACTCCGCCATATTAGCTACAGCTATAGAGTGGGCATACGTTCCTGGAGCCTTAATTAACATACTCTTTAAAAGGGGAGCATTTAAGTCACAAAGTTCTGTTAACTGAAAACAGGTAGATATTTTTAATAAGTGTTCAGATAGGGGAAGTAATGCAAGGGTTAGAATACCAAAAACCAGGGATGAGCCTACAGAGACAAATAGTAGCATTAATAAATCGTCTGTTTTAACAATATCTATGGCTAGCATATAGAGGATTAATACTGTCTGTAATATGGCAAGTTCACCACTAGACTTCATTAAATCAATTCTCTTCTCCACATCATGAATAACAATAGTACTTAAAATAGAAATCATAAGGGTAATAGAGAATGCATATATAGAGAAGTCAGAGATTAATAGAACTAAAAATGATGTTAATATTGAGTGATAAAGCCCTACTTTACTACCTAGAAGAAATGTTATTAACATTGATACTAGGATAGATGGAAGTAATAGTGGGTATATAGATATATTTTCAAGACCTATAAAGTAACGTAATAATACTGCAAAAAGTACATAAAACAGTGTCATCCCAGCTAATAAAACGACATCACTTTCATTTAACTTTTTTTGAATAAAACCACTTGTAAAAAGAACTATAGCAGCAACGTAGATTAGAAACATATATCCTAAAACTAAAAATATATTTGATATAGTATTTTTCTTAACAAGAATCTCTGCTTCCATAATCTTTTTATGTATGTCACTACTTACTACAAAGTCCTTCTTTATTAGAATCTCTCCACTTCTGTAGTAGTCAATAACAGGCTTAACGTTTAATAGTGCTAAATCCTTATTGTGTTTAGTTTGATCATTATCATAAAAACAGTTAACTTTCATAAACTCTGTTAGTAGTTTACTAAAATATGGTTCAAAATCACCATAGAGGGATGAGTCTATTTTAATGGACTTTAATACGGATATAGCACTTATATCCTGACTAAGAGTTCCATCATCACTGGATATAACACTTATCAACCCGGAACCATTACTGGTTCCAGACTCTGAGATATAACCACGATTAAGGATCTTTCTCTGTTCTGTTAGTAAAAGAGAGAAAAAATGCCTTAAGTCTAATTTAAGAAACTCCCCCATTTCATAACTTGTAAATAAATCAGGAAATGTATCGTTAATTCTCTCTATTATAAGGTCTGTGGAACTATTCCCCTCTAATAAACTGTTAATTGATTGATAAAAAGCTTTTAGCTCAGAAATAGCTATACTGGTTATCTCATCATCAATTTTATAAACAGGGAGCACAAGTTGCTCTTCTACACCCTTGGCTATATTTGTTTCAAACTCGTTGAAATAACTTAGATCTGATTTTAAAACATAGTCACTTTTAGCTGGCTGCCCTACCCTAAAATCACTCTCTTTATAATTAAAAAAAGCATCAATAAAATAGTTAAAAAAAAGTATAAATACAACAGATAACAAAAAACTCATCAAAACAAATATATTTGTAAAGAGTGAGTTGCTAGAAAGATACTGCTTTAAATTGGTTAAATAGAATTTATTTTTCATCTTGTCCCTTATAATAAGCTTTAATCTGAAAATTTACAAAATTGTGTATCAATAATTTATCCATTAAAATCATTTAATAAAAAATAGTCTTTATAGTCAAGCACTAATCTTCCTTACCGGAAGTAGAAACACTCCAATTATCGTCGTCATTTACAACATCTGATCTTACTAATGATAATGGTTTCCACTCTATAAAAAATGAGAACTTCTGAAACCAGTTAATATTTGAGTCCTCAAGTTTTGGTTCTCCTGTATAACTAAATATCAAATTCCAGTCAGGCATTTTATATATGGCATCTACTTTCATTGAGTTTAGGTTAAAATTTGATTCTACCCTATCCTCCCTATTAAAAAAGTTAAATGATTTAATTAAGTCAATTAAAATATTTTTATTACTATTTAAACCTAGAATATCACTATCCCCTTCTATGTATTGGAAAATAGAGTTATTACTTGATGATGAGGTGAAATTTAGTTCAAGAAATTCATATATATCTAAGCCAAAAACAAGTTTATAATTTAAAAAGGAGGTGTCTACTTTTATAAACTCTTTCTTAAATGATAAGTTTGAGTCGATATTAAGAGTAACTCTATTTTTCCAGAATTTAAACTTTTTAAGGTCAAAGTTATGTTTTATTGTTAAAGATTCTGGGGATAGGACCTTATCTAAATCACTTAATGTATCCCATCGAAGTGTTTCTTCATTCCATTTTACAGGATTATTGTAAGAAGAAGTAAGGGTAAAATCTATATCCCAAAGTTTTATCTTCCCATAATAGGACTCTAGGGTTGTACTGTTTAAATCAAAATCAGAGCTAAGTGATAACTCAAAAAATTTAGTTGGTTTATACTTTAGTTCAAAACCTAATGGGTCAAAATCCCAATTATCCTTATTATCAAATATATACTCAACAGTACCATCAAATTCACTTCCAAACTTGGTAGAGAATTCAAGGCTCTTATATTTTAACTTATTTACCTGATCAACCGATAAAGTATCAATAACTTCTTCCTGGGTAATGCTCTTATTAACATCTACAGTTGTTGTACTTATGTTATTTAGATCAGCTAAAAGATCAATATCGAACTTTTGCTCAAAAATTACACTTCTCTCCTCTTCTAATGGTGGGAGGATTTTTTTATAACCTAGGGATGTCTCTGAAAAATCAACTTTATATGTATATTTAAAATACAACTCGTTATCATCAATATAATCCTTGGTCCACTTAAAGTTCTCAATTTTATATACTGGATAATCTTCTACTAATAGATCAAAGGCATCCTGATCAAAACTTTTTTTATATAACATAGAGTTAAGCTTATAAGTTAAAGAGAGGGAGTGTTTTTCTATTTCTGGAAATAGTTTTAAAAAATCAATAGTGGATTTAAGGTCATTCTCTACAATACTCTTGTTCCACTTATATAAAGAGATAAGGTCTGCTTGATCATCCTCTTCTATATATTTTTTAAGATATATATTCCCCTTTGTTGTATTAGAAATCTTAATAAATGAGTCTAAAACATCTAATGTGTAGTCACCTTTAATATACGGATCAGTATTATATAACATAGAATCCTGGGATAGAGAGTAATCTATATCAACCGGGTTATTCCATAGTGTATTATCCCAATAGAGATATAAGCTTAGGGGAATGTTTACATTATATTTAAATTTTGTATTGATAACAGGGTTGCTCTTTTTTGAAGCAATTTTTTCATCACCAAAAATTTCACTATATTCAAAATTATAGATAGGTTTACTCTCCACCTCTCCATGCTCCAAAGAACTCTCTTTATCTTCAGTTTTAACAACAGTTGGATTTTCAAGGTCTAATAAATTGTTATACTTATCAAAGATATAATTATAATTATCCTCCACCTTTTCTATATCTTTTTTACTAAACGAAGTATCAAAAAGTCTTCCCTGTATATTTAGCAAGATAGGAACTTTCCCTACTTCTGGGTAGAAAAACTTATATGATGGGTCGTAATCCTCATATAGAACCTCTAATTGTTGATTCCCCAGGGCATCTAGGGTAACCCCCTTTGTAATCTTAGAGTTAAAGTCCAATTCAATTTTTTTTATATCGAAGGTAAATTTATCAATATATGGGTTTAACTTTGATACATTAGGAGAGTAACTTTTAAAATCTAGACTCCAGGAGTACTCACTAACAAGGGATATCTCCGATGTATCCCTTCTATAGTCTAAAGCAGCACCACTTGAGAAGGACTCAAGCCCCTGGTCTAACTGGTCAGTAAAATAGTCTACCCACTTAAAGTTCTCCTTTCTATTATAAAAATCACTTTTAAAATAAGGATCCGAGAGGGATATAATATTTAAACTTCCAAAAGGAAATGTTAGGTCTAAATTAAAGTTATATCTAAAGGGAACTTCATTTCCATACATATAAGAGTGATTCCATATAGACTCTTTATTAACAAATACTAGACCTGTAGAATCATTTATACTCCTTGAAAACCCTAGTCCTGTTTCAAGATCTATTTTAGTTCCTGAAAAGTTAAGATTAGTATCTGAACCTATAAAAATACCTAAATTAGAGTAATAGTCTAACATTATTTTTGAGTAATCAGAACTGTATTTACTCTTATCCTTAGATGGAACAAGGGTTAATCCATTAAACTCCTTATTACTCACCCCTTCCCCATTATCAAAGGATAAAAATGAGAAGTCAGACTGCTCCTTATCTACAGGTTTAGCACCTAAAAGATATAGAGTATTTTGTAAAAATGTACCCTCCCTACTTCTTACTCCATAAACAGGATTAAAGTAGAGATTGTTTTCTGAGTGATAGTAAAAAGGGAACCAAAAAACGGGAACATGACCAACCTTTACCCATGGAGAAATAATCACAAAGTCTGAAGAGTCTAACATCCAAAGGTCTTTGGCGCTTATATTAAAGTATGGAGAGCCTGAAACAGTTTGAATTGTTACATCATTCATTCCCATAATTTCAGTATCACTTTTTTTAATCTCACCTGTTACATAATAAAAGACCATACTCTCTTCATCTATAGTTTTATCCTGTTTAGAGATGCACTTTACCATTGAACCCTTCCAATTTGATAGGTTAAATGTTAAGGACTCAGCTGTTACCAACTCTGGCTTACCCTTTTCTGTCTTGATATATTGGACATTTCCTAGGGCTGTAACACTGTTTAAGGTTCGATTAAAGTTTATTTTATCTCCAATAATTGAGTGCTGAATTTTCTGTTCTACATCATCAATAACTATTTCAACTCTACCCTCAAACTCAGCAAAACTCTCATCTACCTCTTCAATAGTATAATATTTAGAGAGTTCAGCCCTATTTATATTTATTGTTTTATCATTTTTATTTGTTTTACTAGAACTCCCTAGCAGATCTACATTATAATATTTAGCAATAGAAGAGATTAAAGAGTTTTTATTACTTCCTTCTGGTAAATCTAACCTTTTAGCCCAGATATTTAACTCTTCTAGGCTAGAAGTCTCAAGGTCCCTTATAATTGCCATATCCTCGATAACACTAAAGTCCTCTAAAGGAGTCTTATCTATCTCTTGGGAATAAACCAGTGTGATTTTAATTAATAGAGTTAGTATAATTATAGCTTTTTTCAGTCTAATGTCCTAAAACATCTTTAAGATAGTACCCTGTATATGAATCATTACACTTTATAACTTCTTCCGGAGTACCCATTACAACTAATGTTCCACCCTTATCCCCACCTTCAGGTCCAAGATCAATTATTTTATCTGCACACTTAATTACATCTAAGTTGTGTTCAATAAGTATAGCTGTATTCCCCTTATCTACCAGGGAGTGAATTACTTCCATTAATAGTTTTACATCTGCAAAGTGTAAACCAGTTGTAGGTTCATCAATAATATATATGGTTTTACCTGTACTTCTCTTAGATAGCTCTAAAGCTAGTTTTACCCTTTGTGCCTCTCCACCTGAAAGGGTTATAGCCGATTGTCCTAAGTTTATATAACCTAAACCTACAGATAGTAGAGTATCTAGTTTATTTTTTATTGGAGGAATATTTTTGAAAAATTCACAGGCATCTTCAATTGAGAGTTCTAATACCTCATAGATGTTTTTCCCCTTATATCTTACATTTAGGGTCTCTGTATTAAACCTCTTACCCTTACAAACATCACATGTAACATATACATCAGGTAAAAAATGCATCTCAATTTTTTTTGTTCCACCACCACCGCAGTGCTCACATCTACCTCCTTTTACATTAAAGGAGAACCTTCCAGGTTTATATCCCCGTAGTTTAGACTCTGGTAGAGATGCAAAGAGATCCCTAATATGGTTAAATAGTCCTACATAGGTAGCAGGATTACTCCTTGGTGTTCGACCAATAGGACTTTGATCAATATTAATAACTTTATCTACATTCTCTAGACCTAAAATCTCTTTATAACTTCCAACCTCATGGTGGGATCTATGAAGGGAGTTAGCAAGTGCTGGGTATAAAATTTGGGATAATAGTGTTGATTTACCAGACCCTGATACACCTGTTATTATATTTAACTTTCCTAAATCAAAACTTACATCGATATCCTTAAGATTATTTTGGGATGCACCTTTTACTATGATCTGTTTCCCATTACCTTCCCGCCTAAACTCTGGTATATCAATTTTAATAGTACCACTTAAAAATTGCCCTGTAGGACTATTAGGGTTTTTATATATCTGGTCATAATTACCCTGGGCAACAATATTTCCACCATGAATACCAGCTCCAGGTCCCATATCCACAATATAGTCGGCCATTTTAATAGTTTGCTCATCATGTTCAACAACAATAAGTGTATTACCTAAGTCCCTTAGGTGAACTAGTGTAGCTAATAATCTATCATTATCCCTCTGGTGGAGACCAATAGTTGGTTCATCTAAAATATATAATACCCCAACTAATGAAGCTCCAATCTGGGTTGCAAGTCTTATTCTTTGGGACTCCCCACCAGAGAGAGTTCCAGCCTTTCTACTTAAATTTAGGTAGGATAGTCCTACACTCTGTAGAAAACTTAACCTGTTTCTAATCTCTTTTAAAATTTGTTCTGCAATTACCTGCTGTGATTCTGATAGGGTACAGTTATTAAAAAACTCAATAGCCTCTTCCACAGAGAAGGATGTAACGTCTGTTATGTTCCTGTTATTAACATATACAGATAGGGCTTCAGGTTTTAACCTTTTCCCCTTACAAGTTGTACAAACCTCATCGGTCATAAACTTTTCATACCAGTCACGCATACCCTGGCTTCCTGTCTCTTTATACCTTCTTCTAAGGTCTGCAATTATCCCTTCATAGGGTTTATTAATCTCAAAACGACCAGTTTTATCCTTATTCTCATAGAGTATTTCGATTTTATCCTTTGTCCCGTATAACATAATATCTATTAATTTAGGGTCTAACTTATTAAATGGTGTATCTAAAGAAAATCCATAATGCTCAGATAACCCCTTAAATGTAGAAGAGAACCATGCTGCTTTTGGATTTGATGTTACAATAGCTCCCTGATTATAGGATAGTGTTAGATCTGGTATTATTTTTTTTGGATCAAAATCCATTGTTCTACCTAGGCCAGAACACTCAGGACAGGCACCAAAGGGACTATTAAAAGAGAAGAGTCTAGGTTGTAACTCCTCCATACTAAAACCACAATTAGGACAGGAGTTGTGCTCAGAGAAAAACTCATCTAAATCCTTATCAATGTAGTTAATAATAACATTCCCTCCGGATACTTCCAATGCGGTCTCAATTGACTCTGAGAGTCTCTTTCTAACTTCCGATGATAGTTTTAACCTATCTACTACAATTTCAATTGAGTGTTTTTTCTGCTTACTTAGATTTATTTCATCCTCTAGAAGGAGAACTTCACCATTAACTCTTACCCTAGTAAACCCAGATTTTTTAGCATCTTCAAAGACTTTTTTATGTTCACCCTTTCGCCCTGTTACAACAGGAGCCAATACTAACATCTTCTCCCCATCAGGCTTGCTTTTTACCTGCTCTATTATCTGGTCAATGGACTGTTCATAGATCTCAATATCACACTTTGGGCACATTGGCTTTCCAACCCTTGCAAAAAACAGACGTAAATAGTCGTAAATCTCTGTTATGGTTCCAACTGTAGATCTTGGATTTTTACTAGTTGTTTTTTGTTCAATACTTATAGCTGGGGATAACCCCTCTATATAGTCTAGGTCAGGTTTATTAGCCTTACCTAAAAACTGCCTAGCGTAGGCAGAGAGGGATTCAACATATCTTCTTTGACCCTCTGCAAATATTGTATCAAATGCTAAAGATGATTTACCACTACCACTTTTACCTGATATAACAATCATCTTATCCCTTGGTAACTCAAGGTCTATATTTTTCAAATTGTGCTCTCTGGCACCTTTTATTATTATATTCTTCATAATTAACCTTTAATATACAAACTTCCACTCTTCTAAACTAGGATCTTTAAGCTGTTTTTTAGCCTTATTAATCCACTTTGACTCAAGGTTGCTATTTACTAAAAGCTCCCAGAACTCATTCGCCTGCTCTTTTAAACCTAAGCCATAGAAGGACTCTCCTAAATAATAGAAAAGTTTATAAAAATCATTCTCTTCAAAATACTCTTGAACCCGCTTGTTTTTTCCAACTTCCTTAAAAAATTGCTCCATTGAGATAAAAACATACTCCCTATCCTGTTTTATATTATCATTTATAACCTCTGTTACCAATGATAACATAGGAGATAGGAGGTAATTAACAGATTCTAAATATTTCCCTATACTGTTGTAATAATAACCAAGGTATATTCTTGCGTTTAAAACATTATCAGCATCTTTTCTGTATAGATGTAGTAGCCTATTAACACCAGACTCTAAAATAGTATCATAGTAGGCTCGTTGGTCTCTAACTTCCTGTAGGTCTATACTACTCTTCCCTATAATATCCTTTAAAGTTGATACATAACTATCATAATCATCCTTCAATAGATAGACTTTAGCCAAGGAGTACTTATAGAACATTAAGTCTTCCTTTACCTGTAAATAGTGGGAAAGGGATATAGCTTTTAAAATTTGTTCTTCAGCAATTTCTAACTCACCCTCTTCTAGGTATAATAAGCCTATCATATACTCTGCTTCTGGATTAGGTGTTGGGCTTTTTGTAACTTGAAGATAATAGTCTAAGGCTTCTCTAAAATTCCCACTCTCATAAAACATTTTAGCCTCTTGAAAGTTAACCCAGTTAGGTTTCTTATCTAATGAAAAAAGAGGTAGTGATAGAAGAGTTAAACAAATTATAAGTAAACTATTTCTCAAAATTATCAATCTCCTGGGTAAAGGCTTCTAAGGCTTCATCCTTTGTTACTTTACGGATTATCTCACCATGTTTGAATATTAAAATACTATTCCCTGAACCAGTTATTCCAAGATCAGCATGTTTAGCCTCCTGAGGTCCATTAACAGTACACCCCATAATTGCAACAGTTATACTCTTATTTACTGTGGAGAGTTTTTTTTGAATTAGGTTATTAAACTCATGGGTATCAAAGGATGCTCTACCACATTTAGGGCAGGAGATTAATTCAACCCTCTCCCTCTTATTAAGTTTAAGGGCGGATAGAATCTCGTTTGCAGCGTATATCTCCTTTAGAGGATCATCTGATATGGATATTCTTAGAGTATCACCAATACCTTCACTTAAAAGTTTGTAGAGATAGATAGATGACTTAACAACAGCTGGGATTAGAGAACCTGCCTCTGTTATTCCTAAATGGATAGGATTATTATACTTTTTGGAAAAAGCTTTATTAGCCCTATATGCATCATCTATATTAGAAGCTTTTAAAGATACAAGGAAGTTATCAAAGTTATGTTTATCTAAAAACTCCATCTCCCTCTCCGCTGCTGTTATAAGAGCCTTTGAAAGATTGTCATTCTCCCTTAAATCAGATGGAAGGGAACCTCCATTTATCCCTATCCTTAAAGGAATATTTTTATCTACAGCCTTTTTAAGAACCTCTTCAACCTTCCATTTAGTTCCTATATTACCTGGATTTATTCTTATTTTCGATATGGGGTAATCCATACACTTTAGGGCAATTTTATAATCAAAGTGAATATCAGCAACTACTGGCATAGATATTTTTGATGCTATATCACCTATTATTTTTGCATCCTCAATTTTTGGTACAGCAAATCTTATTATATCGCAACCTGCTGCCTGTATATCATTTAACTTATCTATTAGTTTATTATCAACAACTGTAATGGGTCTATCCCACATTGTCTGTATAGAAACGGGATTATCCCCACCAATAAGAACATTTCCGACTTTTATCTCTTTAGTTTTCATAATAAAACTTTAAATCTTTTTTAACATATCAGCAACTACATTATTTCTACTTTATTGCACTTAATGTAACAATATAATAATATCCCTTTTATGAAAGAGTTTCAGTGTAAATGTTGCGGAGATTGTTGTTCTGGGGATATGGAGATATTTTTAAACTTATACGATCTATATAAAATAGCAAAACATAGAGGGTATACATCTACAAAAACCCTATTTGATAATAGGATTGTATCCATAGCTAAAGGGCAAAACAGTATGTTATTCCCTAGAATGGTATTTAAAAAGTACCCATATAAGTTTTGCCCTTTTTTAATTAATGATGTGGATGAGAAGATGAACATTAGAGGTTTTTGCTCCCTTCATCCTTATACAAAGCCCCTAGTTTGCATATTGGCTCCACACAGTAAAATTTACGATAATGACTCAAAAGAGTCTAAATATATCTATACAAAACCTACAGAGTCTTGTCCTGGAAAGTTAGCTGATTTTGAAAATAGTAATAAACAGATACTTGATCCAATTCTTCTTGAATTAGCCTATGATAATGATTTTTTTAACATTCTTAGCCTAATAAAGGATAAAAATATTCAAAATTATGAGTCTAAACTCTACTATTTCTCAACTAAGAGAGCTTTTAAAGATACGATGCTTCAACTTAGGAGTTACTATGAAAAAGCTTAGTTTAAAAACATCCTTTGGATTTGCCATAGGAGATATTGGGGGTAATCTATACTTCTCCCTTGTGGGTTTTATATTTTTGTTCTATTTAACTGATGAACTGGGTTTATCAGGTGCATTAGCTGGAACTGCAATGATGATAGGAAAGATTTGGGATGCTATTAGTGATCCTATTGTTAGCTCCCTATCGGATAGATGTAAAAGTAAATTTGGAAGAAGAAGACCATTTATTTTTTGGGGAGCACTGTTACTTTTTACTCTTTTAGTAATTACATTCTCTCTACCTAAATTCAGCTCTAAAGTTACAACATTTATAGTATATACTATTATGTTCTCCCTACTAAACACATCTTTTACCCTGGTAAATATTCCCTACTCCTCGTTGCAGCCTGAACTAACAGATGATTATAATGAAACAACAAAACTAACTGGATTAAGAATGTTTTTTGCTATAATAGGTACTCTATTAGCAGTGCTTGGGAGACCTATTGCAGAGTATTTTGGTACAGATAATAGAGGGTGGACTTACATGGCTGTAATATTAGGCCTGATAATGTTAATAAGTTCATGGATTACGGTTTTTACAGTAGAGGAGAGTAAGATTGCTAAAAAAAAGCAAAAGAGTGTATTCCTCTCATTTAAAGAAGCCCTTATTAATAAAGAGTTTATTTTTGCCCTTATACCATGGGTACTATTTGTTACAGCAGTAACTGTTATACAGACATCATTTTTATACTATTTCAAATATATATACAATAAAGAAGGCTTATTTGAACTCTCTCTATTTGGACTAATAATAGTATCACTATTATCCCTACCACTATGGGTTATTATCGCTAAAAGAATAGATAAAGGGCCAAGTTACATTCTAGGAATGTCTATATTCTCAATAGGACTGATCCTAATATACTTTTTATCCCCATATTCTAGCCCATACACCTCTGTTATAATCATCTCCTTTTCTGGAATAGGCTTCTCAACCCACTACATTATGCCAAATGCTATTATTCCAGATATTATTGAGTTAGATTATATAAGAAGTGGTATAAGACGGGAGGGTGTCTATTACAGTATATGGAACTTTTTATTAAAACTAGGTCAAGCTTTAGCTGGGTTAGTAATAGGTTTAACCCTAGATATTGTTGGATTTATACCACCTGTTAATGGATCAAAACAGATAGTTTTACAGAGTAAAAATACCCTTGATGGAATAGCCTTCCTTTGTGGACCAATTCCAGTTTTTCTACTTATAATTGGTATTTTAGTTCTAAGGAAATATCCTATATCAATTAACTATTACAATATGATAAAAAATGAAAAATATTAAAAACACCATTTAATTAAATGATTTATGTATTTGTTTCCATCTTTTTTTATGAAAAATATTGACATTAGTTCAATAAAAACAGGAAAATAAACAGAAATTTATTATACAAAAAAAGGATATTTAATGATTATTTTTCACTTTCTATTAACTATATACTACTATTTATCCCAGTTAATACTATTTACCCTAACTACTCCAATTGCATTTATTATATGGATTATATCGACGCCCTTTGACAGACAACGAAGGATTAACCACAGAATAAGCTGTTTTGTAGGACAGATGGTTATGGCACTAAATCCATACTGGAATACAAAGGCCTATGGATTAGATAAAATTGATTATAAAAAAAACTACGTAATAGCATCTAACCATCAATCCTTATCTGACATTGTAATGTTAACATATTTAAAGCCGTTACAATTTAAATATGTATCAAAAAAAGAGCTTGTTTATATCCCTTTCATTGGATGGATTATGGGTATGTCCTCCTATATACTATTAAATAGAAAGGATCCTAAAAGTCAGTTTAAGATGATGAGAACCAGTGAAAAACATCTAAATAATAATATGTCTATTGCAATTTTCCCTGAGGGTACTAGAAGTAAGGATGGGCAACTACTTCGGTTTAAAGATGGAGCATCCCTTCTATCTAAAACTACAAATAGACCTATACTACCTATATGTATGGTTGGTAACGATAACTCGATGCCAAGTGAAGGATTTGTTTGGAATAAAAGAGTCAATATGAAGATATTTGTTTTAGACCCAATATTTCCAGAAAATTATGAGAAGACAAAGGATATAACTAACGCAGTTAAAGATGCTATATCTAAAAAACTAGAAGAGGAGAGATCCTAATAAAAAAAGGCCTTCTCATCCCTATTAAAATCAACATTTGAAAAAAATGTGGCGTAGCAGGATACCCTAACAATAAGCCTTCCCTGCATTTTTTTCTTATATTTTTCTTTCAACCTAGTAAAGTATTCTTTATAGTTTTTATCCAGATCGATATCAGTTGAGTCATCGAATAATACCTTAACAGAACTCTCTTTTTTTACTATCTTAGGAGGTTTAAATCCCCGATCCCCACTGGTAATTAATCTTCTAATTTCACTTTTAGGAGAGACAATATCTAAAAGAAAAGCTTTTTTATCAAACTCTAAATAACCACCAATTAGTTCATAATACTCATCCATAATCTACCTATGTCTCAAAATATACATTTTGCCCTATATTTGACCTGTTAAGTCCATTTTTGTTAATACCCACAAAACGCGTTGTTTTACACTTTCTGGATATATTCCATCTCCATCTGTAAAAATAATTACTTGGTCTGACTTTAAGTTATCTGCTAATTTAAATATTGGTCTAAAGTCTGTAGCCCCTTTTTTTATCCTCCCCCCATCTTTAATATACTCATTTAACCCCTGGGGAGCTGAGCACTCGGAATCAAAACGAGTAACTTTTATATCAACACCGGTTATTTTATTTATATACTTCAACTCTGTTAAATACTTATCTACAACCAAGTCATCCATGGATCCGGACTCATCTAAGGCTAAGAGAGCCTTTACACCACTTGATCTTAACTTCCCTGGAGAGTAGTCAAATCGCCTAGAAACCCTTTTATAAGATCGCTTTATATTAATTTTACCCTGTTTTGATAAAAATCTTTTTAATACAACTCTCCAGTCCAAGGTTGTTATACTGTTTGTATCCTCAATATTTTTTGATAAATAGCTATTAAGTGTTGAATCCCCCTCAGAATACTCTAGGCTATCACTAATACTCTCTTTTAATACACTCTCACCAAAACTAGAGAAGTTACTCTCCTCTAGAATATCCCCTACAAAAATGTTGCTTTCATTTTTCAACTTATACTCATTATCTATAGACTCAAAAATTAGACTATTTTCATACTCTTTTAATCTATCATAATAGTATTCACTTGTTTCAAACTCATCGTATTCAACATTTAGTAGTTCATTTATTATGTCTAAGGTTAATGCACCATCTAAGAGGTTCTCTGGTTTAATAAATTGATTAACAGCTATATCACAGGATATGGACCATAGGGCTTTAGAACGGTTTCCTATCCTAGTTCTATGATGAAGTACTATATGTAACAACTCATGTTGAATGGCTCCTATTCTTCTACTCTCTGATAGTTCTAAAAACCACACCTCATTATATAGAAGATAAAACCCTTTATTGTAGACAGTTTTAAGGTTTTTAACCCTAGAACTCTTTTTAACCCCTATTTTAGATAGTAGGTAGCCATAAAAAGGGTATTTTACCAGTAATTTATAAATTGTATCTTGTATATTACCCACCTTTCTATCCAACTATTAGGTCAATTAGATCGTCTGTCGCTTTTTCAAAACTCTCAAGTTGATCAGATATATTTTCAAGAAGTTTAGGCTTTTTAACTGTTAACTCTTTATAAAAGTATGTAAGAAGTTCCTTAGGTAGATCATTTAAAAATTGATTTAACTCACTATAACTTCCCAAACTGTTTTCAAGGTTTGAAATTATTGAGTTTATTAAGTTTATACTATCCTCTACACTATTATTACTTAATAATTCTAATACACGACCTCTAATATTAGAATAATTATTAAGAATCTCTCCTGGTTTTGGTATATAATCCTTGTAACTATTTAAGTAAGCCCAAAAGGCAACAGACGTATTAACACCTATAATCCCAGCTATAACCTCTTCTTTAATAGTATCATCAAAATCACAACTGTTTAGAACTTCCTGAACTAAACTCCACCCCCTTGGAGTAGGAGACTTACTAAGCTCTGAAGAGTTTTTATTTATTATCATTAACATTTCAGGATAATCTTTTAAATACTCTAAAACAGATTTATTGTGGGGTCTACTAAGAGAGTATTCAATATAGTCATCAATGTTTGGTTCAATAGATATGGTAATAAATCTATCTAACATAGCATCATCAAGGGTATTTACTAAGTAGTTCATGTTATCCGGATTCATTGTAACACCAATTCTCCAGTTTTCTCCAAGGGTGTGACCATTTATCTTTCTATCTAGAAGTAGTGGATATAAAACAGAGACTGTATCTGAAGGGACCCTATTTATCTCTTCTAAAACCAATATTCCAGAATCTGGATATAAACCATTTTTTATCGCTTCTACTGTAGGTAAAAATCTTGGAGCTAAATACTCTGTTATACCTATGCTCTGATTTTTACTAGGTAACCCCATAAAGTCTGGCCCTTCAAGAGCTGCAGCATAAAGGTCAATATAACCAATACCAAGCTCTTTAGCACACTGTTTATATGCTGAAGTTTTACCTACACCCCGTTCACTAATTAGAGCAGTAACACTCTTTGTTTTATATAACTGTTTAATAGCAACCTTTGCTTGACTTATTCTCATTGTTACTCCTTATTAGTAATAACTACCAATAAAGAATAGATCTTTTTTGACTTATAGTCTATATGATGGGATTAATAATTAGGACAAAAAAAAGCCTCTGTTTTAAACAGAGGCTTTATTAACTTAATAATTAAATTATTTAGTCATGATTAAAGCTAATTCAGCCATTTTGTTAGAGTAACCCATTTCGTTATCGTAGAAAGAAGTAACTTTAACTAATGTATTTTCACCAGCAGCAACAACTTGAATGTTGTCAGTAATCATAGATGTATATGGTTCACCAACACAGTCTCGTGAACACTCGTAGAAATCACCATATGTAGCAACTAAACCTAAAGGAGTAGATGCATTGATTTTTTCAACGTTTGCAGCAATCGCAGCTTTTACTTCGTCAGCAGATTTAGTACCTTCGATTACGTAAACAGCCTCAACAACAGAACCAGTATCAGTTGGAACTCTTAATGCTGTACCGTTTAATTTACCATTTAAGTGTGGTAAAACTTTTCCTACAGCAATAGCAGCACCAGTACTTGCAGGAATAATGTTATTTAATGTAGCTCTGTTTTTACCACCACCGAATGTATCAGCAACGTTTTGTGTAGCTGTAGCAGCATGTGTAGTACAGATAAGACCACTGATTACTTTGTAAGTCATATCAATAGCGTGTGTCATTGGAGCTAAACAGTTAGTTGTACAACTAGCATTAGAAACAATAGTTTCTGAACCTGTTAAAGTCTCATGGTTTACACCAATAACAACTGTTTTTGTATCATCTTTACAAGGAGCAGAGATAATAACTTTTTTTGCACCAGCGTTAATGTGTGCTTGAGATTTTTCTTGGCTTAAGTAGAAACCAGTACACTCAAATACGATATCAACATTGTGTTTTGCCCAAGGGATGTTATTAGCATCTTTCTCAGCATATACAGTAACTTCGTTATCACCAATTTTGATTACATTATCACTAATTAGTTTAACATCTACTGGAAATCTTCCGTGAATAGAATCTTTTGGAAGACTGTTTGCAATGTCTGCAGCTGAAACTAAATCATTACCTGCAACAATTTCGATTTGATCGCTTAGAGTAGAAGTGATAACACGCATTACGTTTTTACCAATTCTTCCCATTCCGTTAAAACCAACTCTGATTTTTCCCATTTAATAAACTCCTTAAAATTAATTGAATTATTATACAATTTTACCCAATGGGTATAAAATTATCTTTTATTTTATTATTGCATAATGTGGAATATGATTCAATCCTATTGAATGTTATTTACTTAAACTTAATGTGTTTAAATTCACAACAAATGTAAAAATAAACTGTTATTTATCTATAATAGATTCAAGGTAGAGTTTCGAATACTCATATATAGTAGAGTCTGGGTAGTTATTAATAACATCTGTTAAAACCTCTATACCCCTCTCTTTATTACCCCTAAAAAACTCATACTCCCCTAATGCTGAGAGATAATAAGCCCTATCCTCTAAAGTTAAAGAGCCTATCTGTTCTTGGAAAAAACTCAAATCATCTTCAACTTCCTTAATAAAGCTCTTTGGAGAGTGCATAGTAACACCTAAAAGATGTCGGAGTCTATATTTCCTGTTCTCAATATTATTGGGTTCCATTTTTATTGACTTATTCATTAGGGAGACACCCTTAATTAACTCAATAAGAGCCAAAGGTTTAGAGGTTCTTTTCATCGCCTTTGCCTTACCTAGAAGTGATATAGCGTGTAACATAGTTGTTTCAGATTCTAAACCCATGGTAGTTATTTTATTCTATAAAACCCAAATTTAAAAGAAATTTATAACCTTCTATAGTTAAAATTATTCCCAAAACTTTTTAATGGTCATAATAGTATCATCATCATTTGTTAATACAACTGAATTACTCCACTCATTTGGGTATAGGCTCCTATATTGTGACGTATTAAATCTTTCATCTATTAATATAGCAACCCCTCTATCATCCTCATGCCTAATAAGTCTACCTATAGCTTGTTGAACTTTATTAAACCCAGGATAAGTATAGGCAAATTGATAGTTATATCTATCTTTTAGTATGTTATTTTTTATGGATATTTGAGGAAGTCCAACACCAACAACTATAACACCTATAAGTTTATCACCAACTAAATCGATTCCTTCTGAGAATACGCCACCTGTAATAGCAAAGGATAAGATACTCTTTTTATTTTCAAACTCATTTAAATACTCAGCTCTTTGGATCTCACTCATTCTAGGTTTTTGGATTAATACATCACACTCTATTAGTTTAGCAACTTCATCCATATACTTATATGAGGGGAAAAAAACCATATAATTCCCACTAACACTCTTTCTGACTTTTGTAATAATATTAGCAACTTCACTATAATATCTGCTTCTCTCTTTATATGTTGTTTTTATATCAGGTCTGATTATTAGTTTTAAATTATCAATAGGAAATGGAGATGGGATCTCCACTATTTCATAATCAATATCCCTAATAAGTAGGGATACAAAGTAGTTTATCGGTGTAAGTGTTGCGGAAAAAAATATATGGCTATTACATTTTTGTAACATTTTAGAAAACAGTATAGAAGGATCATTACATAAAATTTCTAAAGTAACCCCTAAACCTCCACGGTTAACCTGTACAAAACAGTGTCCCTCTGTATATAACTCACTTAGTTTAATAAAAAAAAGAGTATTAAAATACCAGTCAATAACAAGGTTTTTTCCCTTAAAATCTAAATCTAAAATATTACCCTCTATATTTAAACAGGACTTTTTTAATGCTTTTATCAGATCAGTAGGCACCTCTTCAAAGAGTGTGTATTCACCACTATTACTTTTAATAGCGTCTAACATAATACTATTTATCGCCTCTAAGGAGTTCATAGTTTTTTTACAGATAGGAGATAAAATATCTAATACAGGAGGTATTAACTCCCTATCTAGTTTACAAGAATAGGAGCTTCTTAAACGATCAGGAAGATTATGGGCTTCATCTACAAGAAGTGTAAAACCCTTATTTTTTGTTTCAAAATATCGTTTAAGGTAGACTCTTAAATCAAAAACATAGTTATAGTCACAAATTACAATATCACAATAATTCGAGAGATCAAGGGATAACTCAAAGGGGCATAGGGAGTATTGTTCCCCTAAATCCTTAAGGTTCTCCTCATAAAAGTCTCTAATACCTAATATCTCATTTATTACTAGAAACAACTTTTTATAATAATCAAGGGCATAGGGGCAACTATCAGGGGAGCAGTTAAACTCCTTATTTATACAGATCTTCTCCTTAGCAGTAATTACAATGCTTCTAATATTTGCCCCACCTTCCCTGAGAATATTAATAGTATCCCTAGCTGTTATACGCCCCACTGTTTTTGCAGTTAAATAGAAAATTTTCTCAACAACCCCCTCTCCCATAGCTTTTAATGCGGGAAAGATCGATGCCATAGACTTACCTGTTCCCGTTGGAGCTATGGAAAAAAGAGTCTTTGAATCCCTTATAGCTCTAAAGATATTTACTGACAAATCCCGTTGCCCCTCTCTAAAGTTATTAAATGGAAATACCAACTCTTTTAAAGAGGTATCCCTTAAATCCTTCCAACTCTTTAATCCCTTTAGGTAGAGAAAGTATGGGTCTATTTGTGTTTCAAAAAATATAGTTAGCTCTTCCCTTGTTAAATACTCTTTTATAATTCTCTCTTCTCTATTTATTATATTTATATATAGAAGCTTTATTGATATTCCTGGATAGTGAACACCTTTTAGACTACTCTCAATAAGGTATAGGTAGGCATATAACTTCACCTGGGAGAGATGGGGGGCTGAAATTTTATCAACTTTTGTTGTTTTTATCTCCTCAATAACTATAGGATCATCTAAACTATATATACCATCGGCCCGGCCGTATATTTCCAACATTATTCCAAATTTTTCTACAGAAGTTTTAAGGGAGTACTCCTTTAAATAACCTTCTCCCCTAGAGTCTTGAACCCTTTTGTGCTCTAGAGTCCCTATTTGGGCTCTTGAACTATTTAAAATATTACCGCCTAAACTACCATCTTTGTTATTAAATTCGGCTAAGTCTCTAACTGATATTCTATCCTTTATCATCTAATTAATTATTTCATAAGCATATAAGCTACTTTTAGTAGATTGGGAGAACTCCTTAAAAAAGGCTTTACCCTTCATACTCATGTTTAACTCCTTAACAATAGTAAATTCATCATCATAATCTTCAAAAACAAATACCATTAAAAACTCTTGTAACTTTACACCCACAGTTATATCAATCTCTTTTTTAGTGTATAGTGTAATCTTTTTTATTGATTCACTATTTAAATCTACTAAAACTTCACCTAACATTTTCGACTCTTTTTTTGGTATTAAGCTCTCTTCTGTTATGTAGGTGTATTTTGATAAACCGTTTTTCTCTTCAATAAAAGTATACTTCTTTCCTAAAAGAGTATTTATACCCCTAGAGTCATCCCTATTCATATTTTTTAAGAATTTATTTATATCACTCTTATCTGGCTTTCTTCCATCAATCTCCAATAACTCAACTTTAGGAGTTTTAACAGGATTAAAACTATAGATAGTATATGAGGGTTTATCCCCTAAAATACTCATTTTTGTCTGGTATCTAAATTTATTTTCATCATAATCAATTTTTTGTAATGCTATATCTAGAACTTTATAATCACTTGAAAAAAGAGAGCTTATATAAATATTTAATATTATAAAGTAAAAAATTCTTTTCATACAATCCTCCAACTTATTTTTTTATTTTACTTTATATGATAATTTTATGACATGAAAAAAATATTAATTATCGACACTGGTGGGACAATCAGTCAAGAGAAGGGTGACAATGGAACCCTTAAGCCAGGAGTAGCAGATATAGTTAAGATAGTTCCTAGGTTAAAAGAGATTGCTGAAATTAAGTATAAATTAATCGAAAGAATTGATAGTACAAATATGACCCAGGATATTAGAGTAAAAATAGTTAAGGAGATAGAGAGTTCCTATAGAGAGTTTGATGGTTTTGTAATAACCCATGGAACAGACACAATGCCAGATACAGCCTGTGCACTAAACTATATGATACAAGACTTGGGAAAACCAATAGTATTAACTGGAGCCCAGCTACCAATGTTTGCCCCGGGTCCCGATGGTACTAATAACCTATTTTACTCTGTTAAAGCTGCCACAGACGATATTGGAGAGGTCGTAATCTGCTTTGGAGATAGGATACTTAGAGGTAATCGATCTCTGAAAGAGAACGTAGAGGGTTTTAACGCTTTCAATAGCCCCAGGGCACCATTTATAGGAAACTTAGGTGTAAATATAAGATTAAATGAAAATAGAATTAAACGATATGAAGGTAGTCCTAAATTTTTTACCAACTTCGAAGATAGGGTTGTTGTAATAAATCAACTATCTGGAAGTAGCTTAAACCCCTTAGAGTGGTGTGAGGATAGAGTTGATATTAAAGGTATTATTTTAATTGGTTACGGTACAGGGAATATACAAAAACAACTTCTAGGATCTATTAAAAAACTAACATCATCTGGAGTAAAAGTTGTAATAGTTACATCCTGTGTTAAGGGTTCTACAATAATCGAGCAGTATGAAACAGGATTTGCAGCGAAAGAGGCAGGTGCTCTATCAGCATTAGACCTTTCGGTACACGCTGCATCACAAAAAATGATATATAGTTTAGGGCAAAAAAACAGCAATTTTGAACAACTCTTTTATCAAAGAATTGGTAGGGATATGGATTAATCCCTACCATTTTATTTAACCTACAAAATTGTAAGCTTCTTCCATAACCTTAATATTTGTTGGATTATGCTTATGATTTCGCTCAGATATACCCTCTACTAGGGCATCTTTCATACTATCTAATGATGCTAGCTCTGGCTTTATCTTTAAAAGAGCACCAAGAGCAGCCATATTTGCAGCTCTAATTGAACCATTTTTCTCTGATAATTCATTACATGGAACAGCATAAACCTTAATATCTTCTCTAATCGGCTTTCGATTTATTATAGATGAGTTGTAGATTAGAACTCCACCCTCCTCAATAAAAGGTTCAAATTTATCTAGGGATGGCTCATTTAAAACAATGCAAATTGTAGGTTTATGAACAATAGCAGATGGGATAGACTCATCAGAAACTACTACGGCGCAGTTTGCTGTTCCCCCTCTCATCTCCGCTCCATAGGAAGGGATATGGGAAACCTCTTTCCCCTCACGCATTGACGCTATACACAGCAACTTCCCTGCAGAGATTACTCCCTGGCCACCAAAACCTGCAAATATAATTTTTTCTTTTAACACAATTAAACCTCCTTATCCCTAAAATTGCCTAGGGGATAATAAGGAATCATTGTCTCTTCTAACCAATCATATGATTTTTTAGGAGATAGTCCCCAATTTGTAGGACAAGTAGCTAAGACTTCTACAAAAGAGTATCCCTTCCCCTCTTTCTGATTCAACAATGCTTTTTTAATCGCCTTTTTTGCCTTTAAAATATTTGGAGAGTTATGACAACTAACCCTCTCAATATATACAGGTCTTTCTAGTGTATTTAGAAGTTCACAGGCTCTTATAGGAAGTCCTACATCATCTGGTTGCCTACCGCTAGGAGTAGTTGTAGTTTTTTGACCAACCATAGTTGTAGGAGCCATTTGTCCACCAGTCATTCCATAAATTGCATTATTAACAAAAATTACAGTAATATTCTCCCCTCTATTAGCGGCATGGATAGTTTCAGCCATTCCAATAGCCAATAAATCACCATCTCCTTGGTAGGAGATAACCATTTTATCCGGGTGAACTCTTTTTACCCCAGTTGCTACAGCAGGTGCTCTACCATGGGCAGCCTCTACACCATCAATTTGAAAATAATCATATATTAAAACAGCACAACCAACAGGAGCTATTACAATGGCATCATCTACCATATTAATCTCGTCTAAACACTCAGCTATTAACTTATGAACCGTACCATGAGTACATCCAGGACAGTAGTGAGTCTCCCCCTGGCTCATACTTGTAGCTTTTTGGTATATTATCTCTTCACTACTCATAACTTAAAACCCTCTCTTCAATCGCTTCTGGGGTAGGAATCATTCCTCCAGGGATACCATAAAAATCTACAGGTATTGATCCCTCTACTGCCAACTTAACATCCTCTATCATTTGGCCAAGACTCATCTCAACAGTTAATATTTTCTTTTTACCTACACTTAAAGCCTTAAGCTCTTTATATGGAAATGGCCATAGGGAAATTGGTCTAAAATAACCAACCTTTACACCCTTAGATCTTAACTCTTCTACAGCCTGTTTACATATTCTTGCCGATGAACCATAGGCGCATAACATATACTCTGCATCATCTAACTTATACTCTTCGTATAGTCTTACATCCTCTTCAACTCTGTCATAAATTTCTTTTAAGACATAGTTATGTTTAGTTAAACCATCTTCAGGGGATAAAATTAATGAAGCTACCTTATTTTTTTTACCAATTCCAACTGCCCAGTCCTTATTAAAAACCTTATTTGTAGGCTCAGGTAGAACTACAGGCTCGGACATCTGTCCAAGAAAACCATCGGCTAAAATCATAACAACCATTCTGTACTCATCTGCTAAATCAAAGGCTTTTAGCGTTAAGTCTGCTAACTCTTGACAGTTTGCAGGTGCTAAAACAATAACCCTATAGTCTCCATGACCACCACCCCTTGTAGCCTGAAAGTAGTCACCTTGACTTCCTGCAATATTACCTAGACCAGGACCACCTCTTGTTATATCAATGACAACACAGGGTAACTGGGCAGCAGCAAGATAGGATATTCCCTCTTGCTTTAAACTTATACCAGGGGACGATGAACTTGTCATACTTCTTGCTCCTGATGCTGATGCACCAAAAACCATATTTATAGCAGCTGTTTCACTCTCAGCCTGTATAAATGTACCACCAACCTCTGGTAATCTTTTTGACATATATTCGGGAATCTCATTTTGAGGTGTTATTGGATAACCAAAGTAGTATCTACATCCAGCTATTATCGCAGCTTCTGCTGCAGCCTCATTCCCCTTCATTAATATTTTTTTTGACATTATAACTCTTCCTATTTGAATTTTACAATTTCAATAACATTATCTGGGCATGTTATTGCACACATCTTACAAGCGATACATTTTGCTTCATCTATACATATAGAGTAGTTTACACCCTTCTTATTTGTATCCTCAGACATAACTAAGATATCCTTAGGACATGCATATATACAAAGTTCGCAACCTTTACACTTCTCAGAAAATATTACGGGTTTTCCTCGCATTTATTGCTCCTATTTTCAATTACTATGATAAAACTATACACTATTTTTTTTATTATGACAATTTATTAAGTTGTGTCATATTAGTTTTTTTAGTGATAATTTGTCTTTATTGACAAAGAGAAAATTAATACAAGATTAGAGGCTTACAAAAATGTGTCTTACCATTAAAACAAAGGATTTGAGATATAAAAAAAATATGAAAAAAATTAGAGTAAAAGAGATTAATAAAGAGGGTTTATTTCAAAAACACCACTACTTGACTCCATCTTTATAGTACTATTTTTATTAAAAGCAGATAGGTTAACTAAAAATACTAAAGCCATTGCAGCTATAATTACATAAACAATTTTTTTCATTTTTATCCTCACCTTAAATATATTTCTGGGTCTACACTTTTATCCCTATAAAAAATAGAGAAAAACAGCTTTTTAGAATTGGTAAAACCACTATTTCCTAATACGCCTATAGGTTCCCCTTGGGCTACCTCGGAGTGGAGTTCTACATTGATTTTATCTAAATGTGCATATAGGGTTCTAAACCCACCTGTATGATCTATATATATATAGTGTCCATAACTACTACTATATCCAATTCTTGAAATATAACCGCCCTTACTAGCATATACCATATCTGTATAATTACTAGTAAAATCTATTCCCTCATAAAGAGAAGTAATTCCTGTAATAGTGTTTGTAAAATACCCATATCTTTTAGAAATACTGCCTTTTAGTGGATATATAAAAAATCTACTTATATTGCTCTTAAAACCCCAACTAGTTGGATCAACACTAGGAATAAAAATCCACTCTAACCCTGATAAACTCTCAGATGTTAGACTATTTACCCTAAAAATATCCTCAACAGGCACACTATACTTAACACTTAAACGATTAAGACTATCAATCGATTGAACCTTATGATTAAAACCACTGTATTTAGGTATTACTATTTTTTTATATTCTGAAAACTTTTTTATATCAGTAATATTATTATATTGAAGAATAGTGTCAATTGAGACACCATATTTCACCGATAAAGCAGAGAGAGTCTCACCTTTAAAAGTAGTTACATCAAAAAAATAGTCATCATTACTTACAATCCCATACTTATCAATTAGTTTTTTCGATTCAACATCAGCACTGTTTTCAGGTAATATAACGGAGTCAATATCAATATAAGTACTAGGCTTGGGAATAAAAAACCTTGAAGAGACTGGAAAAATAAGTAAAAACATTATTAGTCCAATAAAATATGGATACATGTTTATACCTATATGAATTTCAGGTACTCTAAATTCTGGTGCACCAATTTTTATGTTTTTAAATTTTAAATTAATCAATCTTTTATTTGAGTATGAAACATAACGCTTCATTTTTACATTTTGAGATTCTAAAGATATTACCATATATTCCTCTAGAAAATAGTATCGACAAGACGGGATAGAAATATTAATATAATATCTACAATTAGGAGAATTATTTGAAGAAACCATCTTTAAAAAGAATAGATATAATAAAAATAATAGCTTTAAGCACATCTATTATAGTTTTGATAAATTTCATTAGTGTTATGGTTTTAGGGAAAAGCCCAAGTCCTCCTGAGATTCCTAGAATAGCAAGAGGAAATATTGTTGATAGAAATGGACGTATACTCGCATTTCAAAAGGAGGTACCCTCCCTAGCTGGTTGGGTTACAGAGCTTAAAGATGAAAAAGAGAGTGCATTACTATTAGCTCCTATACTGAATATTGATGAAAAAATAATATACGATCACCTAACAAAGGAGAGACAGAGTAGCTATTTTTATATAAAAAGGCAGATATCTGAGGATGCAGCGGGAAAAATAGAAGAACTGCTGGATGCTCAAAAGCTAAAAGGTATTAGAATTGAGAGAGAGTTTGGTAGGTCCTACCCAGAAGGAGAACTAACATCCCATATAACAGGCTATGTAGGATATGACAATATTGGTTTAGATGGAATAGAATACACCCTAAATGGCCCCCTATCACCAAAACAGATAGTTTCAACAAATAAACAGGAGTACGGACATAACGTTCACTTAACAATAGATCTAAACCTCCAATATTTTACTGCAATTGCTGCAAAAGAGGCCTATGAAACTAACTTTGCCGACTCAGTATCTGTTATAGCTATGGATGCAAAAAACGGTGAAATATTAAGTTATGTTTCATACCCAACATATGATCCTAATAATTTTAACCTATATACCCAAAGTGAGAGGACAAATAGAATTGCACAACAGTCCTATGAACCAGGTTCAGTATACAAAGTATTCTCTATAGCATCATTTTTAGAATTAGATGGAATAACAACTCAGAGTGAGTTCTTTTGTGACGGACTCTATGTAAACGAAGAAGACAGTGTAACTATCAATTGCCTAGGTAACCACGGATGGGTAACCCCTGAAGATATTTTAGTTCACTCCTGTAATGATGGAACAGCCCAAGCATCTGAAACAGTATCCCAGTTAGAGTTATATTCAATGTTAAAAAAATTTGGTTTTGGAAACCAAACAGGTATAACTTTTAATGGGGAGAGTAATGGTATTTTAAGAGATCCATCAACCTGGTCTGTTAGAAGTAAACCTACAATATCCATGGGACAGGAGATAAGTGTTTCTGCAATTCAGGTTGTTACAGCAGCTACAGCACTAACAAATAGTGGTGTTCTTTTAAAACCACATATAGTAAAAAAAATATCAACCCAGGAAGGGGTTATTAAAAAAGTTTATGAAAGAGAACCTGTTAGAGAGGTAATTACACCAGAGGTTGCTAAATCAGTTCTAGAGATGATGAAGGCTACAACAGAGCGGGGAACAGGGCGATTAACTAAAATTGATGGTTTAAATATCTCTACAAAAACAGGGACATCTCAAATTACAAACCTGGATACAGGAACCTATTATGATGATAGATTTATCGCATCTGCCTTGGCAATATTTCCAACAGAGAAACCTGAGGTTATTATGTATGTTGTTATAGAGAATCCAAAGGGTAGATCCATATACGGAAGTAAGCTTGCTGTACCTGTAATTAAAAACCTTGTGGATGATTTTACAAACTATTTAAATATACCTACAGACTCATCCCCTATTTATAAGGTAGAATCTAATATAAATTTATCAAGCCAGGAGATAAGAATTGGGAAAACAATCCCTAACTTTATTGGTCTTTCCAAACGGGTGGTATTATCTGCATTGGATAAAAAGAGATTAAATTTACTATAGAAGGTAGTGGTAATGTGATAAAACAGAGTCCACAACCTGGAACAGAGATAACACCGGAGACAGTTGTAACACTTGAATTTAAATGATAGAAAATAATATTAAATTACTCATAGATAGATACCCTAATTTAAGGGACTACAAGTATCTAGATAATCCATTAATGGAGATAGTAGAAACTAAATCTAAAGATCTAACCTGTAGATATAATGGTCTATATATCCATTCAAAATATAGTCCCCAAAATGAGGCAAAAAAACTTGCTAAGGAAGTTCAAAAATCAAATTTGATTATACTAGGCGGCTTTGGTTTAGGCTATCTAGCTCAGGAGATATCAGAGATACATAAAGATGCTATAATTATAATCTATGAGCCTAATATGAATCTTTTTATGGAAGCACTAAAAGTTAGGGATTTCTCAATACTATTTAACAATAACAGGGTGAAAGTCTTAGTAGGACAAACACCAGAGTCTATTAAGGATTACCTAATACCAAGATACATAAAGACCATTAAGTATGTTCCATTAAAAAACAGAACAAGGGGCTTTGAGGATCTTTTTGAGCCTGTAGAGAGTATAATAAGACTATATCTTAAAAGATTAAGAATAAATAGAAATACCCTATTAAAGTTCGGGAAACTGTGGGTTAAAAATCAGAGTAGAAACTTACCTCTAATGGGATACAAATCAAATATTGATAGCATTTTTGGTAAATTCAGTAATATTCCAGGAATAATAATCTCAGCGGGACCTAGTATGGAGCTAATAATACCTTACCTTAAAGTATTAAAGGATAGGTTTTTATTACTAGCTGTTGATACAGCTTTAAAATCTCTTTTAGCTGAAGGGATAGAGCCAGACTTTGTAATGAGTATTGATTCTCAATTTTGGAATGCAAAACACCTAGAGGGGGCAAAAACAGACAAAACTATCCTAATAGCAGATTCATCAATACAACCCTCAGCATTAAGAGAGTTTAAAGAGCGTGTCTATTTTACTCAATCAACCTTTCCACTAGGAAAGTACTTTGAAAAAGTACGCTCCCCATTCCCCAAAATTGCATCAGGGGGTTCTGTAAGTACAAATATATGGGATTTTGCCAATAAGTTAGGTCTATCTAAAATCTTTTTTATAGGCCAAGACCTTGGGTATCCAGGAAATATTACCCACTATAAAAACAGCTATTTTGAAAATAACATGTTACTAAACTCTAATAGAATAAACTCAATAGAGACCCAGTCATTTAACTATATATATAGGGGTTATCCAACAAAAGTACTATCAAACAACGGGGATTTAATTCTTTCAGATAAAAGAATGGGAATTTATATTGATTGGTTTACAGAAAAAATTAAACTTCAGAATAGTAATAACAGTTTTAGTCTATCTCCTAATGGGTGTAAAATAGATGGTATAGAGTATAAAGATATAGAAGAACTTCTAAACTACCCCTTAGTAATCGAAGAAAAATCTTTCTTACTTAATAAACTAAATAAAATTGATAAGAACTTCTTTCTTCCCCAGATTTTAGATTCAGCAATACAGTTTAAACATAGCTTAGAAAAAGTAATAACATTAGCAGATAAGGCGTATAATATCTGTTTAGTTATAGAAGAAAACTTTAAAAAGAGTCTACAAGTTAATCAACTACTTAAAGAACTTACTATTATAGATCAAACGATAACTAGTTACAGTCATAGTCAAACTCTCTCCTTTATAATTGAACCGTTTATAAATGAAATTACAGAATCCCAACAAGGAACAGCCCTAGAGGGTTTAAAATTGTCTGAAAATCTTTATAAAGAGATTGTTAATACAGGAAGACTGCATATTAAATATTTAAATCAATCAATAAGTACAATAGATAGAACCTTAAAAGATAAATAAAAGTAAATATTGCTACATTTTTGTAAGAACAACATATCTGGCATACATAAACGTAACACATGGTTCAAGGCTAATACTTAATTTTTTATCCAAAGAAAAATTATCCAAGACTAATTATTTTTTATAATTCCTTATACAGAAACAGATTAGATACAGTATAAACTATAAAAAAACTCCATTTAACAATAATTGGCACGGCAGTTGCTTTGTTATAGATGTTACGGAGGAAAATTATGAAAAAAATTATTTTACCAATTTTTTTGTTGCTGGGTATAGGAACTTCAGCATTTGCGGAGGATGCTAGTTCAATTGAACTTCTAATATCTTCTATGGATATGATTTGGCTAACATTAGCAGCCGCATTAGTATTTTTTATGCAAGCAGGATTTGCAATGGTAGAGATAGGTCTAACAAGACCTAAAAATGCTGGAAACATCATTATGAAAAACCTTATGGATTTTGCAGGTGGAGCACTTATTTTCTGGGCTGTAGGTTGGGCAATAATGTATGGGAAGTCATATGGAGGCTTTAGTTCTAATACATTTTTAACTACTGACGACTCATCTGTAATGAGAGACTGGATTTTCCAAGTAGTATTTGCAGCAACTGCAGCAACAATTGTATCAGGTGCTATGGCAGAGAGAACTAAGTTCAACGCTTATTTAGTATACTCTGTAGTTATTTCAGGTATAATTTACCCAGTTTTTGGTAGCTTTACATGGGGTGGTGGATTTCTATATGAAATGGGATTCCAGGACTTTGCTGGTTCTACAATAGTTCACTCTGTAGGTGGTTGGGCTGCTTTAATGGGAGCAATTATCCTAGGACCTAGACTTGGTAAGTATATTAAAAAAGATGGTAAGATTGAAGTAAAAGCTATTCCTGGTCACAATCTTCCATTAGCAGCATTAGGTGTATTTATATTATGGTTTGGTTGGTTTGGGTTTAATGCAGGATCAACACTATCTGGAACAGATTTATCTATTGCCCACGTTGCAGTAACAACTACATTAGCAGCTTCTGCAGGTGCAATAGCAGCAATGTTCACTATGTGGATATCCATGGGTAAACCAGATGTTTCAATGTCTCTAAATGGAGCATTAGCAGGTTTAGTTGGAATAACAGCTGGAACATATTTAGTTACACCAGCAGGTGCAATAATTATAGGATTATTAGCAGGTATTATTGTTGTATTTTCTGTAAACTTTTTTGATAGAGTTTTACGCATTGATGACCCTGTAGGTGCAATATCAGTTCATGGAGTATGTGGTGCTTTTGGAACATTAGCTGTTGGATTATTTGCAAATAGACCAGAAGACGGTGTTTTAGGATTCTTTTATGGTGGAGGATTAAAGTTACTAGGAGCTCAAGCAGTTGGAGTATTAACAGCTTTTGGTTGGGTATGTGCCACAGCAGGTATACTATTCCTTGGAATCAAATATACCATAGGGTTAAGAGCTTCAAAAGAAGAAGAGCTTAAAGGGCTTGATATGACAGAACACGGTTCAGAATCATATCCAGGATTCCAAATTTTCCATAATGTCTAAAGAGGAGTAAGAAATGAAATTAATTATTGCATATATTCAGCCACACATGTTAAACGAAGTAAAACAAGAGTTGTTTAAAGATGACATACATAAAATATCCATTACCAATTCAAAGGGTTGTGGACAACAAAAGGGATTTACCGAGTCATACAGAGGGGTTGAGACAGAGGTTAACCTACTTGATAAAATGAGGATAGAGATAGCTGTAAATGATAGTTTTGTAGAAAAAACTATAGATGCAATTATCAGGGGTGCTAGAACTGGTCAAATTGGAGATGGGAAAATATTTGTATTGCCAATTGAAAAAACAGTCAGAATCCGAAGTGGTGAAACTGGTGAAGATGCTATTGGTTAAATAGTAAAAAAAAGAGACTACGCTACCTCTCCAATTAAGGAGAGGTTAGCTTTTTTAAGGATAGTGAAATGCACAAAGCTCAACCTATTAATTCATTAATATTGAAATTATTCCCACAAAATCACATAATAACTAGTATGCCAACTCAATCTCAGCATTATAGACAAAAAATAGAAGAACTGACCCTACTATTTGAAATTAGCCAAACTCTAGATGAAAGTCGAGATTTACATGAAATAATTAGCCCTATACTTGAAAGATTATCTGATAGATTAGGAATGAAACATGGAACCCTAGCCCTACTAAACCGTGAAACGAATGAAATATCCATTGAAACGTCGGTGCACTTAACAGAGAACCAACAAAAAAGACTACATATAAACCAGGTGAAGGTGTTACTGGAATGGTTATTCAATCAGGAAATCCAATTGTTGTAAAAGATATTAAGGCATCTCCAGAGTTTCTTGATAAAACTAGACAAAAGCGAGCTAGGGGCAATAGTAGAGTATCTTTCATCTGTGTACCAGTACTTCACGGTAGTGAAACAATAGGTGCATTTAGTATGGATAAAGTCTATGTAAACATAGAAGATATTGATGAAGATTTAAAACTCCTATCAATTATCTGCTCTATGATTGCAAAACATGTTTATATGCGTCAAAGTATTATCGAGAAGAATCAAAGGCTGTTAGACGAGAATAAAAGGCTTCAGAAACAACTTCAAGCATCTTATAAACCAGATAATATGATTGGATCATCCCAAGCTATGCAGGATGTATTTACACTTATAAATCAAGTATCAAAAAGTGAAGCGACAGTTTTAATTAGAGGTGAAAGTGGAACAGGAAAAGAGCTTGTAGCCCATGCAATTCACTACAACTCATTAAGAGCTTCAAAACCTTTTATAAAAGTAAACTGTGCAGCCCTACCTGAGAACTTAATTGAAAGTGAACTTTTTGGCCATGAAAAAGGCGCCTTTACAGGAGCACTTAATAGCAGAAAGGGACGCTTTGAGTTAGCAGATGGAGGAACCATATTCCTTGATGAGATTGGGGAGCTTTCACCTATGATCCAGGTAAAACTTCTACGTGTTCTTCAAGAGAGGGAGATAGAGAGGGTTGGTGGTTCAAACTTAATAAAAGTTGATGTAAGAATAATCACTGCTACAAATAGAAACCTTGAAGAGGAAATAACTAAAGGAGTATTTAGAGAAGACCTATTTTATAGATTAAATGTATTCCCTATAATAATTCCCCCTATTAGGGAGAGGAAAACTGATATAATAGCCCTCTGTGATCATTTTATAGAGAAGTATAATAAAAAAAACAATAAAAATGTTAAACGTATATCATCAGGGGCAATAGAATTATTCACCTCATATCATTGGCCAGGGAATGTAAGAGAGTTAGAAAACAGTATAGAAAGAGCTGTTTTATTAAGTTCTGATAGTGTAATTCATGGCTATCACCTACCCCCAAGTCTTCAATCCGCAGACTCTAGTGGAACAAGAAATACATCAACACTAAAAGAAGCTGTCGAAGCTTTAGAAAAAGAGATGTTAATAGAGACTTTAAAAAACACCAAAGGTAATAGAGCTGCAGCGGCACGGAACCTTGGAATTACCGAGAGACAAATAGGGACACGGGTTATAAAGTATAATCTACAAAATACCCACTATTTTGGCTAAAACCTTCAAACAACAGTAAATATCATACAATTATGTATGATATTTAGACTGTTTTACATAAAAGTACTGGATTTATACTACAAAATAACATAAATGTAGGATTTTAATTATTTTTAATTATTTTCTTACATAAATGTATGACAATAATTTATTTCGCATATCGGTATTTATTGATTCGAAATTATCAACCACAATTAAATCCTTACTACACAACAAGTTAAAGTTTTTTATTATTTTAAACTTGTTTTTTTTAATAATTGGCATGGACTATGCATATTAAAAGTAACAAAATAATAGAATATTAAATCAAAAAAATTTTTTGGGAGAAATATATGAGTAACTTTTTAAACGTAGAAGAGATTTACGGTTCTAACTGTTTTAGTGAAATCGTAATGAAAGAGAAATTACCAAAGACAATCTATAAAGAGATGGTTAAGGTTCAAAATGGTGAGATAGAACTAAGCAAAGAGACTGCTGATGTTGTTGCAACAGCAATGAAAGATTGGGCTATTTCTAAAGGTGCTACTCACTTTACTCACTGGTTCCAACCTTTAACAGGATATACTGCAGAAAAGCATGATTCATTTATAGATCCAGATGAAGATGGCTCTATTATGATGGAATTCTCCGGGAAAGAGTTAATAAAAGGTGAGCCAGATGCATCTTCATTTCCTAATGGAGGTTTAAGAGATACATATGAAGCAAGGGGTTATACAGCTTGGGATGTTTCATCACCAGCATTCTTAAAAGAGGATAAAACTGGTTTAACTCTATGTATTCCAACAGCATTCTTTTCATATACAGGTGAAGCATTAGATAAAAAAGTACCTCTTCTAAAATCTATGGAAGCTGTTAGTAAGGCTTCTGTAAAAATATTAAAGCTTCTAGGTACAGATGTTAAAAAAGTTACAGCGTCAGTAGGTCCAGAGCAAGAGTACTTTTTAGTAGATAAAGAGTATTTTGAAAAAAGGCCTGACCTATTATTAGCTGGACGAACTGTATTTGGAGGTCTTCCTTCTAAAGGTCAAGAGATGAGCGATCACTACTTTGGTGTAATTAAAGATAGAGTTGCTGACTTTATGAGGGATCTAAACCATGAGTTATGGAGACTTGGAATTAGTGCAAAAACACAACATAACGAAGTTGCCCCTAACCAGTTTGAGTTAGCCCCAATATATGACAGTGCAAATGTTGCAACAGACAGAAACCAATTAACAATGGAAGCTATGAAGAGAATAGCATCTAGACATGGTATGGTTGCTTTAATGCATGAAAAACCATTTGCAGGTGTAAATGGTTCAGGTAAACACAATAACTGGTCATTAGCTACAGATACAGGTGTTAATCTTTTATCTCCAGGAACTAACCCTCAAGAGAATACACAGTTCCTACTTTTCTTAGCTGCAATAATTGAAGCTGTAGATACTTATGCTCCACTTTTAAGAATGAGTGCTGCTTCAGCTGGAAACGACCATAGATTAGGTGGACACGAAGCTCCTCCTGCTGTTATATCTATTTATCTAGGTAAGGAACTTACAACTATTTTAGAGAAAATAGCTAAGGGTGAAGTTATCGAAAATAAAGCTGGAGAGAAGTTTGAAATGGGTGTTAATGCTCTTCCTGCTCTTCCTAAGGATGCTACAGATAGAAATAGAACATCACCATTTGCATTTACTATTAACAAGTTTGAGTTTAGAATGGTTGGTTCTAATCAATCAATTGCTGGTCCTAATGTTGTATTAAATACAAGTGTTGCAGAAATATTAACAAAATATACTACTAGATTAGAAAAGGCTAGTGATGTTAATGCTGAAGTTACAGCAATAGTTAAAGATTGTTACAATAACCATAACAGAATAATTTTTGATGGAAATGGATATGGTGCTGAATGGATACCAGAAGCTGAAAAAAGAGGTTTAGCAAACTTAAAAACTACAGTTGATTCGCTACCTGAATTGGCAAAAGATTACTCAGTTGAACTATTTACTAAGCACAAAGTATTTACAAAAGCTGAGTTAGAAGCACGTGTTGCTATCTACTCAGAAGCTTACTCACAGCAGCTTAATATTGAGGCTAATCTTACATCAGAAATGGCTATTAAACATATTGTTCCTGCTGTTACAGAGTATGTTTCAAATCTTACAAACTCTGTAATTGATATTAAAGCAGTTTTACCAAAAGCAGACACAACAGGTCAAGAGAGTTTAATAGGAGAGTTAAGTGATGGTTTATCAGGAATTTTAAAAACTGTTAAAGTTTTAAATGAAGTAAAAGCTAAAGCTCTAACCCTTGAAGATAACCTATTAGAACAAGCAAAATTCTACTCAACTGAAGTAATTAAAGCTATGGCTGATGTTAGAGCATTTGGAGATAAGCTTGAGACTATAACTGATAAAGAGTTATGGCCATTCCCTTCTTACGAAGACCTATTATTTAAACTGTAATCTTAGATTAAATATGAACTTTAAAAACTAAAAACTATTAGGTCCACGAAAGTGGACCTTCTTTATTTCATAATATCTTTAATAACTAAACCGGCTAAATTAAATCCAAACAGCCCTGTAATATGGGTTATCGATCCATTTATCTGCTTTTTTGAACTAAACTCCAGGTTCATTTCCCCGCAACTATCAACTTTAGGACAGTCACAATCTAGTTTTGTTATACTATTTACATCATGTGTAGGAAGTACTTCATCACTAAAAACACATAAAAACTTTTTTTTAATTCCTCTTTTTTTAGCCTAGAACGAACTAAACGACCTAATGGACAGCCGTATGTTTTCCAAATATCTTTAACTTGAACCCTTGTTGGATCAATTTTTGATGCTGCACCAAAGGATGAAAAAAGAGTTGTATTAGATTTTAGAGCATGGTCTATTAGTTCTACCTTTGAACTTAATGAGTCTATAGCATCTATAACATAGTCATAACTATTAAGATTAAACTCTTCCCTTGTATCACTATTGTAGAATTTTTCTACTATAGTAATCTCCGCATCAGGATTTATAGAGAGAAGCCTATCCCGTAAGGATTCTACCTTAACATCACCTAAGCTATTCATAGTTGCTTGAAGTTGTCTATTTATATTAGTAATACAGACAATATCTGAATCAACTATTGTTAACTTTGTTATACCACTTCTTATTAAGGATTCAGCACACCAACTTCCAACCCCTCCAATTCCAAAAATTATAACCTTTGTATTCTGAATTTTTGAAAATGACTCTTCCCCTGTTAATCTAATTAATCTATTAAATTTAATACTCATAATATTTTCGATTCCATTATTTTATAACTAATTCATTTTCAATTTTATAATAGAGAGGTGTTGCATCTCCCCTACTCCATTTTTCATATAATAATTTTGATGTCTCTAGATCTAAAGGTAAGTTATAATCTTTTTGGAAAAAACTAAAAACCTTTTCAGAGTAAATCTCACACAGCCAAGATGTTCCTGGAGTTTTAAACTCTTTTCTCATTCTTTCAAAGATATCAGTAAATTTTTCATTATTAATATTCCCAAAACTGATATTTAAAAATTCACAGGGCTGAACATCCCCTTTTGCATTAATATAAAATCTTTCAGATCCGCCTCCAGCACACCCAAAGTGCTCCTCATCCTCTTCGATAACCTGGGCAGTAATTGCGGGATATTTATAATATTTACGATTTTTATTAAACTTTTTTACTAGGATTTTAACACTGTTTATCTCATCCTTATTAAACTCAGGGAACTGTCCTTGCAACCATGCTCCTGCAGCTTTTGGGTGAATAAGCATTACATGAGAAACCGCTAATTCCTTTGCAATCTCCATTAGATATTCAAAATTACCATTCTCATAGTGACCACTATGTAAACAACAGTTTAATGATGATGGAACTGAGGCTAGATTAGCCAATTTAAGTCCGTGTTTTATAGTATTCCAAGCATAATCCTGACCCATAAAAAAGTTAACATCATCAACAATTGGAGAGTTAATAGAAAAAGTTACACTTTTTAAATTGCAACAAGACTTTATCTTTTTTAATCTATCAAGTGTTACACCGTCTCCACTACTATTTATAATAACCTCACCATTGTGTCCTATTTTTTTACACAGAGAATACAATCTATCAAATTTAATAAAGGGATCTCCTCCCTCTATTCTAAATGTAGTAACACCATGGTTAATAAGTTCAGGAATAGTCTCTTCTAATAAGCTAATATCAAGATCTTCTCCATTATCATGTTTCTGATAGCAGTGTTTACAATTAAAGGAGCAATCCTTTGTAATGGATAGAAGAACCGAAGAACAGGATAGTTTTGACTCAAAATTTAAAAACCTATCCATATACTTATAAAAAAGTTCGCTACCATAAAAAGGAATATTATTATCAATACTTAGTTTTTTACCAATTTTGTAAAACTTATTACCCTTTATACTTTTTAAAAGGACATTTATTCTCTTTATCACTAAAACAAAGTGTTTAAAAGAGAGTCTCTTTTTAAAAACATGGGGTAAATAGTGAAAAAATAGGTTAATTTTAATTCTTAATAATATAAAAAACTTTTTATTCTGTCGTATATTTTTTATTTTCAATCTGTAACACCTTCTATGTCTAATAGACTACTTACATGTTTAAAAAGTTCATAGTTTTTTTTATATCCCATACCATAATTTGGAAGATAATCAGAGCTATCTTCTACCGAGGAGAAATAACTCCAAAAACTAGCACCATCTCCATTACGCCCAAACTTATTTATGTATGTATATATATACCCCATTCTTTTTTTAGTAAAACTAAAATGAGGCCAAGCTTCTTTCCCAACATGTGATCCATGACCAATAATAAACCCGGAACCATCTTTCACACTATTAAAATAGTCAGATAACTCTCTATGCTCTTCATAGCACATAATTCTTGATAGGATATTCCCACTTCCAATATTATATGCTTGATAAAAAACAATATCTACCATCTGCCCTATAAATTGATAATCATTTAAAGAGTTACCCTTATTAACCATTAAAAATACATCTAACATTTTACCTGCAGAATCAAAGTTAAAGACACTAGCTAAACTCCCTACAAAATAATTGGGCTGCTTTAGGATATTATCATCCCCTAATACTCCTATTTTAAGCTCTTCCCCTTGCTCATCTATAGGTACTATACCTTTTAATCTGGATATTACATCTAAATACTTATTACTATTTTTTTCAAATTTATCTTTAGAAAATAGACCAACTCCAGTTGGTGCACAGGATATAAGGTATTTTTTTCCGGTTATTTTACTTCTTTTATCAAACTCATATCGAAGGGAAGATATAATTGTACAATATCTATTTACCTCATCCTCTGTTTGAGTCATAACACCATTAGGTTCATAATCTATATCTATTCCATCTAAGCCTAAGCCAATAATAGAATCTACTAAATTACAATAATTTACTTTATCAAAGTTTCCGGCTATCTCACCACCTACAGATGCTAAAACAACCCTACTATTTCCACCATTTTTTTTACAATAAAATATCTCATCCTTAAGTTTATAAAGAGGTATATTTCCATCATAAAACAGCCTATTCATATCTTTATTTAAATCGAAACCCTCTAAGTCAGGTCTTAGAAAAGAGAGGGTTACATGGGTTATGTAAGAGGGAATTCTTGCTAACGTAGACTCACCAGAATTACCCCCCCAATCTAAATCTTTCTCCCAAGTAGGGAAATAAACATTATTTATATTCATAAAAAAACTCCAAAATATATTAGAGTCTTAGTTGAATATGGTCAAGTTAAATCTTTTTCACGTATAAACCACCGTCATTTTTTACAAATCCTAATTTCTTAAGATACTTTATATGCTCCTTAGAATTAGATTTAGTAACTAACTGATTCTCATTTGTTTCATTTTTTTTAAATAGGGAAAATAGATATTCACCATTTAAAAAGTCCCTATACTCTAGAATAGTGTAGTCTAGTAAGATCTCTACTATTCCATCGGATTGCTCATTAAATACAACTAAGTTCACCGGCCTCATATTTCTAAGAATGAAAATCGACTTATACTTATCTAAATCCTCTTCAACAAAGTTAGGAAAATAGTGTTTTATATCCTTTTGGTAATGTTCGTAAAATCTATTTAAATACTCTCTATTACTCTTTGCATTTAATATATCAAAGACATCCCTATTTCTAAACATTTTAATCAGGTAGTAAATATTAATGCATACTATAAAAGAGTTTACAAAAAATATAGGATAAGCTCCTAATAAAAAGCCGTAAACCGAAAATGTAGCTGCCCCAATAAGATTTATAATTCTAAGCCTTAATATCTTACTCATAGTAAGTGATATAGCAACTAATATTGATGCAAGGTAACCTATTAACTCTACATAATTCATTTTTTTCTCCATTTTATCTTTAATTTAAACTATATAATAATTATTATACTTAAATGAATGATAAATCAAAGGCTTTAATTTATATATTATTATCAACTCTAAGCTTCGCCTTAATGAGTGTCACAATTAAATATATACAAACAATCCCAGTATTCGAAAAAGTGTTTTTTAGAAACCTAGTCAGTCTTTTTGTAGCCTTATTTATAATACTTAAGACTAGACCTAAAAAATTAGAAGATTTTATTGGTAAAAAAGAGAATCAAATATTTCTTTTCTCTAGAGCATCCCTAGGTTTTCTTGGAGTAGTTTTGAACTTTTATGCAATAACTAATTTAAAACTTGCAGATTCACAGATATTAAATAGGATATCACCAATTTGGGTTTCACTTTTTGCCCTTTTGTTTCTAAAAGAAAAACTAACAAAAACCCAGGTATTTTCAACAATAATAGCCCTAGTAGGATCAATTTTGGTAATTAAACCAGAGTTTAACTTTTCTAAACTCCCTGCACTGTCAGGCTTTCTATCTTCAATCACCGCAGGAGGAGCATATACTTTAGTCAGATTTCTAAAAAACAGAGAAAATCCAAGTATAATTATTTTTTACTTCTCCCTACTCTCCCTAGTCCTATCTATCCCACTAATGATCTCGAATTTTATACTACCTACAAATTTTGAAATTATGATTCTACTTTTAACAGGAGTATTTGCATCATTTGGTCAATTTGGATTAACCCATGCTTACAAATACGCACCTGCATCAGAGGTATCAATCTATACTTATACAGGGATCATTTTTGCTATAATAATCGGCCTAGTACTGTGGAAGGAGATACCTGATATATTATCCATGTTAGGTGGTTTTCTAATAATAGTATCAGGATATATAGTCTATAAAAGGGTTAAAAGTTACTCGGCAACCTAATCTTTATTAAAGAGATTAGTTGGAAGTTTTGTTACATTGGAATTAAGAGCCGCTTTGTTTTCGTTTTGAATAGCATCATAGACCTCTTTCCTGTAAATCTTAACACTATTTGGGGCTTCAATTCCAATTTTAACACTCTCACCTTTAATCTCTATTACTGAAATAGAGATATTATCATTTATAATTATGGACTCATCTTTTTTTCTAGCAAGGATCAGCATGTAGCAGCTCTCTTTCCAGCTAATTCATCCATAACATGGTGTCTAGTTCCCCACTTATCATTATTTGAAATAAACTGTTTACCTAATAAAGACTCTTTATTAAGAACAACTGGCCCCTGTAGATTAGCTGTCATATCATTTTGATTTTCAGGAATTGTGATTATAGATAAAACAAGTTTAACATCGCTATTTTCCTCAAAAATATTTATTTTTTCTAAATCCTCTTTTTCTAATCCAGGATCATAGTCATCTCTAAAGATTTTTGGATCTAGAACTATAAACGCTAGGTGAGTTACATCAACAGATTGCAGCCACATAAATGGAGGCTGTGAGGCGTCTATTAAAGCAAATTTTTTAATACTTTCAAAACCCAATAGGCCATCTTCAAAATAAAATATTTGTTTATCATCTACGGAAATTTTACCATAAGCTTTACTATCAATTATCATTTTATCCTCTATCTAATATAATCCATTAAAGAAGTTTTAAACATCTTCCCTGCTAACTGGTAGCTAGCCTTTTGTGCGTACTCTAACATATTCATCTCAATAATGGCCTCAGACATATCAATATCAGTTAGTAGAGAGTTAAAGTTACTATTACTCTCCTTTGTATAAGCAAGGGAATCACTTCGTAAATTTAGTCTCTCATCTAATGAACCTAGTTCAGCCTGCTTAGCTGTAAGGTTATTAAATGCTAACTCCATTTGACCTAGGTTTTTTGACCCAATAGAGTCTACATCACCTTTTAACATATTATCCCTTAGGCTAATAACTGCATCAAAAAGTGACCCACCAGATACCCTGGCAGAGTTATTATAATTATTAGGTGGTGCTAAATTATTTGGAGCTAAGATACCTAGACTCTCCATAGAGTTCCCACTATCTTCGATCATTAATTGATGAGGAGATGTTGTATTTAAAACTAAAGAGTTATATACAGGGTCTAATGAGGCTCTAACAGCTACATCTGACTTGTTAATTTTATCTATAATAGTGTGTACATTATCTCCACTAGTTATACCAATATCAACACCGTTTATTGATAGATTAGAGTCCTCTGTTGCAATATAAGTTGATGAGTCTACAGATGAGTATACTGTTTGATTTTCAGCCCAAAAAACCTCATTCCCTGGAAAATTTTCCTTAACATATGAGTTTTCAGAAATCTCTACAATATTATTTGACAGTGTTCCTGTATAATTTACTTCTGTAATGGATACACCGGACTTACCCTCTACATGGCCCATTAAAACTTCAAAGGGTTCTACATCACTTCTCTCCCCAGAAAAGATAGTACTACCATCGGAATCCCTTCCATTTGCAATGGTTATTAATTCTCCTAGAAGTTGGTCAACTTCAGAGGCCATAATTTTTAAATCTTCCTTATTATATGTACCTTGGGAAGCCTGAACATTTAACTCTTTTAATCTCTGCATAACGTCGATACCACTAGACATATACCCCTCTGCAATTGCGTATTTCTCCTGGGTATGAGCGATATTTCTTTCATACCTATCTATGTGCCTAATATTTGAAGTTAACCTTGTAGAGTGGGCGGCAGCTATAGGGTCATTTCTTAAATCTGTTATCTTACTTTGACCTGATATGCCATTTTTAACACTATTTAATTTATCATTTCTTACACTTAAGCTATATCTAAAATCTTGGTTAGGCATGTTAGTACTTATTCTTCTCATCTATTATACTCCCATTCTATTAATTATTGTATCCATCATCTCATCCATTTGAGCAATAAATTTTGCCGCAGCGTTATACCCATGTTGAAACTTAATCATCTCGGACATCTCTTCATCCATATTTACGCCACTAACTGATTGCTGAAGGGATATTAAGTCATTCATAATAAGTTCATGGGACTCAACTGAAATTCCAGCTTGTTCACCCTTTAGGGCAATCTCAGCTGTGGTAGATGCAAAATAATCATCAAAACTCTTATATTTCCCTATCATTACATCATTATTTCTTAAGGCTGCAATTGCAGAAGCAGCCCTACCATCTCCAGCATTTACATCATCTCTATTATTACCAAATCCAGAAGCTATAACACTTGGATCAGCTTTAATTCTAGAGTTAATGGTTACCCACCCAGATGGGTTATTTAATGGAGCAACAGAGAAGTCTGAGTCACCTGCTGCAAGTTGTAAAACAGAATCGGCTTGTTCCCAGTTATAGGCTCCATCAGGACCAGACTGTTGTAGAAGGCCAGCATAACCTACTAAAAACTCACCAGAGTCCTCTAAACTTCTAATAACAAAATCAGGATTTTCCTGATTACTACTAGGTGTAGCCTTAAATGTAAGTTGGCCATTCCTGTTTAATGATGCTGAAATATCAGCTCCAGAATTATTTATTCTAGTAATAATATCATCAACTGTATCATTTGGATTATATGTAACATCTACTGTACCATTGGCGCTAGGCAGTGTAATAACTCCATTTAAACCAGACTGTTCCTTAGGTTCAAGTTTATTCCCACCTCTTAATCTAAAGATAAAAGATGAATCATACTCACCATCACCATTTCTGTCATAATTACCTGAAATATTATTTATAAAGTAGTTCTCAGTAAAAAAATCAACTCCTGTCTCTCCAAGAGGGTTAAGTGACTCTCTATGAACCTCATTAACCATATCAACAAAGTTGATAGTCATAGTATCTAGTTGATTTATCTCATCCCTTAGGTCAACATCCCTAAGTTCTATTAGACCAGCTAATTTTCCACTTTTAGGATAAACCTTCTCTCCATTGTAGTCCCATACAATATCATCAAAACCTTGATTCAATTGATTAGGCTCTGCTCTTAAACCAGAAACAATACCCCCCTGAATAAGATGCATCCCCTTTGTATGTACGCTAAACTCATTTGGATCCCTATTATCAACAGTGATTTCAATATTTTGAGATAACTCTTTAACAAGTAGATCTCTCTTATCTAAAAGGTCGTTTGGATTATCCCCCATAGCTTCAATCTTAACTATCTGCTCATTTAAATCTTTAATATTATTTAATAGGCCATTGACCTGTCCAACTGTAACTTTAACATCATCATTTATCATTGTTTGAATCTCTTGAAGTCCAGAAAATCTAGTATTTATCGAGTCTAAAAGAGTTTCACCCCTTTTAACAACAACTTGTTTTGATGCTAAAAGTTCAGGATTAATTGATAGTTCCTGCCAAGACTCCCAAAAACCATCTAATTGGGACCTAATAGAAGAGTCACCTACTTCATTATAGACCTTCTCTGTCATATATAAATATGTGTCTTTTGCCTTCCAAAAACCTACCTCATCAGCACTAGAAATTAGTCGGTTTTCTAAAAGGTTATCTTTTATCCTTTCAATTGAAGTAATCTCAACCCCCTGACCTATTTGACCAGCTCTTTCTGGTCTCATTAGTCCTGGATCAGTTAAGGGGTTAACAGTTCCTAATTTAACACGCTGTCTGCTATAACCCTCTGTTCCAGCGTTACTTAGGTTGTGCCCTATGGTTGTTAAAGCTGTTGTATTGGCATTTAAACTTCTTTTTCCTAATTCTATTCCTGCAAATGTAGATCCCATAACGCCTCCTATAGCTGCTTATTAACTAAAAAGCCCTGTCCATCTAAATCCCTTCTACCAGGTTTAGAGTAAACATTCCCCTTTGCGTCTTTAACTAGAATATCTATAACTTCTTTTGAAACTTCTTTTCTATGTTGTACATAGTTATCTAGACCTTTAAATACACCTTTAACCTGTATAATAGCGTTTTTTAATTTGTAAAAAGTTTCAAAAAGTGATTCATGCATTTCTTTAGGAGATTTATGGATAAGAGTTAATAAGTTTTCACTCTCTTTAGAATTAATAACTTTTGTTATGGATATTAAGATATCCACTCTCTCCACATCTAATCTGTTTACTTCAAAGGCTAACTCATTTAATAGATCAATATTTTTATTTATAGCACCCCAGTCTCTATCAAGGATAGATTGTTTAAAAAAATCATTTACATGAATGACCCTCTCAAAAACAGTAACTTGGTTTTCCATGTTCTCTTTTAAATCTATAAAATTGTCTGAATTCATACATATTCTCCTTTTTTCATCATCGGCCTTAAAAAAAAATAGATTAATAAAAAAACAAACTATTAATATTTTTTGAAAATATGTTATATTTAACTGATTTTAAACGTATAAGGTTGGTAAATGTTAAAAAAGCATATAATTATAACAATATTAATTAGTATTTTTGCACAAAATATATACTCACAAGAGGTAGATTTTTACTCTGAACTACCAAATAAAGAGTTAAGTGACTTAATTATCTCACAGATGAGTGATGAAGAACTTTTAGGCCAAGTCCTAATGTTTAGTTATGAAGGAGATAGGGTCTCTGCAGAAAACTTATATTGGGTTAAAACAAAATCTCTTGGCTCAATAAAAATATTTGGTTGGAATGCAACTAGTCTTTATAACATGGTTAGAACAATATCACGTTTACAAGAGGAAGCTAAAAATAAGAGATTCAAAATCCCCCTACTTATTGCCACAGACCAAGAGGGTGGATGGGTTCAACATATAAGGGGTAACCTATCAACTACCCCAGGGAACTTAAGTCTTGGTGCAACAGGGAATTTAATTGACAGCTATAATACTGGAGTATTAATTGGGAATGAACTAAAAACAATTGGTATTAATATGAATTTCGCTCCAACTGTAGACATATATCAAAATAAAAATGCTGATGTAATTGGGCCTAGATCATTTTCAAGTGACCCAGTACTTGCAGCAAACCTATCTGTCGCATTTTTTAAAGGTTTAGATAAAACAAGGGTTATTACAACAGCAAAACACTTTCCTGGACACGGAAATACTGATAAAGACTCCCACGGAACTCTTCCTATTATAAAAAGCACCTTAGATGACCTATATAAAAATGATTTAATCCCTTATCAACTTTTATTTAAAGAGAGTGTCCCTGCTGTTATGATGGGTCACCTAGGATTCCCAAACATAACAAAAACCATTGAAGCAGCCTCCCTATCAAAGGAGTTTGTTACAGATCTACTAAAAGAAGAGATGGGTTTTAAAGGTGTTGCAATTACAGATGACCTTTTTATGCATGGAGCAAGGGTTGATGGATTAACATTTGCCGACGAGTGTAAGTTAGCACTTTTAGCAGGAAACGATATTTTATTAGTTTCAAAGACAGCAAGATTTCACCAACAAATTTGGGATGGTCTACTAAAGGATATGAAAAGTGACCAAGAACTAAAAAATAGAGTAATAGATGCGGCAACTAAGGTTTTAAGATTAAAACTAGAGTATTTAAAGGGAGAAGGTAGCGTAACACTAAACCCACAAGTATCAGATATAAAAAATATTCCCTTTGATGGAACTGATGAATTTATACAGAGCCAAGCAGCTAGGAGTATAACTGTTGTTAAGGATAAAAACTTTCCATATATAAATGCAGATAACAGCGATTCAGTACTGCTTATTAGTAACTACAATAGATTTATGACAATAGGAAAAGAGTTCTATCCTGAAGCGAAAAGAACTTGGATCATTGATCCTGAGACATTTAAAAATGTAAAAGATACTGCAAACTACTTTGATACTGTTATCTTCTGCCTTACTAGTAAAACAAATCTAAGGGTATTAGAAACCTTAAAAGAGTATAAGGGGAAATTAATTGTTCTCTCATTTTTAACTCCTGTATATCTTGATGAGCTACCATGGGTAGATACTTTTATTGCAGCCTATGGCCAGGGAGAAGAGTCAATGCGTGGTGCATTTTCCGCTTTAAAGGGATTTACACCTGCTAATGGAACATTTCCCTTAAATTTTAAAGAGATGGAATAATTAGTGCCTTGGACAATTTCAGACAAAAATGATCTTATAGATATTATTAAATTCCTACAAGTATATGAATGGAAGAACATTCAAGCTTTGTCAGAATACCTATCTGAAGGAAATTATAAACAACCATTAAGAGGTAGTGTTTTAACTATTATTTATAGGGATAATGGGGTCATTACCAGTCTGATTGTCATAACAGCTAAGGGTCTTTTATATCCTATAATTAGGATGACAAGCCAAGAAAAAATATCATCTAAAAATGAGTTGATTAGAATTTTAGCCTCTATTAAATTCAATACCCACGGGATTATTGGATTAAAAGATGATGTTGATTATTTAGACTCAATAATCTTTAAGAGAATAAGGGGCATTAATAACTACATTCTGCTACACAGAGACAATAATATTAAACTTATAATAGATAATACCCACAATATATTAAAAGCTTCACCTAGGGATTTAAATAGATTATTACCCCTTGAGATTGAGTACCAAAAAGAGGAAGTACTACTTAATCCTAAAGAGCTAAATAAAAAAGCCACAATGCTAAATTTTAAAAAAAAATTACAAACTGATGATGTGTACTATATTTATGAGAATAACATTGCCATAAGTAAGTGTGGAACTACTTATAAGAGTAAAAAATACACTCTAATAGGTGGTGTCTTTACATGGAAAAGTAGAAGAAACCTGGGATACTCTACAAACTTATTAAAATATATGATCAATGAAGAGGAAAAGAAAGGGTTAACATCTGCTCTTTTTGTTAAAAGCAGCAATAGTGTTGCTCTTCACTTATATAAAAAGCTTGGATTTATAGATCCAGTAGATTACAAAATAAATTATTATTACAACTAATTTAATTTGTTTGACATATATCATTCTGATCCTTAAAATTATATTTATTAAGGAATGAATAATGGAAAGACTCAAAATACTAATGATAGCTAGCGAAGCATACCCTTTTGCAAAAAGTGGAGGTCTAGCAGATGTTGTATCATCTCTCTCTGCTGCACTATACTCTAATGGATACGATGTTAAAATTATACTTCCAAGGTATTATTCCATTGATATTAATAAGTTAGATGCAATCGAAGAACCAATGTGTATTAATATGGATTATGGTGAGGAGTGGGTAAAAGTTTATAAATCATCACTACCTAATACAGATGTACCAATCTACTTTATTGACCATGAAGAGCTATATGGCCGAGATGGATTATACGGACCTTCCCCAACAGAGGAGTATCCAGATAACTCTAGAAGATTTTCTGTTTTATGCAAAGCTGCATTTACCTTTTGTAAATTTATTAACTGGATCCCTAATATCATGCACTCCCACGATTGGCAATCTGCTCTTATTCCGGCACTATTATACAATAGTGACATTGATCCTGATTTTTACTCAACAGCCTCTGTATTAACCATCCACAACCTAGGTTATCAAGGTTGGTTCTCCTTTGGAGATATTAACTTTACTAATTTGGATATCTCAAGAAATAGCCACAATGATGGGATATTTAATTTCCTAAGAACAGGAGTTGCCAAGGCTGATGTTTTAACAACTGTAAGTCCTACTTACTCTAAGGAGATACTAACCCCTGAGTATGGACACAACCTGCATGATCTACTAAAGAGAAGAGAATCAGATCTTTTTGGAATCTTAAATGGTTGTGATTATGAGTTATGGAATCCAGAACTAGATAGACATATTTCACCCTTGAACTACTCAAAAAATGATCTAGAAAATAAGAGTATTATTAAAAAAAATATCCAAAAAATGGTAGGCCTAGAAGTAAGTAGCTCAATTCCACTATTTACAATTATAACTAGATTAGTAGATCAAAAAGGGATAGGAGCCCTATGTGGACCAGGCTATGGAAGTCTATTTAATATATGTCACGAACTAAATATTCAGATAGTTATTTTAGGAACTGGAGAGTCCTGGTGTGAGGATGAATTAAGGATATTAGATGAAAAGTTAGATAATCTAGTCTTTATAAATACATTTAATAATGAACTAAGCCATCTCCTAGAAGCTGGTGCCGATTTTTTCCTAATGCCAAGTAAGTATGAACCCTGCGGTCTTAATCAAATATACTCATTAAAATATGGAACTCTACCAATTGTTAGAAATACAGGTGGTCTAGCAGATAGTGTTAAATGTTATGAAAATAGAACTGGTACTGGTACAGGTTTTATATTTGATGATCTAACACCAAGAGCAATATACGACACAGTAGCGTGGGCTACCTGGGTCTGGTATAATAAAAAGGCAGATATACTTGATATGCAACAAAGAGCCATGGAGGAAGACTTCTCCTGGGAGATCTCAGCTAATAAGTATGGAGAGATCTATCAGTGGGCACTAGATAGAAAAACAAATAGATACCCACGTAGTTGGTAGTTAAGATAAATCCTTAAGATAGGAGACTAATACCTGAAGAGCATTTTGATTAAACCCTCCCTCAGGAATTATTATATCAGCATAGGATTTAGTTGGTTCAATAAACTCATAGTACCCAGGTCTAACTATATCAAGATACTGGGTGACTACAGAGTCTAAAGTTCTACCCCTCTCCTTAACATCTCTAGTTAGACGTCTAATAAACCTAATATCATCTGGAGTATCAACAAAAATTTTAAGGTCTAATAGATCTCTAATACGTTTATCCCAAAAAAGCATAATACCTTCAATAATTACAACCGTTTGACTATTAACAGATTTTCTCTTCTCCACCCTAGAGTGATTAACAAAATCATACTCTGGCATCTCTATACTCTTTCCATCCTTCAAATATTGTAACTGTTCTAGTAAAAGATCACTATCAAAAGCATCCGGATGGTCAAAATTAAATGATGTAATGTTATTATTATTCACATAAGTAGCAGTTTTATAATAATTATCTTGGGGAATAAATACAAATTCTGATACTATCTCTTCAATCTTTTTTACAATAGTAGTCTTACCAGAACCAGAACCACCTGTTATTCCAACTATAGTTACCTTATCCTTCATATTCATCTATTTTCATCTCTAAATCTGCTAATTTTACTTGAAGGGCATGAATAGATTTTTCTAACCTAACCTTTTCAGACTCTAACTTCTTAATTGTGATCTTTGGTTCAGGCTTACTTTCATTAATTTCAGCTCTAACTTCATTAGGACTTAAACCCTGTTTAAATGACTCTTCTGCTTTTTTTCTCTGATTATTATCCTTCACACCTGCAACAATTTTCATGTTATCAAAACCAAGGGAAGGTTCAACATCCATTGCATAAACTTTCATAATATTTTTTGCAGCAGAACGATTCATACATAGAGCTCTATCAACATAATCTTCAAACTCTGCATGATTTCTTTGACATAGATCGTACGCTTCAACTAAAAGTTTACCAAAGTCCTTCATAAGTTGTCCATTCTGTGTTAAATAATTCTCTTTAATCTCCTTAGTAAGATTTAAAAATTTATCATCAGAATTGAAAATATTAATATAGTATTTCTTCTCTTCTGCAACATCTAATAAACTATGAAATGTATTCCAAAAAGAGACTGTATGAGCTCTACTACTTCTATCTGGGTCAATTTTTGTAAACTGTATATGGTGTGCAAATTCATGTATTGCAGTATATATTAGAGCGTTATCATCTTTAAAATTTCTATTATGGATTAGTATTTCACAAGTCTCTCGATTATATAATCCATCAACTTTAGTACTCTCTTTCCCAGTAAAAACAACACTAAAATCTTCAACACTACTATCTAATTCTAATAATATTTCCTTTACTTTATCTTGATTCATAAACCCCTCCGATCAACTGTATTCTAGTACACTTTCACTATATTTATCTATAAAAAATAGCAAAAAAAAAGCGAATTTAATTCACCTATCTATTGTTATTTATGTTGTTATGTTAAAGTCAGTTATGAATTTAATATCTATAGATAAATTATCCCTTATAGAAAGTGATAAAGAATTAATAAACAATGTATCATTTGGCGTAGATTCTGGTGATAAACTAGCACTAGTTGGAGTTAATGGATGTGGAAAATCTACACTTTTAAGAGTATTGACTGGTTTAAAGAGGGATTATACTGGAAATATTGCTAAAAATAATGACCTTAAAATTAGCTATCTACGACAAAAAATAGTTTTTAATAAAAACCATACAATACTTGAACACATTTTAGATTCGGAAGGATCGATCATGGAGTGTATAAAAGAGTATCATAACTGCTTAGACTCAATGAGTAAGGGTAATGATGAAGAAGATCGATTTGCCACCCTCTCTTTAAAAATGGAAGAGTTAGATGCCTGGGAGATTGAATCAAAAATAAAAAGTATTCTAGGTGAGTTAGGAATAGATAATGAAAACCTAAGGATGAGTGAGCTCTCAGGGGGTATGCTAAAAAAAACAGCCCTAGCCCACGCTCTAATACAGGACTATAATTTACTACTACTAGATGAACCTACAAACCATTTAGATATAGATACAATAACATGGTTACAAAACTACTTAGTAAAAAGTAAAAAGGCTCTAATATTAGTTACCCATGATAGATATTTCCTTGATAATATAACCAATAGAATAATTGAAATAGATGATAAAAGTATCTATTCTTACAATGGTAATTATTCATATTATATTCAGAAAAAACAGGAGCGAAGGGAGTCTGAAGAAAAATCACAAAATAGATTATCCAATATACTTCGTAGAGAGACTGAGTGGTTAGCGAGAGGTCCTAAAGCTCGAACTAGTAAGGATAGAGGAAGAATAAACAGAGCCTATGATATGATGGATCAAGTCAAAAGCTTAGAAGTCTCCTCTTCAGATTTTTCTATAACCGATAGAAGACTTGGAAAGAAAATTCTTGAATTAAAGAATATCTCTAAATCATTTGATAACAAAAAAATAATAAAGCCATTTTTTTATACATTTAAACGTGGAGAGAAGATTGGTATCGTAGGAGATAACGGCTCTGGTAAAAGTACTTTTTTAAACTTATTAACACAAACTTTACCTACTGATAGTGGTACAGTGGATAAGGGTATAAATACACATATAGGATACTTTGATCAAATGGGGCGGGAACTACCTAATGATTTAACAGTAATGAACTTCTTAAAAAGTATTGCTAGTGTAATAACCCTAGATGATGGTAGAAGTTTAACACCAACTCAATTTTTAGAACTTTTCCTATTCCCAAAATCACTGTTCCATGTTCTTATTTCTGAGATATCAGGAGGTGAGAAAAAGCGGCTATATCTTATAAGTATATTACTTACTAATCCAAACTTTTTAATTCTAGATGAGCCAACAAACGATTTTGATATACAAACATTAACACTATTAGAGGACTTTTTAACAGATTATTCAGGTTGTTTAATTATTGTATCCCATGATAGATACTTTTTAGATAAGGTTGTTGATTTTCTTTTTATTTTTGATGGTGATGGTAATATCAAGGGTTTTTCAGGTAACTATTCAGACTATTCCGAATATAAGGCAGAGCAAAAAAAAGAGATAAAAAAGAATAAAAATAAAGGTGTTAAAGAGATAAATAGGCAGGATAAAAAAGGCTTAACCTTTAAAGAACAAAAAGAGTTTGACCAGCTTGAAAATCAGATAGAGATAATTGAAAATAAAATTTCAGATTTAGAATCGAGTTTTACCAAAGAAACTAATCCCGATGTTATATCAGAAAACAGTAAAATATACTCAAACCTAAAAAAGGAGTTAACAGATAAGTATACTAGATGGGAAGAGTTAGGAGAAAAAGTTTAAATAGCCCACAAAGGGGCTATTTTTATTTGTTAGCAGGCTGCTTAGCGGCAGCTTTTGTTGTTTTTTTATCAGTTTCAATAGGTGTAACTTCACCAAATATTTTCTTTCGAACTAAAATATCAAGTTCATTAAAGATCTCTGGGTTTTCATCAAGATAAATCTTAACATTTTCTCTACCTTGACCAATTTTAGCATCTTTATATGAGTACCAAGCACCACTTTTTTGTATAAAATCAAATTTAAGAGCCCCATCTAATAGACTAGCTGTAGCTGATATACCCTTACCAAAAATTATTTCTAATTCGACCTTTCTAAAAGGAGGAGCTACTTTATTTTTAACAATCTTAACCCTAACTCTATTTCCTGTAGCATCTTCTTGCCCTTTGGACATAGTCTCTATTTTCCGAACTTCCATTCTTAAAGAGGAGTAAAACTTTAATGCATTACCACCAGTTGTAGTCTCTGGATTCCCAAACATAACCCCAATCTTCATTCTTATCTGGTTGATAAAAATTAGGCTACATCCAGACTTAGATATAACTCCTGTTAATTTACGTAAGGCTTGACTCATAAGTCTAGCTTGTAGTCCCATGTGGGAGTCACCCATATCCCCATCAATTTCAGCTTGGGGAGTTAAAGCAGCGACAGAGTCAACTACGATTATATCCACAGCTCCTGATCTTACTAAAGACTCAGTAATTTCCAAAGCTTGCTCACCTGTATCAGGTTGAGATATCCAAAGGTCATCTACATTAACACCTAAATTTCTTGCATAAGCAGGATCCATAGCGTGCTCTGCATCAACAAATGCAGCAATTCCACCCATCTTTTGGCACTCCGCAATTGCATGAAGAGCCAGTGTAGTCTTACCAGATGATTCAGGCCCATAAATCTCAATAATCCGGCCCTTTGGGTATCCACCAACACCGATAGCCTCGTCAAGTAGTATAGAACCAGAAGGAATAACTTCAACTTTAAGTTTTTCAGCCTCTCCCATACGCATTAAAGAGCCCTTACCATACTGTTTATCTATCTGTAACTTTGCAGCCTCTAAAGCTTTTAGTTTATCTTCTTTTTTATCATCAATAGCCATATACACCTCTAATAATATAATACACTTAAAATTAGTATTAATTCAAAGTATCATACTACTAAAAAAATGTTAAGTAGAATTTATTTTTCTTTACTATCTAAAATTATTGTTACCGGGCCATCATTGAGATACTGAACTTTCATATCAGCTTGAAAAACTCCACTTTGAATATTTAAACCAGTTTGGCTAAGCTTAGAAATAAAATTTTCATACATTAACCTTGCCTCATTAGGTTTAGCTGCTCGCTCATAGGATGGTCTTCTTCCCTTTTTACAGTTAGCAAGAAGAGTGAATTGTGAAATAACAAGAATATCATGACCTAAATCCATTGAAGAGAGATTCATAACATCATCAATGTCATTAAAAACCCTTAAGTTTGGAATCTTTTTAATCATCCAATCTAAATCTTTATCATCATCATCCACATCAAAACCAACATAGACTAATAAACCAACATCAATTTGACCCTGTATTTCACTATCGACCCTAACACTAGCGTCTCTGACTCTCTGTATAACTGCTCTCATTTAATTTTTAACTATGTACTGCATTACAGTTTTTGCTTCAAGGTAAAAAGTGTTGTTTCTAAGAACAACTTTTCCTAATACTTCAATAGGTTGATTCTCTTGAATCTTAACATTTTCATTTAACTCTACAGGAATTACACCATCTAGAACTTTACCGTTCTCATAACCTACAAGAAATGAAAAGTGTATTTTTTTATCTTTAATTTCTAGATTTGATAATCTGCCTTTCCACTTTACAATACAACCTTCATACTGATATATATTGTTTGCTACATCAAAATACTCTATTTCATCAGAATAACTAGTCCATTCAGGTTCAACTAAATAACCACTTAAAAGTTCAGCCTTTTTCTTTATTGTTTCATTTGCATTTGAATACTTTATAAGATTCAAGTAACTAAGAACTAAATTATCCTTCTCTTGCTTAAACAGTAGTGATGCTGTTTTAAAGTACTCTTCTATTTGTGCACTACTAAAAGTATAAATGGATTGTTTTTCAAAGTCTAAATAGTTCTTATCTAAGCTCTCTAGACTAAAATCCATAACTCCTACACGATCTTCATTTAAATTATTTTTTGAAATATTAAGATTTATAAAGTGTTCTGCTAAATCTAGTTTTACAAACAGAACTGAGAATAAAACTAATACACTGACTATTATTAATGAAACAATTGTACCTCTAGTTGGTAGCAATAATTTTCTTGGAACTAATTTATCTAGCTTTTTTGAGTGTATAAAGCTCTCTAGATCATCCATAGTAGAGTATTTTTTAAGAGTTGTTAAACCTTTTTGTGCAATTTTATTACTTGGGTCTTCATCTAGAATATCTAACCAAATTCTAATAGCACTATTAAAATCCCTTCTTTTTAGCCCTAAAACAGCTAAATAGAGGGAACTCTCAATATCCCAATGGATTTTCTGTCCTCTATCAAAATACAATTTCGATCCAGCATAATCTCCAGTATAAAAAAAGGCTTTACCTAAAATTGGGTAGAAATCCTTATTTTCCAAGAAAAGAGGTACTTTAGGTTCTAATAGACGTATAACCCTTGAATACTCTCCTCTATTTAAATATAACTGTCCTAACTTTATCTCTTTTGGCTTCTTACTCATTTCTCTCTTTCAGCTTCTCTAAGATGTCATCTTCATTAAAATTATATCCTGATACATCCTCACCTCTTTTTTTCTTCTGAATATATTCCAGCATTAAAAGAAGTTCTTCCTTATCAGTTTTTATTTTTTTATTTTCTACTATATTGTCTTCTACTATATTATCTTCTACTATATTATCTTCTACTATATTGTCTTCTACTATATTGTCTTCTACTATATTATCTTCTACTATATTATCTTCTACTATATTATCTTCTACTATATTATCTTCTACTATATTATCTTCTACTATATTATCTTCTACTATATTATCTTCTACTATATTATCTTCTACTATATTATCTTCTACTATATTATCTTCTACTATATTATCTTCTACTATATTATCTTCTACTATATTATCTTCTACTATATTATCTTCTACTATATTATCTTCTACTATATTATCTTCTACTATATTATCTTCTACTACATTATCTTCTACGACTTTATCATCTGCCTGTAGATCGTTCTCTCTCTCTAGGGTTATCCATTTCTTTTCTTTAACAATTGTAGTTTTTTCTTTATTAACTATTTTATTTGATACAAGATTTATCCCAAATTTAAAGACAACTGATTCATTAGGCTCTATATACTGTCCATTAAATACCAAACCTATCCCAGAGTCATTTATCGAGTAATAACCATAGGAGAATAATCCTCCGGCCTTAGGAATATATGGCCACTTTTTACTAAAGGCTAAACGATCCCAATTTCCAAGAATTACACTATCTGGTTTAGTGAATCCTTTATCTGTTAATCTAAACTCAATAAACTGTTCTCTTTCATTTTTAGACTTAATAGAGAAAGGAACCTCTAAGTTATTATATGTTTTCTCATATTTAACAATTTTATCATCATTAACAATAAAATGCTCATGACTATCTTCCCCAAAATAAGTATCGTACATTAAATAAATTCCAAAATTTCTATTTACATCTGTTCTATTTATTAACTCTATAGAGTAGTCAAACCCAAGATTGTTAATTTTATATATCTCAATAACATCAGCAGAGTCAGATCTCCATTTTATTTCAAACTGATTTTCACTTACGGTAATGGCGAACTTTGATTTATCCCTTAAATAAAATCGTTTATCGCTGTCTTTTATATAAATCCTGGAGTTAAGGTAGTTTACAGAGTCTAAAACTGTAGTAATCTCACTACTTTTACCTTTTAAATATAAATCAATGTACCCATCCCTACTCTCTTTAATTCCAAAACTGGAATTTTCTAGAATATTTGACTCAGAAAATAGTGATATAGTTATAAGTAAGTATAGTAAAAATATTTTACTTTTCAATTTGAAACTCCTAACTCTTCTAAAACTTTCATTTCTAGTTCATCTAATAGAGCCTTTTCTATATAATCTAATTCACTACTCTCCATAGGCTTATCAGACTTATCTTCTACTTTAATTATATTCTCTTTATCACTACTTTTTTCATTTTTTTTATCTACTAAGTAGTATTTTGATAACCAATCGAAAAACTCATCCTTATTTTCAAAGCTATCTAAAAAATTTGATATGTACTTTTTATCTGAATTAGTTGCCTCTTTCTGCTCAATAGAGACATATTCAGATAACCATGAAGCCTTATCTAGAGTTGTGATTTTATCTGATGAATTCTTCTTTTCCATAATAGATAAAATATTATCTATATTAGTAATCCTATTTAGAGCAATCTTATTATCAGGATATATTTTTAGGTACTGTTCAAAGGACTTTTTAGCTAATTTTAAGTTAGAGAGTTGTAAATATGTCTCTCCAATCCAAAATATAGCTGCATTAGCATAAAAATTAAATGATTTATTTCTAGTAAACTGATTAAACAGTAGTAAAGCATCATCATACTTTTTTAATTTGTAGAAAATTTTACAATATAAAAACCTAGAGTCTTCATAATATGAAGTTTGAATTGTAGCTTTTCTAAAAAAAAGTTCTAGGGTACTTTTAGACTGATCATAGAGGTTTAACTCATACAGTGCTTTTGCCTTCCAATAGTAAGCCTCATTTAATAGTTTATTATTCTTTGCTATAACTAAATTAAAATGGTATACAGAGTCTAAGTAACTCTTTTTTGAATAGTAATCTATCCCTTTTACCATATCATTATCAACTAAAACTTCTGCAAAGCAAAAATTTGACATTATTATTATATAAAAAACTATCAAAATTTTATTGGAAGACATAATACCCCGTTTAATACCCTTTAATTATTTTTAATTCTTCTTTAGGATTTTGTGCCCCAAAAAAAGCAGATCCTGCAACAAATACATCTATTCCTGATGAAATGACCTTAGAAGCAGTGTTTCTATTAACTCCACCATCAATGGAAATTAAATAATCAAAACCTCTCTCTTTTTTAATGTCGGCAAGTTGTGTAACTTTAATTAATGTATCTTCTATTAAAGTTTGTCCTCCAAAACCGGGATTAACAGACATAACCAAAACCAGATCTACAAAAGGGAGAATATGCTCTAAAACAGATACAGGTGTAGATGGAATAATGGACACTCCACATTTGCAACCTAAATCTCTAATTCTTTTTAGAGTACTATTTAAGTGTAAATCAGCCTCATAGTGGATTGTTAAATAGTTTGCACCAGCGTTAATAAAATTTTCAATTTGATTACCTGGATTATTGACCATTAAGTGAACATCAAAGACCTTGTCAGTTAACGGTCTTATATCCTCAACAAGTTTATGACCAAAAGTTATAACAGGTACAAATGATCCATCCATAACATCTAAATGAACCCAATCTGCACCAGCTTCGTTAATTGTATTAATGGCTTCTCCCATTTTTGAAAAATTTGCACTTAAAACGGAAGGTGCACTTATGATTTTTTTATTTTCTATATCTTCATCTTTCATATTTTAATAATACCACCTATTTAATATTATAATCAAATACAGATTATTTTATGTAGGTTTGTTGACTCTCCACCCTTAACTGATGTATTCTTAGAGGAATGCGAAGTGGTGTAAAAAAGAACAAAAGGTTAAGCGAATTTAATCAAAAGAGCTTTGAAAAACATTTAAACTTTGCCAAAGATTTTTTATACCAAGGTAAAATAGAAGAATCATGGGATGCATTTCATGATGCTTTGGTGATTAATTTCGAGAGTATCGAAGCTAAATCTGGTATGAAAATAGCAGGGTATTGGAAGGAACGTCAAGTAAAACTTGATAAAATTGATGATTTTTTTGAAAAAGGTGAGTATTTACTTAGGGAAGCAAAGAGTTTTACTAAGAGTTATATACATCAAAACTCAATATTAATCGATCATGGTGTTAAAGATATTGAACACTGGATTTACAATACCGCTTATATATCTTTCAAAAGATATAGTGAGCTAACTAATAATGAAAAGAATCCTGATCTACTATTAAAGCAGGGTTTTTGTCAAAAGATACTGGGTGATTATGATTTAGCTCAAAAATTACTAGAAGAGGCGGTTACTATTACAAAAAACAGCTCTTCTATTTTAGCCCAGTTGGCAGATGTTTACTCATTAATTGATGAAGAAAAACATTCAAAATTGTTTTTTAGGGAGGCTTTTTTTATTGCTCCCCAGGATATTGATTTAGACTCTTTAGAATCGATGATTATTAAAAAGATTATCGAAAACTTAGAGTATAAAGAGTATCCTTTAAATGAATTAAAAGAGTGGATACCTGTATATGGTACAATCTTAGGACTTTTTTCAGTGAAAAAAGAACTAAAACCAATTGAAGTTGGACTACTAAAGCAGAGTATATACTCGCTTAACAATCAACTAACTATTGGAGAGATTAATAGAGGAATCGTAATTCCTAGATTAATTAATCACTATTTTAGACTTTTAGATTTTTTTGTTTCGACAAATGCTACTAAAACAGAGATTGAAGAAATTTTATTGAATATTAAACTATTAGATAAAAAAATTTACGACTTATACTTAAATTAGATAGAGGTGTTTTTAAAGATGAGTGAAACTATTAATAAATTAAGCGATATGCTTAAGGAAGAAAAATGGACTGGAAGCGGTATTGCATCTTGGAGCATTAGTAATTTTAATATCCTAAATGATTTATTAGAAGAAATTACGGAAAACAATGAAGCGGATGAAGCAATGGAGCTAACAAATGAACACTTAGAAGGTTCTAAAAATAGTTTAATTGCACTTTATTTATCAGGAATGATTTCATTAGAAACTCAACTTGTTGATGATACTAGTTTTATCATCTTAATTAATATCTTCGTGAAAAATTCTAAGTGGAATATTGTTAAATACTTATGCGACAAAATATTAGAGTTTGGTGAGAATAAACAAGCATTAAAAACTTTAGCAGAATACTATACTCAAGAGAATGATAAAGAAAATTTATACGCTGTATGGGAAAGATTAATCAAAATTGATTATGAAGAAGCTGATATTATTAAAAAACTAGCTATTGCTAAGGAAGAAGCTGGAGATATTGACCATGCCGTTAGCTATTATAAAAAAGCTATTTACAGATATATTAACAAAAAAATGGTTGGTAATATTGGTGAAATTTGGAGTAAATTAGTCGAGTATTGCCATACTGATATTGATTTCTTTATTCATGTAGCAAATAAAAACACAAAAATAATTGGTGCTGAAAAATCAATTATTCTTTTAGAAGAACTCTATCCTAAATTTAATGAAGAAGAAGATTGGGATACATGTATAATAATTTTAAAGAAGATTCTTATATTAGATCCTAAATATGGTTGGGCAAGAAAAGAGATAACTAACTGTTTTAAAAATAAATATTCTGATAATAGTCATCTTGACGAATATATAAGATTATCTAATTTAAGCCAAGGCTGGAGACATGTTCACGATGCAATATCAGATTTTGAAAAACATATCTCCTTTGATGCTGGAAACTTTGTATACCATAGAACATGGGATATTGGGGTAATTAAAAATATCGATGGTGATAATATCATTATTGATTTTGTTAAAAAAAGAGGCCATTCAATGTCTCTAAAAATGGCTGTGAACTCTTTAACAAGTTTAAATAAAAAGCACATTTGGGTATTAAAAGGTGTTATTGCTAAGGATAAATTAAAGGCAAAAGTTAAAGGTGATGTAAAATGGGCTTTAACTACAATTATTAATAGTTTTGAATCAGCTGATATGAAAAAAATTAAAGCTGAACTTGTACCTTCTGTGTTAACTCCAGGTGAGTGGACTACTTGGGGTGCAGAGGCTAGAAAAACATTAAAAACTGATTCAAGCTTTGGTAACCTACCTGATAACCTTGATAAATTTATTGTTAGAGATAAGCCTATATCATATGAGGAAAAAGCATACAATAAATTTAGAGCTGACTCAAAGTTCTTTAATAGACTTGAAGTTATTAATGAGTTTTTAGAAAACTCTGATCCAGATTCTGAATTTTTTGGAGAGATGTTCTCATACTTCACATCTTTCTTAAATACAGCAAATGTGAATGAGTATGTAGTAACAAGTTATATTTTTGTTAATAATATAATGAAGGTTTATCCATTTTTAAACCCAGGCATTAACTATAGTTTTAATGAACTTTTTGATGACATTGAAAAATTAGAAGAACTATTCTCTAATATAAAATTAGCTGATTATAAGAAGGATTTTCTCTCACTTATAAGAACTAACTGTGAAGATTGGGTAGATATTTTTGTAAACCTATTTCCATACTACTTAAATAAACACACTGTAGAAGTACTTATTCATACTGGACATAAAGATAGAGTTATCTCTCTTTTTAAAGATATTATAACCCACCATCGTGAGTTCAGAGAGTCTCTAATTTGGCTTGCTAGAAATGCTGATGAAGAGAACTGGTATGAAAAACTAGATATAAGTTATAGTGAACTTTTAGTTAATCTTATTCAGTTATTAAGAGTGACTTATAGGGATATTGAAAATAAAAAAGACGCTGCTAATAATAGAAAGTACAATAGACAGATATTAAGCTTCCTATTTAAAGAGGGTAGAATTAATACTTTCATAGACGAATTTGATCAAGATGAAGTAGCTAGACTATTTAGTATTATTAATGATGTTAAGGAGTTAGATCCTTCAATTAGATTAGGATTAAAAGATAAGATTGCTTTAAAATTCCCTAAGATGAAGTTTTATGGAGAAGAAGATGTGGAACAAACGTTCTCTTCTGCAAGGGGTCTATACTGCTTAGAAGAGAGTTATGCTAAAAAGCAGAAAGAACTTAAACATATTTTAGATGTTGAAATACCTAAAAACTCTAAGGAGATTGGTATTGCAATTGAGATGGGAGACCTTAAAGAGAATGCTGAGTATAAAGCAGGAAAAGAGAGACAAGAAAATCTTAATATAACAATTGGTAGATTAAAAGAAGAGATTGGTAAAGCAAAAATTGTTGATCCTGATAGTGTTGATTCTTCAAAAGTATCTTTTGGTACTTCTATTATGTTACATAACATTGATTCAAATGAGAATGAGAACTATATAATACTTGGTACATGGGAATCAGATCCTTCTAATAGAATTATATCATATATGTCTCCTTTAGGAGCTGAACTCTTAGGTCATGTAGTAGGAGATGTTCTTAGTTTCGAAATTAACGAACGAATGTTTAACTACAGAATTGATTCAATAGATAAATATAATTTTTAAAATATAAAAAACCACACTTAGTGTGGTTTTTTTTATACTCTATTTTATATATTTGTAACTGACTCGCTTAGCTCTTCACTAAGAATTAGTTTCTCTTCTTCACTCATCTTTGTATCGAGTCTTAATAGATCACAACCGTAGGATAGATTTTTAGGATTATGATATTGATCTGATATACCAAAGTGCTTCATCATTATATGGGCTAATGTAGTCTCATAACATGTTTCTGATATAAATATGGTATTGGTCTTTTCAAAGGTCGCAGCATTAGGCCATGAGTCAACACCAGTATCATGTAAGCTCTTAACTAATACAAGATTTATTGTATCGTTATGTGGAAAAACTGAAATCTCTTTGTGTTTCTCAACAGAAAAAAAGTGTGGGTTTGAATTCAATAGATATGATTTTGTTATTCTATTATCCATATTAAAATCAAATATAGATGTTCCATCATCTAAGATCTTTTCCACATATGTAATGGATATAATAGGAAATGATAAATAAAATCCATTACTCCTAAAGATTTCTTCGGTTTTCTTGATAAGTTTAAGAGAAGACTCCTTGGTAAGCCTACATCCTTCTGTAATATAGACATTAATACCTATTTTTTTCATTTTTTTACTCCAATTTTTAAATTATTTTAATTAATTATTACCTAGATTTCCCTTATAGTCAAATCAAATATTAATAACTATTAATAAAAAAAGGGTAGATTTCTCTACCCTTCTATATCTTTTACTAAGGATTAAACAACTAACATTAAAAATACCATTACAAAAAGGGCTACAGTCTCAATAAGACCAACAACCATAAGGTAATTTGTAAATCCTTTCCCTGTTTCTGCTAAGGCATCAGCTGCACTTGCACCTGCTTTACCCTGCATCATTGCAGAAGCACCCATAGCTAAACCACCAAAAAGACCAGCTGCAAAAACCTTTGCAGGAGACTCAGTTGAAGATAAAAGACTTCCCATAAGTATCCATCCGTAGAATAACTGTGTTAATGGAGCTCCAACAAATGTTACAAGTGTAAATGGTGCAGGTTTACCTGTTGCAAAACATTTTTTCCAAGCACCAATTGCAGCTTGACCTGCAAAACCCATTCCTAACGCTGAACCAATACCAGCTAAACTTAACGAAGCGGCGAATCCTAATAATCCTAAATCAAATTCCATAAAAATAATCTCCTTAATTATGTATATAATTTTTTTCCCTAAAAGGGCTATATTTAATACCTGTCCAATTTAAACCAGAATGATTTGAAAACTCCAAAACGTTTAATCTGATTCCATGAACAAGTACTGATAGAGCAGCCATTGCTATATTAAAAGCATGACCAACTAATAAAATAAGTAATCCTGGAATAATCATTCCATTTCCACTTTCAATCATTGGGGCAGCCATAAAGTTAAAACTTTGGGCAACTGCTATTCCTGCTAGACCTACCGCATATAATCTTACATAAGAGATAATATCAGAGAAAACTCCAATTGAATCTAAGATTTTTAGGGGTAAACCTGCAATACCAAATAAAAGACTTTTGAAAAAGTTTCTATCATTTGTTTGCTCACCAAAAATTATAACAACTACAAACCCAACAATTATCGATGTAAAAGCCCAACTAGGCATAGGATACATAGTTGCATCTAATACCATATTTAAAACTAAAAAGTATAGACCTAATAACATTAAAGCCCAACCTAGGTCAGCTATAGCAGCAATTCCTTTCTTAATTTCACAGAAAAAAGAGAATATTCTTGCAAGGAATAGATGTATTAAAGCAATATCAAAGCAGAGTTTCATCACTTGAGCTCCAGTGGAGATCTGTGGTAATTGAAAAGTTTGCATTATTGCTAGACCTTTTATAGATTCACTAGCGAACCATGTTCCAGTAAGTGCTCCCCAGATAACTGTACATGAGGATAAATAGTAAAATAGAGCTAATGGAGTGTTAAATTTTTTAATTTTAAACTGCACAGCTGCAGTAATCAATAAAAATATCATACCATATCCAGCATCTCCAATGATCATTCCAAAAAATAAACCAAAAAATACTAGGAAGAATGGACTTACATCCTTTTCCCAATAGCCAGGTAAATTTCCTAAGAAATCCATAACTGGGTGTATCATTGATACAATTTTACCACTTTTTAACAGAGTAGGAGTTTCATCACCTTCTATAGGATCCGACAAACCAATTCCCCACCCTTTTTTTGAAGCTACCAACTTGAAATCTTCAACCTTTTCAGTTGGAATCCATCCCTCTAAAACAGAGAAATCTTCATCATATCCCATACCAGCCTTAACTTTTTCAAACTCTAGCCTATCTTCTAACAATTTTTTATAGGTTAAAATATTATGGTGGTATTTAGATAGATCAGAAATAGATTGCATAAGACCTTTAATTTTTACTTTAAGAGAGTCTAAATGCTTTAATGAGCCTTCCATTCCTAATTCCGGTGGTTCGAATACTACGTAATTCTCACTTAAGTCACCAATAACAGCTATAAGATTACCTAATTTAGTGTGACCTAAATTAAAGTAATTTAACTCAGCTGGAATATTAGCATATTGTTCCTTACTAAGTTCTACAAGAGAAACTTTTATGCCCTTATCTTCAAGCAGCTTAAGATCTGAAGGATTAAAATCACCCCATGGTTCTAAAAGTTCAATATCTCTATTAATTTTTGCAACTTCTTCTTCAAGAGCTGTAAGTTCAACTCCTTGATTAACAACTAAATCAACTTTACTTATAACTTCTTCTTCATCAAATTTTAAATTATGACTTAAAGCGTGTTCTTCAGTAAAACGAAGAGATGTTTCAACATGTTTTATTTTTTCTTCTATAGCTTTAACATTTTCATTTAAGCCAAAGTTTTCACTAAGGTGCAAAATACCAAGTTTCTTTAAACTCTTTAATGAATTCTGTTTATCTTTATCTAATAATACTATAGATACTTTCTTCATCTGAGCTATCATATCATGACACCTTTACCAATTTTTTCTTTGCTATCTTTCCTCGAACAACAGAAGCTGTCTGTTGGTCTCCTAGATACACAGCAATTTTCTTAATATTACTCTTAGTTTCAGGTATTTTAACCTTTTCAAACAGATTAACCCTTTGAGTTGTCACTCTAAGTTCCTCTCCTAAAAGTTTAGCCTGTTCTCTAAGAACCTTAATCTCCAAATCTAACAGCATAACTTGCTTTAACTTCTCAACTGCTTTATCAACCCAAAGTGGCATCAAAAATAAGTCATAAGAAACATCTTCAAACTCTGCTCCTACAAAAATGGGGATATTCACACCTGCAATATTACCATTCTCTGTAACAATTCGTTTAACTGTTAGTAAATTTCCATCAAGACCTACGTCTTCACCAAAAACTCCTATCCAGGATTTAAACTCCTCATTAATCATAGAGATTTTACTCTCTACATCTTCAACCTTCAACTCCACTTGACGAATTTCCATTTGGAGTTGTTGTTTTTTTAGAATAAGAGTAGGTAGATATCGCTGATACATTTTAAGAGCATCTTTCTGTTTTTTTTGCTCATTTTTAGTAAGCTTTATCTTTGCCATACCCTACTTCCCTTCAGGCCAATACTGATTAATTAAATCAGTTTTAAGACCAGTTTCATCCTTTTCAAAGCATGATGCTAATATTTCCCAACCTAAATCTAGTGCCTTTTCTAAAGGTATGTTAACTGATAAGTCCATCATACCCTTTTCAAATTGTTTACCATACTTAAGTAGTTTCTCGTCCCACTGAGACATATTAAATCCCATTGATTTTTTCTCTACAGATGATTTGTAAGCTGCGTACAACTTAATCATACCATCCATAATGGCTCTATGGTCATCCCTAGTTTTATCATTAACCTGTTGTTTTAAACGGGATAGCGAACCAAATGGCTCAATTCTTCCATTCTTTAGATAGTACTGTCCCTCTGTAATATATCCTGTATTATCAGGTACTGGATGAGTAACATCATCACCAGGCATTGTTGTTACACCTAAAATAGTTATAGACCCAGAACCTTCAAAGTCTACAGCTTTTTCATATCTTGATGCTAACTGGGAGTATAAATCACCAGGATAACCCCTGTTAGATGGAACCTGCTCTTGAGTAATAGCTATCTCTTTCATAGCATCTGCAAAGTTTGTCATATCAGTTAATAACACTAAAACTTTCTTACCTTGAAGTGCAAACTTCTCAGCAACAGCTAAGGAGATATCTGGAACCATTAATGACTCTACAACAGGATCTGATGCAGTATGAACAAACATTATTGTTCTACTCATTGCACCACCATTCTCTAACTCTTCCTTAAAAAATAGGTAGTCATCATATTTAAGACCCATTCCACCAAGAATAATTAGATCAACTTCAGCCTGCATTGCAATTCTTGAAAGAAGTTGGTTATATGGTTCTCCAGAAACTGAGAATATTGGTAATTTCTGAGATTCAACTAGTGTATTAAATAAGTCGATCATAGGGATACCAGTTCTTATCATGTTCCTTGGAATAATTCTTTTTGCCGGATTTACAGAAGGCCCACCAATAGTTATGAGATTTTCTGTTAATTCAGGGCCATTATCCCTAGGTTTACCGGACCCATCAAATATTCTTCCCTGTAGGTTTTCAGAGAAAGACACCCTCATTGGGTTTCCTAAAAATCTTACTTCATCTCCAGTGGATATACCCCTTCCACCAGCAAAAACCTGCATAGAAACAAGATCACCATCTAATTTAATAACTTCAGCTAGTGTATCCCCATATGTTGTAGACACTCTTGCTAACTCTCCGTATTGAACATCCGTCGCTTTTACAGAAATAACGTTTCCTGAAATTGACTCAATTTTACTATATACTTTTCTCATACTAGCCTACACCCCTACCTTAAGTAGTTCAGCTGCGGTACTATCCAACCCAACTTTCTTTTCATTTAAAGTTTCTAACATCGCTTTTTCTCGCTTATAGAACTCATCTGTTTTCCACTCAACACCATTGTAATCAATAAATGCCTGTCTTAATGCATTGAAGAATATTCTGGCTTCATCCTTATCTTCAAATGAGAATTCAGCACCCATAATTTCTAAAATATATGCAAAAATATGCTTTTGTCTATCAACAATTACTGCTGCATCAACTGGATCAAAGGAGTTTTGCTGTAAATATACAGCATCTAAGAAATCTGATTTTAAGTAGATTGTAAAATCACTTAAAGCAGTTCCCTCTTCACCTACAACTTTCATCATTGCTTCAATTTCACCACCTCTAAAGAGGATTTTTCTTGCATAATTTACAGCATCAACATTTAATACACTTGGGTATTTACTCCAAGAATCCATAGGATCAATTGCTGGATACTTTCTAGCATCTGATCTCTCTCTACTTAAACCATGGAATGCTCCAACAACCTTAAGAGTTGCTTGTGTTACCGGTTCTTCAAAGTTACCACCAGCAGGAGAAACAGTTCCACCAATTGTTACAGAACCCTCTCGGCCATCTTTTAATCTTACAATACCCGCTCTCTCATAAAATCCGGCTATTACAGACTCGAGATATGCAGGGAAAGCCTCTTCTCCAGGGATCTCTTCTAGTCTTCCTGACATCTCCCTCATAGCTTGAGCCCATCTGGAAGTTGAATCAGCTAGAAGTAAAACATTTAGACCCATCTGCCTGTAATATTCAGCAATAGTTACAGCTGTATATACTGACGCTTCCCTTGAAGCAACTGGCATAGATGATGTATTACAAATTATTACAGTTCTTTCCATTAAAGAGTTACCTGTCTTAGGGTCAATTAACTCTGGGAACTCTTTTAAAGTCTCTACAACTTCTCCAGCTCTCTCACCACAAGCAGCAACAATTACGATATCTACTTCAGCATTTTTACTAGTAACCTGTTGTAGAACAGTCTTTCCAGCACCAAATGGACCAGGAATACAGTACGTACCTCCTAATGCTACAGGTAAAAATGTATCAACTAACCTAACTTTAGTAACCATAGGCTTAGTTGGTTTTAATCTTTCAGAATAACAGTCAATAGCTCTTTTTACTGGCCATTCGAAATACATTTTTACATCAAATGTATTACCTTTTTCATCCTCAAGAACAGCAATAACATCATCTACTTTATATTTGCCCGCTTCTTTTATGGATTTCACACTATATTTTTTTAGATAGTTAAATGGAACCATAATCTGGTGAACAAAAGGTCCCTCAGGAACACTACCTAATGTATCTGCCTTTTCTACACTATCTCCAACTTTTGCAATTGGAGTAAAATCCCACTCAACTTCTCTATCTAATGCTTTTAAGTAAATTCCTCTTTCTAGAAAGAATCCAGCCGCTTCAGCTAGCTCAGGAAGTGGATTTTGTAAACCATCATATACTTGTTTTAAAAGGCCTGGACCTAATTCAACTGCTAATAATTCGTCAGAAAATTCTACACTATCTCCAATACGAATACCCTTAGTCATTTCAAAAACCTGCATTTGACAAGTATTCCCCAAAATTCTTATAACCTCGGATTTAAGTTTTTTGTCATCTACAAGAATGTAACCAACTTCATTCATGGAAACAGTTCCAGTTACTTCTACAGTAACCATATTACCGTTAACACCAATGATCTTTCCTACGCTTTTCATCTATATCTCCGATCCACCAGCTTCATAAGCTGTAAGTATATTTTTATATATTTCCTTATATTTCTTAAAACCTTTATCTGTATCAAAATTTGATATTCTATCCAATATTTGAAGTTTTAAATAATAGATTACTAAAAAAGTGATATCAAAATAGTGACCAACACTTAAAGATTCTAAAAAAGATAATCTAGCAACATTAAGATATGTTTCTGCTTCTAATGGTGACTCAATCTTAAAAGCTTCTGAGGCAATTCTTTGAGTATCAAAGACCATATCACCAGTTCGGACATACTCCTCTGCTGACTTATTGATTTTTGCTGCTCTTAGTTTTGCTAACTCATTTCTTAATGACTTTTCCCAATCCCAGCATACTTTTGCTACTCCTGATAAAGAGTTCTCATTTTCAGGAATTTTAATACTACTATTAAAGAGTATTTTAAAATCTCTCTTTGAAAGATGTAGCTCACATGTACTTAAGAATGACTCTAAAGTTATGCTAGGTATGGACTCTAGTGATAATATAGGTAAAGAAGCTGCAGTAAAATAATACTGTCCCATAATGCTAACTCTCCTTTACGTCCTTAACAAACTGTGTAAGACTTGGGCTTAAATACTCCGCCATCATTTGTCCTATACCTTCTGCAGAGAAATCATAATAAACATTACCATCTTTCTCTGAAATTTTAAAACCAGCATCTAGAGAGCTATGTGGTTTAATCTCTAATCCTGATTTAATTAAATCTTTAAATTTACTATTAATGCTCTTCTTTACAGCTTCTTCTTCTGATGCAGGTAATAGAACTGAAAGGTCTGAAACACTATCTTTATTCCAATTACCTAAAACTGCAACAATTGCGTTTGCAAGAGAGTCTCCTTTTAAAGAATCCTCTGTTGAACGTTTTATTAACTCATCAAAAATACCTTCAATCTCTTTTTTAAGATCAATAACAAGATCCCTTGAGGATTGTTTAACAGCATCAATACTAGATTGCTTAGTAACTTCAGATTCTCTAATTGAATTCTCTTTTAACTCATCTGCTTTTTTTTCAGCAGATTTAATAATTTTCTCAGCTTTAGACTCTGCTTCTGCGATAATTTTCTTAGCATTATCCTCAGCACTTTTAACACCATCATTTTTTATTTTGTCAATTAGTTCTTTTAATTGAACATCCATGAATTCCCCCAATTTTTATTATTCCCAATTTTTAGACAAATAATTAAACCTATTTATAAAATATATAATATTAGATATTTTAATACCTTGAAGAGTTTATTACAAGTTAAAATTATAAGATATTTTATTTAGAACAACTTTAAAACACCTTAAATTCTAGCATATTCCCTTTATTTCCTCTATTTTCCTCATCTTGTTTTCTATTAGGTGTAATACTGCAGTAGGATAACCCCTCGATTTTACAAACGCTTCTATTTTTTCAAGAAGTTTTTCCTCAATATTTTCATTGGGACCTACTTTGAAATTAGTAATTTCTCCTAAAATTCCATTTATTCCCATTATTTCATCTTTTAATACTACGAGATTCTCTAGATATACAAAGTTTGTATGAGTTCGGTTGTCATGAAGTTCTTTTTCGTACTGAATTACACTTGATATGTCATTAACTAAGTGTTCAAGCTCTAGTTCTAGAATTTTTAAATATTTGTTTTGATCTACTACCATTATATACACCTCTACTTAGATTATAAGTAGAGGTGTTTACTAATGCAATTTTTTTTAATAATTATAAACAATCACTAGCTGTTGCAATCTGAATAAATTCAGGAGCTTTATCATTATCACCAGGTGTACCTGCTAAGATAACAATTTGATCATCTTTTTCAATTAGTTTTTCATCAATTAATGTACTAATTGTTTTAGAAACTAGCTGATCTCTATGTTTAAACTCTTCAATAGTAGAAGCGTATACACCATATGATAAAGCTAAAGTTTTCATAACGTTTTCATGCATACATTTTACATAAATTGGTAATTTCCCTCTATAAGATGAAACCATTCTTGCAGAAGAACCAGTTTTAGCATCTACAACAATTGATTTAATTGGTAGTTCAATAGCTGCTTCAACTGCTTTTTTAGCTAAAAAGCTTCTAACTTGTTTTTCAGAAGATACAACAGGATTGTCTCTAAACTCTGGAGTATGAGCTTCAACTTCTAATGCAATTTTATTCATTGTCTGAACAGCTTCTAATGGATATTTTCCATAAGCAGTTTCACCACTTAACATGATTGCATCTGTACCATCAAAAATAGCATTAGCAACATCACTTACTTCGGCTCTTGTTGGTCTAGGATTATCAATCATAGTGTGTAACATCTGAGTAGCTGTAATTACTGGTTGTGCTCTTCTGATACATGTATCAATCATGTGTTTTTGAATTGCAGGTACTTCCTGAGCAGGAATCTCAATACCAAGGTCTCCCCTTGCAATCATTACACCATAACACTCATCTAAAATTTCTTCTAAATTATCAACACCCTCACGGTTTTCAATCTTAGCAATAATTTTAGCATCTGAACCAGCAGCATCTAATAAAGCTTGAACATCTTTAACATCTTGACCGTTTCTAACAAATGAGTGAGCAATAAACTCTACATTGTGTTTAGCAGCAAATTTAATGTATTCAGCATCTTTTTCAGAAATTGATGGTAGATCTAAGTGAACTCCTGGAGTATTGATACTTTTTTTATTCTTAATAACACCACTATTAGATATTTTTACGAATAATTTATCATCCTTTTTATCAACAACAACCATAGCTGTCTCACCATCATCAATAAGGATATCTGCACCTACACTGATATCTTTTACAAATCCATCATAGTTTGTAAAAAAACCTTTTTGATCACCAAGGTTGTCACCAATAGCAATAATTTCACCTTCTTCTACTGTTAAACCCTCTTTTGGTACATTAAAAGTTCTAACTTCAGGACCTTTTGTATCCACTAATAAAGGAATTGAGCTAGAAACTTTTCTAACATTTTCAATTACTAATAAAGAACCCTCATGCGACTGATGAGCAGTGTTTAACCTAACAACATTCATTCCGTTATTATAAAGAGTAGTAAGGAAATCCACACCACAATTTAAATCTGAAATTGTTGCAACAATTTTCGTTTGTTTTCTTTTATCCATTCGAACAAGCCTCCACAGCTTAAAAATTTTCTTTTTATAATGTCCCTAAGGACAAATCTCCACACAATTTATATACTGTGCCATCTTTTTTTATATCAAGTTCCCTTTTAGGAAAGTATTTAGAAAGTAAACTTTTCACCATACTTATCGCATCTAACTCAATCTCATTTTTAACCCTAGGTTCCACTTTTGCTAATGTTGATAAATGAAGATCAATAACATAACCGCGACCAAACTCTGTACCATATCCAGGAGAGAATGATGCTCCTATATTAAACAATCCATCCATCTCTTTATTAGATGTTTCACCTCTTTTAAGCCTATTAGGATGAAGTCTATATAGATGACCATACTTATCTTCAAGAAAATCATCTACTTCATCAAACATCTTTTTTAAACGCCTATCCCACTCTATTGATTGTGCGCTTTCCATACTACCACCTAATACTCCAGGCCTTATTTTCACTTGATGCTATAATATCCACAAAACTCTCCTGATATACAGCAACTCTATCTTCTGTTTTTGTACCATTTGAAACAGAAATAATATCCCTGGGAACATTTACTAAAAATCTAAAATAGTGATCTCCATAAATGTCTCTTAAAATATTTAAACTCTCTTCATTTATATCACCGCTGTCTCCACTACTTATCCCTTGGGATAGGATACTTTCATCTCCATCTTGAGTAAGAGAAAAACTATTCTCATTTGGTAACAGCTTATTTAAATCATCAATAGTTTTAAATTCAAAAGTCACATTAACTTTATAAAATAAATCATCTTCAGAAGAAGTGTATTTTGATAAAACTAAATCAGTACTCTCCCCTATAATGTCCTCGATATAACCTCGACTAAGATTTAACGGGATAATATCATCTTCATTTCCAAAATTAGATATATCATTTAGTGTTTTATCCAAGGAATATAAAATTTTAAATATACCACTTCCATCACTATTTAACTTTAAATCCGTCTCAATAGTTAAACATGAACTAAGAATTAGTGTTATTGTAATAATAATAAATATTTTGCATTTAAAACTTGACAGAAAAAGCATAGTCTATTGTACCCTCTTGAACAATCTCTTTCAATAGAACTTAATAAAATTTTACCAAAGAGTCCTCTAGTTCACTGATTATAGAGTTATATCCTTTAAATCTATCCTCGTTAATATTGCCATCTTCAATAGCTTTCTTAATTGCGCAACCAGGTTCATGGGTATGTGTACAACCTTTAAATTTACAATCACCCCAATACATATCAAATTCAGGAAAGAAATGGGATAATACTGATGGATCTACACCAAATAAATTTAACTCTCTAATCCCTGGGGTATCTATTATTGTATAATCCTCTAGAGGGACCATTACAGCATAACAAGTGGTGTGTTTACCTCTATTAAATTTTTCTGATACTTCTCCAACTCTCAACATTAGTTCCGGATTTAAGCTATTTAACAAAGTTGACTTACCAACTCCAGATTGTCCAACAAATGCTGTTGTTTTAGATTTTAGAATACTACGTAGTTTTTCAATATTTTCTCCATTTTTAGCAGAAACTCTTAAAATTTCATATCCTAATTCTCGATATCCTTCTAGACGGTTTTCTACCTCTTTTGAAATATTTTGATCAATCTTATTGAGAACTACTATTGGTTTTATTCCACCATTTTCAGCAGAAATTATAGCTCTATCTATAAAACGAGGTCTAAAAGGGGGAGATTCAGGGGAACAGACACATATAACTTGATCAACATTAGCAGCGATAATTTGTGGTGCATTTCTTTTTTTATTCCATCTTGAAAAGTGGTTCTTCCTATCCTCCCTTGATAATATTAAACCAAAGTTTTCATTTATAGGATCAAGTTCAATGGTAACAATATCACCACTTGCTAAAGGATTATAAGCTTTTGTTCTATCCTTTAAAACCTTACCTTTAATTCTACACTCAATCCTCTTTCCATCTACCAATACATTAAATATATTGTTCATACCCCAAAGAATTACACCTTTTATCAACTCTAAAATTCTCCTTTAAATTCCACATTATGTTTTTTACAAAATACAATATAAGAATCTACATCCCTACTATTTGTTAAAAAGAAAGAACTAGTACCCACTCTTTCACGAACTTTACCTATATCTGTAACACGACCTACCTGTCTTGTAACACCATCCCTTGAATCAATAATCTTAACACCACTTCCTAAAGCTTCTTCAATCTCATCTGAAACGTGTATAAAATGGGTACAACCAAGAACTATAGAGTCTACCCCGCTCTTTTTAAATGGCTCAACCTGATCTCTTATATACTCTTTTATTTCATCTTGTTCTAGATTATACATTTTTGTTTCAACAAAATTTACAATATCTCCAGCACCAACTAATACAACTTCTTTATCTGGTGAGAACTTATTTATTAGGTCTTGTAAATACTGTCCCCTCACTGTTCTTTTTGTTGCCAAAACCCCAATTTTATTATTTCTTGTTATATCAGAGGCAGGTTTTACTGCTGGAACTACGCCTATGATAGGGATTGATGTAAGTTCTCTTATATACTTTAAAGATGTTACACTTGCTGTATTACAAGCTACAACAATAGCCTTAGGGTTAAACCTTTTAATAATATTTGTTACAAGTATTGATATAATTTGAACTAAAGACTCTTCCGTCTTTTCTCCATAGGGAAAGTTTTTATTATCAGCAATATATACAAAATCTTCCCAACTAAACCTATTCCTTAGATGGACTAGATAGGGTAAACCTCCAACTCCTGAATCAAAAACAACTATTGGCTTATCCATGAAAAAAACCTTTAATATATAAATCTTGAAAAAACATTTCAACAGTATAATTCACCAATTATAAATAGTAAATCCAGGAAAAAGATTTATATAACAATCCTTGATAATTAAGTCTAAACAAATTATTGTTAGATTATGGGTAAATGGAAAGATTATATCTGTTCTAAAAGTACATTTTTTAATGAAAACTTCTCAAATATTGACTTCTCAAATATTGATATGTCTAATAAAACTTTTAGTTTCTGTTTTTTTAGTAATGGAATTTTCAATAATACCAAACTTATTAATAGTAAGATAAGCTTATGTTTCTTTAACAATAGTACTTTTACCAATACATCCTTTAAGAATAGCATTATTGTTGATTCTGTTTTCTCTGAATCAGAAATTATAAATGTTAACTTCTCAAATAGTGATATATTAAATAACAACTTTAATATTTCATCAATAAAAAACAGTACTTTTAACAACTCAGATCTATATCTATCTAGATTTATTGGGTCATTTATAGATAATTCAATGTTTACTGACTGTAACTTAAAAAGAGTAGACTTCTCAGACTACATTAACAATAAAACCTCATTTAAACTATCAAATATAGAAGAGGCATTTTTTGATAGAGGAAACTACTATGAAACTACTTAAACACTTTTCTATGTTTGGAAAAGCGAACACTTATATTGTTGGTCCAGATAATGGTGGAGATGCTATTCTAATTGATCCAGCTATTATGGATATTCATATGTTAGAGTTAATTGAGAATAATAATTTTTATGTAAAACATATTTTAATTACCCATGCACACAAACATCATTTTGCCGCATTAAAAACAATTAAAAAGATTTACAATGCAGAAATTTATTCTTACTACTCCCATATTGGAGATTTTGAGTCCAATAGTCTTGTGGATGGGGAAGTATTAATACTATCCGACTTAGAGGTTAAAGTATTACATGTACCTGGACACTCTTCAGACTCTCTAATATATCAAATTGGAAATTATCTTTTTGTAGGGGATGTTATTACAGCAGGGCTATTAGGAAAAACAGATTCTAAATTTGAAGAGGAGATTCTAATTGATTCTATTGAAACTAAACTTCTAACCCTAGATGACCATTCCCTAGTTTTCCCAGGGCATGGTCCTCCATCAATATTAATATCTGAAAAAAAGATGTTTAATCTATATGCTCCATTAAAATAGTTGGAATCTCAATCTCTTCTTTAGATAAAAACTCCAACATTCTTTTGGGAACTGGAGAGTAAAAATGGGACATATCTTCTGTATCCATTAAATTTATACCTAGGTGGTATGAGTGAAGCATTAATGTTTCTTCCCTATATTTTGAATCAGTTCTAGAATATATTGGGTCCCCTAGTATAGGATGACCTATAGATTTTAAATGTACTCTAATTTGGTGTGTTCTTCCTGTTTTTAATATTAGTTTTACCAGAGAGTAGTCACCATTAGATGCTAAAATAACATAATCAGTTTCAGCATATTTTCCATTTTGTTCTTCATCGGAGGACATAAACTTTTTTCTGTCCCTAGAATCTCGTTTTAAGTAACTCTTTATTGTATCTCGTTTCTTTACGGGAGTACCTTTTATTATAGCTAAATACTCCTTTATATTTGTTCTATCTTTAAACTGCTTAGATAGAAAAGCTAGTGAATCACTATTTTTTGCTGTAATTATTACACCTGAGGTATCTTTATCTAAACGATGAACTATACCAGGACGTAAAACATCACCATCAAAATTATCTGATAAGTTTGTAATATAATACATTAACCCTTGTACTAATGTTCCAGTATAATTTCCTATAGATGGGTGAACAACAATACCTTGTTCCTTAGATATTACTACACAATTTTTATCTTCATATATAACATTTAAGTCCATTTTTTCAGGTTCAATGTTTATTTCAACCTCTTTATTCCAGGATATTTGATATTTAGCACCATTTTTAGCTTTAGCTGAATGCTTAATCTCTTTATCATTAAGAAAGATTCTTAAATCCCTCTCTTTTATTTGATTTCTTGTTAATATCCCTTCTTCCGAAATATATCTATCAATCCGTATTGTACTACTGCAGCTAACAGTAATCTCTAAACTCTCTCTTTCTATCAAAAATCTTACCTTCTAAAAACCTTTTCTATAATGAAATCTATAAACATTATTAACCCTGAAAATATTAAACTACTAATTAGTTTAGTTTCTATCTCTTTATTATTCTTTTCTATCTCATCAAGATCATTGTAAACACCTGAACTATTAAATACTGGATCCATTATAATAGATGAGTACATATATCCAAGGGGAAATGCTCCACAGAATATTATTGAAGCTCTTCTAATATCATGTAAAACAGGACTAAACTCATCTGCTTTATATGGTTCAGCAACTGCTTCTTCACTATATAGATTTAAACATGAAAATATTAAAAGTAAAGCTATAAGTTTTTTCACTATAACCTCGAACCAAAAATACTACTCCCAATACGAACCATAGTCGAACCCTCTTTTATAGCTTCAAAGTAATCACTACTCATTCCCATAGATAATTTATCCCCATTAAAATCTGGATATTTGGATTTTAAAGTATTTAACAGCATTCTTAGATCCTTAAAGCTGTTAGATATTTCATCCCTATCCTCAACATGAGCTCCAATGCACATTAAGCCCAATATATTTATATTCTTTAATTCCTTCAATTCCTCAAATATTGTAAAGAAACTATCATTAACAATAAATCCTGTTTTATTTTTATCATTTGCAATATTAATATCCAAATAGACATCCATCACCTTATTAAACTCATAACATGTCTTATCTATTTTTTTTGCAATTTTTAATGAGTCAACAGATTGAATACATTTAAAATATTTACAGGCTTTTTTTACTTTATTACTCTGTAGATGCCCAATGAGATGAAACTCAGCATCTTTAGGTAGAAGAGGCACTTTTATCTCCGCCTCACTAACTCTATTTTCACCAAAGAGTCTTTGACCTTCATTATATGCTTCCTGTAATAGCTCTATGGGTTTAGTTTTAGATACAGCTAATAACTTTATACTAGATATATCCCTATTGTTTTTTAGAGCTATCTCTTCTATTGAGTTATGTATATATTCTAGATTTTCTTTTATCGACATATTACATATATTATATTATTAAATGATAAAAATACACAATTATGAAGCAAAATAAAAAAAAGGACTAAAAAACATATATGGAGAAGGTAAAAGGGATTGTAAGTTCAAAGTCATTTTCAGTTATTAATTGTTATGGTGTATATACAGTATATTTCTGGATGCAGGTAGATAGAAATAAATATATTTTTGGAGATGTTTGTATACATTATTCAACAAGGAAAGAGATAGAGTTAAAACCAGGTGATATAATTGAAACCTATGGAAGGATAAAAACATTTAATGGGCCTATATTAAAGGTGAAAAGTATAAAGTTTTTATCCAACCTAGTTTAATTACCAGATTTCATCATAACTATAGCTTTTACTACAATACTTACAGATAAATTTATCATTGGATGATTTATTAAAGTAGGTAACAATATTTTCGTGATTATCTTTACTTGATATACAATTTGGATTTTTACATGAAATCTCTTTAAAGTTAAAAATTGCAGGGGCATAGATAAACGATATTTTCTAAAAACGTAGGAGTTTTTAATAATATTTACAGAACAACCTGGAGAAATGGCTGATAACATTTTGACCTGTTTTTCATCTAGATCTGTAACATCTGGTATTGAGATAATCCCTTTATAAACCGATGTATCTTTAGTATGAAACACACCATGGGAACTTCTTAGATTGAATTTCATAACTCTACGAACTCTATCAACTAAGTCCCAAATTTCATTTAAAGGTAGACCCCGTCCGATATGGTCTATAACAATCCCATTATCTACAGGTTTAATTCCAACTTTCCATGAATCTTGGATTTTAGACTTACCTGTTACTTCTATTTCATTAATATAGGTATTAGAATTAGATTTCGCCTTTATACTATTTTGTGTTTTAAAATCACTTCCAAATGCCCCTCCTAATAGACCTATCTCTATAATTCTAGTGTAATATCCATTAATAGATTGTAAATCCCATCCGTTTAGTTCAGTATCATCTAAAAATGATGGAATAACAGGATATATACTGTGCCTAGGTAGTGGGTGAAAAAATTTAGTATTAGGTGGTAATTTATCTATAAACTCTTTATTAAAGATTACAGAATTCCTTAACTCATCTGCTCTATCTAAAACTTTATCACCCATTCGCTCTAATTGTAATCTAGTAAAATACCAAATATTTGATACTTCATCATTATTTAAATACGCTTCAATTGAATTAAAATACCTGATTTCAAATCCATTTTCTACCATAACGTCAATATACTCTTGGGGCATAGCTAACTCTTTAGGAGCAATTAAATCTACTTTAACTCTTTTAAATATTTTAAGACCATTTGCTTTAGAATGGGCAGTTCTTCCATGAAATAGATCACCAACAAGTGCTATATGTATCTCTTCTCTATCCCATTTTTTGTGTTCCATAAAAGAAAACTCATCTAAGAACTCTTGAGTGGGATGTTCATGTTTACCATCTCCTGCATTTATAAATCCGGCTCTTGGGAGATTAGTTAAGTTACTATAATCGCTGATTTTTTCTTCTAAAAACCTACATACACCTTCACTTGCTGTTCGCATAATAAACATAGACTTATCTGAGTAGCCATAAAGCATCTTTACTGTATCTAGAATACTCTCACTTTTATTAAATGAAGAACTTGAAACATCAAAATTATTTAGTTTAACATTATGAAATTTAGCTGCATTTCTAAATGACTCTTTTGTCCTTGTACTACTCTCAAAAAACATTAAGTAAATACCAAATGTTGGATCATTTAATTTAAATTTATCAAGATTTTCCCCAGTTAAAATAGCCTCTTTTAATTCTCTAGTTTTATTGTATAAATACAACTGTTCATCAATTGTTAAATCCTCAACTACAGCTATAGTCCTACCAAAAAATTTACTATTAAAATCAACCATGAAAACTCCTATATCTATTAATCTGATGAAAAATCAGACAAATTAACCAATTTTATATTATTATCAAGACCTTGTATATAAAAAGTATCACTCTTAAGAACTATAAAACTATCCTTATATACAGGCTCACTATTTTTTCTAACAAGATTTAAATCTAAGTCAAATTCTCCTAGGTAGTATTTTCCCTCTTCAACTATTAATACATAGATATTCTTCCCAGAAATAAATATTGGTGACTTTTCGTAACATGGTACTGCCCCCCATAATTCATTATCAAGGGTTGCTGCTGATAATCTACCAAGGGTAATTATTTGATTGGAATTAGATCCACCAGCTATAATATATAGGTAGTCAGCTTTGATACTAAAAGTATTATTTTTTATGCTGTTTACACTACTTTTATTAATAATATTACCATCTTGATCTAGATTAACAATAATTCCAGAGTAGGAATCTCCATTTACCCTATTCATAATATATTTAAAATTGCTACTACTGTTAGTTTTTTTTATTTCAACTATCTGTTCATTTTTATCATCTGCTAGATTATCTCTAAGTTCTACTATCTTTTCATCTTTTTCTAATATATCTTCTTGAACTTTGAGTATCTCTTTTTTTAATTCCTTTGCAGCCACATCTTCAGGTTTTTCTTCTACCTTATCATTTATAATCTCAGGTTCGTTAGGTTGGTTTGGTTGTTCTATTTGATTCAAACTCTCTTTTAGTTCATCTAAATTTTCAATTACTTCTTCTAACTCTCTCTCTTTATACTCAATTATATCTTCACGTATTTCTATATTATTTGTATCATCTACAGTAATTTTTTCAATAATTTTATCTTCAACTAATATATCTGAATCAATATTTGATAGTTTCCCAAAGCTAATATTATTTGATAAAGGTATATATATATAAGTCTTTCCAGGCCAGTTATAATAACTTAAATCGATCCCTAAATTCTCTGTAGATATAATACTCTCTGTTGTGTAATAGTCACTATAGTGTTTTTGATCTAACCTGTAGGCTGCATTATACATTAGGATCAAATGGGCTAACAGATCTGCATCATCAATATTATACCCATAACTATCCATTATGTATTGGGAAATTATTAATTCTATATTGTTTGAATTATCAATTAAAGCCTTGGATGTGATCTCAAAAACATCACAGGACATAATGTTCTCTTCCCATTCCAACTTAGGCCGATGATACATCTTATACTTATCAGAATAATTTGCATCACTTTTAATCTCTGTAGATATCTCTTTTGCTAGATAGGTTCCAATACTTCTAATTTCACCTATTGAGTTATAAAATAGATAGGGTCCAATATAGTTTTCAAACTGCAGATTTTCTGACTTAGTAGCTTCTAGAAATAACTTATCCACAGTAACGGAAAACAAGTTTGAATATAAACTTAAGACTAATAATATTAATAACTTCTTCAAAATTAACTCCTATTTTATTCTATCTATTATATCGTAACATCTTTCATCAATACTGTTTGAATAACCATTAGCAAGTATTTTTTCTATACCACTAAACACTATATCGACATATTCTCCATTTGTATAATTATTTATATAATACAATGCATATAAACCATTAATTGCCAGGGTTTCATCAAAATAATCATCTATTCGATCACTAATAAGAGATATAACATCGCCATCCATATCTGCAGCTAACTGCCCTAAGGCATAAAAAATGTAGGTTAATATTATATATGAATCTTCACTTTTAAGATCGTTTAGCAAGTAGGGTAAAAAGGAGAGGTCTTTACTTAAAGCTATAACTTTATAAGCTTCTTTTCTTACATCATGCTTAATATCTACATTAGAACTAGCAAGTAGAAGGATCTCGTAAAAATTAGGATATTGATCTAGGATATCGGCATCACCAACTTTCAATTTAAGCTCTTTTAGCACACCTAATTGAACCTCCCTATTACCACTTAAAATCATGTTTCGATAATAACTGCTTAATTTACTATCATTCCAAACTTTTTTATCTGAGAGTGAGATAGAACGATCATTAACCTGCATTTTACCAGAGGGATAATATTCAATATTTAAACCTAATTGATAACTAGTTAAAATCCATTTTTCATTCCCATAAACCAAAAAACCATTGGAGAATAATAGTGACTTATCACCACTTGTCTCAAATGTGTACGAATTTTTAAAGATAGATGAGATTCCATCCCCAGTTAAGACTAATTCACCTCTATGATTAAAGCCAACCATTGTAGGGTTATTAATTTTACTTTCCCAGGTTTCAACAAATTCTCCACTGTTTTTAAACTTAGAAATAGTTCCTTCCTTAAAAACTAAATAGAAAAAATCATCATCACTTGTAATCATTTTAGGAGACTTTTTTAAGTTGAAATTGAAGGCTGATACTCCCCCAAAAGTAATTGAATATAGTTTATTGTCTTCAATATACAGTATTAGAGAGTTAGAGATGGCTTCTAATTTTTTGGTATGTACATTATTAAGAACACTATGTTTAATGCCAAATCTACTAATCTGAAATATCTGCATATTAGAAACTAAAAAGATATCACCTCTCTTATTCAAAGTAAGATTACTTGTAATTCCTTCTTTAAAATCTATACTCCACCTTAATGTTCCATCCCCATAATAAGAGTACAGAGCTCTGTTATCCCTTGTAATAATTGACCCATCAGGGGAAAGATAGAGTTCTGATAGTTTGCCTCCAGGTTTTACTTTCCAATTTATATTTCCATTTTTTATATTTATAGAGTACAAGCGTCTATCTTCACAGATTAGTATTAATTCACTATTTTTCCTCTCTACAGGTGTAGAAACAACCTCTCCAGGAAGGGCTACCTGCCAGATAGGGGTTAAATCTTGAGAGAATATATGTGAACAAAACAAAATAAATATAATAAAATAGGTTCTATTCAAAATCTAATACACCAAAGGATTCAATATGATTTGTATTAGGATAAAAATCTAAACATTTAAACTCTATTAATTTATATCCATGTTCATTAAGATCTTTTATATCCCTAGCCATGGTTGTTGGATCACAGGATATATATATAACTCTTTTGCATGATATATGTTTTAAGAAATTCCTAACCTCATCTGATAATCCCTTTCTAGGAGGATCAACAATTATTGTATCAATAATAGATTTTTCATGCTCACCTCTTAAAATATACTCCTCTAAGCTCATTGGGAAAAAAGTTATATTTCTGCCATTAGTATTTCGGTCTATAAATGGTTTAACCCTGGAATCTAACTCAACAGCAACAATACTCTGGATACTCTCTGGTAAAAAAGCACTAAATAGACCTACCCCACAATATAGATCCATTACCCTTGGACCAACTACATAACGATTAACAAGATCAATTAACTTAGGTAGTATTGAAATGTTACTTTGAAAGAAGCCACCAGGATTGAAATAGATATCCTTGTTAAGAATCTTGGCATGGGCTTCAGAATCCTTTCCGCCTATAAAATGGTTAATACCGTTGGAAAATAAGGTTATCTTATTCTCATTAGGATACGACTTGTTTAGTATAAAATGATTTAATTTTTCAACAAGCAAGGGACAGTTGTTAATCTCTACAACTTCGTTACTCTGTCTTCTTTTAAATCCAATACCACTATTTCCCCTATGGAGCTGTATTCTATTTCTATAATTAATATCTTTAGATTCAACAAATTCAAAATCTTCTAACTCAATTTTTCCATTTCTTCTAAATATATCTTGAATTATATCTTTTTTTATTGTGATTTGATTATTATATATAGTATGCTGCATATTACAACCACCACAAATATTGTAGTATTTACAAATTGGTTCTGTTCGAAATTCAGAAGCTTTAATAATGTTCAAAAGTTTACATCTATTAAAGCCTTTTTTGTTCTCGATCACCTGAACTTCCACTATCTCATTTGGAAGAGCTTGAGGAACAAAATGCGCTTTACCATCTAAAAAACCTAATCCATCTCCACTCGAAATGATTTTATCTATTTTAATCTTAATTATTGTCACTTTTGTATATTACAAAAGATATAAAATTATATTAATAGTAATTTTCATAATTGTCAAAAATGTGTTATATTTTATTATAGATATATTTATATCTTAATACATATTCATTCAATTAAGGGTTGTCATGAAAAATAAAAGATTTTCACAGATAGATGCTAGTATTCCTACTATTAGGCGTTTACCATCGTATTTAAATGTTATTCGTAGAGCTTTAGAAAAAGATCTTAAAGTTATCTCAGGAACGGTTATTGCATCCGAACTAGAATTAGAACCAATACAAGTTCGTAAAGATTTGGCTGTTACAGGAATCGTTGGAAAACCTAGAGTTGGTTATGATGTTAAAGAGCTCAAAAACGCAATAGAATCTTTCTTAAATTGGGATAAAAAACATAAGGCTATAGTTATTGGAACAGGAAACCTAGGAACAGCTCTTATTGGTTACCATGGATTTAAGCAAAATGGTATGGATATAATAGCTTCATTTGATTCATCTGAAGATAAAATTGGAAAATTCATTATAAATGTAGAGACTTATCCAATGGATAAACTTCCATCTATGGTAAAAGATGAATCAGTAGACATTGCAATTTTAACTGTACCATCTGAGAATGCCCAGGAAGTAACAGATACGTTAGTTAATGCGGGAATATCTGCTATATGGAATTTTACTAATTTAAAGCTAAAAGTACCAAAAGATGTTCTTGTTTTACGAGAAGATCTCTCATCAAGCTATGCGGTTCTATCAGTCTGTAAATAGTTAAAAGGAGAGCTATCTCCTTTTAACTTCCAAATCTTTTTCTAAATTCAAGGGGAGATATTCCTAGAAAGTTTCTAAAAGAGTTTTTAAAACTATTCTTATCTGGAAAGTCTAGTTCCTTAAATATTTCATCTTCAGTTAAAACTGTTTTAAGTAATAAATCACAAGCAATATTACACTTTGAAATCAGTATTCTATTGCTAACATTTCTATATTGATTTGAAAAATATATTCCACTCATAATATCCTGATACATTATATCTAATATATCAGGAACTCTATAATATTTTAAATTACTCATCGTTAAATGATCGATATTATACTCTATAAACTAAAGTTACTAAGGAAAAGTGCTTAAATATTTTCTCCACAACACTTTTTATACTTCTTTCCACTTCCACATGGACAAGGATCATTTCTTCCAATCTTTTCACCAACCCGCTTAATCTGTACCCCTTTACCGTTAGCTTCTTGACGTTGACCGTTTACAGCTGCCATTTGTGCCATAGATCTGTGGGTTGTATTAATGTTACGAACTTGTCTCATTCCTTGGGTTCTTCTCTCTTTATGAACCTTAATTTTCATTAGTTTACGAGCGAGATCAACTTTAACATCATCTATAAGAGATTCAAAAATAGCAAAACCTTCATTTTTATACTCTACTAATGGATTCTTTTGAGCATAAGTTCGTAGATTTACCTCTTCTCTTAATGCATCTAATCTCTCTAAATGCTCTTGCCACTTGTTGTCTAAAGCTTTTAAGGATTCGTACTTTAAAAACTGGTTTAAGGCTTCCTTAGAAGCTAATTCGCTTTTTGTTTCAACATCCTGATATAGATCCTGGATTATCTTTTCTTTAAGACTTTTTAAATCTAAATCAATATCTGCAGTTAATTCATAAAAGAAGTTATCCTTCAATCTTAAAGTTAATCTTGTAAATGCTTCAGTTTTATTACTTCTTGATTCATTTTCAAAATCATCTAATAAGATATCTACAATCTCTTCTACAGTTTCAAAAACATAGGATGTAAGATCACTGTTCTCTAAGACCTCATCTCTTTGTTCATATATAAAAATTCTCTGCTTATTTAAAACATCATCATAGTCTAAAAGATGTTTTCGAATTTCATAGTTTCTTTCTTCAACTTTCTTTTGTGCCCTCTCAAGGGAGTTACTTATAAGTTTATGTTGAATAGGTTCTCCACCCTCCATACCTAAACGGGACATAGTAGACTTAAATCTATCACCACCAAATAGTCGCATTAAATCATCATCTAAAGATACAAAAAATTGACTTCTACCAGGGTCACCCTGCCGACCAGATCTACCTCTAAGTTGGTTATCAATACGCCTTGATTCATGTCTTTCTGAACCTATAACAAAAAGACCTCCAAGGGATTTTACCTCTTCATAATCCGCCCTTGACTTTTCGATCTCAATCTCTAATGCATTTTTATACTCTTCAGGGGTAGCATCGGTTCCAACTCTTCGTCTTGCCCTTAACTCTGGATTTCCACCAAGTTTAATATCGGTACCCCTACCAGCCATATTTGTTGCAATAGTAACAGAACCTTTAGCACCAGCCTCTGCAATTATAGTAGCCTCTCTGCCATGATTTTTAGCATTTAAAATTTCATGTCTGATCCCTGCTTTTCTAAAATAGTTTGAAATCTCCTCGGAGCTTTCAACGGAAACTGTACCAATTAATACAGGTTGACCTTTTTTATTAGCCTCTTTAACCTCATCAGCTATGGCTTTTAATTTATACTCTTTATTTAAGTAGATTACATCCTCTTGGTCTATTCTAGCTATCGGTCTATTTGTAGGTATTACAACAACATCTAAGTTATAGATTTTGCTGAACTCCCTAGCCTCTGTATCCGCAGTACCAGTCATCCCTGATATTTTATCATACATTCTAAAGTAGTTCTGAAATGTAATACTAGCTAAAGTTTTATTCTTTTTTGCTACAGTAATACCTTCCTTAGACTCTATAGCTTGATGCAGACCTTCAGAGTATCTTCGTCCATTTAAAACACGCCCAGTAAATTCATCAACAATTTGAACAAGACCATCCTGTATTACATAATCTACGTCTTTATGAAATAGATGATGAGCCTTCATAGCTTGGGTAAAGTAGTGTATAAATTCAAAGTTTACTTCATCAAAAAGAGATCCTTCAATAACACCTCTTTTAGTCAACAACTCTTCTATCTTATTCATCCCATCATTAGTAAACGAGACACGTTTATTTTTTTCTTCGAGTTTATAATCTCCAATAATTTCAACTGGATTAAAAATATCTTCTTTAGGATATTCACCGGATTTTGGATCTTTAACAACTTCATCTAAATAAGAGACTAATTGATTTACAATATCAAATTTTGAAGTGTCTTCATCTACGGCCCCAGAGATAATTAAAGGTGTTCTAGCCTCATCAATTAAAATGGAGTCAATCTCATCAATTATACAAAAAGCATGGGATTTTTGAGCTTTTTTCTCTATATCCCACTTCATATTATCCCTTAGATAATCAAAACCAAACTCATTATTAGTTCCATAGGTTATATCTTTTTTATATTCAACTTTTCTAGTTTCAGGATCCATATTTGATAAGATACAACCTACTTCTAAACCTAGATAGTCAAAAACAGGTGTCATCCATTTAGCATCACGACTAGCTAAATAATCATTAACTGTAATCATATGAACACCTTTTCCAGTTAATGAGTTTAAATATGATGGAGCTACTGAAGATAGAGTTTTACCCTCTCCAGTTTTCATCTCCATAATATTACCTTTATGTAGGGCTATTCCACCTAAGAGCTGAACATCATAGGCTCTCTCACCTAGTTTTCTTCTAGCCGCTTCCCTTGAAAGAGCAAAAGCTTCTGGTAAAATATCATCAAGTGTTTCATTATTATTTAATCTATCTTTAAAATTCTGAGTCATTCTAGGAAAATCCTCATCCTTAAGTGACATTGCCCATAACTCTTTAGAATTTATTTCATTTAAAATTGGTAATAGTTCTTTTAAATTTTTTTCTCTTTCTGAACCAAATAAAAGGTTTAATGCTTTTTCTATCATAGTCTAAAATGTACCTCCTTTTTTATTAGAGGTCAAGATTCTCTTTATTTTTAAGTTTATGAGTAATATGACTTAATAATAAAAACCACATTTAATTGAATTACTTTATTTAAATTCTATTAAACTGTATTATGGATATGATTATTTATTATTAACCTAGTTACTAAGGAGAAAAAATGATATCAAAAAGACTGATATTAATTTTAACAATATTATTAACACTTTTTTCATGTGATAAAAATATCAACAAGGGCGTTTTAGACAAAGAAGAGAGGTTTACCCTTCCTATAGGAAATATGGAAAACGAGTTAGATTTTTTTACTAGAGATGGGATATCGTTCTCTTTAGAGACTGATATATTAATGAAAGATGGTCTTTTTTATATTTCAAATGGTAACGGAAAAAAAATAATGAAGTTTAACTCATATGGTGATCTGTTATTAAAAATTTCCCCTTCTAGGCAGTCAGATTCAATCCCCCATGATGAAAACTCTTGGTCTTTTAATGAGCCAGGTGTTATAACTAAAAATGATGACTATATCTACATTGTTGATTCTATTAAATATGACACTGCTTTAAGTGAAAATTATATAGATAAAAGCTATGATACAACAGAGGATAAAAGTGACTTAGAAAGGCACATATTAAACGAACAAATTATTTCCTTTTTTGATGATAAGGGGAACTACATAAATTATATTGGAAAAGATGGACTAGAGGGTACTCCATTCCCCTTTATTAATGACATTTACTCTGATCATTTACAACGTATTATTGTTGTAACTCAAACTACATATTTCTGGTCAATTTATAGATTCACTAAGGAAGGAGAGTTTATTGATGAGAGTATTATTGATTTAGATTATTTACCACAACTAGAAAATGAGGAAGACTCAATAACTCAAATTAATAATATAATTCCCGACAGAGAAAAGGACAGGGTTTTAGTTGAATTAACATTTTATAAGAAAACAACGGATGAAAAAACAGGCGCAACTATTTCAATGGATTATATTAAGTCTCGTGTATATTACTACGATTTAAATGAACAAAGCTACATATCTTGGATGGATATTCCAGTAGGCGAAGATAAAGGTGAATCTACAATCTATGTTTTGCATGATATTGTAAAAGGTAAATATCTATATTTTATTGCCCAAACAGATGGAGGGAAATCCCAAACATTAACTATTACAAATGAGAATGGTTATATTATAGGCCTATATGATTTAAATATTGATAACTCCAATATAATTTACTCAAGTTTCTATACAACATATCCAGAGGGTATACTTACTGGTTTATTATGCACAGAGTACGCTGCTGGTATAAATATGTGGAGAACTGACAAAATCCTTATAGAGGATGGGAATTAAATGGATCTTAACTATTATTCTAGTAGAAAAGAGAGATTACAATCAGCCTCAAGTGGGACAAAGAGAGCTTACGAGAAGAGGAACAGTAAAAGTTTTTTCAAAAGAAATCCTCAACTTAAAGTTTTAATAATAGATCTACTTATAATACTGCTTTTTGCTACAATAATTATTCCTTTTTTTATAAAAATTACTAAGGATGTTAGAGTTGATAACTACAAAATAACAGCAAAGGCAATTGAGTTTGATGAAAACATACTTATTTCAGTGAAAATTTCACAAAACATCAAACCTGCAAAAGAAACAACAGTATCTTCTAAATTAAAAGTTGAAATTATTCATAATAACTCTATAATAAAAAGTGATAGTATTATTTTTCCCAAAGAATTTGGAGATAATAAGTACTTAACCTTTAAACTTGAAAACATTTTAGAAGTTGAATATGTACAATTAAAATTGACATCAGGTACATTTTCAAAAGAAATAAAAACTCACATTGAAAGGTAGTTTTAGGAGGAAGTAGTGGTTCAAATATATTTTTTGGTTGTTCTTGGTAATTTTTTAATGGGAATAATTTTAGCAAAAGATTTTTTAAATAAGAAATTTGACAATTTTACTCTTGTTTATCAGCTTATAGAGTCTGAGATAATACAAGTAACTATAGGTTGTATTGGTACAATTGTTGGAATTTTAGCTCTATTCTTGAGGTATACAGGAAATATGATAATTCTAGGAGATTTTATTCCTGCGTTAATATCAATAATCTCGGGGGTTACTCTTTTTATTGAATACATAGCCCACGAAGAAAAATCAGACTCATCAATGATTAGGTTTTTCAAAAAAAGTTTTCTTAAATATCGGGTTGTACTTGGTTTTGCCGCTATTATTATTAGTGTTTTACACTTTATAGCACCATCAATCGAGTTATTATAGAATGCCAAAATCAGTAGCTGGTATAATAAAAAAAGACCAAAAGTTCCTTCTGGGCAAAAGAAAACCTGGAGGATCAATTGGTGGAAAATGGGAATTCCCTGGAGGAAAAGTAGAGTCTAAAGAGTCCCTAGAAGATGCTTTAAAAAGGGAGTTTTTAGAGGAGTTAGATGTTGAAATTGAAGTTAATAAGTTTATTGTAATGAAGGACTTTTCAACAAATGGACACAAATTCAAACTTTATGCTTTTTATATAGATCTAAAAAGTGACAATATTAAGTATAATGAGCATGATAAGTTTGATTACTTTACAATTGATGAGATAAAAAAACTTGGTGATAATTTTGCTGATTCGGACAAGCTACTCTTAGAACATCTTTAATCTACAATTTTCTTTAGTGATGACTCACTCCAGAAAATGGATGTATTACTTATAGAGTTACTATTTAATTCGTTATATATATACTTAATAGGTTCACTATACTCACTCCAAAAGTTACTATCTATATAGCCAATTTCAACACCCACAGCTGATGGATAGTATTTCTTGGACCAAAGAAGATTTCTTATCTTTACTTCTTCTAAACTGTTTACATCCTCTAAACTTTGTAAGTATAAAACAGAATCGTTTTTATATGCTTCAACTCTATTTATATCCCAGTGTTTAATTATTAGATTAAAATTTTTATTAATTTCCTTTATAGATTTTAGCCATGACTCTATTTGCTCATCTTCTATTAGTTCCGATGAAAAAAAGTCAAAATCTATACAAATACCTTTTACAGTTGAGAATTTCTTATAATACTCTAGGGTAGATTTAATAGCTCTATCTATCTCTAAACTTTGTACTTCAATTAGTAGGTAGGTATTAACTTTCTTTTTGCTAAAGAAATCTAAATATTTTGAATTATAATCAATTTCATCATAAAAGAGATTATCATCACCCTCTCCAGGGAAGTTCATCTGTATACCATTAAAACGATAAGTACCGACACTCCATAGAATAGAATAATTCTTTTTTTTGCCTAAATCCCGATTCAAATCCCCTAAATAGGAGTACCACTTATTAGAATCAGGGAATGGAGTAATTCCATAACGAGCTCCAGTTGTTCCAATATAGTGATCAATCTTATTGCTATTTGTAACACAAGATACAAATAGCAATATAGAGATTATAAAAGTAGGTTTTACTAAAATTCTTTTTAACGTAATTCTTCGAAATCCTTTATTATTTTTATATGTCTTAATTTGCTTTTAGCTTTTTCCTGAATTTGTCTAACTCTTTCTCTTGTAATACCCATAATATGTCCAGTTTCTTCTAGAGTTAAAGCTTCTTCTCCATTTAGACCAAATCGTAATTGAATTATTTTCTTCTCCCGATCCGAAAGTTCTTCTAAAACCTGCGTAATTCTATCTTTTAATGAAGACTTAAATACAGCATCAAAGGGTTCTAATGTTGTAGTATCCTTAATTAAATCAGACAGTTTAGTAGCATTATCATCATCTACAGTAGAGTCTAGGGAAGCAGTCTCTTGGGAAAGACTTAATATTTCTTTTACTTTATCTGGAGATATATTAAGGTAATCGCTTATCTCCTCAGGAGTAGGGTCTCTTTGAAACTCCTGGGTTAAGTGTTTAGTAACAAAATAACATTTTTTTATAGTATTAAGCATATGAATAGGGATTCTAATAACCCTACCTTTATCTGCTATAGATTTAATAACAGCCTGTCTAATCCACCATGTACCATAAGTAGAGAATCTACATCCTTTGGTGAAATCAAACCGATCTACAGCCTCTATAAGGCCTATATTACCCTCATTTATCAGATCCAATAGGGATAACCCTCTATGCTGGTACTTCTTAGCAATAGAAACAACAAGTCTTAAATTTGCTTGTATCATTTTTTCTTTTATTGCATCTAATTCATATTCATATATTTTTTTTCTATCATAATGATCTTTAAATGTTAGTTCTTCCTTATCTAGAAGATCATCTAATTGTTTTAACTGATTTTTAATGTAATCCATTCTTTCACTTAACTCTATTTCATCACTAATATTTAATAATTTATATTGAGAAATATTTTTTAAGTATATAGCCAAAGAATCTGGCTCGAAATTTTGAGCAACCTCACTATTTATAATTTTTCTTTTTGTCATAATAATCCTTTTTTAACTAATAATAATAAATAAATGATAATTTCTACATTATCTTGGTGCTTTGGATATATCATTTAATGGTTTTCCATTTTTAAAAACAGAAAAAATGATACTAGAATTTTCTTCTTTTAACCTCCCTATTTTCTCTCCAGCACTAATCTTAACACCTAGATGAACATTTAAATCATCCTTTGCCCCATAAAGATAATCAAAACCATTATCACCTTCTATAAGAACAACTTTCCCAATCCCTTTAAAAGAGTCGTACCAAATAACTCTTCCTGAGGATACAGCCTGAATATAGTCTCCAGAAGAGCCCTCTATTTGTACTCCTTGGATTCTACCAGAATACTTTGTAATATTACCATTTATAGGCCAATAGGGAGCAAAACTACTTGGACTTGCTGTTTTAACAACATCAATACCGCTATTATCAATTTTAACGGGTTCATCCTCAAAGGTTTTACTTACATTTAATACTTGGCCTAACGTAATAATATCACCAGCATTTAAATTATTATACTCCATTAAGAGGGAAAGTGGTAGGTTAAAATTTCTAGAAATACTAAAAAGAGTATCACCTTTTTTTACAATATAGTTCTTTGCTGATATTTTATCCCTTTTTTTATCTTCTTCATTCAACTTTAAAACTGTGCCTATAGATAAATTACTAATATCACTAATGGAATTTAGAGTTATAATGTCGTCTACACTAATGTTATACTTTTTACTTATTTGATAAAGAGTTTCCCCACTTTGAACTATATGTGTCTCCTGGGTGGATATAGTAAATATTGAGATTGTAATAAATAAAATAATAATATATTTTTTAACAATTGATCACCTTTCTTTTCTTTACTTCATGTTCGGCTAAAACTATTATAAACTACATTATTCTTAAAAATATTTTTGAAAAAAAAGGGGCTGTTGCAAAAGTAATATTTTGTAACAGTCTTTTTTGTTTATAAACATAAAGAATATAAATTATGATAAAAATTGTATAAAAACGGAAGAAAATCCTCTTCTAACAGCTTTTTAATTTAAAGTTAGATTGTAATACCAAATAAAATGAGACGACTTATAATAGTTATCAACTCTAAAGTCTAAGCGGAATTTTCAAGGGTATGGTAAAATGGGATACCAAGTTCATTTCTTGCTAGTCTATAACCCAAGTGAATAATATTCATAGACATACACATCAGATTCCAATCTGTATGTATACCTTTAATCCCTTTTCTTAAGAACCTTTTAAATGACCAGTTATTTTTTATCTGTGCAAAAGCTCCTTCAGCTTGAATACTTCTGTTAACCCTTATCTCTTTACCTAAGGGACTAGAAATCCTTTCAGTAGATTTTCTCTGAAACTCTGCAAGAGTATGATTTATCTGTACCTGTTTATATTTTGCTTTACTTTTTTTCATACAGGCAGATTTTACAAGGCAACTTTTACACCCTCGTTTACATCTGTATACATGCGTAACTTGCTCATTACCATACTTATCCTTCTTAACTTTCAGATGTTTTAGAACTAACTTTTTACCTCTAGAACAGATGAAACAATCATTGTCCTTATCATAGGTCATATTATCCTTTAGCCCAATGTCTGATTTTACTTTCCTCTTTTTTGAGTGTTCATATTTCATTGGCTTTATATATGACTCAATGTCCCTTTTTTCCAATGCCTCATGGTTGTGCTGACAATCATACCCACTATCAGCACAATATTTTTTATACTTCCAATCTATTCTTTCATGCATGTGGTCGATAGCTGGAATCATTGTTGCGTAATCAGTTCTGTCTGAACTAGCGTAGTTTCCAACAATATAACCTCCATCAACTAGAACCTAAAGATTATATGCAGGTTTCAATTGTCCATTCCGCATATGGTCCTCTTTCATCCTCATAAAAGTAGCATCGGGATCAGTTTTACTCATACTATTTCGCTCGGGCATAGCATCTAGTTGACTCTTATAATCCTCTAATTTCTTTAAATATATGTTAGTATCTCTAAATATTCTCTGTTCCGCTGTAATCCGATGACCACGTCCTGTTTTATTTGGCTTCAGGTTATCAGTAGTTCCCATTAAATACTCTATTATACTTTTTAGAGCATCTTCGGGAGAACTATTCTCTAATTCTATTGGATATAAGTTTACAGATTCATGTATTATTTCTTCTATATGATTTATTAGTTTAGGAAGGTTCTTTTTAATAGATTTTTTCCAAATAAATGTATATCTGTTAGCTTTGGACTCAATTTTGGTTCCATCTTGGAAAACTATATTTTTTGTTAATTCTCCCAAAGATCCGAGACGATTAATTTGCTGATAAAAAAGGTTGTCTATTGCATCTGAGTGCTGTTGTATGAATCTATCTATGGTTGAATGGTCAGGAGCTTTTTTACCATCAAGAACTTTTAATAGAAAGAGATCTCTCTTGCATAACTTCTCGGTATCACGAGAGCTATACTTTCCCTGTGTTCGAGCATATAGAAGTATCAGCATCATTGTATAACTATCCACAGCAGGAGGTCGTCCAGACTTTTTCTTAGGTTTTTCAAATTTACTATAATCTAGACCCTGTAACATAAGCATTAGTGCCGCTTCATGATCTGTTACTTTTAATGGAATAGAAATATTTAAGTCTAAATATGATTGTTTATGATTGGAAAAGTCTGTAATATACATTTACGTGCTCCTTTTTGATGTCAACAACCAAATTTTAGCACGTTGGGACTACTTTGTGGTCCCTTTTATTTTGAAAACTACTGAAAATCACGTTTATAAATAAAAAAAGGCTGTTGAAAGTCATAATGACTTTTGCAACAGCCCCTAATACCGAAGACCGGACTTGAACCGGTACAGGCCGAAGCCCGAGGGATTTTAAATCCCTTGTGTCTACCAATTTCACCACTTCGGCAAAATGTTACGCATAACTTGTTCTTGGTAAGATAACAAAGTTAAAATACCGAAGACCGGACTTGAACCGGTACAGGCCGAAGCCCGAGGGATTTTAAATCCCTTGTGTCTACCAATTTCACCACTTCGGCGTAACAATGATGATAATATATAAATGATTAAGGTTGGTCAATAGAGATACAAAAATATTTTTTTTAATAATCTATTATCACCTTTCTTACTTCATTTTTATACTAATTTATGATTATATAGAACTTATTATGAATATAGAAAATATAAGTGACTCACATTTTCATATACTAGAGATGAAAGAGAAGGGATTAGATCTAGAAAACATCTTTGATAACTGGTTTAGTAATGGAGGTCAGTATTTAATAGATATTGGAGTAGATGAATTAAACTTTAAAGATAGGACTTTTTACTCTTCTAAATACAATAAAATATACCACAGTGTTGGAATACACCCAAACTCTGCTGGTGGAAATTTAGTAGAGAGAATGAAAAAAGTTCAGAGTGAACTTAATAAGAATAGCGTGGTAGCAATTGGAGAAACCGGCCTAGATTATTACTGGGATACAGTAGATAAAAGTATACAACGAGATTTTTTTATATCTCATATTGAATTAGCAATAAAACACGATCTACCTATAATCATCCATAATAGGAATGCTACTGAAGATATGATATCTATATTAAAAAAGTACAAAGGCAAATTAAGAGGCATAATACACTGCTTCTCAGAGGGGAAAAAAGAGGTTGAAGAGTTTATAGATCTTGGTTTCTACATTTCCTATGCCGGTAATGTTACATATAAAAAAAATCATGATTTACAAGAGAGTCTAAAATATGTTCCACTGGATCACTTATTATTAGAAACAGACTCACCCTACTTATCCCCTACTCCATTACGAGGAAAATTAAATACCCCACTTAATATAATACACAGTTATAACTTTGTTTCAGAAAAATTAAATACAACAGATTTTCACTTAAAAGAGTTGGTAACTAATAATATTAAAGCAATTTTTAAACTTGAAGAGGAATTATGACAAGTATATACAATAAATATATTTTTGATTTACCAATAATACCAAAGGTCGTATCAGACATCTTAGCAATACCTAGTAATGTAAATATATCTTCTAAGGAGATTGAAAAGATTCTTATAGTGGACCCATACCTAACTAGTCGTATGCTAAAAATAGCAAACTCATCTTTCTATTCCAGACAAAGAGAAATTAATTCAATAAAAGATGCAATTACACTAATAGGACTGAAAAAAGTAAAAACCATATGTCTTTTAATTGCAGGCTCTGAGATAATTAACAATAAAAAGGATATTTTTTATAAAAAATTCTGGTCTGAGGCCATAAATACCGCTTTTATAGCTAAATCTATCGCTTGTGATACAGGTAAAAGTGTAATAGAGGATGATATTTTTACAGCAGGATTACTTCACAATATTGGACAAGCTATTCTTTTTAATTTTTCTGATGAAAACTATAAAAATGTTTTAAATAAAATGAAATCACACAAAAGAAGACTAATTGATGTTGAGATGGAAGAGTTTGGTATTAATAACCACAAAGTTGGAGCAGGTGTTCTTCATTCATGGGAATTTCCTCAACTTCTTATTGATAGTGTTGAAAACCATCTTAATATTTCATCACATTCACAATTTCAGAATGTTATAGATATTGTATCTATCTCTAAATTATTAAGTCAAAAGATTGACAATAGTTATAATGAAGAACTATATAACGATCTTTTCCTTGTTTATCAGTCAAGATTGAATCTAAGACAGTCACAAATCGACTTTTATATAAATGAATACTATGATGATATATCTTCTACACCATTTTACAATATCTGTCTTGATATAGTTTTTAGCTAATTTATTTATAACAAAAAAAATCCTGAATTGTTCAGGATTCGATACTCTTAATAAAAAATCCTGAATTGTTCAGGATTCGATACTCTTAATAAAAAATCCTGAATTGTTCAGGATTCGATACTCTTAATAAAAAATCCTGAATTGTTCAGGATTCGATACTCTTAATAAAAAATCCTGAATTGTTCAGGATTCGATACTCTTAATAAAAAATCCTGAATTGTTCAGGATTCGATACTCTTAATAAAAAATCCTGAATTGTTCAGGATTCGATACTCAAATAATATTACCAAGCATCATTTATATCATCTGCATCTCTATTTTGCTCAGCAAAAAGATCAGTTACAGCTCTTAAATCATCAAAATATAAATAATACTTACCATAAGTCTCTTCTAAGTCACATTCAACTTTAAAACCAATTATTTGTATACCCATTTTATCATTGTAATGGTAATCTCTTTGAACTATATTTGGTGGTATTGCTACAACCATTTTTTTCCAACCAGAGAAATTTAAATCACCCATAGTTAACTCGGCATAATTACCAAAGTGATCCTTAATGATAAGCTTAAGTGTATGACGAGTATTTCTACCAACAACCCACATTGAGACAGTTTTAGTTATACCCTCTATAGGTAAAGGTCTAATTGGATTTATATAAAAATCAACCATTCCTCTTCTAAAAAAATCTACTCTAACACCTAAAACTTTCTCATCTACTTCATTAATACCTGTCTCTTGTTCACCCTCTATAGCTTCTTTTTCAGAAGGAGAACCAGCTTTATCTCTAACACTAATAATACCATCATCAGCACCAATTTTTCCATACCAAAAAGCTGCATCTTCAAATTTAGAAATAGAAACTTCTCTAAGGCTCTGCTGAGCTGATTCTATACCAATTAAACCTGGATCTGGCTCAGAAACACCTTCCTGAGTATAACCATGTAATGTACAAATAAATAATGCAATGATTGTAAATAAAACTTTTTTACTACTCTTGAACATCAGAAGAACCTCCCCATATCTCTTCAATTTTATCTTTAGAGGTTAGATCTTCACCATCAAAACTATTAACATGTGTATCTGTCAAAACTTTTAGCTGATCAATATACATATAGAATAGATCAACTTTTTCATCAGGATCAGTTCTTACTACTAATTTAGTTAACTTTAAACCTTCAAAAAATGGTAAGTATTGTTTAGTCTGTTTAATACTTGTAGGAATCTTTACATATAAATGCTTCCAACCAATGTGCTTAACAGAACCCATCTCTATAACATGAATTATTCCTTGAAAGTCAACTACATGCACTTCCAACGTATAGTCGAAATTAGACCCCCAAAACCATAGATCAAAATATTCAACCTTACCAGGAAGCATTAAAGGTTCTGCACGCCATTCATCACCATTACCTTCTCCTGGAATAATTTCAATATAGTTATATCCTTTTCTTGTAAAGCTTCCTAATACAGCAAAGCTATTTAAATCTGCTGCATTCTCAGGATACTTTCCAAATAAATCTTCTGGGAAAGCATTTGCATATGCTGCTTTTGGATATCCTTCTGTAGAAAATTTACTACCATTCGCTTTCCATATTACTGGATTTCCTGTTGCACCATTATTAGTTAAACCTTCACCATCAAATGACTCAACAACTATTGCTTCTTTAGTTATTAAGCTATCAGCAAAGACTGTAATAGGCATAATTAATAATAAAGCCAGTATAAACAGACCTTTTTGTCTCATCTAGAACTCCTTACTTAGTAAATACTCAATTATTCCTTGAAATTATATTTCTTTAGGAATCTATTGTCAAACATTATATCAATTTTATTATCGCCAAGAAAGTTTAATAAATCAATATTTTTTTAGTTTTGATATTATTTTACGGTTGGGCGTATTATTTATATGCTTTAAAAAATAATTATAATCAGTTTCTATTGAATATACGATATTATTATTGCTTAATCTTAATTTATCACCATTTCTAATTACTATTTTTTTGTGTTTTAACAACTCATATGCATAATTATTATACCTGTAACTATCTATAATCCATAGATCCGTATTTTGGATATTTGTTTTAATAAAATTATTAATTTTATTTTTTGTAATAGAAGAATCTATAATTAAAAGATTATTCTCAGCTCCTAAATTTTTTAAATTTTTAGATATATTAGACTCTAGTTCATCATTCAAATTCATTATTACTGAAATATTATTATTAAAAATCTTGAAAATATCATTATATGCAACTGTATTATCTAATACTACTCCCTTTACATTGGGCACCTTTTTAAGATTATTAAAATTAGTATCTAAAACGATAATCTCAGCATCTAAACTATTAAACTCATTATTATAAAACTTATATACTAAAGGAGAGAGAACAACTCTACTGAAATTAGTAAAAATATTTAAATCTAGGGGCTCTCCTACATTGATAATATGATCAAAACTGCTATTATTAATATTATTGAAATTAACAAAATAATCATCAAGAACTATAATATTATCTTTAAATGAATCGCATGAAACAAGAGTTATTAAAAAGAAGAAAATATATATGCTATTTTTCATTTAAAATGATTCGATTTTTGAAACCAAACATATTCCATTTAACGACAATAATAAATGAATACAGTATTATTAAAGGTATAAAAGATAGAAGTATAGACCTAGAAGCAATTAGATTAAAAAGCATTATTATAAACGGTATTAATACATAACTGATATTTTTAACCAAATAATCCCACTTAACAAATTTAATGCAACTTAAAAAGCTTAAAACAACTACAATGCCCCCATAGAATATAGGTTTTAAAATTATTGAAATATTATAATAAATCTTAAAATCTATTATTAAAGAGAAAATTAAACTCCAATATAAAAAACCATAAATGAAAGACATCGATACTTTTTTAACATCCTTCTTACTTATTCTAACAAACAGTATATATAAAAATAAAACAAAAAGCGGTATAAAATCGACAAAAATTATACGTGTAAAAGTTTTTAAGATACTATCGCTTTCAAACTGATAAAAAGTACTTAATGACCATGTAAGTAGACACAGAATAGAAGAGAGTACTATTCCCCAAAAAAATACTGTTATTTTTTTATAAGTTATACTAGGTTCTAAGATAACAAATAAAGTAGGTATACTAATAATTGCAAAAATCAACATTATTGAAAAATATCATTAAAAGAAAAAATTTACAATAATTAGTTATTTTAATTGTCATATTTTATATCTTTAAGTTTGACTATATTCTTATGAAATGATATATTTTCGAGGATAAGTAAAACTATTATTTTATATAACATATTTTTAGGAATCCTAAAGGAGAAGGTTTGGCACAAAAAGAATTAAGAATCAATGAACAAATTCGGGTAAGAGAAGTTAGATTAGTAGATCACGAGGGAGAGCAAAGAGGCGTAGTTTCAATAGCAGAAGCTCTATCGATTGCACAAGAGGCTGGATTAGATCTAGTTGAAGTAGCACCTCAAGCTAACCCGCCTGCTTGTAAGATTCTGAATTATGGTAAATATAAGTTTGATTTAGAAAAACGAAAACGTGAAGCTAAAAAAAATCAAAAAATTGTAAAATTAAAAGAAGTTAGAATGCAACCTAAAATAGAAAAGCATGACTTAGATTTTAAAACTAAACATGTAAAAACTTTTCTAGATGAAGGAAATAAGGTTAAAGTTACTATCAGATTCAGAGGACGAGAGTTAGCTCATACTGAATTAGGGAAAGTAGTTTTAGATAAAGTGCTTGTATTACTTGAAGACTGTTATATCTTAGATAAAAGAGCGACGATGGAAGGTCGAACTATGTCTATGATATTAAGTCCTAAAGTAAAAAAATAAATTATAAAGGATGTATCACCAATGCCTAAAATGAAAACAAGAAAAAGCGCGGCTAAAAGATACAAAATGACAGGAAGTGGAAAAGTTAAGTACAAATCCATGGGTACTCGTCATATTCTTACAAAGAAATCCGCGAAAAGAAAAAGAAGATTACGACACATGGCTGTAGTTAGTGAATGTGAAGTACCAAGAATTAAAAGACTTTTACCATACGGTTAAGATTAGGAGAAAAGAATGCCAAGAGCAGTTGATGGGACTAGAAGAAAAGATCGAAGAAAGAAAGTTCTAAAATTAGCAAAAGGTTACTGGGGACGAAGAAAAAACTGTGTTAGAACAGCAAAAGATGCTGTAGCTAAAGCAGGTAAGTATGCCTACAGAGACAGAAAAGTAAAGAAAAGAGAGTTTAGAAGACTTTGGATTTCTAGAATTTCAGCGGCAACAAGAGCTGAAGGATTGAATTATTCCAGATTCATAAACGGATTGAAAAAAGCTGAAATCGCTTTAGATAGAAAAGCTTTATCTAACTTAGCAATTGAAGACCCAAAAGCATTCAGTGCAATTGTAGCTGAAGCAAAAAAAGCAATAGGAGCTTAATAAATGATAACTCTTGAACAGGTACAACAACTGGATGCTAAGATTAAGCAGGCTGTTAGTTTAATAAGTACTTTAAGAGAGGAAAACGCCCAATTGCGATCCACTCTTTCTAACTATGAAAATAAAGTTACTGACCTTGAAACAATGATTTTATCCCTTGAAGATGGTCAAACTAAAATTGAGTTAGGTCTAATAGATGCTATTTCTAAATTAGATAACCTTGAAATTGTGGAAAATGAAGAAGAGAAATCTTTCGAAGAGCTGTCACTTAGGGAAGAATCAGCAATCGTTAATGAAAATATTGTAGAAAACGATCATTCTAAACAAGAAGACAACACTACGGAAGAGTCCTTTCCTTCTAAAGAAAAAGACTATACAGATGAAGATGAAATAAACACAGTTGTAGAAGATACAGAAGTAAAAGATACAGAAGTAAAAGATACAGAAGTAGAAGATACAGAAGTTGAAGATACAGAAGTTGAAGATACAGAAGTTGAAGATACAGAAGTTGAAGATACAGAAGTTGAAGATACAGAAGTTGAAGATACAGAAGTTGAAGATACAGAAGTTGAAGATACAGAAGTAGAAGATACAGAAGTAGAAGATACAGAAGTAGAAGATACAGAAGTAGAAGATACAGAAGTAGAAGATACAGAAGTAGAAGATACAGAAGTAGAAGATACAGTTGTAGAAGATACAGTTGTAGAAGATACAGTTGTAGAAGATACAGTTGTAGAAGATACAGTTGTAGAAGATACAACAAGTGGAACTACTAAGAAAAAAAGTAGTGATTATTCAATCCCAATGCTAGAAATCTTTTAATGAATGATGATTTGTTCCATATAGATATATTAGACACTGTTATTTCTTTTAAATCAAAAGAAAACAGGGAATATATGGAGCAAATCATCTCTATTTTAAAAGAAAAAACCAACAATACACAATCAAAATTAAAAATTAAAGATCCTTTAAAGTGTTCAATTCTTACTTCACTATTTTTAGTAGATGAAATTATGAAATCTCAAAACAACACATCAATTTTATTAGAAAATCACATTGAAAGGCTTGTACAAAACCTAAATGAAGCATTAGAATAGTAAGTGCCTGGGATGCTCGTTTGTGCAGTGATATTCTCTTTCTACAAAACAAAACTACGGGATTCCTACTCTTTAAAACTGAATTGTTAGCCTTTATGGTGAAACAGGATGTTTAAATAGGAAGCCCACTTGAACAAATGAGTTCAAGAGAATAAATCGCTGGACGGCATTTTGGGTAAATTCTTTTTTTTAAAACTTAGCAGTTGACTACCCATTTTAATATCATTAATATTAACCATATATGGGATTACTAACAAAACAAGACATTGATAATTTTTATAAAAATTATCAAAATGAAGAAGTTATTTTCACAAAGAGTATCGCATCATTATTAGGGTTACAACCTAAGCATATCTATTTTAAATTTAAAGATATTCAAAGGCCGTGTATAATCTATTCATCCTCAATGACTAAAGCTAAAATCATTGCTAGTGTTCCAAAATCCATAATTGAAATTATAAAAACAGAAACTAATATAAATCTTAGATTTGCCTTAAAAAATGAAGAGAAGAAGAATGATTCACTATTTTTCTTTATTAAGTGCAGAACAATAGATATTACTCCATATAAACCGGAACAAAACCTATACATTATTCATTTTGAATATATTAGTAAGCCACCCGAAGCTTTAATAACAATTTTGGGTAGATTACTAGAGGCTAAAAGAATTGCTTCTGAAAGGTCTGAAGAGAGAATAATTGTTGATAAAAATAATTTTTCAAAACTTGGACTAAATTCTACAGCTATTAAATTGATAATTGATAATATCCCTAGACAAGCGATTATTCGAGATCTCTCATTCCATGGTATGAAATTTCTTTTAGCTGGGAATGCAAAATTTTTAAACAACAAAGTTATTAAAGTTGAATTTTCAAATAAGGATTACGGTCTAATTACACTTTTAGGTAAAAGTATCCGTGCAGACTCTATGGCAAATAGAAAAGATATTGTATTATTAGCTGTACAATTCGACGATAAATATATCCCTGTCCAATATAACATAATACTTAATGAATACTTAAAATCTAATAAGTTTATGAACAAATTAAAGACAGATATTGAAGTTAAAGAGTAAGAAAAATATTTGGAGCATAAAATGGAAAATATAAATAACCCACTAAAAGATATATATTATATATCAATACCTGATAATTTTAAAAATGAGTTTGATGATTTCACTATAGATAAAAATATCCTTCTTCCAATTGAAACAAATGGTTTAGAAAACTGGGAACCTAAGGATCTAACATGGGAGTCTATAGTATCAGCTATGTTAAAAATATTGGCATATAATAGAAACCATAAAGATATAGATTATTACAGAAATTTTGTTAAAGCTGTTAGACCTAATATAATTCAGGAGTTAACTGATTCAGCAATTTTTAAATCAAGTGAAAATAGTTTCTCTTTAGCAAGAGAGATTTTTTTGGCTCTAGATGGACTTACCCCAGGAAAGGATAGAAATTTACTTAATTTAGCTGTTCTTAATGAGAATGAAGCTGATTGGTTTGGTAAAAAAGGTGATTTCCAAAAACAAGAAGAGCTATTAAATTTAGCAAAAGAGATATATTTACAGCTTCTTGATAGGGAGAGTGTTCTTACAGATACATATTTTAATGGAGGGTTTTTCTTTATTAAAATTAGAGATTTTGAAAAAGCCGAATTATGCTTAAGTGCATTTATAGAGTATAGTGATGATGAAGACAAAATAGAAAAAGCTAAGGAAGTATTATTAAACTACAAAAGTATTATAAGTAATGAAGATATATTTAGTAACGCTTATACTGCAATTTTAAATGAAGAGGAGCCATTAGCAATAGAAGCTCTAATCAGCTTTCTAAAAGATAATGAGAACATTTGGAATGGGTGGTTTTTACTAGGTTGGGCATATAGAAGATTGTCTAATTTTACCGAAGCAATTAATGCTTTAGAAACAGCACTAAAATTAAATGAAAAAGATGTAGATATATACAATGAACTTGCTATCTGTTATTTAGAAGTTGGCCTTTTTGATAAAAGTCAAAAGGCTCTTGAAAAAGCTCTTCAAATAACGCCAGAAGATGTAAAAATCATTTCTAATATGGGAATATTACAGATGAAGCAAGGAAATATGGATGAAGCTAAGAAATATTTTGAAACTGTTCTTGTTTATGATGAAGAAGACTCTATTGCAAAACTTTATTTAGAAAAATTGGAATAATTTTTTTTATCTTAGTAAAGTTTATACCCCCTACTCTCCGATATATAAATATGAGAAGTATTTCTCAACTTGGAACAAGGATGTTCCATAAAAAATTTATCGATCATTCATGGAGGAATGTAGTATGGTTATTAATCACAACATGAGCGCAATGAACTCACTAAGAGTGGGAGCAACAAAAACTTCTGGAATTCAGAACAGTATGTCTAAATTATCATCTGGTTTAAGAATAAACAAAGCAGCTGATGACGCATCTGGATTAGCAGTTTCAGAAAAAATGAGAAGTCAAATAAGAGGTTTAAATCAAGCATCTAGAAATGCATCTGATGGTATATCTTTTATTCAGGCTACAGAGGGTCACTTAGAGTCAACTACTAATATCTTACAAAGATTAAGAGAGTTATCTGTACAATCTTCAAATGGTATTTATACTGCTGAAGATAGAATGCAGATTCAAGTAGAGGTTTCTCAACTTGTAGACGAAATTGACAGAATCGCATCTCAAGCTCAATTCAATGGTATGAATATGCTAACAGGTAGATTTGCAGAAGAGACAGGTGAAAATACTGTTACAGGTTCTATGTGGATTCACGTAGGAGCTAACATGGATCAAAGAGAGAGAATGCACATTGGTACAATGACTTCTTCTTCATTAGGTGTAAGACAATTAGGAACTGATGATATTATGTCCCTTGAATCAGCAGATGAGGCTAATAAAAGTATTGGTGTTCTAGACGAAGCTCTTAAAAAAGTAAACAAACAAAGAGCAGACCTTGGAGCATACCAAAACAGATTAGAAACAGCTGTTAAAGGTATTGATATTAGTGCTGAAAACTTACAAGCTGCTGAGTCTAGAATTAGAGACGTTGACATGGCAAAAGAAGTTGTTAATCTTACTAAAGATCAAATTCTTAGCCAAGCAAGCAATGCTATGCTTGCTCAAGCGAAATCTGCTCCACAACAAGTGTTGCAGCTTCTCCAATAACGTATTATACTCTATGGTGATGTTAGTATTTTTACTAACATCACTTTTGATCTTTGACATACGACCCCGTTTAAAACAACAGCATTAAGGTGTTTATCACAAGTGATAAAGATCTTAGTGACACAGGAGATTACACGGAGCAGAAAAGACGCGTACTTTTTTCTGAATCCTCCTTGTTGTGCACTATGATAATTTATGTAGGCAAAGGATGCCTACTAATTAGTATCATGGAGGGGAATAATGATAATAAATCACAACATGGCAGCTGTTAATACAAATCGACAGCTAGGACTGGCTCAGAATGCTTCTAACAATTCAATGGAAAAGCTTTCTTCTGGGATGAGAATTAATAAAGCAGCTGATGACGCTTCAGGTTTAGCAGTATCTGAAAAAATGAGAAGTCAAATCAAAGGCTTAAATCAAGCTGAAAAAAATATTCAAAACGGTGTTTCCTTCATTCAGGCAACTGAAGGATTCCTAACAGAAACTACTGATATTCTACAAAGAGTGCGAGAGCTGTCTGTTCAATCATCAAATGGTATTTATAGCGATGAAGATAGAGCTATGATTCAAGTAGAGGTTTCTCAACTTGTTGATGAGGTGAATAGAATTGCTTCCCAAGCACAATTTAACGGAATGAATATGTTAACTGGGAGATTTTCAGAAGAAAGTGGTGGTGCTCTTTCAATCCAAGTTGGGGCTAACATGGATCAAAGCGAAACAATCGCTGTAAGAACTATGACTGCAACAGCACTAGGATTAACTAATGAGCAAGGTGATGGTGCATCAATTTCATTGGCTAGTACTGATGAAGCAAACAGAGCCATCGGTGTCTTAGATGATGCTATGAAAACAGTGAATGCTCAACGAGCAGATCTTGGAGCTTATCAAAATAGATTTGAAACTGCAGCTAAAGGGATAGCAATTGCATCTGAAAATATGCAAGCAGCAGAATCTAGAATTAGAGATACCGATATGGCAACAGAAGTTGTAAGTTTAACGAAAGATAAAATCTTACAACAAGCAAGTACTGCAATGCTTGGACAGGCAAATGTTCAGACACAATCAGTACTTTCTTTATTAAACTAATACTCCGTATTTTTAAATAATGATGTTAATTATTATTTATCTTTAAGGATTCAGGGGGAGACGCGTCCTTCCCCTTAATTCGATATCCTAAAGGAGGAATGATAAAAAGTAAATATAACCCCTTTGGTTGATAGACTGTTTTATAATTAGTAAGACAGCAAAGCTACTGTTCGTCATATTTATTGGTCTGCGAGACCGCAAAGGAGATTGAAGAGCTGTAGCCGTAACATTCAATGGTCTGCGAGACCGAATAGGAGATTGGAGTTAATCAACCGTACAGGAGCTGTCTAATATAGGGGGCAATATATGAAACTTAGTATAGGTTCAGACCTACACAAAACACAATTTACAACACTTTCACTTAGTGAAGATCGTAAAATTGAAGAATCAGGAATGTATCCAACAAATAAAACGGGGTATGGAGAATTCTTAAAACAGGTTAAAGAATGGATAGAGCAAGGATACGAAATATCTATTGCTGTTGAATCAACTGGAAATGCAAGATTTTTTAGAAACAAAATGATTAGTGCAGGAATTGAAGTAAAAGTTGTGAATACACTGAAGTTCAAAGTTATAAATGAGTCTGTGAAGAAAACAGATAAGCATGATGCAAGAACATTAGCAGAGTTTTTGGAAAAAGATATGCTTCCAGAGTCGATTTTATGTTCTCAGGAAAGTGAAGATATCAGAAGAATATTAAAGTCACGATCTATTTTAGTAAAAACTGTTGTTTCTTTAAAAAATCAAGTTCATGGTCTATTACTTGGATATGGTATTGAATCCAAAAGAGGACAGTTGCAAAGTAAAAAAGAGAGGCAGCGAATCCTTGTGGGTCTCGAAGACCATAGGTTTAACGGAAACGCCGCCAATGCGGTAAGACCGCTACTTAATACGATAGATCAGGTATCATCAGAAGTCAAGATTTTAGAAAAAGTCTTAGCTAAAATGGTTGAAGAAGATGAAGATGTTGCACTTCTTCAAACAATACCTGGTGTTGGAATAATAACAGCATCAACAATAAGAGCATTTACTGATGATATTGAAAGATACAGTAGTGCAAAAAAATATGCAGCACATGCAGGACTTGTTCCATGGGTTCAAAACTCAAATATGACAATACATCATGGTCATATAACGAAAAGAGGACCAGTAGAGCTTAGAACTGCATTTGTACAAACTGTAATGGGAATGATTAGAAGTAAAAAACATACTATGGGATACAGATTAATGAGTAGGTATACAGATATGAAAAAACATAAAGGTTCTGGGAAAAGTATTATAGCTACAGCCAGAAAAATGAGTACCATAGTTTATACAATACTAAAAACTAGAGAACCATTTGATCCTCAGAAAATGGCTCACAATAGTAAATATAGAGAAATGCAGGCGACAGCATTAGGTGCCGCACTTGCTGTGTAGAACAGCACGATATATGCTTTTTTACGGAAGGGTATATATTGACTTTTTATAGGAGGTTCTTATGACTGTTATTACAGAAAATGTTATAAGACAAGATCTTAGGGAGAGTAATGTAAGAAATGAAAAAACAGCAAATGTTCAAGCTAAAACTAAAATAAGTAATGAAGATGTACTTACACTTCCTGAAGTTAAAATTCAACTAACTGATATTTTAAAAGAGACAAAGTTAAAATATAGTGTAGATGAACAAGATAATGGTTTTATCATTAAAGTGATGGACAAAAAAACCGATAAAATTATTAAAGAGATTCCTTCCCATGATATACAAGTTCTTAGAAAACATTTTAGAACTCATATGGGTGTACTCTTTAATGAACTCATATAAAATATAGTTAAAGGTGGTTTTTATTGTCTGATATTGCGATTCCTGGTTTTAGTAGTGATAGTAATTCAGCTAAAATGATAGAAAATTTAATGAAAGCCAAACGTATTCCTCTTGAAAAAATGGAAATAAAACAAGAGGAATATACTGATTTAAAGGGTATTTGGCAGGATTTAAATGTAACACTTTCTAAACTATCTGATTCAGCAAATAAACTATATGGATTTGAAAATCCTTTTAACGAAAAAAGTGTAATAAGTTCTAATGAAAGTATATTAACTGCTGAGACAGAAAGAACAGCTATAGATGAGAATCTAAGTTTTATAATTGAAAGCATAGCAACTACAGATAAATTTGTCTCATATCAAATAGATAGTGAGGCTAAAGTACAAAAGGGTTCCTACTCTTTTCTTATAGGTGAAGAATTAACTACCTTAAAATATCGTGGTGGAGACTTTGAAGATTTTGTTAATAAATTAAACAAAAGAAATCCTGACAAATTACATGCTTCCTTAATCAAAAATAGTAAAACATCTCAAGTATTATTAATTGAGAGTTTAGAAACTGGTAACGAAAATAGTCTACAGTTAAAAGATGACGCAATAAAGCTAGGTCTAGATATTGGACTTATAGAAAAAAATAGTATCGAAAACAACAAAATTAAAGTTAATGATCTAATATCTTCTTCTGGTGATATTTCTAAAACAACTTATACATTAAATCTCTCCCCTAGGTCTAAAGTAAGTTTTAGAGTTGATTCAGGTATTAATGAAAACGATATTTTTGAGATTGAAGTTGAATTAAAAGATATTTCAGAGGATGGGAATGACCCTACCCTATTAAAAGATTTAAATATTCCTAATGTAACACTAGAGAATATAACTATTAATAATGAAATAGGTGAGCCTTTAAAAAGATTCTCCCCTAATGATAATAGTAGTACACCTATATTAGATATGAACATAGTTACAATTTCAGATGAAAAGTATACAACAAAACTTAACCCAATTGTTGATATAAATAATAAAAAACAGACTCTAACCTTTACAGGTAAGGAGATAAAAAAACTTAAAAGCATAAATATTATAAATAACAACAGTAATAAAACCTTATTGGTTAACTCAGTAACCCAAAAAAAAGGGGCTGGCAGAGGTGAATATGTTCCAATAAACCCAATAACTATTGCTAAAAATGCTAAGTTATATATGAATGGAATGGAAATTGAGAGAGAAAGTAATGATATTGATGACCTAGTAGATGGGACTACTTTACACTTAAAAAGTGCTGATCCAAATGAAAAGGTTACATTAAATATCGATTATAATACGGATTATGCTAGGGATCAAATTTTAGACTTCGTATATAACTATAATGAATCCATGAAAAAAATTATCCTTCTAACTAACGATGATAAAGCTGTAATATCAGAGATAGAATTTGCAAATGATGATGCGAAAAAAAAAGCAGAAGAGATACAGGGAACATTAAGAGGTGATAGAACCTTAAATAGTATTAAACAGAGTCTACTTAGAACAATAACAAACGCATATGCTACAAATGATGATAATGAATATAACTTATTAAAAAGTATAGGGATTTCTACAAATGCATCAGGTTCTACTGGTGTTAATGTTTCCAAACTAAGGGGTTATATAGAGGCTAATGTGGAAGAGCTCGAGGCTGCCCTTAAAAATAATATAACATCGGTAAAAAATCTTTTTGGATACGATTCAAATAATGATTTTATTATTGATACTGGTGTTGCTAAGTTAGTAGATGATAATATAAAGCCATATACTAGAGCTGGAGGCATTATATCAAATAGAATATCTACTATTGATAGCCAAATAAAGAGAAATGATAAGGATATTACAGATTATAAAGATGATTTAATTACATATGAAGATAGTATTAGACGAAAATATGGTCAGATGGATGCAACAATTAATAATTTAAATAGTAGTATGACAGCTATAGAGAATTTAACAAATAGTGGGGATAACTAAAATGACTTTAACAATAGATAAAAATAATATTGATTTTTCATTAGAGAACGAGAAATATCTAAATGAAGTAATTTCTAATATTAGTAGCTGGTTAAGTAAAAACCAATTAATAGTAGAGAAACTATATATAGATAATGAAGATTACTCCAATAGGGATTTAAATGTAAAAATTGACGATATACGAAGTATTGAGATCGAAACTTTAAGTTTTACTGAGCTTAATATAAATAATATATCTTGGATTAAATATTTCTTTCAACGACTAACTTTGGCTTTGGATAATTGGGATAGAGAAATTCTTCTACAAGTTAATGATGAAATCCCTTTTGTTCTAAACCATCTACCTAATATACTATCTTTGGATAATAAAACTCCAGAATATGGTAAAAATGAGATTATTTTAGAGTTACTAAACAGATATAACTACTTAAACTGTAAAGAAGAGAGTGTTGATAAAGAGAGTATTAATGATATCTTTGAGGATATTATACTACTATTAAATGAAAGATTAAGAGAGTTCTCTAATCCAAAAGAGGAGTTAATAACTAGTATAAAGGTCTTAGTCTCTTTAAAACCAGATTTAGAGTCAGTTGCGATATATCTTCAGGCCGGGAATGAAGAGAAGGCTGCTAAGGTTATGAATACATTTACACACATTTTACATAAAGTATTAAGAATTCTTAATTTTAATATTAACAATGTGAAAGTAACAAATGGTAATGATTTAAATGAATTTACAGATGGATTAGATGATATATTAAATGAACTATTAGATGGTTATGAAAGCCAAGATACTGTTTTAATTGGTGATATATTAGAGTATGAAATATCTTCACGAATTGAAAAATTAGAAGACTTATTTGTAAAAGGATAGTTATTATGATTTATAATATACCATTGTTACAGTCAAAACTACGTTTTTCAGGGAATTTACTAGGAGCAAAAAAAGAGACAGACCCGAAAACTATGTTAATAACAATTGGGGCTTTAGTTCTTTTTGTAATACTAGCATTAGTATTTAATAAAATTTTTAGTAGTAGTGGCAACTTTCGACAATATAAAAGAACTTTTAAGAAAAAAGCAAAAGAGCTACAACTAAATAAGAACCAGATAAAGCTTTTGTCTAGACTACTAATTGAGTCAGATATAAAAAAACCTCTTATGGTTCTAACTCATCCTGCTAACCTTAATACTCTACTTAGAAAGGCTATTAGAAATATAAAGAAAGAGAGTACTTCTGATACAGTCAAACAGAATAGAATTATAGAAATTTATAGAATAAAACATCATCTAGATAAGTACCAAAAAAGCTCTCAAGTAAAAACTACCCATGAGCTATCGATTGGAACTAAAGTTGTTATAGAGAGAAATGATAAAAAATCCTATACAAGTTCAGTTATTGGTAACTACGAAAACTATTTCTGTATTAAGCTTCCAATAGATTCTGTTGGCAATCAAATAAAGTGGAAAAAAGGTTCTATGGTTAAAATAATAGCCTTTGATAGAAATGATAAAGAGTCCCATTTCATGTCAAAAACTCTTGGAATTAAGAATGTAGGTTCATCTAATGCAATTATAATATCCCATACAATACGATCTAGCCACAGTATAGCAAGAGGATTTCAACGTGTAGATGTCGCTATTTCAACATATGTATATCCTGTAAATAAAACATTTGATCCAGGGAAAAAACGTTACTCCTATAAAATTAATAAATCATTAGGAAGAGTAGGAAAAGTTATAGATATTTCCAGTGGAGGATGTGCTCTTACCATGAAGACACCCTTTCCGGAAGGTAGTATTATTCAACTAGATTTTGATATAGATGAAAATAAGAGTGTTCGATTACAGGGTAAGATTTTAAAATTACGAATTGCACGGGGGCGTAAAATTACCCACGTTAAATTTACCCGAGCTAATGCAAAAAACTTAAATTTGATAAATAACTTTATTTATTCGTTGGGATAAATTAGAATTATTATTAAGGATAAAATATGAAAGTTATTAGAATTATTGATATAATTAGAAAAGATGTTCCTCTTTATTATAGGAATAAATACACTGCAATTGCAGAGATAGAGATTTCTAGTACTGTGACAAATAGAGCAAAAATAGAGTTCGCAATTGAAGTTACACCTATCTCAGGAAAAGTATATAGTGTTGATGAAATAGAAGATTTAGATTATCCTACCCTTCCAGTTAAAAAAGCTCTTGTAGAAGAGATTAAAAACTATGACAGAGAGGGACTCTTACCTTAAATATGAAAATTATTTGTAAAACTCATGATGAAACCTTTAATATAGGTCTAAAATTAGGAGCAAAAGTAAAACCAGGTCAAATTATTACTCTTAATGGAGACTTAGGAGCTGGAAAAACTGTTCTAGCTAAGGGAATTGGACAATCCTTAGAAGTAAAAGAGGATATAACAAGTCCTACATATAATATTATATGTGAATACAGTGGTAAGATTCCTTACTATCATATGGATCTATATAGAATCTCAGATTATGATGAGTTTGAAATGTTAGGTGTTGATCATCTCCTTTTTGGTGAAGGAGTGACTGTTATTGAGTGGAGTGAAAGAATCCAAGAGTATCTACCAGATGATATTATTAAAATAGTAATAAATGTAGATAGTGATAATAATAGAATTCTAAATATTCAAGGTGTAGAGATATGAAAAACATACTTGCTATTGATACAGCAACAAAATTATTAATAATTAGTTTAAAAAGTAATGGGAACTACTATTATGAAATTATAGATGAGGGATTTACACATTCAGAAAATATAATACCAACGATTGAGAAACTTCTATCTAAGGGAAATATTACTATAAAAGATCTTGATCTATTAGTTTGCACTAGAGGTCCTGGATCCTTTACTGGACTAAGAATTAGTATGTCTACCCTTAAAGGTATTAGTTTAGGTCTTAATATACCATTAGTTTCTATACCCACACTAGATGTTTATGCAGAGAATATCAACTTTGATGGTATAGTTATACCTATTATTGATGCTAGAAAAAAAAGTTTCTACCTATCTTTATATACAAATGGAAATAAGATAACTGAAGATCTTGATTTACCCTTTAATGAAGTTATAAAACTATTAAAGGATAAACATAAAATTCTACTTACAGGACCAGATTCGCCTCTACTACACAATAAACTAGAAGGTGAGATTAACACAAAACTTGATGTTAATAGAATTGATCAATATGGAATTAACTTAATTAATCTTGGTATTAGGGAATACAATAATAATGGTCCTGATAAAATAGATCAAGGACCACTATATATAAGAAAAAGCGAAGCTGAAATTCTACACGAAAGTAGCAAATAGACTATTTTAAATCAGATGTAAAGTAGAACTTTACTTTAGGATGTTCTTCAAGTATTCGGTCTAACATCCATTTAGATTGAGCTAAGAATATATTTTGACCCCTTACATCTACAGCCATTTTACTATCATAATAAGCCATGAAATTATCAAGGGCTGCCTTATCCTCACTATCTACCCAACAGGCTGTAGTAAAATCAACAGGTTCAAACTTACATGATGCTTTATACTCTTCTGCCATACGAGCTTTAATTACTTCCAATTGTAAGGCTCCAACGACCCCTACTAATTTCTGTTTAGTTGTAGTTCTTGTAAATATCTGAACAACACCCTCTTCTCCTAATTGGTCTAATCCTTTTTTAAACTGTTTATCTTTTAAAGGATCAGTGTTAATAACAGATCTAAATATTTGAGGAGCAAAACTAGGAATTCCAATAAAATTAAAATTCTCGCCAGTTGTTAAAGTATCTCCTATTTTAAGACTACCGGTATCATGTAAACCTATAATATCCCCGGGTAAGCCTTATCAATAATATTTCTATCTTGAGCCATAAAAGCTGTAGGATTAGAGCTTTTATAGTTTTTACCTGTTCGTACAAGGTTATATTGTCTATTTTTTTCGAATGTTCCACTACAAATCCTTAAGAATGCAATTCTATCCCTATGCCTTGGATCTAAATTGGCATGAATTTTAAAAATAACACCAGAAAAGTTTTCTTCTTTTGCTTCAACAATTCGATTATCTGCTTCTCTAACTGTTGGAGATGGTGCAATATCTACAAAACAATCTAACAGTTCTCTAACACCAAAGTTATTAACTGCACTTCCAAAAAAGAGGGGTGTTATTTTTCCACTAAGATAATCTTCCATATCAAATGTAGGATAGATCTCTTTAATAAGTTCTACATCGTCCCTTAATTTAGAAGCTTCAGAACCAACTAATTCATCTAATTTAGGATCATTAATATCAGTAACTTCAATACTATTGGAATCTTGTAAACTATTAGAGTCAAATAAAACTAATCTATTTTCATATAAACTGTATACGCCCTTAAAATTACGTCCCTGACCAACTGGCCAACTCATAGGACATGCCGTAATTTTCAACTCTTTTTCAACTTCATCAAGTAACTCTATTGGTTCTTTACCCTCACGGTCAAGTTTATTTAAAAAAGTAATAATAGGGGTGTCACGCATAGCACAAATTTCACAAAGCTTTCTTGTTCTCTCCTCAACTCCTTTTACTGAGTCAATTACCATAAGAGCACTATCTACAGCAGTTAGAGTTCTATATGTATCTTCTGAGAAATCGGCGTGTCCTGGAGTATCTAATAGATTAACCTTTCTGTTTCTATAATTAAAACCCATTACAGATGTAGAGATAGAGATTCCACGCTCTTGTTCCATTTTCATAAAATCAGAGACTGTACCTCGATTACTCTTATTTGACTTTACTGCTCCTGCAGCATGAATAGCTCCACCAAAAAGTAATAACTTTTCGGTAATAGTTGTTTTACCTGCATCCGGGTGACTTATAATTGCAAAAGTTAACCTTTTGCTAATTTCTTTTTCTAATTCAGACATGGCAGAAGTATATTATATAAAATCCGTTTCAACAATAGTTCTAATTTTCGATTTCTCTTCAAAGATAGACCATAAAACAGATGTGAACTCTTTAAGATCACTATCTTTAAATAGAAGGATATAGCCATTTTCTTTTACATTAATATCTATATCCACATCAGTTTTGTCATATACAAATAGAGAAGAATAGTCTAATAAAACATCTTTCTTATTTTTAAAATTTATAATTACAACGCCATCTTCAATAAAAAAGTAATCATTATCTCCAAAATTTATCTTTTGATTTTTTTGATTTTTTTCCTTGTCATAATATTAGACAACTGTATTAATTTCACTAATGAAAAACCGTATGTAAAATATCTATTTTTTCTTAAACTTTTAAAGCATTGTGATAGCCCTATGTGGGATAGACAGTTTCTAAAATTCTTATTTTTAATTTTTAAAATATAACTATATGATACAGCTCTAAACTCTGTTTTACTCTTTTTTCATTATTGAATGTGTATAAAAAATCTCCCTGAACATATTTTCTTTCATATCCTGTTGTATCATAATCCTTAAACAATCCTGATAAAACTAAATATACATTTTCAAGCTTGTCACCTTTTTTATGTAAAATCTCTCCTGGTTCAATTAAGAGTATATCTTTATATGAAATATTTAGCTTAACTTCTTTAGTTAAGTTGGATATTTCTTTAAGTATATTTTTTGATTTTTCCAATAAATAGTTATATTCACTTCTAATTAGAACTTCAGTATGTCCAAATTTTGTAGGATGGGAGAACCTCACATTTTCACTAACATCTATATCATGATTCAAATGACTTAAAATTATTTTTTTTGAGTTGTCTCCAGAAAAATCGTGGGAGTCTCCATGTACAACACCTCCCCTGCATCAACTCTTTTTAAATCACACTCCTCTAGATAGTGATTAAACCAGAGGTTAGCCCAATCCTTAGTAATCTTTTGACTCTGATCATGCTCTAACATGTAATCAAGATCTTTCCTTGAAATTATATCTGTTATATGTCCATAGGATTTCCAATCACCATCACTATTTTTTACTCTGAAATAAAATATATTTGTCTCAATTGTATGAAATGAGTAGTTAGGTTTAACTTCCATCTCCCCAATATTAGTCCACATATTCTCCTTTAACTCGATAAAATCTATAAGCCTTTTTAACTCGTTTCTACTAATATTTAATAGGGCTTGGAATTTCTTTTGAACAGAAGAGATAATAAGTGGAGTCGAAAAAAACTTTATCTTATTTTCTGAATTTAATAGGGATAACAGACCTGCAAAGTGATCATCATGGGAGTGGGTAACAAATACACCCTCAACCTCCGATGGCATTATTCCTAAATGTCGTATTAGATCTAAAGAACCAGGACCTGAATCTACTAAAAATCGTTTTCCCTTACTGTTTATGACTGCTCCCATACATGGAACATCTGAATTCCATCCATTCCCATCGCCAACAGTAGTGACACTAAACTCATCGAACTTGATATGTCTATTACGTATTTTGTAAGGCAGGCCCACACCTTTAGAAAACTCATTTAAATTAATGTCAATTATTTCTTCTTCATTATTATATGTAAATTTAAACTTATTAATAGCTAATCGTTGGACAAACAGATCCCCCTTAATATTGGTCTTTTTGTCTAGATAAACCTTATTAATAATATTAAATTCTTTATTTTTACCTCTATGATAATCTCCAATAGCAAGTATTCGTTCAGCTGTTATAACATCAACACCTGCTTCTAGAATCTCCTCTAATGAGGTTAATCCGTGTAATCCTCTCCTAATATACTCATATTGATCATCTACCCTATTCTTATTTCCTATAAGAATAAATTTCTCATTTGTACCATTAAAAGATGCACCTTGGAAGTATTGGTGATGTAATAGCGGGAATTCTGCAAAGTTTAGAAAATGGGAATTTAAAATAGAATAATCATTTAGTAATATAGCATTTGGCCCACTAACTAGTTTAAAGCCATTTATATCAACAGGTTGAGTCAAACCGATCTGCATTATAAATTTAATACTATTTTCAGGGCAACCACATAAAATCCGAATATTCTCTTCTGGTACCTCTAAATAAGTAATTCCTTTTGTGATTACAGTTTTTTTCATTAGAATAATTATAGATTATATTTTTGGATATTTACAACAACAAAAAAATATATCAACAATTTACTCTTTTATTGTATAATAATAGTTATGACTAAATATATAATATCCTTAGACCAAGGAACCACAAGTTCACGATCTGTAATTATTAATCATAGAGGTGAAATAGTTGATATAAATCAAAAAGAGATAAAGCAGTATTATCCTAAAAACGGTTGGGTTGAAGAAGATCCTCTAGAGATATATGAATCTCAAATATATACATTAAAGTCTTGTTTAATAAAAAATAACATACTTCCAGATCAAATTTACTCAGTTGGAATAACAAATCAAAGAGAGACAACTATATTATGGAATAAAAAAACTGGAAAACCTGTATATAATGCTATTGTATGGCAGTGTAAAAGAAGTAGTAATATTTGTGATGAGTTAAGAAATTCTGGTTATGCTGATATGATTCATAAAATAACTGGATTAATTCTTGATCCATATTTTTCAGCAACAAAGATAAAATGGATTTTAGATAATATTGATGGAGTTAGAGATGAAGCCGAGGAAGGGAATATCCTTTTTGGAACCGTTGATACCTGGTTATTATGGATGTTAACTGATGGACAAAGTCATTATACAGATGTTTCAAACGCTTCGCGAACAATGCTTTTTAATATTAATACTAAAAAGTGGGATGATGACTTATTAGATATTCTTGACATTCCTAGAACTATTCTCCCAGAGATAAAACCCACTGCTTACCACTTTGGAAATATATCAAATTCTATTTTTGAAGGAAGTATTCCTATCCACTGTCTAATTGGTGATCAACAGTCAGCTCTATTTGGGCAACTATGTACTGATATTGGAGATATAAAAAATACCTATGGGACCGGATGTTTTACATTGATGAATACAGGAGAAAAGCCTGTATTTAGTAACAACGGTCTATTAACAACAGTGGCATGGGAATATGATAATAGATGTTACTACGCAATAGAAGGGAGTGTTTTTGTTGGAGGGGCTGTAATACAGTGGATTAGAGACGAGCTTGGTATTATAAAAAATGCTTCAGAGAGTAATACTTTAGCTAAGTCAGTTCAAGATAATAATGGTGTGATTTTTATTTCTACTTTTCAAGGGGTGGGTACACCATATTGGTGTAGTAATGTAAAGGCGCAAATATCTGGTCTTAGTCGTAGTACAAAAAAAGCTCATATAGTCAGGGCAGCTTTAGAATCTATTGCTTTTAGAACAATGGAAGTTATAAATACAATGGAACTAGATTCAGAAATAAAAATATCCAGTTTGAAAGTTGATGGAGGAGCTTGTAGAAATGATTTTTTAATGGAGTTTCAATCAGGAATTAGTAATGTGGATATAGTACGTCCTACTAACACTGAGTCAACTGCATTAGGAGCGGCTTATATGGCCGGTCTATACTCAAAATTCTGGAAGGATATATATGAACTTAAGCATTTAAAAAAGACTGATAGAACCTTTAAACCCTCTATGGATAGTAAGACTAGGGAAAAAAGAGTTAATGAATGGAGCAAGGCCATAAAAAAAGCAATAGGAGATTAGATAATGGATTTAAAAATGTATGATAAGTGTAAATGGATTGATTTTGAAGTTTTAAAAGATTTTATGATTAAATCTTTAACCAATGTAGGTGTTCCTGAAGATCAAGCTGAAATTGTAGCGGATGTTTTGATAACATCTGACAAACGAGGGATAGACTCCCACGGAATTGGTAGATTGAAGCCAATCTATATTGATAGAATTGATAATGGTATCCTAAACCCAGAAACAAAAGTTACTATTATTAAAGAGAATAAGGGTGTCGCTGTTTTAGATGGAAATAATGGATTAGGACATGTGGTTTCATATAAGGCAATGAATTTAGCTATTGAAAAAGCTAAAGAGTATGGTATTTCTATGGTAACTGTAAGAAATTCGACCCATTATGGTATTGCTGGATACTATCCATTAATGGCTATAAAAGAGGGTATGATTGGAATTACAGGAACCAATGCAAGACCTAGTATAGCTCCTACCTTTGGAGTGGAGAATATGTTAGGAACAAACCCATTTACATTTGGTATTCCAACTGATGAAGAGTTTCCTTTTGTATTAGACTGTGCAACAAGTATAAGCCAAAGGGGAAAAATTGAGGTATATGCAAGAGAAGGGAGAGAGACCCCTAACAATTGGGTAATTGATAGGGATGGGAATCCAATGACTAATAGTCTTGATATTTTATCAGCTCTAACAAGTGGTAAAGCTGCTCTAAATCCCCTAGGAGGTAGTGGTGAAGATGGTGGAGGATATAAAGGTTATGGTTTTGCAACAATAGTTGAAATATTTTCTGCTGCACTACAAGATGGTAAATTTTTAAAAGATTTAAGTGGTAAAGATGAAAATGGAGACCCAATTCCCTACCCTCTTGGTCATTTTTTTATAGTTATTGACCCTGACTTCTTTATGGGAAGAAATTTATTTAAAAAAATTGCTGGAACAATTCTAAGATCCCTTAGAGAGAGTAAAAAATCTCCCCACGAAGAACGTATATATACTGCAGGGGAGAAAGAGTGGTTAGCTTGGAACTTAAGAAAGGATAAAGGTTGTCCTATTCCTGAGTCTTTAGAACTTATTATTAAGGAACTAAGCCAGAGGTTTTCAATAGAAAACCCTTTGAAGGATAACTAGATGAAAAAATATATAATATTTACGACTATGATATTACTTTTATTATCATGTGGAACAAGAAAGCAGGATCTAAGGGATTTAGAAGTAACACTTAACAGTGTAAATTATGCTTTAGAGAGTAATAATAGTGAAAAAATAGAGAATGCAATAAGAGAAATAGAAGTATTGTTACCTAAATTTACAAAACACCAAGCTTTACGTCAAAAAAAATACCAATTAGAAATTAAGTTAAAAAGATATGAGGATGCTATAAACACTATAGATTCAATCTTAAAAATTGATCCTAATAGTATTGATCACAGAATCACCCAAGGTATTTTATTAGAGATTATTGGTAAAAATATGGAGAGTGTTGTTGTTCTTGAAAAAGCATTAGAACTTTTATCAAATAGACCAGAAACTATTACTATTGGAGCAGAAAAGAGATCTTTTATTGCAGCAATCAATCGGGTTATGGTATTAAAACTTTTGAAACGTGACAAACCTGAAGATTATGATAATTTAAGACTCAGCGATGCTGCAATAAAATACCCAAGTATCGCAAAGACAATTAATCTACTTGAATTGGGAGATAGGGATAGATTAATTAACAACTATAGGTGATCATTTTCTATTTAATAAATCTCAGTTTTAGGTGATAATAACTCATAAAATAATAGGAGCTTAAAATTGAAAAACCTAAAAGAGAGAGCCTTAGAATATCATAAAAATGGAAAACCTGGAAAAATTGAAGTTATACCTACTAAGTTGTGTAGCAGCGCTGATGAACTTTCATTAGCATACACCCCTGGGGTTGCTGAACCAGTTCTTGAGATTGATAAGGATAAGGAAAAGGCATATGAGTATACAGCAAAAGGAAATCTAGTAGGCGTTGTAACTAATGGTACAGCTATTTTAGGTTTAGGAAATAGAGGGGCACTTGCAAGTAAACCTGTAATGGAAGGTAAGGCTGTCCTTTTTAAACGTTTTGCAGATATAGACTGTTTTGATATTGAATTAGATACTGAGGATCCTCAGAAAATAATTGATACTGTAAAACTTATGGAACCAACTTTTGGTGGTATCAATTTAGAGGATATAAAAAGTCCAGAATGCTTTATTATAGAGAAAACCCTAATAGAACAGTGTAATATACCTGTTTTCCATGATGATCAACATGGGACAGCAATAATAACAACAGCTGGTCTAATTAATGCATCAGAAGTTGCTGGTAAAAAATTAAGTGACCTTAAGGTAGTTGTTAATGGAGCCGGTGCTGCGGGAATTTCTGTTGCAAAAATGTTTGTAAAAGCTGGAGTGAGAATTGAGAATCTACTATTATGCGATAGAAATGGTGTGATATTTAAAGATTCTGAGGATAATAACTCTGAAGAGAGGAGTTTATTTGCACAGGATACAGACTTAAGAAGCTTAGAAGAAGCCTTAGTTAATGCAGATGTTTTTGCAGGACTTAGTGCTGCTGGAGCTTTAAAACCTGAGTACTTAGAAAAAATGGCAAATAATCCTATAGTCTTTGCTATGGCGAACCCTACCCCAGAAATTGATTATAAACTTGCTAAATCTACAAGAGAAGACGTTATTATGGCTACTGGTAGAAGTGATTATCCTAATCAGATTAACAATGTGTTAGGATTCCCATTCATTTTTAGGGGAGCCTTAGATGTTAGAGCTACAAAAATCTCTGAAGGTATGAAGATGGCGGCAGCAAAAGCACTTGCAAGCCTTGCAAAGGAGCCTGTTCCTAAGGAAGTTATATCAGCTTATGGTCAAAGCTTTTCTTTTGGACCTAACTACATTGTACCAAAACCATTTGACCCAAGGGTTATAGAGTGGGCAAGTGTAGCTGTGGCTAAAGCCGCATGTGAAGAAGGTTTGGCGAAATACCCTATAAAAGATTGGGATTTATATAAGCAGGAACTTAAGGAAAGAATGAAGAAACATTGGAAATAACAACTAAAGATGTCAATTTTTACTTATTTTTAACCGATAAATTACTTAGGAGCATTTATGAAATTTTTAAATATTTGTTTATTATTTTTTGTTTTATTAAACACAGCTTATACTGATGAAACAGAAGATTGGCGATTAGTTGATAAAAAAATAGTATACAGTAGTGACAATAGTAACTATATAAATTTGTCAGCGAATTCCCAATGGGTTAAAATAGGTTCTATGAATGAACCGTTTGTAGAAGATTTCCCACCACCTGCTGAAGGTTATGTAAGGAAGTGGAGGATTTTTAGTAAATACTCAGATTCTGATCCATCAATTAAAACTAGCTTTCAAATTAAATTTATGACTTCTACGTTCAAAAGACCTACATTTACATTTACAAGACCTTTAGGTTTTAATGGTGATCTTGAAGGCTTTTCTGACTGGTTCCAGTTTGAAGATGGAAGTAAATCAAGAATATATGATGGGGACGCTGCTATTTATGCAAGAATAATATCTCCACCTACAACAATAAATAAGGGAAAGATTTATAGAATTGAACTACAGGCATGGGATAAACTCTCTGAAGAGGCTAAAATAAAATCAGCATCTGGTAGAGCTCTACCTAGTGTAGATATAAGTAATAAACTTAAAAGCGATAATGCTATTAAGACTGTTGAACAAGCTAATGACTTTGCATTACAAGTTATGGCTACTATATTTAATAAGGATGAGAAAGAGTTTACAGAATTGATATCTGATAAGTGTTACTCCCTTGAATATGGGACAGTATATTACAAGGATAATTTCCCACTATATGAAAACTTAAAAGAGATCACAAAAGATACATATATTACTATGGCAAGTTATAAAGATAACTATAAACCTCAATTAATTTCATATGATGAATATATTGAACTCTTCCCCCACTGGATAGATAAAAATAGAGAGTGGAGACCAAGTAAAAATGATTTCTTATTTCTTGGCAATATGATGAAAAAGTCAGGAGAAAGAGTATTAAAAACACAAATGGCTGTTTTTATGATCGGTTTTGATAACGGTAAGTGGCAAATAAAAGCAATCCCTGAATAGGGATTGTTTTTATTTTAATGAGCTATAAATATAATCTACTCCATCATGCACACCCCACAACCATTGGGACTTTTCACCAATAATTGTTGCACTAATAAGTATATCATCAAAGTCTAAACTATTAATATCTGGAGAAATAACATTTTCAGCAGAGAAAATACGTATAACCCAACTCTCTAAATAGTGATCAGTAACTATTTTCCTAGTTTTGGGATCATTTTCATAAACCATGTTTATTATATTAAAAATCTCCTTAGTTGGTTTCTCTAAACCAAAAGAAATCTCTAATTGATTTGAGTCATCTATAAAAGTATAGATCTTATCCTCTCTAGAAATTGAAAATGAGTCCTTTTTATAATAATTATCATTTTTAAGTAAACTATCTAGTAAAAAATAGAGATCCCTAGAGGCTGTAACAATGGTTGGAATTCCCTTTTTTGTTTCTGTCTTTAGAGTGGAATAGTATTGGAAATTTGATAGAAAATATGATTTCAACCAAACTCTATCCTTAGATAATCCTAGGTATAGACTAGAATTATCGGCCCAAATATTAACAATGTTTTCTCCCTGAATATTTAAACCTATAAATAAAAAAACGACAATTATTACTACTTTTTTCATCTACTTTATCCTTTTGTTTCTTTTCTCTTTTTTTAGTCTTAACTTCTCTTCTCTTTTAAACTTTTCTTCCTTTGCAAGCTCTTCCCTTTTTATCATATCATCAGGTTCTTCAAGGGATAGCAAACCAAGCTTTCCATCTCTTAGATCTTTTAGGAAAAAAGCAACAGCTCTATCAATATCAATGATTCCACCTGTTTGCAAGCAACCCCTCCTTTTCCCTATTTGTAATAGGATTTCATAGGAGTCATCGGATAATTCATCAAAATTGTATCTAGCTACTAATCGACCGGAGTATCTTAACTGAAGATACTCTATAGCGTGTCTACTAACAGCAACAAGATCAAGTATAGTATCTTTTATCGAACCTAAAGCTGCAAGATTATACCCAACGATTTTATCTTCAAATTTAGGCCATAAAATTCCGGGTGTATCATATATTTGCAAGGAGTTAGTTATATTTATTCTTTGTAGATCCCTAGTTAACCCAGGTTTATTACCTACTGCTACCTTTTTTTTACCAGATAATGCATTGATTATAGTAGATTTACCAACATTTGGAATACCAACAACCATGCCTCTTACTTCTCGTCTATCAATCCATTTGGCCCCATGACATAACTCTTTACAGACCTTAGATATAGAATCAAGGTTGTATCCTGTTTTACTAGAAACCTTTACAGGCAGTGTATGTTCTAAATTTCTAAAGTATTCCATCCACCTATCTGTAGTATCAGGATCAGCAAGGTCAAATTTATTTAAAACAACTAATCTAGGTTTGTTTCCAATTAACTCTGTTATCATTGGGTTACTACTGGAGACAGGAACTCTAGCATCTAGAATTTCGATAATTACATCAACTTTTGTTAATGTATCTTTTATTATATTTATGGTTTTATTCATGTGACCAGGAAACCATTGAATTTGCATTAATTACTCCCTAAGAACTGGCAATATTATTAATAATCTTATACTATTTTTCAAGGAAACAATAGGAGTTAAATTGAATATTATATTAACATCAGTACATATAAATAAGACACCAGATGCAATTCCCCTAGCACCAGCGCTTTTAAAATCATATTTATTAGAGGATTCTTTAAATAAGGAAATTAAGGTAGATATCTTAGAATCAACATTAGATAAGGAGATAGAAGAGTTTGCAACGGAAATTTTGAGAAAAAAGCCTACTATTTTAGGTATTTCTGTCTATTTATGGAACAGAGATTTTTATTTAGAACTTGTTAATTATATTAGAACTATTAACTCCGAACTTATTATTATAGCTGGTGGGGCAGAAGTAAGGTCTAGCTATCTAAAACTGTTAAAACAGGGTATAAACTATACAATCCAAGGAGAGGGAGAGGAGACATTTTCTAAAGTTATAAAATGTATTCTAAATAAAACTGATCCAAATGAAATCTCTGGAGTTAACGATAATAATCTTATTCTAGTTAATGATTTAAATACTATTCCATCTCCAATTCTTAATAAAACTATTGACCTGACAAAATATGATGGCTTTTTATGGGAGTTATCTAGAGGGTGTCCTTTTAGTTGTGACTTCTGTTTTGAATCAAGGGGTGCTAAAGGTGTACGTTATTACAGTTTAGAGAGAGTAGAATTAGAGTTAAAAGAGATTATTAAACAGGATGTACCTCAAGTATTTGTTTTAGATCCTACATTTAATAAGGATTTAAAAAGGGCAAAAACAATTCTTGAATTGATACTAAAATTGAATAAAGGAACACATTTTCATTTTGAAGTTAGAGCAGAGCTTATTGATAGAGAGATAGCATCCCTATTTAACAAGATAGAAGCCTCTTTACAAATAGGAATTCAAAGTTCACATAATAGTGTTCTAAAATTAGTAAATAGAGGTTTAGATAGAGAACTTTTTAAAGATAAAATAGGTATATTAAATGAACATGGTGTAACTTTTGGCCTGGACTTAATATATGGACTTCCTGGGGATAGTTATGAAGGTTTTAAAGAAAGTATGGAATTTGTTTTATCATTGCAACCAAACCATTTAGATATTTTCCCTCTATCTGTATTACCTGGTACAGCTCTTTGGGATAATAGTGAAGAGTTAGAGTTAAACTTTGATAAAAATCCTCCATATACTGTAATTTCATCACCAACATTTAGTAAAGAAGATATGAGAAAATCTAAATTATTAAAAGAGTCTTGTGACTTTATATATAATAAATGTAAAAGTACCGGCTGGTTGTTACAGGTTACTAAAGAGTTAAAAATTAGTACAATCAAATTTATTGAAGATTTTGTTAAATGGAATACTAATTATAGGAAAAATAGAGAATTAACTGATATTGATATTATTAAAAAGTACATTAACGATAGTTTTAATCCTGAAAAATTTTCTCTTATTTGTGATATTATAAATTATCATTCAGCTTACTCTAAAGCGTTACTGAGTGTGAAAAAAAGAACATATATTTCAAAAAATAAGTTAATGGAATCGGTTCCAACTCTATCAAATTCATCTTCATTTATATACTTTAAATACCCAGTTTTAGATGCGTTTGATAACGGTTTATACACCATTTCTGAGATAAAAAAATATTTTAAACCTAGTAAGAGCAATGTTATATGTTGGTATCACTTAGGTGGTGAAGTTATTTTTGAAATGTATACCAAAAGGATTATGACTTTTTTAAATAGTGTAAATGGTAAAATCTCTTCAAAATTAATTGATAGAGATGTTGATATAGAATTTTTAAATTTTGCACAAGAGAGTGGATTATTACTCTTTACTTAATATATCATCGTATATATCTATTACTTTTTTAAAAGCTGACCTCTCTTTTTTTAACTCTTTTGAACCTCGGGTAATTTTGCAAAGACTAAGTCCTAGTTCATTTGCTATACCCCTCTGTGTCTGTCCTTCGTTTAGACGCCTTACAAGTGTCCATCTCGAAGTAACACCACTTATCTCATTTTCTGTTAAAATGCATTCTAAGAACTCTTTAATCAACTCTTTATCTTCAATTTTGGCTAAAGAGAGCGAAAGTTCATCTAATGCCCTAATACTCATTTCATCTGTCATATTTAGAGCATATTAAATAGAGTTGCTTCTGTCAATAAAAGTTAAAATTTGATATAAATGTATTATGGATAAAAAAATACTAGATTTAGAGATGAAAATTATATATTTAGAAGATTATATGATGCAAATGAATAAAATTATTATTGAGCAGGGTATTAAGTTGGATAAGTTAATAGAAGTAAATTCTGTTCTACAAGAAAAGATCATGATATTAGAGGAGAATACCAAACAACCTTTAGATCATACTCCTCCACCTCATTATTGATTTAAATATAATCATAAAATCTAATTGCAGTGTTATTAGCCTACTCTCCCACTCAAAACATTTCGATCAGAAATTGTTTTGCTAAACTAGGAGATTGATATGGAACTTAATATATTATTTGCATGACTGGATTGAATTGGCATTGTACCATCGAGATGGAACTGCGTTAGTTCATGTTAAACAAAACGTGTTGATTAAAAAAAGAAAATTAATAAAAAAAAGTCTAGCGATCACCTACTCTCCCACTAACGCAGTACCATCGGCGCAACTTGGCTTAACTTCCGTGTTCGGTATGGGAACGGGTGTGGCCCAAGTGCTATCATCACTAGACAAAAATTTTAATTAAAAACTCTTAAAAAAAGTGTTTAATTAAAACAACTTAAGAAAACTTAAGTTTATTTTAAATAACGCTGGAGTTAAATTATTCTACTTATTTATACTCCATTATTTCCCGAAGGGAAATAACTAAATAGGGTATAAAAATCATATCCTGTTAAGGAAAATAAAAATATGGTCAAGCCTCACGGGAGATTAGTACCTCTCAGCTAAATACATTACTGCACTTACACTTGAGGCCTATCAACCAGATCATCTCTCTGGTCCCTTTAGGAGAGTTAAACTCTCAGGAATGTCTCATCTTGAGGCGGGCTTCCCACTTAGATGCTTTCAGCGGTTATCCCTCCCGAACTTAGCTACTCTGCAATTACCGTTGGCACGATAACAGATACACCAGAGGTTCGTCCATTTCGGTCCTCTCGTACTAAAAATAGATCCTCTCAAACATTCAACGCATGTGGCAGATAGGGACCGAACTGTCTCGCGACGTTCTGAACCCAGCTCACGTACCGCTTTAATTGGCGAACAGCCAAACCCTTGGGACCTGCTTCAGCCCCAGGATGCGATGAGCCGACATCGAGGTGCCAAACTTTGCCGTCGATATGAACTCTTGGGCAAAATAAGCCTGTTATCCCCGGAGTACCTTTTATCCGTTAAGTGACGGCCCTTCCACTCGGGACCGCCAGATCACTAAGACCTACTTTCGTACCTGCTCGACTTGTAAGTCTCGCAGTCAAGCTACCTTCTGCCTTTGCACTTACAATCTGATTTCCAACCAGATCAAGGTAACCTTTGCGCGCCTCCGTTACTCTTTAGGAGGCGACCGCCCCAGTCAAACTGCCCACCAGACATTGTCCAAAAACCGGATAACGGCTTCTGTTAGAAAACTAATTAAACAAGGGTGGTATTTCACCAACGACTCACCCCAACCTAACGATCAGGGGTCATAGTCTCCCACCTATCCTACACATGTTTAACCAGATTTCAATATCAGGCTGCAGTAAAGGTTCACGGGGTCTTTCCGTCTAACCACATGTAATCGGCATCTTCACCGATACTTTAATTTCACCGGGTCTCGGGTTGAGACAGCGTCCAATTCGTTACACCATTCGTGCGGGTCGGAACTTACCCGACAAGGAATTTCGCTACCTTAGGACCGTTATAGTTACGGCCGCCGTTTACCGGGGCTTCAATTCGCTGCTTCGATAAATCTAACAACTCCTCTTAACCTTCCGGCACCGGGCAGGTGTCAGTCCCTATACTTCATCTTACGATTTCGCAGAGACCTGTGTTTTTGGTAAACAGTCGATTGGACCTCTTTTTTGCAACCTCTCCTCGCGGAGTAGGCCATACTTCTCCCTAAGTTACGTATGTAATTTGCCGAGTTCCTTAACCCGAGTTATCCCGTACGCCTTAGCATACTCAGCTCGCCTACCTGTGTCGGTTTGCGGTACGGTTCCTGTTAATCGAACCTTAGAGATTATTTCCTGGCACGATGAATCCTCTATCTTCCTGCACCCGTAGGTTTAGTACCCTTAACAACTCACCTCAAAATGCGGATTTGCCTACATCTCTCAACAGCTTATTGCTTGGACCGGAACTACCATTCTCCGGCATAGAATCTCCTTATGCGTCATCCCATCGAAATTAACAGAAGTACTGGAATATTAACCAGTTTCCCATCGACTACGCTCTTCAGCCTCGTCTTAGGGGCCGACTCACCCTGGGAAGAAAACCTTTACCCAGGAACCCTTAGGCTTTCGGCGGGAAGGGATCTCACCTTCCTTTTCGTTACTCATGCCTGCATTCTAACTTGTGATACCTCCAGCAATCCTTCCAGATCACCTTCAACAGCCTACACAACTCTCGTCTACCATCCGTATTAATACGAATCCGTAGCTTCGGTACTATGCTTAGCCCCGTTACATTTTAGGCGCTCGACTACTCGACCAGTGAGCTATTACGCACTCTTTCAAGGAGTGGCTGCTTCTAAGCCAACCTCCTGGCTGTCTTTGCAATCGAACTTCCTTCTCCACTTAGCATAGTTTAGGGACCTTAGCTGACGGTCTGGGCTCTTTCCCTCTTGACCATGGATCTTATCACCCACAGTCTCACTGCAATATTTTGTTTATCGGTATTCAAAGTTTGAATAAGTTTGGTACCCGGTGAAGGGCCCTAGCCTAATCAGTGCTTTACCTCCGACAAAAATCATATCACGCTGATCCTAAAACCATTTCGACGAGAACCAGCTATCTCCGAGTTTGATTGGCCTTTCACCCCTATTCACAAGTCATCACTGCCTTTTTCAACAGACTAGTGTTCGGTCCTCCACTTGATTTTACTCAAGCTTCAACCTGCTCATAAATAGATCACTCGGCTTCGGGTCTACGGCAACATACTTGGCGCCCTATTAAGACTCGGTTTCCCTCCGGCTCCGGTACTTCTATACCTTAACCTTGCATATTAACGTAACTCGCAGGCTCATTCTACAAAAGGCACGCCATCACGTCTCAAGGACGCTTTGACCACTTGTAAATCCACGGTTTCAGGTCTATTTCACTCCCCTCCCGGGGTGCTTTTCACCACTTCCCTTACGGTACTCGTTCACTATCGGTAGCTATCTCGTATTTAGCCTTGGAGGGTGGTCCCCCCAGATTCCAGCAGGATTTCTCGTGTCCCGCTGTACTCAGGAATATACTCTACAGCTATATTAGTTTCGCTTACGGGACTATCACCCACTCTGGTACTAGCTTTCCAGCTAATTTCTGCTACTAATATAGTTTCTTACTGCAGTTCGCATCACACAATACAAAACAGTACATCCTACAACACCCCTACTGCAACTCCGTGCAGATATTACACAGTAAAGGTTTGGGCTATTCCCCGTCCGCTCGCCGCTACTAAGGGAATCACAATTGTTTTCTTTTCCTTCAGGTACTTAGATGGTTCAGTTCCCTGAGTCTCACTCCAATACACTATTTTATTCATGTAAAGGTAATAGACATCTTGTCTATTGGGTTACCCCATTCGGCAATCTGGGCGTCAAAGGATGTTTGCTCCTTAACCCAGCTTTTCGCAGCTTACCACGGCCTTCATCGTCGGATAGCTCCAAGGCATCCACCATGGATCCTTATTCGCTTGACCATATATTTTGCTAGCAAAATATAGTCGACAAAAGTTTCAAAGAAACTTCGATAGACATATTGTTACTATCAAAAATATTTGTGCTTTCACACTATAATTTTTATACCCTTCGCTATTTAGTTGTAAAAGAAAGCAAGCTTTCTTTGTTGCAGACTCATTTAAGAGTCAAAAAAAGAAGCTCAAAGAACTTCTAATTATGGAGGTAAAGGGATTCGAACCCTTGACCCCTAGAATGCAAATCTAGTGCTCTAGCCAACTGAGCTATACCCCCAGGCTTATCAATATAGTAAAACTATATCTATTAGCTGATCATTATTAAGCCATGGCTCAACAAAAATCAAATATAAAAAAGAAAAGGAAAAAATACTAACCTATTGTACTGCAGTTTTACTTTACAAGAGTTACCTCTCTTGAATGTCTTTTACCCAAGACATTTAGGGTTTAAAGATAAATCTTTAAGGTACTTAGTAAAAACTAAGCTTCCCTTTCTCGTAGAAAGGAGGTGATCCAGCCGCACTTTCCAGTACGGCTACCTTGTTACGACTTCACCCCCCTTACTAAGCATACCTTCGGCGCCGTCCCCCATAAAGGTTAGACTAACGACTTCGGGTACCCCCAACTCGGGTGGTGTGACGGGCGGTGTGTACAAGGCCCGGGAACGTATTCACCGCATCATGCTGATATGCGATTACTAGCGATTCCACCTTCATGGAGTCGAGTTTCAGACTCCAATCCGAACTGAGACCGGCTTTTTGCGGTTAGCTCCACCTCGCGGCTTCGCATCACTCTGTACCGGCCATTGTAGCACGTGTGTAGCCCAGGGTATAAGGGCCATGATGACTTGACGTCGTCCCCACCTTCCTCCGGTTTGTCACCGGCAGTCTCGCATGAGTCCCCAACTTAATGATGGTAACATACGATAGGGGTTGCGCTCGTTGCGGGACTTAACCCAACACCTCACGGCACGAGCTGACGACAGCCATGCAGCACCTGTAATAGTGTCCCCGAAAGGAAAGAACTATCTCTAGAACGGTCACTAATATGTCAAACCCTGGTAAGGTTCCTCGCGTATCATCGAATTAAACCACATGCTCCACCGCTTGTGCGGGCCCCCGTCAATTCCTTTGAGTTTCACCGTTGCCGGCATACTCCCCAGGCGGTACACTTAACGCGTTAGCTTCGGTACCGAGGTTTGACCCCCGACACCAAGTGTACAAAGTTTACGGCATAGACTACCAGGGTATCTAATCCTGTTTGCTCCCTATGCTTTCGCGCCTCAGCGTCAATCCAGGCCCAAAATGCTGCCTTCGCCATTGGTGTTCTTTCTAATATCAACAGATTTCACCCCTACACTAGAAATTCCACATTTCCCTACCGGATTCTAGTTAATCAGTTTCCTGTCCGTTTCCGGTGTTGAGCACCGGTCTTTCAAACAAGACTTAATTAACCGCCTACACGCCCTTTACGCCCAATAATTCCGAACAACGCTCGCTCCTTACGTGTTACCGCGGCTGCTGGCACGTAATTGGCCGGAGCTTATTCATGAGCTAACGTCATCTACTACTCATTTCCTAGTAGTTTTATTCCTCACTCATAAAAGGATTTTACAACATCTCTGCATTCTTCATCCACGCGGCATCGCTCCGTCAGACTTTCGTCCATTGCGGAAGATTCTTAGCTGCTGCCTCCCGTAGGAGTCTGGGCCGTGTCTCAGTCCCAATGTGGCCGATCACCCTCTCAGGTCGGCTAACTATCGTCGCCTTGGTAGGCTCTTACCCCACCAACTAGCTAATAGTGCGCAGACTCATCTTTCAGCGCAGCAAACGCTGCTTTCCTCTAAAAGCTAAAGCTTAAAGAGATTATTCGGTATTACTCCATGTTTCCATGGGCTATCCCCAACTAAAAGGTAGATCATCTACGTGTTACTCACCCGTTCGCCACTCTCGGAAGTGCAAGCACTTCCTACCGTTCGACTTGCATGCTTAAAACGTGCCGCCAGCGTTCGTTCTGAGCCAGGATCAAACTCTCCGTTATTATGTTTACTAACCGAAGTTAGTAATAACTAAGTTGATCTTTATACTCAAGGTTTTAATTAACATTAAATGTTAAAGTATTTCTTCCCTTCTCTATTACTACTGTAAACATGATACTACAAAGTAGCTCATGCCTTAACAACTAATAAAAGTTATTAAGTTTTTCGTCTCAACAGACTCTTAAGTTAGAGTTGCTGTTGCAACGCTCGATGAATATACCAACTCACATTTTTTTTGTCAACAAACATTCAAAAAAAATATAAAAAACATTTCATATGTCTATTTAACAACTAAAACATAATAGTTCATCTTTAGCTATAACCACATCCTAATACCAACAGATAATGGCCAATAGACAGTATCAGCTCCTAGACTTGGAATAAAGTGAATACCAAAGGATGGTGCAACCTGAATAAAAGGTTCAAGAACTCTATCTAATATATACATATTGATTCCTACTGGTATCCTTAGCCCAAGGGATGGTTGAAAATAGTCTCCATTTTGACTCTGATCAATTGTGACATTACAATAGGCTCCTAAACCAAAAAAGAGATTTAAGGGTTGATTATTAACATATAACATTGTTTTATTTAATGCCCAATAATCAGAGGTTAACGAGAAATTCTTAACTTCTTCTTCAAACTGCCAATTAAATGCAAAATAGAAAGGGACAGAATCTAGTTTAAGAGATAAAGCCACACCTGGAGCAAAAAACTCTCCAGCATTTATATTTCCTTGGATTCCTAGACCCAAAGAAAAAAGGGATGATGTACCAACAAAAATTGATGTAATAATTAACAAACTTAGTTTTTTCATGTTAACTCCTAAATTATTATATATATTTCATATAACACATAATTATATATATTTCATATAACACATAATAAAATAGTATATGTTAAAAAAAATTAAAAGCTTTTAAAACTCAACAACGATTCAAAGTACAAAAAAGTGCAATGAACCTACCTATGAATTGACTGTAATCTAGTATTAAATTAATATAGATGTAATGAAGATTTCTTCAAAAAATCAAGGAGTAATAATGAACGTTATATTCTTAGGCCCTCCAGGCTCTGGAAAAGGAACAATTGCCTCAAAAATTACAAAAGAGTTAAAGATACCACATATATCTACAGGGGATCTTTTTAGAGCTGCAATAAAGGCTGAAAATGATTTAGGTTTAAAAATTAAATCCATCATTGAAGCAGGAGATCTAGTGCCGGACGAGGTTACTATAGAAGTAGTTAAAAGAAGATTAGATGAGTCTGATACAAATGATGGCTACATTCTTGATGGATTTCCAAGAACTCCAGCTCAAGCTGAAGCATTAGGAAAATTTTCTACCGTAGATAAGGTGATTGATCTAAGTTTAAATGATGAAGAACTAATCAAAAGATTATCAGGTAGAAGAGTGTGTAAATCATGTGGTAATAGCTTCCATGTAGATTTTGTTCCGCCTAAAAAAGATGGAATTTGTGATGACTGTGGAGGAGAACTCTACACAAGAAAAGATGATCAAATAGATTCAATCAAAAATAGACTAGAAGTTTATTACTCTCAAACAGAACCATTAAAAGCTTATTATAAAGAGCTTGGTTCTTTATGTCCAATTGATGCTTCTCCTGCACCTTCAGAAGTATTAAAAAGTGTATTAGAAGTTTTAAAATAGCTAATCTAAGATTCTATTCTCTTTAAATAGTTGCCTGATCTTATCTACTTCAATTAGATCAGGTTGCTTAAGAAGATCCTCAGCTTCTTCTTTATTATTAAAACCTTCAGTAATAGCCTTATCTAAATATGAGTACCCCTTACTAAAATCATTATTTTCCAAGAAATAAATTTTTGATAATAAGAATAATGAATTATATTTTAATTCTCCACTAAAATCTTTAATAATTAGCTCAAGAACTCTTACCTGGTTAATATAATCTTTAGACTCCTTATATAGAGCTAGTAAATTAGTAAAAATATCCTCTTCTTTATTTCCAGAAATTATAGCATTCTCATAATAAGTTATAGCTTTTTCTATATTTCCGGCACCTTCTGCTAGTAATGCAGCAATAAAAAACAGGTTCGAATCTTCACTATCAAAAATAAGTGTTTCTATTAAACTAAGCCCTTTAGTAAATTCGTTTAATTGATAATAAAGTTTAACAATACTAATAGCTACACTCTTAGACTTATCTCCCCCATTATATATCTCCAAATAGAGGTTAAGAGAATCCTTAAGATTCCCTTCTTTATATTTAACATAGGCATCTAGCTTTTTTACAACTATATTTTCACTATCGCTATTTTTTAAATATTGAATATTCTCTTTAGCTAAGTCAAACTGAAGTTTTTTTACATATATATAAACTAAGTTGTTCCTAGCTTTATGAAAATCTGGATCAATCTTTAATACTCTAAGATAATAATCCTCTGCTTTATCAAATTGATCTAACTCATAGAAGGCATTACCAATATTGTAGTACTCTAAAACAATATCAATCTCTTCTTTATTTGAGACACATGAAAACAGTAGTATAAAAGATAGATTAACCCAGAATAGTTTCTTCAATCTTACGAACCTGAGATCTATACAATTGGGAAATATTAGTCCCATAATCAGCAACTAATTGTAACATATTCCTAGGATATTCATCCGCATCTTTTCCATTTAGTCTATCACCTGCATCCCCTAATCCAGGTAAAATATAGGCTTTATCGTTTAATATTGGATCCATCCATAATGTATAACAGGTTATATTATCTAAAGCTCTTAAAATTTGCAGGGCACCTTTTAAACTTGACACAACATTAATAAACTTAATAGAACGAGGCTTTACACCACTATCTAACAGATATTTAACAACAGTTACCATACTTCCACCTGTTGCGTTCATTGGGTCAGCAAATATAAGGTCTTTATCCTGCATCTCATCTAAGTTGAAATATGACTTATCAAGATCCAATAGATACTCCATATCAGCTTCATGTTTAGAATCATCCCTTTTAATCTTAAATAGAGCAAATGGTGTAACATGTCCAGTTGATGAATACTCCTGAATTTCCTTACTCATAATCATAGATGGAAGAAGTGCTCCTCTTAACATGACACACATAACAGTATTGTTTATTGCACTATCTACATCTGGGATTTTATGAACAGCATAGTTCTGGACAGGGTGTGTAACAGGAGTTTTAACCACTAAATGATTCTTATTCTTACCAGCTTCATCTCCATAAACCAGGTTAAACATTAACTCAAAAGCCCGTTGAGTATAATAAACAAACTCTTCGTGCCCTGTTTTCTCATCCCTTAGTTTAGCAATGATCCTAGAAGCCTCTCCGTGTTTAGTCTGATGAGTTTCAAATGCATATATCTTTAGGTTCTCTTCCCTACTAGATATATCCTTCATTAAGTCACCCATCTCTTGATACAGCGAAATTATTTTCTTTTTTGTTTCATCATATAAATTATCATTCTCAGATTGTTCATCAAGAATTTTAAATTGTTTCATTGTCTCTTCATATAAAAGTGTAACATCATCTATATGTTTTTTATCTTCATTGGTTAAATAACCATCTAACGCATCAGCTTTTAATATAATTTTATTTGACATCTTATACCTCACTCTGTTCAATTAAATATATAATAATTTTGAGCAAAAAAAAAGCAGATAATAAATTATCTGCTTTTCTACATCTCGTAGGGGAATCGAACCCCTGTTGCATGGATGAAAACCATGTGTCCTAACCCCTAGACGAACAAGACACGTACTTGGATAAACCAATGAGCTGTGTTGGATTCGAACCAACGACCCACGCCTTAAAAGGGCGTTGCTCTACCGACTGAGCTAACAGCCCAAGTACTTTTTAACGCTTGAATAATAATAAAAGCGTCCTAGTTTGTAAAGACCTAATCTTTACTTTTTTGCTTTTTTCAAAGCAGACATCTCGTAGGGGAATCGAACCCCTGTTGCATGGATGAAAACCATGTGTCCTAACCCCTAGACGAACAAGACACGTACTTGGATAAACCAATGAGCTGTGTTGGATTCGAACCAACGACCCACGCCTTAAAAGGGCGTTGCTCTACCGACTGAGCTAACAGCCCAAGTACTTATTAACGCTTGAATAATAATAAAAGCGTCTTAGTTTGTAAAGACCTAATCCTTACTTTTTTGCTTTTTTCAAAGCAGACATCTCGTAGGGGAATCGAACCCCTGTTGCATGGATGAAAACCATGTGTCCTAACCCCTAGACGAACAAGACTTAAACTGAAGTAAACTTCATAAAAGATTATACAATCTCTTTATTGAGCCGTGTTGGATTCGAACCAACGACCCACGCCTTAAAAGGGCGTTGCTCTACCGACTGAGCTAACGGCCCGCTCAACGAAGACTAAATATATAGACTTCCTAAAAAAGAGTCAACCATTCTAAAAAGAAATTCCAATACTTAATAAAAAGTTAAAAACCGAGTTAGCACCAGGCTGGGATCCCTCCTCGGTTCCATACATTGCAAATCCTATATTCAGAGCTCCTAAGTCCACATTTAGTCCTAAAGAGAGTAGTCCTTGATTTACCCCAGAAAGAAGATGGAACTTCTCTAAAAGCTCTAGATCTACTCCGAACCCTAGATGTAATAGGGTGTTCTTTTCAAATTTAAGTAGATCATAATAGTCTATATAAACATCCAGGTCGCTTATAAAATAGGATAGTACTCCAAGGGGATATCTGAACTTAATCCAAAATTTATCTCCCTATAAACCAAATTACCTGTTGTATCATTTCCACTAGTGAAAATGCCTAAAGCATCGGATAAAGAGGAGACAGGATATTTTAATATAGGAGTATATATATCCTTCACAACCCCGCTTAATGAGACTATATCGTATACATTAATAACAAATCCTGCATCTAGGGCAAACATTGGACTAATATTAAGAGGAAAATCTGCTAACAAGGATGAAAAATCGCTCATATACCCCATAAACCCTAATAAATCCTCTTCTATACGTAGCTCTGCCCTTAAAGTTGTTCTAGACATTACTCCAGGCACTAACTCTAGAAAAAAAGAGTCTCCAAACCTCATTTTAAATGGAACAGCTATACCTGCAGAGAATACTAAATCTTCCCTAAGAACAATATCTGCTGTAGAAGTTATCCCAGGAAGGTCTAAATACACATTTGTTGAGTTTTTTAAGTACCATCCCCAGTTATTCCCTATTACACCTATAGATAGAGGCCCATTTATATCTAAACCAACTAGAAGGTTAGTTAACCCCTTATCCTGAAGTGTAGTTAAGAGTGCTGCAGGATCATCTGGGGATAAATCTCCACCTAAATAGAGGTTTAAAACATCTAAAGCATCCCCCTTTAGATTAACATTTAATTTAAAAAAAGATATTTCATCATCGTAATAAGCTAATAACCCTGGATTATTATAAAATGAGTCAAACCCCTGTACCAACCCAGTATGAGGCCCCCTAACGCAACATTGTATAAAGATGTATTATTAGTAACCTCCGATAGAGAGTACCCTGTAGATAGGGTATAAAACAAAAACAGTATTATCAGTATTTTTTTCAAAATGGCAATCCTTCAAATAGACTCGCCATATCATCCCCTAAACCGGACTTGGCAAGCTCTAACATTTCACTAGCGGTTTGAATATCATCTATCTCATCTGCAGTAAAACCAGCAGTTATAAGGGTAGCTGTCTCTAAATCTGCAGCTTCTGAAAGATCAGTCAATCGATCCTCGTCCTGTAGGATATTTCCAACTAAGCCAACACTTCCGATTACAAGCTCAGTACTGGTTAAACTCTCTGGATCTACTAAAAAAGCATCCACAGCGTAGGAGGATGCCTCCTCTATATTTGCTAAACGGTCACTATCTTCTACAAGGTTAGTTAAAAAATCTGAGTCCTCTTCTGAATCACCTAAACTTAAAACATCCTCTATTAATCCATCAATATTAGCTTGCTCCATATTTATAGCGATTAGCTGGGCTGTTTCATCTAAATACTGCTGCACTTTAACAGGATTAGTTAAATCTGACTCACTAAGAGTAATTCTAGAATTATCTAGAGTCTCTTCTGCAGCTAATAGATCAGCTGCAGGTATCTCTGATAAGGGTGTTGTTGATAAATACTCAGCAATTTCTTTTGAGTTCATATCTGATGCATCCTTTTTAAAGGATGATAGATAACTAGTTGTAAATATGTCCTGACAGCCTAAGAGAAGAGATATCAATAGTAGAAGTATAGCTGATCTCATACTTATAACCTTAACCCTATCTCAAAAGCGGCACCCATCTGCTGCCTATCTCCAACCCTAGCACCAAGCTCCTTAGAGTATATAGCAAAGTTAACATCTAAGATAAAGAGTTCTAAACCAAAACCTGCGGTAAAATATCCCTGATTTAGTCCAGATCTTAAAGATAATAGAGAGAATAACTCAACCTCAGCCCCTAAAGACAAATTCCTCCAAAACTGGCTAGACATGGCATAATCTTCCAGTGAACCATCTGTAATAAAAGGAACACTGTAATCTATGGATAATGTTGGATTAAAAACCCTACTTACACTACCTAGACCTGGATTAAAGGATAATCCTAGATTAAGGGTTGTTGGAGTTATATAGATATCATCTACTGATTTAGAGCCTAAAAAGTCTCCATTAATAATGTCATCATAACTACTAGAACTATAATTAATTGTAGTTCCAAAAATATCCAATAGAGCGATACCAGCGGTTAAACCCATAAAACGGGCTTTTACACCTAGATCAAAACCAATACCAACTCCTGTTTTATAATCTAACTCTTCAATAAAAGTAGTGTTACCACTGTTTTCAGCTAATAGATACTCAACAACAGGGTTTAAACTGGTAGTAGTTCTAATCTTATACATGGGCCTTGCCGCAGCACCTATCTCTAAACCAATAATTCCTAGATCAAGGGAAATCCCATAACCAAGCAAAAGGGATGTTGTTAAAATACTATCCAGTTGGGTTACGGTTAAAGACTCCCCATAAACCTCGGAATCTAGTGAGAAAAGTAGACCAAAACCAAAACCATTTCCAGCATACCCTAAAGAAATAGAAGAGCTATAACCAAGTCCATTAGCATATTTATTATTTAAATAGGGTGTAGTAGCTTGAGATATAAGGGCTCCTATTATCTCTCTTCTGTTTATTGGGTCCAAATAATAACTTAGATCTCCTAATTCAATAGAAGTTTTATCTGTACTATTGGCCTCATTATATGAGGCTACAAGATCATCGCTTAATTGGATAAAGTTAGAAATAAGATTAAAGTTACCATTAAAAATAGTAAAACTTCCATCTCCATTTAATCCTGCAGGATTATATTCAAAGGATTCTAATCCATTGGCATTTGCAACAAAGGTATTTCCCATTCCCAAAATCTTAGGACTATTAAAAGATACCTTCTTCTCAAAAAAAGAGTCTTCCCCATGAATGTTAAATATAATTAAGATACTTATAATTAGTAGTATTAATTTTTTCATAATTGACTACCTCCAAGAATTGATACTCCAGGAAGTTCGAAACCTGAGGCTGTATATGCTAAAGCCCCACCTAAACCTAGATAGTGCTCAATCATACTTTGTCCACCTTCAGGAGGTAGGTCCTGGGGATATACTAAGAGAGACGAAGTCGTTCCATTTAAAACGTATGCAGCTAGAGCTACAAAGACATCATTCTCATTTTTTGTATTACTTAAATCACCTTCAAGGGAGAGCTCAACTACTCTATTGATTATAGATGATAAAAGAATAAATACACCTTCATTTTCATCTAATACTTTAGAAGTAGGATTATCAGTATCAACTATAGTTTTACCTAACAAGTCTATAGCGTCTCCTGCATTAAAAAATCCTTGGAAATCGTCTTCTAAACTTACTCGTGTTACATCTGGGTCTTCTGTATTAAAAACATTCTCAATTAAAAGATTGATAGTTAAATCAGCATCTTCTTCACCTGTTACATATTTTGTATAAAGTCTATCAAAGCCATCTATTGCATAGGCATTCCTAGTGTATAGCTCTATTTTAGCAAGGGCTAATGATCTTCTTTGGTAGATATCTATATCATCTAGGTAGGTAGGTAGTGTATTATCAGGTTTTGTAATAAGAATAGAGTTATAATAAGCTATTAAGTCACTCCTATAGGTATCCAATCCCTTTAATGCTGCAAAAAAATTCTCTGCATCATCAGATAGAGCAACATCAGTATATTTATTTATTAGTAATATAGCAGCTTCATCATCATCTGTGGGGAAACTATTTTCATCAACTACTAGGCTAAATGGATTAATATCACTAAACCCTTCAAAATAATTTGTAGTTAATAGGCTTGTTACCACATCACAGGATGTTAGGCCAATTAACAAAAACACAATTGGTATGTGCTTTAACAAATACTTCATACCCTACTCCTTAAATAATACTTACTTACATACTTATTATAAACCAGTTAGAACTAATACACAAATCATAAACCTAAAGATTCATGAACTCTTTTCATACCTCTCTCAGCATCCACTAATGATGAGTTTATAGATAACGCTTTACTATAAGCATCCTTTGCTCTTTGATAATCCTTAGCCTGCTCCCTAGCATAACCTAACCTAGCCCACCATTTAGCATCTAAAGGTTTTAAATACACAGCCATAGATAGAGCTACATCAGCCCTATTATACTCCTCAAGACGAATAAAAACATGTCCCATAAGGTAGTACATATAGTCCGCCTTATCCCCAGAGCTTCGAAGCTCTATATACTTCTCTAAAAAATATAAAGACTCTTTATTATTACCTAAAAAGTAGTGGGCTTCCCCTAAAACTGCAACAAATCGCCAATCCCTAGAGGATTTCTCAAAGGCTTCAGAGCCGTATTTAACTACTTCATCATACCTTTTAAGCCCAAGTAAAGACCAACAAAGTACCGTATAGGAGTCCATTCTCTCTGCAAAACTAGACTCAGGCAGGGTATCAAGCTCCTCTAAACAGATATCTACAGCCTCATCATAATTCCCTTGGCGCCATGAAACTAAGGCGTTTTTCTCTTTTTGAGAGAAGATTGGCAGGGTTATTAACATTAGAGAAAGAATTAAAAATATGGATCTAAGTTTATTATTAAGCAAATCTAGGCCTCCCCTGTCATCTGGCACTTACCACTAAAGAAGCAACCATTTTCCATTTTTACTTTTGGAGCCTCAATATCCCCAGTAACTCTTGCTGTTGAAAAAAGTATAACACTCTCTGTGGCCTTAATATCCCCTATTACTTCACCTCTAATGTTTACACTAGCAGCATTAATATTAGCCTCAACTTTTGCATCCTTCTCTATATATAATATTCCTACAGAGTCTATATCTCCATGTAATTTTCCCTTAATCATTAGAGGATCACTAAATTCTAAGGATCCAGTAAATTCTATATCTTCACCCATTACTGTATCTAATTCGTGTTCTTTAACCCTACTTGAATGAATTTCTGCCAATTTTATCTCTCCTTATCGCTAATTTCTGCTTCAACAACGCCTAAAACTTTATTTAAAGAGGATTTTAAATCCCTTCTCATATCCGACGTATATGAATTATATTTTTGTAAATCTAAGAATAACTGATATTCATCATTACAAGTCTGTTTTATTATTTCAAGTAGGCTATTGTAACCACTTGTAGATATTGCACTATTTTTTAAGTGAAGATCTGAAAGAGTCCTACCTATAAAATGTGTTATACCCTGGGTATACGCTGCCTCTCTATCGTGCTCCTGGGGAGTCATCTCTATAACAGACAAATTCAAAGAATTAAATAAATCAATCCATTTATTATATTTAGATTTATCCACCCTTACTTCAGACACAACTATAGGTAGCCCTGCAATTCCAAAACGACCAGAATCAGGCCCAAACATAGGATGGGTACCTATAATATCGACACTGCTAGGTAATAAATCCAACATTAGTTTAATAGGATGAACTTTTACAGAACAAGTGTCCATTATTAAAGTTCCAGGTTTAACCCTATCCTTAATATTGTGCAAAAAACTCTCCATTGCTGAAATTGCAACACAAATAACAATTACATCACAGGATAAAACTTCATCCTCAGAAACCCTCTTTATTGTTGAAGGAGCTACTCTACTGCTATTCCGGCTATAACCCTTAACCGTAGCAACTTTTGAGAGCTGATCTCCCCAAAAAACACCAAATCTACCTAATCCATATATCCCTATCGTCATAAATAGTGATTATAAAGGAGATCTATAAAAAAAACACTATTGTATTTAAAAAAAATTACGTTTAAATTATATATATAATTATCAATTTACCAGGAGTCAAACATGTCATTTGTAAATAAAATGAAAGAGAAAGCAATAGAATTACAAAAAGCTGTGGTTTTACCAGAGGGTAGTGAACCTAGAACAATTCAAGCAGCAAGAATTCTAATTGATGAGAAAATATGTAGTAATGTTATTTTAATTGGAAAAAAGGACGAGATAAACACTATTGCAAAGGGTGTAGATACATCTTTAGATGGAATTACTCTAATCGATCCATCAAAATCAGAAAAACTTAATAAGTACGCTACAGAGTATTATGAATTAAGAAAACATAAAGGTTTAACTGAAGATGAAGCTAAAACTGCTATTGTTGACCCATTAAAATGGGGAGCTATGATGGTAAGACTAGATGATGCTGATGCTATGGTAGCTGGGGCCGAGAACTCTACAGGTAAGGTGTTGGTTGCTGGTTTTACAATAATCAAAACAGCTCCTGGTGTAAAAACAGCATCTTCTTGTTTTGTAATGGATATGCCAGATGCAAAATGGGGTAAAGATGGTCTTATGATTTTTAGTGACTGTGCAACAATTGTGGACCCAACAAGTGTTGAGCTAGCCGCAATTACTAGACAATCTGCCCAATCGTGTAGAGATTTCTTAAATACAGAGCCAAAGGTAGCAATGTTATCATTTTCAACAAAGGGTTCAGCAAAACATCCAAATGTAGATAAAGTTACAGAAGCTTTTAAAATCGTAAAAGAAGAGGAACCTACACTGATTGTTGATGGAGAACTTCAGGCTGATGCTGCTATAATAGAGAGTGTTGCTGCTAAAAAAGCTCCAGGCTCAACTATAGCTGGTAAAGCGAATGTACTTATTTTCCCTGATTTACAGTCAGGAAACATTGGATATAAAATGGTTCAAAGATTTGCTGGTGCTGGTGCCTATGGTCCATTTTTACAAGGTTTTGCAAAACCTATATCCGACTTATCTAGGGGTTGTAGCATAGATGATATTGTTAACACAACAGCTGTTACAATGACTCAGTGCAAATAGCACTTTACATCATATAACCAGTTAGCTATTATATTAGATATGAATGTAATGATAACTGGTTATGGTAGAATGGGTAGAGAGATTGAAAACATCCTTATCCAAAGGGGGCATTCGATTGCCCTTAGAGTAGACAAGGGTGGTTATGGGGATTGTACAGAAGTAACTGCAGATGGACTTAAGGGTGTTGATGTAGTTATAGAATTCTCACTACCCCAGGGTATAGAAAATAATATAAGGCTTTACGCTCAATCCAAAACACCTGTTGTTATTGGTACTACAGGTTGGGATGATAAAAAAGATATTATAAAAGATATTATTCTAAATAATAAGAGTACCCTTCTCTACGGTTCAAATTTTTCAGTTGGTGCGCACATATTTTTTGACCTAGTATCTAAAGCTGCAGGGTTAATTAATAATACACCAGAGTATGATATTATGATGTTAGAGTACCATCATAACAAAAAAAAGGATTCACCTTCTGGTACAGCTTTAACAACTGCGGAAAAAATACTTAAAAATAATAATAGAAAAGAGAAAATCTGGACTGATAAGTTAGATAGGGCTATAGATGATAATGAGTTACATGTAGCATCTGTAAGAGGTGGTCAAATCCCTGGAATACACACTGTTACACTTGACTCCTTTGCCGACTCTATTCAAATAACCCATAATGCTAGAAATAGAAGTGGTTTTGCCCTAGGAGCAGTTATGGCTTCTGAGTGGCTACAAGATAAAAAAGGTTTTTTTACAGTAGAAGACTTCATTGAAGAACTTCTAAAAAAATAGACAGGAGATATTTATGTTCAGCGGAGTATACACAGCTCTTATAACACCATTTAAAGAGGATGGATCAATTGATTTTGATTCATATAGGGCCCTAATTAACAACCAGATAAAAGAGGGAATAACAGGTCTACTTCCTGTAGGAACTACAGGTGAAAGTCCCACTCTCTCCCATGAGGAGAATTTAAAAGTTGTTGAGGAAGCAATAAAAATAGCCGATGGGAAGACACCTGTTGTTGCAGGTACTGGTTCCAATAGTACTAAAGAGGCTGTTGATATGACTCTTATTGCTAAATCCATGGGTGCAGACGCATCATTACAAGTAGCTCCATACTATAATAAACCAACTCAAGAAGGTTTATATAGACACTTTATGACAATTGCTGATAAGTGTGATATCCCCCTATTAATTTATAATATTAAGGGAAGAAGTGGTGTTAATATAGAGACAGATACCCTATTAAGAATGGCAAAACATGAAAACATTGTGGGAGTTAAAGAGGCAAGCGGTGATTTAGCCCAGATGATGGATGTTATTAGAAATAAACCTGAAGGTTTTTCTGTAATGGTTGGTGATGACAATATAGCTTTTCCTTTTGTAGCCCTTGGGGGAGATGGAGTTGTTTCTGTTATTAGTAATATAATACCAAGAAAGATGGAAAAATTAGTTTCATTAACTAAAAGTGGTGATATAGAAGAGGCGAGAAAAATTCATTACGAGATTCTACCTTTATGTAAGGGAATGTTCCTTGAAACAAGCCCTATTCCTGTAAAATCTGCCTTAGCACTAATGGGTATTTGCAAAGAAGTATACCGACTACCCCTTTGTGAACCAATGGATTCAACAAGAGAGAAACTAAAAACTTTACTTAAAGAGAGTAATTTAATATAAAAAAAAGGGGCTGTTGCAGAAGTCATTATGACTTTCAACAGCCTTTTTTTATTTATCTTTTAACTTACTTATCTCTTTTGCTAACTCAACATACTCATCAACAGAGACTGTTTCTGCTCTTCTAGTTACATCAATCCCAACAATCTCAAAAGCTTTAAACACATCATCCTTATTAAACTCTTTTAAATATGGGCTTAAATTAATATTATTTTTTAGTGTCTTTCTTCTAGATGAGAATAACTGCCTAGTAACCTTAAAAAATGTCTCTTTATCCTCTAGTTCCCTATATCTTTGGTGGGGTACCATTGAAATAATAGCTGATGAAACTCCTGGAACAGGATAAAAAGAACCTGGCTTTAATACTCCTACTTCCTTAACATCACAGGCAAATTGACATAAAACAGAGAAGGAAGAGTAGTTTTTATTATTTGGCTTAGCGGTCATTCTTTGCCCCATCTCTCGTTGAACAGTAAAAACCATCTTTTCAGGAATAAAGTCGTTCTCTATAAAGGATGAAACTATAGCTGATGAAATATTATATGGTAGGTTTCCTACAAACCTTTTTGGTGGTTTTCGTCTATGTCCTTTCCATGTTTTAATCACATCTCCTGGAACAATAGAAAATTTAGGGTAACTTTCAAACGCTTTTGTTAAGTAATCAATATAGCCTGGATCGATCTCAAATACCTTTAACTTTGCACCCCTATCTAAAATTATTTTTGTAATAGAACCAAGTCCCGGTCCTACTTCCCAAACAGTGTCACCCTCTTTCATCTCTAGTAGGTCAACAATTCTTTTTCTTGCACCACTATTAATTAAAAAATTCTGACCCCACCTCTTTCTAGGTCCCAAGCCCATAATATCTAATAACTCTTTTATCTCTTGGGGTGAGTCATAATTTAAATTTAAGATTGAATCGTCTGGCATCTGCTCTCCTATATATTTTAAGTATTACTAATATAACAGGAATTGAAGCCAAAATTAAAGGTATAAGTAGAGAATTTATATCACAATTTAATTCTAAATCACCTTTTGAAAAGAAATCTAATAAATAAAATATGGATTTTTCCAATATTTTTACAACACTATCTAACTTTGGAACAATTAATGATAAAACTCCCGTCCACATAAAAAGTGTAATAATAGGTGTAATAAGTATTGAAACAAATAGACCTGAGGGATATAGAACTCCAAAAACAGGAATAATTACAATTGAAGTTGAAATAAGCGCAGATAGGGATGTGGTAAAGGGGACCCTAACAACCTTTGGGATTTTTTTAAATATAAAAAGTTTATCTAACTCAGGCCCTAAAACAACAATACCAAAAAGTGCTAGATAGGATAATTTAAAAGATAGGGTTTCAAACTCCCTAGGTATAAAAATTAGAATAATATAAAAGGAGATAATTAAAATTTTATATATAGATATCCTTTGCTGTTTAATTTTAAAAATTGAGGCGATAATAAACATTAGTATTGATCGAATTAAAGAGGCTGTTGGGCCTACAAATAGAAGGTATAGTATAAGAGTTAAGGATGAAAGTATGTATATGGAGTTACCCCAAATAAAAACTCTTAAAAACAGTATAATTATTACGGTAATAACCCCTACATGAAAACCTGACAGAGCCAGTATATGGGAGCAACCATTTTTTCTAAAGAGTTCTATTATATCTAGATCGAGTAAAGACTTATTACCTGTTATTAATGCGATTAAGAGAGGTGAAGATGTTCGACCAATTAATCCATTTAAAATCTTACTTCTAAATTTATAATAACTACTTTCATACTTAAACTCACCATGATCTTTAATATTAATAAATGCTGAATCATCTTTAAACTTTACATCTATATCTCTGAATATCTGACCAATATATAAGCTATTTTTTGAGAATATTGTAACTTTGCTATTTGCAATAATACTATGCTGCCTACTATTTACACGAAAAACTAAACCAGAGGAGAGATAACCACCTGAAACAGGGATAGAGTCCTTTATTACAGTTACATCTACACTAGTAATACTGTTTCTTAAAGTTGGGATGTAGTTATATTTCGACTCTATTTTTACTCTATTAACAGAAAATACGCCGATAAATAGTGCGATAATTATTATAATAACATTGTAATAAAGTTTGACCTTATAGATAGTATAAAGGCTTATAAGTACTGAAAAAATTATTAGTAGTATGTAGTAACTAATAAAAATCTTGAAGGACATTATTACCCAAATAGTAACAACCCCAATTGATAATGGACTAAAAATCTCTCTATTCATATTTAATAAATAGAGAGATTATATATTTTTACTTCAATTAATTTAGAGTAGATAAAGCAGTTTTAGCTGCTTTTACAATTCCAGAAGAGTAGTTTGAGAACTGAACCTCTGTTAAAACACCACTTGCCTTCTCATTTCCTGTATTACCAAGAGTTACAATAATCTCTTTAATAATATCTTGGTCTGAATAGGAGATATCAAGGCCACTAATACTTCTTTCATTAAAGTCTGATAAGATAGAAACTAATCCATCAATAGCCTCATCTGAACCATTTAATCCTAGAGTTCTAATAGCATAGATCTTCTCTTCTAAATCTGATCCACTTCGAACTGATTGACTTAAGTAGTATACATCCTCAGGGTCACTAGACTTACTAAAGTAAAGAACTTTTATAGCATTTTTTCTTATAGAGGTAAGTGTCATTCCCTCTTTAATAGTCTCTGCTACATTGTCTAACCCCTGTTTCATAGCCTCTCTAGCTGCTTTTGCCTTATCTTCAGTTGGAGCATCACACTTAGCAACCTCTAAAATAGCTTTCTCTTTCTCAGAAAATAATCCATCTGTGATTATTGGAATAAGAGCTTCTATTGGATTATCAACAATAGTTTTTAAAACCTTATCCGCAAATGATTTAACCCTTTGATCATACCATCCAATTGATGCGAAAAACACAGAAGAATAACCCTCTATAGATTTAAAACGATCAAGGGCACTAATTGCTCCATAGGCAATTTTTGATTCTGCTTCTAACTCAGCAGACTTACCTTTCACAGGCCGCATATTTATATTTCTTAAGATAAAAGAGATATCGTTTAAATAATCAGTTGCTCTCATATTACCTAGAGCAACAATAGCATCGACTTTTAAAAGAGGGTCACTTGTCTCTTTTGCAATAGTATATACAAGGGATGCTGATCTCTTAGACTTTAACTCTCCTAGCTCTCTAACAACTAGTTTTGTTAACTCATTAAAATCTCGTTCCTCTGTTACAGAACGTTTATTATCTAGATTAGCAATAATATCCTCTGTTAAAATCTCTTCTAATAATGGAATCATCGCTCTATCATTAAGTTCTACAATATTTAGCATAATAGAGTATTTAAATTCTGGTAAAACACTTCTTTTATATAGTCTAGACCAAACCTCGGCCTTATCTCCAGCGAAACCCTGAAATACTCCTGTAATAACAAAAACAGAGAGAATTAAATATTTTCTCATTTTTACTCCTCAACTAGAATTATATTTGTAACTATTTTAAGATCATATTGAATATTTGTATAAGCTTCAACAGCTCCACTCCTATAGAGTTGGTTTATTCTATCTGGAACAGGCTTAGACTCAGAGTACTCAAAACTTTCACTTCTTTTTTTATTACCCTTATCATCAAGATAGATCTTTTCTATAAGTAAATTACCATCATAGATATAGGATATTGACTTCTCAATATTACCCTCTGAGTCTAATATCTTCTCTTCTGTAATAAGATTATCACTATAACTCTTTTGAATAGTACCATCTACAACATTACCACCGTTTCTCATTTCAACTTTAGTTATATTGTTATTTGAATCATAGAAGTATCCTGTTATAGCTAATACACCCTCTGAAGGACCTAGGGTTCTCCATATTGATAAATTTTTACCTTGATACTCATAAGTGTTAATTGATTGAACAGAGTCATTTTTATCAAAAAGAGTCTCTTTAACTAAATTACCGTTAACATCATATTCGAAGGTGGAATAACTATTTAATACATTCCCAAAGCCATAACTTACATCCTTTGTTTTTAAACCATTTTCAACAGTATAAATGTGGGACTCTAAAACTTCTTCTTGTTCATTAGTTTGTACTTTTTTAATAAGATCATAGTTATCGTTATAGGTGTACTTAGTAATTGTATCAATTTGACCGTCACCATAATATGTTTCTTCAATTGTTGGATAGTATGTTTTTACTTCAACTTCTTTCTCAACCATTTTTTTCTCTATTTCTTCTTTCTGTGCTTGCTCTTCAACCACTTCGGAATCTAATTCCTTTGGCCCTTTTTCAGTTGTTGCACATGAAAAAATAAAAGCAATGGATAAAGTAAGTAAAAATCCTTTAAATAGTTTCATTCTTGTTACCTCTTTTAATTTTATTATGTTCTAATTTAGAGCACCACTGCTCTCGGGTAGATATTCAACTTCTAAAATCTCTTCTTCAGCCTCATTTTCAGTAATCTCTTCTCTATCTACCACATTATTATTATTGTTGTTTATTTCATCTATATTTTCAACACTATTATCAACTTTATTCTTATTTATTAGGTTAATCTCCCTGCTTTTTATAAATAAAAAAGGCCTTAAAATTGAGAGCATCTCAAAGGGAGGATCAACAACTTTAACCCTAACATAGGATATATTATTTGATTGATTATATGAGGAATCCTTAACAAGACCACATAGAACTATATTTTTGTTATCAAGTTTAAACTCCATCTTTAGTGGGAGCCCAGGTTGAACCTTTCCATTAACTAAAAAAGCTGCTCCTCCCTCGGATATATTCTTTAGCTGGGCGAATGTTCCTGTAAAGCCTTGAAAATTATAGTTTCGTTTTGTGATATCCTCAAGCTTATAGATATAACAGTTTGTTTCATAATCTACTCTAAGGTCTGACCTTTTTTGGCTTCTAATTAAATTAGAAGAGTGGCTTACATTCCATTTTAAGATTCCGGGAGTCTCTATTACTTTAGATTCAAAATAGTACCCTGCATCGTCCCTTCTCCAGAAGTAGATATTTATAGGTCCATTCCAATTTACACCAGGTCTTACCCCTGTCTCATTTTTTAAATCTATTGTAATAAAATTTTGAGTGATATCTGATACAACCCCCACAATGGGAATCTCCATGCTTCCTACAGTAATTTTTACTTCTTGGCTTACGGACATCTCTCTAGATGAAGAGATGACACCCCGTTTATCTAACTTTTCAAGTTCGATATTTCGTCTATAGTTATGTAGATCTTCTAAAAGATCAATAATCTCTAAATCGTGATAATCACAATCCTGTAATTTTGAGTTTAGCTTTAATATAGCATCGTCAATATTATTAATAGATCCAAGAAGTATTAAAGGTTTCTCTAATTTTAGGATATCCGCAGTCTTTTTGAGCATTTTAATCTCTTTTGCAGTAAGACCAGCTTCTTTACCCTTAGCTATAAAATCAACACCACCAAGGGAGATAGATTGACTACTACCAACGATAAAGAGAATAATTATTAAGAACGATAGTATAAGAAAGAAAGTTAAAAAAATAGCCATGCTCTCTTATACTATGATTCAAACTAATTGGCAATTATTATTATTCAGATTTCTTCTTATATCTGAAAAATTCCTTGAATCCTCTATTTTTTAAATGGAGCATTATAACTCCAAGTTCATCGTTATTTACCGGACCTACAAGTAGCCTATGTCTCATTTCTTCATCTTTTTCTCTAACAGTGATATTAGGAAAATGAAGCTCATCTAATTTTTTTCTATCTAACTCGGCAATATCACTATTTTTATAAATACCAACTTGTAAGTAGTACCCATCCTGAAAATCTTTCTCTTTTTCAGTAGTAACTGGTATAAGTTTTATATCTGGTACTCCACCTTCAGGAGGTTTATTATTTGCTGGTTCTAAAAAGAAAACTCTTTTTATTTTTTTAGGAATAATCTCTGTAATTGGCTCAACAATTTTATCATTAGAAAACATTGATTCTACAGGTAATTCATCCTCATATATAATTGTATCCTTCTTAGGTGAAACTTCAGTCTCCGGTAAAACTTCTGTTTCTGGTAAAACTTCTGCCTCTGGTAAAACTTCTGCCTCTGGTAAAACTTCTGCCTCTGGTAGAACTTCTGCCTCTGGTAAAACTTCTGCCTCTGGTAAAACTTCTGTTTCTGGTAAAACTTCTGTTTCTGGTAAAACTTCTGTCTCCGGTAAAACTTCTGCCTCTGGTAAAACTTCTGTTTCTGGTAAAACCTCAGTTTCTGGTAAAACCTCAGTCTCCGGTAAAACTTCTGTCTCCGGTAAAACTTCAGTCTCTGGTAATACTTCTGTCTCTGGTAATACTTCTGTCTCTGGTAATACTTCTGTCTCTGGTAATACTTCTGTCTCTGGTAAAACCTCAGTTTCCGGTAAAACTTCTGTCTCCGGTAAAACTTCTGTCTCCGGTAAAACCTCAGTTTCCGGTAGAACTTCTGTTTCTGGTAGAACTTCTGTTTCTGGCAAAACATCCCGGTTATTTTTAATGGCTTCAGCAGTAAGACCTTTAATTTCAGGGGTAGGATCAATAGATTCATCAATTTCTGAAATAGGAGGTGGAATATAGTTAATTACCTGAATTCTTACAGGAAGAACATCTCCTGTTTCAAGATACATAGACTCACCTGCACTTTTATCTACCAAGATAAAAATTCCATCTTCAGGTATCCTTGTAACAATTTTTACATTAACTGAATCATCAGAATAAGGTAATTTAACATTAACATAAGTTCCAATTGGAAAAGCATTACACCCTCCTAAGTGGTAATCGGAACTCTCTTCCCATCCTTTAAAAAAGTTGTCATCGGATACAGAGAGGTTACCTGAATATGTTGACTGGGCAAAAATTGACCCACATAATAAAAATAATATAGCGAAATAACTCTGTTTATTCATTGATTAAAGGCTCCTAGTCATTTTATCGGTTACTTTAATTATTATCTAAATAGAGATATTAAACTTTATTTTATATAATTAAAATAACTTTAGAAACAATAAGCCTTGTAACTACTTATCAAAATTAATTACAAGGTTTATAATATAAAATACTAGGATAACAGTTTATAGAACCCGCTCTATTATATATTATCTATTGTTTTTTTTAGAAAAAATTCACATAATTTGAATGTATGAATAAAGCCGAACACATAAAGTTAATCTATTCAGGAAAATATGCCCTACCCTTAGATACAGCAACTAAAAAGAGTTACAAAATATTGGTATATCGATCTACTGTAAAACGCGGTTTAATAGAGAATATAAGCTTACCGGAAGTTGAGGAAAACTACTCTATAATAAGCTCCAAGGATTTAAAGGGAAAAAATTTCTTGAAAATTGATGGAAATAAAATTCCAATACTCGCAAACAAAAAAGTAAACTATATAGGTGAGCCAATACTACTATTAGTAGGACCTAATATTTCTAAACTTAAGGCTATACATAAAAAGATAGAAATAACTTATAAAATAGATATTGATCAAGAGGTTTCAGATGAGATCTTCTTTAGCAAAACAATAAAGATAGGTGATACATTAGAGGCTTTTACAACTCCATATAAAACCCTTTCTGGTAGTATTAAAACACCAAAAAGCGTTATTGAAAGTAAGTATCTTCTAGGTTCATTTACTAAAAGAGAGGCAGACTCATATAATATCTACTCATCATCTATATGGGAGTATCCATTAAGGGATAATATAGCAAATATATGTGGGGTTGAATCTGATAAGATTAAGATAGTAACTCCAACAACTACAGGAGAGGATGAGTATCCCCTTCTAGATAGTTATAGTGCAGCAGCCTTTACGACTATATCCTCATCAATTATTAAAAAGAATGTCTTTTATATACCAACCCCAGAAGATCAATATTTATACTCAAACAAACTTTATGGACTAGAGGCAAATTGGCAGATTGTATTTGACTCAGAAGATACTGTTCTTGGAATAAAACTAGATATTAAGATAAACTGTGGAGCATACCCAATTTTTGTAAAAGAGAAGGTATTAAGGGTTTTACACGGTGTTACCTCCTACTATAAACATAGAAATATAGAGGTTACGGTTACAGGTTATAAATCAAATCTTCCACCAGCTGGTCTTTCTAAGGATATATATCTTGCCGATGCTCTATTTGTAGCAGAACTTTTAATTAGTAAAATAATAAAAGAGAGTAAAAAGGACCAATACCTATATAGAAATGAAAATTTAATCAAAAAAGGGTATAGAAACTCAACAGGAAGCGTTATAAAAAGAGAGTTACCCCTGGATATAATGTTAAAAAACGTTGTTGAGCAGTCTGATTTTTTAAGAAAGAATTCCTCTATAAACCTATCCTTATTAAGAAAAGAGAAGAGAATACACTACTCTGCAAAGAGGGGGGTTGGAATTTCTGTAGGATATAATGGAAATGGTTTTATCTCTAATGAAAAAAACATCTCTGCCCATAGTGTAGTAGTAGAGTTAGAGAGAAATGGAATGGTAGAGTTAAAAGTTAGTTGTAGAATAAACAATTTAGATCTTTTAACAGTTTGGGAAGATATATTAGTTGAAACACTAGGTATAGAGAGGGAGAATATTAAAATATTTACCGAGGACCTTACCATGATAATGGACTCTGGTCCAAATATAGATAATAAAAACGTAACAATCTTAACACCTCTAATTAAGCAATGTGCAGATGAAATTAAGGTTAGACGATTTAAAGATCCACTACCTATTAGACAGTTTAAAGTTACAAGGAAAAAATCATCTAATGTTTGGAATTATGAAAACTGGAAGGGAGAACCCTTTAAAAACAGCTCTTATGCAGCCTGTGCAGTGGAAGTAGAAATAGACAAAAGAAGTTTAAGCTGTATAATAAAGGAGATATGGATTCAGTTGGAAGTTGGTCTAATTTTAAATAAACAGGCTCTTCTAAACTCCGTATCCAGGGAGATAAATCAGACTATTAACTGGTTGCAAAATAGCGAACCCAAAGAGAGGGATGGAGAGTTTTCTACCCACTACTTTTATAATAAACCTCTGGTTAAATCTAACCCTATAATTAATATCTCAATATATGAGACAGGAAAAAATAAAAATATACCCAGGGGGGTTGGCTCCCTAATTAGAAATACACTCCCAGGGGCGTATATTCAAGGTGTGAATCAAGCTATTGGGTCAAATATTAATACATTTCCAATAAATAAAGAGATGATATATAAAGAGTTGATAAAAGATGATATTTAAACTTAATGTAAATGGTAAAGAGCAGGAGGTTGATGCCCCTTCAAACATTAGATTATCCGTATTACTAAGGGAGATTTTAGGACGGAAGGCTGTAAAACATAGTTGTGGATGTGGAAGGTGTGGATACTGCCTAATTTTATTAAATGATAAACCAATATACTCTTGCCTATACCCTGCAACAAAGGCACAAAACCAGACTATAGTAACCCTGGAAGGGATTACACAAAAATCAGAGTATAACAATATTATAAAGGGCTTTGAACTAGCTAATGTTGATCTATGTCCAAATTGTGCCCCATCAAGACTACTTATAACTTATTACCAGTTAGGAAGAAGTAAAGAGCTAACAGGTGATATGATAGAGAATATTATTCAAAGTGTAACCTGTGACTGTACAGATAATAAGAGTTTAAAAGAGGCTATCTACCTATCTGCAAACTTTTACGAAGGTGGTAACTTTTGAAAAAGAAAGGTACAAGATTTTTCAGACCTAAAACAGTTGGAGATCTAAAAGAAATAGTAAAAAAAGAGAGGGATATTACTCTACTTGCAGGGGGAACTTCTCTTTTTAGAACAATAAATGGTGATAATTTAATAATTCCTGGAGTAATAATAATACTCGATGATATTGTTGAACTAAAAAAAGAGAATAGGACTGAGAGATACTTTGAATTCGGTAGTATGTTTACCATACAAGAGATTATTTGTGGTTCAAAAAATAACCTACCTAAAATACTATTAGAGAGTCTAGAATCCATGGCTCCTTACCCTATAAGAAATTTAGCAACAATAGGTGGAACAATAGCAAATAAGGATATTATTTCCGATATAATACCCCTACTTCTAATTTTAAACTGTAAAGTAGAGGTTATACCCCTAGTAGATAAAAAAAATAGGGCAAAATGGGAATCTCTAACCCAGTATATCTCAACAAAGGATGAGAGGGGATTGCATCTAATAACCAGGGTAAGGATTCCTCTTATTACAACAACTACTTGTTCATATTATAAAACGGGCCACTCTTTTAACCTATTTAAGGAAATTTCATTCTCCGCTATTGCAGAGATAGAAAAAAGTAATATATCCTCCCTGTCCATGGCTTTTAATATTGAGAACAAAAAAATTATTAGAACCAAGGAGATTGAGGCGGAATTAATAGGAAAACATATGCCTATTAGTTATAGATCTAGAGAGCCTCTATTATCAATTATAAAAACTAGCTTAAGCGATAACCCTAGATTAAAAGAGAGTGAGATTTATAGAATGGCACAGATAATACTTCACTTCCTTGAGGGTTTTTAAGTAGAATTTTCTAAAATTATAATATAGAGTTTTTTAACAGGAGTTAAAATGAGAGATTTTGTACACCTACATAACCATTCAGACTACTCCCTCTTAGATGGAGCGGTAACTATAAATGGCCTAGTAGAAATGGCTAAAAAATACGATATGAAACATCTTGCCCTAACTGATCATGGGAATCTATTTGGTTCCTTAAGATTTGAATCAGCCTGTAAAAAGGCCGGGATTAACCCAATTATTGGGTGTGAAGTATATATAGCCCCAGGGAAGAGGCAGGATAAGGATTCAACCAAAAAAAAATACTACCACATGATACTTCTATGTAAAAATGAGATAGGATTTAAAAACCTAACAGCTATTGTTTCCCAAGCGTATATTGATGGATTTTATTATAAACCTAGAATAGATGATGAGCTTTTAGAGAAGTATTCTGAAGGATTAATATGTACTTCGGCATGTTTAGCCGGAGAGATTTCACAAAATATACTAAATAATAACTATGAGAAGGCTAAGGAGAGAGCCCTATATTACAACTCTCTATTTGAGGAGGATAGCTACTACCTTGAAGTCATGAATCATGAACTTCCTGAGGAGAAGATAGTTATCGAGGGGATGAAAAAGTTATCAAAAGAGACTGGAATTCCCCTTGTTGCAACCAATGATATCCACTATCAAAAAAAAGAGCACGCAAATGCCCAGGATATATTAATATGCATTGGTACAAATAAGAAAAAAAATGAAGCTAAGCGTATGAAGATGCACGGCTCCCACCTATATTTTAAATCCCCCCAGGAGATGAATGAACTATTTAAGGATATTCCTGAGGCCCTAGATAATACGGTTAAAATTGCCAACATGTGTAATGTTACAATTCCACAACCTGGACCAATTTTACCTGACTACGAAATACCATCCGAGTTTGAAAATCAGGCAGAGTATCTAACCCATATAACATGGGAAGGTATTAAGATGAGGTATAAAGAAGTAACTGATGAAGTTAAAAAGCGAACTGAGTACGAGCTTGGTATTCTATTAGGAATGGGTTTTGAAGGTTACTTTTTAATTGTTTGGGATTTTATCGACTGGGCAAAAAAACACGACATCTCAGTTGGACCGGGACGGGGTTCAGGTGCAGGTTCTATTATTGCCTATGCCATAGGAATTACAGATATTGACCCACTTAAATATGAGCTACTCTTTGAGCGGTTTTTAAACCCAGATAGGGTTTCAATGCCGGATTTTGATGTTGACTTCTGTTTTGAGAGACGGGGAGAAGTTATTAATTACGTAACAGAGAAGTATGGTCGGGAGCAAGTTGGGGGTATATGTACCTTTGGAACACTTAAAACAAAGGCTGTATTAAAGGATGTAGCCAGGGTTTTAGACATTCCATTTGCTGAATCAAATGCTATATCCAAACTACTACCTGAGGGTAAGGCCCCAGATGGAAGAAAAATAAATGTAGATGTCGCTTTAGAGATAACCCCGGAACTCCAGGAGTATAAAAACAGAGGTGGGATATATAAAGAGCTATTTGAAACAGCTAGTATATTAGAGGGTATGAACAGGCATGTATCTACCCACGCCTGTGGAATGGTTATTGGAAAAACTAAACTTACAGACTATGTACCCCTATATAAAGATCAGAAAACCGGGGCTGTATCCAGTGAGTATACAATGGATATTATTGAACCCTGTGGACTAGTAAAAATGGACTTCTTAGGTCTTAAAACACTAACCCTTCTTTCTAATACAGAGAAGTTAGTAAGAAAGCATAATAAGGATTTTAAGGTAGATGATGTCCCAATAGATGATGAGAAAACCTACAGGATGTTACAGGATGGGAAAAGTAGTGCTGTATTCCAATTTGAAAGTGCTGGAATGCAGGATATCCTCCGTAGGGCAAAACCAGATAATATAGAGGATTTAATTGCCCTAAATGCCCTATATAGACCGGGACCTATGCAGTATATTCCCCAGTTTATCGATTCTAAAATGGGTAAGATGCAGATAAAATACCCTGACCCCCTACTAGAGGAGACACTAAAACCAACTTATGGAGTTATTGTATACCAAGAGCAGGTAATGAAGGTTGCCCAAATAATAGGTGGTTTCAGTCTTGGTAAAGCGGATATTTTACGTCGTGCCATGGGTAAAAAGAAGGTTGCGGAGATGGATAAGATGAAAGTCGAATTCATTAAAGGAGCTAAGGAGTTAGGACACACCGAGGAACATGCATCAGAAATATTTGATATGCTAGTACCCTTTGCCGGCTACGGTTTTAATAAGTCCCATGCTGCAGCCTACTCGGTGGTTGCATATAAAACAGCCTACTGTAAGGCAAACTACCCAGCCGAGTTTATGGCTGCAAACCTTACAAATGAAATTTCCAACCCAACAGCCTTTTCTGACTACTTAAGTGAGTGTAAAGAGATGGGTATAGAGTTAGCCCCACCTGATATTAATGACTCGGAGAAGTACTTTACAGTTGTAGATGGTAAAATTGTCTACGGTTTAACTGGAATGAAGGGTATAGGATCAGCCGCTGTTGATGCTATTATTACCGCCCGCCAGAAGAAGGGTAAGTTTGAAAACTTTGAAGATTTTATCGAGAAGGTTGAACTAAGAGCTGTAAATTCTAGGGTTCTAGAAGTTCTAATAACTTCTGGTCTTTTTAGTAAAATAGAGAAGCATAATAGGGCAACTATTATGAATAACTGTGAAAAAATTATAACAACTATTCAGAAAAAATTAGAGAGTACCCAGTTTGGTCAAGGCTCCCTATTTGGAGATATAGAGGAGCAGATATTTCCAGATATTGTATGGGATGAAGTTGAAGAGTATCCAGAATTAGAGCTACTTAAAATGGAGAAAGAGAATATTGGTTTCTTCTTCTCGGGGCACCCTATGGATAAGTATAAAGACCAGTGGAAAAGAACTGTAAACCTGGATTTAAGTAACCCCAAAACAGCCTCTGGGGATAAGACATACTCTATTTTAGGAATGATAAAAAATCCGAAATCCATAACAACAAAGAGTGGAAAGAGAATGGCATTTGCAGAGCTTGAGGATTATAATGGTTCCATAGAGCTAGTACTATTTGCCAAGAAGTTTGAACAGTATGGACACCTTCTACAGCCAGATGCTGTTTTAGGAATAACAGGAAATGTAGATACATCTAGGGACAAGCCATCTTTTAAAGTCGAGGAGATAAAAGATCCCGATGAGTTAAAAGAGCTTATAGCTCCTGAGATACACATGGAGTTCCACCCTGAGGATTTATCCGAGGATGAGTTAGAACATCTAAGAACTTATATTATGGATAATAAGGGAAATAGCCAGGTCTACTTTCATATTAAAAGACCCGGTCAGGTTAGGGAAGTTGTAATTAGAATATCTAGCCAACTTACTATAAATGGTGGTGATACTACTCTTATAGAGCTACGAAACCTACCAAAAGTAAAAAACGTCTGGAGAGAATAGATTATAGACTCTTTAAATATAGAAGATAGGCTTGTAGAGTAATTGCAGAGTTTACAACTGAGTTTGAGGTTGTAAACTCGCCTATCATCTTATCAAACTCTTTAATCGGTACTAATAAAGTATCAATCTCTTCATGCTCATCAAGATCTTGATCCCAAACTCTCTTTAGATCCCTAGCTAGAAGGGTTGTAATTTTATTTGTCATAAAAGCTGGGTTTGGGTTTACATTCCCAATCTCTTTTATATTAGTTGTGTTGTAACCAGTCTCTTCTGCAAGCTCTCTAAGACCAGTTTCAATAGCCACTTCACTATTATCAACCATTCCTGCAGGGAACTCTAGGGTTACAGAGTTACTACCGTGTCTATACTGTTTTACCATTAAAAAACACTCCTCCCCATTACTATTATTTAATACAGGAATAACCATTACCCAGTTTGGAGGGTCGACTAAAAAAAAGTCTCCACTAATTCCACTATCAGAACTCTCCCTTTTAACCCTATATGTTTTAAATATTCTATAGTCATTTAAAAACTCCTTACTCTTAGTAATCCACTTTTTAACCATATCTACTCCTTTGGGTATTTACCTATAAAACCGGCACTATTTTTTAAGTAATAAAAGTTATCATCCTCAGACTCTATAAAATCTGGGTTTAAAGGTATCTTCCCCCCACCTCCAGGGATATCCACAGCGTAGGTAGGCATTGCAATACCGGATACTTCATCCCGTAAGGAAGCCATAAGTTTAAGCCCCTTAGAGATTGGAACTCTTAAGTGGGAAGTACCCTTTGCAAGATCCCCTTGAAAAATATAATAGGGTTTAACCCTAAACTCCAGAAGCTTTTGACACAACTGCTTTAAGGTTTCAAGGTTGTCATTTACCCCTTTTAATAGAACAGCTTGATTTAATAGGGTTACACCAGAAAAAGTTAACTTATTTAATACTTCCTTAACCCTAGGTGTTAATTCATCCGGGTGGTTAACCTGAAGTGCCATCCAAACAGGGGATATACTCTTAAATAGATCTAACATCCCATTATCAATAAAGTCTGGATCAACAATTGGAACCCTTGTCCCAATTCTAATAACTAAATTATCCCTGGCAGATTTTAAACTATGTAACAGATAGGATAGACGTTTATAACCAAGGGTTAAGGGATCACCTCCGCTAATTAGAACCTCATGAACATCTATGTTATTTTTTATATATAAACAGGCAGCATCTATCTCTTTATCAGTAATATCATTATCACCTCTGTCGATAAAATCCCTTCTAAAACAGTGTCTACAGTAGAGCCTGCAGTTATCTGTAACTAACAGTAGGACCCGATCTTTGTATCTATGTACTAATCTAGGGGCCACTATGTGTTCTTCCTCATTTAAAGGATCCCCAACTTCGTAACTTAATACATCCTTCTCTCTAATATCCGGAGTAAACTGTTTCTCTAGTTGGGGTTTATTTATTGATATTGATTTATAATAATCTGTAACTCTAAAACTCTTCATTTAGCAGTATAATACCACTATTTAAACTTATTTAGAATATGTTAATTACATATCTAGGTATCTTTTAAGACACCTTCTAACCCCACCAATACCACTACACATCTCATTGTACATATCCTCAATTTTATCACCTAAACCAGCCATATATAGATCCAGTCCAAATATCTTCTGGTTACTTAAAATCCACTTAACTCCGGATACATCCTTAATTTTCCCTTTTAACACATCAAGTTCTGGGTCTGGACTTAGAGTAAAAGTTTTACCACTATCATCTATACCTGTTAAGTATTTAAGCCAAGAAGCTATTGCTAAGGGAATACCAATTAAATCAGAAACATTAAGTGTTTCACTCTTTATATAGGACTTAATTGTCTCTCCAAACCTAATAGCTACTTTTTGTGAGGTATCTGTTGCTATTCGTTGGGGAGAATCAAGAATATATGGATTAACAAATCTCTCATATATTACTTCGTCTATAAACTCTTTAGGATTAATAATTCCTGGATCCAATACAACTTTTAATCCCTCATTATACCCAATTGTTTCTACAAGTTTTTTAAGTAACGGGTCCTTCATCTCATCAGAAATAAGGGTATACCCTAGTAGACAACCTGTTACTGCAAGGGCTGTGTGTAGGGGATTAAGACAGGTTGTAACCTTCATAGTCTCAACACTGTTTACAGTCTCTCGTGTTGTAAAAATAATCCCACCCGCTTCTAATTCTGGTCTACCATTGGTAAAATCATCCTCAATTATTAAATACTCACTTATTTCGGCATTAACAAAGGGAGCCATATATGAACCTTTTGATGTAATTACAATATCCATACTCTTTAGGCCTGACTTCTCAAGGTCCTGTTTGAATACATCCGAAGGCCTTGGTGTAATCTTATCAATCATAGATAGTGGGAAGGATACCTTAGACCGATCTTGAATATAATCAATAAACCCTTGGTCAACAAAGGATTTTTTAAGCCACTTAACTGCAATTGTTAAAACGGCACTTTTAAGCTTATCCCCATTATGGGAGCAGTTATCCATACTTAAAACAGTTATTGGTGCTCCTCCATTTTTATATCTGTTATATAGATTAGAAGTAATTATACTCATTAAATGGGTAGGATTTTCTAATCCGTTCTTTATATCATCTTCTATTATATCTAAATACTCACCAGAAGGTTTATATAATCCATAACCCTTCTCTGTAATAGTAAAACTTACAATCTGTAAACCAGGATTAATAAAAATCTCTTTAAGCTTTGAATCTCTAGTTGTAATAGCATCAGTAACAGAGGCAACTACTCTTTTTTCCAGGCTACCATCAGCCTTGGTTAAAACTAAAACTGAGAGATTATCAAACTTCTTATATATAGCTTCAATAACTTCATAATCAAAGGATTCAACAGCTATAATACCTGTATCTACAAGTTTTTTATCTAAAAGATCCTGATACCTGTTACAAATTAACGCTTTAAATATATTTCCAGCCCCAAAATGTAGCCATTTAGGATTATTTTCTGTGTTTTTAACTACTTCATCTATATTAAACTCTGGTAACTTTATATCTATATTTTCCCAGACCTCTCTATCTTTTAAAGAGTTTAAAGATAATTCCATACTATTTACCCTCCTTTAATTTATCTAAAGAGTCCCATATCCCTAACATATACATAACCCCTAGGGCTCTGTCGTATAATCCGTAACCAGGCCTACAATTTTTCTCTTCTCCCCATAGATGTCTTCCATGGTCAGGTCTAATATAACCTGTAAAGTTATTATCATGGTATGCTTTTAAAACTTCATATACATCCACATTTCCATCTTTACCCCTATGGGAGGCCTCAATAAAGTCTCCATTATCAAAAACCTTTACATTCCTAATATGGGCAAAGGCTATCTTGTTTTGAAACTCCCTAACTATTGCTGGTATATCATTTGACAGATTTGGACCTAGAGATCCTGTACAAAGTGTTAACCCATTATATGGAGAATCAACAAGTTTTAAAAATCTTGCAATGTGGTCTCTACTTCTAATAATTCTAGGAAGTCCAAATATAGGCCAAGGAGGATCATCTGGATGGATAGCCATTTTTACTCCACACCTCTCACATACAGGTATTATCTTCTCTAGAAAGTATTTTAGGTTTTCAAATAAGATATCCTCTGTAACGCCCTCATAAGCTTTAAAGAGTTCATCAAGCTTAGCCATTCTCTCAGGTTCCCAACCCGGCATAGAGAAGTCCCCTGCTCCGTCAATAATTTTTTTAGCCATAACCTTTGGATCTAAGTCTATAGCATTTTTTTCATAAAAAAGGGCATTAGAACCATCGGGATGCTCTTTATATAGGTCTGTTCTTGTCCAGTCAAAAATTGGCATAAAGTTATAACAAATAACCTTAACACCCACCTTGGAGAGTTTCTCTATTGTATCAATGTAAGTATCTATATATCCATCCCTAGTTGGGAGTCCAAGTTTAATATCATCATGGACATTTACACTTTCAACTACATCAGGGGTAAATCCCTTACTCCGTATAAGGTCGGTAACCTGTTGGATTCTATCCATTTCCCAAATATCCCCTGCAGCCTTATCATGCAGGGACCAAACTATCCCAGTAACACCGGGTATCTGTCTTATATGGTCTAGTGTAATTGAATCATTATTCTCACCATACCATCGCCATGTCATTTCCATATAAACTCCTATAAACTTGTATACAAGTTTGACTATATCTAACGATAGTTTAGAAATTACCTGTTGTCAAGTTCAATATTTAATGTGTATAAATAATAATGGCATTAACAAAGGATCAAATAATAAACCAATTAAAAGATGAAATACTTAATCTCACCCTAAAGCCGGGTTCAGCACTTAGTGAAGCTACATTAACAGCAAGATACAGCATATCAAGAACCCCGGTAAGGGATATTCTTAAACAGTTATCAGCTGATGATTACATTGTTATCTCCCCTCAACGGGCAACTAGAGTATCCTATATAGACCTTAAGTCTGTAGAACAGATAATCTACTTAAGGTCTACCCTAGAGAAACAGATATTAACAGACCTATGTGGAAACCTGTCCAAGGAGACTATAATAGAGCTTGAAAAGCTTCTTAAGGAACAACATAGAGTAATTGGAGAAGAGAACTACTTTAATAAATTTCTAAAGTATGATGATCTTTTTCATAAAAATCTTTTTATAGCTGCAAAGAGAGAGTTTCTTTGGAATTTAATTCAGAAGTTAAATGTCCATTATATAAGATATAGAAGACTCCATATGTTAGAGAAGGAGAAATTAAATAAACTGTATAGTGACCATAAAGAAATTACAAAAGCACTAATAAATGGGGATAAAACTGAAATTGAAGAGTTTATAAATAAACATATTAAAAATGATGTTAAGTCCAACTACTTCAAAGAACACTTTGCTGAATATATAAGTGATAATCTATAAAATAAAGCACAATAGGTAGACTTTTTACATAGGAAAACTTAAATTACTTTTATGGATGATGATAAATTAGATAAAATAAAAAAAGAGTTACTAAAATCATATAGCTTAGGTGGAGGTGTAAACCATATTGATGGGCCATCCCTACCCTCCCGCGAGAGTATTAAAAAGATATTAATGATTATAGAGTCCCTAATGTTTCCAGGGTTCCAAGCAGATGAAGTTATTGATCAATCAATTTTATCCTATAGAACTAGTGAAAAGTTAAACAGACTTTTTAAAAAACTCTACAGTGAAACTAAAAAGGCTTCATGTAAAAAGTTAGTTTCCTCGGACTCTTGTAACTGTGAAGGTTGTCTATCATCATCCCTTGACCATACCTTAGAACTACTTTCAAGGTTGACTAAAATACGTTCTAAACTGCTTCTAGATGCGGAGGCAGCCTTAGCAGGAGACCCGGCTGCAGCATCAATGGAAGAGGTTATACTATCATACCCTGGCTTAAAGGCTGTAATGATCCATAGGATTGCCCATGAGTTCTACTTAATGAAGATCCCATTAATACCTAGAATGATGGGAGAATACGCCCATGAAACAACAGGAATAGATATTCACCCTGGTGCTACAATTGGTGAATCTTTTTTTATTGACCACGGTACAGGGGTAGTAATTGGTGAGACCACTGTTATAGGTAAGAGTGTAAAAATATACCAGGGAGTTACCCTTGGTGCACTTAGTGTTAAAAAAGAGGAAGCGAATATAAAGAGACACCCAACAATAGAGGATGGAGTTACTATTTATGCTGGAGCTACAATATTAGGAGGGGAGACTGTAGTTGGAAAAAACTCAACTATAGGTGGTAATGTATGGATAGTTAAGTCTGTTCCAGAGGACTCTAAAATATATAATAAACCTATAGACTACACTATAGTTGGTTAAAAGTAGTTAAAGCGTCTTTTAAATCTTCCAATTTAAAGGGTTTTGTTAAAATTCCATAGGGTCTACCCTTTAACTTATTGTTAATAGTAGCATGAAGCCCCCCATGACCACCTAACCCGGATAAAAAGAGTAATTTTGCCTTTGGGTCAAACTCTAAAATCTTCTCACTAGCTTCTAAACCAGACATTACAGGCATAGTAATATCTAAAGTTACAATATCTGGGTTATATGTTTCATATAGGTTAAAACCCTCCTGTCCATTATATGCAAAATCTAAAACCCTATAACCGAGTTTGGAAAAGAATGAACCTAAATAGTAGTGAACATAGGTAGAATCATCTACAATTAATACTGTTTTACCATTAGGGTTTTTTGATTTGATCTCTAATAACTTCTCTTTAAAGTGGGACTCAGTCTTATTTCTTTTCTCTTTTCTTAGATAGTTTAGTAAGTTTGCAAACACAAGGGAGTCATAGTGGTACTGGGGTGGTGGATTATGCATATCTATTAGTGTTTTGACACTGCTTAAACTCTTATCTAACTCATCGTTATCCTCAACATAGTTAAATATTACAATATCCATAGACTCTTCAAGGCTATTTGTAAAAAATATTGGGACCATCACTTTAAAAATAGTTCCTTTATCATCATTTTGATAAACTTCTATAGTACCAGAATCCCTCTGAATAATATTCTTAGTAATCCAAAGCCCAGTTCCGGTACCTTCAAAACTCTTAGCATTAGAGGCCCTATAACCCTGATTAAAGATAGCTTCTAACTCACCTTTATCTATACCTATACCTGAATCCTTAACATATACAGTAACATAGTTCTCTTCCCGTTTTATATCAACTTCTACAACAGTATCAGTTGGGGAGTACTTTAATGCATTCTCTATTATATTTAAAATAGCGTGGTTAAAGAGTTCTGAAACCTCTACAAACAGATATATTTTTGGATCTGTAGTAAGTTTTACCCTATGGTGATGGGACAACGCGATTTTATCCGATGTTAGGGATAACTGGGATATTATATCATACATGGACATAATTCTCTTCTTACCATCAATAAAACCGGAAGAAGAGGCTATTATATCGTATAGCTCTTGAACAGAGTCAGTAATCATATCCTTTACAGGAGATTCGTCTAAATCCGAAACTAGTGCGTTTAGCTTAACAAAGGTATTTCGAGTATCATGGTCCAATAACTTAAAAAGTGTCTTGAACATTAAGGTATTATCTAAATCTATCATTGCATCTCTTATATTATTTAATACCTCTAATTCTAATATAAAATCATTAAACTGCAAGAGTTTGTTTGATTTTTTATATATCTATATATTTTTGTGTTGTAGATTCCGATACATAACTTCCAGAATAGCCATCAATTTTTTGAACTTCACTTAAAAATTTATCAGCTTCATCCTTACTTTCGTAGGCGCCTATTCTAACTCTATAAACACTCTTTCCGTTAACACTTTTTAATACAACCCTGGAAGATAGTCCCTTGGATTTAAGAAGGTCTACACTTTTATTAGCCTGGGCACTGGAAGAGAAGGAGCCAACCTGTATCCAATAAGCCTTAATTGTAACTAATTTTTGTTGAACCTTTTTAGGTTTAACAACTGTAGTTTTAGTTACAGTCTGTTTTAATACAGGGGTTGTAGTTGATTTTTTGAAGATTGGTTTATCCTTAATTACCGGAAGGTCTTGGTCTTTTTTAGTTATTAGAGTCTCATCTTCTATACTCTCTTCTAATTTAGGCTCTTCTTTCTTTTCCTCATCTAATGTAGGCTCCACTAAATAACTATTTTTTAAAGAGTCCTCTACACTTTGAACACTTTCACTCTCATTTGGAATTGCACCGGAGACAATTATATCCCTAATTACAACATCATTACTTCCCTGGTGGGGTTTGTACAGTAGGTAGGCGGCTAAGATAATTACAGCTATCCCGCAAATTACAAGTAGTAGTACAAAGAGCGTATCTGTGGAAATTTTAGTATCATTTATATCTTTTTTAACATTATCTGCCATTCTAACCTCTTTAAAGCTTGTTTAAAATTGAACTAACCTGTTTATCTAGTCCCTTAGTAAACCAACTATTATATATATAATAAATATCGACCGTAGTTATAAAATATTTAACACTAAGTTTTTTTTGAGCCCATATTCTTCTAACTAATGTAATAAAAGTGTAGTTGTCCCTATGTTTTGCCCTATATAATCTTAATAAAAGTGGAGATTTAATCCATACTATATAATCTAAATAATCCACTAAAATACTTGGTTTTAACAGGGGAATATTTATTATATAGTCCCCTTTATCACCTATTATCTCAATTATTCTATCATAAACTAAGGGGTGAATAATCCCCTCTAGTTCCTCTCTTTTTTCCTTATCCTTAAAAAGAAGATCACCTACTCTCTTTTTATCTACTCTTCCATTAACTAAAACAGTGTTTCCAAAAATTTTAAGAATCTGGTTATCTAATTTAGAGAAGATCTCTCCTGCAAGAATATCCACATCTATTATTTTAAATCCCCTACTCTCAAAAATAGAACTTATGTAGTTTTTTCCTGAGCAACACTTTCCAGATAGGGCAATAACCATTAATGAATATCCCCCCAATTATTACCAGTCTCAATTGAGGATGTAAGGGGCACAATTAGCTTATACGCCCCCTCCATAGACTCTTTAACAAGGGATCTTAATATTTCCACCTCATCTAAGTTCGCCTCAAAGATAAACTCATCGTGTACCTGTAGAACCATTTTAGAGTTTGGACACTCCTCTTTTATTCTCTTGTTTATTTCTAACATAGCAAGCTTCATAATATCGGCTGCGGAACCTTGAACAACACTGTTTACAGCTGCTCTTTGGGCACCAGCCTTAACCATTTTATTACTACTTGTTATACCAGGTAAAACCCTTTTTCTACCTAAAATTGTTGATACATAACCGTGCTCTTCCGCCTCTAGAAGGGTCTCATCCATAAAGGTTTTAATACCCGCAAACTCTGTAAAATATCTATTAATAAAATCTGCTGCTGCCTTTCTTGGAATCTCTAACTCGTTAGATAACCTAAAAGCACTCATTCCATACATTACACCAAAGTTAATAGTTTTAGCGACTCTTCTCATTCCAGGTGTTACATCTTCTAATTCTACCTGGTTAATAATTGCCGCAGTCTGGGTGTGAATATCCCTTCCATTATTATAGGCACTAACTAACCCCGGGTCTTTAGAAAGGTGGGCAAGAACAACAAGCTCAATTTGTGAATAGTCGGCGGACAAAAATACTTTACCTGGCGTTGGAACAAAGGCTGACCTTATACGTCTTCCCCTATCATCCTTTACCGGAATATTTTGTAGGTTAGGATCCTTACTACTTAATCGACCAGTAGCTGTTCCTGTTTGTAAAAAGTGGGTATGAACCCTTCCTGTTCTGTTATTTATTAGTTTAGGTAGGGCATCAGCATAAGTTGATTTAAGTTTAGATAAACCACGGTACTCTATAATTTTTTCTGGAACAACATCCTCTTTAGCCAACTGCTCTAAAACCGCTGTATCTGTAGAGTAACCGGTCTTTGTTTTTTTAATAGGAGTAAGTCCCCTATCTTCAAACAGAACTTCCTGTAACTGCTTAGTAGAGCTTATATTAAACTCTTTTCCACATATGTTAAAAATCTCTTTTTCGCACTCTTTAATACTATTCTCTAACTCTTTTGAGAAGTTATTAAGGTTCTCCCCATCTAATAAAACCCCCTCAATCTCCATATTCGCTAAAATATTAATTAGAGGTATTTCAATGTTATAAAGTAATTTTTTAAGTGTTGCATCCCTATCTAGATCATCTACCATATCAAGGTATAATCTATATGTTATATCAGCATCCTCTGCTGCATACTCTGTAGCTAAATCTATATGGACATCACTAAAAACACCATTTTTTGGAACAATATCCTTAAATGCTACTGTGGTATAATTAAGTCTACTCTTTGCTAAACTATCCATTGAGTAGCTTGTAATAGATGAGTCTAATATCCAGGCTGCGACCATTGTATCAAAAATAATATTCTTTATATTAAGACCCCATTTAGCTAAAACCTTATAGTCATACTTTATATTTTGCCCTACAATCTGGGCACTATTAAACAGTTTTTTAAGGGCATCTTTAACTACTTCCTCTTCAAGTGGTTCACACCCCTTTGCTTTTAAAGGAATATAGTAGGCCTCTTCTTTAACAAATGATATTGAAAACCCTACAGGGTTTGCACTTATAGCATCTAAAGAGTCAGTCTCACAATCAAATGCTACAATTTTACTCTCAATAGCTTTATTAATAACTAAATCTAACTCATCTTTATCCAGAATTACCTTATAACTACCCTTTTTACCCTCTTCTTTAGGTTTCTCATTAGAAGAAGTTCCACCTGGGGATACGGCATTAATTCCCTGGGCAGCGAATAGCTCCTGGCTTAGCTTCCCATCAATTTCAGGGAGAATACAGTCTTTAGGTTCAATGTCAATTGGGGTATTTAAGTCTAATACAACAAGTTTTTTACTTAAAAAAGCACTCTCTTTTCCATTTATTAACTTCTCTCTTTGCCCCTTAGCTTTAACATTTTCAATATTAGCATACAGGTTCTCAAGAGTTTTAAATTGGTCTAAAAGTTTACCTGCGGTCTTCTCTCCTATACCCTTAACCCCGGGAATATTATCTGCAGAATCCCCCATAAGAGATAGGTAGTCAATTATTTGATTTGGGTGTACTCCCTTTGTTTCAAATACTTTTTTACTATCAAATACGGTATAACTTCCTTTACCATCAGGAATTAACTGGGTTACATTGTCCGATATTAACTGCATTAAGTCCTTATCCCCAGAAATAATAAAACACTGCCTAGACTCTTTTTCGCACCGGGATGCAAGGGTTCCTATAATATCATCGGCCTCATAACCAACTAACCCTACAGAGGGGATATTAAGCTCCTCTAATATGTTTATTATTATAGGAAATTGGGCTATTAAGTCCTCTGGAGCAGGGGATCTATTTGCCTTATACTCCGGGAATATATCACTTCTAAAGGTTGGGCCCTTACTATCTAGGGCTACAATAAAATTCTTTGGTTTATAGGTCTTAAAAAAATTAAAAAGTGTTCTATAAAATCCAAAAATAGCACTTATATTGTTACCCTGGCTATTTTTTAATGGTCTATTTATAAATGCATAATATGATCTAAAGATAATAGCGTATCCATCTAATATATATAAAGGTTCCTTGTTGCTCATGTAGTTATATCTATCCTCCCTGCGGTATAGTCACGTCCTTTCCCAAGGGGTCTTACAACTTTATTAACCCTGGAAATTTCTGTTTTTAATATCTCTTTATCTAATATTAGCTCGTCTCTAATATTTTTTATATATGAGTTTAATTCAATTAATCGATTATTTATATCCCCAGGAGGTAGTTTCTGATCCTTAATATAGCTGTTATAGAGTTTTACCCGTCTAGTTAGGGTTTTTAATAGTTCCTTCTCTTTTAGCTGTAAAAAGGTTATCTGATCTGTGTTTTTTGTTTTAAATGATTTTTTAAGGGAAATAATTAGGGTTTTATACTCCTCTATGGATTTAAAAACCCTCTCTTCTAAAACTTCTAATCTATCCAGCGATATTTATTCCTACTCTATCCGGAGTTGTTTCATGTTCAGTGGTACCAGAGATAGAGACCCAAGACGATCTTAACTCTTTCATCATACTCTGTACATCAAGTGCTTTTTCTATTTTCCCACTAGTATTAGCTTCCAATAACTCCCTATTAAAATAGTTATACAGGCTAAATAAGTTTTGGGCTATATCACCACCCTTCTCAAGATCCAGGGAGACCATAAGCTCCGATATACAATCCTGGGATTTTACAAAAGCGTTGTGTGAAACATCCTTTGCTTTTTTGGTTTTTACTGCTTCAACACCAATAGTAATCTGTTTTATAACCTCATCATATAACATTATAATTAACTTACTCTGTGTTGCAGTAGTTACCTTAGTCTCTTTATATGAGTTTAATGCCCCTCGCCTCATAGGACCTCCTTAAAGTTATTATAGTCATTATCGACAAACTGGCTCTATCTCTTTAACTTATCATGTAATAAAAGATACACTATCATTAAACTTAATAGTTTGAAAGTTTTTTGTGTTAGATATTTGAAGATTGTCTATCTTTTTTTACACAAAAAGGCATCTAACTCCTCTTCTAAATGGCATAATGCCATATCAATTTTTTCTAGGGATTCTATATTTTTATCTAGGGTGTAATTATACTTTACCCTATTTTCACTGTAATCTGCTCTGTTTATAACGTTCCCACAGTTTGGACATAATACCATAGTATTTGTGATCTCGTTATTGCAAATTACACACTTTTCTATATCTCTCATATCTTTATTATAATAACCATATTAGAGGAATGCAAAACAATAATAAACTTTAATTAATATTTACATTATATTTCTAAATGTGCAAAATAGAGGAATGAATGAAATTATATTATTTGGTGAAGAAGAGTCCCCAATTACAAGTAGTTGTTCATCGTGTAGCGGGTGTGATGATAATGGAGATCACAAGTGCACTGTTAACATACCCCAGATAACATGTAGAGAACTAACAAAACAGCTTCAAGATTCTGTAATTAAAGCCTCCCTACAACATAAGGTAAGTGTAGAGTTTAAAGATATATATAAGGAAGATCTATCAGAGTATCAGGATGTAAAAACCCTAATAAACATGAGTTTTTCATTTCCTATATTAACTGTAAATAAGAAGATAAAATATATGGGCCCCTTTGATGCTGATACTCTATTATCAGATTTAAAAGAGACCCTGGAATAATTAGTATATTAAAGAAGTTGTGTAGCTAACTCAGCTAAGGAACTTCTCTCTGTTTTTGTTAATGTTACATGGGCAGATATTTTCTCCTCTTTAAAAGCCTCAACCAGGGTTATTAATCCGTTTGATTCCGAATCTAAGTATGGGTTATCTATCTGGTATGGGTCTCCAGTTAATATAACCTTTGTATCCTCACCTGCTCTACTAACAATAGTTTTAATTTCATGGGTTGTTAAATTTTGTGCCTCATCAACAACTATATACTGCTTTGGCAAACTTCTACCTCTAATATAGGTTAAAGCCTCAATCTCCAATATCTTATTATTAATTAGCTGATCCACACTCTTAACATTCTGTTTATTAGACCTCTCGATAATAAACTCCAGATTATCAAAAATAGGTTGCATCCAAGGGGACATTTTTTGGGACTTCTCCCCTGGTAAAAAACCAATATCATTACCCATCGGAACAATAGGCCTGCTAACTAAAACCCTGGAGTACTGTTTTTCAAAGGTAACCATATGCAATCCAGAAGCTATGGCCAAAAGAGTCTTTCCTGTTCCAGCTGCCCCTACTAGGGTTACAAGATTGATATTTGGGTTAAGAAGTGCATCAAAAGCTATCCTCTGCTCGGTATTTAAAGCGCTTATACCTGTTACAGGTTCTAAATTAGATGGTATATGCCTAAAACACTCAGCTTCCTTGTCGTATCGACCTATATATATAGTAGATGATGATGAGTTTGTTAAAAAACAGTATTGATTGTCATAGAAGTTACCCTCAAGTTCTACAGACTTCATCTCCTCTAACTCTTTACACTTATCCTCGGAAACCTCAAGTTCAACATACCCCTTATACTGGTCGTTTGTACTAACCTTATGTTTCTCATAATCAACAGCTCTAATGCCAAGGGCTTCAGCTTTAATTCTAGCATTTATATCCTTTGAGACAAAAAATACTAAATCCCCCTGTTGTTTTAATGCAAGGGCTGTTAAAAGTATATGATTATCCTTTTTGCCCTTTACAAGACCGTGAAACTCCTTAAAATCCTCTAGAATGGGGATTACTAGAAGTCCTCCACTAGGCATTTTTACACCCTTAGAAACATCCCTTTTACTAATAATTCCATCTATTAATCTAACTGCTGTTCTTGCACTTTTACCCCTACCAGAGTGGTGCTCTGATTTAAGTTTGTCTAACTCCTCAAATACCTCAATAGGAATAACAACCTTACTATTTTTAAAAGAAAATATGGCATCAGGACGATGAATTAAAACGTTGGTATCAATAACGAACGTTTTAGTATCTTTGTTAATTTTTGCATTTCTTCCATTTTTATCAATATCACCCATGGCAAGCTCCTTTAATATGATTTATAGACAAATAAAATGGTGCTGAATATACTTTGCTACCTAATATAATACTTCTTGAGAGTTCATATCGTATTTAAAGATTTTCTTTTCAGTATCCATTTCAAGTACCTCTCTACTTAAACTATAATACATAAATTTAAATAATCCTAATATTTAGTTTTTACTCCATTTTCATATAGCTTTACCAATAACCATTACCGACAGTTCTCTATTTATTTTCATGATAAAATTAAAAAAATATATTAATCTACTAATAATTTAATCAGACGTTTTTTATACAAATCCGCATCTATTGATTTAATAACAACAGCATTAAAATCTTCTGTTTTATTACCAAACTTTCCTGTATCTACAATTACCTGCCCATATGCCGCTTCTTCTTTTATACAAGTGTGACAATGAGCTTCTACCTTTTCGATAACAATATCGTCCCATAGAGCAACCGCCATAGCAACAGGGTCAGGTAAATTTACAGCGTAACGGTTATATGTCTTTATATTCCACTCAATCTTTTGGCTATTTATATCCATTGCAAATCGAGCTAGACTACTTTCTGAACTACGCAAGAAGTTTATTTCATCCTCATTAAATGCAGCATCCCCAATACAGATATCAAAACCAGCTATAGTTATTGGAATATCAGATCTTAGCATTATATCAAATGCTTCTGCATCGACATAAACATTAAATTCTGCAACTGGAGTGACATTTCCAGGACCAAACCCACCTGTAGCCATAGAATAAATATGCTTAACTTTTTTCATTGTTTCTGGTGCTTCTAATATAGCTTGAGCAAGATTAGTTACTGGTCCAATTGTAATTATCTCTATCTCTCCTGGGTTTTCTTCTACTATTGATAATATTTTCTCTACTGCATTACTACCTGTTTTTTTCAGGGTTGGATGTATTAATCCCTTGCCCCCCATACCATCTTGTCCATGAACACCTTCAGCTGTTTCCAATTTCCGTTTTAATGGTTTACTTGAACCAGAAAATACTGGTGGTTTGACAGTATCTGTTACTTCTATTGTCATTAAAGCATTTAATGTTGCTTGCTCTAATGTAATATTTCCGCATACTGTAGTAATTGCTTCTATATTTATTTCTTTACTTTTTAATGCCATAATTAGTGCAATTGCATCATCACTTCCAGTATCAGTATCTATAATAAATTTTCTCATAACATTCTCCTTAAGTAATATAATAGGGTATTATAGTATGGTTCATATAGGTCAAATGACCCGAAAGGAGATTTTTATGGATTTTAAAGAATTATTTAACAGAACACCAAATATTATTTCAAATCATTTCGTTGAAAAAAACTATAAGGAAGATGTATTTATATTAGATCCAAATATGAAAAACGATATACTATATATTATTTTACAAGGGAGAGTAGAAATATATAAACAGGGATATAACGGCTCTATTGTAAACATTCGAGAATATGGGCCTTTTACATATTTTGGGGAGATGGAAATTTTTAATAATGATTATAAAACATTAACAGTCAAAGCTAAAACTAACTGTAAAATATACCAATTAAGTGGTGTTAAACTTAAAGAATGGATTCGTATTGAACCAGAACTTGGAATCTTAATTATTGAAGAGTTGACTAAAAGGCTGGCTGAGACATCAAAGATCAGGTTAAAACTAACACTTATGACTATAAAAGAAAGGGTTTTAAGCAGTTTATACTACCACTATAAGTTAGGGTCCCTTAATACAGTAACAAAAAAAATGTTATGTAACGAGACAGCAACACCAATTCGAAGTTTAAATAGAATAATAAATGATTGTCAAAAAGAAGGGATATTAGAATATGATAATAAACATTTTACAATCAATAAAATTGAAGATATAAAACAAATAGTAGAACAGTTTTAATAATTATTAATAAAACTTGTAACCTATTCTTCTTCTTTTAAAATTTTATTTGCTATATCAGGATAGTATTTCTTAACACAATCAGGGCAAAGACTATGGGAGAATTGCGCTTCTGTAACATCAGAGAAATACTCCTCTACTCTCTTCCAATAACCTTCGTCGTTACGGATATTTTTACAGTATGAACAGATAGGAATAATACCTTCTAAAGTATTTATCTTTTCGAGGGCTAATCTTAGATCCCTATTTTTATCTTCAATAATTTGTACTTTGTCAGTTAGCTCTATTGTCCGCTCTGAAACCTTCTTTTCCAGGTTTTCAAAAAAATCCTGTAACTCCTCTGCCATGGTATTGAATGAAATAGATAGACGAGTTACTTCATTATTACCTTTAATTGGAACCCGAATGTCTAAATGGTTATTAGAGAAATATTCTGCTGTTAGTGATAAATTGCTTATAGGCCCTGTAATAGTTTTAGAGAGATATAGAGCCATAATAATAGTTAAAATAATGAACAAAATTATATAAAAGATCGAAATTATACTTATACGTTTAAAAACAGAGAGGAAAGTTTCCTCAGGAATAGAAATGTATAAGTCCCACTTAAGGTTCTCCTTTTTATAACTAGTGTGTCCTATAAGGTTGCTATCCCTACGAACAGTAGTATTATCTCCTACTGACATTAAAGAGAGGTAAATTTGTTTTAGCTGGGTGTGTCCACTCTCATCTGGTCTGAGTCTTCTTAGCTTGTTATTATCTTCTGATATAAAGTTGGCTACATTTTCAGAATTTGCTATTAAATGACCAGTATCATTTTCGACAATAAATATCACCATATTGTCTATTATCCGGTTTTCCTTCAAAAATGTGTTTATTCTATTAAGTAAAAAGTCTACACCAAAAACACCTATAATCTCCCCATCTTCCCTGTACATCGGAAGACTTGCTGTTATTGCAAGATCATTGAAAACAAAGTGTTTATAAATAGGGCTAAAAACCGCTGTTTTGTTCTCAAGGGCTGCTTTATACCATGGTCTGGTTCGACAGTCAAATCCAGGATACTCAGCTGCAACTTTTTCAGCACGACCACTATCGTTGATTGAAAAATAATGTGAGGCTCCATTGGTATCCTGATTATTTTCGACTACTTCTATAAGCCCATCTATGTTTCGACGAGCACCATAGAACTCTCCCTTTGGATCCCCAAAAAAAGACATAACTGGGCTATCCCAAATATCAAGTATTGAAGAGAAAAATGGTTCTCGAACTTCCGGAATATAAGGATCAACAATATTAAGCTCTAAATAACGGCTATTTGTACGGTTTATATGTAAAGCTTCTTCAAGGTAGGTATCTAACTCCAACTTTAACTCGTATTGGATTCGGTTCATAAGTAGGCTTACACTCTCTTTAGTAGAATCATTTGAGGCACCAGTAAAAAGAGTAAAAATACTAATACTGGAAATTATAAATAGAATAACAAGTGGTGTAACTAATAACCAACGCAAAGGTATATACAATAATAAATGTTTTATATCAATTTTAAGTTTTTTCATCTGTAACCAACCTTACACTAAAGAATCCATAATTATAATAATAAGTTATTTAATAACCTTTGTCCAAAATTAAGAGTTTGCAACAGAAAGGTCTTAAAATTAGAATTAGATCATATAAATATGATAAAAGACAAAGATTCATTTTTGTGTTAAACTTATAATATGAATCCAAAAGAATTGCCCGTATATAAAGAGAAAGAGAGAATACTAGAAGCAGTTAAAAATAATCAGGTTGTAATTGTAGAGAGTCCTACAGGATCTGGAAAAACAACCCAGCTACCACTTATATTAAACGAGGCTGGTTATACAACAAGCGGTGTTATTGGTATTACACAACCAAGAAGAATAGCAACACTCTCTGTTTCAGAGTATATGGCTAAACAGCTAAAAACAACAATCCCGGGTTATGTTGGGTATAAAATGAGGTTTGACGACCAAACAGTCCCGACAACTGCACTTAAAATAATGACAGATGGAATACTTCTCCAGGAAGTAAAAAATGACCCACTTTTATCTGCTTACAGTGTAATTATTGTAGATGAGGCCCATGAACGAAGTCTAAATATTGATTTTGTACTTGGTCTACTAAAGAGTATTTTAAGGCAAAGAGCCGATTTTAAAGTTATAATTTCATCAGCAACTTTAAATACCCAGAGTTTTTCTGATTACTTTTTTAATGCACCTATAATCTCTATAGAGACTAAACCCTACCCTGTAAATCTAATGTATCACCCACTAAAAAGTGACAATACAGATGAGCTAATAAGGGCTATAACAGAGACAGTAGAGCGTAATGTTATTAACAAAGAGAAGGGAGATGGAGATTTTTTAATCTTTCTATCCGGGGAAAAACTTATTAAAGATACTGTAACAGCCCTTGAGAGTTCAATTGTTAATAAAAAACTATTAGTAATCCCCCTATATGGTAGATTAAGTAAGGAAGAGCAGGAGAAGATTTTTGTTAAAACTCCCCTGTTTAAAACAAAGGTTGTAGTATCAACTAATATTGCAGAAACATCTGTAACAATTGATGGTATTACCTGTGTATTAGACTCTGGTTTAAGTAAACTAAATTACTACAACCCCCATACATTTACATCGTCCTTAATAGAAAACTCTATATCAAAGGCTTCGGCAGACCAAAGAAAAGGAAGGGCAGGAAGAACTGCCCCTGGAACCTGTTATAGATTTTACTCAAAAAAAGATTATGAACTAAAGGATAAATATACACCAGAAGAGATTTTTAGAACTGACCTATCCGAAGTTGTTTTAAGAATGTCAGAGATAGGAATTAGGGATTTCCACTCCTTTGACTTTTTATCATCCCCTGGGAAACAGGGTATAACAGGGGCTGTAAAAACCCTACAACAGTTTGGAGCATTAAATAGTGATAACTCTCTAAGTAGTATAGGAGAGATGATGGTACAGTTTCCCCTACTACCTAGACACTCTAGAATGATAGTAGAATCAATTTTAAGGTACCCTAATGTATTAAACGAAGTAATTATTGCAACAAGTTTTATTAGTACAAGAAGCCCCTACGCCCTACCTCCAGGGGAGGAAATAGATGCCAGGGAAGCCCATGCATCCTTTGGAGATGAAAATGGAGACTTCTCGGCCTATCTAAAACTTTTTAAAATGTTTAACCAAGCTGTAAAAAAGGATAAGTTTTGTAAAAGATTCTATTTAGATGAGAAGATAATGTTCGAAATTGTTAATATCCACGAGCAGTTAAGCTCGATTATTAGCGAAATGGGCATACCAATATCCCTAGATGCACCCTTTAGTTTTAAAGAGTATATTATTAGTTTAAGTGCTGGTTTAATACAGTTTATAGGAGCAAAAACCGGTAGAGGTATCTACCGAACTCCAACAACTGACAAGGTAATTATACACCCAGGATCCGTTCTTTTTAGGGAGAAACCAGACTTTATTGTAGCAGGAGAAATTGTAAAAACAAGCAGAATGTATGCAAGAAGTGTAAGCCCCTTAAAAAAACAGTGGATTAAGGATATATCCCAGGATTTATACCTGGACTTAATTACTGGTGGAATAATGAAGGGCTCTAATAATAAAAGGGAACGGGAGAGAGAGACACATAAAACTAAGAAAGATACTACTAATCAGATCTATTTAGGTGAGTATACATTCCCGATAAAACAGTTTAGAGGTAATAAGTATGTGGAGTTTAACTGGTTTGATATAAAACCTGCAGTAGAGAGTATAAAATGGGAAGAGATTCCATCCCTTGGTAACTTAAGAGGTGAGTTAAAGTTCAAAAACTTTGTAATTCTAAAAGAGGCAAAGGTTAATAAAATATTTAAAGCTGTAAAACTAATAAACCCTGAGTCTGAGATAATAATGGATTTTCCATCTGAGACTTTTCATATAAATAGCCTGGAGGATGTTGAGAAGTTATTAATACCATCCCTTAAATATGTTATGAATCTAACTCCTGTTAGTAAAAAGAAAAAGAGTAAAAACGAGTTAGGCTTTTTAAGCCTAAATACGGATAACAATGGAACATACTGGTTTAAGTCTACTAAGAGATTTAACACAGCATTAAACCAGAGTACCGAAGCAATTTCGGCATTGGCTAATAGCTCCAAAAACCAGGTAAAACCTGATAGTTGGAGTATTATAAATAGGGTTTATAGTAAGTTAGACTCTTTTTATCTGTAGTTAGACTATTTAAGAACACTATATAGAACATCCTCGGGAACTTCTCTAATTAGAGTCTCTCCCGGGGCTGTTTGAAGTATAAATTTAACAACTCCACCCTTTTTCTTTTTATCAAGTTTCATTGCATCTATAATATCTGTAGCTTTAACATCCGCTTCTAACCTATAGTTATAACTTTTTAATAAACTGAGAATCCTACTATGATAATCCTTAGAAACAATACCTAGTTCCAGGGAAGTATCCATGGCCTTAGTTATACCCCAAACGACACCCTCTCCATGACTAAATGTTGAAAAACCGGTAACACTCTCTAGGGCGTGACCAAATGTATGCCCTAAATTAAGGTTTGCTCTAACTGATTTCTCATATAGATCTTCCTCTACAATTCTCCCCTTAACCTTAATACAGCTATTAATTATATAGTTTAAGGACTCTTTCTTTAAATCCAAAATATCATCTCTACTATTTTCTATATACTCTAAAAGTTCTACATCCCCAATCATAGCAGACTTAATTACCTCTGCAAGACCGGATAAAAACTCCCTTTTACTTAGGGTTTTTAAACTGTCTACTGCAATCCTTAACTCCTTAGCTGGATAAAAACTACCAACTAAATTTTTATACCCCTTAAAATCAACTCCAGTTTTACCACCAAGGGCTGCATCGGCCATGGATAAAAGGGTTGTGGGAATAAGGGTTACAGAACAACCTCGCATAAATAGAGATGCAGCAAAAGCTGTCATATCACATATTACACCACCACCTACACCTACAAAGTTAGCGTCCCTAGCTAGTTCTAAATCAACTGCCTTAGTAAGTATTTTATCTATGCTCTCCCAGGATTTAAACTCCTCCCCTGGGGGTAGAATTACACAACGATCTAAGTATTTTTTAGGGATTAAATAGGATGTATTTTCATCTGCGATAAAAAGTGATCCACTATCAGGTATAAGGTTTTCTAGTTCGTAAAAACCTACTGCTGTTTTAAACTGTCCAAAATTAAATTCATAACTACTCATATATTTATCATATCAAGAATTAATATATGACTAAAGTAGTTTATATGATATATTATTTCCATGAAGAAATTACTACTTATTTTACTTACATTTTTGTATGGAATAACATTTTTAGTAGCAGAGAATGTATCATATAATATTTCTGATATAAAATATGATATAAAGGGTTCTACTAAACCATACTTTTTAGAAAAGAGACTTGGAATAACAAAGGATATAACCTTTAATTCCATAGAAGAGATTGAAATTTACGTTGCAACATTAAAGCAGAGCCTTGATAACTTAAGAATATTTGAAGATTCAGATGTAACATACAGTTTAATAGGTAATAGCGTTACCATTAGTATATATCTAGATGAAGCATGGGGTATAATACCCTTTGGATACCCTAAGTATAACTCTGAAACCGGTGGTAGAGTTGCAATGAAACTCTATTGGTACAATAGTTTAGGAACCTTAACAAATACACTTATTCAAGGTGGCGTAAATATTGGTCTTAATAGTGAAACTAATGAGTTAGAGGTTCTAACCTGGGATACAAGTTTATCGGTGGATAAGATACTTATTTTAGATAGATTTTATAATATATCCTACAACCAAACCCTAGAAAGGAGTAACAAGGATGACTATGAGTGGAGTTATTTAAAGTCTAAATTAAGCCTTAGCTCAACATTTAACTTTATTAAGGGGTATAACTACTCCCCTAAAATCTCTATTATAGCAGAGTACGATCATAAACCTGTAAACAGTATAACAAGTGACGCTATAATTAATGAGTATAAAGTTCCATTATCACTATCATATAGCCATGGCCTAGGGAAAAGCAGTGTAAACTGGATAGGGAACTTTAGGGACGGTTACAGCTATGGAATTAGTAACTCAATATCCCTTGTACAGACACATACTAAAGAGATAAAACCAACTACAGAGTTCTCTTTAAGTGGATCCTATTTTAAAACCTTTGGAGACCTACCAATATCAATTGGTTCTAAACTAATAAGCACTATATCGGTTAATAGTGAGTTATTAGGATTAGGAGGAAATGTAAGAGGTGTCCCTAGTGGAGACTTATACGGTACATTTGGAATCTTTTCTAATAACAACGTTTTTATTAGGGTTATAAAGTTGGAAAATATTGCAGAGGCTATATTTAGTCCCCACCTGGATTTTGGTATTACAGACTACCTAAAACCAAAAATTGGTACAGGAGCAGACTTTATACTCTATGTGGATAAGTTAAAATCCCTTGTAGCTAGGGGCTCTATATCCCTAAATCTTTCAGACTTCGACTCAGGTACATTTGACTGGAAGGAAGATTTAGAGATAGATATTACTAGTAGCTTATTCTTTTAAACTAGCTTTAGCCCTTTTAAAACTTTTATGTTTTTTTAAACGAACTGGGTTTTCTATTAGATGTTTATATCTCTCTTCCCACTCATCTAATATAAATCCTAGTTCATGGGTTTTAACAGATTCTAAACAGTTTTTAGAGAACTGTTCATATAAACTATCGTCTGATAGAATTTTAATAATAACCTCTGCCATAGCCTTGGAGTCATCCTTTGGTACAATAAAACCACTATAATTATCCTCTATAACTCCTGGCATACCCATAGAGTCTGGACCAATACATGGAATCCCATTTGCCTTGGCCTCAAGAACAGTTACAGGCTGGTTCTCGGTTTTAGATGCTGTAACAAATAGACGGGATGCACCAAAAAGACCAGAGACTTTTAACTCATTATTAGGTATTGAACCAAGGAAGATAATTCGATCCTCTAGATTTGCCTCTTTAACAAAGGCCTTACTCTCTAGAAAAAATGGGCCATTTCCAACAATTAAGAACTTTGTTGTTTTATCTGTTTTACAAACCTCTTTATATGACTCTAATAGAATCATCATATTCTTCTCGATAGAGACTCTACCAACATATAGAACGATATGACCATTAGGATTATATTTAGCCTTAATCTCATCTTTTTTACTATTATCAAAGCAGGAAAGGTTAATACCATTAGATACAGTAATGACCCTCTGTCTGCATCCGTTTTTAATTAATTCATTAGTTGTAAAATCCGAAGGTGTTGTAATTAGGTGGGCTCTATTGTAAAAGGCGTTACTATATTGCCATGCAAATTTTTGAGTTGCAGGACCAGCGTGGGGAAAAAACTGCCTTATATAACTTAACTCACTAATAAAAGTATGATATGTACCAATCATTGGTTTTTTTAATAACTTTGCAACTAAAATACCAAAAACGGATACTGTTATAGGAGTCATAAAATGTACAATATCAATATCCTCTTCCTTTAACTTTTTAAAAGATGGTTTATGCATTATAGCAGACCATTTAAAACCCTCATAAAAAGAAGCATTAATAGCAGGAAGTCTTAGAACCTCAATATCCTTATACTGGAACTCTGTATAATCACCCTTATCCTCTGGTGCTACAATAAAAACCTTATGACCTCTATCGGTCATTCCCTTTGCTAGATCTGTTAATGATGTTACAACCCCGTTAATTTGTGGGTAAAATGTATCAGTAAAAATCGCAATCTTCATCTTTTATTAATTCCTTTTAGGTAATTTTTTTTATATACCACTCAATAATGGCTTGTATCCTTTTTCTAACAGAATCAGGTATATTAACTTTTCTACCAAGAACATTCTCTACCTTTGGAGGATCTTTAATCTGCACAACAGAGTAAAGAAGTAGTTTATCTTGATTAGGGATTATCATATAATCAACACGTAGACTTCCCTCATCCAACGCCTTAAAAATTTTAAAGACAGACAGGTCTGTAATATTATCCATTTGATTCCATATAATACCCTTCTTAGTTCTACTTATTAATGAGTAGTAATTACTACCAAATGTAGAGTCCTTTTGAAAAAGGGTATATCTCCTTAGTTCTTTAACCTCATTAATTACAGGATCACTTATCTTCTCTTTTTTATTTGAATAACTCTCCACCATATATGACTTTTCTATTAGAGGGTACATTTTATTTCTATTAAAAGAGAAGTACTCAATACCAACCTGGTCTGAAACTGCCAATATATTCTCTTGTAAAAATTTAGTTAACTTTTCACCTTCAAAATTTGGTTTATCAAACTCAAATAGAAGTTCAATACATAACTCAGGTTTATACTCATTAACTTCTTTCAAAAATTCGCTTTTAAGAGGGTAATCTTTAGGTATTAATCTAAACCCATCCTTATACTTAACATCACTCTCCTTTAGATAGGATTGTTTGTTAAAAAGCTCTTTTTGCCCATCTGTTAAGTCTGGCATTAAACTATTAAATGCAGATATATCCAATGTTAACAGTAAAAGTAGTGTAATAAAAATATTTTTCATTCTTCTTCCTTAAAAATTAATTTTCTCTGATATTATATAATCAGGTCTATCCTTTACTTCATCAAAAACCCTTCCTAAATAAATACCAATAAAACCTAAACTTAATAACTGTATTCCACTAAAAAATATAACAACAATCATTAATGAGGCCCAACCCGGGACAGTGGTTATACTATTAGAAAAGTGGGAGATAAATACATATACACTTAGTATAATTCCTACTATTATGTTTAGAGTTCCTAAACCGATGGCAATTTCAAGTGGTTTTTTAGTAAAGGACATAATGCCATTAGAAGCAAATTTTAACATCTTGGAAAGAGGATATTTTGTCTCTCCAGCTAACCTTTGATCCCTTTTATAATAAAATGGAACCTGTTTATAACCTACCCATGTAATTAGTCCACGTATATATGTCTTTTTCTCTTTTAATTTTTTAAACTCTTCAATTACCGATCTATCAATTAACCTAAAATCACCAGTGTCTAATGGAAGTTTTATTTCAGAAACTGAATTCAAGAACCTATAAAAAAGCTTAGCTGTAACTTTTTTAAAGAAGGACTCCCCTTTACGACTCTCTCGAACTGCATATACTACATTTGCTTCTTCTTTTAAATAGACATCTATCATATCTGGTATTAGTTCTGGAGGATCCTGCATATCTGCATCCATTATTATGGCAATATCCCCACTACATAGCTCAATACCAGCTGTTACTGCAGGCTGGTGACCAAAATTTCTAGAAAGATTAATAACTTTAACAGTGTCATTCTTACTAGATATCTCTTTTAATATGTTATAAGTATTGTCTTTACTACCATCATTAACTAAAACTATTTCATATTGATAACTAATACGTTCCATAACTTTATAAATCCGTTGGTAGGCTAGTGAAATAACTTCCTCTTCATTGTAACATGGAATTATAATACTAACTTTCATATAAAGACTCCTTTTTAAATGTAAAAAACTTACTTAAGATAAAATTTAATCCTGTGTAAAAAACCATACCAATAATTTGAGATATATCGACATTTATATATAATCTCTCCTTAAGGATTATTAAGAGCCCTAATTGTAGTGTGTAACACATTATAAAAACAAGAACAAACCTTAATCCCTGGGATCTAAATTTACCCCTACTTTTAAATGTCCAAGACCTATTTAGAAAAAAACTATTAATAAGACCTAAAATATAACCTATAGCATTTGCAACTATATAATTTACAGAAAATATTTTTGTCAAAATAAAAATAGATCCAATTGTTATACCAGTATTTATAAGCCCAACAATGGAAAATTTAGCGGCCTGTTTAATTATTTGCATTTATTTCCTTTTTTTTAGTAGCAATATATCAACTATATTACCATCAAAAGTAGAGAAAGAGTCAACTTTTTCTTCTAAATAATCCTTCATAAATGTATCATTCCACTCTTTTTGATCCATTATGTTATCTCTGTAATCCTTAGTACTTATAAGATAGAGCTCATTTGGAACTTCATAGACTTCTCGATTACCCCTTTTAAAATATCCATATTCATGGAATTCCCTATCTTTAAGAGCAAACCAAGCCCCGGGATTTCCCAATATAAACCTTCCATCCTTGGGAATAGATGATTGTAGAGAGGCTTCATACTCTTTTTGACTAAAACTATGGTTAGTATAATATAAAAAACCGTACTGGGGTATTAGATAACATAGTAGCAGTATCCAAAATATTTTTTCCTGTTTAATATTTGTAACAATAAACGCTATTAACAATAAAACTGAAGGGTAGACAAAAGCTGTATAGTGATAATTTCCCCGTCTAAATATAAATGTGGATAGAATAGTACATATAAAAAAAGGAAGTATAAAACTATCAATCTTATACAATTTCTTCTTAAAAAATATAATTAATGAGACCAATACTATTACTAGTTCAGGCAAATGTCTCCAAGCAAACTTCATCTTCCAAAAATAAGAGTAAAAAGTATGGCCTACCATCTCACTTGTAGTTTGGGAAAAGAAGTATTCTAAATATTCTCTCTGTAAAAAAAAGTAATACACCAAGCCAACAGATACACCAAGTAAAAAAACTATAGCACCTTTTACATAGAATAGAGGTCTATCCCTCATATCTTTAAAAATAGATATTAAATAGGCCAATATATATAAAAAGTAGGTAAGGGATATAACATGCACTTCAAATGCTATAATAGATAGAAGTCCTGCAAAAAAGTAGTGTTTTTTAATAAACAGATAAAATGCAAAGCTAATTATACATAGTGCTAAAGAGTCAGATCTTAACTTATTACCTAAAGCAAAATATATCTCCATAATTAGAAATAATATAGAAACTATTTTTGCCATCTTTTTTGAATAACCAAGATTTACTGTTATTTTAAACCAGATAAAGGCTGTTAACCAAGTTAAACTAGTAGATATAATTACAGCGTTTGATCTACTCCAGCCAATAAGTTCAAGAATAATACCATAAAAGTAGGCATACCCCCGTCCAAAAAGTATTGATCCCCTTGTATTTACATAACCAAAAACATAGTCGGTAACGTCGTTGAATTTCATTAAACGGTATGCCCAGGATAGGGTCCATGCATCATCTAAATATTCAGGCATATACTTTAAGTGAAATATCCAATAGAGGGCTGCGATAAAGAGATATGGAATGTAAAAACTAACCCTTTTTTTCCCTAACATAATACTCCCTTGTATATCCTAACAGCTTCTTCTAACACTAAAGACTCATCTATTGAGTCAAGGGAATTTACATCATCTACAACATACTCAAAACCTAGATGAAGACAACCTGCCCCCTTAGTTGTGGCAGTAAAATCTGTTTTGTTATTACATATAGGTCCCCACCTTAAGGGTGATGTTGGTCCATGTAGGCCTATAACATATTTATTATATGCTGCAGCCATATGCATAATACCAGTATTTACACTAATAACAAGTGTAGATTTTTGTAAAACTTCTCCAGCTTGTTTTAAATTAGTTTTGCCTGCTAGAACTTCAATCTTACTAGAATTTTTACAACTAGAAACAATCCTATTACAAGGTTCTACATCTACTGGAGCTCCAGTTAGTTTAACATTGATACCATTATCAGTTAAACCATTAATTAAATTTACCCACTTATAGTCACTCCACTCCTTATAAAAAGCCTTATATCCACTTGGAAACATATGAACAACAACATAGGGATTTTCTAAGTTAGGTGTCGAATCCCCTAATGATGGTATAGATTCAGAAACTACATCAAACTCCTTAACAACTCTTCTAAGATTATCAATTTCGTGGTTAGTATCCAAATGGTCAACAACTTTATCATAAACAAAATGCCTATGTTGATTTATTGATTTAAACCCAACTCTGTATTTAGATTTAGCAAAATAGGATAAAATAGAGTTTAACCTTGGCCAGGGTCCAAAATCTATAAAGATATCAAAACTATTTGATCTAATTATTTTTAGACTTTTTAAGGGATTATTAACAGGGATTACAACTAGTTTAAAACTAGGTAGTGCCATCTCAAATGTAGCCTTATTTGTTTTTCCACAAAATATTGTAATGTCGGAACCTGGGTATCTTTTTTTTAAATCCTTTAATATGGGGGAGATTAAAAGAGTATCTCCAATAGCTGCTGTAGCAAGAACTCCAACACTATTAAATCTCTCTGGTTTTTTCCTTTTAAAATGAAATAATCCTAATAGGAAAACTATTGGTATTCCCAAGTATCTATCAAAAAACCTTAAACTACTGTTTCCTCTATCACACATATGCTTGTTTAATCCTATCTATTAAGCTAGTAGTTGAGAATCCTTCAAGAAACTCTATTGTCTTTGTCTCCTTTGCAAACTCACGACCAACTATATCTTCTATATTATAATCACCACCTTTAACTAAAATATCAGGTGAAATCCTTTTAATTAACTGGTAAGGTGTATCTTCATTAAAAATCTCTACAGCATCTACACAACCTAGGGCTTCTAACATAGTTTTACGAACTTGTTCACTATTAACAGGTCTATCTTTACCCTTTAATCTTCTAACAGACTCATCGGAATTAAGTCCAATTATTAGATAATCCCCAAGTTCTTTAGCCTTCTGCATATAATCTACATGGCCTGGATGTAGTAGATCAAAACAACCATTGGTAAAAACAATTTTTTTGTGGTTCTTTTTAAGGTCTATAATAGTGCTGTTAAGGGTTTTACTATCCGATGATTTTTCCAATAACTCTTCCATTTTTATTGGCCAGGTACCTACATGTCCAACAACAATACCCGCAGCAAAGTTAGCTATATTAATTGCATCTTTTATATCTAAACCCGCTGTTAGAAACCTTATTACACCTGCTACAACCGTATCACCAGCACCAGAAACATCAAATACATCCTTAGCCATTGTAGGAAAATGTTCAGTTGTATTCCTATTTATAAGGGTCATCCCTTTTTCGCTTCTTGTTATAATTATATTAGTTAGGTTAAATCTATTTAAAAGCTCCAGACCTACCCTTTCAACTTCACTATCATTATTAGGTATCTCCATACCATAAACATCTCCAACCTCTTTAAGGTTTGGGGTTAAAACTGTGGCTCCCTTATACTTTTCCCAATTAGACCCCTTTGGATCTACTATTGTTGGTATATTTAAATTTGCAGCTCTTTTAATTACATTTTGACACACAGAATCTGAACAGACGCCCTTAGCATAATCGGATAAAACAATACCGTTAAAATTAGACAAATCTATATTATTAATATCACTTAGAAGATTATCTAGTTCCAAGCTTGTAGGAGAAAAACTCTCCTCTTCATCGATTCTTACAATCTGTTGCTGCCCAGATATTAGTCTAGTTTTAGTTATGGTATTCCTAGACCAAATTGTAGGCCTAAGTTCAATATTTTTATAACCTTCTAAGTCTAAACTTAGAAGATCTAAGGATTCATCCCTCCCTGTAAAACCTACAATTGTAACATCCGAGTTTAATCCAGATATATTTACAGCAACATTTCCAGCTCCTCCTGGATTATGTTTTTTATTTTTTACCTTTAATACAGGAACAGGAGCTTCCGGGCTAATTCTTTTAACTTCTCCTAAAATATACTTATCAATCATAACATCCCCAATAATTAGATAGTTTAATCTAGAATTAAGGGACTCTTTAATAGTTTTAAACATTAGGAAACATCTCCTTCTCTACTAATTCACATATAATGTGCCCGGCAAGGATATGACCTTCTTGTATTCTTGGTGTATTCGAGGATGGTATTTTAACCATTACATCACAAATATCATCCATTATTCCAAGATTTTCTCCTGTAAAACCTATTGTTTTAATACCTATTTCTTTACAGAGTTTAACTGCATTTACAATATTTTTTGAGTTTCCACTAGTTGAGATGCCTACAAAGACATCACCTTTACGACCCTTACCCTCTATTGCCCTTGAAAAGATATTATCGTAACCATAATCGTTTGCAACAGCTGTAATAGTTGAAGTATTTACAGTAATAGCCTCAGCCTTTAATGATTTTCTATTTAAATAAAACCGTCCAACAAGTTCTGCAGCTAAATGTTGTGCATCCGCTGCACTCCCGCCATTTCCTGCAAAAAATATTGATCCATCACAATTTTTATAACTATCTAGTATAATTTTAACACTAGTGTTTATAGATTCTATTATTTTGGTAGACTCTACCATCTTTTTTTTAACTGATGAGGATTCACCTAACCGTTGTAAAATAATTTCGTTATAACTCACTATTTATCTCCCAAAAAATATCATCTACTGTAGTATAAGTACCAGGTTCTCCCCTATTATACTCACTCTCTAAAATATAACACTTAAGTGACTCAAGTTCTATTATATCACTAAACTTATCACCAATCATAAACGACCTACTAATATCAATATTATGATCTTTAGCTGCCTTTAAAAACATTCCTGGCTTTGGTTTCCTATCATAAGAGTCCACATTAAAGGGCTCTACAACCCCATCTTTATGATATGGACAGAAGTAGGTATCAGTTATATATACTCCTAAAAATGATAATCTATTAATCAGCTCTTTTTGAAACTCTTTATACTGATCCATAGTAAACTTTCCCTTAGAGATACCTGCTTGATTTGTAACAATAATAAGTTTAAAACCAAGCTCTAAAAAATGTTTTAAATAAGGTATAATTTCATTATTAATAATAAGATCTTCAATCTTATGGGGATAGGATACATCTTTTATGATTATTCCATCCCTATCTAAAAATAGAGCCCTATTCATTTAACTATTTTTTACATCGATAGTGTTACCATCATTTTTATAGATAACACCACATGATTCACATTTTAAGTTCTTAGGTAATTTCTCACCACATTTACATATCCAACCATGTTGTCTAGCTGGATTACCATACATTAAAGCGTAGGGTAGTACATTTTTTGTAACAACACTACCAGCACCGATAAAAGAGAATTCCCCTAGGGTAACACCACAAACTATTGTTGCATTAGCGCCAATTGATGCCCCAGTTTTAACCCGAGTTTCCAAGTATTCATTTTTTCGCTGAACAAAAGCTCTAGGATTGATCACATTAGTAAAAACACATGATGGGCCACAAAAAACATCATCTTCTAATATTACATCATCGTATACAGAGACATTATTTTGAATTCTAACACCATTACCAATTATTGCCTTACTTCCAATATTTACATTTTGACCTATGGAACAGTTTTCCCCAATAACACTATTTGGCATAATATGTGTAAAATGCCATATTTTGGTTCCAGGACCTATTTTACACCCGTCATCAACATAACTAGACTCATGAATAAAATATTCAGTCTCCATTTTCACACTCCTTTATAAACTCTTTATACTCTTTTTTTCTCTGTGGATGGGAATAGAAATGAAAGTCAATTTTAGAATCAACCTTCTCGCCCCTCTCTATAACATCCTTAACCATAACTGCAAACTCTTCCGCATCTTTAGGAAATAGAACACCCATACCATCAAACTCGCTTAATTCACCTGTTAAATATGAAACAACAGGAAGCTTAAAATACATAAAGTTTAGGTATTTAGAAGTAAAACCAACCCACTCCATAGCATCCCATGGCTTAAATGGAAAAATTGCTACATCTGCGTATTTTATATATGAAAGGTAGACATCCCTAGGTTCAAACCCATGGTAATAAAAATTCTCAATTTTATTTAGTTTTTTTAGATCCCAGGGGGTAATACAGTTTCCAAATATATGAACATCAAGATTATCATTTTTTAAACAGATACTTTTTAATGTTGGAGCATCTAGTTTAGTTAAACCAACATATATAGCGTTTTTTCTATCTCCCCTATATGGATTAGAAAGATTAACATCCTTTGGAAATGAATAGCCATTTCTTATAACCCTAACCTTTTTTTGTGTCTGGCTATCTAGTAAATTTTTAAATCTATCCTTTACTACAATAATCTTTGTTGCTCTACTGTAAACTTTATCCTCAAGGGCGATATAGTATCTGTTTTTCCCTAGTACATGCCGAACAGAGTCTGATTGTCTATATATAATTTTAGTCTTATGGGGGATTTTATCTAATAGAAAGAGGGGTTTACCACTCTCTAATACAACATAGTCGTATTTACTAAAATCTATAAAACTCGCTTTTTTCTGCTGATACTTTACCATTATGTTAAATAAAAACCTTGGAAACCACTTCATAAAACCATCAACATATGGAATAAGGGCTTTTTTAGAGGTAAACTCTGTAACCTTAGTATCAAAAGAGTTTGATTTATTTACAGAATAAAAGACGTTTGGAAACTTTAAATGGTTAGTATCCCAATCCTCTTCTTCAAAACACTCTGTTAAAACATCCATACCTCGTCCTGTTTTAGAGTATGGATATGGAGATACTAAAAGTACCTTTTTCATTTTTTTCCCCCCGATAGATTTAATATAGAAGTATATAAAGAGTCCCAACCAGCCCAAGTAAGTCTATCAAAACTAGAATTATGGAATAAAATAGTTAGGGGCATTGAATACTTAACGGATTTCTCTTTAAAGAGTTTAAAGTAGTCTAGGCTCTTCTCTGGTGTAACTTTTAAGTAGTCTCTAAAAGTACCATCCATAAATATAAGAGGCCGCTCCTTTACAGTAGAAGGTCTATTTTTTTCTAAGTTAAATAGTGTAAATATATTACCAGTACCACACCTATAACCTGGAGCATTATGATAGCCAAGTGTTGAATCAAGCTCCATATTCCCCTCTTCCCACATAGTCAGAGTAGATTTGGGGAGCCATCTTAAATAGTGTTGCCGGCCCTCAACAATATTACAATTTGTAAAAGTTTTTGCTTTATCTAGTTCAAGAAGCCACTGTTTTTTCTCTATAGCGGAACTATATGATGGATGTATACCAACTATATGACCTCTTCTCTTAATTTTGTCTATAATATTTCTAATTAGTGGGTCTTTAAGATTAAAATCCCTATCCATTCTATCCTTTCCACCTACTAAAAGATAAAAATGAGACTTTATCCCCGCCCTCTCTGACAGATCCATTATCCAATCAAAACTATCCCAGGGATTACTTCCAAGTAACATTAATCTACCTAAAAATCTTTTGATGGAGGCGTGTTTAACAATATCGCCTAAATACCTTTTAACTCGGTGAAATCTAATCATATCAATATCATGGGTTGTTACTAGTTCCCAATTCTTCTCTTCTTTAATTGATGAGTAACCTAATTCAACTAAAATATTCCATATCCAGGTTATATACTCATTTACTACTGGTCGATCTAAAAAGTTATTTTTATATGAAAGGCTATCGGTAGCCGAGAAACGTCCATTTGGTGCTAAATCACTTAAAACCGACTCTTCCCACCTACTTAACATAAAAAAGCTAGAGGAGAAGATATCTATGGGAAGGGTTACTACATTACCACTTCTATTATACTCTCCATGGGTAAATATTCCAGGAATATCTTTTTCAGGAGTAAATGGAAGTTCATAAAAGTTAACTACCTTGGGTATATCCTCTTTGTTATACTTATCCTTAAGTAAATCTGGAATTATTATAAGTCCATTATCAAAGCCTATTGTCCAGGAATCTTTATTAGAAGGTGTAAATGTATACTCTATACCTAGGATCTCATTAAATAGAACATGACATATATACTCTCTTTGAACTCTATTATTATCTGGACCTTCTACTCTTATCAATTTTTAACCCTTTAACAGACCAAAAATCTTTGATCTATGTTTCCAAACCTGATAATAGGGTACTCTCTCCCCACCAAAGGATCTAAAAAACTTTTCAATTCCAGGAACCATACTTCCTTCAAAGTCAAACTCTAGACCTCTATCTGCAGTTCTTTTAATTGCTTCCCATAATAAAAATGCTTGGGGGGAACCTACCCTATTCTCTGGGTCGGCACCACCTAATATATAATAACATGTTTTTTTATCCCATACTAAATATACACAGGCAGAGATAACCCCAGTCTCACTCTTTGCAATTAGTAGTTCTCCACTATTATTCTCTTTTACTGCATTAAAAAGTGTTTTTACATCACTTTTTGAAAATGGTACTGATAGATTTTGTCGTTTAAAAGTTTTCTCTTCAATTGAATATAGGTTATCCACACTATCAGATACTTCATATGTAAAGTTCTTTTCGGACTTTCTAATATCTGTTCTAAGCCTATTATCAAAGCCGGCCCAGACAGCGTCTAAGTTAGAAAGATCCCTTAAAATATAGGTATATCGAACTAACATATTATATCCTCTTTTATAAAAAGAGTACCAACTAGAGACATCTGGATTCCAATTTTGGTTATATGAGTGAAATTTCTCCTTTTCCAATAGATCTAATATAAGGTCCTGATTTTTATCTATAAAAGAGTTTTTTTTAACAACCTTTTGATCCTTAGGGAAGTATAGTGTAGGTCCGTGGAATTGGGAGAAATTTGGTTGAGTTATATATCTAAATGGACCTCTTTTTTTAAAAAATATAGGCATCCACGCAATTACACTGTTATTTTTTTTTATCTCTAATTTTTTATAGTTTCCTTGTCCACATACAGCTTCTAGGTACCAATCCTGTAGAAATATTGGTAAATTAGGGTCTAACAATCTAATACCTCTTTATAAAGTTTTTTTAGGGATTGACATATTACTCTATCCGAATAGTTATCAACTACCCAGCTATGGAGGGTATCAGAATTAATGGATATAGTCATCCAATCTTCCATTGCTTGGGTCAATTCTTCAATATTCCAATCAATTATTTGCCCTACATTACTATTTTTTAAGATCCACTCAGGACCACCTGAGGGAGTAGCTATAACAGGAATACCAGCAGCTAAAGCCTCTATAACAACAATACCAAAAGTTTCGTGGAGACTTGGCAATACAAAACAGTGGGATTTTTGCAATAAAGTCTTAACCTCTGACCGTGGTTTAAAACCAGTAAATGTAACAAACCTATCAATACCTAATGATACTGCTAAATTTTCAAGACCTTTTTTATCAGGTCCATCCCCAACAAAGATACAACGAATATCTAATCCCTTTTCTACTAGTTTAGAGATGGCTCTTAATAGTAGCTGTTGATTTTTTTTAGGTACAACATCTGCTACATTAATAAAGGTATAATGATCAAATTTACTACCTCCAGGTATAAAATAATCAGTATCAATAAGGTTAGGTATTGTTATAAAAGTTTTATTTGTAACGTCTTCTAAAATTTTTCTAAAAGGTTCACTTACAGCTATATTCCTACTACTATTTTCAAAAACTCTGCCGGCGATCTTTTTTTCAAAGGGTGTTACAATATTCCTGGCAAAGCCAGTGTAGTGCTCAGTTACTATATAGGGGATTCCATACTTATTTTTAATCCATACTGCCAGATCTCCAGCCATAAAGTTATGCAGATGGATTATATCTGGTAATCCATTTTCCTTTACATATAATTTAAAAAGTTTCTGGCCTAATCTTTTAGTTCGATAACTATCAAAAGAGTTTAAATGGGTTTTAATTCCATACCCTATATAAACACTGTTATTATTTCTTCTATCTTTTTTTATACCAAGGGAGATTTTTTTACACTTTAAAATCCGTTTTGGGGAGTATATATTTGGGTAAATTACATCTGTTTCTATCCCATTTTTGTTTAGTGCATTAACCTGCTTCTCTACAAAATCCCCTAGATCTTCCCACATGGGGCTAGGATACCATGATGCTAATACTAATACCTTCATTAACGTAAATCCTTAATAACCTGTTCTGCCCTACTAGACCATAAATTGTCTTTTAAAACATTACTAATATTTTTTTTAGTGTTAACTATTTGATTAGGGTTTTCAATTAAGTTATTTAACAAATTATCCAATGCTTCTTCACTATAAGGTATTGTCCAACCAACCCCATTCTTTTTAACCCAGTCACCTGCAGCTGTGCCTTCAGTGGCTATAACAGGAATACCATAACTTAAGTATTCAAACATTTTAACAGGCATAGCAAAAGTACGGTATTCATCTGTTTCAAAAAACAGCATGCCGATATCTGCATTAATAAGCTCTTCCTTTAACTCTTTACCACTTTTATGTATAACCTCTATATTGCTACCTGATTTATACTGGGAACTTACAATATTCCACTCATCTTTCCGTGTACAGTATCTTAGTTTTGTTCCTATCTTATTTGAAACTATCTTAAAAAGTTTATGTAACTTATAATTTTCATTAGTACCACCAACATAAAAAAGATTAAGATCCTGTTTTTTGTTATTTAAATTATCAATATAATCTATTTCTGACCCTGCTGGAGGTAGACCTTTAACATTAAAACTATATTTTCCTAACAGCCTACTCATTTTAACAGAGGGAAGATATAAATTAGTTACCCACTTTTTATACCAAATTAGATCTAACCTGTAAGTTAATTGAAGAATTATTCTTTTTAAAAAAGGTATCTCTTCCATATATTCAGGATATCGCCAGTATATATCTCTATAAAAAAGACCTAACTTTAACCCATTTTTTCTACAATATTTCAGAAACTTTAAATCTAAACTTCCATATTTTAAAAAGTCTTTCCAACCACTTGCTATAAATGTAGGTGCTGTTGAACTCTCTGAATAGACAAAATCAAATTTAACACCACTATTTATAAGTGTTTTTATACTTCTAATTGCAACTTTTCTGTCATGACCACTACCCATAACAGTATAAACATTACAGCCTAGGTTTTTAAAAGCCTCTAACATTTCCAAGGGTCTAATTCCAGTTGCAGACTTTCTTCCTACTTTTATTTCCCAAGGTATGTGATAAATTATATTCATTTAGTTAAACACCTTTTATATATAGACTCTTCCATTTTGACAGTATTCTCCCATGAAAACTCTTTTGCCCTTAATTTTAACTTCTCATATCCTACAGGATTTGAAAGTCTATATACTACAGCTGAAGAGAAATCATTAATCCATGCCTCTGAATCAGGGACTATTGAACCAAAATCTCCAACAACTTCAGGCATTCCACCATTTTCACTTACAACTACTTGGCAACCACACATCATAGCTTCAATTAAAACACAACCAAATGCTTCGTATTTACTTGGTAGTATTAATAAGTCATTGTTAGAAAGGATCTTAAATAACTCAATTTGAGGAATAGTATCAGTTAGAAGATTAACACATGAATTTAATTCTAATACAGAAAGTTTTTCTTTTATTAATTCTCTATTTTCTCCGTTACCTATTATAGTAAATTCAGCAGAAGGATATTTATCCTTTATACTCCTAAATATTTCTGGCAGATACTGGCTTCTTTTTATATCGATGAGATTACCAACAAAACAAATTTTATTTAAATTATCATTTTCGATTTTTCTATTAATAGGATTAAGAGTAAAATCAACACCGTTATAGGTAATATATTCATTTAAATTATGTAGATCTGAATTATGGGCTAATTTTTGTAAATCTTTTGAGACATACATTACTGCATCTGCAAATAGAAATGCTTTTTTAGTTTTTTTAGCGTATAAAGCGTTTAACATATTTACAGACACCCCAGAACCATGGGAAGTAATAACATAGGGAGTCCCAGTTTTCTTTTTTAATAGATATGCAGCAAATGATTGAGTAGCATAGTGTACATGTACTATATCAATACTATTTTCTTTTACAATTCTGCTTAGCTTGGAAACTAACCCAATATAAAAATTTAGTTTTGGAACTTGTAAATAATTAATATACATAACATCTAATTCAGGTAGATCTAAAAACTCTAAATTATAACTTTTTTTCCATCCATTCTCACGAATGTGATTTATCTTACATATAATAACATTATGGCCTAAATCCTTTAACTTTTTGTATCTATGATAGTTAAAAACCCCAGATGAAATATTGTGGGCTTCAGGGAAACCATTAGCGATATATAAAATATTCATACTATCTCCTTTTTATAACTTTATTTTTTAAACTTAGTATCTTATCCATAGTAATCAATCTAAAAGCTAACAACTCTCCAATAAGAATTAAAATGAATATTGTTGATATATAGATATCAATATCAAAAATAATAATTAAATAACAGGAGACAATTGAAGTGAATATGATAATAAAATGTTTCCAAGTATATGTCACAAAATTATACTTATGTTTAACAAATAAAGATATTATTAATGCATTTAATAGTACAACAAAAAGAGTAGCTGAAGCTAACGCATAAATTCCAAATACTTTGACAAAAACAAAGTTAAGAAACACATTAAGAAGTGTGGTAAAAATACCTGATATAGTTACTATTTTTGAATTTTTAAATGAATACATAACCATAACTAAAACATTAACAAGGCTAAAACAAACAGGAAAGCTAATAAGTGTCACCTCGTATAACAAGTTAATATCATCAGAATTAACAATTCCATGCTGAAACATAATGCTCAAGGCGAATTTTCCAAAAAGAATAAATAAAATAAAAACTAAAGAAAACAAGGTAATGAGATTATCCGTTATTTGTGATAATTGCTGTTGTGCTACTTTATAATTCTTTCTTGTAATTGAAAGGGATAAAAAGGCATATAAAGCTCCTACAAGTGGTCCTGCAATTAAGCCTTTTATCTGTTCAACCAGTCTCATAGATAAATCAAGTGTGGTTAACTGCCCAACTGGTAATGTTGAAGAAAACCCTTTATCTACAAAAGAATTAATAATAGTAAAGCTTCCTCCTAATATTAATGGTAATGCAAATCTTAACAACTGAATAACTTTTGGGTCAAATTTAGTCATTTTTTTAGGGATTTGGGATAGAAGAAATAGAAATCCAATAACGGTTCCAATAAGAGGACCTAAAGCTAAAAAGTAAAAATTATTCTTAATAAAAAAGAACATTAATGAAAATGCGATTATAGCAACAATAAACTTAACAACATTAACTATTCCAAAAATTTGTTCAGACCTAAAATAACTTTCAAATGCATATGAAAAAACAGTCAGAAAAGACATTGGAAGTTGTAAAAGAAAAAATATGAACACTAACCTTTTTTGTTCTATAGTGAATCCTGGAGCTAATAAATCCATAATATTTGGGAAAAAAATAAAAAGAACTAAACTTATAATTGTAAAGAAAGAGATAACAACTATTATTAGTGAATATAGAAAATTTATTTTCTCCTGAATATCTTCTCTTTCGTTCAAATGAGGAAGAGAGCCAGCAAGTAGAGCTTCTGTTAAAGTACCATAAAACGTACCATTAATTGAACGTGATAAATTATATGCATCAGGGATTTTTGTAAAACCTAAAGCAGCAGCTATTATAATGTTTTTTGCAAAATTTAGAATTTTTGTTAGATTATCAAATATAAATAGTATCTTAACAGCTTCTCCATAACTATTTTTTCCTTTTAAAAACTTCAAAATAAATATTATCCTCTACTATTAAAATTTATATTGTAAGCCTAATGCTAAATAGATATTATTCATCTTTTCATATGGGATGAAGTTAAAGGCAGACCTATAATCATAAGCAAATTCTGCAAACATGGATACTGAATCGAAGTCAAAAAGACCTTTAAAACCTAATCTTATATTAAACTGCAACTCATCTACAGCATAAGGAGAACCAGAGGGTCTATTATCAGGATCTAAATACTTACCATAAATATAATCTTTATTAATAGCTATACGTTGAATATAAGCCTTCAAGGTTCTATCTTTTAGGAAATGAGATAAAGATAATGTTTGTGAGTCTGACCCAGATCCAATTCCAGCCCCTAAGAGTTGTCCATTATTAGTATAACCTTGGCTAACTATATGATGCCGATAAAAGGACCCTCCTCCTCCTAAGCCCCCTAAGACATATTCTCTTGATTCTTGTAAATCTGTATGTTCAAATTCTAATAAAAAATCACCTAAAATTTTAGAAAATCCTATCGTATATGCAAGAGTATGCTCTGGAGTTCGTAATAATAATTCAATATTCGTAGAGTAGTCATTTTTAGCAATTTCAGTATAAGCTTTAAACCCTGACTCAGGAAATATCCAATCGATAACTATAGACATTCTTTGATCTGTTTTATCGTAACCAAAAGGTTCTCCGATATATCCTCCAGCAATAAAGGGGTCGAAAATTTTAAAGATAATCTGTGGAGAAACGACACTCATTGGAGCCGTTAAAGATCTGTTAAACCCTAATGTTAAACCAGGAATAAATACAGGGGAATATGCAAAATTATATGCTGTAATTAGATTTGAATTATTAGTTTCATCCTCATCAAAAAATGACGATTCATCAAGTTTTCCAATAAATGCATTATATTCAAATGAACCAATTGGGGATTTCCACTCATCAAAACCTAATCTTATATGATAAAACCCCTCACTATGATCACTCATAATTATTGGAGAAATTCTTCCAGGCCCCAATATTATATTATCAGAGGAGAGCTCTGCTTCAAAAATATTATATTTGAATAAAAGAGAACTCTTCCCTAAATTAATATCGTAATATGTTTCATTTCCAGGTCTTTGATAAGAGTCTATACATGTTATAACGGAACCATATAGGTATTTAGAGGGAGCAATTTCAAAATCTTTATTTTGAGCGAACCATATTTCAGGTAAAAGCCTTATAACAATATTCTCTGAGTTAAAAATGAAACCTGTTTCTAGCTGTCCATTAAAACCTTTTCCCTGCCATAATGCACCATCATTAATTCCAGTGGAAAAACTACTATTAAAGGAATAAAAAAGTGTTGGATTAAATATCTTAAAATCCCAAGAATCTCCCTCTAATAAAACTCTATTATCTTTATCAATAAAACCTTCTTTATATTGTGAAATATGATCAACTTCTAAACTTAATCGATTATAATATTCGATATCATTATAAAAGTTCAATACACCTACATCTGCAAAAATAAAAGTACTCCAGATATATATAACAAATAGTGTGATAGTTTTAATACGCATTTTTATTTATAAACCCCTTAATAAATGTAAGTAGAAGTATTTTTATATCTAAAAAGATACTCCAATTTTTAATATAGTATAAGTCGCACTCAATTCTTCTACTTATAGAGGTATCCCCTCTCCAACCATTAATCTGTGCCCAACCGGTTATACCAGCCTTCATTTTATGTCGTAACATATATGCAGGAATTTCGTCCTTAAACTGGTCTATAAATATAGGACGTTCTGGTCTAGGTCCAACTAAGGACATTTGCCCAATTAATACATTCCATAACTGGGGTAACTCATCAAGGGAGCTTGCCCGTAAAAATGGGCCAATTACAGTCCGCCTAGGGTCATCCTTAACAGTCCAGCCAGATCCAATATTCTCTGCATTAACCTTCATTGACCTAAACTTCCACATTTTAAATACACGCCCTTCCCTGGTCATTCTCTCTTGACCATAAAATATAGGACCTTTAGATGTAAACTTAACAAGTAGGGATAAAATTAGAAATATAGGGGATAATACAATTAAACCAAACAGGCTACCAAAAATATCCACAGTTCGTTTTATTGTTCTACTACTAAAGCCGATACTTGGAGAGTTAAACTCCAATACAGGTATACCCTTAAAATCTAAAATATTTGAACCGATAAAAGAGTATGGTATATTTGCAATAATAACAACAGGTATAAGTTGGTTAGAACAGGCCTTTAAAATCTCTGTTTCTAATAACTCATACCCCTCGGGTATTGAGATAACAATCTGATCAACAGATTGCTCTTGAAGTAGCTGGCTAATATCAAAACCCTCCTCTATTGGGTTTATTATAGAACTAACAACTACTCCCATCTCCTTATATTTCTCTATTTTACTTAAATATTCCTCTAGTTTTTCCCCTAAACCAATTACTAAAACATACCTTAAATTCTGTCCCTTTCTTCTAAACATTTGAATGGTATTTCTAATAATTATTCTCATAATTAATAATAAGGTTGTGGAGATAATTAAAAATATAGATATTGTTAATCTTGAGAGTATTACATTCATTATAAAATAGGAGAATAAGACAATAACACCAAAGGCAGATATGGAAGCCATAAAGGTATTAAATAACTCTCTTTGCCAGGTTATAAATCTTTGAGGACCATATAAACCTTTTCTATATAGGAAATATATGGTGGCTAAAGCTACAAAAGGGGATAATTTAATATAAAATGTTCCTAGATCCGGCTGTCCACCACCAATAATTTTAAACCTAATAAAGTATGAAATTAGCCATGAGCTAATTGATATTGAAACGTCTAAAAAAACCCGAATAAAAGTTAATAATTTATGATGCTCTCTAAGCAAATCGACCTCCTAAAATAACTTCATACCCCAACCTAATAAAAACTGAAGGTTATTGAACAAACCAAAATCATATTTGATATTGCTATAGAAAGTTTGATTGCTATTATATATCCATTCTAAATTTAAGGCTATCCTAAAATTAGAATTAGTAAGGGATGTAATTGATAACCAGTTGTTGTAGGGAGGGTCAAAACTACCATTAATCCCAAATCCTCCAAAACTAAAGGATTCAAAGGTTAAATCCATCTTAAATGGATCTACGTTATATGTTAGACCTAACCTGTTTACAAGAGCATCTGGACCATAGGCAGCACCAAAGTATGTATTAAATATTACAGAGTCATTATCCCACATATATAGTATAGGGTTTGTTATTTTACCTAGTTCCACATCCCTATTATATAAATACTTTGTTGTAAACATCGATTCAAAACTAATATATAGACCACTATCAAAAATAAAATTTTCTGTTCTTAATAGGTGATCCTTAGAGGTATTTAGTATTTTTTTTGCCCCTCTACCATCTTTTATTTTAAATTGGGAACCTAAAATAAAACCCATAGCTCCCGGGTTACTATCACTACTCTCTATACTTAACTGGAACTCGTCTATAAGAGCCTCTCCATAGAGTCTTAATCTACTATTTACCAACCAGTCAAAATTAATATCCAAAATTACGTTTTGTCCCCTTTGGTAGAGACCGTGGTAATGAATAAATGGTGCAGCTTCTTGTAGATCAGGAACTCGTCCATAAATTAGGCTACTATCTATAATATTTAAAATAAAATTATCCCAAACATAACTAAAAGAGTGGGAAATATATGTTTTATATGGATCTTCTTTTTCAGATATCTGCCCAGTAGCTAAGTTATCCGTAGTAATAGTGGTAAAATAATACCTCCATCTACCTACTTCAGGTTTACCAGCTTCAAACCAAATATGGTCAAAATAGGGAGCCTGCTGGGCAATATTTAACCCGTAAAAACCAGGCCCTGTAGCTAGTTTCCTTCTACCTATAGATAGCTTAAAAATATCAAAATTAAACTCTCCATATCCTACTTCCGGGTAGTTTGGATCTATACTAAAGTTTGACTTTAAATCTGACTTTAGTTCCAACTGAAAAAAAATTTTAAAAATATCATCACCAAGGTCAAGATAGAGTTTTGAGTAGGATGGTCTATCTAACCAGTCATAAAATTCCAAAAGTGTGGGTGTATCTACAACATCACTACTACCTAGAAGAATATTTGGAGATAGATCAAAGTGTAGATCTGCATAGATAAAACCAGTAACTAAAAATATAGCTACAAAGAGTATTTTTCTCACCTAGGCCCTACTTATTTATACTAAAAGTTAAAGCTAAAATATTCTGATAAATAGTATCAGGAACTGTTATATCCCTTCCATTTAAAACCCAGAATGTACTAGAGAATATATACTCTAAACCAATTTTAACAGGTCTATTACTAAGGGAGTATTCAGCCTTTAAACTTATAATATTTGACCAGTCGTAAATACCATCATTTAAAAAGTCCTTTAACGGGTAGCTATCAACTTCTTTGTAATTAAAGGGAATATAAATATCTCCAAATATCTGCCCAAAAGCGATTGGGTCTCCAGCTTCATCATAAACTACTTCGTTAGTTCCATGTCTTATTAGTTGGTAGGACCCTGTAAATAGTAGGTTTGGCCTAGGAAAACCCTGATATTTTAATAATATTTCATCACTATTTGGAGGTATAAAGTAACCTAAATTTTGTCCACCATGTGTATATGTCATACTTACAGGAACATTATACTGGGGGTAGTTACCCTCTGCATAGTGGGAATAAACAAAGGGATTTACCTTAGTATACTGTAGGGTTAACTGTCCAAATGGAAGTAGGGCTAGGGATCTTTGTAAACCACCTTGGTAGGCGTACATATTTCTAGCATAAGTAAAAATCTCACTAAACTTTGATAGACTTGTCTCATCTAAAAATATTGATAAATATATATTTCCTAAGTAAGGAACCTTAACCTCTGCTCCACCAAATATATTAACATTATCAAAGTCACCATTATACTCCTGGCTCATAAAAGGCATTAAAAGTGGGGATAGATAGGCTAACTCGAACCTCTTACCCCAAATAGCAGAACTACCTAGGGATAAAGAACCCCAATTATATATTAGAGAAAACTGCTGTAGAGATATCATCTTCTGTTCTGAGAAAAACTCAGGGTTAGATACACTATTATCTATCCATGTATCAACAAACCAATTACCTAAAGATCCTACAACAAAGGAGTATTCAAACCACTTAGATGGTTTAATATTAAAGTCGATTCCCTCAAAGGGAACTGAAGTACCAGATAGGTATAATGAACCATCACCATGCCCCCACTCTCTCTTTATTGTTCCCATTCTTAGGCTTAAATTATTATCATATAACTGTACTGATATCTCATCCTTAGTATTTAAACCATAGGAATACTCATTGGAAACACCATCAATTAACCCGGCACTTAAAAGAGTATGGTGTCCAGACCATGCACTACTATCAAACTGATAGGGAGCGTAGGTTCCAGGATATACAAAATCATTATTATCCCCTGAGTAAAAGTTTACCTTACCACCAGAGATGTAGTATTTATACTCATTACCATGGGTGTCATTCTCCTGGCTATATAACCAGAGGGAGATATTATTATAAAATAGATCTGGGGATATCTTATCCACCGAAAATCCAAACTGTCCAAAATAGGAGGCTGATGAACCTATATCACCCTTAAAAAACATAGAAAAACCGTTATATATATTTGGACTTTTACTATTATTTAAGTTACTTCTATAATTACCTGATACAATTGTACCAACAGAGAAGTTATCTAACCCTGGAATGTTACCATCCCCCTTACTATTCCAACTTAGCAGGTTTTTTTTACTATTTTCACCGAACTCGGCTAAATAGTAGTCTAGGACATCTAATTCCCCCTGGGAAAATTGATCCCTATGTAAATTAATCTGATTTAGAAGTTTAATTACATAGGATTTAGCATAGGGTTTAGATAGGGGTAGAAAGTTTAATACACCCCTTTTTTCTGATGTTTCTAAAAGTAGATATACTGGGTCATTAATATCAATAGAAAGGTGGCTTTGTGAATAAATATTAAGACTAAGTGTTAAGAGTATAATTGTTAAAAATCTTTTCATTTGTAGAATTCCTTAATAGCCCCACAAACTTCCTCAATCTCTTCTATTGTTAAAAATGAGTGCATAGGAAGGGACATTACTTTAGCTGAAATTTCCTTTGTAACTGGGTTATCTAAACTTTTTATATTATTAAAAGCCTCCTGATTACTTAGGGGGATTGGGTAGTGAACAGCTGTAGGAATACTCTTAGTTGCCAAGTAATCCCTTAAATCTTCCCTATCTTCTACCATAATTGTATATTGAGCCCAAACTGAAAGGTTTTCTTCTAAAACAATAGGAGTTTTAACTATATCTTTAAGTCTTTTTGTATACTCTTCTGCAACTCTGTTTCTTAGCTCTATCTCATTTTTAAAGTGGGATAGTTTTACATCTAAAATAGCAGCCTGGATTGTATCTAGCCGACCATTAAAACCAATAACACTGTGGTGATATCTTTTAACCTGACCATGGTTTAGTATAACCCTCATCTGGTTAGCTAGCTTGTCATCATTTGTAAAAACTGCTCCACCATCACCATAACAACCTAAAGGTTTTGCTGGGAAAAAGCTGGTTGTTGAGCAGTCAGCTACAGAACAGGATCTTCTATTTTTATTTAAAGCACCAAAGGATTGTGCACCATCTTCTATAACTTTGATCTCCCTTTTATGGGCAATCTCTATAATTGAGTCTAAATCAGCCATCTGTCCAAATATTGAAACTGGAATTACAACCTTGGTTTTACTAGTAATTGCTGCCTCAAAGGCCTTAGGGTCCATATTATATGTTACTGGGTCCACATCTACAAAAACAGGTGTAGCACCAATAAAGGATACCATCTCGGCTGTGGCTATAAATGTAAAGTCTGGAACTATAACCTCGTCACCAGGACCTACACCCCAAGCCATTAGGGGTAAAATTAGGGCGTCTGTACCACTAGCGCAACCAATTGCGTGTTTAACCCCTGTAAATTCAGCTAAGTTAGTCTCGAATTTAGTTAATATTGGGCCTTTTATAAAGCTGGTTGTATTAATTACTTCAGCTATACCTTTATCTATCTCTTCTTTATATAAGTCGTATTGTTTCTTTAAATCGCAGAATTCCATAATTTTAATAGCTCCTCAACTATTTTTGTACCACTGTTTCCATCACCATATAGTTCTGGATGTTCTACAGGGGGGGTAAAATCCTTAATAGTAGAGACTATTTTATTATAATCTGCACCAACTATTACATTCCACCCGGCATCTACAGTCTCTACCCACTCGGTTTGATCCCGTAGAGTTATACATGGTTTATTAAAAAAGTATGCCTCTTTTTGCACACCGCCAGAGTCGGTTACTATAAAATCAGCATTTGCCTCTAACTCTAACATATCAAAATAACCTATAGGGTCTATTAAACTAATATTTTTGTTAAAAGTTAAGCCATAATCATCAAGGTATTTTTTAGTTCTTGGGTGCAGGGGTAGTACTCCATTTTTCCCACAATCATTTAAGGCGTTAACAATAGCTGTTAACCTCTCTTTAGAGTCTGTATTCTCAGCCCTATGAATTGTAGCTAAAAAGAAGTTTTCTGGAATATTAACTAATTTTGAATTGGTATTTTCCAATGTTCTATAAAAAATAGATGCATCGAACATAACATCCCCAGTTAAACTTACCCCTTTAGTTATTCCCTCTTTAACCAGGTTATCTATAGCAGTTTGTGTTGGGCATAATAAAAGTTCAGACAGGTGGTCTGCAACTATTCTATTTTGTTCCTCGGGCATTAGTTTATTATAACTTCTAAGGCCTGCCTCTACATGGCAAACAGGAATATGAAGCTTAGATGCGGCTAAAGCACCTGCTAAAGTTGAGTTTGTATCACCATAAATAAGTAGTGCGTCAGGTTTTTGCTCTAGTAGAACCTCTTCTATCTTTGCCAACATCTCCCCTGTCATTTTACCATGGCTTCCAGAGCCTACAGCCAGGTTTAAGTCAGGTTTAGGAATTCTCATTTCCTGGAAAAAGATATCCGACATATTTTGGTCGTAGTGTTGTCCTGTATGGACTAAATACTCGGTAATTTTATCAGAGTATTTATCCTTAATAAGTCTACTTATTACAGCGGCTTTTACAAACTGGGGTCTTGCCCCTACTATTGATACAATTTTTCTCATTACAGTTTATAAACCTTATCCGATGCCTCTTTTACAGCATTTCTCATATCTACTACTAGCTTAGATTTTGATACAATATCCTCTGCATCAAAACAGCTATGGTTTGTTGTAAATACAACTAAATCTACACTATTTAAAAGTTCATCTGTTAAATCGGAGTTATTTAACATTCGCCCCTTTGGTGTTACACAGTTACTTATATATGGGTCGTGGTATAGAACCTCAGCTCCCTTGCCAGCTACTTCATCTATTACATTAAGTGCTGGGGACTCCCTTGGGTCATCGATATTAGGTTTATATGCAACACCCATAAATAGAACTTTAGAACCGTTTATAGCTTTTTTATGTCTATTTAATGCGGATGCTATTTTAATTGACATTCTGTGGGGCATCATATTATCAATATGTCCCGCTGTCTCTATCATTTTTAAGTCAAAATTAAAGTTTTTAGCTATATACTCTAAATAAAATGGATCTAGAGGTATACAGTGCCCACCAATTCCAGGTCCAGGATAGAAGGCCTGAAATCCAAATGGTTTAGTTTTAGCAGCCTCTATAACTTCCCATATATTTATATCCATTTTACCAGCTAAAAGTGCAAGCTCGTTAATCATGGAGATATTTATTAATCTATAGGTATTTTCTAATATTTTTACCATCTCGGCAACTCTAGGAGAGGATACCGGGTGTAAGTTCTGTATCGCTTTACCGTAAATACCCATTGCTATTTTCATTCCATCTTCAGACAGGGTTCCTACAACCTTTGGTGTATTTTCTGTTTTAAATGTCTCGTTACCTGGATCAATTCTCTCTGGACTAAAACATAACCAGAAGTCCTCACCCTCTTTTAAACCGGAAGCACTCTCTATTATTGGCTTCATAAAATCTTCTGTTGTTGTTGGGTATGTTGTACTCTCTAGGGAGATAAATGTTCCCTTAGTCATATATTTTCCAATATCTTTACATGCAGACTCTATAAATCTCATATCTGGTTTTTTAAATTTATCTAAAGGTGTTGGTACACACATAATTGTTGCATCACACTCGGCAATTCTACTAAAATCAGATGTTGCCTCTAGGTTTCCACTTTTTACAGCAGACTCTAGCTCTTCTGATGTAATATCCCCTATATAGTTATTACAGTTATTTACTCTATTAGCCTTATCTTCGTTTTTTTCTAAACCAAGAATATTAACCCCTCTGTTTGCCATTAATACAGCTAGGGGAAGTCCAACATAACCTAAACCAAGAATTCCAACTTTTACACTGTCATTCTCAATCTTTTTCATTATTTCATCAAAACTACTCACTAAAAACTCCTTTCATCTCACTAGTTGAGAAATCCAAAGGAAGTTCAACTGGTTTACCATCTTTTTGTGATTTATATATTGCTAATATTATTTCTAATGCTTTTTTAGACTCGGCCCCATTGGTTAACGGTTCTCTATTATTTTTAATTGCATCTATAAAGTCTGCAAATAGAGCGCCATGTCCCTTACCATAAACAGAGTCAGGGTCCTTTGCATTAGGGTCTATAACTTTATCCTCAGTATCACCAACAATATCAGAATCCTTTAGTCTCCAGGTCTCAAACTTGTTAACAGCTAGACCACCTATTACAATTGTCCCATCTGTACCAAATAATGAAAGACTTTCATTTAAGTTTTTAGGGTATACATTAGCTGTTCCCTCGACCATTCCAACAGAACCGTCTGCAAACTCTAATATGGCACAACCAAAATCCTCTGCCTCTATTGGTCTTTGGAATCTTCTGGTTACAGCGTGTACTTTTACTACATCTGTTTCATTCATCCACTGGAGAAGGTCAATTCCATGGGTACACTGGTTCATTAAAGTTCCACCATCAATATCCCAGGTTCCCCTCCAATCGGCCTGTTTATAATAATCTATATTTCTATTCCACCTAACTTGAACAGAGCTATGCATTAATCGACCTAATCGGCCTGATTCAAATGCCTCTCTGGTTTTTACTATTGGTGCATTAAATCTATTTTGAAAGCAGACTGCTAGTTTTTTATTATTATCCTTGGCACACTTAACCATAGCTTCTGCATCAGACGTACTTAAAGCCATTGGTTTTTCAACAATTACATGTACCCCAGCGTTTAAACAATCTATGGTTATTCCTGCATGTAGCCCAGACTCTGTAGCAATTGTTACAAAGTCTAAGTCCATAGATGATAACATCTCTTTATAAGAGAGGAACTTCTTAATAGTGGCACCAGGTACAGCATTAGTATATTGCTCTACCCTAGCGTCCATTTTATCTACAGAAGGATCACAAAGTGCTACTAGATCTACACCCTCTACATTATTTATAAATCCTTCAACATGTTTATAACTTATTCTACCACAACCTATTATTGCTACTTTATATTTCATAATCTATAAAATAACATTTTTTAAATAAAATAATCTATACTTTATAATCTATCTAAATACCATAAGGCAATGGAATTCATTCTTCTCTCAAAGGAGTAGGGAATATTCACTTCGTAGGTCAATATTTTTTTTAGCTTAGGTTCCTCTTTTATTGCAGCTAAAATATATAAATATAGTTTATCGTTATTAGTTGTAACTAAAATATTTGTTCTAACCCCACCCTTATCTAGGGCCTTAAATATTTTGTAAACTTTAAGTTTTTCTAAATTCTCAGTCTGTAACCATACAGTATTTTGGGTAATCTTTGTTTGCAGGTTATAATAGTTTCCATCAAAAGTGGTATCTTTTTGGTAATAAACTCTATTTTTTATCTGACCAACCGTAGAAAAAACAGGGTCGGCCACCGGGGTTTTCCCATCCTTTGCTACAAAATATGACTCATCTATAAGTGGGTGCATAGCTTGTCTTCTATTAGAGAAGTACTCAACTCCAACCTGGTCAGAAAAAGCTATTAAACTATTTAGAAGGGATACTGTATCGCTATTTTCTACACTGCTTTTGTCTATTATATATAACATCTCCATACATATTTCCGGGTTGTATTGTTTAAGGTTCTCTATAAAATCTTTTTTTAGATCACTCTCTGGTAGTAATTCTAAACTATTTAAATTACTTCTCTCCCTTAATGCATAACTTCCAGACTCTATACGGCTAATATCACTACTGGTTAAATCCACAGAAAATAGATTAAAACTTATACAAAACACAATTAAACTTAATATTAAACTTCTCAAAACAGCTCCTTTTTACTATTAAACGGTTACTAATTAATATCATAGATAGGTGTTTTAGATAATATATTTTTTAAATTACCTTGCACTTACGGAATTAAAAAAGTAAAATTATTTTATATTAAATATATTAAAAAAAGGAAAATCATGAACTTTCTATATTTAACTCTAAGTATTTTATTACCCCTAGTACTAAATTTAATTTTTACACCAATTATAATTGCAGTTGCCCACAAAAAGAACCTTTTTGATGTAACTGATCACAGGAAAACCCATGTGGGAAATATCCCCCGTTTAGGTGGTATAGGTATTTTTCTTGCAACTGTTATCTCCGCTATTACTATGTATATTTTAATAAAAAGTAGTGTTTCTATCTCCTTTTATATAGCAATATCTATAATTTTTATTAGTGGAATAGTAGATGATGTTAAACCAGTTAGGGCCTATGTAAAACTTCTAACCCAAATAGCTGCATCTTTAACCCTAATAGTTGGTGGTTTTACCCTTTCCCATATATATATACCTTTTATTGGGTATAATTTGGATTTTGGAATTTTAAAATATCCTATAACTTTTATATGGGTAATTGGTGTTACAAATGCACTAAATTTACTAGATGGAATGGATGGGCAAGCTGGTGGTGTTAGTGTAATTGCATCTATAACTATAGGAATAGTAGCCCTATTATTAGGACAAACTAATATAACAGTTATCTGCTTTATATTAGCCGGTAGCTTAATTGGTTTTTTAAACTACAACCTGCCTCCTGCTAAAATATTTATGGGGGATAGTGGATCACTTACAATTGGTTTCTTTTTAGCTGCAGCCCCTCTATTATTCCAGGATACAGATGTTAAAGGAAGGGTTCTACTTGTTGGTATAGCTGTATTATTAATCCCAATATTCGATGTATTCTCGGCTATGATTAGAAGAACTAAATTAAAAATATCATTTTTCCACCCTGATAGAGGGCATATTCACCATAAATTTATAGATTTTACAAGTTTAGGAACTAAACAGATACTTCTTGTTATCTACTCTATATGTATATTATCTGGAACACTAGCCTCCCTGTTTATCTTTAATACAAACATATTAACAGAGATTGGTTTAGTTCTAAACTTAATAATACATTTAATTCTCTTTGGTTTTTTACATAGAAGAAAAAAGGCTGGAGTTATTAAAAGATAAATTTAGTTTACATATAGTTCTAAAGTGGTATAAGCAGGTTTTTGGCCTGCCTATACCCTATTATCTATTCCAGTCATCCTCTATTCTAATAATATCATCTTCACCAAAATAGCTACCTATCTGGGTCTCTATAATTATTAATGGAAGTTGCCCTATATTTTCTATCCTATGCCTAGCCTTAGTTGGAATAAAGGCTGTTTCATTTCTACTATATGTTTTAATAATGCCATCTATCTCAATTTTTGCCAGACCTTGAACAACTACTAAATGCTCCTCTCTTTTATGGTGATATTGCAGACTAATTCTTTTTCCTGGTGTTATCTCCAGTTGTTTTACTTTATAGGATGGAAGGTCCTGTAACACAGTGTAACTACCCCATGGCTTTTTAACTGTAGTAGGCTCGTCTAATAGAGTAGAGTTATCCTTTTCCAGTATATTAACAACCTCTTTAACCCTTTGGCTGCTACCCTTTTTAGAAATTAGTAGGGCGTCTACTGTATCAATAATAAGAAGGTCAGAAACATCTACACAGACAATTTTACGATTAGTAAAAATTGTGCCGCCAACTCCCATTATTAGGTTTTCTGTACTATTTATAAGTATAGGTTCGGTACTACCTAATATAGCGTTCTCTTTAGCTGGGTTATACATTTTGTTATATACTGAATCAAAAGAACCTAAATCAGACCAACCAATATCCCCAGGAACTACCTTTACAATAGAGCTCTTCTCCATTACTGCGTAATCGATACTAATGGATGGAATACTCATCATAGACTCATAGGTTGGTTTAATTAAACTACCACTACACTCATTAAAAACAGTAAAACATCTATCATAAACCCTAGGGGAGTGTTTTTTTAACTCATCTAAAAAAACTCCAGCTTTAAAGCAGAACATTCCACTATTCCAATAGTAGCTCCCGGATTCAAAATACTCTTTTGCTACAGAATAGACAGGTTTCTCTTTAAATGAGACTACATCTTCGCCATCTGCTTCAATATATCCAAATCCAGTTTCGGGAAATGTTGGTTTAATTCCAAAGGTAACTAAATTACCAAGTTCTGCTAACTCCACCGCCCTATTTAAAGCAGCTTTGTAGGCTTTTTTATTACTTATTAACTGGTCGGAGGGTGTAGCAAGTACTAACTCGTCCCTATCTAACCCCATACAAGATAGGGCTATTGCAGGAGCCGTATTTCTACCACACTAAAGTTTTCGATCAGAAAACCTTTAGGTTCATACAATAACCCCACCACTCTCTTTTAACCCATGTTTTAAAAGTTGGTCAGTAGCCAACATATATTGGGAACTGTTTTGGCATTAGAGTTCTACTTAGAGGCCATAACCTACTACCAATTCCACCACAAAGTATTAAATTTTTCATCTGCTATGTTTTAAACCTATTTACCTCTTTTTCCATTTTAATCATATTATCCGAATTAACACCACCTAATTCGGATAGCTCATTTAATGCAGTAGATATATCATCTAACCCGTGGCTTATCTCCTCTATCCCATTTCTATTTTGTAGGGATAGGTCTGTAACCTTACTAAAAGCCTCTTCAATTTGTACCGAGGAGTCATCAATATTCTCCGATGAGTACTTTACCTGGTTAGAAATATCAACTAAACCACTTAGGGAGGTTGTAATCTGGTTTGTCCCCTGGGATATCTCGGTTAAAGATAAAACAATCTCGGTTAAACTACCAGATACATCTTTAATCTCCCCCATTATAGTTTTTATAGTTACACCTGTTTTAGTTGATAGATCCTCGGCACCCCGAACCTCACTAATTATTTTATTAATAGAGTCGGACATAACCTTTGTATTATTCGATGTAGCCTCGGCTAACTTTCTAATCTCGTCTGCTACTACAGCAAAACCCTTACCTGCATCCCCGGCATGGGCTGCTTCTATTGCCGCATTCATAGATAGTATATTTATCTGTTCCGATACACTATTAATTACACCTATCATATCAAACAGGGAGTTTATAGAGCTAGAAATAGATTGTATAGAGTCTACGGTAGCTTCCATATCCTCTTCCCCGGAAATAGATATTTTAGTTAACTCCTCTATGGCCTCTTTTTTACTTTCGGATATTTTAGAAACATTTTAACAGATGCTACCATCTGTTCAATTGCAGCAGAAGACTCGGATATATACTGGCCTTCCCTCTCTATATTCTCATTTAAATTTACAATTTGTCCCCGTATTTTTAGTACAGACTTGTGGGAATTATCAATCTGGCTAGTTAAAATATCTGTTTTACTGTTTATAGAGTTCATAGTAGATGCTATCTCTACAACTGTAGATGATATCTCCTCGGCATTGGTAGCTAAAACCTCCCCTAGCTCCTTACTACTAGTTGTAACACTTTTAATATTTGTAACCAGGTCTTTAAGTTTAGAAATAAATAGATTAAGGGAGGCCCCTAATATTCCAGCTTCGTCCCTAGAGTTAACAGATATAACTTTAGTTAAATCCCCCTCCCCTTCGGAGATATCATCTACAGCTACTGTTAGTTTTCCAAGGCTTTTAGAGACTACAGTTGTAATTATATATAGTATTCCATAACCAACAAGTAGTAGAATTATGGATATTATTATAGTTTTTACTATAGCATCATTAATATCCTTAAAAATCTCATTTCCACTAGCCTCTGTAATTAAGTACCAATCTAGTTGGGGTAAATATACACTATTTACATAGCGGGTATCCCCTGTATTATCTAGATAGCTAAAACTGTAACTACCCCTATTATTAATATTATTAAACTGGTCTATGTATCCCTGTTCATCCTTTATATTTTTATTACTAATGTACTCCCTATTGGGATGTATCCTAATTACCCCACTAGAATCAACCATAATATTTTGTCCTAAATCTCCAATAGTAGTATTATTAACACTTTGAACAAAATCCTTTAAATTTATAGCAACAGACATAACCCCTAAAAAATCCCCATTATTATCTATTCTAACATTCATAAAGGCTACATCCCCAAAGGGAGGATAGTTTGTATAGGCGTTTACACCAACTTCTACACCACTATTATTAAACTCTGCAAGCCAGGTATCCTCTGGTAGAACCTTTCTTATATTATAAGAATTATTAACGTATTCGTAGTAGTTTTTACTACCCCATACAACAAGGTTACACCCCATAGTATTAAACCTATTAGCAGTTAAGGTTAACCTTTTATTTATATAGGGAATTAGATCCTCTGGTTCTCCATCTATTATCCACTGTTGTATATTAGGGTCTTCAGCAATTACTGATAACCCAATAGATACAGAGGTAATATCCTTTTGTACCAGGGCAATAATATTATTAGTTATTGCGGGTATTTCAAAGTTTAATAACCTGTTTGTAATACTAGCTTTGGCAATACTACTATTAATAAAGGTAACAGCAGTTAAAGATACTGCTAATATTAGACCAGACATTACTAAAATCTTTCTTTTAAAACTACTTTTTTTGCTCATAATTTTAACCTCTAATTAATTATAGTGCATTGATACAAAAATAGCATAAATGTTATTATGAAAAATGATATTAGTTCAGCAATTCATTATGAAACGCGATTTTAATCCATCAGATTATTGATTTTTATTGAATAAACCTCTCCCTTCTCTGTTACTATAATGTGATGTTAAATCTTGACTTTGCTGACAACAACTGGATAGACCTGTTTAAGGATATAATCCAACACATAAAAAGAGTTTGAATTGACCTACTAACTCTGGGATAATATCTATAACAGATTAATACTAAATATGAATTTTAAGATAAATTAGTGCTATAACTATATTAATAAAACAACACTGCCTAAGTCTAACTTAATAAATTCATAGAAAACGATAAGAATTATGAGGTATAAAAAACATGAAAACAATTAGTAACAAAATGGAGTTTAATTTTGAAAAGGGAGAACACAAAGGAGAAAAATATTATGTAAATATGTCCATTCTATGTCAAAATCCCATGTGCAGATGCACAAATGTACTATTTCAGATAAGTGATATGGAAGATTTTAGTAAAGGCTCCTATCAATATACCTTTTATCTCGATATAACAAAAAAAGAACTATTGCAACATAAAGATATAGGTGAAAACCAGATTACTAAAAACTTTGTAAAGTCATTCATTTCAAATTTAAAGGATGATGAGTGGGATTATATATCCGTTTATTTCAGAACTTCAAAACTAAAATATTCAAAGATACTCAAAACTTGCATGATCTTGAATATGACTTTTCATCATTAGAATTTGGAATTGAAGAAAATGGAACAATGGTCATTTATCGAGATTTATTTCCCTATAGTAATCAGTTTATTTTTGAATACAATGACAAAACATACTTATTGGTAGATTATTATTGCCTTAACTCTAGCTGTAAATGTAAAGATGTCTTTTTTGTTGTATTTGAAGTTCATGATAAAAAGGTTGAAGAAAAAAAGGGCTATTCTGAAATATTATATAATTATTCTAAAGGAACATGGGCAAATGAAGTTTCAATAGACGGAATTATGAATGAATTACTAAAGAAATATCCAGATATTAATTTAAATGTCAAAAAAAGACATGAAATTCTTAGAAAAATCTATAAAAAATACTTAAATGAAAATACAGGTCTTAATTTACAACAGTTTAATCAATATAAAAAGATAGGAAGAAATGATCCCTGTATCTGTGGTAGTGGGAAAAAATATAAAAGGTGCTGTGGCTAAATAAGTTTTATGACCTTTCTATATAATAATTTTTAGCATGATTAAACATATCTATCAATTTTTCTATCTCAGAAATAAGTAAATTTATTGTTTCTACTGTTTTACCTAAACTGTCAGGATAGTCATGAGCAAGGTTATTCCTAAGGTTTCTAAAAAACTGCCAATCACTAACTGATGTTATTACACCTAATTTTTCTAACCTATTTAAAATGTCTAAAAATGGTATAATTTTATTATTTCCTTCAAGTATTGTATATAGAGAAGGATATAGCCTAGTACCCATGGAGTCTTGTAGTTTAGTAAACCGATAAATTAACTGATCTATTTTAGCTACAATATCATTTTCATCATTTTTAATTTCTTTCTCTAATACTGGCTTATGAATATTAATATTGTTAAGTACTTTTCTAATTCTGTTTACATGACTATCACACTCTTGTATTGAAGATTGAATAGTAATTTCAGCGCTGTCTATTTTTTCCATAAAATTATCCCTGTCTTTTTGGCCTCAGAAAATATAGCCCTAGTATCATTAACATCTGAATTACTATGTGTAATTAAATCAATTTTTCTATCGCCAAGTTTTATTTGCATTTCAGATATAGCCATAAGTTTCAATTTTAACTGCTCTTTTTCATTTTCATTATGTTCAATTAGAAGGTCTATATCTCCACCTTTACTACTATCGTCTACCCTTGAACCAAATAGTGTTATAATAGAATCTTCTCCAAAATATTTTGTTAAAACTTTGATAATAATATCTAATTCAGAATTTGTTAATCTCATAATCTTAAATTAAGATACTCCTTTAAAAATCTATCTATTCCACTCTGCCAACTAGGTATTTCTTTACCAATGACAGCCTCTACTTTATTACTATCCAGTTTAGTATAAGCCGACCTTTTAGCCAATGATTTTTGATCATCCACAATAAAATTATTCCTTTCATAGCTATATAATAACACATTAGTTATAAAATAATTAAGTAGTATAACGCGGCTTTATTTCTCGCTTCATCCCTCTTGCAGAACCGTACATACGGGGCTCGTGTACGGCTCCTATGGAAAGTATATTACAATTTCCAACATAGTAATAATCATCTTCTTTAATTTTACTAAATGTTAATATTTCAATTGGTAGCTTTTTCATAGGTTAATTATACACTTTAACTATTTGTAAAACTAAGAGGTTGAATATCCAATATTACAGATAATATTACTTATCATTATTCAAATAATTGACCTAAATGAATTTCATCAAAAAAAAGATAAACCCTTTTAAGACCATTTGGTAGCTTCTAGTAATTAATCGTGGATTCCTGTATCTAACCAGGCATAACCTAAAAATATTAATTATTATACAATAACACAAGTTATAAAATAAAAAAAAGAGTCATAGAACTCTCTTAAAAGTTGATAGAATATGTAACTATAATTCCATAATTGTTTTTTAGACCTTCTCCCACTGGTACCGGGTTATATTCCTGTCGGTTTTACTAAACTCGACACCAAGGATATAAATATCACTGCAAGAACCTATATATTTTTCGTAGTATTTACGGCTTTTTATCTGATCTATTGCCGGGTTTCCATCTGTTACAATCTCAACTACTTTAAACTCCATAATATAAATTTTATCTTCAATTTTTACAGTTAGATCTATCCTACCTACATTTGTTACATCTTCTGCTACAACATCTAACCCTAGGGCTGTAAAGTAACAATAGAATATTGATGCATAATAGCCCTCGTAGTTTCCCATACTGTTTTTTCTGTACCAATCGTTTGGAATAGAAGCAAAAAATGAGTGAAAAACTGATTCAAGCTTATCTAATTCTCCATTTTGCATTGCTCTATATAGAGCGATATTATTTTTAGTTTTTGGTATATTTTTTTGAACTAATGAGTCCAAGATATACTCTGTTAAACTCATTTTAACTTCAATATTTGGATACTTTAGAGCGTATAAAATATTGTTACCTAATTTATTTACTTTATCAATTGTAAGGTATCCAGTTTGAAAAAGTAAAGTTTCAAGATTAATTTTATCAACATCGAAATCCCCAATTAAATTACTTGATAACTCTATATTTTCAATATTTGGAATAAAATAATCATTTTTTTCTATTAAATCTATTAAAAGTCTAGGTGTTCCTGTTTCAAACCAGTAGTTTCTAAACTCTTTTTTATCAAATAGTAATAAAATATCAAAGGGATTATATACAGTAGGTGTATCCACGTTGCCAGTAAAGCTATAACCGTTGTACCAACTCTTAACCATAGTAGAGTCAAAATCGCAGATTCTATCTTTAAAAACACAATCTAACTCACTCTGGGTATAACCACAAATATCTTCGTAATTGGAATCTATGGTAATATCATTTAAATTGTTTAACCCACTAAATCCCAGACGTGTGCACGTTGCTTTAGAGAATTTACTTACACCTGTTATAAAGCAGAGTTTAATAAATCTGTCACAATCTTTAATTACAGAGTAGTAGTTTTTTAATTCGTCCCTTAGTTCTGTTGCAAGTTCCTTATTTGTAATAGAATCTAATATCGGTTTATCGTATTCATCGATAAGTACAATAACTTGGGAGTTATATTTTACAGACAACTTTTTAATTAGATTAGAAAATCTATCCCTTAAATCTGTATACACTTCATCAATGCTGTAATACTCTTCAATTTGATCCAGACTATAACTAAATATTCTTTTAAGATCAACAACAGATTTGGAAACACCAGAACCAAAGCTTATTTTAATTACTGGGTGAGGACTATTCCAATCCCAGTTATCATATAAAAAAAGCCCATTAAACAACTCTTTTTCACACTTAAAAGCTGACTCAATTGTATCTAAAAACAGACTCTTACCAAAACGTCTTGGCCTAGATAAAAAATAGTACTTTGATCCCTGCATTAACTTATCAATAAATGGAGTTTTATCAACATAGTAATAATTTCCATCTATAATATCCTTAAATGTCTGTATTCCAATTGGTAGCTTTTTCATAGGTTAATTATATACATTAATTGGGCAAAAAAAGTGATTACATCTATGATAACCAGTTTTATCATTTAAAGATGAAAGATAATATTCAAGTATCAATTGAAAACTCTTTAGTAGGTGAACTATTTATTAATAAAGAAGATAATAGTTATGGATATAAGTAAGAATAAAGTTGAAATTTACTACAAAGAATGCTTATCCTCTGCCCAAAATACTGTAAAAAAAAACTATAAACCCTAAACCCCCAATTTATAACAATTGGCAATAGTTAGGTTAATAACAGAATTTTAAAGAACAATTATAACCACAAAACTACTTTGAAATCTTCCCCAATTTCCAGAAACTCTACTTTTTTACCAATTTTATTTGCATCGGAGCAGACCATAGGTATACCTCTTCCTAGCTTATCTATATACCTTAAGTTTTCCATAAACTTAACAAGTACTGGATTAACAGCATAGGATACACCATATCTTATTTTCTCTGTAGTAATGGTGTTAGGTAGTCTACCTGGACTTATACATTCAACCCTATTATCGAATATAAAAATACGTATTCTAGAGCCAGATATTGAATAATTTCTATGGACAACAGCATTAACCAAAACTTCCCGAATAGTTCTTTCACTATAAGTATCAGTTATATCGATCCTCTTATTTCCCTCAATTCTACTTGCAACAGGAATATAATTTTTTATAATCGATGTAGATATATCTATCTGATTAGAGAGAGTACCTTCTATAACCTGTTTATCAAGTAATTCATCGCCAACTAAATTACCCTTGAATCTTGCAATAGAAATTGAAGCATTATAAAGATATTTCTGGGGTTTTAAACCAAAAAGTAACAACCCTGCAACAGTACAACTACCATCTTCTGCTAAAACATCGGTATTAATAAGTAATTTTTTTCTCTCATCATCTGACTCATCTGTGTAATCAATATTATACTTTGTGAAATAATCGGACAGATAAGAGCTGTTTAAACTATTAATTGTTGTATTTTCTACAGGTAATAAATCGTAATGGAACATTCCTGATTGCTGAAACAACCTCATAAGCTCAGCTTGAGTTGCAACCCTATTAGTAGATCCGACCCTTAATAAGAATTTATTACCAATAGTCTGATAAGGCTTATTCGAACCCTTTGGAATTTCTAAAATACCAACTTGTAAACTATTAATTTCAATCTGAGAATATATAGGAGTTACACTAGGAACAACATGGTCTCGGCCAATATTCATAGCCCACTCTTCATAATTAAAATTCTGATTAAGACCTTTTATTTCACCATTATCAGATACACCTAAAAGTATAACCCCTCCGGACGTATTAGAAAAAGAGCATATCTCTTTTGCAAGAGATTCTTTTCTTACTTCAGAACTTTTAAACTCTACTGAAATATTTTCACCTTGGTTAATAATCTGATTAAACGAGTCTAAATCCATAATTTATTATATACATTTAGTAAATAAAAAAAAGAGAGCAAATTAATTCTGAATTATAAATAGAAAAACAGTAAGCTTAGATTTGGATTCAAAACCGAACAGCAATGTGCATACATCTGATGAACCCACCATGTACAGCCCCTAATTGCAGGGTTAAGTCCCTTATAAAAAATAATTGTATTTGTTTAATCACAGAAGTGAAAGTGAAATTATTTACTTATCATTAGAAGATCTATTCCAGTTATTATATTGGGAACTATTTGTAGCTAAACAAGGGCTGTATCTTCAAAAAGAGATTTCCCAGTAATTAGTGGATAGAACTGTTTTGGCATCAAGGTCCTACTTAAAGGCCATAACCTACTGCCTATAACACCACAAAGTATTAAATTTTTCATAGTTAAAATATATCATATAAAGTTATTGCCTTCTAGTATAATGCATTGATACATAAATATGATAAATGATATTATCAAAATATGATAAATGATATTAGGTGGATTCAGAGATTCGATAACTTTAAAAGAGCACTTAAACAACTTAACAGTGCAACCCAATTATATAATACAAGGGAACTTTCGGACCTTGAGGAACAAGGTTTAATTCAATCTTTTGAATATAACCATGAACTTGCCTGGAATCTACTTAAAGATTTTCTTGAATACAGAGGAAATTTATCGATATACGGTTCAAGGGATGCTACTAAAGAGGCTTTTAAATACGGGTTAATAACAAATGGTGAAGTATGGATGAGTATGATAAAAAGTAGAAATAGAACTTCCCATTCTTATAATAAAAGTACAGCAAAAGAGATAATAAAACTGATTGTTGGTGATTACATTAAAGAGTATAACCAATTAAATTTAAAAATGACACAACTTAAAGATACAGAAGATAATAATGAATAAGTTTGGATTAAAAGTAACCGTCAATTTAGTATGCCCTTAAAAAAATAAATAAAATATTACACCCTTAAGTCCGAGGGATAATATGAAAAGTCGAAAGAGCCACGAAGAGTGGAAATTATTAGTATCAGAGTTCAATAAATCAGGCCAGTCAGTTGCAGCTTTTAGTAGAGAAAATAACCTAAAAGCATCAACTTTTATTTATTGGGTTAAAATGTTCTCTATAAATACTGAAAAATCAAATTTGGTTAAGATAAAACCTAAAACGAGTAATTCTAAGAAAACTCATGATATTAAAATTATTGTTAATGATACAAAGATTGAGATCTGTGGAGTTATAAATTCAGATAAAATTAGTAAAATAATCGCTGTACTAATGGAAGTTAACTGATGTTTTTAGACCTAACTAAAATATCAATCTTCGTTCGCCCTGGATCAACAGATATGAGATCTCAGATTAATGGGTTATCAGTTTTAGCTGAAAGTGAAATGAAATTAGATTCTGGTTCTGGAAGTTTATTTTTGTTTTGTAGCAAAAACAGAAAAAACTTGAAATGTATATACTGGGATAAAAATGGTTTTGCAATGTGGCAAAAGAAACTCGAGAAAGATAAGTTCCCATGGCCACAAACGGCAGATGATGCAGAAGAGATAACTTTAGAACAATTAAAACTTCTATTGTCTGGTATAGATTTTTGGAAAGCCCATAAAGAAATATATTTTAAAGAGATGAATTAAAAGGGTTTTATAATCTTTTATAAAATTGTAGTATTTACTCGATGGGCGGAATAAAAAAACAGGTAATCCCTGAAGAAATATCTACATATATTGAGTCTCTTGAAAACTCAAATAAATCTCTTGAAAATAGGGTTAAAATACTAGAAGAAGAGTTGCGTCTCGAAAGAGTAAAGAGATTTGGAAAATCTAGTGAAAAGGTTACACCTTTACAATCTGAATTATTTGATGAGTTTGAGCAAACCGCCTTGGATATAGAAGAAGAGGATGAACCTGAAGTTATATCTATTCCAGCATATAATAGAAAAAAGAAAGGTCGAAAACCTATAGATCCATCCCTACCTAGAAAACAAATCATTCACGATATATCAGAAGATGATAAACAGTGTGCTTGTGGATGTCAGATGGTTAAAATTGATGAAGTAGTAACAGAAAGGGTACAGATTATTCCTGAAAAGTCTTATGTAGAACAACATATAAGACCAAAATATGCCTGCAGGAATTGTGAAGGTTCAGGAGATGAAGATAAACCAACTTTTAGAGTTGCTCCTGCACCACCATCATTGATTTCAGGAAGTATAGTGACTGGTGGTCTTCTTGCTTACATCCATACAAATAAATTTTGTGATTACCTGCCATTTTATCGGCAAGAGAAAAGATTTGAGAGGTATGGGATTCCGATAAGCAGACAGAATATGTCAAACTGGACTATAAAAGCTTATAGAAAATTAAAAGGTCTTAATGATATTATGAAAGATCACATAAAGACTGGTACATATCTTCAAATGGATGAAACAGTCCTCAAAGTTCATGGGGAAGTTGGTAAATTAGATTCTAGTAACTCTTACATATGGGTCACCTGTGGTGGGCCTAAAGACTCAAGTATAGCTCTCTATGAATATAATAGATCTCGAAGTTCAAAATATATTAAAGATTTTACTGAAGGCTTTTCTGGGTTTTGTCAGTCAGATGGTTTCCCAGGTTACAATGCCGTTTTTAAAAATAGTGACAAAATAACACATGTAACATGTTTAGCACATTGTCGGAGAGAGCTTTACGATGCCTATAAAGCTTCTAAGCAACTAAATAAGTCTAATGTTGTAATTAATAAAATTCAAAAGATATATGTTGTAGAAAAACAACTTAGAGATAAGAACCTCAAACCGGAAGAATTTGTAGCAGAAAGAAAGAAGTTAGCGACACCATTACTTGATAACCTAAAAGACTGGCTTGATAAAAAGGCTATAAATATTAGACCAGAAAGTAAATTGGGGAAAGCTGTAAAATATACATTAGGCCAATGGGATAAAATGATAAATTACCTTGATTGTGCAGAGCTTACTCCAGATAATAACGCTGCGGAGAGAGTGGTAAAACCACTTGTTATGGGTCGTAAAAATTTTTTATTTTCGGGTAGTCCTGAAGGTGCGGATGCATTATGTTTTTTCTACTCTTTAATTGAAACGGCAAAATTAAATGATTTAAATCCATACGCATATTTAAAATGGTTATATGATAAGGCTCCATTATTACCAGAAGGCTCCTCATTAGAAGAATTAGCTCCATGGAAATGTGATCCAATAGAAGTTAATAAAATTATGTTACCTTCTTAGAGAGCTATTCCCTTTTTAAAATATTAAATATTTAAATATCAGTTGTTACTGCCTATAGATTTGACGGTTACGATTAAAACAACAAACATTAGATCAAATAATTACTGTATTTAAAAAATATAAAAATATAGATAGTGTCGTTCTATACGGCTCTAGAGCTAAGGGTAGTTACAAAAATGGATCGGATATAGACTTAACAATAACAGGGAAGGATATCAGCATTAAAACTCTATACAAAATAGAAGAAAACCTAGAGGATTTAATGTTACCATATAAAATAGACCTATCATTATACTGTAATATTGAGAATGAAAACCTAAAACAGCATATAAAAAGGGTTGGAATTAACCTACTCACCTATTCCACAATTTAGTTTGTTTTAAACCTATTAACTTCACTCTCCATCTTTTTCATATTATCAAAATTTACACCCCCTAGCTCCGATAGCTCATTTAAAGCTATAGAGATATCAACTAAACCAGTAACATCTTGTTTACTCTGTTATTTTTTCTCCCACTGGTACCGGGTTATATTCCTGTCGGTTTTACTAAACTCGACACCAAGGATATAAATATCACTTCCAGAACCTATATATTTTTCGTAGTATTTACGGCTTTTTATCTGCTCTATTGCTGGGTTCCCATCTGTTACAATCTCAACGACTTTAAACTCCATTATATAGATTTTATCTTCAATTTTTACAGTTAGATCTATCCTTCCTACATTTGTAACATCCTCTGCTACAACATCTAACCCTAGGGCAGTAAAGTAACAATAGAATATTGATGCATAATAGCCCTCGTAGTTTCCCATACTGTTTTTTCTATACCAATCGTTTGGAATAGAAGCAAAAAATGAGTGAAAAACTGATTCAAGCTTATCTAATTCTCCATTTTGCATTGCTCTATATAGAGCGATATTATTTTTAGTTTTTGGTATATTTTTTTGAACTAATGAGTCCAAGATATACTCTGTTAAACTCATTTTAACTTCAATATTTGGATACTTTAGAGCGTATAAAATATTGTTACCTAATTTATTTACTTTATCAATTGTAAGGTATCCAGTTTGAAAAAGTAAAGTTTCAAGATTAATTTTATCAACATCGAAATCCCCAATTAAATTACTTGATAACTCTATATTTTCAATATTTGGAATAAAATAATCATTTTTTTCTATTAAATCTATTAAAAATCTAGGTGTTCCTGTTTCAAACCAGTAATTTTTAAACTCTTTATTATCAAATAGTAATAAAATATCAAAGGGATTATATACAGACTCCCCAGTAAAGCTATAACCGTTGTACCAACTCTTAACCATAGTAGAGTCAAAATCGCAGATTCTATCTTTAAAAACACAATCTAACTCACTCTGGGTATACCCACAAATATCTCCATAATCCGCTCTTATGGTTATATCATTTAAATTGTTTAACCCACTAAAAAGATTAACCTTGGAGAATTTACTTACGCCTGTTATAAAGCAGAGTTTAATAAATCTGTCAGAATCTTTAATTACAGAGTAGTAGTTTTTTAATTCGTCCCTTAGTTCTATTGCAAGCTTTGAATCAGTAATATTATCTAAAATAGGTTTATCGTATTCATCGATAAGAACAATAACTTGGGAGTTATATTTTACAGACAACTTTTTAATTAGATTAGAAAATCTATCCCTTAAATCTGTATACACTTCATCAATGCTGTAATACTCTTCAATTTGATCCAGACTATAACTAAATATTCTTTTAAGATCAACAACAGATTTGGAAACACCAGAACCAAAGCTTATTTTAATTACTGGGTGAGGACTATTCCAATCCCAGTTATCATATAAAAAAAGCCCATTAAACAACTCTTTTTCACACTTAAAAGCTGACTCAATTGTATCTAAAAACAGACTCTTACCAAAACGTCTTGGCCTAGATAAGAAGTAATACCCCCCACCTGTATTGGTAAGTTTATTTATAAATGGTGTTTTATCCACATAGTAAAAATCATCTTCTCTAATTTTACTAAATGTTTGTATTCCAATTGGTAGCTTTTTCATAGGTTAATTATACCCTTTAATTATCTTTTAAACCAAGAGTTTTAATATTATCTACTAAATTTACCATACATATCTTCGTTATAACAAAATACCAGTTTCTCTAATTTCGGAGTTTATTAAACTATTAGAAGAATCAAGCTGAACAAGGTCAATTTTAATATCATACCCCTGTTGTATAATTGATGTAATAAATTTTATTTTTAATTTCTTAAATTCATCAGCCGATTCAGGATACTCTATTGCAATATCAAAATCGCCACCTTTTTTACTATCATCAGTACGGCTTCCAAAGAGGTAGATATTTGATTCACCAAACAGATTTCTACTTGTGCTAACAAAAAGTTTTTGTAACCGAGGAGATAATCTCATTCTAAATATCCTTTAGCAAAACTAATTGAATTATCAGTGTAGTTTTTTAATGAAGAAAACAAATCAAGGCATTTTTTTAGATCATTTAAAGCTGATTCAATATTATCAGGATAGTCGTGTTCCAAATCATTTCTTGTTTCTCTCATTTCAATCCAGTTTTCTAATGAATCTATAATTTCTTCTTTAGCAATATAATTTAAAACTTCACTCATTTTACTGGTTCCAATACCTGAAACTTCTAATAGTAATGGAAAAATTTTTGCTCCTAAAAAATCCTGAATAGAACTAAACCTTTTTAGGTATGCATCTAATAATGCTTTTTCCATTATGTTTAGTGTTTGAAAAACTTCAATATCAAAAATATTTTTAACTAACAATATTTTATCTATCTCATTTTTATACTCAATTAAAGCACTTAACTGACTACCAAGTTTATTTAACCTTGCCAATAATATTGCATTCTGTTTCTTCATTACAATTTCTCCCACTGGTACCGGGTTATGTTTCTATCGGTTTTACTAAACTCTACCCCAAGTAGGTAGATATCAGCACAGGATGAAGTATACTTCTCGTAATACTTACGGTTTTTAATCTGCTCTATTGCCGGGTTACCATCTGTGACAATCTCTACTACTTTAAACTCGATAATATATATAATATTTTCAATTTTAACTGTTAAATCGATTCTTCCCAAATTAGTAACATCTTCTGCAATTACATCTAAACCTAAAGCTGTAAAATAGCAGTAAAAAATTGATGCATAGTAGCCCTCGTAGTTACCCATAGAGTTTTTTCTATACCAGTCATTTGGTATGGAAGCAAAGAAACTATGAAAAACAGGTTCAAGCATATCCACTTTACCATCTAATAGAGAGTCGTAAAGGTTATTCTGTTGATTCTCAATATTATTATTAGATAGATAGGATAAAATAGAATCGGTTAGACTCATTTTTACCTCAATATTAGGATAGTCCAAGGTATAAACAATTCTATTGCCTTTGTGCATCTTATTTTTAATTGTTAAATATCCTGTTTGGAACAGCAAAGTCTCAACATTAATATCATCAATATCGAAGTTTCCTATTAATCTCTCAGTTGCAACTTTACACTCAATTTCTGGTATAAAATAGCTATTTTTTTCTAGTAATTTAATTAAAAATGTAGGTGTTCCTGTCTCGAACCAGTAGTTTCTAAACTCTTTATTATCAAACAAAAGAAGTATATCAAATGGATTATAAACTGATTCACCAGTAAAAGAGTATCCATTATACCATAACTTTACTTGCTCTTTATCAAAATCCTTTATTCTATCTTTAAAAACAGCGTATAGCTCATTCTCTGTGTATCCACAAATATCACCATAATCAGGTCTTATCGTGATATCATTTAAGTTGTTTAACCCACTGAAACCCAGACGTGTGCACGTTGCTTTAGAGAATTTACTAACGCCAGTTATAAAACATAGCTTTATATACCTATCACAATCCTTAATTACAGAGTAGTAGTTTTTTAACTCCTCTCTAAGCTCTGTTGCTAACTCTTTATTTGTTATAGAATCTAATATTGGTTTATCATACTCATCAACAAGAACAACAACTTGTTTATTATACTTCTCGTATATTTTTTTAATTAAGTCAGAAAATTTGTTTTTTAGGTCAGAATACTCTGATTCAATACTGTATTCACCACTAATATTATTGAGCACATAAGAAAAAGATTGTTGTAACTCATCTACCGATCTATTAACACCCGATCCAAAACTAATTTTAATTACCGGTACTCCAGATAGATCAGGATTTTCCCAATCCCAATTATCATAAAGAAACAAACCTTTAAAAAGTTCCTTCTCTCCCTTAAAAGCAGATGCAATAGTATCTAAAAAAAGGCTTTTACCAAATCGACGAGGTCGAGATAAAAAGTAATATCCTCCACCATTATCCACCAGCTCTTTAATAAACCTGGTTTTATCAACGTAGTAAAAGTTATCTTCCCTTATCTTTCTAAATGTCTGTATCCCAATTGGCAGCTTTTTCATAAAATAATTATACACTTTAAATGGACAAAAAAAAAGAGAGGGTAACATAACCTAAAAGATTAAAGAAAGGAGTCTGTAACTAAATTTATCCAACAATAATTTTAATACCTAATTGGCTGCAGAAATCTATAAGAGATTTATATTTAGTTTCAGCTACTATTTTTAAAATTGACATATTAAGCTCTTGATACTCATGTATTGCAATATTTCTAAAGCCTGTCATACCTACCATCTCTTTTGCAATAACTTCAGTTATAATACTGTTTTTACTTAATAGTTTAAATGAATCAGCACTGTTTTGGGGGATCCCTAAATGCATTTTAGCAACAATATGATTTGACAAGTCAATTGCTGCCTGACAAGCTCTTTCAATATTTAATACCATAGCATCAATAAATGTATAATTTTTAAGTTCAGTGTCTTTTAAATACTCTTCCCTAACACGGTTTAATGATCTTTCTATAATAGATGCTTTATTATAAACAACATTATCAAGTTCTATAGGCATTTAAAATCTCCTTTCTGTCATCGTTAAACCTATGATACATTCCTAGTAAATTTGCTTTTTTTAAATTATCTAAATCTTTATTGCTACAATATAGTAGTTTCCCTGTATATATAACTTCTGAAGCATAGACTAAGTTTTTTGATGATATAACTCCTACATCTACTGTTATACCTATTTCGTAAGTAAGATCTGTTGCTATTGAAGATATATCTAAACTAGTAATTAGGTGTTCATTATGGAATATAATACCAATATCAATATCACTTTTACTTGTAAATGTTCCTTTAGCATAACTACCTAAAAGATAAACAGAGATAATTCTACTATCATTTTTTACATAATTAGTAATATTCGAAACAACCTGCTCATATATGCTCATAAAATAATTATACATTTTAAATGGATAAAAAAAAAGAGAGGCAAAATACCCCTCTAATCTGGTTTAGTATAAGTCGATCTTTTTACCGGTAGTTTAACTACAACACTATTATCATAAAAATATAAAACTTCCTTAATCCCTGCTAACATTAATTTAGATAACTATAGTTTACATTTAATAATATATTGAAACAAATGATACCTATATGATACATTTACTTATGGATGAATCTAAAAATATAGATATAACGGTTAATAAAGAAAAAGTTGGTGAACTATTTTTTAATAGTTTAGATAGCACATATGGCTTTAACTATACTAGTAATATAGCTCCTATATCCCTAATTATGCCTTATAGAAAAAACACTTATTTTAGGAAAAATAGATTACACCCAATTTTTGAAATGAATATGCCAGAGGGCTTTTTATATGAATTATTCAAAAATAGACTTAGTAAAGAGCATGGCTATATAAATGACTTTTTAGTACTAACATACTTAGGCCCTAATATTGATGGTAGAATTGGTTATATAAGTAGTTTAAATAGATCAGAGATAAATGGGATAGATATAGAAGATGTAATACATAATGATACAAAAGATACATTTTCCATGCTTTTAAACACTTTTTTAAAGCTAAATGCCATATCTGGTGTTCAGCCTAAAACATTAGCCCTATTAAACAATAAAACAAGTTTTACAACAAAAGAGTATATTGTAAAAACCTGGGGAGAGGAGTTTCCAAACTTAGCAGAAAATGAGTACTTTTGTCTAAAAGCCGTAGAGAAAACAGGTGTAAAAATTCCAAACATAATACTATCCTATAATAAAAACTTTTTACTTGTTGAGCGTTTTAACTACGACTTTGAGAATAATACTTTTTTAGGTTTTGAGGAGATCCTTGGATTATTAGGTAAAAATAGTGATGGAAAATATTCAGGTAGTTACGAGCAGGTGGCAAAGGTTGTATATAGTGTAACAACTAATAAAAACAGTTCTATGAGGGATCTATTTAAAATTATAGTTATGAACTATCTACTTAAAAATGGTGATGCACACCTAAAGAACTTTGGAATTGTTTATAACACCGATTTTACAGTAATTGAACTTGCACCAGCTTATGATATTGTTAATACAACAGCGTATATATTTAAAGATAGACCAGCCTTAACACTATTTGGAAATAAACTATGGTCTGGTAAAAAAGATTTAATAAAATTTGCAATGCAGAGTTGTTATTTAACAAAAAATGATGCAGATAAGATCTACAACAATTGCTTACATATATTAAAAGAGACTGTCACCGAGATCGAAGAATATATAAAAAACAATCCAACTTTTGAAACTATAGGATACAGAATGATCGACTCATTTAAAACATCACTCACTTTAGAGACTATTAAGGAGATGCCAGATGAAATTATTCGAAATTGGTAAAAATATTAAAACCCTTAGGGTAGATAACGGTTTAACCCAACAAGAGTTAGCGGATAAGTCTGGAATAAGTAGAGTAACTTTAGGCAGATTAGAACGGGGTCTAGTTGTAAGTATTTCAGTTAAAACCCTCGATCTAATACTAGATAACCTAGGATTAGAGATAGAGTTTAAAAACAAAGAGGGCTTTGGACTACCTACATTAGATGAAATATAAATCACATTAGTTATAAAATAAAAAAGAGAGTCCTAAAACTCCCTTAAATATTGATAGAATATGGAACAAAAGTTCCATAATTATAATGCATAATTGTATTTGTTTAGTCACAGAAGTGTGGGTGTCTTCAGTGGTTCAGTGTTCCTAGTTTTATTGTGGTATTGTAGGCTTAAATTCTTACCTTGTGTTACTTAAAGACTTTTTACTTTATAGGTAATTGGAGAATAGGCTAGCAATTTCTATTTAAGTCCCCAATAACTTTTGAATGAAACATAATATCTCTTTTACTATTAACTTTTATAATTTAAAGCAACAAACTAAATCTATATCTTCCATTAAATATTTAAAAACAACATCGTATATAGGATTTGCAATTCTCATAACACCCTCCAAAGGTTAATTTAATAATAACCTATTATCTACATAGCATCAATTTGTCAGAAGTTGCATGAAACAAAGTAAAAATCTAAAGATTATGAAAGGATAAAAAAGCCATTTTTATTGTATCTAGTGATATTACTAGTTTTAAAGGATTATCCTTTAAAGGTATAAAACCATATCTTATGTAAAATTCTTTAGATTTCTCATTTAATGCATCTACTACAATGAATTTTAATGCCACATCTTCCGATATTCTTATGGCTCTAAGAAATGAGTCTCTAAGTAAATATGCTCCTATTCTTTTTCCTTGTACTCCCTTAGAAACTGCTAATTTCCCAATTCTCATTGAAGGGATTGGATATTTAGGTAAACTTTTTTTAATGTCGTCTGTTAGTTCATGAAAATATACTTGAACCATGCTAACTGTGTAATACCCCAAAGGGAAATTATGTTCTTCTCCTACAGCAACAAAGGTTTTACCTATATTTTTTTTATCATTTGCTATGGAATATTGACTAAGATAAACATTTAATTCATTTATTCCACAATCAAATTGTTTTAATTCTAATTTTTTAGAAATTGGAATAATCTTAATATTTAAGGTCATTCTTATTTTAACCGAAATAGATTTTTAAGATTATCATTAGGGGTGGGTGGATCTGTTAGTAGAGAATAAAATAAATCCCTATCACTATCTGATGCGTGTAGGGATTCAACCTCTTCAATATCTTTTTGGCAGATTCTATAATTTTATTTAAGATATAAGACGTTAATGTTTGTCCTTTGATTATCGCTGTATAGTGGTCTAATTAATCAAACAGGCATATAGCATAATTAAATTCACACCCGCCATTAAGCTGCTATTAATTTAACCTTACCATAATATATATCTTCAGGGAATTCATCATCTAAAGATTGATGTCTTCGTCTATTATTATAGTACTCAAAATAATTAGTTAGATGCCTTTTTGCATCTCTAATATCTCTATAATCCTTAAGATATACATCTTCCTGTTTAACTGATCTCCATAACCTTTCAACAAATACATTATCTAGAGCTCTACCTTTACCATCCATACTGATTTTAATTTCATGATCTTTAAGTAGATCTGTAAATTCTTTGCTTGTATATTGAGACCCTTGATCTGTGTTAAATATTTCAGGAGTACCATATTTAGCTATAGCTTCAACTACTACAGATTTACAAAAGCCAACATCCATTGTATTTGATAGTTTCCATGTCAGAACCTTTCTACTATACCAGTCAATAACAGCCGTAAGGTATACAAAACCACCTGAAAGCGGAATATATGTAATATCTGTAGACCATACATGATTAGGTCTCTCTATCCGTAAATTTCTAAGCAGATATGGATAGATTTTGTGCTCTGAATCAGGTACTGAAAGGTTTTTCTTGGGATATATAGCACTTATACACATTTCTCTCATCAACCTACGAGCTCTAAGTCTACCTAGTTTTATACCATGAGTCTTAGAGATTTCTTTACTCATTCTTCTACTACCCATACAAGGATTCTCTTGATATAAAGCATCAATAAGACGCATTATCATAAGATCTTCTTTGGACTTCGTTCTAGGGGTATAGTATATCCTTGAGCGATTAATATTAAGTAGATCACACTGTTTTGAAAGTGATAATTTTTCATCTTTAGAGACCATAGGCACCTTCAATCGATGTTCAACTTTTTCAAGTTTTTTTTTAAGAAATTGATCTCTATAGTTTGTTGTCCTATTAAACTCTGGAGGTCTTCCTTTTCAGTTTCTAATTCTTCTACTTTCTTCTTATCTACATCATCTTTTTGAAAAACTGATTCTGCATTCTGTAAGAATTCCCTCTTCCATTGCCTAACTTGCTGAGGATGAATTTCATAATTACTAGCTATTTCACTTACTGTAATTTCTTCTTTGATAGCTTCTAAGGCTACTTTTAACTTAAATGCACTATCATGCTTTTTTCTTCTACCCATATTATCTCCTATTATACATTTATATATACAGGAGTGAATTTAATTTTTAGAATATGCTGTTTAAAAAAGTTAGACCGTTATACTGCTTTTTCTATTAGATTCTTGGAATCAAGATCAGTTCTAAATTCAATTCTAGTTGTCTTTAAATTCATATAAACCTCTTAATTGATAATACCATCATGTACGGACAATGTACACATGCATATCATAGGATTTTTAGGATTAGCAAACTTCATAAACCCTCTAAAGGTTAATTTAATAATAACCTATTATCTACATAGCTTCAATTTGTAGAAAATATAACTAAAGTCCCAAAAAAACAAATTTATTTACTCATACGTTAAGTTCAAATATCAAGAAATGAAATTGCAAGGATTATATATAACGAAAGAGGTCGTAAGCAAAGCTTACTGCTCGGCTACGCTTCGCTTCGAACAACTATCGTTGTTTGGCTTGGCCACCCTTACAATTCCTTTCGCGGTAGTTATCAATTGTAAAATACAAAATTTATATATATTAAAAATCCCGAAGAATTTATAGAAAAGATTCTAGTCATCAGTCTCTATATTTTTAATCTCTTCTAGGGATAAGCCTGTTAAATCACTTATGTCCTCAACGGAATGTCCCTTAGCTATCATGTTTTTAGCAACTTTTGTAATTCCCTTTTTTTCACCTCTAATTTCACCTCTAATTTCACCTCTAATTTCACCTTTTTTTTCTGCCGTAGTAATCATGTTTCTTTCGTCCATTTCCTTTAGGGCTATATAATCGTATACTTCCAGTTCTTTTTTATTCCAGGCGCTTTGTTTAGCAATCTCAAAGGCTTCTAATAGTTCCCTATTTTCATTAAATTCAGGTGGGATAATGTCCAGAGAACCAGCGTTCTTAATAAAAAATAACCATTTATCTAGAATAGTTTTACAGTCACTTAATTCCTTATTAAATTTTGTAAGCTCTATAAATGCAAACTCAAAATCTGCAATCTCCTGAACCAAGGTTTCTTTATTTAGAATTAAATGTCTTGAAGTATAATTATCCCCAGAGAACATATTAAAATTAAGGATTCCAATAAAGTAGACCTTTTGTAAGGTACTATAATCTTTCCCTTTATTAATCTGCCCTACATAGGCCTTAGAGGTATAATACAAACTTCTTTTAGCAAAATCCCCTAAATCCTTATTCTGCATTTCTACTATAAAATGTTCCCCATCCCTGTTTACTGCTTTTACATCTAAAATGGTTTGTTTCAATTCTTCTATCTTAGGAACCTGATAAGGGTTAGCTAGGCTAACAGATACTATCTCCTTACCATCTTTAAAATCTAAAATGGAATTTAATAAAGATATTAAAATCTCAGTTTTATTCTCATCTCCAAATATTTTTTAAAAGCTACATCATTTTTAGGATTAGCAAACTTCATAAACCCTCCAAAGGTTAATTCAATAATAACCTATTATCTACATAGCATCAATTTGTAGGAAAATTAATATTATTTATAGCTTTCTTTTCTATGTAAAACTCTACCTACAAAGATCACATTATCTACGATATCAAAAAGAACTCTATAATTACCAATTCTATATCTAAATGCTGGTTCAAAATTAGTTAATTTCCTAACATTTGAAACATCTGGGTAATCTCCTAATTTAAGAATCATTTTTTTTATTTTAGTAGCATGTTTACTATCTATCTTTGATAAATCTTTTATAGCGCTTTTACGTATTCTAATTTCCATTTTGAATGTATTGGTCAAATGAAATAGAGTCTTCTTTTCTAGTTGCTCTAAGCATATTTAGATCTTCCATATCTTCTGTCGAAACTATCTCCAATCCATCATTTTTAAAATGATCCAACAACCAAGTCACTTTATCTACCAATTTATCATTATCAATATTTATGGTAATAGATTTCATTATTAACCTCTCTAATTAATATTAACATATTTACAGAGTATTAAATATCTTTAATCTCTTCTATAGTCAAACCTGTCAATTCACTAATGTTCTCTACAGTTAATCCTTTAATAAACATGTTGTTAACCATGATTCTAAAGAAATAATTTTTTGCCCTATAATAGTTGAAATTAGAAGTTTGCAACCTCTATATCTTCCATTAAATATTTAAATGCTACATAATTTTTAGGAGTAGCAAACTTCATAAACCCTCCAAAGGCTACTTTAATATTAACCTATTATTCATATAGCATCAATTTGTAGGAAATTGCTTAAATTTAGTTAAAAATCCAAACCATACTACAAAAAAATCAAATAAAACTACTCATACGTTAAGTATAAATATTAAGAAAAGAAATTACAAGAATTATAAACAAAGATTCTAGTCATCAGCCTTAATATTTTTAATCTCTTCTAGAGATAAGCCTGTTAAATCACTTATGGCCTCTACAGACAATCCTTTAGATTCCATATTTTTTATCATTTTATTTTTTTCTGCTTTATTTTTAGCTTTCTCTTTTTTTACTCCTATTCCAATTCCCTTATCAACACCTATTCCAACTCCTATATCAATCCCTTCCTGTTTTTCTTGTTCAAGCTGTAGTTTTTGTTTTAAATAGAAATCCTGGGTTAGTTTTATATGTTCCTCTTCCGATTCGATGTATTTTATATCATCATCTGTCAGTTTGTCCCGCCTTAGTCTTTTAATTACCTCTGAGAAAACTTTGTCATTGGTAAATTCTGTAAAGTCATTTACATTATTATTATCATCCTTAGTCTTTGTTGCAAAATCGAACCATCTTTTATACTTTTTGTTACTTCTGTTACTTTCAAGGTTAGAGGCTATATTTTTTTGGAACATAAAAACAAGTTTGTTTTCTGCTAAGAAATTTACATCTTTAAACTGATTATCTGTTAATTGAACTATCTCTTTTCGTCTTTTAGCTATCTCGTAAATATCGGGATTTAGCCATAAATGTTCATCTCTAACAAAATTTATTAAATCTTGATGGTTTAAACTAAACTCTGCATAATCCCCACTAAAATTTAAATTATCATCTACCATCCAAATTAGGGTATAAACTGGCTCCACTAAACTATAATTCTTTTGTTTTACTTTCCCCTTACTTACCAAAGGATCACTAATAACATATTTATCCTTTAGGCTATGGTAAAGATAAAACCTTCTAATTACATCTGGCTTATACCACTGCTGCATATCTATAATTATGTACTTTCCATTAATTTTACACCTGTAATCAAATTCAACTATAGCCGCATCATCAGTTATTCTATGCTTATCCCCTAACTGTTCTATCTCTTCAATCTTTGCCTCTAAAAAATCCTCTAGAAATTGTTTTGCTATAGTATTATCGCTAAATACCTTCCTAAAGAATCTATCATAATTTAATGGTGCTAAATACTTCATACTCTCTCCAATAGCTATTCTATAATAACCTATTATCTACATAGCATCAATTTACTAGAAATATGCTAATTTTATTAAAAAATATATTTAATTCCCCAACAAAACTATAAATCTAGTCCAAATGTTTCAATATCTTCTATCCTTAAATTCTGGGGGAACAATATCTAGGGTTTCTGCATTCTTAATAAAAAATATCCATTTATCTAATACAGACACACATTCAGTTAATCCCTTATTAAATTTTGTAAGCTCTATAAAGGCAAACTCAAAATCTGCAATCTCTTGAACCAAGGTTTCTTTATTTAAAATTAAATGTCTTGAGGTATAATTATCCCCAGAGAACATATTAAAATTAAGGATTCCGATAAAATAAACCTTTTGTAAGTTAATGTAATCTTCACCACGATGTACCTGGTCGTAAGCAAGCTTACTGCTCGGCGTGCAACCGGCCTGATTTACATAGGCTTTAGAGGTATAATACAAACTTCTTTTAGCAAAATCCCCTAAATCCTTATTCTGCATTTCTACTATAAAATGTTCTCCATCCCTATTTACTGCTTTTACATCTAAAATTGTTTGTTTTAATTCTTCTATCTTTGGAACCTGATAGGGGTTAGCTAGACTAACAGATACTATTTCTTTTCCATCTGTAAAGTCTAAAATGGAATTTAATAAAGATATTAATATCTCTGACTTATTCTCATCTCCAAAGATCTTCTTAAAAGCTACATCATTTTTAGGATTAGCATGTTTTACATAATACACAAGTCATCTATTTTCTTCTTGTTTTATAATCATTTTGTATTTGATATAGATCCATTTTTTATGAAAACTGGTTTGATTGCCAGTGAAAAATATGCCATAATTGAAGAATTGTCATCTGAAACAATAAGATAAGTTCTTGTTTTATTTTTCTTTTGGAAGGTTATGCTTATATTATGTAAAAAATTTTCAACATCATTATTCTTTTTGCATGAAAAAGTTGATAAATATTGTTTTATTCTAAATTCTGCATTTTCTTTTATTTTCTTTAAAGATATTGTATCTTTGCTATAAGATTCTATTGATTGGTTATTTATCAATATTTCATAACTATTTTTATATAGAATTTTTTGACTATCTATATCAAATTGTTTTGATATTTCATCTATAGAAAAATCCTCTAATAATTTTTTAGAGGTAATAGAGAAAAATTTCTATCTATTTTCATCAAAAATTATTAAGAATAGAAGTAACGGTTGAAGGTTTTATCTTTTTAGTTATTATTTCTTTATTATTACTAAGAATTTTATCTATCCGAGACTTATTAGTTCTGCTTAATTTATCAATAGCTTTTGATTCGCTAATTACAATTGTTCTCGTAAAAGATTTTGTAGCCATAATAGTCTCCTTTATACATATTATATATCATTAAATAACAAATTACAACTTTTGTATATTTTTTTAAAGAGGATTAATTATCTTTGCAACTATACCCACCATAATTCTTAATAAAAAATAATAATTTACCAAAAAACTATAAATCTAGTCCAAATGTTTCAATATCTTCTATAGACATGCCTGTATAATCACTTATTTCCTCTACAGTTAATCCTTTAGACTTCATATTATTTATCATTTTATATTTTTCTGCTATATTTTTAGCTCTTTCCTTTAGTTGCCCTTTTTTTTCTGCCGTAGTAATCATGTTTCTTTCGTCCATTTCCTTTAGGGCTATATAATCGTAAACTTCTAACTCTTTTTTATCCCAAGCGCTTTGTTTTGCTATTTCAAAGGCTTCTAGTATGACACTATCCTTAAATTCAGGTGGAACAATATCTAGGGTTTCTGCATTCTTAATAAAATAGATCCATTTATCTAATACAGAAGTACATTCAGTTAATCCTTTATTAAACTTAGTTAGCTCTATAAATGCAAACTCAAAATCTGCAATCTCTTGAACAAAGGTTTCTTTATTTAAAATTAAATGTCTTGAGGTATAATTATCCCCAGAGAACATATTAAAATTAAGGATTCCGATAAAGTAAACCTTCTGCAAATTAATATAGTCTTCCCCTCTATTAATCTGACTAACATAAGCCTTAGAGGTATAGTACAAACTTCTTTTAGCAAAATCCCCTAAATCCTTATTTTGCATTTCTACTATAAAATGTTCTCCATCCCTGTTTACTGCTTTTACATCTAAAATTGTTTGTTTTAACTCTTCTATTTTTGGAACCTGATAGGGATTAGCTAGACTAACAGATACTATTTCTTTTCCATCTTTAAAATCTAATATGGAATTTAATAAAGATATTAAAATCTCAGTTTTATTTTCATCTCCAAATATCTTTTTAAAAGCTACATCATTCTTAGGATTAGCAAACTTCATACACCCTCCAAAGGCTACTTTAATATTAACCTATTATTCATATAGCATCAATTTGTAGGAAATTGCTTAAATTTAGTTAAAAATCCAAACCATACTACAAAAAAATCAAATAAAACTACTCATACGTTAAGTATAAATATTAAGAAAAGAAATTACAAGAATTATAAACAAAGATTCTAGTCATCAGCCTTAATATTTTTAATCTCTTCTAGAGATAAGCCTGTTAAATCACTTATGGCCTCTACAGACAATCCTTTAGATTCCATATTTTTTATCATTTTATTTTTTTCTGCTTTATTTTTAGCTTTCTCTTTTTTTACTCCTATTCCAATTCCCTTATCAACACCTATTCCAACTCCTATATAAATCCCTTCCTGTTCCCTTTCATCAAGCTGTAGTTTTTGTTTTAAATAGAAATCCTGGGTTAGTTTTATATGTTCCTCTTCCGATTCTATATATTTTATATCATCATCTGTTAGTTTATCCCTTCTTAGTCTTTTAATTACCTCTGAGAAAACTTTGTCCTTGGTAAATTCTGTAAAATCATTTACATTATTATTATCATCCTTAGTTTTTGTTGCAAAATCGAACCATCTTTTATACTTTTTGCTACTTCTGTTACTTTCAAGGTTAGAGGCTATATTTTTTTGGAACATAAAAACAAGTTTGTTTCCCATAGTAATAATCATCTTCTCTAATTTTGCTAAAGGTTTGTATTCCAATTGGTAGCTTTTTCATCTTAGTAAATCTTCTTTAATTTTTTCTAATTCAATCCTAATCTTATTCAATTCTGAATTGCATACATCAAATACAGTCTCTGCATCTATATCAAAATAGTGGTGGCTTATGATATCCCTCATACCCATAACTCTTTTCCATGGGATATTTGTATAATTAATAAACAATTTCTTTTCAGATATTTTATCGATATTCTTTAAACTCTCACCAATACCAATGAGTGCCATACAAATAGAATCCAGTTTTTCTAAACCAGCTTCATCAGCTAAAAAATAATCTGGGTTAGTAACAGGTTTAAACCGATATTCAATTCTTGATATCGCCTGTAGTATTTGATTTATTACTTCTACGACTAATAATTTATCATACATAAACTGCTTCTGCCTGTATTCTTTTTTTGAGAAACGGATTCATATGTTCTCGAATTCTAATAATATCTATATTTCGATGATAAACATCTTCTAAATCCTGCTTTATGGCAACTAAGTTATACATTTTAGGACTACTTAATTCTACAACAATATCTATATCGCTACAATTAGAATAATCACCTCTGGCAAAAGAACCAAAAAAACCTATTTTTTTTATCCCGAATTCATTTTTATGTTCATTATAATACTGTTTTAACAAATCAATTTCATTCATAATGATATTATACATTTTAATCGGGCAAAAAAAAGAGACTATAGCCTCTAAAAAGTCCTCTAGAAATTGTTTTGCAATATTAAATGCCTTAGAAGTATAATACATCATTCTTAGGATTAGTAAACTTCAATAACCTATTATCTACATAGCAAGGATTATAAACAACAAAAGAGGCCATAAGCCTCTTTCTATTCTCTTCCCCAGTCATCATCGAACCTGACTATATCATCTTCTCCAAAGTAAGAACCAATTTGGGTTTCAATTATACAAAGTGGTACTTGTCCCAAATTCTCTAACCTATGTTTTGCACCTGCGGGAATGTAGGTTGTTTCGTTCCTACTTAAATTCATTATTTTATCATCAACTGTTACCCTAGCTAGTCCCTCAACTACTGTCCAGTGTTCCTGTCTTTTATGGTGTAACTGTAAACTTAGTTTTTTACCTGGTGTAACCATTAGTTTCTTAACTTTAAAATTAACTTCATCCTGTAGTACTGTATAAGAGCCTGGTCGTAAGCGAAGCTTACTGCTCGGCCATGCATCCTGCCACCAAGGTCTTTTAACTGTAATATGTGAATCTAGTAGTACTGAATTTTCTTTCTGAAGGGTACTAACTACTTCCTTAACCTTTTGGCTACTTCCCCTTTTAGAAATAAGTAAAGCATCCTCGGTGTCAATAACTAGTAGATCGGAAACATCAACAAGTGCTACTTTCCTATCGGACATTATTAGATTCTCTGTACTATCTACAAGTATAGGCTCTACACTACCTAATATAGCATTCTCTTTAGCTGGATTATACATCTCTGTATAAACTGAATCGAAGGATCCTAGATCTGACCAACCAATATCTGCTGGGACTACTTTAACAATCGAACTTTTCTCCATTACAGCATAGTCTATATGGGCGAATCCTTGCAGAGCAAGGTCGGGCTTTTCAGGGCTACGCTTCGCTTCGAACAACTGTCGTTGTTTGCTTCGCACCCTTACAATCCCTTTCGCGGTAGTTATATAGTGTATAATACAGAATTTATTATGATTTAAAAATTCCTTGTTAATTTTTTTATCTATTCCCATACATTTCTTGGTCGTATATTTGGTAGTATCCACTAGCTAACTTAATTAACACATTTTTGCTTATCAAGGTACCACTTAAATGTTTTTTTAATAATAATTTTGAAAAAATTAACTCTTATTCTTTTTCAATTAGTTTTATTAGTTCTTCATCAAAATCTGAAATGTATAGCCTGTCTTGAATAACCCTGAATTTATCGTATTCTGCCTCTGCTTTTATTTTTGCTTCCAATGCAGATACCTTCCCTTTATCCAAAAGTATGGGATAATCTGAAAGTGCTAGGAATTTATCTAGAAACAGTACCCAATCTTTCATGTTAGTAACGATATTCCGACGGGCTCTGTTTTCTGCAAGATCAAGATAGGCTGAAACTATTCTTTCAAGTTCTTTAAGATGCTCTTGATTAAGGTAGTTCTTGGCAATGACAACATCTGATTTTAAGATTTTTCCACTGGGTGAATTCTTCCAGCTTTTTAAGCCCATGTATATTTTTTGGGCATCAGCTTCTGAATAAATTATCTCAGCAGCAGTTTTACCCTGTATAGCCCAATGCATTTTGTTTTGAACTGTTGCAAAAAAATCCTTTGTAGTATCGTCATTTTTATCATAATCCGCAGAAAGGGCATAGATATCGGTTATTTTCTGATAAAGTCTCCGTTCACTAAGACGGATTTCTCGGATTCGTTCTAAAAGCTCATCGAAATAATCCTTACCAAAATGTTTTATCTGCTTAAGCCGTTCATCATCCATTGCAAAACCTTTGATGATGTATTCATGAAGAATTTCTGTAGCCCATTTTCTAAATTCGATAGCACGATGACTATTTACCCGATAACCTACGGCAGTTATGGCTCGAAGATTATAATACATGACCTCTTTTTCCTGGGTTTTACTATCGATGGCACCATGTCGAGTGGTTAGTGCAAATTTTGCACATACCACTTTCTCATCCAATTCACCTTCAGCAAAGATTTTTTTTAGATGTTTAGATATTACGGTTCTGTCTTTCTGAAATAACTCTGCAATGAGTTTCTGACTTAACCACAGGGTCTCATTATATAGATAAACATCTATATTAACCTTTCCATCTTTGGTTTGAAATAAAACAAAGTTAGAAAATTTCTCCGGAATAGTATTAGAAATCATTAATCATCCTATTGCTATCTTTAAAATCTAAAATGGAATTTAATAAGGATATTAAAATCTCTGACTTATTCTCATCTCCAAATATCTTCTTAAAAGCTACATCATTCCTAGGATTTGCAATTCTCATAATACCCTCCAAAGGCTAATTTAATAATAACCTATTATCTACATAGCATCAATTTGTAGAAAATTGCTTAAATTTAATTAAAAATCCAAACCATACTACAAAAAAATCAAATAAAACTACTCATACGTTAAGTATAAATAACAAGAAATGAATTTGCAACAATTATAAACAACGAAAGAGACCATAAGCCTCTTTCTATACTAATTTCTATTCCAGTCATCATCGAACCTGACGATATCATCTTCTCCAAAGTAGGAGCCAATCTGTGTTTCAATAATACAAAGTGGTACTTGTCCCAAATTCTCCAACCTATGTTTTGCACCTGCTGGAATATAGGTTGTTTCATTCCTACTTAAATTCATTACTTTATCATCAACTGTTACCCTAGCTAATCCCTCAACTACTGTCCAGTGTTCCTGTCTTTTATGGTGTAACTGTAAACTTAGTTTTTTACCTTTAGAACTTGCTTCATCCTGTAATTTATTATATGGGCGAATCCTTGCAGAGCAAGGTCGGGCTTTTCAGGGCTACGCTTCGCTTCGAACAACTGTCGTTGTTTGGCTTCGCCACCCTTACAATCCCTTTCACGGTAGTTATCAATTGTATAATACAAAATTTATATATATTAAAAATCCCGAAGAATTTAAAGAAAAGATTCTACAGATTATAATAACCTTTAGAATCTATTCTTTAGCTAGTTATTCAACAAAACTTAGTTCATCTTTATTAAACTTATATTTAAATCCACACTTACAAACCAAACTATCATCTAATTTCTCACCACAGGCGCATACCCAGCCCTTATGTCTTGCTGGATTTCCATATACCATGGAGAAATCCTTAACATCCTTAGTAACTGTAGAACCTGCTCCTACTAAAGAATATTTACCTAGGGTTACTCCACAAACTATAGTGGCATTAGCTCCTATGGATGCTCCTTCTTTTACTCTAGTTTCCTTATACTCATGTTTTCTTTCTACAAAGGCTCTAGGATTAATTACATTAGTAAAAACACAGGATGGTCCACAAAATACATTATCTTCTAGTATAACATCATCGTAAACAGAAACATTATTTTGTATTTTAACTCCATTTCCAATAACTGCTTTACTACCAATATTTACATTTTGTCCAATAGCGCATTTTTTTCCAATAATAGCTTTAGGCATAATATGGCTAAAATGCCATATTTTTGTTCCTTCCCCTATTTCTGCACCTTCATCAACATAGCTAGATTCATGTACAAAATAATTATTTTCCATAAAATGCCTTTATAGTATTACATACCAAATCAATTTCTTCTGTTGTTAAAAATGGATGCATTGGTAAAGATAATACTCTAGCTGATATTTTTTCTGTTACAGGATTAGAAACCTTAGCTTCATTTCTGTATACATCCTGTTGGCTTAATGGTATTGGATAATGTACTGATGTAGGAATATCATTTTGTTTTAAATAATCAGCAAGTTCATCCCTTTTCTCTACCATTATAGTATACTGAGCCCAAACGGAGTTGTTTTCTACTAAAACTTCTGGTGTTCCAACTATACCCTTTAGTCTTTTAGTATATTCACTAGCTACTTTGTTCCTAAGGACTATTTCATCTTCGAAATGTGAAAGTTTTACATCTAATATTGCTGCTTGAATAGTATCTAATCTACCATTAAATCCAACAACAGAATGATGATATCTTTTTACTTGACCATGATTTAAAATTATTCTCATTTTATTAGCTAGTTCATCATTGTTAGTAAAAACAGCTCCACCATCACCATAACAACCAAGGGGTTTAGCTGGGAAAAAACTTGTTGTTGAACAATCTGCTATTGAACACGATTTTCTTCCTTTACTTTCTGCTCCAAAGGATTGTGCTCCATCTTCAATAACTTTAATCCCATGCTTATGAGCAATTTCAATTATTTCATCTAAATCAGCCATTTGTCCAAATATTGATACTGGAATTACTGCTTTAGTTTTATCTGTAATTGCATTCTCAAATGCTTTTGGTGACATATTATATGTTATTGGATCAACATCTACAAAAACTGGAGTAGCTCCTGCAAAACTTACCATTTCTGCTGTAGCTATAAAGGTAAAATCTGGAACAATCACTTCATCTCCAACACCTATTCCCCATGCCATTAATGGTAAAACTAGTGCATCTGTACCACTAGCACATCCAATAGCATGTTTTATCCCTGTATATTTAGCTAAATTCTTCTCAAATTCAGTTAATGCAGGCCCTTTAATAAAACTGGTTGTATCAATTACACCCTGAATAGCCTTATCTATTTCAGTCTTATATAAATCGTATTGTTTCTTTAAATCGCAGAATTCCATAACTTTAATAACTCCTTAACTATTTTATCCCCACTATTTCCATCACCATACAAGTCTGGATGAGCCTGAGGCGGTACAAAATTACTTATTGCATCTAAAATATCATTATATTCTGATCCAACTATTTTATTCCAACCAGCTTCAACTGTTTCAACCCACTCTGTTTGATCCCTTAGGGTAACGCATGGTTTATTAAAAAAATATGCTTCTTTTTGAACTCCACCAGAATCTGTTACTATCATATTAGCCTTTGCTTCCAGTTCTAACATGTCAAAATATCCAACTGGGTCAATAAGCATTATATTTTTATTAAAAGTAAGTCCGTACATATCTAGATATTTTTTTGTTCTTGGATGGAGCGGAAGAACACCATTTTTACCACAGTCATTTAATGCTCTAACAATATTAGTAAGTCTTTCTTTTGAATCTGTATTTTCTGCTCTGTGAATAGTTGCTAAAAAGAAATCTTCAGGTAATTTAGGTAGTAAGGAGTTAGTGTTTTCTAGGGTTCTATAAAAAATAGATGCGTCAAACATTACATCACCTGTTAAGGAAACACCTTTTGTTATGCCTTCTCTTTTAAGGTTATCAATTGCTGTTTGTGTAGGACATAGTAATAGAGTAGAAACATGGTCTGATAATATTCTATTTTGTTCCTCAGGCATTGCCATATTATAACTTCTTAGTCCTGCTTCAATATGTACTACAGGTATTAATATTTTAGATGCGGCTAAAGCCCCTGCTAGGGTTGAATTAGTATCCCCATATATTAATAAAGCATCTGGTTTTTGCTCTAATAATACTTCCTCTATTTTTTGCAGCATTAAACCTGTCATTTTACCATGACTTCCTGAACCAACCTCAAGGTTAAGATCCGGTTTAGGGATTTTCATCTCGTCAAAGAAAATATCTGACATATTAGCATCGTAGTGCTGTCCTGTATGTACTAAATATTCTGTTATTTCGTTACTATATTTTTCTTTAATTAAACGACTAATTACTGCAGCCTTTACAAATTGGGGTCTTGCCCCAATGATTGTTACTATTTTCTTCATTACAGTTTATATACCTTATCAGATGCATCCTTAACCATATTTCTTAAATCTACTACCAGCTTAGATTTAGAAACTATTTCATCTGCATTAAAGCATTTGTGGTTTGTTGTAAATACAACACAATCTACAGAAGATAGTAATTCATCTGTTAATTCAGAATTATTATAAACTACATCTTTAGGTGTTTTGCATGTATCTACATATGGGTCGTGGTATAGAATCTCTCCACCTTTTCCTGCAATTTCATCTATTAGTTTTAAAGCAGGAGATTCTCTTGCATCATCAATATTTGGTTTATATGCAACACCCATAAATAGGATTTTTGACCCATTTATAGATTTTTTATGTCTATTTAATGCTGATGCTATTTTTATTGACATTCTGTGTGGCATCATATTATCGATATGTCCCGCTGTTTCTATCATTTTTAAGTCGAAATTGAAGTTTTTAGCAATAAATTCTAGGTAAAATGGATCTAGAGGGATACAGTGTCCACCAATACCAGGACCTGGATAAAAGGCTTGGAATCCAAATGGTTTTGTTTTTGCAGCTTCTATTACTTCCCAAATATTTATATCCATTTTCCCAGAGAGTAGAGCTAACTCATTAATTAAAGAGATATTAATTAATCTATAGGTGTTCTCTAATATTTTAACCATCTCAGCTACCCTTGGGCTAGAAACTGGGTGTAAATGTTTAATTGCCTTTCCATATATTCCCATTGCTATTTTCATCCCATCTTCCGATAGAGTTCCCACAACCTTTGGGGTATTTTCTGTTTTAAATGTATGGTTACCTGGATCAATTCTCTCTGGGGAGAAACATAACCAGAAATCATCACCCTCTGTTAACCCAGACTCTTCCTCAATTATAGGCTTCATGAAATTTTCTGTGGTTGTAGGATAAGTTGTACTTTCTAAAGAAACAAAAGTTCCCTTTTTCATGTACTTACCTATATCTCTACAAGCAGACTCTATGTATTTCATATCAGGCTTTTTAAATTTATCTAGGGGTGTTGGAACACACATTATTACTGCATCACACTCCTTAATTCTTGAGAAATCTGATGTTGCAGATAATTTTTTACTATTTACAGCATTTTTTAACTCATCTTCAGTAATATCACCAATATAGTTCTTACAATTATTAACATTTTCGGCTTTATTTGGATTTTTTTCGAAGCCAAGAACATTAACACCTTTATTAGCCATTAATACAGCCAGGGGTAAACCAACATAACCTAGACCAAGAATACCTACAACCTCTGTATTATTCTCAATCTTTTTCATTATTGTATCAAAACTATTCACCAAAAACTCCTTTCATCTCTGTTGTAGCAAAATCTATTGGTAATTCAACAGGTTTTCCTTCTTTCTGAGATTTATATATTGCTAATATTATTTCTAATGCTTTTTTAGATTCAGCTCCATTTGTTAATGGCTCCCTGTTATTATCTAAAGCATCGATAAAATCTGCAAATAGTGCGCCATGCCCTTTTCCATAAACTGAATCAGGATCCTTTGCATTTGGATCAATTACCTTATCCTCAGTATCCCCTACTTTATCAGAATCCGCTAATCTCCAGGTTTCAAATTTATTTACAGCGAGTCCTCCAATTACAACTGTTCCATCAGTTCCAAATAAACTTAAACTCTCGTTTAAATTCTTAGGGTAAACATTTGCAGTTCCCTCAACTATACCAACAGAACCATCTGCAAACTCTAATATTGCACAACCAAAATCCTCGGCCTCTATAGGTCTTTGAAACCTTCTTGTTACTCCATGAACCTTAACTACGTCTGAATTATTCATCCACTGTAATAAGTCAATTCCATGGGTACACTGATTCATAAGGGTTCCACCGTCTATATCCCAGGTTCCTCTCCAATCTGCTTGACTATAATAATCTATATTTCTATTCCATCTAACCTGTACACTACTATGTAATAATTTCCCTAATCTACCTTTTTCAAATGCTTCTCTAGTTTTTACTATTGGTCCATTAAATCTATTCTGGAAACAAACTGCTAACTTTAATCCATTTTTCTTAGCACATTCAATCATATCATCTGCATCTTTAGTACTTAATGCCATTGGTTTCTCAACTATTACATTAACCCCAGCATTTAAACAATCAATGGTTATATCCCGATGGGTTCCAGATTCTGTAGCTATTGTAACAAAATCTAAATCAACTGAAGATAACATCTCCTTATAAGATGTAAAACATTTAACATCACTTCCAGAAACAACAGAACTATACTGTTTAACCCTATCATTCATTTTATCCATAGAAGGATCACATAAAGCTACAACATCTACCCTATCCTTAACACTAATAAACCCTTCTATATGTTTATAACTTATTCTACCACATCCAATAATTGCTACTTTATATTTCATTTTTTAGCTCCTACCTATTCCCATACATTGCTTGATAATATTTCTGATAATCACCACTAGCTACTTCATTAACCCAATCTTGATTATCTAGGTACCACTTAATCGTTTTTCTAATACCTACAGTAAAAGGAGTTTCTGGGTAGAACCCAAGTTCCTTAACTGTCTTAGTTGGGTCTATTGCGTATCGCGCATCGTGTCCAAGTCTGTCGGCTACATACTTAATTAAGTTATAACTACATTCATTATAGCTAACTTTTACAAAGGAAGAGTATTCTGGTTTAACTTTTTCACCCTCAAAAACTAATTCTCTAACAATATCTATGGTCTTTTTAACTATATTTATATTTAATTCTTCGTTAAATCCTCCAATATTATATGCTTCACCTAAAGTACCACCATTAATTACCATGTCTATTCCTTTACAGTGGTCTTCTACATACAACCAGTCTCGAACCTGTTTTCCATCTCCATAAACCGGTAAAGATTTTCCTTCTAGTATGTTTTTAATTATTAGAGGTATTAGTTTTTCTGGAAAGTGATATGGACCATAGTTATTACTACATCTGGTTACATTTACAGGGAAATGATAGGTTTCAGCATAGGCTCTAACCAACATATCAGCAGCAGTTTTACTTGTTGCATAAGGGGATCTTGGTTTTAGAGATGTTTCTTCTGTAAAGAATTCTTTACCAAAGGCCTTTGGCATATCTTCTCTACCCTTCAATACTTCTTTTAAAGCATCATTTGTAACTTCAAGTACTTTTCCCTCTGGAATGTCCCTATCTAAATGCCCATAAACCTCATCTGTGGAGACCTGTAAAAACTTTTTACCTTCTAAGAATGTGGGATAACCATTTGAATCTTTTCCTGTAGTCCAATTAGCTTTTGCTACATCCATTAGGGTTTGAGTACCTAGTATATTTGTTTTTAAAAAGATTCCTGGGTCTTCAATGCTTCTATCTACATGACTCTCAGCTGCAAAGTTTACAACCGTATCTATATTATGAGACATAAAAATATTCTCAATTAACTCTTTATTGCAAATATCACCTTTATAAAAGGATACTCTACTATCAGATAATTCTTCTTTAATTGTTCCTAAGTTCCCTGCATAGGTTAATTTATCTAAGATAATAACCATACAGTCACTATGTATTTTTAAAATATATTTTACAAAGTTGGCTCCTATAAAACCTGCTCCACCTGTTACTAAATAAGTCATAATTATAAATACTCCTTTAAAAATCTATCTATTCCACTTTGCCAGCTAGGTATTTTCTTGCTTATAACGGCTTCAAGTTTACTGCTGTCTAATTTAGTATATTCCGATCTTTTTGCAGGTAAATTAAAATCTGCTGTTTTTGCTATACCTAATGTACCATTCCAACCAATTGAATCCAAGACATACTTTGCTTGGTCATATTTTGAACACTCATCGCCATTACTTAAATGGTATAGCCCATACTTACCTGTACAAATTAAAGCCCACGAATATTCTGCTAAATCCCATGAATAGGTTGCGGATGATTTTTGGTCATCCACTATATTCAAAATATCCTTATTCTTTGACCAGTTTATAACTTGTTTATTAAAGTTGTTATTACCCATACCAAAAACCCAGGATGTTCTAATTACAAAACTTCTAGAATATAAATCTAAAACACCCTTCTCTCCCTGAGCTTTACTATCTGCATAAACACTAATTGGGCTAACTGTATCCGTTTCTACATAAGGCGAACCCTTAGTTCCATCGAATACAAAATCGGTGGAATAGTTAACATAAATTGCTCCAATTTCTGAAGCTACTTTAGCAAGTAAAACTGGTGCATCCCTATTTAATAAAAAAGCCTTATCGGGCTCTGATTCTGCTTTATCTACATCGTTATATGCTGCACAGTTAATAATATGAGAAATAACACGCTTAGAAACAAATTCTCTAACAGCACTTAAAGATGTAATATCCAATTCTAAATAATCTGTAGCTACAAATTTTACGCCTAAACCTGTAAATAATTTCTGGAAATCCTGACCTAGTTGGCCATTAGCTCCTGTTAGTAGAACCATTACAACCCTTCCTTAAATTTTGAAAAGCTTTGTAGAACTAAATCTTTATCTGAAAAAGATAGACCATCTGTTAATGGCCATTCAATTGCTAAATCAGCATCATTCCAAATTATTCCACTATCATTTTTAGGGTCATACTCATGGGTACATTTATATAAAAAATGAGTATTATCTTCTAGTGTTACAAACCCATGTCCAAAACCAGGAGGGATATAAAACATTATATTATTTTCTGAAGATAATTCTATTCCAAACCACTTACCAAAGGTCGCAGAACCAGGTCTTAAATCAACCGCTACATCCCAAACAGCTCCTGCTAAGCATCTAACAAGTTTACCCTGGGCTGAAGCTCCTTTTTGTAAATGAACTCCCCTTAGAACTCCTTTACAACTAAAGGAATGATTATCTTGTACAAATTCCTCAGTAATTCCTTCTTTGACAAAGTCACTTTTTTTATAGGTTTCTAAAAAAAAACCTCTGCCATCTGCAAATACCCTTGGTTCTATAATAACTAAACCTTCAATTTCTGTTCTTTTAAAATTAAAAGGCATGTTGTCCCTCATTAATTTGTCTTTCTATATATTTACCATAATTATTCTTTTTATACTTAGAAGCTAAAACCATTAATTGTTCTTTACTAATATAACCCATTCTATAGGCGATCTCTTCTATACAGGCTATCTTTAACCCCTGTCTTTCTTCTATTAATTTTACATAGTTTGAAGCTTCTAATAATGAATCATGGGTTCCTGTATCTAACCAAGCATAACCCCTACCCATTAATTCTACTGCTAATTTTCCTTTTCTTAAATATTCCTGATTAACAGATGTTATCTCAATTTCTCCCCTATGGGAAGGTTTTACATTTTTAGCTATCTCAACTACAGAATTATCGTAGAAATATAACCCTACAACCGCATAATTAGACTTAGGTTCCAAAGGTTTTTCTTCTAAACTGACCGCTTTACCTGCCTTATCAAATTCAACTACCCCATACCTCTCTGGATCATTTACATAATAACCAAAAACTGTTGCTCCACTTTCTTGTTTAGCAGCTTTTTGGACTAGTGAAGTAAAACCATGTCCATAAAAGATATTATCTCCTAAAACCAAACAAACACTATCAGAACCAATAAAATCCTCACCAATAATAAAAGCTTCAGCCAACCCATTAGGTGCATCCTGAATTGCATAATTTAATGATATTCCTAAATCAGCACCTGTTCCCAATAAATTCTCGAACCTACTAGTATCTTCAGGAGTAGATATAATTAATATGTCCTTAATCCCTGCCAACATAAGTGTTGACAATGGGTAATAAATCATTGGTTTATCGTAAACTGGCAATAACTGTTTACAAATTGTTTCTGTTGCTGGATACAACCTAGTACCGCTACCACCTGCTAGTATTATTCCTTTCATTTATTTTCCTTGTATATTAGTTATTAAATTTGCGATAGAATTAAATTTTAAATAATTTTTTTCATAAAATATTGAACTATTTTTCCTAAACTCAATTATTCTATCTTTTTTTCCTACAAATGATTCAAATGATTTTGATATTTCTTCTATATTTGATGGAGACACAGTAACTCCTAAGCTATTTATTTTAATTATTTTAGATACTTCTCCATTCAAAATCCCTAAAATAGGCTTTCCTGCACAAAGATAACCTTGGAATTTGGCAGGAATATACATATTTAATAAGGGGTCATCTGCTAATGACACTATCATCACATCAGACATTTCTAAAAAAGAATTCATTTCACTTTGTGGCTTTCGACCCCATAATATGATTTTATCTGTTTTTGAATTATCTATAATTTGTTTTAATTTTGTGTAAGAAACTCCATCTCCAACAATATTTAAAGTAGCATCTAGTCCATCATCAACTGCTTTTAAAAATCCTAAACATACATTTTCTAGATTCTGTGCAGTCCCTAAATTCCCTAAGAATGTAAACTGTAATTTTTCATTTGATGATTTTAATTTAGCTATTTTGATAACATCATTTTCTAAAGGATACCATTGTGGAATATATTTTATTTCTCTAGAATAATATGTTTTAACTATTGAAATAAAACCTGGGCATGACACAAATACTTTATCAAAATTTTTATATAATTTTTTTAAGTATGTTTTCAATAATAAATTACTAAGAAAAGTTTTTTTAATTCCATAGGCGTAAATGGCATCAGGCCAAATATCTTGAGTCCAAATATAACATTTTTTTTTGTATATTTTTTTAAAGACCATAGATGAATGAGCCATTGTGGCAGGGCCTGTGTGATAAAAAAAGACCTTATCGATATTTTTAGCTAAATTAAAGGCTTTCTTCCAAGTAAAAAAAGCAAATAATAAATAACCCCCAATTTTTTTTACAGTGCTTTTATTGTAACCTAAGAATGTTTTTACTCTATGAATCTTAATCCCTTTATAATAATCAATAGTATCAATATTAGTATATCCATCATAAATTTTATCAAAAGGATAACTTGGTATTTGAGTCAAAACTTCTACAATATAGTTGTTTTTTTCAAACTCTAGAACAAGATCATTAATTAAAAATTCTTCAGGATAAAATCTTTCTGTTACAATTAATAATCTTTCTTTTCCATACTATCCTGTTGACATAGTCAGTATATGATAAAATTATTCTTAAAACTTTTTCTGAAACATTGGGCATGCTATAATCAGCGACGTGTCTCAAAGTATTATCTTGTTGCAAATCTAAGATTGCTAGACCCTGCATAATTCTATCTTTATTTAGACCTATCATCATAACAGATGCTTCTTCCATAGCCTCAGGCCTCTCATGGGCTTGTCTAATATTCAGGGCAGGGAAACCTAGTATTGATGATTCCTCACTAATTGTACCGCTATCGCTTAAAACGGCTTTTGCATTCTTTTGTAGTTTAACATAATCGTTAAAGCCAAGGGGTTTTAATAATTGAACATTTTTATGAAATTCTATATTTTTTGAATTTATCATATTTCTAGTTCTAGGGTGTGTAGATACAATAACTGGTAAATCATATTTTTCAGAAATCGCGTTAAGGGATTCAACTAGCTCCATAAAATTCTGTTCAGAACTTATATTTTCTTCTCTATGTGCAGATACAACAAAATATTTCTTATTCTGTAGATTTAACGTCTTTAATATTTCAGAATTATCAATATCTTTCTTTTTTGAATTAAGAACTTCAAACATAGGACTACCTGTTTTAATTATTCTATCTGCAGGTAAGCCTTCTCTTAATAAATATTCCCTAGCAATATCACTATACGTCATATTAATATCTGCAGTATGATCTACTATTTTTCTATTTGTCTCTTCTGGAACTCTCTGATCAAAACACCTATTCCCTGCTTCCATGTGAAAAATTGGAATTTTTCTTCTTTTAGCAGCTATTGCACAGAGACAACTATTTGTGTCACCAAGAACTAAGAAAGAATCTGGTTTTTCTGATTCTAAAATAGGGTCTATTTTAATTAAAATATTACCAACTGTCTCTATTGCTGTTCCAGTAGCAGCATTTAGAAAATGATCTGGTTTTCTTAGGTTTAAATCCTTAAAGAAAACTTCATTTAATTCATAATCATAATTTTGACCAGTATGAACTAAAATATGCTCAACTGCTTCTGAATTATCTAAGATATTTAGAACAGCAGAGAGTCTTATAATTTCTGGTCTTGTTCCAACTACTGTCATTACTTTTAATTTCTTCATTTTACACCTCTAAAAAATATGTATCAGGTTTTTCAGGATTAAAGCATTCATTAGCCCACATTACAGTAACTAAATCTGTATCTCCAATATTCTCGATATTATGTGTATATCCTGTAGGGATATCTATGACTCTTAAATTATCACCAGTTACTAGGTATTCAATAATCTCTTTGCTATCAAGTGCTCTAAATTTAATTGAAGCTTTTCCACTTACAACTAAAAATTTCTCATTTTTAGTATGATGCCAATGGTTTCCCTTGGTTATTCCAGGTTTTGCTACATTTACAGACACTTGGCCTCTGTCACCAGTTCTTAAGAATTCAGTAAATGAACCCCTTGAGTCTACATTCATTTTTAGATTATATCCAAAATCATCCTGTGGAAGAAAGCTTAAATAAGTAGCATATAATTTATTTTCCAGTTCATCTAAGGTATTAATAACTGATAAATTATTTCTTGAATCTTTAAAGGATTTAATCAGCTCAGCTAAGCGACCTAATGTAATTTTATATACAACGGGTATTATGGAATATTGATCTTCTTTTACAGTTATTCCTGAAAGAGTTTTAATAAATTCAGTAACAACATCATCAATATAAACTAAGGAAAGCTCGACTTTTGGATCATTAATTTGAATATCTTGATTTCTTACTATTTTATAACAAAAGGTTGCTACAACTGTATTGTAATTTGGTCTACTCCATTTGCCAAAAACATTTGGTAACCTATAAACATATACATTACTTCCTGTTTTTTCCCCATATTCAAAAATAACATCTTCACCTGCTTTCTTACTTTTTCCATAGGGATTATCTGAAGTAGCCTGTATTGAAGATGTTATTAGTACAGGAATTTGTCTTCTTTGTTTTTCCAATAACTCTAAAAGGTCTGTAGTAAATCCATAGTTCCCTTTCATAAACTCATCTTGATTTTCTGGTCTATTTACCCCAGCTAAATGAAACACGAAATCACATTTATTGGTAAAATCTTCCAATTCTGTAAAAGAAGTATCTATATCGTATTCGAAAATACTGCTATAACCTTTATTTCTAAGTTCTGATATTAAGTTTTTCCCTATAAAACCCTTAGCACCTGTAACTAAAATATTCATTATTTTACACCAAACTCTTTAAGTTCATCCTGAATTTCATGCAAGCCTTTTAACATATCAATCATTTCTTTTCGATCTAATCTATGGGTATTATGGGAATGATACTCTTCTGCTTCAGTTATAACTTCTTCTCCGTCTTCGAAGAATTTATTATAATTTAAATCTCTATCATCAACAGGAACTTTATAATAATCTCCTAAATCCTCTGATTTAGCACTTTCCTCTTTTGTAAGTAGTACTTCATAGAGTTTTTCACCATGTCTTGTACCAATAATATTTATTTTATGGTCTGGTTTTCCTACCATTTCAGTTACTGATTCTGCTAAGTTTTTAATAGTAGATGCTGGTGACTTTTGAACAAATAAATCTCCATTTCTACCGTTATTAAATGCAAAAAGCACTAAGTCCACTGCTTGATCTAAACTCATCATAAATCTTGTCATATTTGGATCGGTAATTGTTAAAGGGCTCCCTGCTTTAATTTGCTCTAAAAATAATGGAATTACTGAACCTCTAGAGGCCATAACATTCCCATATCTGGTAACACAGATGGTCATTCCTTTGCCTCCAATATTCCTAGCTTTTGCAAGAGCTACTTTTTCCATCATTGCCTTAGAGATCCCCATAGCATTTATAGGATAGGCTGCTTTATCTGTACTTAAACATACAACTCTTTTTACACCAGATTCTATTGCTGTGTTTAAAACATTATCTGTACCAAAAACATTAGTTTTTACTGCCTGCATTGGATAAAACTCACAGGAAGGAACTTGTTTTAATGCTGCTGCATGAAAGATAAAATCAACTCCCCTCATAACATCAACTAAAGACTCTTTATCCCTAACATCACCAATATAGAACTTTAACTTAGGATTATTATACTTCTTTCGCATATCATCCTGTTTCTTCTCATCCCTAGAAAAAATTCTTATCTCTTTAATATCCGTATCAAGAAATCTTCTTAAAACAGCATTACCAAACGAACCTGTACCACCTGTAATTAGTAAAACATTATTCTTAAACATATAGTCTCCTTACTTATTTTTAAAATTTATCTTGTTAAATAATTGAGAATACCCTTTAAACGATTCTTTTGTTATATCATACATTTTTCTACTACTCATCTTTGATACACTAGAATGTTCTAAATGGCTTACTTCTAATAATGGATCATATAGAATGAACCCTCCAGTTTTATATACTTGATAAGATAGATAAACCTCTTCTCCCATTAAAAAATGAGGATATTCAAGTAATTGATTATTTACAAAAAAAGATTTTGTCAAAATATATAATGCACCATAACCTAAGTATATTTCACATTCATTATCAGAATTTTTAACTCGATTATTTCTATTTCTTATTTTTTTTATCAATTGCTGTAAATTAAACATTAGATTACCTAAAATAAAGCTTGAAAAATACAATTTATATAAAAATTGGCGCATAAGAGGTATTTTAATTACCTCATGTGGATTTTGATGATATCCATCAATGGCTATAATATTGGGTGCTATGCAATAATATTTATCAGAGTATTGTTTCTCTGATAAAATATTGAAAAAATTTCCCCTAAAAATGATATCATTATTTCCTACAATGACATAATCATAAGACGATAAATTATAATGGCTTAATCCTAGATTTAAACCAGGGAAATAGCCCAAGTTAATATTACTGAATATTATATTACAATTTATTAAATTTGCATTTTTTAATATTTGTACATTCTCCTTATCAGATGCGTTATCAACAATACACAAATCAATATTTACATGATTTTTGGATTTATTAACTGATTCAATACAGTTTAATGTAACAAATGAATCATTAAAATTAACTATAACTATTAGAATATTCATGCCTACTTCTCCTAAAACTACCTAATGTAGCATATGCTAACGAAATTGGAAGCCAAGCGAATGCCCAATCTTTCAATAAACTAGATGAAACAACAGATACAATTGGAAACAATAAAATTATTGACATTCCACCAGCAGCTGAAGCTTTGATATTTATATTGTTTGTAATTAAAAATATTTTTTTTAATATGAGAAATGCATGTATAAAAATAAACAATGACAAAATAAAACCTATAAACCCATAATTAATTAAAATCTCAAGAAAGAAACTATGAGGATTTACTATACCAAGAGGATTTGATCCTATGAGAAACGATTCCGCTCCACCAGGACCAGTACCTATAACTAGGTTTGAAATATTTGAAAAAGAGTATTTTATGATTAAAAATCTAGCTAGAAAAGAAGAATCTCCGCCACCTTGAAAGATATTAATGCCTCTTACTAATTTATTTAGTGTCCTCCCAAAGATTGAAGGACCAAAGGAAATAGAACTTAGAGAAACAAAAGTAAGAGTAAAGAATAAGAACAGAAATGATATAAAATATATTAACACTATCCTCTTCCTATTTCTTCTAGTTGATATAGAAATAGCCAGCGGTAAAAAAGAAGTGAAACTAATGCTCCTCTAGAACCGGTAAATAGCAAAATCATGGCAGAAAGAAATAAAATTATCCATCTTTTATTGCTTTTCGTAAAACTCAGAAATGTAAATGCAAAAATCATGACTAGAGATATAGCACTTGCAAAGTCATTTGAATTATAAAAAAAACCTGTAGGAATTCCTTTAAAGGCTTCTGAATAGATAGAATTCTCAGCTTTTGCTGACATAGGTAAAACTAAATCAAGTTTCATTTCAAGTATAGAGACTATAAAAAGAAGAGCAATATATACTAAAAAAGATTAATTAGTTTAGATAAATCATTATTATATCCATAAAAATACATAGCTATAATTAAAGTAAAACTAAAAAATAATATTCCTAAGTGATATAAACTATTCGCATTTTTGGGATTTAAAATAAAAACAAATATTCCATTAATAAAAAAAAGAAGCAGAGGTAAAAATATATTTTTAGGGGTACCAAACTTTATTTGCATACATTTATATGAAAACATTAAAAAAGCAAGAAATATTAAAAAAAAATAAAATTTCAAATTTATCACTGATAAAATCACACCATAAAGCAATACAATTGGTGTAATTTCAAAACCAGTATTTTTTATAGATAATTTAGCCAACATTATGCTCCATCAATATTTTTATAATATTCTAGATAAGTATCTAAAGTTTTTTTGAAAGTATAATTCGTACCTAATTCATGAGCATTCTTCGTCAATTCGTACCAAAAATCTTTATTATTTATCTTACTGAGAACATTATCTTCTATAATTATTTCGTGATTTTTATTTATTCTAAAAACAATCCCGCAATTGTTTTTTCTTACAAGATTTGCTACCTCAACAATTGTTTCATTAACAATTATTGGTACACCCATACTAAGAGCTTCTGATGCTTTAGTAGAAAACAAATTTATACTCATTTGCATTGTATCAAAATATGTAGTAGGAGCTTTCCCTGGAATAACTATTGCTAACAGAGTATTGTAATAGTCCATTATTTCATCATGATTTTTTTGTGAAATTGATATATTTGTCTCAATGGTTTGGCTTGAAACTATACTAACATGACAATTTTGAATTTTATTATTAATATAAATCAATGAATTTTCTATCATCTTTAAAGGATGCCATAATCCAATAGAACCTATATAAGATATATTTTTTGCGTTCCAGCGATGTTCAAATATTTTATCTGCATCATTATTAAAATCAGTGTCAAATCCTAGAATATTTATCTTCTTCAGATTAACAAAAGGCGATTCAAGTTTAATATATTCAATTCCTCTATCAGTAGTTAACAAGGATAAATCTGAACGCATTAAAAGTTCTCGTTCCCATATCTTTGATTTGACAAAGAAAAAGTCTCCTAGTTTACCCATAGAATAATACAATTCAGGTGGTAGTATACTTCTCATATCAAATAAAACTTTTATATTTATATCAGGAAACTTTTCACATACTTTTAAGGCAATATCAGTAGCAATATAACTTCGGCAATGAATGATATATGAAAAACCTTCAACAAAACTATATTTTTTTATTAATTTTTTAGTATCTGCCTCTATAATCATGTCTTTAAAAAAATGGGCAAATACACTATCAATAACCATTAGTGACCTAGCCCAATTTGCTTTCAAATTTAAATCTTTATACCATTTGAAGGAAGCAGGTCTTTTTCTTAAATAGGAAGCTAATATTGTTCTTATCGGTATGAATGAAAAAAGACAAACATCATCAAAAACCTCTAATTCTTTAACTTTCATAGCCATTTTTATTACTTGAGAATATATAAGATTCTTTTTTGAAGGAATCTCTCCAGCAGTTAAATATAATATTCGTGTTTTACTTAAATCAAACATTTGTTTGTAATCCTTTATATTTTATTTTATATATCAGAATTATAGAGACTATAACAATAAGGGGTAAAGCGATCTTGGATAGTTCTATAAACTCACTATTTCCGTATGAAAAACAAGCAAATAGTAACATTATACACGTTGCAATAATTTGTAACTTTATTTTCACTAGTTTCATTAGACGATTAGAAATTATAGTTCTAGCCCAGAAAAAAACAATAAATGATAGCCCGGTACTAATTGATGCACCTATACCACCTAGTCTAGGAACTAAAATATAATTACCTACAATATTTGTACTGGAAGCAATTAGAGCAACCAAAATTGATAACCAAGACTTCTTTGAAAAAGATATGCCAAGCCCTGTTGTTTCGGATAATGTATACATCAATGGCATGAAAAGCAAAAAAGATACCATCGCAATTGAATCATAATAACTTTCATCTATAAAAAATCTAAAAAATCCTTTTAACCAAACTATTAATATAAATACTAAAGTCAATACTAATGTCAAAATTTCACTGACTTTATTAAATTTATTATAATCTACCTTCTCAGTGTACCAACGATAACTTGTTGGGATCCAGAATGTTGTAAAAGAAGTCTGAATCACTGTTAATAATCCAGCTATTCTAAAAGCATTTGAATATAATCCTAGTTCTTCAAAATCAGACCAAGCTCTTAGAGCGATTTTATCCATTGAATTTAACACCCACATTAATCCACCGCTAACAATAAGTGGCAGTCCAAATTTTAAGATAGCCTTTTGTTCATCTAAACTGGGGGTAAAATGATCAAAATTCCATTCTTTTTTTTCTACAAGTATTTGTAAAAAAAATATAACAAATAACGATATGACATAAGACATAACAACAGCGATCATTCTGTCTGATACATACTTTGCCCATAAAAACAATACAAGTATAAGGACAATTTTATTAACTATTGTAAAGATTGAAAACAGAGATCCTTTTTCTTTCATTCTTATTACAAGGGATGAAAACCTTAAAAGAATTGAAAAAAGCAAACTAACTGATAGCAGAAACATTATATAAAAATCAGATTCACTAAATAAAAATATTGACAAAGGTTTCCAAAAAAGGATCAAACAAAAACCTATTAAAACTGAAAGTAGTATTGGGATGAAAACAGAATTATACAAAAGTTTTTTTTTATCATTACTCTCATTAAAAAACCTAACATAAGATTGATCTAGACCTAATATAATAACTAAGCTAATCAAATTTACTATTGTTATAAAAAATGATCCTTTACCATATTCGACTGGTGATATAAGTTTTGTTGTTAACGGTATAAACAAAAATCCTAGTAAAGCCGAGATAAAAGGGCCTAAAGAAAATGTCAGTAAACTTTCTAAAAAATTCTTATTTCTATTTATCAATGTTTTACAACCTCTCGGTACAACTTTATCAGTATAGATGTAATATTATTTTCACCGTATTCATTAAGAGTTTTATTTCTAATTTCTACTCGGTCATATTGATTATAGTTTTTTTTCATACTTTTCATAGCTAAAACCATTTCTTCTACACAATCTTTTGAAACCAATATACCATTTTCATTATCTATTAAGCTTTCAGGTCCACCACATATAGTTGAAATAACAGGAAGACCCTGTGATAGAGCCTCTATAATAACAACACCAAAACTTTCAAAGTTACTTGAAAGAATAAAAACATCACTTTTATTATAATACTCTATAATCTTTTCACGAGATAACATCCCTACGAAATAAACGTTATCCTCAATGCCTAATTTACTAGCTAATTCTTTTAATTTTTTTAAATTAGATCCATGCCCACCAATAATGAGTTCTATTTTTTTTCGGTTCTATTTAATTCAGAAAATGCTTTAAGAATTAGTGACACATTCTTATTCTCATCTAATAATGATATATGTAAATATGTAAATAAATTATTATTTTTGGGGCAATGCTCATTAGAATTAGAAAAAATATCATTTAATATGTTTGGAACGATAATCCATTTACTAGTAGGAAAATACTCACTCAAGTAGTTAGAATATGGCTTACTAACAGCTATATTAAAGAATGAATTATCAAATACTTTATGTGCTATAATTTTTTTCCACCAATTAACTTGGTTTCTAAAAAATGATGAACTATGCTCTGTAATTACATATGGAACACCATATATTAATTTTATTTTTTGAGCTATAACGCCAGCATATAATGCAGAATGGACATGAATTACATCTGGCATTCCATAATTGTTACAATACTCTTTAAATAACTTCATACCTTCTTTTTCAGCAATGTAAGAATTTCCAAAAGGAATTTTAGGAAGAAAAGCTAACTTTGAACTAGAAAATGTTGGAACATTCTCATCAACAATAAAACTATTCTCTCTTGACAATAATAATTTAATATTAAATTTCTGTATTGGAACCATCTTTTGATATATTACACCTACTTGGATACCAGCCCTATTTAAGGCTAACGCTTGTTCCCTAAAAAAACTACCACCAATATCATTTTTATTTTCTGGATACCAAGAAGGTATTATTAAAACATGCATATAACATCCTGTAAGCAATTAATTTCTCGAGAGAATAAATATTAATCATTTTTTTACAAATAATATACAACTAAAGTATATATTATATCATATATATAAAAACACTGTTAAATCTATTAATAATAAAGTAGGTGCTTATATTTTCAGCTGAAATTTTATAAATTTTAATATCGTAAAAATTGTTTTTCAAAGAAAAACTTACTCTTTAACAGTACTATTATCAGGTAATATAAAATACAAATTAAAAAAACTAGATTTACTATATTAACTTTCTTTAATTTTTTATATGTTTCAACCGTTTTTAGGTTTTTATTAACACTTCTAGATGCTCTAAAAAGTAATCTTTTTAAAAAATCTAATTCTTTTTATACTTGATCTCAATAAGAATTATTTTTTCTCTCTTATTTTTTGCAACAATATCAGATAAGGTTAGCTTTAAATCTTCACTTTCTTTATTACTTTCGCTCTCCAGTATCTCTATCTTTTCGCCCATTAATTCTAAACGGAACCCTTCTATAACAATAAAATTGCTCCAGATTGTATGGGCGAGCAGTAACCGAAAGGGTATGACCAGCCTTTTCCCTCAAAATGTTGTTTATTGCTCAATTAAAATATATAATTTCTGTTTTCTTCTTCCATGCTATTTATATAGCTATTTTTTGTATATAGCATCTGTAAAGAATTTATTTATGTGTTAAAATTCTTGGGTGTTTGACTCAACACCCAATTACCCTACTCTGCGTTAGGGATTAAAGCGAAAACCCCACAGGAACTTCAGTTCCGAGGCAATGTGCATACATCTGTAGCGGAAAGCCCGACCCTTTAGGGTAACGCCCATCTCTCCCCTAATATTACTTTATTATCAACCTAAAAAATAACTACTTCTTAATTATATAATTAACTAATAATCACAAATAGTTCTAGTAGCCTCATCTAAACTATCTATTAAGTATATGTTACTACTATTCTCTTCTTTAGGTAAGAAAGATTCAGAATAGATATTCTTAACAGTTGGATCAGTAATCTCTTTATTTGTTGTTGTTAACTTTAATTGATGTTTATAACAAGAATTCTCTATTAAGAATAATAGATCGGATTCACCAATTAGGTTAATAGATTTAAAGTTATTATCTTTTATATCTTTAACAATTAGTTCTATAGCATCTTTAAACACAACTACATTTCTAATAGTTCTTTTTAAGAAGTCAGAACTTCTTTTAGTTATTACACTTAAACCCTTAGGGGTTAATAAGTAGTTAAAGCTTTTTTGATTAATGTGGCTTGCTTTAACAAAACCCTTATCAATTAGACGTTTAAGAATGGAATTTGTATTACCCAAGGAAATATTAGCAATTTTAGCAATATCCCTCTGTTTTATGGTCTCTTCACCATCGTGGATTGATTTTAGTATTAGGTATTCTTGGGTATCTTTTTCCATAATTATTCTTTGTTATTTGATTGATTTATTAATTTGAAGGGTTCTCGTCCATTGGCAGTAGTTAATTTAATGCTTAATGGACTTTCCCTTTGCAGCCGCAACATGCTAAAGATCAAGGAATGCCCGAGATATATCTCGGGTGTTCAGATTACGAACATATTAACTTGCTATTTATTATACGTCAATAGAGTTTATTATTTTTTATTATTAATTTTAAGTTACAATATTAAGGATTTTGATAAAAAGTTTTTATTATATAAAATAGTGTAAGCAGTTTTAATTTGATTTACAGTGATTTTTTTTTCTATCGTTCCATTCATAGATAGTATCTACTAAATTTTGGAAACTGTTTAGATTATTGTTATTAATTACCCAATGTACAGTTGAAAGGAGTTCAAGGCCATAGGAGGATTCGAAACCCTCTACTAAATCTGCTACTTTGTTAAAATTGGACCTAGTGTCTTTATGATTTTGTAAGTAGTTAGAAGCTTTAATATAAGCACCTGGTAGCAATTGGATCATTTTGTTTGGATCATCGCCACCATCATTATATCGGGTTAGTACATGTCTAAGATTTTCAGCATTTGGGGGCAGATTCTCCCCGGATTCTTGCATATTTTATGGAAATATAAGGATCAAGCATAGGGGACACTAAGCTCTCCCTGGAGTCATTTCTGGTTCAGATTCCATTGTATCAATAGTATTTTGAGGTTCATAAACAGTTTTTTCTTCATTGTTTAATTCAGATAAACTGTTTTGATTAAGAAATTCCCGAGATATATATCGGATGTTCAGATTACGGATATATTATCTTGCAATTTACAACGTCAATAGTCTTTATTATTTATAATATCTTCTATTTTTTGAATGCTTAATCCAGAAATTCTTGAAATAGTTTCTAGAGACAAACCTTCTGAAGTCATATTTTTTATGTATGCTATATCTTTTAAAATTGCTTCTTCTTCTCTACCTTCTTCTCGACCATCTTCTCTAGCGGCTTCAATTACACCATAACTGGAGGCTTGATCTGCCAAATATTTTATATAAGATTTCTTTTGTTCTTCGGTCATTGATAAAAAATCAAGTTTTTCTTTCATTTCTTTAATTCCGGGGGCATCAAATTCATCCTTTACGCAATGGTTCTTTATAGAAGAAACCCATTGATCTAGAGAATCTTTAACATTTTCATCATTAAAGAGACCTAAAGATATAATATAGTACTCAGGGAATACATTTTCCTCTTTTCTTAATTTATCATAGTCAACAATAGCTTTCTTGTCTATAAAAACTACTTCCTTGCTGTGTAAACCTGTAAAAGAAGTTTTTCCATGAACAACATATTCTTTAGCAATACTATTATCAGGTAGTATAAAATGTAAATTAAAAAAAATTAGGCTTACTACATAAACTTTCTTTACATTTTCATATTTTTCACCAGCTTTTAGATTATCAACAATACTTCTAGATGCACCAAAAAGTAATCTTTTTAAAAAATCTAATTCCTTATTATACTGGATCTCAATAAGAACTATTTCTCCACTCTTATTTTTTGCAGCAATATCTGATCTAGTGAGTTTTAAGTCTTCACTTTCTTTGTTACTTTCACTCTCCAATATCTCAAGTATTTCTATCTTTTCGCCCATTACTGCAAAAAGAAACCCTTCAAGAACAACAAAGTTCGCCTTTTCTCTTAATACATTTTTAATAGCCCAATCAAAGTGGACAATTTCTCTTTTTTCTTTTTTTTCATTTTCCATGCTATTTATATAGCAATTTTTTGTATATTTCTTCAGGAAGAGAATCTATTTATATTTTAAAATCACTAGGGTGTTTAACACAACACCAATTAACCTACCCGGTTAGGGATTGCAGCGTAAACCCCACAGAAGCTTGCTTCGAGGCAATGTGCATACATCTGTAGCGAAAAGCTCGACCTTGCTTGCAAGGGAACGCCCAAATCTTCCTTATTAGTAGCTATATCCTACAACGAGTAATAACAAATAATCCTATGAACCTAATCTAAACTATGAAGTTTAATATTCTTTACATACCGGAACTATTCTAATATAAAAGATTTTGATAACCAGTTCTTATCATATAAAATGGTGTAAGCTGTTTTAATTTGATTTACGGTAAATCTTTTTTTTCTATCGTTCCATTCATAGGTAGTTTTTACTAAATCTTCGAAACTGTTTAGATTATTGTTTTTAATAACCCAATGAACAGTAGAAAGGAGTTCAAGGCCATAGGAGGATTCAAAACCCTCTACTAAATCTGCTACTTTGTTAAAATTAGACTGAGTGTCTTTATGATTTTGTAAGTAGCTAGATGCTTTTGAATAAGCACCAGGCAACAATTGGATCATTTTATTAGGATTTAATTCCTTAATAATTTTTACAAGATCAATTAAACCATTCTCGATATAGCTTAACTGACTTTTACCTCTCCAATGATCCTTTGTAGGGAAATTTATTATAAACTTTGGGTTCATTAAACTTTCAGTCCTATGTACAAGCATAGTGCCTGTTTTGATTTTTTTATCCCTACATGCTATGGAATAATCTTTGAAGTTTTCTGGGTACTTCTTCTTAAATTGTAATGCAATTCCTCTTCCCATAACTCCAACACAGTTAACAGTGTTTACTAATGCTTCTACATTATCATTAAGAAGACTTCCCTCTTTAAAACATATCATCCTAACCTCTATGTTCATAATACCATGACGGCTCTATTTCTACATCTGGTTTGTATTCAGAATTGGCTAATATCTGTAAAACTTCCTGTTTAATATCATTATCTATGACACCAATTTTTTCAATCAATTGGAATGGTAGTTTATTTTCTATTAAAAATTCTGCTTGCTACACCTGTTAGGTTAGATGTTTGTTCTAGACCAAAACCAGATTTTAAAAGATTAGTTGTAACTTCTAGTTTGATTTCAAAAATCTTCGTCAATAGTGTTTTTTAATTTTTTGTCAAAGGTGTAAATATTCTCATTCTCAATTTTTGAATATGAAAATAGGATACAGTCAACAAAATCTAAATTTGTATCTTTATATTTTTCAATTGCAAGCCTTAATACATCTTTATTATAACAATAGATGTTCTGATAATTAAGAATAGAACCTAAAGCGTTATATATCAATTCTCTGTTTACCTTGTATACTTTCTGCAAAACATAGACCACTTCAGCTAATACTTCATTTAACAAAGTCACTTCTGTATTCTCAATAATATTAGATGAAATAATATACTGTTCCTCTATATCTTTGAGCAAGTATCTTAAAATATAATTTGCATCAATTATTGCCATATTTATCTACAACCGCACTTTCCCAAGCAGTATTCTCTAATTTAATTAAATCTAGATTTTTAAATTCACTCAAAAGACCTCTTACACTTTTTTTATGTTCATGAATAAAATTTGCATCAGAAGCTGGGAGTATAACTAGCTCTAACTTTCTATGCCTAAAATTCTCTGGTAATGCTATTATTTTCTGCAATTCATCACTTTCTATTATTTTTCTTAATGCTTCCATTTAGTTTTACCTACCTTTTTTATTATACCTCCAATGATGACTATAAAGCAATAATAGTCCCATTTTAATTAGATAAGATTATTTCTAAGCTTTTTGAGCAATTACCATTTAATTAAACACAATTATACCTAAAGCGTTAGGGATTGCAGCGAAAACCCCACAGAAGCTTGCTTCGAGGAGTTGTAGCGGAAAGCCCGACCTTGTTTATAAGGGAACGCCCAAAGCATCCTGTATAGCGACAAAACAACTCTTGTCTGATTAGCAATTCGTTTACAAAACAATCTCTATTTATTATATTCTAATATTGTTCTTGTGACTTCATCCAATCTTTCAACTAAATCAGGCTGCATGGCCGAGCAGTAAGCTTGCTTACGACCAGGCAAATATTATCAAATTCATCCATAGGTAAGAAAGATTCAGAATAGCATCTTAACAGTTGGATCATTAATCTCTTTATTTGTTGTTGTTAACTTTAATTGATGTTTATAACAGGAGTTCTCTATTAAGAATAATAGATCTGATTATCCTTAATATCAAAATCCATTTTCATTCTTGAATGAATTTCTTCTAGTCTTGATTTAAGTGATTTATTCTCAGTTATTTTAGGGTTAACACCATATAAATAGAGTTGCTTAGCCATTTTTCTAGAAATACTCAACTCAACTGAATTTTCTTTAATGTGAATCATTATATCTTTCATATTAATTGTATTTAAGGTTGTTCCATCAATATTCTGTAAATGTTTATTAGCCGAAACTCTAGCACCACGATCATCTGAAATAAAATATTTATATCATTTTGCAAATGCCATAGCCATGGATTTTACGTCTAGGCCTGGATAAGAAATAATATTTCCCACTTTTAATTAAATTGTAAATATCTTTAGTTTTATCCACATAGGCATAATTATCTTTTCGTATTTCTTAAAATGTCTGAATTCCTGTTGGTAACTTTGTCATTATAAATCCTATTCAATTTACACAAACTTTATTATAGTGAAAGACCTTAATAATGTCACTAAAAACAAATGGGTAAGATTTAGTGGCTCAGGAAGTGTTCCTTCTGTAGCTTTGGCCATTATAAATTATCAATATAGTTAACTATTGTTTTAAATCTTAACTCTTCTTTTAGGGTTCTTAATTCTTTTTTTAGCCAAATCAATGCAAATTTTCTTAAATTATGTTTGTGTACATTACTCCCTAGAAGTTTATTTGCAACCAATAATTCTGTTTGTAGCCCTAAAAACTGCTATATTTTCATTTTCGAAGAGGCACTCAGCAAATAATATCGTATGCTAAGGACTTTATTTACTTATATCAATGTAGGAGAAATTAATTTTATGAACCTTGTTATACATCTCTATTTGTACAGTAGCCCTCTGCTTCCTTTTATCTACCTTAATAATTTGACCCTCTAACTCCTTGAGAGGACCATTTATTACTACAATCTTATCATCCTTATTAAAATTTACATTTGATAGTTCAGCTTTAAAGTTAGGATTTAACAGAGGTTTAATTAAGTCTAACTGGTTGCAGCAAAGTGGTATAGGGTCCTTGTAGGAGTTTAATATTTTAACAACATTTTTTGTATCTTTTAATAATTGCAGAGTTACATTATCTATGTTTTCTTTAGTTTTTAAAAATATATAACCTGGAAAAATGCTTTTTACTTCGTTTAACTTTTTACCTTTACGCCTAATAATTAATTTTCGCTCTGGATTAATTACATCTAAACTACTTAGAGAGTCTTTAACCTTATTCTCAGTACCTGTAACAACCTGTAATACATAATAATTCATAGGGTTGCTATTTTATTACAATCTGTAAGTTTACAAAAGGTTGTTTTTACTTTATTTTTATACTTATGTCTGAAATAGAAGTAATAAAAGAAGATGAGATCGACTTACTAGACCTAGTAAGTGTATTGGTTAAAAATATTAAATGGATAATTGCTATATCCCTTATTTTTATGGTTGGGATACTAATTTATGCAATAATTAGCCTTAAACTACCAGCAGATAAGAGTTACCTGCCAAATGAATTTAGCCCTAAAACTATTGTGATGTTAAATAGTAGTGGTAGTAGTAGTGGTAGTTTAGACTCTTTAATAAATAGTTCTGGCATGGGTGCCCTAGCAGGCCTTGCAGGGATATCCGGTGGTAGTGGTGGAGTCTCCGATAGTGCTTTAGCTATTAAACTTGTTACTACTAATAGTTTTATTAATAAAATTTCTACCCAGTTCGATTTAGAGAATGTATATGAGACCTATGAGTCAGACTATCCTAAGACTGATTTAAGAAAAATAATTAGCGAAAAGTTAGTTATAGCTGAAGATAAAGATACAGGAATGTTAACAATTAGCTATACAGATATAGATAAGCAGTTAGCTACTAATATTGTAAATAGGGTTACTAGTTTGTTAGAGGAAGAGTTTGCTAAAATAGATAAGATACGTAATACAGACCAGTATAGTGTAATTACCGATAAAATGTCTGTTGTAGAGGCGGATTTAGAGAGATTACAGGACCAGATTATAGAGTTCCAGACCTTACATAATATAATGGATGTAGAAATTGTAGCAGAAGAGTTAGTAAAACAGGTATCTGAATTCCAGTCGGAACTACTTAAAAAAGAGGTAGAGATAGAGAGCTACGGGAAAGTATCTAATATTAGAGACCCAGGTTATACTAAATTAATAAATGAGAAAGAAGCTATATTAAACGCTATAAGTAAGTTAGAAAACGGAGAAGTTGGGGACTACCCACCAGTTAAAGACCTACCAAGATTAGCCTTAGAACTAACAAAACTAAAAAGAGAGGCAGATGTTAAACTAGTAGCTTATAAAGCGTTAGTACAACAGTCGGAAACCTTAAAATTAACAGCAGAGGGAACAGGGTCCACATTCCAGGTATTAGAGTATGCCGAAGTACCCGAGATGAAAAGTGGACCAAGTAGAGGAAAGTTAGTAATAATTGTAACCTTTGCAGGATTCTTTTTTAGTATATTCTTTGTATTTTTAAAAGAGGCGTGGATGAATATTAAAAATGATCCAGAGAAAATGAAGAGATTAAGGGGAGAGAAATAATGAAGAAGAGTTTAATTTTATCTATCCTTTTATTTGTAAGTTTAACTGTTTTTAGTCAATCTAACGTAAATAGTACAGAGTCTATAAATAAGGCAGCATCTAATACTGCTATAACAATAGCAAACCAATACCCAGACTACCTGGCAACCCCAGGGGATATATACGACATATTCTTTTTAACAGGGGGGGAGAGAAACCAAACATTAAGAGGTTTTGTAGATAGTGATTATAATATAGACCTATCCTTTATTGGTGTAGTTAATGTTAAAGGCCTAATATATTCGGAAGTTCAAAACCTGTTAAAAGAGACTATATTAGACGCTTACCCAGGTTCTATTGTAAATGTAATTATTGCAGCCCCGGGTAAATTTAGAGTCTACCTGTTAGGGGAAGTTAACCAGGCACAAATATTAGACGCCATGAGCCTAACAACCCTTGCAGCTATTATTAGTGGTAAAACCACAAACTATGCTAGTTTTAGGGATATAGAGATAAGAAGTGAGGATGGAAGTGTTAAAGTTTACGACCTGTTCCAGTTTACACGTTATGCAAATAAAAAACACAACCCATTTTTAAAGCCCAACGATGTAATTACAATTAGACCTTATAAAAGGACAGTTAATATTAGTGGGGAAGTTAAAAGACCAGGTAGTTACCAACTACTAGATGGGGACACCCTGGAAACACTAATTAACATATATGCCGATGGTTTTACTAAACTTGCCCAAAAATCTAATATAGAGATACAGAGGGTTGTAGATAAAGAGGAGACTTTTTATTTAAATGGGGATAAACAGGATTTACGCTTAGTTAAATTGTCCGACTTTGACAATATAAAAGTAGCAAATAAAATGGAATACTCTAGTAGAGTTGTTATTCAAGGGGCTGTAACCCATGGAAATAATGAAATAATAAACTCTGAAACAGCTAAAATTGGTTATACAGTATCCAATAAAATACCTGTAACAATAGTAGAGGGTAATAGAGTATCCACAGTAATAGGTAAAATGGATGGGAGTTTTAACCTATCTAGTGACTTAGACAATGCATTTATACTACGGGGTTCCGATAAAATTGATATAAATATTACTGATGTTCTAAGTAATATAAATAGTGAATTTGACATTGTAATGGAAGATGCAGATATTTTAGTAATACCATTTAAACAGTTAGTAGTATATGTAGGTGGAGCTGTAAACAGTAGTGGTGCTGTACCATTTATAGAGAACAGAACAGCAGAGTACTACATAGGGCTATCTGGTGGGCCTAATAGATCCGAGAACCTATTTGGTTCCTATACAGTTAGGGATATTAACGGGAAAAAACTACCAAAGGATACAATAATTAGCCCAGAGAATGTAATATGGGTTAAAAGAAACCATCCAATGTCCTACCTGGACGAGTATGCAACATGGTTAACAACAATTGCAACACTAGGTGTACTTGGATTCCAAATAGCCGACTATATTCAGTAAAAAAGACCACCTAAATAAGGTGGTCAACATTAATTATTTATTCTTCTATTTACTGTATCCATTGAAATAACAACAAATCTGTTCTTTCATCTTCAAATTGAAGTCTACCAGGCATTCCTCCCAAACGTATATAATTATTAAATAGATCATCTTTACTATTTATATGGTGTAACATTTCCTTAAATGATAGAGGAAGAACTTCTATAGGCTGATAAATAGATTAAATTTATTTCTTAGATAATTTTCATTACCACCATAAATTAGCAAAATATACTCATTTTTATAGTACCACTCTATTAACTCTGACATTAACCGACTAATCTTTGCTGATTGTTTATGGCTAAAAATTTAGATCTTCTCCCATTTATATTCTAAAATATTCTTTGATTCAGAATCAAAGTTTATTCCTATTATGTATATATTTTTATTTTCTACTTGGTATTTTTCGTAGTATTTTCTCTCTTTAATCTGTTTTATGGCTTCTTCTTTTGAATCTACTTTAAACTCAAATATAAATATGGCTGATCTTGTTTTTAAGGTTAAATCTATTCTACCTCTATTTGTGACATCCTCAGCCACAGTAAAATAACCAAGGCTAGAGAGGAAAGTATAAATTACAGATGAATAATAGCCCTCGTAGTTAGCAATTTCGTTATTTACATAATTATTATAGGGTATTGCTGAAAATAGAGATTTAAGATTAATAATAAGGGATTCAATATTTTCCTCTTTTAATATTTTGCTAACTTCAGACCCATTTGGCAGGGATGTATCGCCACTGGTAAGATAAGTCAAGAACAGATAGTTAAGTGAGTTTTTTACTTCTAAATTTGGAATTTTCATGGTGTACTCTATCCCGCTATCAAATTGTTCCATTTTTTCAAATGTCAAATATCCTGTTTGCCAAAGTAGTGCTATAAAATCTATTTTATCGACATCAAAAGCATTTAGTGTTTCTTCTTTTACTATCAGACGGTCAATATCTGGAATATAAAAGTTAGATTTTTTTAATGTTTCAATTAAGAATGTAGGGTTGCCAGTTTCCCACCAGTAGTTTTTAAATATAAAATCATTAAAAATAAATTGCAGGATGTCAAATGGGTTATAGATTGGTTCTGAAAAATAGTTATATCCATTATACCAACGTTTGACTTTTTTAATATTAGCGCACTCTAAATGCTTACTAAAAGTGGTCTCTAAATCATTTTGGGTATAACCTGTTATAGTACCATAGGTTTTGTTCATGGTTATATCTGTTAAATTATTTAAATTACTAAAAAGGTTTACTTTTGAGAATTTACTAACCCCTGTTAACATTGTAAATTTAACGTATTCATCACTAGCTTTTATTGCAGAGTAAAAATCCCCTAATATTTCTCTATTTTCCGCGGCTACAACTTTGTTTTTTATTGCATCTATTATTGGTTTATCGTATTCATCAACTAAGACAACAACTTTCTGCCCGTATTTTTCATGGGCACTTTGTATTAAGTGATACAAATCGATGTTTTTATTATAATTTATTCCTAATCGTTTACAATTATCCTCCAGAATAAAATTTATCTTAGAATTTAGAGTTTCAGGTGTACGTACTGTTCCAGCTGCAAAGTTAATTTTTATTACAGGATATTTTATAGACCAGTCCCATTTATCATAGATAAAAAGTCCTTTAAAATACTCTTTACTACCTTTAAATAGTTCTGAAATTGTATCTATTAATAACGATTTACCAAAACGTCTAGGTCTGGATAAGAAATAATATGTTCCATTATTTATTAAATTATATATATCTCTAGTTTTATCGACATAGGCATAATTGTCTTCTCTTATTTTGGAAAATGTCTGAATTCCTGTTGGTAACTTTGTCATTATAACTCCTATTCAATTTACACAAAATTTATTATAGTGAAATACCTTAATAATGTCACTAAAAACAAATGGGTAAGATTTAGTGGATCAGGAAGCGTTCCTTCTGTAGCTTTGGCCATTATAAATTATCAATATAGTTAACTATTGTTTTAAATCTTAACTCTTCTTTTAGGGTTCTTAATTCTTTTTTTATAAGGAAGTCAAATAATTGTCTACATTGATAATCGCTTAACCAGTCAATGTTTTTTTTATTCATTTTATAATAACCGGGAACAAAGTATTCTATACAGTTTATCAGTATTTCAAATAAACCTATAGCTTGACCCTTTCTAAATGAATGGGCATAGGCTTCTTTGTAGCTAGAACTATTTCTATAGTCATTTATCATGTTTTAATCCTACAGCTACCCAATCTTTTTTATAGTTATTAATTTTATGATTATTTGCTATTAAAATTTCTATTGCCTTAGTTAATACTAAAGAAAATTTTGCTGACTTATCCCCACCAAACATATGGCATAGTTCATGTAAATAAGTTGATAAAGCCGAATGAAAGGAATTTTTATTAAATAAATCTTTAAATAAATCAATTGTTAATTTTTCTAGTACCTTAATGTAATTTATTTCAATAATAGATGGTTCTTTAACATTAGAATATCCTCCAGCATCCTCGCAGGCTTTCTCTAGGGATTTATACCCCAATCTTTCAAAACTATCCTGAACCAATTTATACCTATTTTCTTCTTTTTTTAGCCAAATCAATGCAAATTTTCTTAAATTTTGTTTGTGTACATTACTCCCTAGAAGTTTATTTGCCACCAATAAATTGGGATTATTTTTTCTAAATAATTCTGTTTGTAACCCTGAAAAAGAAACTCTAATAATTAATTTTCTAATAAAAGCATAGTATGAATCATGACCATATTTTTCTTTAGGATAGGAATACCAGTAGGATTCAAATTCCCCCAACAGTATCCTGGAAATATCACTTGGTAAATTTGACGCAACTGAAACTAAAATATTAATTGTATCAATTTTTGTAAAGGAATTTCTATCCATATCACTTAATTTATAACTATGATCACAAAATATAAACGGGATTTTTAGTGATCCTAAAGCCTGAAATGAGCCAAAGGTAATCCCTTCTCCATTATCTTTTGATATAGATGGATAACCATTGGGTTTTTCCATTTTAGAGCGTCTAAAAACTGCTACATTTTCATTTTCGAAGAGGCACTCAGCAAATAAAGGATTTTTTTATAATAAAATGTATAAAGAGCCGCATAAAAGATTTCTATATCTGCTTCAAAAAAATTATTAATTTCAAGAATAGTATCATTTTTACCATTATTCCTTTCATAAATATCGTATGCTAAGGTCTTCATGTATTTGTTATCTATTTGCAAATGCTCTGTTGTTACTTTTAACAGCCATTCTTTTGACTCTATAGAAATATCCCAATTATGGTCCCTTTAGGCACATAAAGAGGCGATTTTAAATCCCTCTCCAAAATAGCCAGCATGTTTTTTTTCTGATTCCCTCTTAGTGGATGCTCCTATGTGCATTAACCATTCATAATTAAAACCTATATTTTTTATGGACATTACAAGTTTATCATCTTCTAGATTAAAATTGAATCTTTGGTGGAACTCATGGTTAGGAACAGAGTCATAAAAGTTTTGTATAAAGTCCCTTAGGACTTTGTACTTTGACCAATACACGGGATAATCATAAATCAAATTTAAGGAAACTTGCTTGATTTTTACTTTTGACATATAAAAAACCTCTAGTAAATACTGGATTATTTATTATCCCTTATACTTTTTTCGAGGTCAAGTAACGCATCAGCATATCCTGAGAACTTTATTTACTTATATCAATGTAGGAGAAATTAATTTTATGAACCTTGTTATACATCTCTATTTGTACAGTAACCCTCTGCTTCCTTTTATCTACCTTAATAATTTGACCCTCTAACTCCTTAAGAGGACCATTTATTACTACAATCTTATCATCCTTATTAAAATTAACATTTGATAGTTCAGCTTTAAAGTTAGGATTTAACAGAGGTTTAATTAAGTCTAACTGGTTGCAGCAAAGTGGTATAGGGTCCTTGTAGGAGTTTAATATTTTAACAACATTTTTTGTATCTTTTAATAATTGCAGAGTTACATTATCTATGTTTTCTTTAGTTTTTAAAAATATATAACCTGGAAAAATGGTTTTTACTTCGTTTAATTTTATCTATCCTTATATTTATAAGTTTAACTGTTTTTAGTCAATCTAACGTAAATAGTACAGAGTCTATAAATAAGGCGGCATCTAGCACTGCTATAATAATAGCAAACCAATACCCGGACTACCTTGCAACCCCAGGGGATGTTTATGATATTACTTTCTTTGTTGGTGGAAAGTCTGAACAGACTATATTAGACGCCTACCCAGGTTCTATTGTAAATGTTATAATTGCAGCCCCGGGTAAATTTAGAGTATACCTTTTAGGGGAAGTTAAACAGGCACAAATATTAGACGCCATGAGCCTAACAACCCTAGCATCTATTATTAGTGGAAAAACTACTAACTATGCTAGTTTTAGGGATATAGAGATAAGAAGCGAAGACGGAAGTGTAAAAGTTTACGACCTTTTCCAGTTTACACGTTATGCAAATAAAAAACACAACCCATTTTTAAAACCCAACGAGTATGCAGCATGGTTAACAACAATTGCAACACTAGGTGTTCTTGGATCCCAAATAGCAGACTATATTCAGTAAAAAAGACCACCTAAATAGGTGGTCAACATTAATTATTTATTCTTCTAATAAAAAGTCTTTTATATTTTTATGAATAATTCCATTTCTACTTCTATTTACTGTATCCATTGAAATAACAATTTTTGTATAGTTATCATTTATCTGTTCAAGGACTGAAAATTCTCTATCAATAGTAGATTGTTCTGATAGCAAGTATGTTACTTGGATATAAAATTTGTTATTACCATCAATAACAACAAAATCGACTTCTTTATTATCTAATTTTCCAACATAAATTTCATACCCCGTGGATAAGGTATGTACTTTTCGCTGCTTCGACTTTAAGAAGTATAGAGTTATACATATCCATAAGATTATTTTTTTCTGTTCTTTCATCATCAAATTGAAGTCTACCAGGCATTCCTCCCAAACGTATATAATTATTAAATAGATCATCTTTACTATTTACATGGTGTAACATTTCCTTAAATGATAGAGGAAGAACTTCTATAGTATAAAAACGCCATGTTAAATATGTGGCAAGTTCTCCTGATAAAAGCTTAGAATTTAATGAGTTTACAACTTTTTCAAAACCTAGGACTTCCTGGACTTCATCTAAAAAGATATAGTTTATTTTCCCTGGGATTTTCTTATTTTCTATATATTGGTTAAGTGATTTATAATCCTTTAATTCTTCATGTTCTAGCCATTCAAAGTTGATGTAAATAATTTCTTCTTTATTAACATTTTAACCTCTCCATATCATAAATGTCTTTTGTAAAAGACTTTTAATGCTATATAGGAATATTATTCTATTATACAAGACTTTGCAACATAGCTGCTAATGCTGATAAATAGATTAAATCTGGTTCATTAATCTTACATATAATATTTTTAATAAGTCCATCATAAATATTATCCCAAGATAATACATTAAATTTATTTCTTAGATAATTTTCATTACCACCATAAATTAGAAAAATATACTTTATTTCAAAAGCATACTGTTCTATTCCTAGATCTAATATTAAATCAACTTTTTTATTGTGGTTATCTCTCCAGAAATAAAGGTCGTAATTTTCACCACAGTTGAAGCTAGATTTTATAAATTCATTCACAATAAATGTTTCAAATAGACTTCTTTTTAGAAAATGATAATCTATATCTTCTTTTTTCCTAATCCCAAGAAGACTACAAACCAGTCCAGTATCAGTGAAATAGATTTTTGGATTTTTAACAATCCTTTTATTATAGTTCTTGTGAAATGGTTTTAACTTATATATAATTTCTTTGAAATTGTTGTTTTCCCCGATTGTCTTGGGCCTAATATTTTAATTCTATATTAAATGTACAAAATGAGTTAAATATTAACTCTGTCATTAGACCTGTTGTTAATATAAAAATCCAAATAGATATAATGGTATCTCATATTTACTCCCAGTTAAAATATCATCTTTAACTAGAAATGAGTTTTCTAAATTATCTTTTATTTGTTTTAAAGATTTATTTTTACCACCAATTTCAAAATTTATATTACCTATGGTGTAGTCTCCAATTTGACTATAATGAAGTTTATTATCGGAATTTAGGATCATTTTGATAAAGTAAATCTCTCTTAGAGTTCCAATTGGTGTCTCAAATCCAATTTCTTCACTTACAGATTTATATAAATCTGTATTGTCTAAGAATATTTTTTCTGTTTTCTTTAAAATATTACTACCTGCTTTATTTTTTAATATTAATTCAATTAGTCCTGTTTCTTGTAATATTTCTAAATAATTTTGAACTGTTTTATTATCCAATCCTATATTTTTGGCTATATTATTTTTATTTAGTTCTCCTGGAGGAATTGTTGCCATATAAGATATTATTCTTTTAAAATTTATTAGATTTTCAGTTTTTAATCTATAATGATTAGATATGTCTTCATATATAGTTTTTTCAATTACTCTTTGAATCTTTTGACTATAGGATAATGTATCTTCTAAAATAAATGGATAGTAGCCTGACCCTATATACTCTTTAAAATAACCTAGAATTTTTGGTATAGATCCAATTTCTGATTCATATTTATTCTTGTTTGAAAGTAGTTCTTCTAAAGTTATTGGTTCTATATTTACGATATTATTAAATAATAAATATTCACGGAAAGACATTCCTCCAATTCTATATATTACTCCTCTTCTAGATAAATCATAGGAACCTTTTATTAGGTCTAGACTAGAACTACCTGAAAATACAATTTTTACATCTGGGTAGGAATCATAAATGTTTTTTAATTCTTGATTCCAGTTAGGATATTTATGAGTTTCGTCAAAGAAAAAGTATCTAACTCCATATACATCATATAGTTCATTTACAAATTCAATTAAATTATTTTGAGAGAAATAGATATTATCTAATGAAGTATAAATACATTCGTCAATTTTTAAATTTTCTTTGATGTATTGGAGTAATAAAGTTGTTTTTCCAGTTCCTCTTGGACCAATTAAACCTGTTAGCCTATTATTTGTATTAAATACTTTATAAATATATCTATGATGATTAAAATTTGTATGCTTTAAAAGTCTTTTGTATGTTGATAATAATTTATTAATCATGACTACACTCCTGTTTATTTACAACTATTAACGAGTATAGTCCTATAATACCTATTTTGCAATCGGTATAACTAACTGATTATTGTCTGTTGGATAAGTACAAATCTGTAGTGTAGCTCAGGAGCCATTTTGGAATACTTAAAACATACTCATTTTTACTCTGACATTAACCGACTAATCTTTGCTGATTGTTTATGGCTAAAAATTTAGATCTTCTCCCATTTATATTCTAAAATATTCTTTGATTCCGAATCAAAGTTTATTCCAATTATGTATATATCTTTATTTTCAACTTGATATTTTTCATAGTATTTTCTATCTTTAATCTGTTTTATGGCTTCTTCTTTTAAATCTACTTTAAACTCAAATATAAATATGGCTGATTTTGTTTTTAAGGTTAGGTCTATTCGACCTCTATTTGTAACATCCTCAGCCACAGTATCGTAACCAAGGCTAGATAGAAAAGTATAAATTACCGATGAATAATAGCCCTCGTAGTTAGCAATTTCATTTTTTACATAATTATTATAAGGTATGGTTGAAAACAGAGATTTTAAGCTTGAAATAAATGAATCGATGTCTTTTTTTGATATAATATTATGTATTTCTGATTTTTTAGGTAACCAAATATCTGCCCCAGTAAGGTAAGATAGAAACAAATTATTTAGGGAATTTTTGATTTCTAAGTTAGGGATTTTCATTGTGTATTCTATCCCACTATCAAATTGTTCCATCTTTTCAAAAGTCAAATATCCTGTCTGCCATAGTAGTGCTATTAAATCGATTTTATCGACATCAAAAGCATTAAGCATCTCTTTTGTTACTACCAGATTAGAAAGATCGGGTATATAAAATCTAGATTTCTTAAGAATATCTATTAAAAATGTTGGGTTTCCAGTTTCCCACCAGTAGTTGTCAAAAATGTATTTTTTTGAGATAAACACTAAAATATCAAAAGGATTGTAAATTGGTTCTGAAAAATAATTGTAACCATTATACCATTGTTTTATCTTGGACATATCCACCCCTACTAAATGCTCTTTAAAAGTGGTTTCTAAATCATTTTGTGTATAACCAGTTATTGTTCCATACTCTTTATCTATAGTTATATCTGTAAAATTATTTAGGTTACTAAAAAGATTTATTTTAGAGAATTTACTGACCCCAGTTAACATTGCAAATTTTACATATTTGTCACTTGCTTTTATTGCCGAATAAAAACTTCCTAAGATTAATCTGTTTTGCTTAGCTACTTCTAAATTTGTTAAAACATCTATTATAGGTTTGTCATATTCATCTATTAAAATTACTACTTTTTGGTTAAAAGTTTTATATACCTGTTTTATTAATTGTTTTAAGTTTAAAGATATATTAATTTTTATATTAAAATCATCTGCTATATCCACAAGGAATTCTGATATTCCGTTTTTCAAATTATTAGAAGAGGAATAATCACCACTACCAAAGTTAATATTTATTACAGGATATTTTACAGTCCAGTCCCATTTATCATAGATAAAAAGTCCTTTAAAATACTCTTTACTACCTTTAAATAGTTCCGAAATTGTATCAATTAACAGTGATTTACCAAAACGTCTAGGCCTAGATAAAAAATAATATTTCCCATTTTCAATTAAATTATAGATATCTTTAGTTTTATCCACATAGGCATAATTGTCTTCTCGTATTTCTGAAAATGTCTGAATTCCTGTTGGTAACTTTGTCATTAAAACTCCTATATTTATTATAGTATTCGAAGCATCATTTTGAGATATAATCAATTATAGTTTAATCCCTTAGTATTGTCACTAAAGTAAGTTGGTCCTATAACTTTTAGATTTTCCAGAATTTATACTTTCTCCCATTTATATTCTAGGATGTTTTTTTTCATAACTACTTCATAAACTCTAGTTTATTTTTACAATATTCTATAAACAGATCATAAATAACAATTAGTTGATCAGATATTTCATAAATTATATTTATACTTGCAACAACTTCATCTTGGTTAAAAGAGTACTCATGGGCTATATCATTCCTATATGTTCTTAAAGTAATCCATTCATTTTTATTTATTATCGCTAATTCCTCTAACCTGTTAAGTCTATCTATAAAAGTCATTTTTTTGATATCTTCTCCTGTAAGCACTAAAAAAGATGAAAACAATTTATCACCCATAGTATCTTGTAATTTAGAAAATCTAAAAATTAACTGATCTATAAAACCCATACTAATATCATCTAAGTTTTTATAGTTTTTTTCATTAAGTGGCATTATTTTTTCTAAATGTCTTTTTGCTTTACTTAACCTTAACTTGTGCTGATTGCATTCATGTATTTTTTCTAAAAATGTTTCTGATTTCTCTATCACAACTCAATTCCTTTTTTTAAAGCTTCCTGCTCAATTAGTCTATTTTTATCCTTAGAAACAACAACATCTATTTTTTGTTCACCAATTAGTGATTGTAGTTTTATTAGAAATTCGATCTTTTTCTTTCTTTCATCTTGAAATACTTTAGTAGGACACAGATACAAATCGATATCTCCACCTCTTTTTTTATCGTCGACTCTGGAGCCAAAAAGATATATACTACCGTTTTCAAAAGTTTCTTTAAATGTATTTTTAATGGACATAATTTCAAATGATGTTAAACGCATTTTGTACCTCAAATTATTATAGCAACGATATTGGATTCACATCAACTATTGGAATAACCCCATTAAATCATCTTTTGTTAAAGATTTAATAATTCCGGATTCGGCAGAGACTAAACCTTCGGCTAACTCCTTTTTTTTATTCTGAAGTTCAATTATTTTCTCTTCTACAGTATCTTTAACAATCATTTTATATGCAAAAACTTTGTTTTTTTGCCCTATTCTGTAACAACGATCAATAGCCTGATTTTCTACAGCAGGGTTCCACCATGGGTCAAAAAGTATTACATAGTCGGCACTTGTTAAATTAATACCTACACCACCAGCTTTTAGGCTAAGTAGAAACACTTTGTTACTATTATTAAAATTATCTATCTCTTTTGTTCTATCCTTTGTTTTCCCTGTAATTTTACTGTACTCTAACTTGGATTCATTTAACCACAGTTCTATTATTTCCAAGGTTTTTACAAACTGAGAAAAAATTAAAACTTTATGTCCATCGGCTATAATATCCTGTAACATTATTTTTAGAGTATCCATTTTACAGGATTCTGTTTTTTTATATTCATCACTAATTAATTGGGGGAATAAAGCTATCTGCCTTAATTTTAAAAGTGCATCTAATATGGAAATTGTGGATTTTTCAATACCCTTCTCTTTAATAATACCAACAACCTCATCTCTAATACTCTTTTTATAAGAGTTATACAATTTTTTTTGTTTACTGCCCATTTCGATATATTGGACTACTATCTCTTTTTCTGGTAAATCTTTTAATACATCCTCTTTTTTTCTTCTAAGAATTAAAGGGTTTACTCTTTTAGATAACTCGGTTTCAATGTCACTATTTCCATTTTTATCTATGGGTTTAGCATACTCTTTATTAAATTTTTCAAGCTTTCCAAGAATACCAGGATTTAAAAATTCCATTTGAGAATATAAATCTGTAGTTGAATTCTCAACAGGTGTACCTGTTAAGGATAACCTATGCTCTGCTTTTATGGATCTAATACCTTTGTTAAGCTTTGTTTTAGGATTTTTTATATATTGGGCTTCATCTAAAATTAAGTAGTACCAAATATGGCTAGAAAATAGTTCAATATCTCTAATTAAAGTGTGGTAACTTACTATTATTAAGTCAAACTCTTTTAAATAATCTATATCCTTAACCCTTTTACTGCCTTCGTGTTTCTCTATTACAATTTCAGGAGTAAATTTTTCGCACTCCTTCTCCCAGTTACCCATTGTTACAACAGGAACAACTAAAAGGGATGTTTTAAATTTGTTTTGATCTTTTAAACTCTGTAGTAAAGCTAATGTCTGTACTGTTTTTCCTAGCCCCATATCATCGGCAAGACAACCATTTAGACTATTTTTGTGTAGAAATTGCAACCAGTTGTAACCTGCTTTTTGATAATCTCTTAGTTTCCCTTTAAAACCCTTTGTTATTTTTTGTTCTTCTATTCCACTAAAATTTTTAAGACTCTTTTGTATTTTATACTGCTTCTCTAGGGCTTTATTACTGTTATCTGTCTTATTATTATATAAAAAATCAACCATATTAAAATTATTTTTATTTACAAGTATTTGGTCATTTTTAACTTCAGCTTGACGTTTAATAGAATCAACACTTTTTATGGACTCTTTATCTAGTAGAAAATAACCACTAGAGGCTTTAATTATTGATGAGTTTATAGTATTAGCTGTAATAGGTGTACTAATACCATTTTCATCTTTTAAGTATAGTTTAATATCGAACCAGTCTATTTTGTTCTCAACACTATAACCTAATGTTCCTTTAGAAACTGTTATATCTTTTTTATCCACATTTAAAATTACACCATCATCAACTAAAGTTTTTCCATATAGCTGAATAAAACGGTCTAAAAAACCAGAATAATAGTAGTTATGTTTTTCCCAGTTGTATGCTGGTTTTAATCCGGAAATAATTTTATTTAGATAAGCTAAAAATAGATCTTCAAACATATAATCCCGCTCTAGGACCTCTATATAATCAGTTTCTATTACCGGTTTTGATATATCTTTACTACTATTTATATGTAATTCCTCATTTTTATATCTAAAATAGATGTCTAACTCTACTCCAGAATAACCTTCCCTTAGTTTTAATACAGGAACAGGTTTTAAAGTGTAACTCTTTATTCCTTTTAAGTTAAAATTAATAATAATATTAGTAGAATCGTCAAATTTTTCTTTTAAAAGGGTAATATCTTTGTAAAAAAGAGCAAATAAGTTATCTATTTTTATAAAGAATTTATTAATCATATTAAAGGAATTGTTAACTAGTATTGTTTTACTGTTTTTATCAAATACTGTTATACGTCCAGGGCTAGGCTCTATATCCCTTAATGGAATTTTAGCTGCCAATAACTCATCTCCATTATAAAGGTTAAATAGCGGTGTAAATGTTACATTATGATTAGTTTTTATATGGGGAGTAAAGTTAACTTCTACACGGTTAAAACTTTTAATATTAACTATACTATCCTTATATACTATATCCTGTTCCTGATATTGCAATAGGGGGAGGCAGGTGTGAAGGGATTCCTGATAATCCATTTTTAATTGTAAATAGTTTAGAACAGCTTCTGAGTTACTTGTAATATCTGTAATATTTTTAGAATAACTAAAATTTTCAGTCCGTCCTAAATCACCGTCTTTTTTTATATAACGAAGAACGGCTTTTATTAAAGGTTTGTTTGTATTGGAACATACAATCTGAAATTGAACCTTAAAACTAGACTCTCTTCCATTATTATTTTTATTTATCCCTCTCCAACTTGAATCGTTAAACATCTCTTTGTTAAATTCTTCTAAATCCTGGGATTTTAAAGTTTCATAATGCCTAAACTCTTCTACTGGATCGAAGTTTTCGACCTCTTGTTCAATTTGCAATAGTTCTAACAATACAGCACCTATATGCTTACATGGCCCGTTATATGGACAAGAACAGTTATGGTAGCCATCGTATCCAACTTCTACACTGTAAATTTGACCACCACTTCCTAGAACTTCTCCATGGTATGCTTTCTGCTCAGGGGCAACAATAAGTACTTTGTTTTTGTTAAAATAATCTTTTGCTCGGTAAAATATTATATCTCCAAGATATGTTTTTATGTCGTTTTCTGTGTATTCCAATCTAATTAACCTTTTTGTTTAAGTATTGCTTAATTTTATCCTGATCCAGGCCTGTAATTTCGGATATATAGTTTATAGTTGAACCACTGTTGTACATATTTTTAACAATAACTATGTCTCGTTTTTCTATACCCTGTTCTATACCTTTTTTTATACCTTTTTTTAGTCCATCTTTAGTTGCCTTATCTATTGATGCATTTTGAATAAATATAAATTCCTTTCTCTTATGTTGTATCTCTAGTTCTTCTTTAGAAAACCCTGCCGTATTTACTACATTTAAGGCTTGTTTTACAGTAGGAGATAATGATTCTGGAACATACTCTAAACTTCCTGCATTTTTAATAAAATATATCCATTGATCCTTAATATTTTTAAGATTTTCTAACTGCTTTTTAAATTTTGGTAGCTCGATAAATATAAGCTCGATATCGTCTGCATAATTAATAAATGACTCTTTCTCTAGTAGTTTAAACCTGGAAACTACACTTTGGGTATCTGGGAACATATCAAAATCTACAATTGTTAAAGCTATAACAGGGTTTAATAGTGTATAATCCTCTGCCTGGGTTAACTGAACAGAGTAGTTTTTAGCCACATTGTATAGTATTCTTTTTTCTAGACCAGAGTGGTTTAAAATCTGCATCTCTATTATTACCATAGTACCATTATCTAATAGAGCTTTTACATCTACATAAGTGTCCTTCATACCCTTTAACATTGGGATATTGTATGGATCTACTATTTCCAAGCTAGTAATATACCTATTATTGGGGAAGTCTATAAGGGAGTTTAAAAAGCTTATTAATATATCCTTGTTCTCTAGGCTACCAAAAACCTTTTTAAAAGCATAATCTGTTTTAACATCTAAAAAATACATATAACTCTCCTATAATTATTATCCACTAAATAGCTACTATTATATAGGTATAATAAACAATTAAATTCAAATATATAATCTAAAAAAAGACCACCTAAATAAGGTGGTCAACAACAATTAAACTTTATTCTTAATTTCCGTAACTCTTTGTAACTAAACCAGACTCCCCGGTAACATATAGTGTTGTACCGTCCCAGGCTAAGTCAGTTGCTAACTTAGTAGGTTTACCAGGCATACCCTGGTAGAATTTAAAAGTATCGGTTATTGTATTTGTTTTTGTATCTATTACTAATATGGATTTATTAGTTAAGGCTGCAATATAACCGGAAGTTGTAACTATCTTTTTAAAATATAGCCCCTCTGTACCAACAATTACATTTTTTACACCGGCAAATTCAGTACCAGCGGTCTTTGCTGCCTCTTTATCTACTAATGCACCGGTAGCAGGGTCTATCTCTGTATAATAGAGGCCAGACTCTGAACCCAGGTATAGGGTTGAACCCTCTAGACCAATGGATGTAACAGTTCCCTGCTGGTTAGAGGAGTCTTTTACAACTATAAAGTCTAATAACTCCTGTATATCTGCAAATGTAGGATCATCTGATAAGGAATTATCTTCCGAGAATGTATCAGACCCTACCCTAAATGCAGCTATAGGAAGGGCTGTTGATAGGTAGGCGTAGTTACCATTTGATACAAAGTCGTAAATTAAAGAGTTAACATCCCCTAATATACTCTCCATTTCCGGCATCTCTGTTATTATAGACTCTTTATCAAACCACTCCCAACTCTCTTTAGGGGTTTCACTGTCAATTAATGTACCACCAACTGAACCCGGGCCTTGGAAGTAAGCTATTAATACAAAATCTTCCGAATTAGTAGCATCACTTAGTTTTAAACCGTAGGACTCGGAAATATCCAGGGTATTGGAAACTAGACCCTTATGGAAGTCCATATCTATATCCCCATTTATATATGGGAAGATACCAATATTAGTATTTATCCATAGAACATTAAACCCTTCTAAGTCTACACCCTTTCCAATGGACTGTATTGTACCAATATCAGTTGCATCAATCTCTAGGGCTTCTCCATCTTTATATATAACTGATGATCCATCTATTACTGCTCTTACATATATGGAACCATTAATTTCTAAAACTTGCTCTACACTTTTACCTGTGTAACTAGAGTTCCAAGTAAACTTAGAATCCTCTATTGTCATTTTAATAGAGTTATTAATACCTGCAGTTACTTTAAGGTTCTCCTTAGCTGCGTATTGTGTAACATTTGAAAAAACACCATCAACTTTTGTTCCAAAAAGAACAAGTAGTTGGTAGGTATTATTTGACTTAATATCCTCTATTAAGTAGGAGCCTTTATCCATAGGAACATCTACATAGATCTCTTTAGTTGTTGGGTCAATATTTTTATCCCCAGTACTAGAGAGAAGATATATTCTAGCTGTATCTGTATTCTCTAAAGCTCTACCTGGTCCTACTTCTGGTAGGTTGATAGGGATAGAACCCTTCTCGCTAACCATGGAGCAGGATAGAAGTAAAAAGCTTAATAGTGTTAATAATATTAGTTTAATTCTCATAATACCCTCCCTTATTCCCAGATTATTGTTATATCAGTCCGGGTTGGTTTTGTTACTGGTGGAACAAAAACCTCTGGTGTTTCTGTCTCCGCCTCGCTCTCTGACCCACTCTTTGGAGTAGATTTTGCAACAGATGTATCTGCAATTACTGTAGAGTTTGATACAATTTCATCCTTATCTGTTATAATAGAGGCTTCCTCTTCCTTCTCTTCCCCATCTTTAGGTTTTTTCTTCTCTGTTTTTTTAGTAGGAGTTAACTCTACAACAACCTGAACACTTTGACCCTGTTTTACAAAAATTGCTCCATCATCACTAAAATCCGACTGCTGACTAGCAACTTCTTGCTCTATTTCCTGTAAAAAATCCTCACTTAGTTCCGGCTGCTCTTCTAAAGCTGGTTCTTCATCTTCTAAAGCTGGTTCCTCTTCTTGTAAAGTAGCATCCCCTGTTGCTTCCGCGGCCTGTTTCTCTTCTAAGGCCTGGGCCTCTTCAGCTTTTTTCTTCTCTTTTTTTCTTTGAACTATCGCTTTTTGAATAATTCTTTTTGGTTTTCCCACAAAAAGGGCAACTGTACCCTCTTTTACAGTGATTTTTCTACCATCAAAATCAAACTTGGTTCCACGAACCGAAGCTGTAGAGTATGGAGACTGAACCTGAAAACTCTGTTTAATATTAGACGAGTCAACCTCGGCCTCTACAGAGCCTACCTGTAAAAACAGGGAAGTTGAGACCTTATTACTAGTCTCTAGGAACATATCGACACTCATTCTTGTAAGTGGTTTTAACGCGACCTTCGAGTTACCTAAATCCAGGGTTGCTGCGGCTCCAAAACCTGTAGAAATAGTATCACTTAACTCTACAGACATACCCTCTGTAGCTTTAACCCAACTATTTGAGCCATCCTTACTTATCTCGACCTTACCCTTAATATTTTTAAGCACACCTGTTTGGCTATAAATAGCAAAACTACACATTAAAAATAACAGTATGGTTATAATTCTTTTCATACTAACCCTCCAAAAATCTATATTTACATGCTAAACGAAACATTTAATTTTATTGATCCTAAAATAGGACTCTCTTCTAAATAAGCTGCACTGTAAGTTGCACTTGATGGGAAGTATAGACCTGCTGTTAGGGATAACCCTAAATCTGAAAATGGTCTATAGTTCGCTGTTACATCCAGCTCGGAACCTAAATACAGACTACTACTGTTTGGATCTAGACCATCCTCAGATATACTACCTGTTGTACTCCTGGTAAAAGCTAAAACTTTAACAATGGTCTGAAGCTTATCTAATGGTTTTAGAGAATAACTTATATCGTTTACTATAATATTCCCTAAACTTGGTGAAAAAACTGCTCCAAAGCCAGACCGTGTAATTGGTAGAAATGTAGTATCATTTCCACTACTATCCCCATCACCACTACTATAAACAAACCTGTAGCTTACTATTGAATTGTAAATTGATGGTAGGAATTTCTCTAGTCTTAAATCCACTAAATGGGCAAATATTGTGGAATTTTGGTAATATGTATCATCTTCCTGGATCTGGCCTAACTTACTACCGGAATTAAATATGTAATTAACTTTGTAATTTAAATCCTCTACAACCGGTATATCCCCTGATAATTTCATAGAGGCGTAGAAAGTATTTAAAAGACCACCACCCTCAAGGGCTTCATCACCTTCTGACGGTAGAGCTTGATACTCGCTAATTACATACTCTTCATCCCTTAAATCGACCTGATAAATAACCTCTAGCCCTACTCTCTGTTTAAATATTGGTGGTAGAGTTAACCCTGTAATAGTTATAAAACGGGGGCTACCAAGGGTTTGGCTATCAAGCCCGGCATAAAAACTATCTAACTCAGATGGGGAAATCCCAGAACCTGACTTCCAAAGTAGACCACTATAGGCTAAATAGTTATATAGGGACAAGGTATTATACTTTAGGTTCATAAAGAGTCCATCTAACTTATGGGCAACTACATAACCTGTCTGGTCCGACATTGTCCACCTACCAAGGGATATTCTGGTATCTGGCATTTTAGGTGTGGATTTTGGAAAAAGTGTAGAGAACTTAAGCAGATCCACATCCATAAAATATGGAAAATCCGGCTGGCTGGCTGTTGAGTGGGATATGGAGCCTTTAAACTCAAATTTTGTATCCCCAAGACCAATGTTACTCCATGCTGTAGCCTTTATAGAGTTACTAAGGCCTGAGTTTACAGTAATACTCTCATCAATAGATAGACCGTAATCTACAGAGAATAGAGTTGTTGTTATTATTAGCAGGTTAACAATTAATATCCTTTTAAAATTTAACATACTACTGAACCTCCTTAAAAGCTAGACTCTTGCCTAGTATTGTTAATAGTTCAATACCGGAGATCTCCCTATTACCATCCTTGGCATTTTCGAATAGTCCGTTAAATACCATCTCTTTAAAGGCGTATCTTTTAATTGGAAATAGTTTATACATTAATCCACCCTTTAATTCTAGTGAGTTCATTATTAATAGGGAGGCATCAAATAGATTTATAGTATCCTCTGCCTGCTTAATATCTATAGACCAATTAAGTTTCTCTAGTTCCAAAAGGGCCTCTTTTGGTGAAATATTCTCATCAATCTTATCCCCTGCGGACAAAATAAGATAAACTGCATTATCAAAAGCTACTAAATCCTGGCCTAAGACCTGATCAATAATAGTATTAGACTGGCAAAATAGTGGGTTTAAGCCTATTAAAACCACTAAGAAAAATAAAACTTTTTTCATTTTAACTCCTTTTTAATTGAAAGAAATTTACTTATTCTCTTTAATTTTATACGAAATGGATTTAATAGTAAAATATTTTAGTCAATTAATTTATACTAGTTATAAAAAGGAGTAGATATGAGAAAACATATAGTTCAATTTATTGTTATACCAATAAGTATTGTACTCTTATTAAGTTTAGCTACATTAAGCCCAATTTTTGAAAAGTTAGAAGGCTCTATATACAATGCTGCTATGTTAATAAAAGAGGATATAGAAGAGAATCCCGATATCTTATTAGTAGATTTTGGGGATAATGCTATAAAGACTGCCCAAGTCTACCCGGTTAGTAGGGATATATATGCCGATGGGATATTTTTACTTAAGGAGTTAGGATCAAATTATACAGTTTTTGATATTGAGTTTATCGACCCAAGCCCTGTTGGGGTAGACTACCAGGTTTTAAACAGGGATGTACCCCAGTATATAGATAGGCAACTATCCTCTATTAGTAAAAATACAGCGGATCTATTTGCAGCAGTATCCAGTGGGGATATTCCTGTTAAGGATGTTAAAGAGTTTATACCTGACTTAGTTGATATGACAAACTCTACAAAGGATGATGTTGTTAATAGAATACAGAGTATTGTTAGAAATAATGATATCTACCTAGGCCAGGCTGCCAGGGTATTTGGGAATCTTTTTTTTACAATTAATGTTAACCCTGGAACTGATACCCTAGATACTCCCCAGTATACTTTTTTTAAAGATAACTTCTCTATTAAAAATATAGAAGTAGTTGATGATATCCCTGAATTAAACTTTACAGGAGCCCTACCTACAAATTTAAATGTTAGCAGGTACTCAGCAGGGGCTGGATTTACCAACGTATTAATTGATGAAGATGGTGTTAGAAGAAAGGTAGACCTACTTAGAAGTATAAATGGTACATATTTTGCCCAGCTATCCTTTAGGCCACTACTAAATATGTTAGGTGACCCGGATATTAAATTAGAAAAGGATAAAATTACCCTAATTAACCCTATACACCCAACCCTTGGACAACTAGATAAAATGGTAATTCCAATTAATACAACCGGGTCATTAAATATTAACTGGCTCCCTAAGAGTTATAAAGAGAGTTTTAAACACATTCCCTTTGATGCTTTAATGAACCACGACAAACTTTATAACTATGTTATAAAGAACCTAAAGGATAGGGCCGATTGGGGTTATTTAAACGCCTATACCGGGGGAACCCCTCTTTTAGATGTTGTAAACTATATAGAGAGCGAGAAGATTGCACTTTTTAATTCAAAATCCCCGGATATGGAGTCCTATATATCTGCTAAGGAGTTTCTACTTACAGAGTTAGTTAATTTTATAACTACAGATAGCGCTAATACTATGTTAGCCGGGTTAGAGCAGTTAAAGGAAGCAGGTGTTATAGATGATGATAACTACAATACCATAAGTAGGGACATACCTAGTTGGTTTAATAAAACCCAGGAGGCCCTTACCCAATTAATGGATATAAGGGAAGAGTTAAAGGATAAGGCAGATAACTCCTTTGCAATAATAGGAAATACAGCTACAGGAACTACAGATATTGGTACAAACCCCTTTGAGAAGGAGTATATGAACGTAGGAACCCATGCCAATGTGGTAAATACAATATTAAACCAGCAGTATATATCCCTAATGCCTAGGTTGTTTGTCCTAATAATTGCCCTAATTAGTGCACTTTTATTAACAGTAGTAATTAGAAATCTTCCACCTAAAAGGTCGATGATTATAGGTATTTTTGCCCTTGTTATAATAATAGCAATATTAGCTCTAATATTTAGGTATACGTCGGTATATATTGACCTTCTATTCCCCGCCCTATCTATTGTCACAACTTTTATTACCCTTACAGCAATTAGATTTTTATCCTCGGAAAAGGAGAAGTCCTTTATTAATAAGGCTTTTAGCCACTACCTTAGTGCAGATGTTATTAAAGAGATTTTAGATGACCCAAGTAAGTTACAACTAGGTGGAGAGTCTAAGTATATGACAGCTATGTTTACAGATATTAGAGCTTTTTCCACCTTCTCCGAGAAGTTATCCCCCCAGGACTTAGTTAGGCTTTTAAACGCCTACTTAACAGCAATGAGTAACACTGTAATGGATAATAAAGGAACTATAGATAAGTATGAGGGGGATGCTATTATCTGCTTTTTTGGGGCTCCAATCTACTACGAAAACCACGCATATAAGTGCTGTTATAGTGCAGTTGTTATGAAGCGGGTGGAAGTTGAATTAAATAAGAAGTTTTTAGAGGATGAGTGGACAAAGGATGTTATAAATACCCGTATAGGTATAAATACCGGGGACATGGTTGTTGGGAACATGGGTACAGATAAAAAGATGGATTATACCATTATGGGTAACTCGGTAAACCTTGCAGCACGGCTTGAGGGTGTAAATAAACTATATGGAACATGGATTATGGTAAGCGAGGAGACAAGGAATCAGTGTCCAGACACCCTTCTATTTAGGCGACTGGATAGGGTTAGGGTTATTGGTATAAAAACCCCAATTAGACTTTATGAGTTAATAGAAGAGAGAAGTTTTGTAACTAAGGATGAGTTAGAAGCCTACTCTATTTTTGATAAAGCCCTTACTCTATTTGAAAATAAAGAGTGGTTAGAAGCTAAAAAGTTATTTAATAGTGTTCTAGAAGTACTAGAAAATGATTCGGCATCGATACTATATGTTAACAGGTGTAATGATTATATTAAAAAAGCCCCACCTTCCGACTGGGATGGAGTGTTTAAAATGAGTAGTAAGTAGACTGTTAAGAATTTAGTGTTTAGAAGTTAGGGTTTAGAAGTTAAATCTAAACCCTAAGTTTAAAATAGTCTGGCTTAGAAGTTAAATCTAAACCCTAAGTTTAGTCCAAACTTGTCAATATATGTTTCCGAGAAGTCCCCACTTGTTGCATCTCCTAAGGTTAGTGTTGGGTTTTGCAGATCCGCATTAAAACTTAGGTGTATAACCATAAATAGTAACCTAAACTCAATTCCTGCAGAACCGTATAACATTACACCATTACTATTAACACTACCACCAGAGTTAAGATTTGCACTACTAATTTCTGTACCAACATCGTATAGAGTTGCATCTAGATCCGCAGTGGTGCTGATTGTAGAGTAGTATAGAGTTGGAGATAGTTTAATAAATGGAGTAAAAATTATTAACCTTTTTGATAGGTGAAAGTCTAGACCAAAACTTTGAACCTTTGTATTAATATTAAAAGTTCCACCTAGATCCAAGTCCCCTAAAACTCCTGCATCTACCCTGGAATCCAGGAAGTCTGTTATCTGGTTAAATGTAAAGTCCATCTCAAAAGTTGAGTAGTAGTAGTGGGCTCCAATAGAGAATGCCGGCTTAAAAAAAGTGTCGTGGAATATTGTTTTACGTAGTTTAAAACCAACATCCATTATATTTAAAGATAGGTTATCCAGTGCCGAAACAGAGGCAAGGGATCCAAAGTCTAGTGGAGGTAAGTATATACCTGATATATGAAGTTCAAAATTAGAAGGTAGCTTAAAACCAAAGCCCAATTTTACTGTTGGTAGTGCAAAAATATTTTGTGCTATGTCAAAATACTCCTTACTATCCCCTTCTAATGCGGAGTCTACTAAAGTTGGAAGTTGGATAGCAAATTTCCACTCCTGACTATCATTAGATAGTACTGTAGCAATTCCGTCGGTTGTAGATAACCCAATAGATGGTATAGAGAGATAGAAGGGTAAAAAGACCTGATCTATTTCAGCCTCACCATAGGTGTCCCCCGAGAGGGCATTTTGGTGTAAAAGAGGAACTACATCCTGGCCTATACCCAAAAACAGAGTTGTTAAGTCATCCCCTAATGGAACTAGATTTACTGCATCCTCTGAATATATATTAAATAAAAAACAACTTGAGATACTTAGTATTAATATTAACTTTTTCACATAATACTCCTTTATTTAAATGTAATATAAAACAATACACAGTTCTAGATCTTTTTTTAGAATTATTTAATGATATTCTTTTATTATAAGAGTGAAATAGGGTCTACATCCACCTCTATGTAGATATAGGCTGGAATTTTACTTCTTTGTAGTAGGGAGTAGGTAACACTGTGGGCACTATTTAAATTGGTTGTTCTTATTAATATCTGGTGCCTGTAACTTCCTGCTATAACAGAAATAGGACACTCACTAGGGCCTAGGATCTCGGTACTGTTATCTATACCCCTTGTTAACTCTTTTTCAAAACTGTCTATAACCTTTAACATCTCCCCTAATCTTTTAGACCTAAAAACTAGACGGATCATTCTTGTATATGGGGGAAACTCTAAAAGTTTTCTATCCTCTAACTCACTGGTATAAAAGGAGTTAATATCACTTTTTGCGGCTAAATTAATGGTTCTATTTTGTGGCATAAAGGTCTGGATTACAACTTCCCCATCCGGGGCGTATCTTCCAGCCCTACCGGAGACCTGTACAATAAGACCAAAGGATCTCTCTGCTGCCCTAAAATCGGGCATTTTAAGTCCAGTATCTGCCATAATTATACCAACTAGTTTTACTCCGGGAAAGTTAAGCCCCCTTGCCACCATCTGGGTCCCTAAAAGGATGTCAATTTTTTTGTTTTTAAAGTCGTTTAGTGTATCTTTTAACAGGGTTTTACTGTTTTTTTGATTAAGAACATCACTATCTAACCTTTTAATATTTAGGCTAGGGAATATTTTACCAACCTCTTCCTCTATATGTTCTACACCAAAACCAGTAGAACCAATATCTAAGGAGTTACACTCCGGGCAAACTGATATTGGATAGGCCTGATACCCACAATAGTGGCATACCATTCTATTTTTGTTTTTATGATAGGTTAAAGAGACTGAGCAGTTTTTACACACCATCTCGTAACCACAACTGTTACAGTGGAAAAAGTAGGAGAACCCCCTTCTATTTAGAAATAAAATGGTCTGCCTGCCCTGATTATAAGCCTCTTCGATCTTTTTTATTAGGGTTTTACTTAAAACCCCATCCTCATGTCGCATATCTACAATTGTAGATTTTGGCATGGCACCACCTGATAGCCGTTTTGTTAGGTTTAATCTCTTTATCTTTCCGTCATCCATTAACTTCCAGGATTCAACCGATGGGGTTGCACTACCTAAAACAAGTTTAGAACCCTGTAATCTGGCCCTCTTCATGGCAACCTGTCTTGCTGAGTATCTAGGGGTATTTGATGATTTATATGAGTTTTCGTGCTCTTCGTCAATTATTATTAGACCTAACTTATCACAGGGGGCAAAGATAGCACTTCTTGCTCCTATAATAAGTGGGGCTTCTCCACTTTGAATACGCCTCCACTCTGTTAACCTTTGGCTTGGGGTTAAATGGGAGTGAAGAACAGCTACACCCTGGGTAAAACGGCTTTTTAATGTGTCTACAACCTGGTGTGTTAAAGATATTTCAGGGACAAGATATATTACACTCTCCCCCCTATTTAATACCTCTTTTGCTGCTTGTAAAAAAACCTCTGTTTTACCACTTCCTGTTATTCCAAATAGGTAGAAAATAGGGTTTTTATCATTTAAAATAGCCGTTATTGCGACTTCCTGCTCTGTGGATAGGGTAATATCCTTAGGGTCCGGGATCTCCTCTATAGATGAGGCTGGTAGTCCCTTCTCCCTCTTTCCCCCGGGAAGCATGGCACCTAGGGCCTCCCCTACACTACACATGGTAAAGTCAGCAACCCAGTTGGCTAATTCTAATAAGATACTATTAAAAAGGGGTTCTTTATCCACAACTCTAAGTATAGGATTAGCCTTAAACTCTGTAGGTTCCACATTGGTAGTTTTAGTTACAAACCCAATAAGTTTTCGCCTTCCTAACATTGCTTCCACCCGATAACCAACTTTTCCCGGGTTATCCTCCAGGTTTTTATATGTATATGTAGCTTTAACTGGAATATTAAAAACTACTTGTAGAAAGTTATCCATTTAATTTAGACATAACTAGTTTTAAATCGTCCCATACTGGACCCCTTAGGGCTTCGTAGTTCTCTAGTGCAACCTCTGGATGGTATGTTGAGACAACAGGGATTCCTTTATAGTTATGGATATGTCCCCTTAATTGTTCAAGCTCCCTATCGGAGTCGGTTAAAACCTGGGCAGGCCTCTCCCCTAGGGTTAATATAACCCGGGGTTGTAACCGTTTAATCTCCTCTTCCAGGTGGTTAAAACAGGTTGTAATCTCCTCGGATAAGTTGTGGGCTCCATTAAAACCCCTCTTATTCCATCCAGTTTTACATTTTAGAAGGTTTGTTACATAAGTATCTGCAAATGGGGATAACTTCATGGCTGTTATCCACTTATTTAAAAACTCCCCACAATTAGCCGATATGGGGGAATTTAATGTCTCATCCTGGTCTATAGGCCATGTTCCTACTAACATTAATTTAGGAGAGTCTGACCCCTTACCGTAGACAATACTGTTTCTAATTAGGTAGAGAGGACAGTCCCGACACTCTGTTTCTTGTGGATTTATATTTTTAAACTGGGGTTTTTCATGCTCCCCCTTATATCCATACTTTATCTTATCTTCTACTAAATTTAGAAGTTCCCAAAACTCTTCCATTAATCCTCCGGATACTCAACATTATTAAGAAAAAGTCCTCTTGCCGGGGCAGTTGGTCCTACAAGGGACCTATCCTTTGCAAGTAGTATAAATCTTAAATCCTCTGGGGTTTTCCCCTTAAAGGAGAAGTCTAAAAGGGTTCCGGTTAGGGACCTTACCATTCTTTGTAAAAATGCGTTTCCACATATTTTAAAGACTATAAACTCCCCCTCAGGGTAGAATGTAGCGCTGTATATAGTTCTAATTTTAGTTGGGGCTTGATCCCCAGCTGCTGCAAATGTTGTAAAATCATGTTCTCCTACCAGCTCCCTTGCCAGGTCGTTTAATAGGTTTAAATTAAGAGGCCTTCTTACTAAATAACAGAAATCCCTATATCTAGGATGTCCAACATCTGCTAATTTTATATAGTATTTATATGTTCGTCTAAAGGCGTTAAACCTGGAATGAAACTCCAGGGGAACTTCCCTACTACTTAAAACCCTAATATCCAGGGGGAGTAAGGAGTTAATAGCTGCTCTAAACCTATTAGCTGGAATAGAGTCTATATCGGTTACAAAATTTGCAACCTGCTTATCGGCATGTACTCCACTATCAGTTCTACCAGAACCTATTAGGTCAACCTTTTTTTTATGGATTTTACTTAGGGCCTTCTCGATAACTTCCTGTATTGTAATATCCCTAGGTTGAATTTGCCAGCCACAGTACTTTGTACCATCATAGGCAATATTCAATCTTATATTTCTCATTAACTGTTTTCCTCTAATCTATTTATCTCATCTTTTATTTTAGAATGTAACTCCCTAGCGCTCTCTACAAAGTCGCTGGGTTTAGATTTAGAAGCCTTTCCCATACCTACTATTCGCGAAATAGTTATTTTAGCAGTATGCAGGGATTTAAGCCTCTTAACCTTATCATCCTTTTGTCCATGTTTATATACTAACAGACCTGCTAAAAATAGAGCACCATCAAAACCGTGGTTATGGTCAATATCCGGACCAAAATGGGTAATAGTTCCGTACTCTTCTATACCATCTTTCTCTGCTTCTACCATCTGGGAATAGAAGAAGTCTGCCTTTCTATACATTACATCCCGTAAGTAGTCAAAATTTTCATTTGGCTCTACTAAATGATAATCATTACACAACCATGCGGCCCTTAGACAACTTAAGCCCTGTTTATATATAGGTTGGTGGGATGAATCGATACTATCGTAACAAATTGCAGCTAATATATAGCTAAGTATTCCCTCTATAATAGTTCTATTTTTACTAAAATTATATCTTGGAAAAAGGTTTTTTGCCTCCTCCTTCCTTAACTCTGTTTTATTTTTTAATTCAAATATTGAGTCTGGGGATATGGTTTCAAAATCTGAGATGTAGGCGCTATAGAGACATGTAGGACATACAACTACAGGGTAGATTAACGGATAGATTGGCCCATATTTTTTAGTTGGAATATATAGTCTGTGTAACTCATCAGTTAAATTCCCGGCATTCATTCTACCTCCACCACTTAGAAGGTCCTCTTTTTTAAACTCTTTTCCACAAACAGGACAGTTTATAACATTTTTAGAATAGTAACTTATCTTTGACTTCTCTGACATTCTAGGCCTCCAAAATTACCTGGGCTATAGCGTACTCTTTTTCATGACTAATTGAGAGGTGGATTTTCCAATTATTTGCTAGTCTATCTAACTCGTTTATTACACTCTGGTTAGGGGTGATATAGGGTTTACCACTTTTATTATTATCTACAGAGATATCCCTGGGACTAAAACCTATAAATCCCGTTCCAAGGGCCTTAAAAAACGCCTCTCTTGCTGCAAATTTCCCGGCTAGGGATTGGGCTGCAGATACTCCCTTGGATTTTACATAATCTATTTCACTTTTATGGAAGTACTTATTTAAAAAGGCTTCGTTATCTAAAAACTTATCAAACCTTTTAACCTTTGCCATATCTATTCCTGTACCTAAGATCAATTTGAAACCTTTTTTCTAACAGAGATAACAACTGTATCCCTGGATTTATCGTATACATGGGCGTATTTAGGTGTCCAGTAGTTAATAGGCACTTCGTAGGTTCCTGGGACTTCTATACTCTTTAAATTTATTGTTAAAGAGACATTATTTTTACTAAAGTTCTGAAGACTTAAAAGTTTACCCTCTACATTTACACTTATCTGAGGTAGTTCCGATACAACTTCAAGTCCCTCTTTTAAATCTTTTATAGCTATATTTACATTCTCTAATACTTTTACAACACTAGTCTCGGTAATAATACCCTGGAACTCAACAAAGTTACCCTCCGGGAATAGAAGTAGGGAGTCAGAACTATCTAACTTAACCCTTGTTACAAAGTCACTATCCTTACCAGTTAAATCCACCGGCTCTGTGCTAATAGAGTCTAGAGCTTCCATATGTTTTTTAGGGCCAGTTACACTTATTACCCTAGGGTTAATAAACCTACTATTTAGCTCATATCCATGGGCTGGAATACCTGTAATTACACTCTCAACTTTTAAATATTTTGTAACCTTCTCTTCTACCTTTGTTGTTATTGATATTGGAAATACTGATATCTCCACATTATTTGTAAACTCAAGAACTCCATCCTGCTTAATTAGAATAGGTAGTTCATAAACTCCATCTTTGGTTATTTTACTAGCATCTATATATGCTACTAGGTCATCTACCGGGACTTTTGTTATCTCCGACTCCTCTCCCTTTAGGGTTAATGTAACCCTAGATGGTAGAGACTCGGTAAACGTGTAGTTATTATTTGTAATTGTCTCTAAAAAAACTACAACCGGCTCCTCTTTTAGTGCATTTGCCTTTGTAAAAAATACTAAAACCATAGCAATTACAAGGCAGATTACTTTTACATGCCAGTTGTGTAGAATTCGCTTAAACATCATACAAGGCCTACCTCGACATCTACACTTCCGGAGGATTGAATTTTATTAATTAGAAATGTTATCTCGTCTACTGGAAGGTTGTAATATATGTTAGAGTCATAGGCTATAGATAGGGCTCCTGTCTCCTCTGATGCGATTAATACTATTGCATCAGACTCCTCTGACAGTCCAAGGGCAGCTCTGTGTCTTGTTCCAAAACTCTGTTTTATATCATCCTGTTTAGACAGGGGGAGAAAACAGCCTGCAGCAACAATTTTGCTTCCTCCAATAACAATAGCTCCATCATGCAGTGGGGTATCGTATTCAAAAAGGGATATAATTAATGGGGCTGTTACATCGGCATTTATAGTAGTTCCTGTCTCAATAATATTTTTAAGATTCATTGACCTGGAAAATACTATTAAAGCTCCCCTTCTTCTGTCCGCTAAAACCTGGGCAGCAGAGACTGCACTATCTATATTATTAGAAGTTACCCTTCCCCTTATATTAAATAGTCCACTAACACCTATTTTAGTAAAGATTTTACGAAGTTCCGGTTGAAAAACTACAACTATAGCTATCATTAAAACCTGGGTTAAATTTGTCATTACCCATAAAACTGTGTCAATTTTAAATATTAATGCAAATAGGTATAGTAACATAAGGGATAATATCCCCTTTACCAGGTGCATTGTTTTGGTTTGAACAAGTATTTTATAAACTTGATATAATATAATTGTAATTATAATTATATCTATAACAGGTCTTAGAATATCTTTAATAAACCAATAATCAATAATCCAATTTAAAAAGTCCATTATACCTCTGAGATTTCCCCTCTAACCTTAAAGTCATTAGCTCTTACTAATTTTTTAGCCAATAACTTGGATAGTAAAATTGCATAGTGGGGATATTTTTTTATTGCGTTTATATAGGAGTTTCTAGATATCTTTAATATCTTTCCTGGACAGTTAGCAATAACTGTAGCACTTCTATGGTTCTGCATTAAAAAGGACATCTCCCCCATAAAAACATCTGAAGGGGTAATTCTTCCAACTAGGACCTCTTCTACATAGACATTATAGGTACCTGCAATTATATAGTATAAAAAGTCACCTAACTCATCCTCTCTAAAAACAACATCACCCTTATTTAAGGTTAATACCTCTTCGGTATCAAAACCACCTGGAGTCTCTTTATGTACCGTTTCATCGTTTTCAAATACTAATTTTAGTCGATTCCCCTTTTTGTTATACCTTATCTCCTTGGCTAATTTAACAGCCATTTTTATTCCACGACCGTGGAGGGCAAGGGCACCTTCTTCTTCTATTTTAGATTTTAATTTGTTAACATCAAAACCTGATCCCTCATCCCGTATAACAAAAACAGTCTCCTGGTTATTTACTGCCCACTCAAAGTAGACTCTTTTTCTTGCAATTGCCGGGTCTTCGCACTTTTTTGCTATAAGATCAACAATATTTAGACCCTTTTCTAAAAATTCACTCTTCTCTTCGTAGGTAATGCCACAGTTACCATGCTCTATAGCATTTACTATCATCTCGGATAAAACTAGTTGCATAAACATCTTTTTATCCTTAGCTATTACTCCACGTTGGCTTAGAGCTGTAGTAATAATACTTGCATATATCGAGGCGATAAAAACATCCGACTCTATTAAGAAGGTACCTGATGCATTTTCCACTAAGTTATCTATTAAAACCTTTTGGAATATAATATGCCTCTCCCTGCTTATTATATCCAGGGATTTTATTAAATGGGATTTTAAACGTCTTTGGCTCATCATTACCATGATATTTAAGTCACTATATCTATCTAGTAACTCCTCTTCTTCATCGTCGTCATCGTATACACCTATAATTCCAAAGGAGTGTAACCATGAGTCTTCCTTTAGTTTTTTAACAACTGTATCTATTAGACTACGACTAACATCGGAAAAGTTTATAATTAATATCTCTGATAACTCATAGTCTAAAAAGTCTGAAATATCGTGTCTATTGTCCATTGAAACAATTTCATAATACTCGTTTACTTCAAAGAGTTCCTCAACCCTTGATTTTAACTCTTTATCACTATTAATAAACCCTATTGAACCCATTTATGACCTCTTTGACTTTATAAATTTTGCTGAAGAAAACTCTTTAGGACTTAGCCTTACACCCTTAGCTTTAACTCCCTTTACAAGATAACTATCTACTTCGTATAGATCCTCGGCAATTCTTAAAAGCTTCTTCTGCTTAAAATCCACCGAGACTGAAATATCTTCTTTTATTGAGAGTTTTAAAAAGCTACAACCCTCTGGTATTAGGTGGTCATACTCTTTCTCCAAAATAAATTTCTCTATTCTACATCTTTTTAAGTATACACAGTTTTGCTCATTTTTATAAAGAATATTAAAAATAACTTTTTCCATTGTCTCTGTATCTGCAAGGCCAACATATAGTATACCCTTACCTATAAAGTTTTTCTCCTGGACATTTGTTACAAAGTAGTGGGTATCCTTTTTAATAATTAATACCCTATCGTACTCTGAAACATCTGCAATTATATTACCTGTAGTTACACCAAATCCAAGATATCCAGAATCACTGTCATATCTTAGTTTAAGGTTTCTAACTGCTGCTTCCCTTACATCGGTTTTATTAAAAGATACAATTTTTGACTGTCTTTCAAAGTCATTCTCCTTTTTAGAAAGGATACTATCAATAAAACTTACGGCGTAGTCTACAATATTATCCAGGTGAAAGTTAATCTCTTTAATTCGATCCTTTATCTCTTTCATCTCTTTTTTAACTTTATTTATATCGTATAGGGAGATTCTTCTAATAGGAATTTTTAATAGTCTCTCAATGTCATCTTCGGTTATCTCCCTTTTAATTTTTGACATAAATGGGATAAAACCCTCTTGAACTGCTGTTATTACACCAACTCGACTCTTTTGTTCCTCTATTAACTTATATATTCTCTCTTCTATAAATATCTGCTCCAGGGTTCTTGCGTGGAGTTTATCCTGTAAATTTCTCTTCTCATTTTCCAGTTCCGCCCTTAAAATAGAGACTAGTTTATTAGCATGATACTGAACTACCTGGGTTAGGTTCATAATTACCGGTCTAGCTTCATTAATAAGTAGAAGGTTTACGCTAATGGACATTTCACAATCGGTAAATGCGTATAGAGCATCTACAACATCGTTAGAGTGTACTCCCCTTGGAAGTTTAATCTCTATTTCTACTTCATCTGTAGTAAAGTCGTTAATTGCTCCAATCTTTATCTTATTTTTTTTAGCAGCGTTCTCTATAGAGTCCATTAGGCTCTCGGTTGTTGAACCAAAGGGGATCTCTGTAATTGTAATTTTTTTTGGGTCAGAAACATCTAGTTTGGCCCTAACTAAGACCTTACCTAAACCATCATCGTAGTTAGTAACATCTATTAGCCCACCTGTAGGGAAGTCTGGAAATAGTTGAAAATCCTCCCCTCTTAGGCACTTTTTCTCCGCTTCTAGGACCTCTAAAAGGTTGTGGGGTAGTATTTTAGTTGACATACCAACTGCAATTCCCTCAACACCCTGTATTATAGCTAAGGGGATTTTACATGGGAAAGTTATTGGTTCTTTTCTTCTACCATCATAGGAGTCTTCGTACTGGGTTAACTCAGGGTTATAAAAAATCTCCTTGGCAAATGGGGTTAACCTACACTCTATATACCTGGCAGCTGATGCTGGGTCCCCGGTAAAGTTGTTACCAAAGTTTCCCTGTTTATCAATTAATAAGTCCTTGTTAGCAAGGGTTACTAAGGCACCTCCTATAGATGAGTCACCATGGGGATGATACTGCATAGTATGACCAATTATATTTGCAACCTTGTGAAACTTCCCATCATCCTTCTCTATTAATGAGTGGATTATTCTTCTTTGTACCGGTTTTAAACCGTCATCTAAGTGGGGTATAGCCCTATCTTTAACTACATAGGATGCATACTCTAAAAAGTTTTTATCAAATAATTTCTGTACATAAGCCATTAGATTAGGTTCTCCATAATATAGTCTCTTCTCTGGGGTGTATTTTTACCCATAAAAAACTCTAGTGTTTCTGGAATTGATTTTAAAGATTTTACCAATACAGGTACAAGTTTAATATCCTCTCCAATAAACTGTCCAAACTCCTTAGGACTTATCTCTCCTAGTCCCTTAAACCTTGTTACTTCCGGGTGGGATATCTCTTTTAAAGCCTTATCCCTCTCCTTCTCTGTATAACAGTACCTGGTCTCTTTTTTATTTCTTACCCTAAAAAGTGGGGTCTCTAATATAAATATCTTCTCCGAGACTACTAGCTCCTCAAAGTAGGATAAAAAGAAGTTTAAAAGTAGGTTTCTAATATGGAAACCATCAAAGTCAGCATCGGTTGCAATAACAATTTTACTATACCTTAAGTTCTCCACATCATTCTCGATTCCTAGGGCCATCATAAGGTTAAAAAGCTCCTCATTTTTATATATTGCAGCCCGTCCCTTACCATAAACATTTTGGATTTTACCCCGTAAACTAAAAATAGCCTGTTTATATACATCCCTGCAGGAGACCATTGAACCAGATGCTGAATCCCCCTCTGTTAAGAAGATCATAGAGCCTTCGCCCTTCTCTCCATCTTGAACATGGTTTTTACAATCCTTTAGTTTAGGGATTTTAATTGATATTTTTTTCGCTGCAGCCTTAGCCTCTTTTTTTACAGCGTTTAACTCTTTTCTTAACTTCTCATTATTTATTATTTTATCTAGTAGTTTATCTGCAGCTTCCTGGTTTTTATGAAGAAAGTCTACAATTCCAGCCTTAACTTCGTTTACAATCCAAGCCCTAATGTCTGAATTTCCCAGTTTATTTTTAGTTTGACTCTCAAAAACAGGGTCCTTAACTTTTACAGCTACTGCTCCTGCTATTCCATCCCTTATATCAACTCCAGAGAAGGATTTTTTATAAAAGTCGTTTACTCCCTTTAAATAACCCTCTCTAAATGCGGAGAGATGACTTCCTCCATCGGAGGTAAACTGTCCATTAACAAAACTAAAGTATGTCTCACCGTAGTTACCTGTATGGGTAAATGCAAACTCTATTTTGTCCCCTGTACAGTAACCGATCTCGTAGAGGGTATCGTCCCCTACTTCGGAGTAGAGTAGATCTTCAATTCCTCTTTTAGATTCAAACTTCTGCTTATTAAAGTATAGTTTTAAACCCTTATTAAGACAGGCGTAGTTCCAAACTCTCTGTTCTATATACTCGAAAGAGTACTCCCAGTCCCCAAATATTTCCGAGTCGGGAAGGAATTCAAAGTATGTTCCATCCTTTTCCCCTGGGGCTGAACCCTTTTTCTCTGATATAATTTTACCTCGGCTGAAAATGGCTTCTGAGAACTTCTCTTCCCTAAATGATCTTACTAAAAAGTGTTGGGAGAGGGCATTTACAGCCTTTGTACCAACACCATTTAAACCTACAGAGTATTGGAATACATCATTATCATATTTTGCACCTGTATTTATAATAGAAACACAGTCTACAATTTTCCCTAGGGGAATACCTCGACCATAGTCCCTACACTTAACAAAACCCTTATCGTCTATATCGATATCGATTCTCTTACCATTACCCATAATGAACTCATCTATAGAGTTATCAACTATCTCTTTGAGCAGGATATATATACCGTCGTTTTGGTTAGATCCATCTCCTAAACGACCTATATACATACCGGACCTAAGTCTAATATGTTCTAGGGGGCTTAGAGTTTGTATCTTACTCTCGTCATAATGATTTTTTGTAGATTTTTCTGCCATATTAAAAATAATACAGATAGAAGTCTATTTTGTACAGTACTAAATGCTTAGTAAAGTTTTTGTTATTAGCTCTATATCATCCCTTGTAAGTAGTGTATGTAGTGGTAGAGTTACCTGGTTTTTATACTGATTGTAGGCATTTGGGTAGTCCTCCATTTTATAACCTAGATCCTTATAACAGGTTAAAAGAGGAAGGGGCTTATAGTGAACATTAAGGGGGATCCCTTTATTAGCAAGATCTAGAATAACTCTATTTCTCTCCTGTTCAGTTAGACCTTTTATTCGAAGTTGATATAGGTGACAGGAGCTTTTTGTCCCCTCTGCTTCATCTATATATTTAGGAAGGATAAACCTGCTATCCCTACTTAATTTTTTTGAATAGAGGTTAAAAAACTCCTCCCTAAGGTTTGAGAGACTACTTCTGTACCGTTTAAGCTGAACTACACCTAGAGAGGCTGCTAGATCTGTCATATTACACTTATAACCTGGAAATAGAATATCATACTCCCAACTTCCTGGTTTAATTTTATTAATTGCATCCTTACTTTGACCATGTAGACTTAGGGTTCTAAGCTCCTTATAGACACTATTAGTATCTAACCTGCTATCAAGATTTGTAAAGGTTACAACCCCTCCCTCGCTTGTTGTTACGTTTTTAACAGCATGAAAACTAAAAGATGAGAAGTCGGCAACTGAACCGATAGAGTTTCCCTTATACTTAGCACCAATTGAGTGGGCTGCATCGGCTAAAACCAGGATTCTGCCTAATTTTTCTTGATAACTCCCCTTTTTAGGTCTAAAAACTCTATTATTTCTAACTATTTTAAATATTTCATCATAATCTGCTGGATATCCAGCAATATCCACCGGAATTATAGCCTTAGTTTTACTTGTTATTTTTCTCTCTATCTCTTTAGGGTCTATTATAAAACTATCTTTTTTTACATCGGCAAATACAGGTGTTGCCCCTACATGGAGAATAACAGCAGCAGTAGCACTATAGGTATAGGGTGTTGTTATTACTTCATCCCCGGGGCCTATATCAAACAGTCTTAATACCATCTCCATTCCCGCTGTTGCACTATTTAGGCAGACAGCCCCTTTAGAGTTAGTATAATCTGTAACTAACTCCTCTAACTCCCTGGTTTTAGGCCCTGTTGTTATCCATCCCGACCTTAGGGTCTCTGTTATAGCCTCAATCTCTTCTTCTGATATATCCGGTGGTGAAAATTTTATTGACAAACTGTCTCCTGGTACTCATTTACCCATATTTTTAACTCTTTTTTTATTAAGTCATTATCGTAGGTTTCGCATATCTCTTTTAGATTATTTATTAGTTGATAGATCTCATCCTCTGTTAGGTTCTTCTGTCTATGTTTTGATACTAGAAGTCTCTCGTAACCGGTCTCTACAATCTCTTCACTTTTAGTTAATAACTCTTCGTATAACTTCTCTCCAGCCCTTAGTCCTGTATACTTTATATCAATATCTTCCGGGGCATAACCTGATAGGGAGATCATTTTTTTTGCAAGATCGGTAATTTTAATAGGGTCTCCCATCTCTAAAATAAAAAGATCCCCATCCTCTAAAACACCAGCCTTTAAAACAAGCCTTGCGGCTTCTGGTATAGACATAAAATACCGTGTTATATCCGGGTGGGTTACAGTTAATGGCCCACCATTATTTATCTGTTTTTTAAAAAGTGGAACAACACTACCCTTTGAGCCTAAAACATTTCCAAACCTGGTAAAGGAGAGCTTACAACCGGTCTGAATTGAGTTTAATGAGTGTATTATCATCTCTCCAATTCTCTTTGTAGTCCCCATAACAGATGTAGGGTTTACCGCCTTATCAGTTGAGACCAGGTTAAACCTTTTAACTCCAGATGCAATAGATGCCTTTGCACAGTTATAAGTGCCTATAATGTTATTTTTTACAGCCTCATCAGGGAACTTTTCCATTAAAGGTACATGTTTATGGGCAGCAGCATGGAAGACCCTGTCTGGTTTAAACCTATTAAACTCATGGATCAGTTTACTATAATCCTTTACATCTCCAATTATATAGTCAAATCTTGGGTCTGTACCAAATTTTCCTATTAGATCATATATAGAGTTCTCCCCATGGCCTAGGGCTATAACCTTTTTAGTAGGCAGTAAAAGTAGCTGTTTAATTATTTCGAGACCAATAGAACCACCACCTCCGGTGACTAAAACTACCTGATCCCTATATTGAAGAATAAGTTCCTCTTCATCAAACCCTATCTCTTCCCGGCCTAGAAGGTCTGTAATCTCAATATCCCTAATCTGATTAATATTAAAGTGTCCGTTTATAATATCCATTACACCTGGAACAATTTTTATAGTAACATCACAGTCGTTAAGGGAGGATATTATTCTCTCTATAACTCCACGTTTTGCCGAGGGTATTGCTATAATGACTTCCTGAATATTGTAACTTTTAATAACTGTACTTACGTTATCGATGGAAGATAAGACCGAATAACCCTCTACACTATCCTTTTTATCATCTATAAAACCAACAACGTTAAAACGTCTATTTAATGTTCTGTTTTCCAGAATCTCTTTTAATACAGTTTGTCCAGCTTCCCCGGCACCAATTATTAGGATATTAATCATACAAATATAATACTCTTATAAATAAAAAAGACCAAGTAAAAGCAGTAATTTACCTGGTCTATATGTTAAAAATTATATATTTTACTACATTTTTGGAGTAACAATAACTTCTTTTAACTCTGGTCTATCAATTAGTTGTTTCTCAAGGGCAATTGCTCTTGATTTATTTACATAGTCCGGCTTTTGGAAGCTATACTCAAAATTTGTATGTACATCGTAGTTACCATTAAGTAGGGCAACAGTATCCTCTGCCATTACTAGCTCTTCATCTGTTGGTATTACAAAGATCTTAGTTGGAGAGTCATCTGCTGAAATTATTGTTTCAGCCCTTTGAGTAAAGGATAATTCATTTCTTCTCTCATCCATTTTAATACCCATAACTTCTAGACCCTCTAAGGCACCCTTTCTAACGTGACGGGCCATCTCTCCAACACCAGCTGTAAAGATAACAGCATCAACTCTACCAAGTGCTGCAACAAATGAACCAATATATTTTTTGATTCTGTAACACTCCATATCATTTGCCAAGATACAGTCTTTGTCCCCTTCTAGAGCACCTTTAAGTACATCTCTTCTATCAATATACTTACCTGTTACACCTAAAAGTCCAGATTTTTTATTTAAAGCTGTATCAACTTCATCTACAGTCATACTCTCTTTATGTGCCATGTATCTAATAACAGCTGGATCTAATGTTCCACTTCTTGAACCCATTACTAAACCATCTAATGGAGTTAAACCCATAGTTGTATCGTAACAAACTCCGTTTTTAACAGCACACATACTTGCCCCATTACCAACGTGGGCAATAATTAGGTTAACATCCTTTGGATCCTTACCTAAAAGTGCTGCAGCCCGTTTAGTTGTATATAAAAAGCTTGTACCATGGAAACCATATTTTCTAACTTTATGGTCTGTATACCACTGTTTAGGAACAGCGTATCTAAAAGCTTTCTCCGGCATAGTTTGGTGCCAAGCTGTATCCATAACAGTTACATTAGGTACTTTTGGTAAAACATCCATTGTAGCTTTAATTCCCATTAAGTGCCCTGGATTGTGTAGTGGAGCTAAAGGAATATTATCTTCGATATCTTTTAAAACAGCATCTGTAACAACTACAGATTTTGTAAATGTCTCTCCACCATGAACGATTCTATGTCCAACAGCTTTAATATCATCCCTACTTTGGATACAACCATAGGTTTCATCTGTAATTATTTTTAAGATAAACTCAACAGCTTCCTTATGTGTAGGAAAATACTCTTGAGCATCATAAACTTCTTTATCCTTAGATTCGTTCTCAATATGTGATACATCTTCACCTATTCTCTCAACTAGACCAACGCAGATAGCCTCTCTTTTATCCCAGTCAAATACCTGGTACTTGGCCGATGAACTACCGCAGTTTAGTGTTAAAATTATCATAAATAGACCCCCCAGTCTTATAATACTCGAAGTTATTATATTAACATGTTGAAATATTTGTGCAATATTAATCTTTAATATTTTTGTAAATAAGCTATAATATTAAGTATGAATTTAGATTATAGCTTTTTTAAAGTAGATGATGGACACTCCCTGGCGTATAAAAAATGGGATCGTGTGGAAAGCCCTAAAGGGGTTGTGATAATTGTTCACGGGATGGCTGAGCACATTGAAAGATATGATGAGTTAGCCTGTTATTTGAATGAGTTAGGGTTAATCGTATATGGAACAGACCAAAGAGGTCATGGAAAAACCTCTGGGAAAAAGGGGATATTTACATATAACGATAGCTTTAAAAGAGTTATTAAGGATCAGAGTGAGTTTTTTTATTTTGTAGAAAAGAATCATCCTGAGCTAAAAATTAACTACCTAGCCCACAGTATGGGTTCCTATGTAACTAGGGCGTTATTACAGAGTTACCAATTACCAGTTAATAGATTAATACTTTCAGGAACCGGTTTTGAGCCTGTTTTAAAAGCCAGATCTGCATCCCTATTAGCGGGTATAATATGTAAATTTAAGGGCACAGGAGCAGATGCGGTCCTACTTGATAAAATGGTAAATGAGCCATTTGCTGCAGCAATTAAAAACCCAACAACATCCTTTGATTGGTTATCTAGAGACCCATTAGAGGTTGCTAAATATATAAATGATAGCAATTGTGGATTTATCTGTACAAATAAGTTTTATAAAGACTTTTTTAGGATAGTAGCTGTTGCATGCTCTAAAAGATCTATGAAAAAGATAGATAAAAACCTTGAAATTCTCCTCTACTCCGGTGACATGGACCCTGTTGGAGGAAAAAATGCCTCTGGAGTGAAAAAAGTTTTTAAACTATATAAAGATTTGGGTTTAAATGTTCAGATGAAAATTAACCAGGGAGGAAGACACGAAAGTGTTAACGAAACTAATAAAGTCGAAGTATTTAAGGAGTTTTCTAACTTCTTTTTGAAGTAGATATAATTAACTTTGTTATAGAGAAGTATGAAGATATTATTATTAACAATCTTTATACTTCTTTTTTTTCCTCTATTTTCTGCCACACCCCCTGCTGCCCAGTACGGAGTAATAAATAGTACAGGATATAGAGCTTTTATATATTCAACCCTTTTTGATAAGTCTATTTTAACCCTCAACAACCTAAAACCCAATAAAGAGTATCCAGACCCAGACCTATTAGACCTAATTTTTTACCCTGTAAACACTATCTCCCTTGAGTTAAAAAAAAGGGATAATAGATTTATATATACAGTGGAATTCCTTAAGAGTTTAGAAGATATAGAGTTTAGATTTTTTAATATCTACTCAAATAGCGAAGATAAGAAGGATAACATGGTACACCACGGAATAGTATTAAAAAGAGATGGTGTAAACACCCTACAGTTAATGTTTACAAAACTATTCTCTAATAGTTATATAAGTGGAGAGAGGCTTCTTCTATTTTACGGTTTTAAAATAAGAGAGCTAGAATTAAGCTCAATGTTTGATTATAGAAATAACTACATAACTCCAGAGCTTATAGAGCTAGAAAACTCTATGAAAGTTAAAACTGAGGTAGAGTATAAAGATTATTATAAAGAGCTTACTTACGTTAATTATTTAACCCTAACAAATAGCAATTATGAAAGATTAAACAGTATAAAGCTACTTTTTAACATATCAAACCTTACCCACTATACAAAATTACAAATAAGAAGCAAAAAGGGAAGAGAGTACACTATTGAGGATAGTTTGAAACTAGATTTAAATAGATTTAGTAGTAGTTTAAGTCTAAGGCTACGTTATATAAACACTCCCCTATACTATCTAAACCTAATAACTACTTTAAAAATAAGTAAAGATTTACAATTTGAGAATCAGTTTAAAATTAGTTATGAGGATAGGGTTAATAGAGTTTTTGTATCTAAACTGGAATATAGTAGAAAAGAGTGGTCATTTAACCTTAAATTTACTACACCTATTAGCTCATTATTTAATAGATGGGAGATAAATGGTTCATTGTCCCTTTAAACACTAGACAAAAAAAAATGAATTTGCTATATTGTCCAAGCAATCAAATGGCGCTGTACCCAAGTGGTAAGGGAGTAGTCTGCAAAACTATCATTCACCGGTTCGAATCCGGTCGGCGCCTCTTTAAGAGATAAAGACATGTTCTTTATCTCTTTTTTTTTCTAATTCTATTTTATGTCAATTTCCCTTTACTTAAACCTGTAGATTTATCATAATAAACCCAACTTATTTTAGGAGAAAGTATGATTAATTTAGATGGGCTAAAAGCCTCGGCGTTATCTGTCAGAGCACTCTCAATGGATGCTATACAGGATGCAAACTCAGGACATCCAGGACTACCTTTAGGTTGTGCGGATATGGGATCTGTTCTTTTTGGAGAGATATTAAAACACAATCCAGCAAATAGTAGCTGGGATGATAGGGATAGATTTGTATTATCAGCTGGACATGGTTCCATGCTTTTATACTCACTACTTCACTTAACAGGATATAAACTATCCTTAGATGATATAAAAAACTTTAGACAGTTAAACTCATTAACTCCAGGACACCCAGAGTATGGTCATACAGACGGGGTTGAAACAACAACAGGTCCCCTTGGAGCAGGGTTTTCCAATGCAGTAGGAATGGCAATGGCCGAGACTATGATGGCAAAGAAATTTAATACTGATGAGTTTAAAATTGTTGATCACTATACATACGCCTTATCTGGGGATGGGTGTTTAATGGAAGGAATTACAGCAGAGGCTGCAAGTTTAGCTGGAAACCTAGAGTTAGGGAAACTAATAGTTTTATACGACTCAAACCAGATTACAATTGAAGGTTCAACTGATATTACTTTTACAGAGGATGTTTTAAAGAGATTTGAAGCATATGGTTGGCAAACATTAGAGGGTGATGGACACAATTTAGAAGAGGTTTACAACTTAATAAACCAGGCTAAGGCAGAGAGTAAAAAACCAACACTTATTAAATTAAATACACAAATTGGTTTTGGTTCACCTAATAAGAGTGGTACAGCTGGAGCCCATGGAGCACCACTTGGCCCAGATGAGATAAAATTAACAAGGGAAGCCCTAGGTATCGACCTGGAGACATCCTATTATATTAGCCCTATAGCAACTAACTATTTTGAAGAAAAAAGGGCTAAATGGGCTAAAGCCGAGGATGAATGGAATAGTAACTTTAAGTTATGGGCAGATAAAAACCCAGAACTAAAAATTGAGTGGGATAATTTTAAAAATGGAAAGGGTAACTTAGATAAAATAGAGTTCCCTGAATATAATATTGGTGATAAGGTTGCAACTAGAAGTGCCTCAGGTAACGCATTAAACGCTATAGCAAAGGTTTTTCCATCTCTAATTGGTGGTTCTGCAGACCTAGGACCTAGTAACAATTCTGTAATAAAGGGAGAGGAGTATTATACATCTTCCAATAGATCAGGAAGAAACATCCACTTTGGAGTTAGAGAGCATGCCATGGCTGGAGTAGTTAACGGATTAGTTCTCCACGGTTATAGAGCTTTTTGTGCAACTTTTCTAGTTTTTAGTGACTACATGAGACCAGCAATGAGAATTGCCTCTTTAATGAACCTTCCAGGGATATACGTATTAACCCATGACTCAATATATGTGGGGGAGGATGGTCCAACCCATCAACCTATTGAACACTACGCAGCCCTTAGAATTATTCCTGGAATGCAGGTTTTTAGACCAGGAGATGCCCAAGAGACAAACATTGCTTGGTTAATGGCTGTAGAAGAAAAAAGAAGACCAACATCCCTTCTACTAACCAGACAGAATATTACTGTTTACAAAAAAGACGATGAGAACTGGATGGAGAACATTAAAAATGGTGCCTACACTGTTAAAGATGTTAAAGACCCGGAAGTTATTATTGTGGCTACAGGTTCTGAAGTAAACGTTGCACTAGAGGCTGCAAAATTATCAACAAAGAGAGTTAAAGTTATCTCTATGTTATCTAAGGAGCTGTTTTTACAGAGTCCTTTAGAGTATAGAACAAAACTACTTCCAAGTGGAGTTAGGGTTGTAACCGCTGAGTCTGGTGTAACAACAGGCTGGGAGAGTATTGCAACTGATAATAATGCTCTATTTGGTATTGATAGATTTGGAATCTCAGGTCCTGGTGATCAGGTAGCAAACGAGATTGGCTTAACACCAGAAAAACTTTTAGGATTATTATAATAATGAGTAGATATGGATTTGTTGGTATAACGATTAATACAGAGATTACAACTGGTATCGAAGTCCAGAAAATCCTAACTACCTACTCCCATATTATTATGGGTAGAATGGGGATACCAGCCGTCGAAGACGGCTCTATCTCTGTTATTACCCTAATAGTTAAAACAACAACAGATGAACTAGGAGCACTAACAGGGAAATTAGGTAGACTTAATGGAGTTAATGTAAAATCTGGACTTTGTAAGGTTTAGACTATTGCCTTAGTAGTGGTAAATCATTATTATATTCTCACAACTATTTATCGGGAAGGGAAGAATTGGAACAGGAAAATTTCATTGGTAATGAAAGACAGTTAAAATTGTTATTAAAAGCAATAAGAGAGAATGATATTCCACAATGGAATAACTTTGTAAAATCAAGTGGAAAGTACTTTGTAGCCAATCTGACCGGAATAAATCTTAGTTATTTAAATCTAAAAGAGATAAATTTAAAGGGTGCTAATCTAGTAGGTGCTAATCTTGAAGGGTGCAATCTAACAAGGGCAAACCTAGAGAGAACAAAACTTATGAAGGCTACCCTAGACCACTGTAACCTAACTAAAGCAGTTATATCTAACTCTTACCTAAAGGAAGCGAGTTTAAAGGAGTGTGAAGCAGTAGGGGCAATTTTTAAAGAGTCTGACCTTACTAGTGTAAACCTTGATGGTGCTAATTTAGAAAATGCTAATATTCTTAATACTAACCTTAAATTAGCAAGTCTAAATAAAACCAATATGAAGGGTGTTATTAAGAGTAAAACCACTAAAATAAAACCTAAACCTAAGAGAAGAGAGTTAACAACAGAAGAAAAAAAGAAGTTATCCCCTTGGAAAATAGCTAAACAGGAAGAGACACTAAGAAAAGTTTCTAGAATACAAAGTGAACACGAAAAAAAGAGTTCCCAGTTAAAGGAAAATCTAAGGGCTAAGGATAGGCTTAATAGAAATATATTTACTAATGAGAAAGAGATAAATATTAAGGAATAGAGTTTTAGACTCTATGTTATAAATAAAAAAAATCCGGTTTAAACCGGATTTTTTTATTTCCCAGCAACGTAAAAACTAAATATCTCTCTCTTGAACAGTTTTACGCTTATCATTTTTAGCATCAACAATAGCTTTATCTAAAATTTCTCTAATCTTATCAGATAACGCGTCAATAACCTTTGCAGAACACTTAAGATCACCATTTTCTTTAATATAGTTTTTAATTTTTGATGCAACAACCAATGCCTCTTTTTCAGCCATTTTAATCTCCTTGCCTATTTAATATACAAACAATACCACAACTATATTAAATTTGTACATAAAAAAAAATTATTTTTTATATAATACCAAATAACGTTTACATGGGTAATATTAATTATATAATATTTCTTATGAAATCTAAAATTCTAATATTATTACTACTTTTTTCAACTTTTACCCAGCTCTACTCAAGTGAGACAAAAATATATCTTGCAACTATTGGACCTGGTGATGATATATTTTTAAGATGGGGGCACTTTGCCATTGTTGTAGATTACCCAGAGAAGAAGGACCTTCTTTTTGATTATGGAAACTTTTCATTCTCCCAGGATGAGTTTGTACCAAACTTTATAAAGGGTATAATGACATATTTGAAGCTTAGAAAGTCCGCTGACTACGAACTTAGAGCATACACCCTAGAGAATAGGGATATAATACTACAAGAGTTAAATTTAACACCAAAACAGGTAGATATTTATATAGAGAAACTCCTAAATGAGGTTAAACCAGAAAATAGATACTACCAGTACGACCACTATTATAATAACTGTGTAAGTCAGATGAGTGACTTTTTAGACAACTTAACAGATGGTGAGTTTTATAAGGGTACATCTAAACTAACTGGTAGAAGTTTTAGGGATTTATCAAGGGATTATGTCTCTAGTAACTACCTATACAATACCCTAATTATGTTTGTTCTAGGATCTAAGGTCGACTACAATATTACCCAGAAAGAGAGTATGTTTCTACCAGACTACACTGCTAAAAGAGCTGATGAAGTCTATATATCCAATGGTAATGGAGGGAAAAAACCCCTGGTTAGGGATAAGATAATTTTAAACCGAAGTAAAGGTAGGGACCCTGTAATTGTTAATGCTAAACCTAAGGTTGTCTTAAACCTAATTATAGGTTCAATTTTGGCCCTAATATCCCTTGGTTTATCCCGTTTTAGAAAAGTATCTAATATAATGCAGGTTCTAGTAGGTTTAATATTTGGACTTGCTGGATCCCTTCTGTTTTTTATGTCATTTTTCACAGAACACTACTACATTCATAATAACTGGAATTTAATAATGATAAATCCACTAACAATATCACTATTCATTAGTGGAGTTTTAAAACTAACCAAAAGATTCAAAAATCTAGGTTATCGTATTTCATCCCTATATATAGATTCCACACTTCTACTAATAGCCTTTATGTTAGTATTAAAGGCTACTGGTTTAATAGTCCAGGGTAATGGTGAGATTATAGCACTTATAGCCCCACTCTATCTTGTTAACTCCTCTTTTAAACTACTGAGGTAGATCTACAAGGTTATACTCAAGCCCAGGAAACTCACTATAGGTCTCTTCTAATAACTCTTTAGAGGATAAAACAACAATAGACCCCTCATGGAAATGATGTAACACAGCTGCAGCAAAGTCCATTAAGTCCTGGGTTGTTACCCCCATTAACATTTTAATATTGTCCTGCCTTAGATCATCGGAGATTCCAATTATTTTACGCCTTACACCAATTATCGATTTTTCATTAGGGGTTAAAGGTTTTAGCTCCTTCCCAACAACACTTATTAGGGCTAGGTCGATCTCTTCCTGGGTAATATTACCAGCAGCTACCCACTCTAAACTCCTTTTAAAGTGGTCTATAGTTGATTTTATATTAGGGTCACGGTATGAACCAAATGTAATTGAACCATCTAACCCGGATGGTGAGACAAAGACACCGTAGGCTCCACCCTTCATTCTAACATTCTCCCATAGGTAGCCTGTTTTTAAAATGTAACAAAGGATAGATTGGGCAGGGTAGTCCCTACTTCCAATAAAGGCCCCCTTAACAGTAAGACCAGTGTAGGAGACTTGGCTGTTACCTACCAAACCTTCTATATTATCATTTATATCATAGTGTTCTATTGGATGTAAAAAACTATCTCCCTCTGGTAGGCTATCTATAACCTTTTTAAGAGAGTCCTCTATTTTACGGTTATTGGACTCGTCCCCGGAACTATGAAAAAACAGCCCCTGTTTAGTAATAAGTTCCCCTTTAATTCCATCTAAAATAGTAGCTACTTCCTCTAGTTTCCCTTCTTTATCAATATCATTAACTAATTGTTCTAAAAATTGGGCCTGACTTACTCCATACCAGCTCTCTTCCCTACAGGATGAAAGGGAAAATTTTCTAGCTGATCTTAGGGCGGCATAGGAAGAACCATTAGGAACCAGGGACGCCTTTAAATCGTTTCTAAGCTCTATAATTATACTTTTTAATCTTTTATAATCATGGAAATCAACCTTAGTTAAAAAATTGATAATAATGTTTGTAGCCTCATTAAGGGAGCTCTCTAGAACCTTAGCCCTAATATAGAAATTTTCAATATAGAAGTTTGGCTTTCTATCCTTTAGGGTATTTGATGTCTCAATAGATGAACCTAAACCTCCAAAGTTAAGGGATACTAGTTTCGAGACTTCATCATATTTTTTATCTTTAAAGCCTGCGTTTGTAAACATTCTAGAGAATATTAATAGATATTGAAAAAAGAACTTATCTAAATACTCCATATTAAAACCGATACCAAAGTACAATATTCCATTGGTATATAGGTCTGTTTTATAATAATCATATCCATTTAGTTCTAACTTAACAGTATCAATTTTATTTACTTCTATAGGGATATCTCCTCGCTCTAATCTAGGTAGAGAGTTAATATCTTCTGTTGAGTCTGGTCTGTTTTGATACTCCTCTAGCTCCCTATTCTCCCTTTTAATTAAATCAATATCCTTTTGATCTAGACTCTCTTTAATAAGACGAAGTTTTTTCTCCAAGCTCTCTTTCTGTCTTAATCCCTCTTTATAGGATGGTTCAACAACTATTTCAGCTCTGTGGTTATTTTTAATAAAGAATTTTTCTATTAAACCCTCTAGGTAGCCAGATTTTTGACACTTGTTACGAATATTACTCATCCACTTTTCAAACTCCAATGTTTGAATAGGAGAGTAGCCGTGTAACCACCCTCTAATAGACTTTCTCATTAATCTTAGACCTAAAGAGCCTTGGATTTCCCTATTTCGAAACTCAAGCTCCCTTAAAGCTCCCTCTAGAAGTTCAGGGTCGATTCCGTCTGTTACAATTTGCTTAAGGGTTTTAAAAACCAGCTCTTTAAACTCTTTAAACTTATTTTTAGAAGCTCCCCTAACCCCTACTGTGTATACGTAGTTACACAGTTCACTCTCACTACCTGAAGAGGATGAGAGATCATCCCAGGAGTCACTATCTGTAAGTGCTTTTTTAAGAGGAGAAGCACTACTACCTAATAGAATTTTATTAATTAACTCCAGGGTTAAGCCATCCTCAGGATTTTCGTGATTAAAGAGTTTCCAACTAAGAAGTAGGTCTCCCTTACTGTTTTCACCCTCTAGTGCTGGAGTATATGTAAAAAACTCCCTAGGGCTATCCCAAACCTCACAACTTTGGGTTACTCCCGTATCGTTTAAGTTTAATTTAGCCTGATCAAACTTGGATAGGAAGGTTTCATCTAAAAACTTAAGGCTCTTTTCTGTTAATATATTACCATATAGATAGACATAACAGTTTGAGGGTTTATACCATTTTTTATGGAAATCTTTAAACTCCTTAAATGTTAGATTAGGAATATATTGGGGGTCACCACCAGAATCGAAGGTGTATGGTCCTTGACTAAATACTGATTTTACAGACATATCTGCAACTACTGAATCATGGGAACTATATACTCCCTTCATCTCATTATATACAACACCAGAGTAGTAAAGTTCATCATTATCATTAACACAGAGTCTCCACCCCTCTTGTAAAAATGTAAACTTACTAAGTCTTGGAAAAAATACAGCATCTCCATATACAGACATTAAATTGAAAAAGTCCTTCTCTAAAACAGAAGAGGCTGGATAGGATGTCTTATCCGGGAATGTATAGGCGTTTAAAAAGGTGTTAACACTACCTGTCATCATAGCCTGGAATGGGTCTTTTAAGTTATACTTTTTTGAACCACTTAGAACCGAATGCTCAATAATATGGGGAATTCCATTACTACTTGTAACCGGAGTATTAAAGGAGAACGAAAAAGTATTCTCCACATCATCATTATATATATGAAAGAGTTTCATGCCAGTTTTTTCGTGAATAAACTCTAGCCCTAAACTTCGATACTCTTCTAATTCATACTTATTTATCAGTTTAAAACCGTGGATTTTATTTCCTACGTTAATATTTATATTTTTCATTTTTTTACCTCGTTTTATTAGTTGCCAATAAAATTAGTCCATTTAGAATATGGACCAAATGGTACAACATTAAAATAGCCAAGTTCATTTAAAACCTCTGCAGCCTTAATACTAGACCTTTTGCTATAACCATACACAATTATTATTGTAAATAAATTCTCTGAAGGCAAATTACCCTCAATTAGATAGTATGGAACATTTTTTGCAGTTTTAATATGCCCTTTCTCATAATCCCGTTTATCCCTGGAATCAACAAGGCAGTAGTCTATATTATCAGACTCTATAAGATTTAGTAGATTTTTAGGATCACTGTATTTTTCATCACAAAACCCTGTTTCGAAATACTCTGTTTTTATAAATAATGAGGTAATTTTTTTGGATATCCTCTCAATGGCTGTTGACATGAAGATATTTTATCACAAAATTGTTTAAAAAAAAAGACTGTAACAGTTAAAAACTGAACAGCCTCTTCTCAAGTAATTATCATATATTAATAATTCTTGTTGCCCTGTATCTTTCTAAGCTTTTTAGCTTGCTTTCGAACAAGAGCTTTTCGTTTTCGATGGTTAATCGTAGAAGGTTTTTCAAAGTATTCTCGACGTTTATATTCTCGAACAATACCTTCTTTCTCAACAAGTCTTTTGAAACGCTTTAAAGCTTTTTCCAATAACTCATCGTCATGAACCCTAATGTTGGCGATAGAAATCACCCCCCTTTTTTATTATTTGCTTCACTAATCATAGTCATTATAAGAGATTTGTCAAGGAGTGGCTTAGATAAGTAGACCATTGGATTTACAGGAACTGTACCAAATCTTAACTCCCAATGTAGGTGGGGACCGGTGGAATATCCTGTTGAACCAACCTCTCCAATTTTATCCCCTTTTTCAAGGTAATCCCCCCTCTCGACCACTAAACTATCCATATGATAGTAGATTGAAACCACCCCAGGTAGGTGCTCAACTACAACTGTATTCCCTGTTACAACTCGACTCTCCGAGAGTAGTACTCTACCCCTTCCGTCACTTAGAACAGGGGTTCCAATATCGGCTGCTAAATCCTCCCCTTTATGGACAGAACTACTATCCCTTCCACTAGGGAACTTAGTAAACCTTGTATAACCAAAGGGGGATGAATGCCTGCCCTTTACTGGTTTTATTAGGGGTCCATCCTCATGTAAAATGTAGGGAGAGAATGTTGATATAGCATCCCATAATCTTTTTGACTGTTCAATTCTTTCATCATCTAGTGGGGTATTTATAATTGAGTCCATTTTTTCATTGGCTATTAGCTCACTAGTAGGATACTCTCCAGACTCTATATATAGGGGCCTTTCAAAAAAATAGGTATTTAAAAGTCCCCTACCCGTAGCCTTAACCTTATACTCCCCAGGGGGTAAATTAGATGGGATACCCATTAAACCTAAAACCATGGATGTCATATTTTCATAGTAGTAGTAGTTAAAACCACTAATAGTTACTATTTTACTACCTTTAAAATCAAAAAGCTCAAAAATATAATCGAGACTCTCTTCAACTGGGGATATAACAAGGGTTAAGACCTCCCCTTGAACAACACTGTCATTCATATAGAACTCATTAGCTCCAATAGTTAAAGCAATAAGCAATAGAGTTAAAAATAGTAGTTTTCTCATTTTATAATATCCATAATATTTAGCTGAAGTGTCTCGTTTCCACCGTAGAAATTCTTTTCGACCCTATAGGCAATATCAACAATATCATCCTTAGTAAACTCTACTCCTACCCTCTCTGCGCTATTCCAAAATATTCCTGGCCACTTATAATTACCAATCTCAAATAGTAATTTTAAGTGTTTTTTCTCCATCTTACCCATAAAATTAATATCTACTATTTTTACCCTCTTTGTTCCAAAAACAAGGGGTTTATTGGCTTCTCCATAGGGTTCAAAATAGTCATTTATCTTAATAATATCCGGAGACAGGTAGTCTGAGGGTATAAATGCATCAATTTTTAGTTTGTCAGACTTTAAGTTTAACTTAGTAATAATTTTTCCACTAGATAGTAGTTTTTTTACTCTACTTAGAAATTTAGAGAGGTCACTATATTTTAATTTAAAACCTGCAGCACACTTATGGCCACCCCACTCTAGTAGAATATCCCCTAAGCCTTGGAAAAACTGGTTTATATCTAAATTACCTGGAGATCTAATAGAGCCTGTTAACTCATCATCCTCTTTTGCCAATATAATGGACGGAACATTAAAAATGGACTGGGCTCTTGATGCTATAATACCTGTAACACCTTTAAACATATTTTTATGGTATAAAACTATAAGCTTATTATTAAACTCCTCATATACCGAGTGCAGCTCCCCATAAACGTCACTCCAAATAGAGTCGGAAATTGATTTTCTCTCCTTATTTAGTGCCAAAAGTTCAAGGGCTAACCTGTTTTTTTGGTTTGAATCTCTATTTAAAAGTACTTCAACAGCAATATCTGCTTTCTTCATTCTTCCTGCGGAGTTTATAATAGGTGCTAAACCCCAGGATATATCCTTACTATTTAAATCCCTACCAAGTAGCCCCTGCTTTAACATTACAGCAAGAAGACCCTCCCGCTTTGTTTTTGACAAAATATCCATCCCTTTATTTACAAGGATTCGATTCTCTCCCTTTAGGGGCATTAAGTCGGCAACTGTTCCAAGTGCTACTAAATCTAGGGTTTTAATAAATGGTTCAAAGTTATCCATATATCTTCTATCAATATAAGTAGTAAAAAGGCTTATTATTAAATCTATCTGTCTAAACTCTAAATCACTATATAGTCTCATTTTACTTAGGGAGGTTAACTCCTGTAAACTTCGCCCTACAATACCCCTTAAAACTCTGTGTATCTCAGGTTCAATATCTAAAAAATGTATTTCAACTGCTGTCCCAAAGACTTTATTAAAAAGTGATTTTTGAAACTTTTCTCCATAGACAAGGATCTGCTCCCCCCTAAGGAAATCGATTAACTCTTCCTTATCATTACTAACTAACCTATTAGTTTCTACCAGGTTGTGTAGTTTTACAGCACTAAACTCGATATCACCATTTCTATCTTCACCATGTAAAAAACATATAGGTGACTTATATATAGAGTCTATTAAAGAGAAACATAGAGCCCATACAACCTTAGATACAACTCCACAGGCTGCAAGACCACTAAATGGGTATCCTGAACCAAGAACCTTTGGATTAATTATAAAGTCCGCATTAGGGAGTTCACCATCCCTTGGATTATGATGATCAATAACAATTATAGATATCCCAAGCTCTTTAGCCCTATTAATTGCATCAAATGCGGATATTCCACAATCTACTGTTATAATTAAAGAGATATCCTTATTGTATGCCTCATCTACAACTTTTACAGAGAGTCCATAACTATCACTTCCTGTGGGAACAGTAATAGTTAAATCTAAATCTAATATACCTAGGCTTTCGTAGAGTATTACACTACTTGTAACCCCATCAACATCCTTATCACCAAAAACAAGGACCTTCTCACCCTCTTCCTTTGCAAGATGAAGTCGATCTATAACATCTTCCATATCCTTAAAAAGAAAAGGGTTGTGTAAAAATCTTGTATCCTTCTCTAAGAAGAACTTTATATCATTAGGGGCTGTTATCCCCCTTCTTACAAATATTGATGACAATAGGGTATCTATTCCGTACTTTTCACTAAGAGCTCTAACTATTGTTGGCTCTACTTCTGTTTTTTCCCAAATCATGGGCTATATTAAACCATTTGAGGAATTTAAAGTCAAAAGCTTTCCTCCGGTATAATTTTTTATTAATTCTAAAAGGTATTTTTTTAATAGTTCTAAAGAGTCCTGCCCTAAACCAATTCTAAGTGCTTTATTAAAATCTAGGGTGGGAGTATTTATACAGTAACGAAGTATCCCTGGGTTTAACTCTAAAGCTTTTCTGCTACTGTTACACCTACAACAGTGTAGTTCATAATCCCCAGGGTAGAATAGAGACTCTTTTTCAATCTGGGTGTAACAGTTAGAACAGCTATTAAATGAGGGAAGTAGACCCTGCTCAAGGAAAACCCTTAATAGAAACTGAATTAAAACAGTTTTACTATTCTCCCCCTTAGATAGATAGTAGAGACACTGCTTTAAAATAGGATAGACTCCGTCACTTCCCTGACTTTTTAAAATTATCTCTAAAAACAGAGAGGCTGTATAATAACTCTCTAGGGAGAGCTGTATCTCCTGATTAAAATTATTAACAACAACTTCCTTAGCCCTGTAATACTCCTTAACAGGATCATAATAGAGGTCCCAACTAGCCTCTACAAAGGGGTTAACCCCTGAAAATAACTTACTCTTCGGTTTCATTGCTCCAAAAGCCATAACAAAAAGAACTTCATTATCCGATGTTAAAAGGGAAACTCCTATATTATTCTCCCCTAATTGGAGTTTTTTTAGTGTTATACAGTCGATTTTAATATTTCTTTCCATTTATCCTTGCTGTTAGCCCTTTTTATTTATAGATTTATAATAAGATATAAAAGAGTAATAAGGAAAGAAAATTGGATAAAAAAGATATAATTCCAGAAGATAAAAATCTACCGGCTATGCTTCCCATAATACCACTACAGGGTAAACCTATATTTCCAGGCATTTTTTCCCCTATACTAATTGTCTCCCAAGAGGATATAAAAGTAGTTGAAGATGCTATGTTAGGAGATAAGGTAATTGGACTTTTATTATTAATAGATGATACAGATGATAACATTTCCCCTGAGAATTTATTTAATATAGGAACAGTTGCCAAAATTGTAAAAAAGGTAAACCTTCCAGATGGTGGTATTAATATATTTATATCCACAATTAAAAGATTTGAAGTTACAAGTTTTTTTATTGATGAGGATCCACTTATAGCAAGTGTAAAATATATAGATGAAGTAGTAGAAAAAAATGTAGAGATTAAGGCTTTAACCCGGTCACTAATCTCTGAGATGAAACAGATAACAGATGATAACCATATTCTATCTGAAGAGGTTCGTCTTAATATGGTTAATATTGATGAACCTGGTAAAATTGCGGATTTCATCGCCTCAATTTTAAACATTGATAGACTACAACAACAGCAGATTTTAAGTACATTTGATATAAGGGATAGACTAGAGGCTGTATTAATATATATTAAAAAAGAGCAGGATCTTTTAAGGATTCAGAAAAAGATATCTAACCAGATAAATGAGAAGATAGAGAAGAACCAAAAAGAGTACTTCCTTAGGGAAGAGATGAAGGCTATTAAAAAAGAGTTAGGTGAGCCTGCAGATGGTAAGGGTAGTGATGTTATTAAGTTTAAAGAGGCAATAGCTAAATTAGATCTTAAGGATGAGGCTAAGGAGCAGGTTGAACAGGAGTTAGAGAAGTTCTCTCTAATGGACCCTAGTTCCTCGGAGTTTTTTGTAACACGGAACTACTTAGAGACAATAATTGGTCTACCCTGGAGTGATCCTAAAAAAGATAACATTGATATAAAAAAGGGTAAAAAGATATTAGACCATGACCACTACGGTTTAGATGATGTAAAGGAGAGGATTCTAGAGTATTTAGCTGTAAGAAAGTTAAAAAATGATACTAAGGGTTCTATTATATGCCTAGTTGGTCCTCCGGGTGTTGGAAAAACATCGATAGGTAAGTCAATTGCCAGATCCATGGGACGAAACTTTTTTAGGTTTAGTGTTGGTGGAATGAAGGATGAGGCTGAAATTAAAGGTCATAGAAGAACTTATATTGGTTCTATGCCCGGTAAGATAATTCAAGGTCTTAAAATTGTAAAAACAAAGGCACCTGTTTTTATGATAGACGAAATAGACAAACTTAGTTCTAGCCCAATGGGAGATCCATCCTCTGCTTTATTAGAGGTTTTAGACCCAGAACAGAATATCGCATTTAGGGACCACTATATTGACCTACCATTTGATTTATCCCATGTTCTATTTATAGCAACAGCCAATAGTTTAGATACTATACCTAAACCCCTACTAGATAGAATGGAGATAATTAGGTTATCTGGATATATATTAGATGAGAAGGTACAGATTGCTAAAAAATACCTTATACCTAAATCTATAAAAAAACACGGTTTAGAAAAATCTCAAATAAAATTCCCAAATGCGACTCTTAAGGCTATTGGAGAGGGCTACGCACGGGATGCTGGTATGAGAACCTTTGAACACGCCCTTGATAAGATAAATAGAAAGGTTGTAAAGAAGATTATATTAGAAAAGCCAGAACTGCCTATAGAGATAACACCTGATGTTTTAGAGGAGTATCTTAAAAAACCATATTTTAGGGATGAAGAGGTTAAAAAGGTTACAGAGCCAGGTATGGCAATAGGCCTTGCATGGACTAACTACGGTGGAGATACCCTAATTATTGAGACTGTTAAAACCCCTGGGAAAACAGCCCTACAACTAACAGGACAGTTGGGGAATGTTATGAAGGAGTCTGCTAACCTTGCATATACATATATTAAGAGTATAGCTAAGGATTATGGGGTTAAACCTGACTTCTTTGAAAAAAATACTATCCATCTGCACATTCCCGAGGGAGCAACACCTAAGGATGGACCTTCAGCTGGTATAACCATGGCTACAACATTTTTATCCCTAGCTAAAAATAAGCAGGTGAAAAAGGGTTTTGCCATGACAGGAGAGTTATCCCTAACTGGGAAGGTTCTTCCTATTGGTGGATTAAAAGAGAAGGTTATTGCTGCAAGGCGAAATAAAATTAAGCATATAATAATACCTATTCAAAATGAAAGGGATTTAGATGAAATTCCAGAGAAGGTAAAAAAGGGTATCACATTTTATCCTGTGACTCTAATGAAAGAAGTTATTGATATTTTATTATAAATTAAAAGGCCTCCATTATAACAGGAGGCCTTCTTATTATTTAAAGTTTAAAGAGTTACTTAAAGAGTTCGTCTATTTCATCTCTATAAATTTCATCTATAGCATGACGTTTTAAATCCTGTTTTCCACTTAACTCCTTACCTACTTCAAAGGGTTTAGTTAAGAGTTTAAACTTATAGATTCTCTCAAAGGTTTTAAAGCCATTTTCTACTGATACAAGTCTATTAATTTCATCATTTATCATCTCCCTTATCTCAGGAAGTTCACATAGAGCCTCTTCATCGGAGTAGCTTATATTATTATCATTAGCAAAGGATTTAATTGTATCTATGTCAACAACTATTAAGGCAGATAGATACTTTTTATCCTGACCAACAATAACAGGAGTCTGAATATACATAGACTCACCTAGTTTTCTCTCTATTGGTCCAGGTTCAAGGTTCTCACCACCTAATAAAACTATTGTATCCTTCTCTCGGCCAACAATTCTAAATTCACCATCAAGACTCTCTATTGCTATATCCCCAGTATTTAGCCAACCGTCCTTATCAATAGCAATTTTTGTAAGATCATCCCGCTTAAGATAACCAAGCATTACTTGTTCACCCCGAACATATAAAACACCCTTATGTCCTGGAGTTAAGATATTACCCTCTTCGTCCCTTATTTGAAACTCACAACCAAATGGAGTTCCAATTGTACCACGAACAGGTTTATCCTGATGTTTTAAACCAATTATAGGTGCACTCTCAGTTAATCCATAACCCTCTAGGAGTAGAATACCTGCTGCACTAAAAAACTCTTCAACATGAGCAGGAAGGGACCCGCCACCACTAATACCAGCAACAAATCTGTTTCCAAATTTGGACTTAATCTTATTTAAAACTAAGACTTTACCAAGGGCATTTAATGGGGCAAAAACAACCCATGCTGGTATTGCAAATAACTTATCTATAAGCTTAGAGCTATGGGTAAATCTTGGATTAAGCCCTAATAGAGTATCTGTCTTATGTCTATGGTATATACAGACTTTAGTAAAAAAGTGGAATAGAGATTTAGATACCTTACTGCCTGTATTCACCTTTTTATATATCCCTGTTTTAAGGGCATCCCATATTCTGGGAACAGATGCTAACCAGGTTGGATTAAGGGTTTCAAAATCCTTTAACATTACAGACCCAATAGGTTTAGAATAGGCTAATGCTGAACCTGAAGCTAGTGCTATATACTGTATGGCCCTTTCATAACTATGCCAAACAGGTAAAACTGTTAACCAAATATCCTTACCAGGTGTAAGATGTATTTTTGAGTCTATCTGTTTAGTTTGATGAACAAAGTTATACTGACTTAACATAACCCCCTTAGGGTCTCCAGTAGTACCGGAAGTAAAAATTATAGTAGCTAAATCATCCTTCTCCCCACTATCAATGGACTTTTCAACAAAGGATGAATCCTTACCAAGACCTAGATTATAAAGTTCATCAAATGTATATAAACTCTTTCCAGGGATCTGAATCTTATCACCTTCAATTATAATAATGTTCTTTACATTAGGTAGCTTATCTATTACTTCAATAGTTTTATCTAATTGATTTTTATTCTCAACAAAAACAGTTTCACATTCGGCAAAGTTTAAAATATACTCTAACTCTCCCTTTGTAACATCTACTCCCCTTGGAACATTTGCGGCCCTAAGTGCAGCTAGTGCTTGATCTATTAATAACCACTCACCCCTATTTTCGGAGATAACTCCGACCTTTGAACCTTTAACTACATTTAATCCAGTAAGTGCTGTTGCTAAAACCAATGTTTTATTATAGAACTCACTATAGGATACTTCTTCAAATTCACCCTGCTTATTTTTTATATACTGCAAAGGGTAATCCTTGTATTTTGTTGCATAATCTTTAAGAATTTGCGATATCGTATTACTCATATATAGACTTTAATACTGAAAGGTAGGAATAACAAGGGTTATTTTTTATTTTACGTATTAAAATTCTATGATATTATAGGTTATGGATAAAAATAATTCTCATATTACATACGCTATAGATAACTCAAAAAGGTTGACTCTTACAATATATAAATATCTCGCAGAAGAGAGAAATTATATTGATGAAATTGTAGAGATGTATCTAAAACAGACTGACTTAGAGCATCTAACTAGTCAATTAACTTACTGTATCCACGAATTAGCTGGAAATGCTTGTAGAGCAAATACAAAAAGAAGCTATTTTAAGGATAAGCAGCTAAATATTGAGGATAGTGAACACTATAATAAGGGAATGGAAAACTTTAAGGATGAGGCATTTTCCAATATGGATAAATACCATGAAACAAAAAAGGAACATGGCCTATATATTAAATTCCAAATAAAAAAGAATGATAAATCCATTGATCTAAGTATATTAAACAATGTGCCATTAACTGAGATTGAAGAGAACAGAATTAAAGAGAAATTCGAGTTAGTAAAGGGTTTTGATAATGTAGCAGAGGCTTTTACCCTTCTTGCAGACTCATCAGAGGGGCAGGGTTAGGTATAGCAATGATGATTATGATGTTAAAGGAGATGGGGTTAGACCCTAATCAACTAAGAATATTTAGGGCCTCCGATGAGACCCATGCGGTTTTAACTCTTCCATTAGAGAAGGTTTCAGCCTAATTTAACCTCTACATAACCTAGGTGTTCTTCACCTGGGTTTATTAGTTTAAGACCAGCTTCTGGGTAGTTAAAACTATCCGATGGCCCAGTTATAGGTTCTACAGCTATTGATAACCTATCATCTGGTATAAATAACTGAAGTGCAGGAAAGAGATCTTTTGAGAAGTTTACCTCTATTTTTTTACAACAGTCACTTAATACAAACTCTCCCCTATCTTTAAGGCTTATAGCAATATCTAATTCCATATCACCTATTACCCTAGGGCTTGAAAAGTCATACTCTGTGTTTTTAACACTATAGTGGTTCCCCTTATAATATAGATTTTCATCAACATCGTAATACTCATTGGAGTCAAACTGTAGAGTAGCTAGATCTATAACATTTCCAAAGGTAAAGTATGGGTGCCAACCAAAGGCATAGGGAGCCTGGCTCTCCCCTGGATTAAATATTTTGAAATCCATCTTAAACCCATTATTACTAATGATATAGTTAATATTCAGACCTATTTTAAATGGATAACCCTTAAATTCGGAGTTATCTATTACTGTTTCTAGGGTTAATGTTGTAGTGTTTTCATCCTCTTTTGTATTAATTTCATCCATTGTTCTATTGTAAATTAGTCCATGGATACTATCCTTTCCATCACAATTTAAAGGGAAAGCATGGGTTTTTCCGTCAAAACAGTACTCACCCTTTGGGATTCTGTCGTTAAATGGAAATAACAAGCGCCCTCTAAATAGATCATTTTTTGTTAGCTCACTATGCCTATCTGAAAAGAGTACATCTTTACCATCTAATTCTAACTCGTAGATCATTCCACCTAAGCTCTTTACTACAGATACGCTATTTTTTCCTGCAGAAAGCGTAATAACTTCCTGTCCATCTATTATATTTCGTTTAATCATAGGATATATTCTAAAAGAGTATTGACTATAGTTCAAGGCTTATGTATATTACTTAACGAAACGACGCAGGGTGGAGCAGTTGGCAGCTCGTTGGGCTCATAACCCAAAGGCCGTAGGTTCAAGTCCTACCCCTGCTATTTAATAAGACAATCCAATAAGGTTGTCTTTTTTTGTTATAAATAATTACTAAAGTATATTATGGACTTGAAACGAAGTGAACGCCGACCCTAGGGAGGAATAGTCGACAGGACGTCGACGACAGTGAACGAAGGTGTCTGAAAAAAGGAAGCAGGATGCTGACGATTGAAAGACAAGTCCTACCCCTGCTATTACAAGAGATAATCTTTTACGGTTATCTCTTTTTTATTTATAACCTAATTTTTTACTCCCATATTAATACTTTAGTATTATAAACATCCTATTTTTTTTTATAGCTTAATACTTTAAGATGATTCCCAATTTTCATTATTAATTTAATTTTAATAAAAAAAGGAGTTAATAATGAAACTATATTTTAAAATGATTTTTATTTTCCTTTCATCATTGCTAATTCTATCCTGTAACCCAGATATTGATGAAAGTATCGCCTGTGTAAAATCCTCTCTAGAACCTGGAGAGTATTCAGAACAAAAGGAAATAACGTTAAGTTGTGAAACCAATGGGGTAACCATTTATTACACTTTAAATAATGAAGAACCAACAGTTGATGACTTTGTTTATTCTAGTCCAATACTTTTAGACAAAGATTTAACAATTAAATCTATTGCAATTAAGGATGGTTATCTTTCCAGTGCAATGACAATTTTTAACTACACCTTAAAAGAAGAAGCTGCTGAATCTGTAAAGAATATAACCTTCTCTGTTACTGAGGGTACTTACAACTCTGATATAACAGTTTCTTTAACTTCAGAAACTGAGAATTGCTCTATTTATTATACACTTAACAATGAAGAACCAACTAGTAGCTCAACTTTATACTCTTCTCCTATAGAAATAAAGAATGATGGTGCAGAGATTACAATTAAGGCTATTGGAATTAAAGATGGAATGAATAATAGTTCTGTTTCAAGTTCATCGTATAAAATAGAATACTTTACTATTACATTTAATAGTAATCAAGGAACTAATGTTTCCAGTATAAAAGCTCCAAAAGATTCTACAATTTCTTCTCCTTCTAACCCAACAAGGGATGGATATTCCTTTATTAATTGGTACAAGGAAGATAGTTTAACTAACGTATGGAATTTTTCTACTGATAAAGTTACTGAAAATACAACTTTATTTGCAAAATGGGAAATTCTTCCACCTAATGAATACAAGGTATCATTTAATACAAATGGTGGATCTGTAATTTCTGACATTACACAAGAGGAAAATGAAAAAATTACTGCTCCAGTTGAACCTGTAAAAGATGGGTATACTTTTATAGACTGGTACAAAGAAGATTCTTACACAAATAAATGGAATTTTTCCACAGATGTAGTAACTATGGATACTACTTTATTTGCTAAGTATTCTGCTATAAACTACGATATAACCTACAACCTAAATGATGGTACTAATGCTGCTAACCCAGCTACATACACTGTAGAGACCGATACAATTACCTTACTAAACCCTACTAAAACAAACTACACTTTTAACGGTTGGTACACCACAGATGACTTCTCTGATTCTGTAGTTACGTCTATAGCACAAGGCTCCACAGGAAACAAAGTATTCTATGCAAAATTCACCCCTATAACCTACTCTATTACCTATAACCTAAATGATGGTACTAATGCTGCTAACCCAGCAACTTACACTGTAGAGACTGATACAATTACCTTACTAAACCCTACTAAAACAAACTACACTTTTAACGGTTGGTACACCACTGATGACTTCTCTGATTCTGTAGTTACATCTATAGCACAAGGTTCCACAGGAAACAAAGTATTCTATGCTAAATTTTCCCCGAACCAAACAGTAGGAGTAACCATAGAAGGAACTGTAGACAAAACCATAACTATTATCGGTCTACAGGATACCTACAAAGTTGGAGACACTATGGAACTATCGGTTGCAGAAATATTTTCTGATAATGATTCTGACTACAAGTGGAACTACAGAGATGAAGATTATTATGGAAGAACGTTTTGGGGCAAGAGCATAAGTATAAACGTTTCGTCAAATGATATCGGAACTCAATTATTCACACTGTTAATAAAAGATACTGATGGTCAGTATTATTCAAAAAATTTCAGAGTAACCATTACAAACTAAAAGGGAGAAATAAATGAAGATACATACAAAAATACTAACTTCATTGTTATTATTAATATCGATATTCAGTTGTAATCTATTCCAAACTGAAGAAAGCAACTTAGTTAATGTAACTATTGCATTAGATAATTCAAGAACAATTATGCCTAGTGCAGATATTAAAGAGTATAAATTATATGGAAATAAAACCGGAGAGACCGAAGAATTACTTGGAACTTACACAAATTTATCCACAGCGGTTCTTACCCTAGAAAAAGGAACCTGGGAGTTTAAACTTGAAGCTATTAAAAATGATGATAATTTATTTGGTAGTAACACTTTAACAGACCAAGTCCTTGGAGATTCCCCTGTAACCCTAAGTTTTACAATAACTAATAGTAACACTACAAGTAAAGGTACCGTTGATATTACTTTTAACTGGCCAACAACAATACCTGTTGCAAAATATGACTTGAGATTTGGTACAATAGCCGAACCAATATCTATTATATACGATGAAGAGGTTGATATAGCTACAAATACATTTAACTATACAAATGACACCCTTGATAAGGGAACATATAAAATTTCACTATACCTACAAGATGAAAACTATAAGGATTTATGCATCTATACAGATATTGTTCAAATAGAGTGTGGCTTAATAAGTAAATCAACAATTAATCTTACAGAAGATGACTTTAATAAAAAACCTATAGCACCAAGTAACTTACAAGGAACACTATCTCCTTCTACAGAACTAAATGTAGGGAAACTTTTATTAACATGGAGTGATAACTCAAATAATGAGAAAAAATTCCGTTTAGATTTCTCATTCTCTGAAAATGATGATTTTTCTCCCAGGATAGATTTCGATGGGGGAACTCAAACAATGATAATAACTCAAAATAGAGGTTCAACAATTTACTTTAGACTAGTAGCTTCCAATAGTATTGGAGATTCCGCTCCAAGTAATGTAATAGGACCTATAACTTTCCCTTATCTTGTGCAGTTTAATCTAGATGGAGGTAGTATTAGTGAAGAAACTACTGTTCCATCCCAAGAAATTGCACCAAACGGAACAATTTCATTACCAACAAACCCTACTAGGGATGGGTATGTATTTGTTGGTTGGTTTAGTGCAATTAATGGTGGAGGAACAGAGTATACATCATCTACTCAGGTAAGTACTAATGTTACTTTATACCCTAAATGGCTTGCTCTTAACAGTGTAACACAAAATGACGGTGTATCAGGAACTACAGATACAGCTAGCTTAACCCTAACATTTAGTACTGATCCAGGTGCAATTACAGTCGATGATATAACCTTAACAGGAGCAACAAAAAGTACATTAACTGGAACAGGAGCTACAAGAACACTAACTATTTCAAATATTACTGTTGGAAATGCTGAAAATGTAACTGTTACAGTAAATACTTTATCAAAGACAGTGGTGGTGTATAGAGCTCCTTATGTAGGTATGCCATTTCAGGGAGGGATTATTGCATATTTTCTGCAATCTGGTGATCCAGGGTATGTATCTGGTGAAACCCACGGACTTATTGCATCGACAGCAGACTTAAGTACTGGAATACAATGGGCCCACCAACATGATATAGCAATCGGGGCAACCGGAACGGCACTTGGAACGGGCCAGGGAAATACAACAACAATAGTAAATAATCAGGGAAACGTATTAAGTTATGCAGCCAGACTTTGTTATGAATACTCAACTGTAGAGGATGGAGTAACTTATGATGATTGGTATTTAGCGTCAAAAGATGAGTTAAATAAGCTTTATCTGAACAAGGCAGCTGTTGGTGGGTTTACCGGTGTTTACTATTGGTCGTCGTCCGAGAACAATGATTCCTTGGCGTTGGTCCAGTCATTAGTCACTGGCGGTCAGGGCTCCCACCCTAAGAACATAAATTATCCGGTTCGGGCTGTTCAATCTTTTTAGTAATATAATATATCATTTTAATTAGGGGGCTTTTGCCCCCCCTTTAATATATATTAAATAATTATTTCGGATATTATCATATTATGTTCTTTATACACATTTAAAGATGCATCCTTGTAATAATTTTTTAGTCTAGCTAAAATATTTTCTAAATATTCTAATTCCCCCTTACATTCCAATCAAACTGTACAAGGTTTCTTTTATCCATATCAAAGACTAGGCCTAGTTCATAGATAGTGGTGTTCGTTATTCCTAGGTACTTTTTAGCGTAATCCATATCTTGTATTTGCTTTAATGCAAGGTTTTGGGAATTTGGTTCAAAATTAGTAGTGGTTTTAATCTCCATAACACAAATGGTGTTACCAAGTTTAATAGTCATATCAGCTTGGCCGTGGTTTGTTATATCCTCGGGGATTACATCGCAGTTTATAGCAGAGAAGAAGGCATAGAGAACAGAGGCATAATAACCCTCGTATTCATACATCTTGTTTTTTGTAAAGTTTCGGTATGGGATCCCTGCAAAAATCCGAGTTATAGTTTTTTCTAGTGTATCAAAGGAGCCACTTTGTAAAGAATTATATATGGATTCCTCTAATTTCATCTTCTGGGTAGTATAAAAAGTATAACCATTTATAAGGTATTCATTAAATGATGTTTTTACTTCGAAATTTGGAAACTGTAACTTAAATTTTAGCCTTCCCATAACAGTTGTGACTTCTTTTATAGTTAAATACCCTGACTGAAAAAGTAGGGCTGTCGGTTCAATATTATCAATGTCAAAGGAACTAAGTATTTCTTCTCCCACTTCTATGTCATTAAGATCAGGTAGAAAATAATTGTTTTTTTGGAATAGTTTAATTAGAAAAGTAGGAGTCCCTGTTTCAAACCAGTAATTTCTGTAACTTCTATTATTACTAATAAAAAGTAGGATATCAAAGGGGTTGTATACAGCAGATGTATGCACATTGCCTAAAAAATTATAACCGTTATACCAGTTTTTTAGTAGTTCCCTATCAACACCCTCAAGGTGTTCCTTGAAGTAAACTTCTAGATCATTTTGAGTATAGCCACAAATTGTTGCATAATCTTTATTAAGTGTAATATCCTCAAGGTTATTAATTCCAGAAAAGATATTAACTTTACTGAATTTACTAACACCTGTTAAAAATACAAACTGAATATTAGTATCTTGTTCTTTAATTACAGAATAAAAGCTTTTTAATCCATCACGAATTTCCATTGCCATTTCAGGATTTTCAATGTTATCAAGTAAGGGTTTATCATATTCATCAATTAGAATAACAACTTTAGAAGAATATTTAGATGCAAGAGATCCAATTGTCTCACTGAATATACCTGAAACAGTTTCAGATTCTATAGAAATATTATGATATTTTTTAATAGCATTAAATTTTTCTTTAAGTATTACATCAAGTTCATCTCTATTTCTTACAAAACCACCTGCAAAATCAATTTTTATAACAGGATATTTTTTGTCCCAGTCCCAATTATTATAAATAAAAAGGCCTTTAAAAAGATCTTTATTACCTTCAAATATCTCCTTTAAAGTATCCAGGAATAAAGATTTACCAAATCTTCTAGGCCTAGATAAAAAATATGCTCCAGCTTTATGTATAAGTTTGTATGCAATTTCTGTTTTATCGACATAAACCATATTGTTTTCTAGCAATTTAGATAATGTACTTATCCCAACAGGTAGGTTTTTCATCTTCTTATTCTCCAATCAAACTGAACCAAATTTCTTTTATCCATATCAAAGACTAGGCCTAGTTCATAAACAGATGTGTTCGTTATTCCTAGGTACTTTTTAGCGTAATCCATATCCTGAATTTGCTTTAGGGCAAGGTTTTGGGAATTTGGTTCAAAATTAGTAGTGGTTTTAATCTCCATAACACAAATAGTGTCACCAAGTTTAATAGTCATATCTACTTGGCCGTGGTTTGTAATATCCTCAGGTATTACATGGCAGTTTATAGCAGAGAAGAAGGCATAGAGAACAGAGGCATAATAACCCTCGTATTCATACATCTTGTTTTTTGTAAAGTTTCGGTATGGAATCCCTGCAAAAATACGGGATATAGTTTTTTCTAGTGTATCAAAGGAGCCACTTTGTAAAGAATTATATATGGATTCCTCTAATTTCATCTTCTGGGTGGTATAAAAAGTATAACCATTTATAAGGTATTCATTAAATGATGTTTTTACTTCGAAATTTGGAAACTGTAACTTAAATTTTAACCTTCCCATAACAGTTGTGACTTCTTTTATAGTTAAATAACCAGATTGAAACAGTAGGGTTGTAGGTTCAATATTATCAATGTCAAAGGAACTAAGTATTTCTTCTCCCACTTCTATGTCATTAAGATCAGGTAGAAAATAATTGTTTTTTTGGAACAGTTTAATTAGAAAGGTAGGAGTTCCTGTTTCAAACCAGTAATTTCTGTAGGTCTTACCATTACTTAGAAAAAGTAATATATCAAAGGGATTATATACAGCAGATGCATACCCATTGCCTAAAAAATTATAACCGTTATACCAGTTTTTTAGTAGTTCCCTATCAACCCCTTCAAGATGTTCCTTAAAGTAAACTTCTAGATCATTTTGAGTATAGCCACAAATTGTTGCATAATCTTTATTAAGTGTAATATCCTCAAGGTTATTAATACCGGAAAAAATATTTACCTTACTGAATTTACTAACACCAGTTAAAAATACAAACTGAATATTAGTATCTTGTTCTTTAATTACAGAATAAAAATTCTTTAAGCCTTCCCTAATTTCCATTGCCATTTCAGGATTTTCGATATTATCAAGTAAGGGTTTATCATATTCATCAATTAGAATAACAACCTTAGATGAGAATTTATCCTGAATTTTGAATATTAATTCATTAAATTGATTGGATATACCTGTTTCATTTAACTGGATATTATACAGGTTTTTATAATGGTTAATATTTGCCTGGATTTTATTATTAAGATCTTTACTGTTCTTTACAGAACCACCTGCAAAATCAATTTTTATAACAGGATATTTTTTGTCCCAGTCCCAATTGTCGTAAATAAAAAGGCCTTTAAAAAGATCTTTATTACCTTCAAATATCTCCTTTAAAGTATCAAGGAATAAAGATTTACCAAAACGTCTGGGTCTAGATAGAAAAAAACGTCCTGGAGATTTAATTAATTTAAAAGCGGTCTCTGTTTTATCTACATAGACCAGATCATTTTCTATTATCATACTTAGATTACTTATTCCAATAGGTAGGTTTTTCATCTTTTTATTCTCCAATCAAACTGAACCAAGTTTCGTTTATCCATATCAAAGACTAGGCCTAGTTCATAAACAGATGTGTTCGTTATTCCTAGGTACTTTTTAGCGTAATCCATATCCTGTATTTGTTTTAGGGCAAGGTTTTGGGAATTTGGTTCAAAATTAGTAGTGGTTTTAATCTCCATAACACAAATAGTACTACCAAGTTTAATAGTCATATCGACTTGTCCATGGTTTGTTATATCCTCAGGTATTACATCACAGTTTATAGCAGAGAAGAAGGCATAGAGAACAGAGGCATAATAACCCTCGTATTCATACATCTTATTTTTTGTAAAGTTTCGGTATGGAATCCCTGCAAAAAGTCTAATTATCGTTTTTTCAAGGCTTTTAAAATCCCCACTTTTTAAGGCACTAAAAGTACTTTTTTGTATCGGAGTTTTTTGCTCATTAAGATCGGTGTAAGCAGTAATTATATAATCATTTAAGGCTATTTTTACCTCATTATTAGGTATTTTTAGACTATAAAACTGTTTTCCCATACTATCATCAACACTATCAATAGTTAAATACCCAGTTTGGAAAAGTAAGGTTATAATTGATATCGAATCAATTTCGAAGGAACTTAATATTTCTTCTCCAACTTCAACATTAGATAAGTCAGGTAAAAAATAATTGTTTTTTTTGAGTAATTTAATTAAAAAAGTTGGTGTCCCTGTTTCAAACCAGTAATTTCTGTAGGTCTTACCATTACTTAGAAAAAGTAATATATCAAAGGGATTATATACAGCAGATGCATACCCATTGCCTAGAAAATTATAACCGTTATACCAGTTTTTTAGTAGTTCCCTATCAACCCCTTCAAGATGTTCCTTAAAGTAAACTTCTAGATCATTTTGAGTATAGCCACAAATTGTTGCATAATCTTTATTAAGTGTAATATCCTCAAGGTTATTAATTCCAGAAAAGATATTAACTTTACTGAATTTACTAACACCTGTTAAAAATACAAACTGAATATTAGCATCCTGTTCTTTAAATATAGAATAAAAATTCTTTAAGCCTTCCCTAATTTCCATTGCCATTTCAGGATTTTCTATATTATCTAAAAGAGGTTTATCATATTCATCAATTAGTACAACAACCTTAGATGAGAATTTATCCTGAATTTTGAATATTAATTCATTAAATTGATTGGATATACCTGTTTCATTTAACTGGATATTATACAGGTTTTTATAATGGTTAATATTTGCCTGGATTTTATTATTAAGATCTTTAATGTTCTTTACAGAACCACCTGCAAAATCAATTTTTATAACAGGATATTTTTTGTCCCAGTCCCAATTATTATAAATAAAAAGACCTTTAAATAGATCTTTATTACCTTCAAATATCTCCTTTAAAGTATCAAGGAACAAAGATTTACCAAATCTTCTGGGTCTAGATAAAAAATATGCTCCAGCTTTATGTATAAGTTTGTATGCAATTTCTGTTTTATCGACATAAACCATATTGTTTTCTAGCAATTTAGATAATGTACTTATCCCAACAGGTAGGTTTTTCATCTTCTTATTCTCCAATCAAACTGAACCAAATTTCGTTTATCCATATCAAAGACTAGGCCTAGTTCATAGACTTTGGTGTTCGTTATTCCTAGGTACTTTCTAGCGTAATCCATATCCTGTATTTGCTTTAGGGCAAGGTTTTGGGAATTTGGTTCAAAATTAGTAGTGGTTTTAATCTCCATAACACAAATAGTGTCACCAAGTTTAATAGTCATATCTACTTGTCCATGGTTTGTTATATCCTCAGGTATTACATCACAGTTTATAGCAGAGAAGAAGGCATAGAGAACAGAAGCATAATAACCCTCGTATTCATACATCTTGTTTTTTGTAAAGTTTCGGTATGGAATCCCTGCAAAAATACGGGATATAGTTTTTTCTAGTGTATCAAAGGAGCCACTTTGTAAAGAATTATATATGGATTCCTCTAATTTCATCTTCTGGGTGGTATAAAAAGTATAACCATTTATAAGGTATTCATTAAATGATGTTTTTACTTCGAAATTTGGAAACTGTAACTTAAATTTTAACCTTCCCATAACAGTGGTTACTTCCTTTATAGTTAAATAACCAGATTGAAACAGTAGGGTTGTAGGTTCAATATTATCAATGTCAAAGGAACTAAGTATTTCTTCTCCAACTTCTATGTCATTAAGATCAGGTAGAAAATAATTGTTTTTTTGGAACAGTTTAATTAGAAAGGTAGGAGTTCCTGTTTCAAACCAGTAATTTCTGTAGGTCTTACCATTACTTAGAAAAAGTAATATATCAAAGGGATTATATACAGCAGATGTATGCACATTGCCTAAAAAATTATAACCGTTATACCATTTTTTTAGTAGTTCCCTATCAACCCCTTCAAGGTGTTCCTTAAAGTAAACTTCTAGATCATTTTGAGTATAGCCACAAATTGTTGCATAATCTTTATTAAGTGTAATATCCTCAAGGTTATTAATACCGGAAAAAATATTTACCTTACTGAATTTACTAACACCAGTTAAAAATACAAACTGAATATTAGCATCCTGTTCTTTAATTACAGAATAAAAATTCTTTAAGCCTTCCCTAATTTCCATTGCCATTTCAGGATTTTCGATATTATCAAGTAAGGGTTTATCATATTCATCAATTAGAATAACAACCTTAGATGAGAATTTATCCTGAATTTTGAATATTACTTCATTAAATTGATTGGATATACCTGTTTCATTTAGCTGGATATTATACAGGTTTTTATAATGGTTAATATTTGCCTGGATTTTATTATTAAGATCTTTAATGTTCTTTACAGAACCACCTGCAAAATCAATTTTAATAACAGGATATTTTTTATTCCAGTCCCAATTATCGTAAATAAAAAGACCTTTAAATAGATCTTTATTACCTTCAAATATCTCCTTTAAAGTATCTAGGAACAAAGATTTACCAAATCTTCTAGGCCTAGATAAAAAATATGCTCCAGCTTTATGTATAAGTTTGTATGCAATTTCTGTTTTATCGACATAAACCATATTGTTTTCTAGCAATTTAGATAATGTACTTATCCCAACAGGTAGGTTTTTCATCTTCTTATTCTCCAATCAAACTGAACCAAGTTTCGTTTATCCATATCAAAGACTAGGCCTAGTTCATAGACTGTGGTGGTGTTCGTTATTCCTAGGTACTTTTTAGCGTAATCCATATCCTGTATTTGCTTTAGGGCAAGGTTTTGGGAATTTGGTTCAAAATTAGTAGTGGTTTTAATCTCCATAACACAAATAGTACTACCAAGTTTAATAGTCATATCTACTTGTCCATGGTTTGTAATATCCTCAGGTATTACATCACAGTTTATAGCAGAGAAGAAGGCATAGAGAACAGAGGCATAATAACCCTCGTATTCATACATCTTGTTTTTTGTAAAGTTTCGGTATGGAATCCCTGCAAAAAGTCTAATTATCGTTTTTTCAAGGCTTTTAAAATCCCCACTTTTTAAGGCACTAAAAGTACTTTTTTGTATCGGAGTTTTTTGCTCATTAAGATCGGTGTAAGCAGTAATTATATAATCATTTAAGGCTATTTTTACCTCATTATTAGGTATTTTTAGACTATAAAACTGTTTTCCCATACTATCATCAACACTATCAATAGTTAAATACCCAGTTTGGAAAAGTAAAGTTATAATTGATATCGAATCAATTTCGAAGGAACTTAATATTTCTTCTCCAACTTCAACATTAGATAAGTCAGGTAAAAAATAATTGTTTTTTTTGAGTAATTTAATTAAAAAAGTGGGTGTCTCTGTTTCAAACCAGTAATTTCTGTAGGTCTTACCATTACTTAGAAAAAGTAATATATCAAAGGGATTATATACAGCAGATGCATACCCATTGCCTAGAAAATTATAACCGTTATACCAGTTTTTTAGTAGTTCCCTATCAACCCCTTCAAGATGTTCCTTAAAGTAAACTTCTAGATCATTTTGAGTATAGCCACAAATTGTTGCATAATCTTTATTAAGTGTAATATCCTCAAGGTTATTAATTCCAGAAAAGATATTAACTTTACTGAATTTACTAACACCAGTTAAAAATACAAACTGAATATTAGCATCCTGTTCTTTAAATACAGAATAAAAATTCTTTAAGCCTTCCCTAATTTCCATTGCCATTTCAGGATTTTCTATATTATCTAAAAGAGGTTTATCATATTCATCAATTAGTACAACAACCTTAGATGAGAATTTATCCTGAATTTTGAATATTAATTCATTAAATTGATTGGATATACCTGTTTCATTTAACTGGATATTATACAGGTTTTTATAATGGTTAATATTTGCCTGGATTTTATTATTAAGATCTTTAATGTTCTTTACAGAACCACCTGCAAAATCAATTTTTATAACAGGATATTTTTTGTCCCAGTCCCAATTGTCGTAAATAAAAAGGCCTTTAAAAAGATCTTTATTACCTTCAAATATCTCCTTTAAAGTATCCAGGAACAGGGATTTACCAAAACGTCTAGGCCTAGATAAAAAATAACGCCCAGGAGATTTAATTAAATTATAAGCAATTTCTGTTTTATCTACATAAACAAGATTATTTTCTATTATCATGTTTAGATTACTTATACCAATAGGTAGATTTTTCATTCTATTTACTCCAGGATGCTTTTATTATACATTAACCAACTGTTAAATGCAATTTAGTTTACGTTCTCTAAATTCAGACACCTTTCCTGTTTAAATATAGACTATCATAGCTGTCCAATACAATCAAAACAACTCCTTTTGTAGCAGATAACTTTTCTGTGGAGCTTGTTTATCAGGCGGGACTGTTAACCAATCAATTAAGTTTAGATTTGCAAATAATATCGTAGATAATATAGCCATTATTGAAGATACAGTCCAACCTAAAGTAGATTGAAATTCCATATATTTCAATATCAGAAACGAAATCATAACGATCCAAACTTGAGTTAGAACCGCATTTCGACTTGTTCCTAAAAAGCTTTTAATTTTTAGGTTTTGCTTAATTGTTTTGAAGAAAATTTCAATTTGCCATCTATCTTTATATATTGCTGAAATAGTTCTGGGGGACCATGAAAAGTGATTTGTAATTAGTGTTATACTTTTCTTCAAATCAGGATCATAACTTTCAACAAGCCGCAGTTTTAGAGGCTTTCCTTTCTTAGATATTATTTTATCAAAAACTATGATTTTTTCAGACAGTATATTTTCATACTTTGAAACGTCTTTATCGTCAAGCACAGAATATTTGGCATTTTTCTTCAGTCTTGTAACAAAATAAATACCTTCTTCACCTAAATCTGAATAATATTGGTAATCGGTATACCCTCTATCAAAAACAATAACATCATCTTTTTTAAAAGGAACATTTTTAATTTCATTAGATTCATGTACTTTTGCATCCGTCACAGTAACAAATGAGGGAATATAACTGGAATGATCTAATGTCACATGGAGTTTAATTCCTCCCTTCTTTTTCCTAAAATGAGCCCAATCAAACATGCTCAGACAAAGATCTATAGTACTCGCATCTACGCTATAAAGTGGGTTTTTAAATCTAAATTTATGATTTTTATGTTTACTATGAAGCTTTGATAATAAAGAGTAAAATAGTTTTTCATAGATCTCATTTGGACGATTATTATTTGCATAAGAGAGCGTTGAGCGTTTAGTTTTGGATATCCCTAAATGATACAGCTTTTTACTTTGAAGCTCTAAACCGTTCTCAATTCCCCTTAGACCTGTTTGTCCGCTTAATTGAGCAAATAGCATTGCTGAAAACTGGTTCCAACAGGAAAATCCTTTATTCGCGAAGTCTCCTTTTTCTGATTTTACAATTTTTTCAAATTCATATCTCGGAATTAATTGTAGTATTTGTCGAAAAATAGTATCATGAAAACTCATAGTAATCTCCTTGTGTGTGCTTTGTGTGGTACTTAGATTATACCTTGGAGATTACTTTTATAAAATACTTAAATTGTAGTTTTTTTGTTTTGGACAGCTATGATAGACTATAAAAGAATTTTTAATAAAAAAAGCTTGATATAAATAAAAGTGTTGACTCATAATATCAATATGCAAAAAAAATTACTTATTATTTTTAATTATAATTCTTACTACCAATTTAAATTCACTAGAAACTCAAAAAAATCACTAATAAATATGAAATAAAAAAATTATGAAACAAAGGGCAGTGGCTATTTGATGAAAATAGAGAATATTCTATAGATACTATCTACAATATGGAATTTAGTACTCAAACTAAATTTGATCATGGAATAACCAAAAGTAGAGTATGGGAACGCTATAGGATACAGGCTAAAGAAAGTGGGTCATGGATTATCTTTAGTAGGTGGACAAAGGCAGATAGACTAAATTTTTATGCAATGTTTCCTAATGGCAAAATAGTTATAGATTCAGCAGGAAGTGATGTTAAATTTTCAGAAAGAGAGTTTAGTCATAGAAGCCCAGCCTTCGAAGTCTACTTAAATGCTAATGAACCAGTTGATATCTATGTTTCTGTGGATAGTAGATCAAAAATGCATACAGGCCTAAAAATTACCGGAGCTTTAAATTATTTTCAGGATAATATAAGGGATGAAAGAATCCTTTTTTGGGTATTTGGAGCTATTATATCCATTGCACTTTACAACCTTATAGTTTTTATTAGTACCAAAGATCGAAATTACCTATATTATTTTTTGTACATATTTTTCATGTTAATGTATGACATTACAGTTGAAGGATTTGGTAGATATTACCTATGGCCTAATTGGCATTGGTTTTTATCTAAAGACTACAATATATTTATGTCTTTAAGCTTTGTGTTTGTACTCTTTTTTGCAAAGTCATTTTTATCAGTAAAAACCTATAGTTCAAAACTTCTAAAAGTATATAACATTACAATTATAATATTTATATTAAATATTCTTTTATTCATGTTACCACTTTCGGAAATTATTATTAATTTTACGACCCTATGCTTCTTTTATGGAATAATGCTACTATTTTTATCTGGATTATACATATCCCTAAAGGGTTACAGGCCCGCAAGATTTTATATAGTTGCCTGGATATTTCTAATTGTAGGTTCCGCAGCTACAACCCTAAGAAGGGTGCATGTGCTTCCAGATAATATTCTAACAGAGTATGCGATATATTTTGGAACCGTTGTAGAGTCAATATTATTGGCCTTTGCATTAGGTGATAGAGTTCTAATGATACAGAACAAGAAACTTGAAGCAGAGGAAGCATTAATTGATGCAAACAACCGAATATTACAAAATAGAATGAAGCCCCACTTCTTATTTAACTCAATGAATATTATTTTTAACCAAATACTAGAGTCCCCAAAGGGTGCAATGGAAAGCTTACAATTACTATCTGATAACTACCACTTTATTACCGAATTCAACGATAAGAGAATTGTTAAACTACAGGAAGAGGTTAATTTTTTAAAAAATTATTTGGATTTAATGAAGCTACGATGGCCTGATATATTGGAAATTATTTACAATATTGATGATGAATTATCAAAGATTCCTGTTCCTCCATTTATACTTCAACCCCCTGCTGAAAATGCATTTAAATACAGTTTAAATAAAATGGAACAAAAAGAAATTGAAATAAAAATACACTCAATTAATGGAATAGTTCATCTTGAAATTATTAACTTAGCTATGGATAAGCTGGGACACGTAGATTACTCAAGATCCCTTGGTAATATTATTAACAGATTAAAGGGTATATTAAGGACTCTAATCTTATTATGCCCCAGGAAAAACAGAATATTATTGCACGAATAACCTTCAGTGACCCTAGGTAAAACTATAGATTAAACAACAGGTAGAGGAGTTGGGAAAATTTATCTCCCCTCCCCTCTCTGTTGTTATTTAATTCTGTTTTTTCGTATATATGGGTTAAATGGGTTTTTAATGTTGGTGTTGAAAGATTAAGTTTGTTCTGAATATCTTCCCTTATTAAACCATTTTTAATAAGTAAACAAATATCAATCTCTTTTTTGGTTAAATTGTATTTACACTTAAGAGCCTGTTCCATGGTCATCTCTCTTGTTGAATTACCAGAATTTTTATAAATTAAAAACTTATCCATAGCTGTTTTTAATCGCTGTTCAGAAGCAGGCTTTAACAAATAATCTATAGCTCCAAGTTCGAATGCTTCTGCCCCATAATGGGAAAATGCCGTAACAAAAATAATATATGCAGTTTAATGCCCCTAGATATTGCTTCTCGCACAACCTCAACACCTGTTTTTCCTGGTATTCCGATATCAATGAAAGCCAAATCGAAGTATCTTTGTTCTAAATGAGTAAGTGCATTATCACCTGTTGCTGACTGAGCTTTAATTTCAATATCTTTGTAATCATTGCAAAAGTTTAACCAGATTTTCTCTGGAGTTTTTTTCATCATCTGCTATTAGAACTGAATATTTGGCCATTATTTTCCCTCAATTTGATAATACAATAATTATAATACTATAGTATGATTTTTTTTAATTTTGTAAATAATCCTATAACCATTTTGTGGAATTATAGATATAAAAGTCATTATAGTTGACATTTGTATAGAAGTTTATTATATTAGTTCTCGAAACGACGCAGGGTGGAGCAGTTGGCAGCTCGTTGGGCTCATAACCCAAAGGCCGTAGGTTCAAGTCCTACCCCTGCTATTACAAGAGATAATCTTTTACGGTTATCTCTTTTTTTATTTATAACCTACTTTCATTAATTATATGGACTTGAAACGAAGTGAACGCCGACCCTAGGGAGGAGTAGTCGACAGGACGTCGACGACAGTGAACGAAGGTGTCTGTAATGAGGAAGCAGGATGCTTACGAATGGAAGACAAGTCCTACCCCTGCTATTACAAGAGATAATCATTTACGGTTATCTCTTTTTTTATTTATAACCTACTTTCATTAATTATATGGACTTGAAACGAAGTGAACGCCGACCCTAGGGAGGAGTAGTAGACAGGACGTCGACGACAGTGAACGAAGGTGTCTGTAATGAGGAAGCAGGATGCTGACGAATGGAAGACAAGTCCTACCCCTGCTATTACAAGAGATAATCTTTTACGGTTATCTCTTTTTTTATTTATAACCTACTTTCATTAATTATATGGACTTGAAACGAAGTGAACGCCGACCCTAGGGAGGAGTAGTCGACAGGACGTCGACGACAGTGAACGAAGGTGTCTGTAATGAGGAAGCAGGATGCTGACGAATGGAAGACAAGTCCTACCCCTGCTACTTTAATTTTAAATTATACTCTTGAAACAATTCCCTCTTTTCGTTAACCTTTAAACAAATGAAGGTTAACAGTAAAACACAGATTATAAATATTTTAAAACAGAATCCCGCTCCTATTTCTGGTGAGCTTTTAAGTAGTAAGATAGGAATATCTAGAACTGCTATATGGAAAAATATAAATAGCCTTATATCCCAAGGGTATAATATAGAGAAAACCAATAACGGTTATCAATTAATACAGGAGGAAGATCTTCTACTACCAATGGAGTTTAAAGAGGATGAGGAACTCTACATCTATAAAAAGAGTATGAACTCTACAATGTTCCTAGCTAGGGATCTAATCCATTTAGGTAAGGCTAAAAATTGGAGCGTGGTTTTAACCGAAGAGCAGGAGTCTGGAATAAGTAAGGATGGTAGTAGGTTTAACAGCCCCCTAGGAGGCCTCTACTTTACCATAATAGTAAAACCGAACAATCTAGCTCTAAAGGATGTAAACCTACCTCCTATGGCTGGGGTTATAGCTATAAATGAAATATTAAGTAAGGAGCTTGAAATCCCTATACAGAGTCGTTGGCCATTTGAGACATGGTCTAATAATATAAAAATATCAGGTATTTTACACGACTTTTCGGTAATTAGTAACAAGGTAAGTTGGGTAACAGTCGGAATTGGAATCTATACAGGTTTTAAAATTCCCAGAAGGGAGATACTAGAGAAAATTAAGTTTAGAATAAAGGATCTTCTATCAAATCCAGGTCAAATACTCCCCCTATATATAAAAAAGCTTGATATTATAGGTTTTAACCACACATTTTTGGTTAAAAATATTAGATACCAGGGATTAGTTAATAAAATAGACAGATTAGGAACATTGGAACTTAGAACATTTGATAGTTCAAAAAATATATATATTGGGGATTCAACCCAGGAGGATTAAATTAATGAAGACAAAGGATATTGTTATAATAGCAGCTTCTACATTTTTAGTGATTATAGGAGCCTATATTTCACTACCTATAGGTCCTGTACCTATAGTATTAACTAACTTTTTTATAGTGTTAATAGCACTTTTACTAGGGCCCAAAAAATCTCTAATTGTAATATCAACCTACGTTTTATTAGGAGCAATAGGTCTACCTGTATTCTCCAATGGAAAGGGAGGCCTTGGTCATTTAGTAGGATTAACAGGAGGATTTATATTTGGTTTTATACCTTTAATGTTGATTTCATCCCTGGCATATAACAGAAATTTAATAATTAGAATAGTTGCGGTTTTAATAGGATCAATAACCCTATATGCTGTAGGTATTCCCTGGGCTATGTATGTATATAACAATGTAATAGCACCAGTGGATAATAAACCTCTGTGGGATTTTGCAACAACCATGAAGTACTGTGTAACACCTTTTCTAATACCAGACCTAATTAAAATAGCCCTTGCAATAACATTTATACAGCTATTTAAAGGGAAGGTTGATCCTTTTTTATCCAATGAGTAATCTATTAGAAGTTAAAAATATTACAAAGAGCTTTAATGGAATTAAAAGAGTAGACTCGGTCAGTTTTACCTTAAACCGAGGGGACTTCCTAATAATAGCTGGGGCTAATGGGTCTGGAAAGACCCTTCTTATGCAACATTTAAACGGCTTGTACCCTGTTAAAAAGGGTACTATTTTCTATAGTGGTATTGATTGTTATAAAAAGGATAACTTTTTAAAAACAAAAGTTGGATTGATCTTCCAAAATCCGGATAGTCAAATAATAGGCCTAACAGTCTATGACGATATAGCATTTGGCCCAAAAAACCTTGGTTTTTGTAGAGAAAAGATAGGATTAGTAGTCGAAACAGCCCTTAAGGAGATGGAAATATCCCATCTTAGGGAGAGAGCCCCTTTTACCCTTTCAGGGGGGGAGAAAAAAAGAGTGACTATTGCTGGAGTTTTGGCAATGGAACCTGAGGTAATTATCTTTGATGAACCATTTATAGGTTTAGACTTCCCTGGGGTAAAAAGTGTAACAAAGAGTTTAATTCGGCTTAAAGAGTTGGGATATACTGTAATAATTATAACACATGACCTTGAGAAAATAGCCAGTTATGGGAATAGACTAATAATAATGGATAGTGGGAAAATTGTAGAAGATGGGGAACCTAAAGATCTTATTGAGTGTGTTGAGAGATATAATATTAGACGACCTATTCAAGATAGAATAGAAGATATGACATGGCTGAATTGAATATCTTTATTTACAAAAAGGGAGACTCTCCTATTCATAGGACCCACCCTACAGTAAAAATTATACTTCTTATGTTATCCTCATATATGATATCAAAGGGAAACATTTTTATATTATCCTATTTTTCCATACTGATTTTATCTGGTTTCTTTATAACCACTCTAAGTATAAAAATGTTATTTAAGGATATAAAATATCTAATTATTTTAGGTGTAATAATATCGATACTTCAATTATCTGTAAAAGGTGCACTAATCTATATTTTAAGAATTGGAGATATTTTACTACTTGGAACTATTTTTATAGGCAGTACTAGACCAAATGAGATATCCCCAGGAATCTACAATATAGTTAGAAGTAGAAGATTAGCCCAAAATATAAGCCTAACTATAAACCTAATTCCTACTTTTTTAATTACATGGAAAGAGATTGAGCTATCTGCTAGATCTAGGGGAGTTTATATAAAAAGAAACCCTCTAAACTTAGTTAAAGGACTCCTTGTTCCCCTATTAATTGAAACTTTCAAAAAGGCTGATACCATCTCTAAAGCTATGGACTCAAGGTCTTATAACGGATGGATTAAAGAGGATATAGAGGATAGGAACATTAATTTTACACTTATTTTATTGGTTCTTTTACCATATTTGATATATCTAAAAATGCCTTAACTATTGGGTTAGAGAGTCGTCTCTTCTGGATTAGAAGACCAACATTAAAGGGCTTCATATCAGACTCAACAACCGTCATCTCAGAACCAAAGAAGGAGTGATCCACAACAACCTTAGGAACTATACCAACTCCAAAACCTAACTTACTCATGGCTAATATACCCTCATTCCCAGAGGCTTCAGAGTAGGATTCAGGTTTAATGCCTCTTTCGAAAAACCAATCATCAATTCTCTTTCTAAATAGAGACTTATTGGGAAGTATAAGTTCTGTTTGGGTAGGATCAAAATCGCTACTAGTTATATCTACTTTAAAATTCTCATCAAACTTAGGTGCAATAAATACCATAGGAGTGGAGATTATTGGAAAAAACTCAAGGGTAGCTGGTAGGTTATCAGGCTCTGCGGAAATAACTATATCTGCAACCCCCTCCCCTGCTTGGGCAAAGGCCTCATTAACAGATCCTGTTATTAGGTTTAAATGAACATCTGGATGTAACTCCCTAAGTTTCTTTAAAATTGGAGGAAGGATTTCATAACACGCTGTTACCGAAGAGTATACCGTTATCTCACCACTAACAACATCAGACTCACCCTGAAGGGTCTCCTGTAAAATACTCCATCTCTCAATTACATCCTTTGCATAATCCCTAAAATGTGCACCTTGGGGTGTTAAACTTACAGACCTATTATCCCGTTCGAATAACTTCTCTCCAACCTCGTCCTCTAACCTTTGTACTGTTCGACTTAGTGCCGATGGACTAATAGCCATTACCTGGCTTGTTCTTGCATAGTGTAGTGTTTCAGCTAATTTTAGAAAAAGTTTAAGTTCCCTTATATCCATATTAATAGGATTACATAAAATTAATAAAAATCCAATTCTATTTTAGATATTTTATTGCTACAATTAATGGTATGAAAGTATTAATAGTAGAAGATGATGAAAAAATTTCAGCCTTTGTCTCTAAGGGCCTAAGAGAATCAGGATTCAGTGTGGATCAGGTATACACAGGTGAAGAGGGTTACATTATGCTAAAAAGCAACAGTTATGACGCTGCTATTATGGATATAATGATGCCAGGAGAGCTTAATGGTCTCCAGGTTATAGAGAAAATGAGGGACAACTCTATAAAAACCCCAGTTCTAATTTTAAGTGCAAAAAGAAGTGTAGATGACAGAATTATAGGCTTCCAAAAGGGTGGTGATGACTACATAACAAAACCCTTCTCCTTTGCAGAACTTCTAGCTAGGTTACAAGCTCTTATTAGAAGATCCACAATGGCGGATACAAGTACAGAGTTACACTATAAAGATCTCTCTTTAAACCTTTTAACAAGGGAAGTTAAACGGGGAGAGCAAATAATTGAGTGTCAACCTAGAGAGTTCTCCTTTTTAGAGTATTTTATACGGAATCAGGGAATTGTTTTATCTAAAACCCTAATTATGGAACATATTTGGGAGTATAACTTTGACCCTCAAACAAATGTTGTTGATGTATTAGTATGTCGATTAAGGAATAAGATAGATAAAGAGTTTGATGAGAAGCTAATCCACACTATAAGAGGTGTAGGATATGTTCTTAAATAAGGTAAATGTTAGAATAGCACTAACCTTTACCCTTTTTTCAACAATTGTATCAATAATTATCTTTACTGCCCTATCCCTACTAATTATGGGATTTTTAAGAAACGAAGACTACGGTCAAATGAGATATCAGTTAGATGTTTTAGAATCAAAGTATGAGAAGGGCGGTTTAAACTTAATAATCTCAGATATTGATATATCAAATATGATGTACGAGGGAAAACCATACTTTGTTAGAATGCAAAAGGGGCCCTCAGTATTCGATATGGGACCATCTGTATGGAAAACAGATTACAACTACTCTCTATTAAACGGTGTTGAACCAGGCAGCATAACAATATTAAAGTCTGAATTCCATGAATTTAACCTACTGGTATTAACCCATATAGCAAAAGATGGCACAATTTTTCAAACTGGTATTAGTAACCAGTATATTACACAATTTGCCAGAGTCCTGCGTAAGGTTTTTATCATACTACTTATACCATTAATTATAACAAGTATGATTTTTGGACTATGGTACTCTAAAAACACTTTAAAACCAGTTTTAGACCTTACAAATACTATAAAGGAGATAATAGAGACTGGAAAAAGAAAAAAAGAGATAAAAAAATATAGTGGGGATGATGAACTATCAGAGTTAGTAAACCTATTCTCGACACTATTTGACTCAAATGAAAACTTAATAAGAGGAATGAAGGAGACACTAGATAATGTAAGCCACGATTTACGAACTCCACTAACAAGAATTAGAGGAATATCCGAGGTGGCTCTTACTAATCCAGACCCAGAATCCCATATAGAGGCCCTATCTGATACCATTGAGGAGATTGATTCTATAATAAAAATATTAAACGCGCTACTAGATATTACAGCTTCAGAAAACGGTGTATTAAAACTAGATATTCAGAGGTTTAATATTAAAAATCTTATTGAAAAAAGTGTGGATCTCTATAGTTTTATAGCCGAGGACAAGGCGATTAATCTTCTACTGAAATTTGATTTTAACCAAGAGTATATTTATGGGGATGAGATTAAGATTAGACAGGCAATTGCCAACATTCTAGATAACGCTGTTAAGTACTCTGGTAAGGGAGAAGTTGTCGAGATAGTTGTATACTCAATAGAAGATAGATTAATAATAAAGATTAAGGATTCTGGTATAGGTATTGGCCAAGATGAGATAAAAAATATTTGGGATAGACTATACCGTTCTACAAGAAGTAGAAATGAACCAGGTTTAGGACTTGGATTAAGTATGGTTAGAGCAATAATTACAGCCCATAATGGGAATGTAAATGTAGAGAGTATTGTAGGAGAAGGCTCAACATTTACAATAAACCTCCCCCTTACAAAAAAGTAATGCTCTGGAAATACAAAAGCAATTATTTATTAGTATACTTTATATATATAAAGGAGAAATGTTATGATTCAAAGCAGTAAAAAGATTTTAATAATTCTTTTAGGTTGTATTTCAGCATTGGCATTTGCTTCAAATGCAAGTGATAATCCATTTAGAAAGGTTGCTAAAGATGTAATACCTGTTGTGGTTCAGATAGATACTGTTACAAAAACAAAGGTTAAAACAGGTCAAAATCCATTTGATTTTTTCTTTAAGAACCAGGATGGCTCAGAAAATGAAACACCCCAATATAGGGAGTTTGAATCTAGAGGTCTAGGCTCTGGGATAGTGGTAGAGTCTAGGGGAAACAAAAAGTATGTTTTAACTAACTCCCATGTAATAAAGGATGCAAACAAACTTTCTATCCACTTCTCTAACGGTAGAAGTTACGATGCAGAAATTGTTGGAGAGGATAAAAGAAGGGATTTAGGTCTAATTGTTTTTGAAACAAAAGATGATATTCCTATAGCAAAACTAGGTGACTCTGATGATCTGTACATTGGAGATTGGGCAATTGCTATTGGTAGCCCTCTAGGTTATGAGTCCTCTGTTACCCTGGGTATTATTAGTGCAGTGGGTAGACCATCTGTTACAGGTATGGAAGCAGACTTTACTGACTATATTCAAACTGATGCTGCAATAAACCAGGGGAATTCCGGTGGAGCATTGGTTAATATCGACGGTGAGATCATTGGTATAAACACATGGATAGCATCTGGTTCTGGGGGAAATATTGGCCTTGGATTCTCAATTCCAATAAATAATGCAAAGCCTGTTATTAAAGCCTTAATAGAAAAGGGTTCTGTAGAGTATGGATGGCTTGGTGTTAGTATGGGTAATATTCCAAATGATATTTCCCAGGATCTAAGAGATAAGGATCTTAAGGGTGCATTTGTTCATAGTCTATTTAAAGACTCTCCAGCGGATAAAGGTGGTCTTAAGCCTGGTGATATAATTACTAGGGTTAATGGAAGAGTAATCAAAGATAGTGAGGACTTATTAAGTTCTGTAGGGAATCTTCCTGCAGGAGAAGCTGCCAACTTTGAGCTAGTTAGGGATAATAAAAATTTACAGTTAAAAATATTCCCGGAACTAAGGGATACTAAGAGTTTAAAATCCCTATTATGGCCTGGTATAAATGTTGTTAATCTTACTAAAGAAATAGTAGATAGTATAAATGAACACTACAACAGTAATTTAAGAACATCTACAAAGGGTGTAATTGTTATCTCTGTAGCAAATGACTCAATAGCAAAACTAACAGGTGTTCTTCCTGGGGATATAATTACAAATGTAGAAGGCAATAACATTAAAAATGTTACTGAATTTTTTAATGAAATTTCTACGGCTGATAGCGAAGTATCCTTTAGCGTTATTAGAAATAATCAAAAAATAAAGTTAATTTTATCTAACGAATAATTTTCTTCACTCCTCCTAGTCCCCGACCAAAGGTTGGGGCTAGGCTTTTTTTACAATCAATTCAAACATGATATATCTGGTGTTCCACCCTTAAAGCCACAAACAAATGCCGCTACCCTATTTGCGTCTCTATTTATTTTATTTAAAGGTTCTCCCCGTAAAAGACCTACAACTACAGCAGCAGTAAATGAGTCTCCTGCCCCTACAGTATCAACTACCTCTGTCTTTTCTGGAGTTGTAAAACTATCATCACTTTTTGAACGGTAAAGTCTACTCCCACCAGACCCCTTGGTAACTATAATTAAATCCAGGTTAAATTTATTTTTTAAGGATTCAAGTGCGAGCTCTTCCACTAAGGAGAGGTTAAACATATCTATAATTATTGGTAGTTCCTCATCGTTTAACTTAAGTACATTTGCATAATTAAGGCTACTCTCAATAATATCCCTAGAGTAATAATCCTCCCTAATATTAATATCAAAAACCTTAAAACAACTCTCCTTAGTATTTTCCAAAAATTTATATATGGACTCTCTGGATTTACGACTTCTTTGGGCAAGTGACCCAAAACAGACTGCACTACACTCCCTAGCTAATTTTAGAGACTCCTCACCTAGGGTAATATAATCCCAGGCACTATTTTTTGTAAAATCATAGGTAGCCTTACCCTCATTGTCTAGATCTATAATAACAGTACCTGTAGGTTTATCTAACCTAGAGACTATATGTTTTAAATTTCTAGAGTTAAATATAGATATGGCCCTATCACCTAAGTCATCCCTACCCACAGAACTAACAACATAACCCTCCATTCCTAAAGAGTTTACATGCATTGCAAAATTCCCAGGGGCTCCACCTAGTTCAGCCCCATCTGGAAACAGATCCCACAGAATCTCCCCTAATCCTACTATTTTTTCCATTTTACATACTCGTTACATAGTAGATGTATAGGTTTTTCATCCTCTTCAATAGTAGGGAATCGACCAATAGGCTCAAAAAATCTATTATCATTTTCATCATCATTAACATCCGATACTTCACCAACAACAACGTCCCCATTAACCCCTGTAAATGAGTGATATATATATGGCTCTAAACAGATACTCTCCCCTGGATTTAATAGTACTACAGCTCCAGGTTTTAAATTCTTTCTAACTCCATCAATAGAAACAGAGAACTCCTCATCACCTAGATTTTCATCTTTATCCGCTTTATATAGGGTTAAGGATAGAATACCCCCACCTCGATTAATTATATCTTCCCTCTTATTCCAGTGGAAATGCATTGGAGCTAACTGGTTCTCTTTAATTACCATAATCTTTTCAGCATAGCCCTTAGGGTATTTATCCCTATTTTTATAGTTACCGTTCCTAATGGTAAAAAGAAACAGTCCTACTTTATTATAATCCCCTAGTCCATAATCTGTAACATCCCAACCTAGACTATTCTCTACAATCTCATCAACCTCATCACCCATACCTGTCCAATCTTCTGGACTCCATGAAGCGAAGACAGGTAGTTTGAAACCAATGGACTCAAACAGTTTTTTAGAGTTTAATATCTCCCTATTTATCTCTGATCTTTTCATTTAAATCTCCTTATTATATAAAACTATTGTTTAAACAGAGAATATTCAGATCATCTAGACCTATATCTCCATCAACATCTATTACTCTCTCTTCACCATTTAATAGGGTGAAATCATTATCTGAAAATCTGGAACCATCCTTAGAGCTTAAAACAACATTAAAGGCTGGGTTATTACTTAATAATTTAATAGAAACCCCATTTTCTCTCTGCTCTATAACAGTAGAAATTTCACACTTATTAATTCTGCAACGCTTAGGCTCAGTTATAAATAGAGTGTTTGTTATCAACCTACCTTCAAACCCACCACTTATATAGAAAAATCCATCAGTTCTATTAAAGTCAAAACTCTCTAGATCTATATCCAAAATTTTTGTAACACTTTGGGCCACTCCAGTTATATTAAACTCTTTTGACCATAGGGAGTTACCACTAAAATCCTTAAAATCTATTTTCACATCCCCAAGGGTATCTTCTAACCTATCGTTAACAATGGAGAATGAACAACTGCCATCTTTTTTATAGTATGATATAAGATGTACCGGCTCAAATATTTTTTTTATTTGGTAGTGTAGAGGCTTCCATCTGCCACCATACTCAATTGATGACCAGGACGAAACAGGCCATAAATCGTTTAATTGCCAATATAGAATCCCCATACAAGTAGGTCTATTTGATCTCCAATACTCTATTGCAGTTTTTATAGCCACACTCTGCTGAACCTGACTTACATATAGGAAATTTTCAAAATCCTTTGGGATTCTATAATACCTAGACATAGTCTCAAGAATTATCTGATTCCCCTTTTCATTTTTTTGATGATGCTCCATAAATGGAGATGTTATATTTAACTCCTCCTCTGGTGCAAAACTCTTTACAACATCTAATGAAGGGTATGATTGAAACCCAAATTCAGAACAGAATCTAGGTATTACATCGTAGTAGGCATCAAATGATTTACCCTCGTGCCATACACTCCAATAGTGCATATCCCCCCTACTATCATCATGCCAACAGTCAGAATAGTCATCCTCTCCTGCACATGGGGAACTAGGCCACCACGCCCTATTTGGATCTATCTTTTTAATATTTTTACCTAAAACACCCTCATTTAGTCTATCATAATCAATTATATAGATATCCCTATCTTTTCTACTCTCTTCAAACCAGGTTAAGGCCCCAACATTCTCATTATTTCCACACCACAAACCAATAGAAGGGTGATTTTTTAATCTTTTAATCTGATACCTTATCTCAGACTCGACATTGGATAAAAACTCTTTATCTGCAGGATAAACAGAGCAGGAGAACATCATATCCTGCCAAATTAGAAGACCCATCTCATCACATAGATCGTAAAAGATATCCTTCTCATACTGCCCCCCACCCCAGACTCTTAGGGTATTCATGTTTGCATCCCTAGCATCTTTAATTAGGGAGTAGTACTTATCATCACTCTGTCTAGATGGTAGAGCATCTACAGGTATCCAGTTGGCTCCTTTAGAGAAAATATCAACACCATTAACCCTAAAATATAGGCTTTTACCAATTTTATCCTCTTTAGAAATCACTTCTAGATCTCTAAACCCAACTCTTTTAACCTTAATCTCATCTAGTGTCTCTAGTTTGAAACAATATAGAGGTTGATCCCCATATCCGTTTGGCCACCAGAGTTGTACATCACCCTTATTAAGATTAATAGTTATAATGTTTAAACCGACGTTTACATCTCGACTATAAGTAGTTTTTATATCCCCATCATAGAGATTAAAACTGGTACTGCCTTTAACTAATGACCGATACTCTATAATAATATTTATATTAACTTCACTATTATCTAACTTATAATCTAAATCCCACGATTCAATAACTCCCTGATTGTAAGAGTTTATTTTAATTGAGTTGTAAATACCAGAAACCATTAACGCAGGTCCCCAGTCCCAACCTGAGTGACACTGAACCTTTCTTGTATAATTCCTTGCCGGTGATTGCAGGGGAAGAATCATGTAAGGTAGTTTATATGGATGGTTCTTCTCTAATTCAAGAGCCCTATTTTCAGCTGAGTGAAATTTTATATCTATTTTATTCTCCCCCAAAACAAGCTTCTCTTTTATATTTTTTTTAAATGGAACAAACATATTCTCTGACTTACCAACAAGCTCCCTATTTATATAGATGTCACAGTAGGTATCTAGAGAGTTTATATCTAGTATAACTTCTCTATCTTCTAATTTTTCTATATTAAAAGATCTCTGTAAAACCCAATCCTCCTTGGCTAAGTCCTGGAAATCTAACTCATTATTTCCATAATATGGATCCTCTTTAACTCCTGAATCGATTAAACCAGTGTAGATATCCCCAGGAATCTCTACATTACAAACCTTATTATTATCACCATCTAATAGTGTCCATGAACCCTGTAAATCTATAACCATGTGTCCTCCCATTTCCTTAACTCTATTATAGCTCTCTACTATTTTCTTCTTCTATTATGATATTTTAATACTCAATACTGATAAAAGTTGATTTAACCTATTAGAAATAGAGATTGATATTTATATGGTTATATATTTAAATGTATTAAGAGTGATGAGTATTAATAAATTAGCCCTAGATAGCCATAAAAATATTAGATTTGGAATACAGACCTTCTTCCACATTGGAGATAGTATAATCCCCTATGCCCACAGCCATAATTTTTATGAGATATTCTTTGTAACAGAGGGAAGTGCAATTCACTGGTGTAATAGTGTCCAAACACCAATAGAGAGTGGGTCTCTAATTTTTATTCGACCAGAGGATACTCACCAGTATTTAGATAGTACCCAAGATTTTGCATTCTACAATTTAGTTTTCTCTAAGGATACTTTTGATAAAATATTCTCCCTCTACGATAGGAAACTAATAGAAGAGAACCTACTAGATAGGGACCTTCCCCCAGGTATAAAACTAAACCAAGGGGATATTGAGATCTATAAAAGAAAATTTCAGCGGGATATTAGCACATTAGATCTAAAAATAAGAAGTTTACACAACGTAGAACTACTTACGTCCCTATTACCTCTATTTATAACTTCAAACTTTTATAAGGTTAATAGACAGCCGGATTGGTTTCAAAAGCTAACAATGGAGATAGAGAGGGATGCAAACTACACTAAAGGTGTAAACTACCTCTACTCTATTGCTACAAGAAGTAGGGAGCATGTTAGTAGAAACTTTAAAAAATATCTAAATGTGACACCTACAGAGTATATAAATCATAAAAAACTGATCTATGCATCAAACCTATTAATACAAACAAATTTAGAAATATTAGATATTAGTGATATGGCAGGTTTCCCATCCCATAGCCACTTCTATAATCTCTTTAAAAAAGAGTATAAAACATCCCCTAGAAAATATAGGGAGAAAAATTTACTATCTTATATATAGGAGTATAAAGTGCAGCAAATGGATTTTTTTATAGTAGGAACATATACAGAGAAGTTACCCCATGCCCCAAATGCCTGTGGTGATGGAGTAGTCATAATCAGTTTTGATAAAAACAAAGGAGTCTTAGAAATAAACTCTAAACTAGATATAAAAAACCCATCCTACTTATACTGGGATAGGGAGTATAAACAGATAGTATCTATAGCTGAAAATGAAGGAGATTTAGCAGGTTTACATACAATATCCCTAGTTGATAACCATAATATGAAGCTAGAAAACTCCCTTTTAAACTCTGGAAGGTCCCTATGCCACATTACTAAAAACAGTGTTACAGAGACCTACTATACAGCATCCTACGGTGACGGAAAGATATACAGTTATACTAGAGAAAATGGTACACTGATAAAAAAATCTGAACACTCCTATACAGGTTTTGGTCCCAATAAAGATAGACAGGAGAGTCCCCATGCCCACCAGGTAACAGTGGATTACAAACATAAACAGCTATATGTTTGTGACTTAGGTAGCGACTCAATTTGGATACATAGGAATGGGGATTTTAATAATCCAAAGCAGTTTAGGCTTCCTAATGGTTATGGCCCTAGACACCTAATAGTTGGCCCTAATCAAGACAACCTTTATATATTAAATGAGTTAAAACCAATACTTTGTTTAATAAAAATTGAGAGTGACGGATCTCTTAAATATCAATCAGAGATACCCCTAGTAGAGGATTTTGATAGTTTACAGGCTCCAGCTGCAATAAAGTTACACCCCTCTGGTAAAACTATAGCCTGTTCAAATAGATTTGAAGATAAAATATCCATATTCAACATTGAGAAAGAGTTTAAATTAGAATCAAGATTTAGCTCGGGTGGTAAAACACCAAGGGATATAGAATTCTCTAAAGATGGGGATTGGTTATTAATAGCAAACCAGGACTCTAGCCTTATTACTATAAAGTCCTTTAATTGTAAAACCGGTATTCCAAAGGAGGAGTGGGGTCTCCCCCTAAATATAGGAACTCCAGTCTGTATAACAAAGGAGTTGTAACAGAACTACTCCCAAGTACGTTTTAAAGCTACTTCAGGTAGGTCAGCTACCTGATCCTCTCCAATATTTAGAATAATGGAGTCCTCTTTAAATGATCTGATATTAATATTAGGAACAACAACCTCCCTTGTTCCAAAGATATGACCGGTTCTCATAACAATATGGGTAATAAAATCATTTTTCTTATTAACAACTAACTCATCAATGTGCCCAAGGTTTTTTCCATTAACATCCTTTACCTTAAGACCCTTTCTAAGTCTCTGCTCATCATCATCTACAACTTCTTTTGTAACTTCCACAACTGGGTTACCCTCATGCATTACATAGGGAAACATAGTGTAAGAGTGGAGCATTGTTGGATCAGCTCCCCAAAAGGCATATTGGGAATCCCCTGTAGGGACCTTAACAAACTCATGAACAATAAATTTAGGGAAGTCATTTAACTCATTGGCTGTCTTCTCAATTGTAACAACAGTATCCGATGTATAATCGATAATATTAGTTGAAATAATTATCTGATTACCATTATGTTTATTCTGAACAACAACATGGGTTACCTTCTCTTTTAAGGGATCAATAAGAAGTTCCTTTATACTTCCATACTCCCCATCCTTACATATAACTTTGGCTTTTAATGGAATCTTCATAACTATCTCCTATAAAAAGTCAATATATACCCTTCCGTAAAAAAGCATATATCGTGCTGTTCTACACAGCAAGTGCGGCACCTAATGCTGTCGCCTGCATTTCTCTATATTTACTATTGTGAGCCATTTTCTGAGGATCAAATGGTTCTCTAGTTTTTAGTATTGTATAAACTATGGTACTCATTTTTCTGGCTGTAGCTATAATACTTTTCCCAGAACCTTTATGTTTTTTCATATCTGTATACCTACTCATTAATCTGTATCCCATAGTATGTTTTTTACTTCTAATCATTCCCATTACAGTTTGTACAAATGCAGTTCTAAGCTCTACTGGTCCTCTTTTCGTTATATGACCATGATGTATTGTCATATTTGAGTTTTGAACCCATGGAACAAGTCCTGCATGTGCTGCATATTTTTTTGCACTACTGTATCTTTCAATATCATCAGTAAATGCTCTTATTGTTGATGCTGTTATTATTCCAACACCAGGTATTGTTTGAAGAAGTGCAACATCTTCATCTTCTTCAACCATTTTAGCTAAGACTTTTTCTAAAATCTTGACTTCTGATGATACCTGATCTATCGTATTAAGTAGCGGTCTTACCGCATTGGCGGCGTTTCCGTTAAACCTATGGTCTTCGAGACCCACAAGGATTCGCTGCCTCTCTTTTTTACTTTGCAACTGTCCTCTTTTGGATTCAATACCATATCCAAGTAATAGACCATGAACTTGATTTTTTAAAGAAACAACAGTTTTTACTAAAATAGATCGTGACTTTAATATTCTTCTGATATCTTCACTTTCCTGAGAACATAAAATCGACTCTGGAAGCATATCTTTTTCCAAAAACTCTGCTAATGTTCTTGCATCATGCTTATCTGTTTTCTTCACAGACTCATTTATAACTTTGAACTTCAGTGTATTCACAACTTTTACTTCAATTCCTGCACTAATCATTTTGTTTCTAAAAAATCTTGCATTTCCAGTTGATTCAACAGCAATAGATATTTCGTATCCTTGCTCTATCCATTCTTTAACCTGTTTTAAGAATTCTCCATACCCCGTTTTATTTGTTGGATACATTCCTGATTCTTCAATTTTACGATCTTCACTAAGTGAAAGTGTTGTAAATTGTGTTTTGTGTAGGTCTGAACCTATACTAAGTTTCATATATTGCCCCCTATATTAGACAGCTCCTGTACGGTTGATTAACTCCAATCTCCTATTCGGTCTCGCAGACCATTGAATGTTACGGCTACAGCTCTTCAATCTCCTTTGCGGTCTCGCAGACCAATAAATATGACGAACAGTAGCTTTGCTGTCTTACTAATTATAAAACAGTCTATCAACCAAAGGGGTTATATTTACTTTTTATCATTCCTCCTATATTCAATTCTACTTTTAATTATAATACCTATTTAAAGAAAATATCCATAATAAATTTAAAAAAATCGCTTTTTACAAAGGATGAAAAGAAACTATTACTCTGAATTATCTTAGGAAGATTTTTATATTTTGAGTAATTTTTATGCTGAATAAAAAAAAGCTCCCTTACAGTGGATATAAATTCGTCAGCCTTATAAATTTTATCTCTATCCATTGTTAAAGTCATTGCTACCTCTTCGAAAAAAGTAATAATTAAGACCTCGTAGGATGTATTTAAATCCATCTCTAAATAGTAGGCGATCTGGGGAAAGAGTTTTTCGAACATAAACCTTTTAGGATTAACATTTTTATACCCCATAACCTTAGCAGCTAATAGAATTCTATCATCCGCCGTTTGCAACATACTGGTTATATAGACAAGATCTTCTTTTAATGGAATTATACAGAACTCCCTTCCAACATAACCTTTTATCTTTTTATATGCATCAAAATAACCTAGTTGTAAGTGTCTCCTAGCCTTATCCCTATCAAAATCCAACATCGATCCTAGGCTTTTACTAGGTTCTATATATGTAACTTTAATGTCTTTGCTTTTTAACTTTCGAGTAATTCCTGGGGCAAATGTTCTAACAGCTATTAACTCATAAATATCTTTCATTGGAAGCATGTTTAGAGGTAGGTTATTTTTAAAACCACCATCAATATATGCCCCATCCATCTTATTATTGGTTTGAAAGAGGGGAAAGTTAGCACTTGCTATTAAATAGTTAAATAACTCACCCTTAGGAATATCCTCTTTAAAAAGTTCAACACTTTTAAACTCTGGTAGTTTTACAGTTACAATTCCAAGTTCAGTTTTGGACTTTCTAATTTTATCCTCATTAAAAATATCTAAAAAGAGTTTTTTCATACTCTCTATATCTAAACCTCGCCCCTTTATTACATCGGTAATAAAACTTGCAGCGTATTTAGTATTCTCAGGATTAAAGTGTCCCTTTCCAATACTTTTAAAAGTCTCCTCATCTATTCCGTAGGCAGAATTATTAGATGAGTAATACCACAAATCCCAGGCTTTTTTCCAATCCCCCTGGGCAATTAAAGCTCCATTTAAAGCACCAATTGAAGTTCCAGCTACCCCAGAAAAGTGATAACCCATTTCCATTAAAGCCTTATATACACCAAGGTGATATGCACCCTTTGCCCCACCACCTTCTAGAACTAAACCAATTTTTCTTTTCATGTAACAAACTCTCCACTATAATTATATAATATTTAACAAATATGGGGAATAAAATGATACTTAGTAAGTTTAGGGATAGAGTAGAGAGTATAAGTAGTGAGTTAGATTTTAATAGTGATGAATATTCAAGATTTAAAGAGTGGGAAAGAGTTGCTAAAATTGAAGATGTATACCAGATAAATTTATTAGAGTTATCAGAATCCTTAAATATAGATAGCCAAAGAATGTTAAAGAGCTTTATTACTATGGCAAAAAACGAGTTACTGGATATAAGCTGGGAGTACCACTGTCCATCCTGTAATGGGGTAGCCGAAGTTCATAACCACTTAGCTGAAGTTTCCAAATCCTCATCCTGTAAAATGTGCCAAGTAGATTTCTACAATATTTTAGATGAGAATATTGGTGTTGCATTTACCCCATCAGAGGAGTTTATCAAAATACCTAAAAAATTCCTTGAAGGTCTCGAAAAAATGAGGAAAATGGCAATAAATGGAAGCAGTGACCAGAAGATGGAGGTGGTCTCGATGTTAAAGGGAAAAACCTTTGTATCAGGTTTAGACTGCCTACATATAGAGGAGTTTAGAGATCTATTTGATGATGATAATCTTCCATTTGATGAGTCCTTAATGATAAAAAACATATCTATTCTATTTACAGATGTAAAGGGATCAACAGCTCTATACAACAGAGTTGGGGATGCTACAGCTTACAGATTAATTAGGGAGCACTTTGATATTCTCTTTAAAATAATTATAGATCATGGAGGAATAGTTATAAAGACCATAGGGGATGCGGTTATGGCATCTTTTAAAACACCTAGAGACTCAATATCCGCAGCTATACAGATACGTAGGAGTTTAAAGGAATACGATACTAAAATTGAGTCAGAGAAGGAGATCCTTGTTAAGATGGGTTTACATAAGGGTTCAACAATTATGGTTACTCTAAATAAATCCCTAGATTACTTTGGCCAAACTGTTAATATTGCAGCAAGAATACAGGGAGAGGCGAAAAACAATCAGATTATAATCTCTGAGAATATGTTTAAAGATCAAGAGGTAAAAAGCATTTTAAAAAGCAGTATAAAAACCCTAACAAGGCGTAGGGTTAAATTAAGAGGAATAGATAACAAAAGAGATATCTATATCCTAAATTTTAAAGATTAATTTAAACTTCGGTTTGTTAAAGTTTTATTATTCCCCGCTATTTTATAATAAAGAGGTTTAGGAAGTATTTTAACAGCGTAGTATATAATCTTATTAGCGATACCCGGTATTACAATAACTTTACCAGGTTTTAATTTTTTATAAGAGTAGGAAACCACATCATCTGCACTCATCCACCTTTTTAACCCTCTGTTTTTAAACTCATCCTCAGCGAGGTTCATATCCTTATGAAAGTCTGTCTTTGTAAAACCTGGACATAGGGATTGAACAACTATGTTAAAGGGTTTTAGTATCATAGATATGGATTCCGAATAGGTAGAGATAAAGGACTTTGAACCGGAGTAAAATGGGTCATGAAGGGAGGGAAGATAACCAACAAGGGATGAGACATTAACAACAAAACCTCCCCTATTATACTTTTTCATGCTATTTACCACATAGTGGGTTATTTCGCTTAGTCTAGAGATGTGTGCTTCAATCATTTTATGGGTAATATCAAAGTCTGTATTAAAAAAATCACATCTATTTGAAAAACCAACACTGTTAACTAAAAATCCAATCTCCCTAGAGCTATCTTTTACGTAGTTATCTAAAAAAGAGTTAAAAGACTCCCTACTATTAAAATCTACAATGACAACTTCAACTCTTACTTTATATCTCTCTTCTAAAAGCTTTCCATGTTTTATTATTATATCATCTCTTCTTCCTGTAATTATTAAGTCCCAACCCTTACTTGCTAATAAGGTGCTGTAACTTTTCCCTATACCACTTGTGGCCCCTGTAATAAGTGCTACCATCTACTCTCTCCCCCAATCTATCTCTTTTAATCCATTTTTTTTAAGAAACTTGTTACACTTAGAAAAGTGTTTACAACCAAAAAAACCTCTATAGGATGAGAGGGGACTAGGATGGGGAGCCTCTAAAATTAAGTGTCTACGACCTATTACTCCCTTTAATTTCCTAGCTTCCGCCCCCCACAACATAAATACTATAGGTCTCTCTAGGGATGAGATATACTCTATAACTTTTTTAGTAAATATAAGCCAGCCATAATCCTTGTGGGAGTTTGGCTCCCCTGCTCTAACTGTTAATACCCTATTTATTAAAAAAACACCCTGTTTACCCCAGGGTAATAAGTTCCCATCTGGCCTAGATACCCCCAGGTCATCTAATAACTCTTTATAAATATTTCTTAAAGATGGAGGTATTTTAATACTACTATCAACTGAAAAGGCAAGACCCTGGGCCTCATCTGGATTAAAATATGGATCCTGTCCAATTATTACACACTTAATTTTATCTACAGGAGTAATTTCAAAAGCTTTATAAATATTTGACTCCTTAGGATAAATTGTAAAGATTTCCCTATCCTTTGCTATTTTATCCTGTAAAACCCTAAAATACTCCTCATCTAACTCATTTTTTATAAATTGTTCCCACTCTACGGCCATTTACTCTCCTAGGTTCATTGACAAGATTTTCCAACAGAAGTATATTACATAACTGATTAATCATAAATAACTAATAATTATTAGGGGTGTATAAATGTCAAAAGCACATAGAGGCGCAGGTATCCGAGACCAAGTAAAAAGCGGAAGAACAACATGTCCACTTTGTAAAAGAACAGCTATTAAGGCTGTTTACGAAAACGAGCTAAACGAGAAGAAAGTTAGCATCTGTAAACAGTGTAACAAAGCTGTTAAAAACGGAAAATTAAAAGAAGCTATTTCAGCTCTTTAATTAAAATGAAGCCCTGTCCTGCAGGGTTTTTTTATTTATAAGGAGATTTATGAACAACTACATTTTCGCTACAATATATTTAACACTATTAACAATAGAGTTTATTACTCTTTATACATTAACTCTACTAAATATAAATTCAGTATTAAAAAATAGGGATAACATTCCTGATATTTTTAAATCCATAATTTCACCCCAGAAGTATGAAAAGAGCATCGCCTATACATTAAAAAAAGAGCACTTCTCTATTTTTAGATTAGTATTTTCCTTAATATTAACTGTAACTATCCTGTTTTCAGGTATTTTAGGTGGTATAGAGTCGATATTAATGGGTCTTACATCAAATAAAATTATATTAGGACTGTTATTCCTTGGAGTAGTATCACTTATATTAGGTCTATTTGATCTACCCCTATCCCTCTATTCAACATTTGTAATAGAGGAGGAGTTTGGTTTTAATAAGTTAACTATTAAGGCTTATATAGGGGATATGATTAAACAGATAGTATTATCCCTTGTTCTAGGAATAATTATATTAACAACACTATTTATATTTATGGATAAGACAGCGGATCTTTGGTGGTTATGGGCTTCTATATTTTTTATATCATTTCAACTACTTCTACTCGTTATATATCCTAATTTTATTGCTCCAATATTTAATAAGTTTAGCCCATTAGAAGATGGAGAACTAAAAATTGCCCTAGAAGAGATGGCAGTAAAGGCTAATTTTAAAATTAATGGTATATATGTTATGGATGGGTCAAAGAGATCAGGCCACTCCAACGCCTACTTTACTGGAATTGGTAGCAGTAAACGTATTGTGTTATACGATACCCTTATAGAGAACCTAAGCACAGAGGAGTTATGTGGTGTTCTAGCCCACGAAATTGGTCATTGGAGTAAGGGGCATATAAAAAAGAGACTAATATTAACCTTTATCTCTGTTCCCCTATCTTTTTTTATCCTCTCTTTAGCACTTAACTTTAAACCTCTCTATACAACATTTAATATGGTAGAGGGTACATATCATGGACTATTAGTATTAATGATGTTAATTTCTAGCTCTTTTACCTTCTTCTTTTCACCTCTTTCTAACTTACTCTCTAGAAAACATGAGTTTGAGGCTGATAGTTTTGCCAAGAATCTAAGGGGAGAGTCGGACTCTTTAATACAGGCACTTTTAAAGCTATCCAAGGATAATCTAAGTAACTTAACACCGGATAAAAACTATTCGGCATTCCACTACTCCCATCCCCCTGTAATTGAGAGGGTAAAGAATTTGAAAGATTTAGTAGAATAAGTGAATTAATATAAGCTTCTCCATAGTTTAATATTAAATAATGGAGAAGTTATGTATATAGATAATATTTTAAAAAACAATGAGAGAATGGTAGAAATAACCATGGAACTACATCAAAAGGGTGAAATTCCTGTTAACTCATGGGTAATAAACTTAGATCAGGTTGCAAAAAATGCTAAGGCTCTTAGTAGTAGTGCTAAAAAAAATGGACTATCCACATACCTAATGTCAAAACAGCATAATAGAAACCCATATATCAATGCATTAGCTATAAAAATGGGATTAAATAAAATTGTTGCTGTGGACTTCCAGGGAGCTCTAGCCTGTAGAGATTACAATATTCCCCTAGGACATGTAGGACACCTTAATCAGATACCTAAACACCTTATAGAGGAAGTTTTAAAACTTAAACCCGAAGTTTTTACTGTATACAATATAGAACACGCTTTATGGATTGATCTGTGTTGTAAAAAGTTAGGATATAAACAGGATATTTTAATTCGTGTATATAACAATGAAGATTATGTTTTTGATGGTCAGGAGGGTGGATTTCATGTTGATGAAATAGAAACATTTATCAACCAGATTAGTGGGTTAAAAAATATTAACATTGTAGGAGTTACCGCATTTCCCTGTCTTAACTACAACAACACCGCCCAGGAAAAAATTACCCCTACTTCAAATATTGGTGCAGTAAACAGAGCTTTAGAGATACTAAAAAATAGTAATATTGATATAAAACAGGTCAATATGCCTGGAAATACATCATCAAGTGAGATGGAGATACTTAAAAAGTTAGGGGCTACCCATGTAGAACCTGGGAATGCGGTTATAGGGACATCCCCCTCCCACGCATTTTATCAGGATTTAGCGGAATCAACAGCCATACTCTACTTATCTGAGATATCCCATAAGTATAAAGATAGATACTACGCATATGGTGGTGGTTGTTACCATACTAATTATAGCGATAAAATGTTTACATTTGTAGGAAGTAAGTGGGCTGAAACAAAAAAACAGGGGATGGTTTTATACAATCACAGTATAGTACAGGATATAGACTACCATATGCAGCTTATACCTAATAAAAACCAGAAAATAGAGATAGGAGATAGTGTAATTGGAGCATATAGAACTCAGATGCATATGACAAGAAGCTACCAAGTTGCAATCTCTGGAATTTCTGGGGAAAGACCCCTTAAAGTACACTATATTTTAGATAATGGAAGGAACCCACTAAATAGTAGGTTACAACCTGTAAAGCATATAGATGTAATAAATGATATAGATAAACTTTTAGAGAGCTACTAATTATAAGGTTAAACTTAAGGAGGTATAGGATTGTCCAGATCCTGGTATCTCCTTTACCTGGGATTCAAACTTAATACCAACCTTAGAACACTCTTCCCCTAAGTAGGATAGATAGAACATTCCTAGATCAGACCCATCACCACCAGAACGCCTATAAAAATCGGTTAATGATTGTTTTCGAACTTTAGAGGCCATCTGTTGATCAACCTTCTCTTTTAACATCATAACTTCGCTCTCCTTATTAAAGACAGCTACTTCAAACCTTTTTTTTGCGCTTATTTTAGTTTCAGACTTATCAAACTTATAACTTAATGAGAAGTGATTCCCCTTATCCTGCATCTCTTTTAAAAGGCCTACTCTAGCTTCAGGCTCTTCTAGGATGTCATTATAAGCAAGGGTTGGATACATCATTTTAATATACTCTTTAAGGTTCCTATTTTCCGCACTATTTAGAAGCTCCATTAACATTAAAGAGATGTACTCGGAGATCTTATTTCTACTCATAAACTCAATTAATAGCTGGGATATCTCTAAAATTAGAATTTCGTAGGTTGGGGCATCCTTAAACTTAGAGAGAATAAACCATGTAAATGATCTTAGAGATGTTAGATACTCACTACATAATAGGGACTGGCTTGTAATCTCATCCTCTGTTAATGTATCATTTTTATATAAGTCCTTATGAACAGCTAGGGTTAGGGTCTCTTTTACAGACTTAACAACATCCTTATTCTTCTCTAATAACTGTCTTAATACAGTCTCGTTTATATTTGTTTTTCTATCTAATATACTACCATGGTTAGATCTATTCCAATTTTTTATAAGTTCAGAATCCATAACAATATCAAAAACCATCTCATCAAATCTTTTAACAAGGAAACCAAAAACATTACTCTTAGTCATTGATAATATATCCTGTCTCTTAGATGTAAATTCAGATCTTGAGATCTCTATCCTTGATAGATACCCTATTGCTATCATGTGCTTTACAGTTTTATGATTATATTGATTTAAAGCGATCCCGTACTGTGTACTATTATCCGGCATCTTAAATTTATTCATAGGCTTTTTATTTTTAATAAAAAAATCAACACCTTGATCTGAAAAAAGTAATTTAACCGGCAATTCTATTAGGTTTGTATCCACTTCTACCATTATCCCCTACCAGTGTTCCATATTGTGAACATCTTGAAAAGATTTCCTTTCTTTTTTAATTTCAGCAGTATCACCCTTATATCCTAAGGCTAACAAACAGTATACACGCATTGAAAACGGAACTGTTAATAACTCCCGTATCATCTCTTCATTATACGTAGTTACAATACAAGATCCTAGCCCCTCATGTTCAGCTTGTAACATCATAAAAGATGTAGCTATACTAAGATCCATATCATGGGCATTTTGACCATTTGGCATAACATAGTTAATATTTGTGGTACATACAGCTACTATCTTATCGGCAGTTTTGATAACATCTGCACCAAAACATGCTTCTAGTAACCTATTTTTTCTATTTTCTTCAGAAATTATTATAAATCTCCAAGGCTGTCTATTCTTTGCAGATGGAGCAAGTCTCCCCGCCTCTACAATACTATTAACTATAGACTCATCAATACTTTTATCACTGAAATTTCTACAGGATGAGCGTCCCTTTATTAAATCTATAACTGCCATAAATGAAGTCTAACATATCTTCTAAAATCATGGAAATGTTTTTAATTCATTAACAGAACTTTTATCAATTTTGTTTATGTTTTATTGACCCAATTAAATTGTTAACTTATGCTAGGTTAATGCTAAAAAAGATTCTATTATACTCAATTATTCTTCTACAAACCCTTACTCTATACTCTAGAGAAAATGTACTTATTGTAACTACTAAAGAAAACTCCTATCAAAAGTTTAAAAACATTGTGGATTTAAATAGTAAAAGCATAAATTATGATGTGGAAGTTATTCTTGTTAAGGATAAAATTGATGAATCAGACTACCAAGGCTCAAAAGAGTATTTAAATAATCAGATAATAACCCCACCTCTTTTTAGTTTTTATATAGATGAAGTTGAAAATAACAGTATTAAACTATACGGTTTTAGCAAAAAATTCAGGCCCCCATTTAAAGTAGCAAAAATCCTTTTATCGGAGTTAAATCTAGAAAAAAAGATTGCAATGGAGTTCCCACTCTACCTAACATCCCTAATACGTAGCCCAGAAATACAAAATATATATGGGGAATACAACATCCCAATACTTATTATTAGGGGGGAGATCGATCCTGACATAATACTAAAAACATTAGAAACTGATATCAATTACGAAAACATTCACACCCACTACTATATACATATTTTTTTTGACAAGGTTTTTTATATAAACGAGTCCTATATTTTATACTCATTCCTTATATTCACATTTTTAGTACTTCTTTTAATAAACTTATACTCAAAAAAAGCTAAATTTCACTTGAAACACAATAGGAAATATCTATTTACAATACCCCTAAAAATTTTAATGATCTACATATTCTATTTTATATCAAGCCTGGTTATAGAGTACGTTGTTACCCTGTCGGGAAATAGTGATTTTTTAGTAGAATTTCCTAAGACAATTTTTATTATTAAACATCTTATTCTATTTTTCATATATGGGATCAGCTTTCATATAATTAAAGACTCATCTTTCTCAAAGTCCCCATATTTTTATAGTCACTCTAGTTTCTATCTATCAACACTTATCTACCTTACTTTCTGCTTTATATTCCTACCCCTTGGAACATTTTTTATGTGGCAAGTTGTTATAGTTATGTTATATATAAATAGTAAAACCATGGCTATGAAAAAGACATTTGTAATTTTAAGTCCAATTGTTATATCCCTAATATTTTTAAGATTTTTAAATGGTAGTTATAGTTTTTTTGTAAATATTTTTAACGGTTCTTCATTTACAGGTAATATTATCCTTACAATTCTTATTTGCCCATTTATATTCCTTCAGGAAAGTTATTACAGGTTTACCCACAGAAGACAGAATAAAATTGCCCACACTGGGGATATTATACTAAGTATTATTACACTAACTGTAACTATCACTTTAATAGCAATTATATTAGAACTTAAATAATGACTAAAAAAGTTATTGACAAAAACTTAATTTAGAAGGAATATAGATTCAATTAAAAACGCTATATATAGTGTAGGAGCTACAAAAAAGTTATGAAATGCCCCCTATGTGGATTAATACAAGATAAGGTTCTAGAGTCTAGACAAAACAGCAGTGGGACATCTATACGTAGAAGAAGAGAGTGCTCAGCCTGTAGCTACAGGTTTACATCCTACGAGAAAATAGAAGAGTTACCATTAATGGTTATAAAACATGATGGGAGACGTCAACCATTTGATATTAAGAAAATAGAGAGGGGCCTTAACAGAGCTGTAGAGAAGAGACCTGTACCCCAAATGGTAATAGAGAAGGCTCTACACAATATAGAGGATGAAGCAGAATTAGGAGGTAAGGCGAACCATGAGATATCTTCGGATTTCCTAGGTAACCTAATTCTTTCTAAGTTAGCGGAAATTGATAGAGTAGCATATATTCGATTTGCATCGGTCTACAGAAAATTCGAGAGTGTAGATGAGTTTATTGAAGAGATTAATAAATTAAAAAGTTAAAAGGAGTTACTATTGGCAGGTATTGATTGGAGTGAAATTTTAGGTGATAAAGATCTTAATATCCCTAAAACAGGAATTAAGAAGATAATAAAAAGGGATGGAAGTATAGACACATATAGACCAGAGAAAATTGCTGCGGCTATATCTAAGGCTATTGAAGCTGTTAGAGGTGTTGATAATCCTGAACTTGATAGTAAACTTACAAAATTAACAGAAAAAAAATTGGAAGAATTTCAACTTACTAGACATCCAAACTCCATTCCAGCCATTGAAGAGATACAAGATATTGTAGAGACAACTCTAATGGAAGCTAAAGAGATAGATATAGCAAAAGCATACATACTATATAGATCGAGACACGAGGCTATTAGAGACCAAAATAAACTATTATTAGATATAGATGAGACAATGGATGGTTACCTATCCCAATCCGACTGGCGGGTTAATGAGAATGCTAATATTAACTTCTCCCTAGGTGGATTAATTTTACACAACTCTGGAACCATTACAGCCAACTACTGGCTTAAAAACATATATACAAAGGAGATTGCAGAGGCCCACTCAACTGGAGCATTTCATATCCATGACCTATCAATGTTTTCAGGGTACTGTGCAGGTTGGTCCCTAAGAGAGCTTATACAAAATGGTTTAGGTGGTGTTTCTGAGAAGATATCATCAAAACCAGCATCCCACCTGTCAACACTGATGTTCCAGATTGTTAACTTCTTTGGGATTATGCAAAATGAGTGGGCTGGAGCTCAAGCTTTTTCAAGTTTTGATACCTTCCTAGCCCCCTTTGTAAGGGCTGATAACTTAGAATACAAAGAGGTAAAACAAGCTATTCAGAGTTTTATTTTTGGTGTAAATACCCCGTCAAGATGGGGAAGCCAGGCACCTTTTACTAACATTACACTAGACTGGACTGTTCCATCTGACTTAAAGGATAAAAAAGCAATTGTTGGTGGAGAGGAACAGGATTACACCTACTCGGACTGTGTAGAAGAGATGAAAATGGTAAATAAAGCATTTTTAGAACTTATGTTAGAGGGTGATGCCAACGGTAGAGGTTTCGCCTACCCTATTCCGACCTACAATATAACACCTGATTTTGACTGGGAGACAGAGAATGCTAAGCTTCTCTTTGAAATAACAGCAAAATATGGAACACCGTATTTTCAGAACTTTGTAAATAGCGATCTAAACCCAGAGGATGTTAGATCCATGTGTTGTAGATTACAACTGGATAAAAGAGAGCTAAGAAAACGGGGTGGTGGTCTTTTTGGAAGTGATGAGTTAACTGGTTCAATTGGGGTTGTTACAATAAACCTACCTAGAATTGGTTATTTAAGTAATACTAAAGAGGAGTTTTACCACAACCTAGGCCACATGATGGATTTAGCAGCCTCATCCCTTCTATTAAAGAGAAAGGTTGTTAATAAAATGATGGAAAACGGTCTTTTCCCATATACTAAAAAATACTTAAGTAATCTAAACAGTCACTTCTCTACAATAGGTTTAGTAGGTATGAATGAGTGCCTTAAAAACTATATCGGTACAGACTTAACAACAGAAGAGGGACAGGATACCGCTAATGAGATTCTAATTTTCATGAGGGACAGATTAGCTGACTATCAAGAAAAGACAGGGGATCTATTTAATTTAGAGGCTACACCTGCAGAGAGTACAAGTTATAGATTAGCAAAACATGATAAAAAGATTTATCCAAATATAATAACTGCAGGAGAGGATGACCCATACTATACAAACTCAACCCAACTTCCTGTTGATTTTACAAGGGATATATTTGAAGCCCTAGATCTTCAGGATGCACTACAGACTAAGTATACAGGGGGAACAGTATTCCACGGTATGCTTGGGGAAGCTATTAAGGACTGGAAGGCGTGTAGAAAGTTAGTTCAAACTATATCACAAAACTACAAGCTACCATTTTTCTCAATCTCCCCAATTTTCTCAATATGTAGTGTTCATGGTTATTTAGCCGGAGCCCATGATAACTGTCCCAAATGCAGAGAAGAAGAAAAAATGAAAATAAACAAACAGATAGAAGAGCTTAAAAAACAAAAAATTACAAATGGAGAGGTTTAAAAAATGATTCAGGCAAAGAGTAAAATTAACGACAAAATTGAAGCTTTAGAGCAACAGTTATTAAGTGTTAAGGGTCGGGAAACTGAACAGTACGCAAGAATAGTTGGTTACTACAGAGCTGTTAAAAACTGGAATAAGGGTAAGAAAGAAGAGTATAAATTCCGGGTTAACTTTAGTAATACAGAGTTTAATAAAGAGACTAACGGAACAGTAGAGCAAAAAAATAGAGTAAAACAACAAGCTGAATCAGAAATTTCTACTAATAAAATTGTAAAATATATGTTTTTCTACAGGACAACTTGTCCAAACTGTCCCCCTGTAAAGGCAATTATAGACTCTCTAGAAATTGATGGGGAGAGTGTTAATGCAGATAGCTCAAATGGTTTTACAAAGGCTGCAAAACATGGAATATTCACTGCTCCAACTGTACTTTTTTTAGATAGTGAAGGGGTAGAGGTAAGTAGAACTTCAAAACCCTCTGACCTTAAAAAACTACTTAGTGAGAGAAAAATAATATAATGAAAATTAGACAGGCAGGGTTTCTTCCTACAACCCTTCTTGATTACCCGGGAGAGGTATCCTCTGTGATATTTCTACCTGGTTGTAATTTAACCTGCCCCTATTGCCACAACCCTACAATTGTTCATCCAGAAATAGATACCCTTGATGCTATAGAAGACGTATTAAATGCAATATATAAGAGAAAAAACCTTATAGGGGCTGTTGTTATTTCCGGGGGAGAACCAACCCTTTACGAGGATCTAAATGAGTATATAGAGATGTTTAAAGGGTGGGGCTTAAAAGTTAAATTAGATACTAATGGTACAAACCCATCTCTTATTAAAACTTTAAAACCAGATTATATAGCAATGGATCTAAAGACATCATTAGATAAATACCCTGCAATTGGTTTTAGTGATTCAGTTAAGATTCTAGAGAGTCTAAATTGGTTAAAAGTTTCCGGGATTGATTACGAGATTAGAACCACTGCTGCTCCAATTATTTTTACAAAGAGTGATTTAATATCAATTTTACCCCTACTTTCCGGTGTAGAGAGATATTTTATTACTAATTTTAACAGAGGAAACACACTGGATCCATCGTATAATATAAATGAACCCTATAGTGTAGAAGAGTTAGAAGAGTTTAAAGATATCTGTTTGGATGCAGGTATTAACTGCACCCTTCGATAACGAACTTAATGTATAACTACTTTAAAGTCTGAAGTATTCGTTCTAGAACTTTTTTTCTATCTAAAGGTTTTACAATATAGTTTTTTGCTCCGGCTAAAAGAGATTTTTTAACTAACTCTTCTTTACCTAATGCACTAATCATAATAACTTTAGCGTCTTTATCAAACTCTATAATTTTCTCAAGGGATGTTACTCCGTCCATTTTAGGCATAGTAATATCCATTGTTACAAGGTCCACATTTGGATGATGTTCTTTATACATTTCAAGACCTTCAGCTCCATCACAAGCTTGGGCGACTACTTCAAATCCTTCGCTAGTAAGAATTTGTGAAATTTGTTTTCGAACAAACATTGAATCATCAACAACAAGTACTCTATATGATTGTCCAGCCGCATTCACTCCATCGGGAGATTTTGTGTTTATAGATGGGAAGTCAGAATTTGTCTTCATCAGTTACTCCATATTTTGTTTTTATTTCTACTTCCATTTTAATCACCCAAGACACAATTAGCAATAGAAAAAAAATAATTTTTCGCCCAGTCTCTTTTTTTGTTATCTTTATCTTTTTTTCTATTGAGATTTTTGGGTCATAGAAGTATCTTTATATCCTATAAAGGGGTTAAATAAATGAAGATTAATATCAGAGAGTGGAAGAGTATTTCCAAGGATGAGCGAGCAAAGATTTTCAAGAGATCTGAACAAAATATTGAAGATGTTTTACCAGTAGTACAGGAGATTATTGATCATGTAAAAAAAGATGGAGATAAGGCCCTACTCCATTATAATGAGAAATTTCTAGGTATACCTTCAGATAAAAACTATTTAAAAGTAAGCGAAGAAGAGTTTGTACAGGCCAAAAATGAGTTAACTGATGAAGTTAAAGAGGCAATACAGTTCTCAATTAATAATATTAAAAAATTCCACGAGGCTCAGAAACCTGAAGCCATAACAATGATGGAGACATCAGAGGGTATTTTTGCCGGGGAGAGAGCAACACCAATTGATTCGGTGGGTTTATATGTACCTGGTGGTCGGGGACATTCCCATCCATGTTATACATGTTAGCTGTACCAGCAGTTATAGCTGGGGTAAAACGAATTTGTGTTACAACTCCACCTAATTCAAAGGGTTTAGCCGATAGTGGCGTACTTTATGCATGCTTCCTTTGTGGTATTTCTGAGGTATATAAAATTGGTGGATCAGAGGCTATTGCAGCCCTAACCTATGGAACAGAGAGTATTAAACCTGTTGTAAAAATATCAGGTCCTGGAAGTATGTATGTAACAGCTGCTAAAAGATTATTATATAGTGTAGTAGATGTGGGACTTCCTGCAGGGCCATCTGAGTCTGCTTTAATTGCAGATAAATATGCAAACCCATACAACATGGCATTAGATTTACTAGTAGAAGCTGAACATGGTTCTGACTCCTCTGCACTACTTTTAACTGATTCAAAGGAGAATGCAGAACTATGTGCAAAATATATGGAAGAGATGATAGAAGACCTGCCAGAACCACGAAAAACATTTGTAACAGATGTTCTACAAGGGTATGGTGGAGTAATAATAACCAAGGATATTAACGAAGCGTGTGATATATCCAATCAGTTTGCACCTGAGCATCTATCCCTACATACTGAGGATCCCTGGGATACAATGGGTAAAATTACTAATGCTGGAGAGATTATTTTAGGAGATTCAACTCCGTTCTCCGCTGTAAACTACTCAGTAGGACCTAATGCTGTACTACCAACAGGTGGTAAGGCTAAAACTTTCTCCGCTGTAGGAGTTAGGGATTTTATTAAATTTTCATCTGTAATCTACTCTACAAAAAGAGGGTATGAGACTTTAAATAAACATGTGCCAATACTTGCAGAGTATGAGGGTTTTACTACCCATGGTAATGCTTTTAAATTGAGGAAATAGTGTTTAGTAGTATTAATGAAGCTTTTGAATGGATGGTATCCTTTACTAATTTTGAAAAGAAACCGGATCTTACAAAGAGAGGATACCGTCTTGATAAGATGGAGTATCTTCTAGAACTTTTTGGGAACCCTCATAGGGCATATAAAACCCTTCATGTCGCTGGCTCTAAGGGAAAGGGATCAACCTGCGCTTTCTTGGCTTCTATTTTAACAAAGGCTGGATTTAAAACAGGGGTGTACTCCTCCCCTCACCTTATAGATTATAGGGAGAGAATAACAGATAATCATACTTTTTTTACTAAAGAGAGTTACTTAGACTGTATTAATAACATTAAGGATAAATTAGATAGTATTGAACCATCGATACTCCCTGGTGGGGAACCTACAACCTTTGAACTTATGACCCTGGCAGCCTTTATTATTTTTAAAAATGAGGGCTGTTCCTGGGCTGTAATAGAGACAGGTTTAGGGGGAAGGTTAGACTCTACAAATGTGGTTTTACCTGAGGCATCAATAATAACATCAATTGAGTTAGAACATACTGAGATATTAGGGGATACCCTAGAGAAAATCAGTTTTGAGAAGGGTGGAATTATAAAACAAGGTAGACCTATTTTTACCTCTAATAGCCGTATAGAGGTTTTAGATACACTAAGTCAGATAGCTAAAGATAGGTCCTCTAGTTTCTACGCTACCACAAAGGATTTTAAGTATGAAATAACTAAGGAAGGTGGTTCCCTATATTATAAAGGTGAAAAGTACAAACTTGGTATTGAGGGTCGTGTTCAAGGGATTAATGGAGTTTTAGCAATAGAAACAGTGAAACAGATACTCCCCCAAATAGATATAGAGACAATAAAACAGGGTCTTATGGAAGCCAAAATCCCTGGGAGATTCCAGGTTGTAAATTTAACACCTACAGTTGTACTAGATGGGGCCCATACTAAGGGTTCTATAGAAGAAGTTGTAAAAACATTTAACAGCTTATACAACAAAGGGACTATAATTTTTGGGGTTATTAAGGGTAAAGATATTATATCAATGGCTAATATAGTATCAAAAAACTTTGAAAATATTATTATATCTACACCTGGCACATTTAAAGAGTCAGATATAGACTTTATTGAGGATATATTTACGGGGTTAAATTGCAGAGTTAAAAAGATAAACTCCCCACTTAGGGCATATAACTATGCAAAAGATATAGGAAACCCTATTCTTGTAACAGGTTCTTTTTATATGGCTGGAGAGATTGGGAGGATTATATTATAATAATGGGAAAAAAGGATAATGTAATAAAATTCCATAAGGTTATAGGACTGCAACTATATGGTTATCTTGCTATGATTCCTTTTTTGTTTGCACTATTAACATTAATAAACAATTATAAACTCTCTAGCCTTATTCAGTACTCTATAGGCTTAATATTTATACTTGTCTTACTGTTAATTAACCATTTGGACCCGGAAGCTAGAGTAACAAAGGATAAAATACTGCTTTATAATACTTTTCATAACCATCCTGTGGTTTTATACAAAAAAGATTTTGTATCCTATGAAAAAATAAACAGTAGATTGGTAAAATTTACATTTAATAATAAGAGTTATGAGCTAAAACTAAACAAGAGAGAGTTAATAAAGTTTGTAAGCATTTTAGAGGATTTAAGTTGAAGAGAATTATTACAATTATAACACTAATATTTTTACTATCTTGCCAAAGAGAGGAAGTGATAAACAGACCTAGTTATGATGATGTTAAATACTATACAACCAATAGTACTAACCCAGACTTTCTAATTAAAACTGAGTTAGAGTCTAAGGATACAGTTATACTAAGCTATCCTGACTATGTTTCCCAAAGTTATAGTCTAATTAAGTACATTTCAGCTATAATTAAAAAGAGTGGAGAACTAACTATCTACCTAGAGGGTCTACCTAATTTTAATGAAAACATACCAGTTATTGATACAATTTTAAAAGAACAACCTAAATTAGGGTTTAAAGAGTTTATCGATATCTATACATTCTTTAAGGATAGTGGGATAAAGTTTACAGGAAACAAGCCTACAGAGTTTGATAAACTTCTAATTCTTTCACCTGAAAGTGATAATCCCAATATAGAGGGAAGTGGTAATGAGATAGAGGTCAAAATGGTAGGAATTAGGGAAACCAGTGATCTATTCCCTATTGTCCAAGAGATTCCAGCAGGGAAAAAGATCTCCTCTGTTTATAGTAGGGATGATAAGAGTACTATTTTAATATTTATGGGAATAGTAACAGAGTATAACCCTATAGAAGCAATAGAACTCTATAGTATAAATAACTACCTAGAAGCACCAGAGGATTTTCTACTTAAAAACAAGTCGATTTTTAAAAAGAGGCAACTTAACAAGATGAATAATATGTTAACTGAAAATATATCAGAAAATTTCAAAATATACGGAGGAAATAGATGAAAGAGATTTTTTTAAAGGATTATATAGAACCAAATTACCTAATCCCAAATGTTGAATTATATATCAATATATTAGAGAAGGAAGCTGTAGTTACATCAATGTTAACTATTGTTAAAAACTGTAGTGGTGATACACCCCTAGTGCTAGATGGGAAGGAGTTAAAATTACACTCTGTTTTATTAGATGGAAAAGAGATTTTTGATTTTGACTATAGTGATGATAAACTTACTATTAAAAACCTACCTAATAAGGCTGTATTAACAACAACAGTTTCAATAGACCCATATAACAATAAATCCATGGAGGGTTTTTATAAATCTGGAAACATACTGTGTACACAGAATGAGGCTGAAGGTTTTAGAAGGGTAACTTTTTTCTCAGATAGACCAGATGTTATGTCAAAATATACAATAACTGTAGAAGGAGATAAAAAGGTTTTTCCTAAACTTTTAAGTAATGGTAATTTAGTTGAGTCTACTCCTATTGGAGAGAACCGATTAAGAAATAAATGGGAAGATCCCTTTGCAAAACCCTGTTACTTAGTTGCAATAGTTGCTGGAGATTTAGAGTCTATAACGGACTCCTTTACAACAAAATCCGGTAGAGTAATTGATCTTGAAATTTATACAGATCCAGGACAATCAAACAAGGCATATCATGCAATGGAGTCACTTAAAAAATCCATGAAGTGGGATGAGGATACCTTTGGACTAGAGTACGACCTTGATCTTTATATGGTAGTCGCTGTTGACTCTTTTAACGCAGGGGCTATGGAAAACAAAGGTTTAAATATATTTAATTCAGCCTATGTTTTAGCTGACCCAAAAACTGCTACAGATAGTGACTTTGAAGGTGTTGAAGGGGTTATAGCCCATGAATACTTCCATAACTGGACAGGAAATAGGGTTACATGTAGGGATTGGTTCCAATTAACCCTAAAAGAGGGCCTTACTGTATTTAGAGATCAAGAGTTCTCCTCAGATAAAACTGATAGAACAGTTAAAAGAATAAGTGATGTATCAATATTACGAAGTCATCAATACCCTGAGGATAAGGGGCCGAACTCCCATCCAATTAAGCCAGAATCATACTTTACAATTGATAACTTTTACACAGCTACTGTTTATGAAAAGGGAGCTGAAGTTATAAGAATGATTTTTACCCTACTTGGTAAAGAAAAATTTAGAGCAGGTATGGATCTATATTTTAAAAGACACACAGGGGAAGCTGTAACAACAGAGGATTTTGTCTCTGCAATGGAAGATGCATCAGGCTTTGATCTAACACAGTTTAAAAGATGGTACTCCCAAGCGGGAACACCTGTTATAAGTGTAGATTCGTCCTATAATAATGGGGAGTTTACTCTTAAAGTTAAACAGGAGATACCAAAAACATCATACAACTGTCCTAGGGAACCCCTATTTTTTCCATTCCCTATTGGTCTTTACGATAAAGATGGTAGAGATTTAACTCCAGAGGCTGGGAAGAATTTAATAATATCCAAGGAGTATGAAGAGTTTACTTTTAAAACAGAAAATAGAGTAATACCATCTTTAGCCCAAGGATTTTCTGCTCCTATCGAGGTAAGATATAACTACTCCACCGATGAATTAATTACACTTTTAACTGCAGATAAGGATAAATTTAATAAATTTGATGCAGCTAGAAGACTAACTATGATCTCAATAGATACTATTATTGGGGATATTAGGACTAATAGAGAGTGTAGTATTGATAAGAGAATAATTGAATCATATAAAAAACTTTTAACCGACCCTACCCTAGAGAAGAGATATTTAGCAACTCTTTTATATATTCCGGAGGTTAAAGATATCGCTTTAACTATGGAAGAGTATGATTTTAAATTAGCAAATAGAGCTAGAAATATATACTTAAAACAGCTAGCAACAGAGTTAAAATCAAACCTCTTTAGACTTTTTGAAGATAATCTTGCAATAGATGCTGTAGCGGAGAGAAGTATAAAAAACAGTGCCCTCTCAATTTTAAGTTTCCTAGGAGATGATATTGCAGAGATAGCACAGAAGCAGTTTGCCTTAGCAGAGAATATGACAGATTATATGGCTGCATTTATGAGCCTTCAAAAGTGTAGTGATACTGTTAGAATCGAAGCGAACAAATCTTTTAAAGAGAAGTGGAAAGATAACTTCCTAGTTATGAATAAGTGGTTTATAACCCAGGCAATAAGGGATGATGAGACTGTTTTAGATGATATTAAAAAGCTGAGTTTAGATGAACTATTTGATAATACAAATCCTAATAGGATTCGAAGCCTATTTGGTGCTTTTGCAGGTAGAAACAGTGCCCACTTCCATAGTGAAGATGGACAGGGGTATAAATTTATTGCTGATAAAATAATTGATATCGACTCATATAACTCCCACGTTTCATCCTCTTTAGCCTCAGCATTCCAGCCATATAAGTATCTTGGGGAGAAGCAGGCTAAATTAATGAAAGAGCAACTTATTAGAATATCCCAAAAAGAGGGTATTTCCACAGGTTTAAATGAGATAATTTTAAAAACTTTAAAAGCTAGGGATTAAATGAAAGTATCTGCAAAAGGGAGGTATGCCGTTAGATCGGTAATAAATCTCTCCCTTTCAATTAATACCCAAAAGTCAGTTAGGGAGGTAGCAACTCAAGAGTCTATCTCCTCTGACTTTTTAGAAAAAATATTTAGATCTTTAAAAAAAGGTGGAATTATTAAGTCTATTCGTGGAGCCCATGGTGGTTTTACCCTTAATAAGCAGCCTGGAGATATTACAGTTTTAGAGGTTTTAGAGGCTATTGGCGAAGAGTTCAACCCTACACCCTGTGCATCGGATAAGTGTGGAAAGGAGTGTGATATATCATACTTTTGGACAATGACAAGAGAGTACGTAACGGACTTTTTTAGTAAGATTACTATTGAAGATATTATAAAAAGAGAAATTAAACTGTGATGGAAAAAATGGAAGAGAATAAATTTGACAAATCTGAGATTAAAGGGATTTTTACTGGTCCCCTATCTCCTGTTATTATTAAGTTAGCAATGCCAATTTTGGCAGGTATGGTATTTCAGCTATTTTATACAATAGTTGATACAGCGTTTATTAACTTTATAGACCCTAAAAACCCAGCTATTTTAGGTGGTACTGGATACATATTTCCAGTTATGTTTGTTGCGATGGCACTATCTAATGGTCTCTCTGTAGGGCTATCCGCCCTAGTTGCAAAGGGTATTGGGGAAAAAGATGATAATATTATATATAAAACTGCAGAGTCTGGTCTATTTATAGCCCTAGTAATATCTGTATTAGTTTATGTTTTTGGATACGTCTTCTCTGAACAGATAATTCTTGGTTTAGGGGCAACAGGAGACTACTTTAAATATGGACACGACTACTTTATCTATATTTTACCAATAACTGGATTTATGTTATTTGGATCTGTACTAGGCGGAATTCTACAGGGTGAAGGTTTGATGCAGAAGTTTATGAACTATATGATAATTGGAACAGTCTTAAATATAGTATTAGACCCCTTCTTTATATTTGAAAGTATAAACCTTAAATTTATTACGATTCCAGGTCTTGGTCTAGGAGTTAAGGGAGCTGCTATAGCCACGGTTATAGGGCAGTTTTTCTCCTTTATATACTTGGTTTCAATATTTATAAAAAAAGAGACATTAGTAACTTTAGAGTGGAAATTCTCCCATGTAACCCCATCTATAATGAAAAGAATATTTTTTATAGGTTTTCCCCAGAGTTTTGGTCAGTTAATTATGTCCTTTGCTTTTGTAATTATGAATTTAATTGCTACAAAAATAGATCCATTAATTGTTACATCCTCCTCCCTTGTAGGTAGGGTCGAACAGCTAGTCTATATGCCACTTTTTGCAATAGCCGCTGCTACTATAACAGTAGTTGGTCAAAATATGGGTCGAAAGAGTGTAGATAGAGTAGAAAAAACGTGGAAGGTAAGTATGTTAATATCCGCAGGGATAGTTCTATTTACATCATCAATGTTTTTTATATTTGCTCAAAAGATCTATGGATTATTTAAACAAACCCCTGAGGTTACCTTTTATGCAGTAACCCAAACAAGGGTAATAATGCCATTTATGCTTATATCCGCTGTTGTAATTATAACTAGGGCTGTCTACCAGGCAATTGGTTATCCAATACCTGGGTTAATGCTTACATCGTTACGTTTTTTTGTAATAGTAATACCTTCAATGCTTATATATGTATTTGTTTTTGACCTTGGTTTCCACGGGATGTTATACGGTCATATTACAGCAATGATTGTTACTGCAATAGTTGCATGGTTCTGGATGAAAAGCTCTATGAAAAAACTTAAATTAGGTAAACTCAAAACAATATAATAAATAAATCCCTCCCAACTGGGAGGAATTTTTATGCCTTAAAAAGTGTCCTTGGTACTAAACCATTAATTATCTCTGTAAGATTTTTATGACCACTAGCAACTATTGTATCAATACCAGCTTTTGTACAAGTTTCAGCAGCAGTAACCTTGGAGATCATTCCACCTAAACCTAGGGAATTGGTCTCTGGTGTTGCCATATCTTTAACTGAATCATCAATTTTTTCTACTAATTCAATTAGTTTTGCACTTTTGTCCTTTTTTGGGTTCCCATCATATAATCCATCAACATCTGTTAACATAAGTAGTAGATCAGCTTCCATCTCCTTTGCAATAAGGGAGGATAAAATATCGTTATCGGTAAATAGCCGCTCGTAATCTAACTCCTCCTTATTTACAAGGTCATTCTCGTTCATAATTGGGAGAATACCCCGCTTTAAATAGGCCTCAATAATATTGTGTACTGACTGTTTCTCCTTAGAAGTCGCAAAATTATGGTGGGTCACTAATATCTGAGCAACAAATATTGATTCATCCCTAAACCAGTTCCTATAGAATTCCATAAGTTTAACCTGTCCCTGGCCAGATAATAGTTGAAGTTCAACAGTGTCCTTTGGTCTAACTTTTACATTACGAACCTCCATACCTGCTGCTACTGATCCAGAAGAGACTAAAACCACCTCGTGTCCAGCCTTCATTAAAGCGGAAATTTCCTTAATTTTATCACCAATCCAGTTATAGTTAATACTACATCCACGACTTATTAAGGCGCTTCCTATTTTTACAACAATCCTCATTTTATATCCTTATGGCTGTAGCATTTTTTTCCACTTGCGTAGTCGGCAACTATATCTCCATGACCAATTAGCTTATATTTATATATAGTTAAACCTTCTAGACCAACAGGGCCCCTTGAATGGATTTTATTAGTTGAGATACCAACTTCTGCTCCAAATCCATATCTATTCCCATCTGCAAATCTAGTTGAAGCGTTTAAAAATACTGATGCAGAGTCTACGTTCATTAAGAATTTATCCCAACTCTCACTATTGTCAGTTACAATACAGTCCGTATGCCCACTACCGTGTTTATTAATAAATGATATAGCATCCTCTAGATCGGAAACAATCTTAATAGAGAGAATATAATCATTATACTCTGTATCCCAATCAACTTCTGTAGCCCTATTAATATCAATAATTTCAACAGTTTTATCACAACCTCGAAGCTCGACTTTATTATCCTCTAAAAATGTTTTAACCCTAGGTAAAAACTCCTTAGCAATTGACTCTTCCACAAGTAGAGTCTCTATGGCGTTACATACTGCAGGATACTGACACTTTGAATCTAAGGTTAATTTAAGCCCCATATCAATGTCCCCATCCTTAGACATAAATAGATGGCAGATACCATCTGTATGACCCATTACAGGAATTTTTGTATTATTCTTTATATATTGAACTAACTCATTACCACCCCGGGGTATCATTAAGTCAATATACTGATCTAGTTCTAAGATCTCTTTTATATCTTCCCGGGATTCAGCTAACTCAAGGGAAGAAGCTAGAGTCTCACTAACTGTAAAAAGACTCTCTCTAATTACTTTAAAGAGGGCTCTATTTGTATGGATGGCCTCTTTTCCACCCTTTAGAATTCCACAGTTTCCAGATTTTATAAATAGGGATGATATTTGAACTAGGGCATCTGGTCGAGATTCAAAAATAACCCCTATTACCCCTATAGGAACTGAGAACCTAGTTAGAGTTAAATTGCTATCAAGTTCCCTTTTTAATTGCACCTGCCCTAAAGGGTCTTTTAACCCCCTTACTTCCTGGATACCTGAGATAATTGTCTCAATTTTGTCCCTTGATAAAATTAATCTTTTATATAGAGAGTTATTTAACCCCTGGGAACTATCTAAATCCTTTCTATTTTCAGAGAGGATATAGTCTATATTATCAAGTAGCCCCTTCTCTATACTTAAAAGGGCTCTATTTCTTATATCTACATCTATTGAGGACAACTTAGAACTTATCCCCTTTAAGGCTATTACACTATCTTTTATCATTTTCCACCTAACTCTTTACTTCTTTTAACAGTTGCTATAACAGTCTCTTTTATAATTTTTTCAATATTAGAACTTTCCAGAATTTCTCTACCTGCTACGGTCGTACCTCCAGGAGAGCTAACCATTTTAATTAGTTCCTCTATTTCCATATCCTTTTCTAGAAGCAGCTTAGCTGTTCCTAAAAATGTATTAAGTGCTAACTTCCTTGATGTCTGACTATCTAGGCCCTGGTCAATACCAGCATTAATAAAATGGTTCATTATTCTTGCAGCAAAGGCGGGACCTGAACCACTTATTCCTGTAACAGCATCCATAGACTCATCTTCCACTTCAATAGCCATCCCAGAGTAGTTTAAAAAACTTAGAACATCACTTTTTTGCTTTTCACTCATGGTTTTAGAGAAAGATACACCTGCTGCCATTTCACCTACTAAGGATGGAGTATTTGGCATAACCCTTGTAACAAAGGCTTTAGGTAGTTTTTCAACTAATGACTCTAGGCTTATTCCAGCGGCTATTGAGACAACGATCTTATTACAATCTACTAGATCTGCTAATACAATATCAATTATCTGGGGTTTAACTGCTAAGATAACTATATCCGAACTATCAGCTAGGGACTTAATTGAGGGGTATTCTACAGCAGTATTAAAAGAGTTCAAAAAAAGCTTAACCCTATTACTATCTATGTCGTAAACACCTATTGTACTCTCTTTACTCCCGTTAAAAAGAGCATCCGCCATGGCATATGCCATATTACCAGCGCCAATAAAACTAATTTTTTTCATATCTCTCCCTCTATTTTACTCATTATTATAATGAACCATAATAATTTTTCTTTCAATATCTTAAAAGGTTAGATTTAATTATGGCTTTTTATTCATATTTAATTTATGTTATTTTTATGAATGAAAAATTTAGAAAAAAAACCAGATTTCAGGCCAATTTTGATGGGTACTTTCGTCTAAGGTATGCAGATAAGTGGCAGGATTGTTATATATATGACATAAGTGAGTCTGGAACTCTACTTAGGATTAAGCAGACATTAATTGTTGGGGATGAGTTAGAAATATGTTTAGATATTAATAATACAAATGATGTTATAGTAGGAACTGTAGCCAATGTACAGGGTCAAGTAGCTGGTATAGAGTTTAAAACAAAAAATATCAATCTTATTGTTGATAGAGCAATAGAGAGAGCCTTTGAAGAGGCGAGAAAGGATAAAAAAAAGGGGTTTTAAAACCCCTTTTTTAAAAACTTATTCCTTGGCGGAAAACTCTTTCTGTATCTTAAGGAAGGATTCTAGTCCAACGGCATCAAAGGGGTTTAACGCCCCACCATTACTTCCACCTAAAATCATCATCTCTGGGAATTTTACTTTAGCTAATTCAGCAGCTACGCCAATAGCTACTTCTTTATTTATTTGTGCTTCCATCTCAGGAGCTAACCCCGCTGATACTAAGAGTCTATTTTTCTCAGCCTCTGCCTTAGCTTTCTCTAGGGTTGCTAGGGCATTTAGCTTTTCAGTCTCATATCGTAAATTAGCAACATCCCGCTCTTTTTCAGCCTTTGTTACTGCTTTTATCTTCTCAACATTCTCTAAAGCTTTAGCTTCAGCTTCCTTTGCCTTACCCTGTTCCTCGGCAGTTATTGCATCCTGTTTAGCTCTCTCAGCATTTGCCTTAGCTACTACCCTCTGCTGCTCTGCTTCTTTTTTCTTTGCTATTAGGGAGTCTATTGTTTGATCAAAGTCAATATCCTTAATAACAAACTGTAGAACTTCTATTTGGTAACGAACAAATGGCGACTCTTTTCTTATCAATCTTTGTCCATCAGGACCTACTTTAACTTCAACATATCTCTCTATAAACTGGTTGCCATCAGCATCTTTGGTTTTAATTTCCTCTGAACTAGTCTCAAAGATTCCTAGCTTAACCTGCTCTTCAGCTAAAGATGTAAACTCTGAACGCCTGGATGAGTAGGACTCCTCTGCTTTCATTAAAGTTGCAGTTTGCATTAATGCCTCGGTAACAACCTGTCTTACAAGATCCTGTTTTACAGCCTCATAGGACTTATAATCAGCATGTAAACTTATCTGGGTATCCTCAACTAGGGATAGTCTATACTTTATAGAACCAGATATCTCTGCTGTACCACCATCGTTAAATCGAACTTTTATAGGAGCAGCTTCAAAACCTGAGCCACCCTCTTCATCATACTTAGAGAAGTAATACATATCTGATATTTGATATGTAGTAATATCACCAAATAGTTGTGGATACATACCAGGTTTACTTCTAACACTCATTGTTCCAGTAACAGCTGCCTGTTTTACCTGATAATAACCAGATTTATTTGTTGTTACTAAAGAATTAGATAAAAATAACAGTGCTGCTACTGCTATTACAACAAAAACTACTACTCCTACTTTTCTAGGACTTGTGGATTTCCCTTCCCCCATTAAAAAACTCCTCTTTTTATTATTATTTTAAATATTAAGATTTTAAAAAATTATCAATGTCACTTTTATTGGTTTTTACTCGATTTGTATCAATTCCATCAATTTCATCATGGATCTCTTTTTCTAACTCAATATTATCTATTTTATCTTCAATATCAGATTTTCTCCAAGCATCTGTAGCTACACGGTAGATAATATAACCACCAAAGCAGAGAATTAAAAAAATTATAAACCTATAAAATATCAACTTTTTTACCTCCAAACTAAAAAACCGGAGATTAGACTCCGGTATTCTATTATTTATCCTCTTTCTTATCCTTAGTTGGATCTTTTAATTTCAACTCAACTTCATTAACAAATGGGTTCTCTTTTTTATGTTCAACATTAACCTTAGGAGGTGCATTCTTTTTTGCCTCCATAATAGCTTTATTTCTCTCTAATATCTCATCGTTACGTTTTTTTCCAGTCTCTTGGGCTCTTTCTGAAGGCTTCATATCCAGCGCTTTTCTATCACTGTAACTTTGAGAACCTACAGCATCCTCTTTAACGAACTTCATAAACTCTTCACTTGTTAAAACTTCATCATGCATCAAAATCTCTGTTAAGGACTCTAATAATACCTTATGTTTCTTAAGTAGTACTTGAACGTGTTCATATCTCTCGGATAAAACCTTTGAAATCTCATCATCAATATACTGCTGAGTTGTCTCAGAGTACTCTTTGGTACTTCCTCCACCTTGTAAGTAGGAGTTTTGTTGTACACTTAAGGCAACGTTTTTAAATCGATCACTCATACCATATACAGTAATCATATTTTTAACTATTTTAGTCGCCCTTTCAATATCATTAGAAGCCCCAGTTGAAAGTTTATTATATATTAAAAGCTCTGCAGCTCGTCCACCTAAAAGGACATCAACTTCCCCAATTAGCTCCTCTTCTGTCATTAAAAATCTATCTTCTGTAGGAGTCTGCATTGTATAACCTAGAGCACCAAATCCCCTAGGTACAATTGAAATCTTCTGAACAGGATTTTGATCTGGAGTAAATGCAGCAACTAATGCGTGTCCAACTTCATGGTATGCTACAATCTCCCTCTCCCTTGGGTTTATTAATCTATTTTTCTTCTCAAGACCAGCAACTGATTTCTCAATAGCTTCTTCAAAGTCGCTCTGTATTACAGTTTTCCTACCAGCTCTTACAGCTAATAGTGCTGCCTCATTAACAATATTTGCCAAATCTGCACCTACAAATCCCGGTGTAGCCTTAGCAACATCCTTTAGACACAGATCACCATCTAACTTTACACCCTTAGAGTGAATTCTTAGGATCTCTTCTCGACCTAAAAGGTCTGGTTTATCAACTAAAACCTGTCTATCAAAACGTCCAGGTCTTAATAGTGCTGGGTCTAGAATTTCAGGTCTATTTGTTGCAGCTAGTAGTATAACCCCTGTTTGGGTATCAAACCCATCCATCTCTACTAATAACTGGTTTAAAGTCTGCTCTCTCTCATCATTTGTAGACATAGCAGCTGCCCTACTTTTACCAATAGCATCTAACTCATCAATAAAAATAATTGCTGGAGATTTCTCCCTAGCCTGTTTAAATAGATCCCTTACCCTTGCAGCACCTACACCAACAAACATCTCAACAAAGTCTGCACCACTTAGTCTAAAAAATGTTACACCAGCCTCACCAGCTACAGCTTTGGCCATTAGAGTTTTACCAGTACCTGGAGGACCTACTAGTAGTACACCCTTAGGTATCTTCCCACCAATCTCAGTATATTTTTTTGAGTTCTTTAAGAAGTCTACAACTTCTTCTAACTCATATTTTGCTTCTTCACACCCTGCAACATCATTAAAAACGACTCCAGTATTTGTCTCTGAAAGAATTTTAGACTTATTTTGGCCAAAATTCATAACATTGGAACCACCCATACCACCAATCTTTTTAAACATAAATCGCCATATTAAAAACATTAAACCAAGGGGAATAACCCACTGTAATAACATTCCTATTAGAGGGTTGTTATCAACTGGAATAACCTCATACTCAACCTTAGAATCCTCTAACATCTTTGTAAAGTTAGTGTCTGTTAATGCAGGTAGAGGGACAGCCTTATAAGATGATATTCTAGTCATATCAGAACTCTTTGGATCGGTTAAATAACCTTCATAAAAGCCATCAACAATTTTAACATATTTAATTTCGCCAGTTGAAATTTTATATTTAAAATCACTTAGAGGTATTGTATTAGTAGAGATATTTGAAAAGTAGGAGTTTATTGCAACTATAGCAATTATTACTCCAATAAGGTAGATAAATGGGAATTTACCATTTCCACCCTTTAATTTCTTCATAACCTCATCAATCTTATCTTTATTTCCATTATCTGGATTATTATTATCGCCACTGGCCATTGTATTCTCCTTGGTATGTTATTAACAATTTATGTATAAAAAAGCAAAAAGTAAAGTAAAAGCCTATTTATTAATCTTATCATTATGAAAAAGAATAAACTCTTTTGCATCTAAAGGTCTACTATAGTAGAAACCTTGAATTAGAGGGCAACCTAAATTTTTAATAAAATCCCTCTGTTCCACAGTTTCAACCCCCTCTGCAATTACTTTCAAGTCCAGGTTTTGGGCTAGGTTTAAGATACTTTTAACTATAGCAATATTCCCTTGCTCATCTAAAATGTTCTCTATAAATGATTTATCTATTTTAAGTTTATCAATTGGGAACCTCTTTAAATAACTAAGGGATGAGAATCCAGTTCCAAAATCGTCTATAGCTAGTTTAAAACCCATATCTTTTAAACCATACATAGTTTTTATTGATAGATCTATATCATCAACAAAAGCACTCTCTGTTATTTCAAGTTCAATTAGTGATGTATCAACCTTATTATAAAATATATTTCTAATTAATGGGAGTAGTCTTTTATCATTAAACTGTACCCCTGAAATATTTATAGCCATAGTTGTTTCACGTAGGTTATTTTCCTTCCAATTTTCCAATTGATTACAACTATTTCTTAGAACCCACTCCCCTATAGGAGTCATTAAACCCTTTTTTTCAGCTATTGGAATGAATCTAGTTGGGGATACAAACCCTCTATCTCTGTTTTCCCATCTTATTAAGGCCTCAGCTCCTACGGTTTTATTCTTAAGTATATCTACCTGGGGCTGGTAAACCATCTTAAGTTCCCTTCTCTCAATGGATTTTCTAAGATCACTAATTAATTGGAACTGCTCAACAACTGATTCATTCATATTTGATTCATAAAAACAGAAGGTATTAAACTCCTCTTTTCTCGACTCCTGCATTGCTGAATCTGCGTTTCGAATAAGCTCTTCTGATGTTTCTCCGTCGGAATTATAAAGAGCAATCCCTAGGTTAACAGATAGAAAAAAGTCATTTCCTTTAACGTTAAATGGTTCATAAAATGAGTCTATAATTTCAAAGGCTCGGCTCTCTATATCTTCAGAGTTAACATAAGTAAAATAGAGAACAAACCTATCTAGACCAAAACTAAATATATTTTCACTCTTAATACAATCAATTAGTCTAAAGGCTATCTCTTTTAATACAGAGTCCCCTTGCTTATGTCCAAAAGTTTCAGGAATTAGAGAAAAATTATTAACATCTAGATATATTACTGCAATATTCTCTCTTTTCTCTTTAATAAATTCATTAAGTTTTTTCTCACCAAAAAACCTATTGGCAACATTAGTACTTTGATCGATCCGTTCAAGATAGTGTAACTCTTGCAGAGTTTGAAGTTTAGCGGTTACGTCGGAAATAATTCCTAGATACTTTGTTTTAAAACCATCCCTATACTTTAATAATTTTTGGTTCATAACATAAAGAGAGTTATCTAGCTTATTAGTATCCCAGACCTCATCTTCCCAAAAACCATTAACATCTATAATCTCCCACATTCTTTTATAAAAACCGTTATCATGCCAGCCAGAGGAAACAGAGGTTGGAATTTTACCGGTTATATTATTTGAAATATTTCCAGTTATTTCTAAGTAACGCTTATTTGAATAGACCAATGACTTGTGGTGATCTAAAATAAAGACACCCTCTGATGTTGAGTTTAACAATAAATCTATAAATCTTCGGTCTACTTTTGTAAACTTCACCCTTTTATTCTTTAACTTCCTTTTCTTCAGTCTCATCATCTTTTTTCAAAGGCTTAGCATTTTTACACTTAGGATAAGCACTACAAGCAAGAAATGGTCCTCTTCTACTATTTTTTACAACCATATCTGCACCACACTTCTCGCACACCTCACCTTCTACTTCAGGAAGTATAACTGGTTCTCCATTCTTATCAAGAGCTATTGTATTTTTACAATCTGGATAACCAGAACAAGCTAAGAATGGGCCCATTCGTCCAACCTTAACTTCCATTTTTTTTCCGCATTTATTACAATCCATATCAATTTTTGGAAGGGTAACAATATTACCTTCGTTATCCAGGGATACAGAACCTTTACAGTCGGGATACTGGCTACAAGCTAGGAATTTTTTTCCATACCTTGTGGTTTTAAGAAGTAACTGACTAGAACATATAGGACACTTCTCATCCTTATATCTTTCAGACTCTTCATCCTCTACCCCTTCACCTGGCATTGCGATTAAACCCTTACACTCTGGATAGTCGGAACAACCTAAAAATGCTCCATTTTTTGAGTACTTAATAACAAGACCCTTACCACACTTAGGGCACTTCTCTTCACCTAAATACGGTCTACCCTTTAGGGGTTCAGCCTTCTCAGTAGCTACTTCTATGGCTTCTAAAAAGGGTTTGTAAAACTCATCAATTAGTTTTACCCAATCTTTCTGGCCATGTTCAACCTTATCTAGGTCAGACTCCATATCAGCTGTAAATTGCAACTCCATAATATTGGTAAAGTTTTGCTGTAACATGTCGTTTACAGCCATTCCAAGCTCGGTAGCATGGAAGGCTCTCTTCTCTAACCTTACATAACCCCGCTCTTTTATTGTCTTAACAATTGGAGCATAGGTTGATGGCCTACCAATACCCTCTTTTTCAAGAGCTCGAACTAAACTTGCTTCATTAAACCGTGCTGGTGGTTTAGTAAAGTGCTGACTCTCGGTTAATTTATTTAGATCAATCTTATCACCAATTTGAACTTTAGGAAGATCCTGATACTTATCATCATCTTTTTTACTATCTTTTAAAAGTATAGTATAACCATCAAATATTGTAACACGTCCCTTAGCTTCAAAAAGACCTTGGTTGGCATTTATTGAAATTGTAGTAATATTATATATTGCAGGTTTCATTTGACAAGCGACAAATCTTTCCCATATTAATTTATAAAGTTTATACTGCTCTTCTGTTACAAAGGGTTTAATTTTCTCTGGTGTATTATATACAGATGTGGGTCTTATAGCTTCATGGGCGTCCTGGGCATTCTTTTTTGTACTCCAACTATTTTCTGTCTCTGGTAAATACTTATCGGAATAAACTTCCCCGATATACTTTCTAACCTCTTCAATACCCTCAGGAGCAATTCTTGTAGAGTCAGTTCTCATATAAGTTATAAGACCTGTATGAACTCCGTCCTCTATTTCTGTACCCTCGTATAATCTCTGGGCAACCTGCATTGTTCTACTAGTTCCAAAACCTAGGTTTGTACTTGCGGCCTGTTGTAGGGTAGATGTAATAAATGGAGCTCCAGCTTTACCCTTACTCTCTTTACTTACAATATCTTTAACTACAAAGTCGCTCTCTCTAAGAATCTTCCCAATCTCTAGAACAGAATCAGAAGTTTGTGCAAACTTATTACCAAGGGCGAATTTTTCATCCTTCCATTTAATTAGTTCTGCGTTAAAGTCTAAATCTTTATTAAGGTCTGCTGATATTTTCCAAAACTCTTCAGGAATAAATGCAGCTATCTCACGCTCTCTCTCTACAACTATTTTCACAGCTACAGACTGTACCCTTCCTGCACTTAAATTCTTTGCAATTTTAGTCCATAAAAATGGGGATAGGTTAAAACCTACTAATCTGTCTAAGACTCGACGTCCCTGTTGGGCATTTACTCTATCCATATCGATTCTAGATGGGTTTGCAACAGCATCTAAAACAGCCTTTTTAGTTACCGCTGAGTAGGTTACTCTATTAGCCTGTTCATCTGTTAGACCAAGTGCTTCCTTTAAATGCCACGCAATAGCCTCACCCTCTCTATCGGGGTCCGGTGCAAGGTAGATAACATCTGCTTTCTCTGCTGCCTCTTTAAGCTCTTTAACTGTTTTCTCTTTTCCCTTAATAATTCCATAATCTGGGGTATAGTTATTATCAACATCAATCCCAAATGCCTTTTTCCCTCGGCCTTTTTTTAGGTCACGGATATGACCAACAGAAGCCTTTACTGTGAAATCTTTTCCTAGGAATTTTTTTATTGTCTTAGCTTTTGCGGGACTCTCCACAATTAGTAGTTTTTTCTCTTTTGTTGCCAAAAAAATCTCCTTATTTAATAGATCTCACTTCAGAAAATAGAATGGATCGACGAGCTTAGTATATGAATTAATAATAAAGGATAGCGTTTACGTCAAGAAAAATATATAATATTTTAATGAAAAAAACTACATTTGAGTTAAAATTACCAATTAACTACACAAATCAAGGGATTATTGATAGCCTTAAAAAACAAGGTGCCTCAAAATTTACAAATTATAAGATTTTACGAAAAAGCCTAGATGCCAGAAAGAAAAGTAATATATTCTGGAATATAAAGGTAGAAATAGATACGCCCCATATCACCTTTGAACAGAGGGCAAAAAGCTCATTAAACCTAATAAAAACAGATAGAGACAAACATGTAGTTATTGTAGGTTCTGGTCCAGCTGGGATTTTTTCAGGTATTGTTCTTTTACAAGCTGGTTTTAATGTTACCCTAATTGAACAGGGGAAAAAGGTCAGTAGCCGGGATGGTGATATAGAAGACCTCCTTAATAAAGCTATTTTTAACCCAACTTCAAACTTTGCATTTGGTGAGGGTGGAGCAGGTACTTACTCCGATGGTAAGTTAACATCAAGAAGTAAACATATTTCTAAGGAGAAAGAGTTCATACTCTCAACTTTTATAAATAATGGAGCTCCAGAGGAGATTTTCTCCATGGTTCACCCCCATATAGGCTCTGATAATTTAAAGATAGTTGCAAAAAATATGCGGAATGAATTTCTAAGCCTAGGTGGGAATATTGAGTTTAATACAACATTTATCACTTTTAAAGATAGCTTTGGTAGGGTTAATAACATAGAAACTGATAAGGGTGTAGTAGATTGTGACTATCTTATCCTTGCCACAGGCCACTCCTCATTTAGAACATATAGAGAGTTAATTAGAAAAGGATTAATATTTAAGAATAAGAATTTTGCAATTGGTTTTAGAGCTGAACATGAACAGAGTTTAATAAACAACGCCCAGTGGGGTGTAGACTCTATAAAGGGGTTAAAAGCTGCAGAGTATAGGTTAACATCTAAAACTGATAGTTCATCTGTCTTCTCTTTTTGTATGTGTCCAGGGGGAACAGTAGTTCCAGCAGCAGCCCTAGATAGAACATCTGTAGTAAATGGAATGAGTAATTATAATAGGGATGGGAAGTTTGCAAATGCAGCAGTAGTTTCATCCTTTAATTTTTCTCAGGAGCTTAAAAGAGAAGTTAGCCCTTTAGAATCCCTGGATCTTCTACAGGATTTAGAAGAGGGATATTACCGAGCTACAGGGGGATATAGTGTTCCAGCAATGAGAATATCCGATTTTATTAATGGAAAAGCTACAGCTAATATTGGAGAAACATCCTACAGTTTAGGCCTAACACCCTATAATTTAGTTGATCTTCTTCCTAAAGGTGTAGTTGACCCCTTAAGGTTGGGTTTAAAAGATTTTTCTAGGAAATTATATGGATATGAAACTGGAAACATTTTAGGTTTAGAGAGTAAAACATCGTCTCCTATTCAGGTTGAAAGATCTAGGGAAGGGTTATGTAGTGGTTTTACAAACATATACTTTGTTGGTGAGGGATCAGGATGGGCAGGAGGCATAGTCTCAAGTGGAGCTGATGGTATTAAAGGAGCACTAGATATTATAAAAAGGGAGTCCTAAATTCTTCCCTTTAAATACTCTGTACGTTTATCCCTAGGGAATTTCTCTATTGCATAACGTAACATTGTTCTAGGCATCTTATTATATCTATTTTTAAGAAACTTCTCTTCTTCAATTATTGAGATATTTCCTACCTCCCTAATCATCCAACCTACAGCCTTATGTATAAGATCCTCTTTATGGGTTAATAGAATATCTGCAATATCAAATGTATCTTTAAACTCCCTATTCTTTTTTATAAAGTGAAAAGTAGACATAATAGCAATCCGTTGTTTCCATATATTTCCACTATTTGCAAACTCATATAAAATACTCTTTTCCCTACTCTCTAACCATGGACCTAAAATATAGTGGGCGGAACAATCAACTAAATCCCAGTTGTTTACATACTCTGTACTGTTTATATATAAATCTACTATTAACTCCCTATCCCCACTCTTTCTTCTATATCTTTCCACCATAATTATTAAAGCCGCTAACCTGAACTCATGCTCCTTTGACCTTAAAAGTTCTGAAATCTCGTCTATTGTTAAAGTAGTAATATATGGCTTAATGGAACTCCTAATATGGGGGTTGGAAATCCCTAAAAAGATATCTCCTTCTCCATACTCACCCTTCCCAGTTTTAAAATATCGAAGCATTTTTATTTTTCTATCTTCATTAGCCTTATTTATTAGTTCATTCTTTAATTTTTGTAACATAATAAAAATTATATAACAGATAATAGTTTTGATGTATAATAAAAATATGAATATTATACCAAGACCAAAGAGTTACAAGTTATTAGGAGAAGAGGATAATTTTAATCTAGAAGGGTTATTATTTATCGATAGGTTATTTGAAACTGAAAAAAGTTGTTTAGTTGAACATTTTAACGTTCAAACCACTACAGATTTAGAAAAGGCCAATATTAAGTTTCTATATAATAAGGATATAAAAGGTGATGAGTCCTATACACTAAATATATATAAAGAGACAATAACACTCTGTGCTAATAACAGTGCTGGGCTATTTTATGGAATACAAAGCCTTAAACAGCTATGCTGTATTAATGATGGAAGAGTAGAGGCACCTGGCATAATAATTACAGATAGTCCAAGGTTTACTTGGCGGGGTGCAATGGTGGATACATCTCGACACTTTATGAGTGTTAAATCCTTAAAAAAGTTTTTAGATCTGTTAGCAATACATAAAATTAATAAGTTTCACTGGCACCTTACTGACGATCAAGGCTGGAGAATAGAGATAAAGAAGTACCCAGAACTAACTAAAATAGGCTCTAAAAGAGTCCTAAATACTGTAAAAGAGTATTATTCATCAGACTTCTATAGCCAAGAGGATATAAAAAGTATTGTTAAGTATGCAATGGAGAGACATATAGAGGTAATACCTGAAATTGATATTCCTGGTCACTCCACTGCCGCAATAGCTTCTATAAAAGAGTTGTCATGTATAAATGAAGAGTTAAATGTTGCAACTACATGGGGAGTACACAATAAAATACTTTGTGCAGGGAAAGAGAGTGTTTTTACCTGGTTAGATGATGTAATAAAAGAGATAGCAGAGCTTTTTCCAGGGAGATATATTCACCTAGGAGGGGATGAGGCTCTAAAAGACTACTGGGAAAGCTGCCCACTATGCCAAAAGAGAATGGAAGATGAGGGCTTAGAAAATACAAAAGAGCTACAGAGTTACTTTATTAAAAGGGTTTCTAAAACTATAAATAAGTATGGAAAAAAGGTTTTAGGTTGGGAAGAAGTTATAGAAGGTGGCCTTGCTGATGATATTACCGTTTTTTCCTGGCAAGGTGTTGAAGTTGGAGTTGAAGCTGCCAATAAGGGACACGATGTTATTATGTGTCCAAATCAATCCGCCTGTTATTTTGACCACAAACATTTAGACGATGAAGATGAACCAGGATGGCTAGGTGTTTGTAGTGTAAAAGATACATGGAGTTTTAACCCTATAGCAGAAGGTATTACAGAAGAGGCTAAGAAACACATTTTAGGAGTGCAAGGGAATACATGGACAGAGCTAATTATGTATCCTAAAACCCTAGAGTATATGGTGTTTCCAAGATTAACAGCCCTAAGTGAAACAATGTGGTATGGAGTTGAGGATAGAGACTGGGAAGAGTTTAAAAATAGATTGAAAAGTTTTAAATTAACCTTAGATAATATGGGAGTAAATTATTACAGGGGAGATTTAGAATAAAAAAAAAGGGGAAGACTAGTGCTATTGCTCAATGACTAATCTTCCTCTGGAGAAAAATATACTTTAATTATAATTCAATAAAAAATGAATATCAAATTTATCAAGATTTGTTTTTTTAATTTTTTTTTAATAATTATCGTATATATCCCCGTCTAGTAAAATTAAATAGTGAGATCATAATAATTAAACCTACTACAAACATTAATAAATCCACTACATCAAAAATAAAACTAAAATTTGAGACACTAAGAATACCAGATATAGTTATCAAAAATAGATAGAAAATTATTTTTTATTATCTGATATCTTCATAGAAGTATTAAGAAAGTGGAAAGAACCTAAAACTGTACAATACCCTGAAAAAAGAAAGAATATTAGTATAACAAACAATCCATAACTTCCAGTTATTGTTTCAACACTTTTTATATAACCTACAATTCTATTAAACCCATTACCACTTAACTCTACTCCAGCAATGTTTGCTCTTCCATAAGCAAAAACATATGATGTGATTCCTACTGCTACAAAAAGTGTAATAAGTGTTGCCACAACTTGTAAAAAAGCCTCTTTACGAGGGCTATTCTCCCTATCAGATGATGCTAGAGCACTTGTCCCTAACGCCGTTTCACTTATCTGTATTATTCTCTGAAATCCTAAAACTAAACCTATAGGAAGTCCTATCCCCATGGTTCTAAAATCTAAGAAATCATTAAACATATCTGAGATATATTCAGGAATAAACGACCTGGTTTTATATAAAAAAATAATAAACATAATTAGATAAAATATAATTACAATTGAAATGAGAGATCCTAAAACATTAATAAATAGAAGGTGACTTTTTGTTAGTATTATTATTGCTGTTACTACTATCATTGGTACTACAATAAAAAATAACATCTGAGTAGAGCTAAGAGTATAACCTAATAGTTTATCTGAAAGAATTATTCCTACAGTTTGAATCCCAGTAAATTGAAACCCAACAAAACCAAACGAGTATAAAATTACTAAAGAAATAATATAAATAAGACTACTTTTACTACCTAAATTAAATTCAACAAATAATCTAGGAAGCTTTTTTGTTACCTGGGAAAATAAAACCTCAGCATATGTTAATGGGACTAAGATTATCATACCAATTAGGACCCAAAGAACAATGGCCTCCCCTCCTACTCCATTATCCGAGGTTTTCCAAAGTGCTGCTAATACACCAATTATTGCTCCTGTACCAATTTTAGATGATACTGATATAGAAAGTGCACTTTTTGCCTTTTTAAATGTTAGCTTACCATTATCTTTTTTAGATATATCTTCAAGATTTTTAACCATCTTAAAAATTACATAAATACCTAAAAATATTATTATAGGTAAAAAAACTCCCCATAATGTACTACCTAGAGTACTTACAATTTTTCCAATAAGATTAATTCTGACCCCCCTTATAATAAAGCTCCATATTTCAGGAGCCATTAAGTATAAATGCTAATTAATACAATCCTTTTTAGTTTTTTGACCTAACTTATTCCCAATAATACCTCCTGAAATTAAAAAGGCAAAATATAACCACCCAGATAGAGAAAAATTAGCAATTGGAGTATAAAGAGCACCAACATTACAGCCATTAGCAAATCGAGTACCAAATCCCATACACAAACCACCAAGAGCAAATAACAGACCTTCCTTCCACGTAATTTTAAACTCTGTAAAAAATGTTTTTTTGAATATCCCTGCTGTAAGTAAATATATAAAAGTACCAAGTATTATTCCAAAGTTCTGTATTGCAACTGGATGTTGTAGGTAGGACCCTGTTAACATAGCGGCAGGAAGTTTACTAAAGTTTGCCATTGATTCTGCTGATACACCAAATAGATTTAGAGTTCGACCAAACCAAATTCCATGAATAGTTGAAGCTCCCCAACCTGAACCACTTATTCCAGTTAAAATTGCAAAGAAAGCAACTATAACCATAGCTCCAGTTTTCAAGCTCCATGGGTTTACAAAAAGTTTTTCGTACATTGTGCTATTTAATAATTCAACGTTTTCTGACTCAACACCGGTATATGTTTTTTTGTTTTTCCTTGTTGTCTCATATTTTGTAGCCACAAGTATTACTAAACCTGCTAAAAGGGCTGTCAAAACAGTTGCACCTAAAAATCCATTCATACCATCCCATTTGAACATATCCGGCATAAAAATACCATTTCTATCACCCACACTAACTACACTTTTAGTAATCCAAGTTGCGCTTTTTTGAATTGGATTACCCAAAAATACACCTGCTCCAAAAAATATCAATGTAATAAATGCCCTTGGTAGACCTGTAACTAAATCTGTTAGAACCCCTGTAGCACAACATGATGAGAAGGACATACCAAAGCCAAATAAAAGTCCACCTAATATCATACCTAAGTTTATTGGTCTAATCCATAAACTTAAAACAGAAGAATCTTTATAAGAGAACGCTGTTGTTATAACTGTTGTAGCTAAAAACATAATGACCAATGTTCTAATCAGCTTTGTGGATCCTGTACGATAGGGTCTATTTACACTACCAGCAAATCCCATAAATGCCCTAGATAAGGCATAACCAAATCCTAGACCTACTACCAATCTAAAAAAGTTAGCTTTAAACCATAATTGCCCTACTATTAATAACACTCCAAGTAAAACAAAACCAATAATGTTTTCAATTTTCTTCATTATTATCTCCTTTTTTATTTTTAATCAAAATTGTAATCAGTAAGTATAGGCTTTCTATTTGTAATCTTATCTATGTAAAACTCATAAAAAGATATACCCATAAAACCACCAGAAACATTAAATAGATTATCAAATCCTAAATTCTGTAGTGCAAGAACAGCATTATAACTTCTCTGACCACTTCTACAGTGTAAATAGACTGGGTTGTTTTTAGGGATCTCATCTATTCGATCTCTAAGCTGGCTTAACGGGATGTTTTTAGCTCCTATAATATGGGATTCCTCATACTCTGACTCTTCCCTAACATCTATAATTGTTGCGCCTGACTCCTGTAATGATCGAACTTTATTTACATGTATATGTTTGAAATCACCCTTTAAAATATTTGCAGCTACATATCCTGCAAAGTTAACAACATCCTTTGCAGTTCCAAATGGAGGCGCATAACAAAGCTCTAAATCTTTAAGGTCATGTATGGTTCCATTAAACTTAATGACTGTTGCAATAACATCAATTCTTTTATCAACATTTCCCTTACCAATTGCTTGGGCTCCTAGAATTCTTCCAGTTGGGATTTCATAGATTAATTTAAAATGTAAAGCTCTACTTGATGGCATTAAACCTACTTTATCCCCAGGTATTATTCGAACACAGTCATAATCAATCCCTAATTTAGCATGTTCAATAAATCCAGCGGTTAAACCTGTAGATGCAGCATTGTAGTCAAAAACCTTTAATATCGATGAACCTATATAACCCCTATTATCAATTTGCATTCCATTTATGTGGTCAGCAACACCTCTAGCTTGTTTTTGAGCTGGTCCTGCTAATGGAAGTTTAAAGTAGTCATTAAAAAGGTAACTATATACTTCTATAACATCTCCTACTGCATAGATATCAGGATCATTGGTTTTAAAATTCTGGTCTACCTTCATGGCACCTGTTTTCCCTAGATCTAAATTGGCACCTTTAGCAAGATCAGTTTCAGGTTGAACCCCAATAGCTAAAACAACTACATCACTTTCGACCCTTCTTCCTGATTCTAATATTACATTACTTTTATCAAAGGCAGATACTTTATCGCCAACAATTAAATTTACACCATGATCATAGATTTCCTTATGAAGAATCTGAACCATATCTTCATCTAAGATTCTTAGAATTTGTGGCATAGCTTCAACTAAAGTGACACTATGACCTGCCTCTTTTAGGTTTTCTACAGTCTCAATTCCAATAAAACCACCACCAATTACAGAAACTTTTTTTGGTGCCCCCTTAAGAGCATCCCCTAGTTTAACAATATCAACTACATTTCTAATGGTATAACAGTTTGCATTCTCAATTCCTGGAATGGGAGGGACAATAGGTTTTCCACCTGGAGAAAGTATAAGTTTATCATATGTTTCTGTGTAATTCTTACCAGTTTTTAAGTCTTTAACAGTTACAGATTTTGATTTTCTATCAATTGATAAAACTTCATTTTCTGTTCTTACATCAATATTGTACTGTTTTTTAAACTTTTCTGGATTCATCATTACCAACTCTTCAGAGTTTTCAACAAGTCCACTTAAATAGTAAGGCAAACTACAATTTGAAAATGAAACGTGGGGTCCTTTTTCAAATATAACTACTTGATCCTCTTCACTATGCCGTCTAAGTCGGGCAGCGGCAGATGCACCTCCAGCGACCCCTCCTACAACTAAATATTTTCTTGACATAATTCCTCCTATGAATAGAGTAATTTTATCACTAAAATATTTATCAAGAAAGGAAATAAATATTTTTTTACCGATTACCTACCTTCCAGGTAGGTTATTACAAAATCTGTGCTAACTCTTTCCCCTTCTCTGTATTAACTCTTTTAAGGAAAATAAAACCTAAAATAAATAGTAATAAAATAGAAATCATCCCTACTCGATTACTACCGGTTAATTTAGTTACAATAGCGACTAAAAATGGTCCAAGAATAGCAGCTGACTTACCTAACATATTATAGAAGCCAAAAAACTCCCCAGCCTTATCCTTTGGTATAAGCCTAGTAAAATAGCTTCTACTTGCAGCCTGAACTCCACCTTGGAAAAGGCCAATAAAAATTGCTAAAATATAAAAATGTGTCTCGTTTTGCATAAAAAGACCAGCAATTGTAATAAGAGAGTAGGCAAAAATAGCACCATAAAGTGAGTTTTTCACCCCAACTTTTCTACCTATCATATTAAAGATAAGTACTGCAGGAAAAGCTATAAACTGGGTTATTAGAAGGGCAACAATTAAGGATTCGGATTTAAACCCTAAACTAGCGCCATAATTTACAGACATTTTGATTATTGTATCAACACCATCTATATAGAAAAAATAGGCTAATAAAAAAGTAAATACAACCTTAAGTTTTTGAATCTCCTTAAAAGTAGTTTTCAATTGACTTAGACCTGCTTTGATAGCTCCTAAAATTGATAACTTCTTATCTACTTTAGGCTCTTTAACAAATATAAAAAGTGGAATAGAAAAGATGGCCCACCAGATAGCTACAGATAAAAAGGATGCTTTTACTGCAACAATCCCATTGGGAAATCCAAAAGATTCTGGAAATTTAAACATTAATACATTTATTAAAAACAGTAGACCTCCTCCTATATACCCTAGACTAAAACCTAAAGCAGAGACGTCATCACACATCTTCTCATCCTGTTCTGCAACCCCAATTATTAAAGAGTCATAAAAGAGATTACCACCAGACCAACCAATTGATGCTAATATAAAAAACATAAGGGCCATAGGCCAATTCCCAGATTGAATAAGGGATAGAGACCCAGTCATTATTATTCCTATAAAACTAAAAAATAGTAAAAACTTTCTTTTAGTTGAAGTTTTATCAGCTATTGCTCCTAAAAATGGGGCTAATACTGCAACTACTAGGGATGATATAGAACTTGCAAGTCCTAAATAGAAGGTAGTATCTACACTATCCCCTGTGGACCAATATGATCTAAAAAAAGTTGGGAAAAATCCGGCTAATACTGTTGTAGCAAAAGCACTATTAGCCCAGTCATAAAGGCTCCAACTGAGTATTTTTTTATTAATCTTCATTAAATCTCCTTACTTAATTAGCGTTATTCTACCATAAAGGTACTTTTTGTAAATAATTAGACTATTTATTATTGATTAAAAACAATTTCAACCATATAGTTTAACCTTATGGTTAATATTAAAGATAAGATTTTAGAGTCTGCTTTAAAACAGTTTCTAATGTACGGAAAATCCGGAGCCAAGACAAAGGCAATTGCAGATGATGCAGGTGTAAATAAGGCTCTAATTCACTACTACTACTCCAGTAAAGAGCAGTTATTTATTTGCTGCGTTAAAGATATTCTAGAAAGAATGCAGTCAACCTTCCATACTGTAGATGTTAGAACCGTTGAAGACTACCCTAAGTACTTAGGTGCGGTAATAGACTCCTATACAGCTTTCATCCTTAAACATGATAAACAACTAATGTTCCTTTTATGGGAGTATTTTAATGATAAAAAACTTATTGTAATTATTAAAGAGATCATGGGGTCTGCCCACTTAGATGATTTTATAAACAAGACTAACAGAGCAATAGAAGATGGTATTATACGCAGTATGGATCCGCTTAATTTGTACTTGAATTTAGTAAGCTTAATCCTATCCTCAAACTTATTGTTACCAATAACACGATCATTTTTAGAGCAAGATAGTAATGAAGAGATAGTTGAACAACGTAAAGAAGAGATAATTAGACTACTTTGGAGAGATATAAAAGGAGAATAAATGAAAAGTAATAAATTAGGGATCGACATTGGATCTACAACAGCAAAAGTAATTATTCTAGATAAAGAGAATAAAATTGTTTTTTCAAAATATGAAAGACATAATACAGAAATAGCAACAACTATACTAAAACTTTTAAAAGAGGCTAAAAATGAACTTGGTGATGAGGAGATAACAGCATCCATAACTGGAACAGCAGGAATGGGAATCTCTGAAAAAACAGGTATGAATTTTGTTCAAGAGGTTGTAGCTTCAGCAGAAGTAGTAAAACAGTTGCACCCTGATGTACGAACTTTAATTGACCTAGGTGGGGAAGATGCCAAAATTATTTTCTTTAACGAAGATGGGAAACCAGATATAAGAATGAATGGTAACTGTGCAGGAGGTACAGGTGCATTTATTGACCAGATGGCTTCTTTATTAAATAGAAATGTTACAGAGTTTAATGATATGGCAAAAGACTCAACACAGACATACTCTGTTGCATCTAGATGTGGGGTTTTTGCAAAAACAGATATTCAAAACCTAATAAGTAGGGATATTCCAAGTTCCGATATTGTAGCATCTATTTATAAAGCTGTAGCATTCCAATCAATAAACTCCCTTTCAAGGGGTCAAGATATTCTTACAAAAATAATGTTCACTGGTGGACCATTAACATTTCAACCAGAATTAAGAAAGGCATTTTTAGATATACTGGAAATAGATAAAAGTGAAGTGGTAGAGACTAATTACTCAGAACTTTTCCCAGCTGTAGGTGCAGCTCTTCATAATGATGGAGTAGATAAAACAACCCTATCCCAAGCTATAAAAGAGATAGAAGATATCGGAGACGATGAGGTTAATTTTGAAACCAGACTTGAAACCCTTTTTGATTCTAAAGAGCAGTTTGAAGAGTGGTTAGAGAGAAAAAACCAACATAAAGTACAATATGTAGACTTAAAAGAGCTAGATAAAAAGGATGTATTCTTAGGTATAGACTCAGGTTCTACTACAACTAAAATTGTTTTAATAAACGATGAAGGGAAAATAGCAGCTAAACATTACAGTAATAATAATGGAAATCCTATCCAAGCTGTAAACCTAGGTTTAAATAAAATTTTCCAAGAGATTAAAGATGCTAATATTGAGATAAATATTAAAAGATCTGCTGTAACAGGATATGGTGAAGATTTAATACACTATGCCTATGGTTTAGATGATGGACTAGTAGAGACTATTGCCCACTATACTGCGGCAGCTTTTTTTGAACCTAATGTATCTTTTATAATGGATATTGGTGGTCAAGATATGAAGGCTATCTACTGTAAGGGCGGAATTATTAACAACCTTGAACTAAATGAAGCTTGTTCTTCAGGTTGTGGTTCTTTTATTGAAACTTTTGCACAAAATCTTAACGAAAACGTAGCTGGGTTTGCAGAACAGGCTTGTTATAGTAAGGCGCCATGCGATCTTGGAACCCGGTGTACAGTATTTATGAACTCTAAGGTAAAGCAGTCCCTTAGGGAGGGTGCAACCAAGGGAGATATTGCTGCAGGTTTAGCTATATCTGTTGTAAAAAATGCCTTTAATAAGGTTCTAAAACTTACTGATTACTCTCTATTAGGGGATAACATAGTAGTTCAGGGTGGAACTTTTAAAAATCCTGCAGTTTTAAGATCCCTAGAGAAACAAGTAGGTAAAGAGGTTGTAAGACCTGATATCTCTGAGTTAATGGGAGCCTATGGATCTGCCTTAGTTGCAAAGAAAAAATTCTACGAAGAGAAATCAACAACAACATTTATTGGATTTGATAATCTAGAAAAAGCACTAGACTATAATAGAAAGTCATCTGTATGTAGAGGTTGTGAGAATTTATGTACAGTTACCACATTAACCTACCAGGGGAAAAAATCTTTTTTTACAGGTAATAAATGTGAGAAGATTTTTTCAAACCAGTTAAAGGGTAGCTATAAAGGGGAAAACCTTCATGAAATTAAAAAGAGGCTACTCTTTGATAGAAAACTAGAGCCAGAGGGAGAGCCACTACTTAATATAGGTATTCCTAGGGTTCTAAACATGTGGGAGGATTTTCCATTCTGGAGTACTCTATTTGTTGAATCAGGAATAAAGGTTACCCTATCCCCTCCGTCTACAATGCCTTTAGCAGAGAAGGGTTATGGTACAGTTATGTCTGAAAATATCTGTTTCCCAGCTAAAATAGTAAATGGACACATTTATGAGTTAATTGAGGAGAAAGTTGATAGAATCTTCTATCCTATGGTTAGATATAACAGAACAGAAAATGAAACATCTCAAAATAATTATAACTGCCCTGTTGTTACAGGTTACCCTGAGGTAATTCAATCGTCTGTAAAACCAGAAGAGAAGTTTGGAATTCCATTTGATAATATACCCTTCTCATTTAACTCTCCTGAGGTTATTGAAAAATCTACATGGGAATATTTAAGTCAATTTGGTGTTAAAAAGGATGTATTTAAAAAGGCGTTAAAAAAAGCAGAAGAGGCGTACCAAACATACAAAGAAGATGTTATTAAAGAAGGGCAGAGAATAGTTGACGCTGCAGAGAGGGATGGAAGACTGGTAATTATGTTATTAGGGAGACCATATCATGTGGATTCCCTAGTAAATCACAAAGCACCAGAGATGATAACAGCAATTGGTGTTGACGTAATTACAGAGGATTGTATACCAGAAGAGGATAGAAGCGATATGCACCAAGATGTACATGTTCTATCCCAATGGACACTTCCAAATAGAATTTATGACTCAGCAATCTGGGCAGGAGAGAGGGATAATATTGAGGTTGTTCAATTAAACTCCTTTGGTTGTGGGCCTGATGCAATAGTTGTAGACGAAGTTAAACCTATATTAAATGTATTTGGAAAGAATCCTACAGTACTTAGAATAGATGAAATAAGCTCTCCTGGTTCTGTGAAATTAAGAATTAGATCATTAATTGAGTCTATGAAAATGCGGGGAGAAAACTACATTCGGGAGCATAAACCAAGAGTTGTACTTCCTTTATTTGATAAGTTAGATGTTAAAAGAAGAACTATATTAGCCCCACAGTTCTCTAATTTTTATACAAGATATTTAACAGCAGCCTTTGAATTAGATGGATATAAGTTTGAAGTTCTACCAGAACCAGATAAGTCTAGTATTGAAATTGGTTTAAAATATACAAATAATGATATCTGTTACCCTGCAACAATTGTAATTGGAGATCTTATTAAAGCCCTTGAGTCTGGAAAGTATAACCCTGACGAAGTAGCTGTAGGACTAACTCAGACAGGAGGACAATGTAGGGCATCAAGTTATGCATCTCTACTTAAAAGAGGTCTTGTTAATGCAGGTTTCCACGATGTTCCTGTTATTACAGTTTCAACATCAACTAGTAAACCCCTAAATTTACAACCAGGTTTCCAAGTTAGTCCTGTAAAGTTTACATATACATCATTCTTTGGTTCCCTTTTTGGAGACTGTCTATCAAAACTTTTCTATAGAACTGCTGTTAGGGAGAAAAATAAGGGTGATGCTCAGAAACTAGTGGATAAGTATATAGAACTCTCCTACCCTCTTTTAAAAATTGGGAAACATGGTAAACTTTTTAACCTTCTAGAGCAGTGTGTAAATGAGTTTAACCAGATAGAAGTTGATCCAACAGAACTACCTAAAGTTGGTATAGTTGGAGAGATATATGTTAAATTTAACGACTTCTCCAATGGATATATCAATAATTGGTTAATGAGTAAGGGAATTGAGGTCGAAGTTACACCTCTAATTACCTTCTTCTTAAAATCCTTTGTTGCTAAGCCATTTAATAGTGACTTTAATATCTTACCTAAAAGCAAGGTCTACTTAAAAGCATTAAAAGCTGCCGAGAATGTATGTTATAGTTTTATAGGTAGAGCAAATGCTATACTATCTAACTATCACCTAGGGATGAGTCCTATTCACCACATTCAAGATATAGGTGAAACTGCAGAGAAGGTTTTAAGTATCAATCACCAATATGGTGAGGCGTGGTTAGTTGCTGGAGAAATTGGAACCTATGTTAAAGATGGGATTAATGATGTTGTCTGTTTACAACCATTTGGTTGTATCGCGAACCACATAGTAGCAAAGGGTGTCGAGAAAAAATTAAAAGAGGTTCATCCTCATCTTAACCTACTATTCCTTGATATGGATGCAGGTACAAGTGAGGTTAATACAGCAAATAGATTAGAGTTCCTTATTAAAGGTGCAAAAGAGTCTATGGCTGCTAAAGTATAGAGTTTAGGGTCTACATCTGTAGGCCCTTTTTTTTATGCTCCTTCATAGGGAAGAGTTATAACTACTTTTACGCCATCTTTCAACTCAGACTCTATAAATAGCTCACCGTTGTGATTTGTAATTATATAATCTGCAATACTTAATCCAAGTCCTGTTCCGTTAGGCCTATTTTCAGTTGAAAAGAATGGTTTTAATACATCTTCTTTATCCTTACTACTTATTCCAGGACCATTATCCTTAATTTCTATAACAACTCTACTGCCTTCAATTGATGTGGTAATAATTATTTTTGGAGTTTCTGTATTTCCAAGGATCATAGCTTGAGCAGCATTATGAAAGATATTTAATAATACCTGTTGGATTTCGGCCTTATTACAGTTTAATTTTATCTCTTTTGAATTAAAATCTTTTACAATTTCTATCGCCTTAAAATCAAACTTCTGTTCAATATTGAAATCTGTTGCGGCAAGAATAAGACTTGAATCTATTAATTCATGGAGTGTGTTAATTTTAAACATGTCGTCTTTTCTAGAAAAATTCAACATATTTGAGATAATAGAAGATATCCGTAAACCTGATATTCTTATAGACTCTATAATTTCTATTAATTTTCTATCGTTTAAGTACTTCTTCAATGCTTCTAAATCTAGTTTAGCGGCTCTAGCAGCTTCTATATTTTTTATATTACTCTCTGGATTTAATAGTCTATTTTCCAAAACCGCGATATTTTGAACAACCCCAGCGAGTGGGTTATTTATTTCATGGGCCATACCTGCAGCTAAACCACCTACAGCCTTACTCTTCTCTGCTTCAATAATTTTTTCTCAAACTCAATCCTACTAGAGACATCCTCTACCTGAATAATATAACCAGTATTATTCTCTAGAGGTTGACTTGAAAATTCTAAATATTTATTCATACTTCCGATATAATCAATAATTCTTCGACCATCTTTACATTTTGAAATATGTTTTATAAATGGGTAGACTTGAAATATATTGTTTCCACCATATTCACTGGCATAACCTTTAAAAAGATTCTTTATATACCTGTTTTGACTAATAATATTATAATCTCTATCTAAACTGATAATACCAATATTAATTGAATTGATAATTGAATCTACATAGGATTTAGTAGTTGCATTATCAATTAATAATCTTTTTTTAGTTAGTCTATATTTAATTGAAATTAATATAATTAATATAATTAATATAACGAGAACAGATAAAAGTAATATTAACCAAAATAGATCCCTTGAATTCTCAAAGGATAGATTAGTAAGGTTTATATACCCACTATCCTTAGGTAGTTTGGATCTTTTTATATTAAAGTTTTTTAGAACATTATAATCAAATAGATACTTATTTGGACTCTTTGTAGATACTTTTATATTCTCAACTTTCCTTTTATTATCAATTACATCCTTTAAAAGTATTGTAGCAGCCTTTCCCTGTTCATAATGGCTAATTAATTTACCACCAATTATCCCCTGACCTAAACCGTGATACCACAGATGGTATAATGGTGATTTTAGATGTAATAGTATAAAATTAAGGCTCTCATTAAATGTTTTATGTTCATTATTTACATCTTTATAAGCTGAGAGTAGGAGAACAGGTTGAGTTAAACTTATTTGTTCCAATCTTTTACCAAACTGGTTAAAAGTTAATCCTGAAAGATCTAGAACCTTATACCCCATATTATAATATTTATATATTGTATCTTTTACTTTTTTTAGATCCGATTGACCAGATACTGTTGAATCACTAATAATTATAAGATCCTCATTATTTGAGTGAATCTTTAAAATTAGCTCAAGGGTCTCTTCTACAGAGGTGTCCTCAATGTATCCTGTAATATTGCTGATATAGTTCATCTCATTTGCATAATCTAGATCATTTACACCAAAAAAAATAATAGGAGTATCCTTAAAAAGTACATCCTTATTTTTTACGGCGAATTTTAGAGCATTATCATCAGAGGTTAAAATTCCATCATATTTTGGTAAGTTATCTAACTTAATTTTAAGTGTCTTAAAAAAAAGTGTGTCTAGCTCTTTGGAAGTAAACCTCTTACTATCCATAAATTCAATATCCAAAAGATAGTTTTGGCCTATAAGCTGATCCCTTATTCCATTCTCTTGTTCAACAAAAGTTGGAAAAGAAGGATTATATGAGGATAAAAAAAGAATATTTTTACTATCCTCACTAAAAATAATAAGGGATCTTATTAATAACAACACAGCTAATGTAATTTTTTTATTCAACTTCATAAAATTAAGTATAGTATATTTTTTTAAGATAACTACTTAATTCTTTGGGTTGTATTCCATAACCCGGCTAAAATAATTAGCTGAAGTGATAGATCCTTTAACCAAATAAGTAAATTTGGTTTAATAAAATTATCAGTGAAAAAATTCATTATAATATAAACAATCCATAATACAAAAACCACAAAATAGATGAAACTATTTTTTATACTTAAAAATAGTCCTAAAATCATACCTGAACCTGCTAAAGCGAAAAGGATAGATATTATAAGTGGTAGATAATTTGTAGTTCCAGTTAGTTTATTAATACCATTGAATAACTGATTTACTCCTTGATTATACCCCATAATACCTAAGAGGCCACTAAGGGCAAAGTATAGACCTATTGCTAACTGTATTAAAAACTGACCTGATAAATAACCATTCTTTTTCATTTATTTCTCCTATTAAACTAATCATAATATAATTGATGACTATTTCCAATCTCAATTATCTCCCTCCTCTAATCTAGAGCTAATATTTAAATTAATTCTAACCATTTACAATTATACATAGACTTAATTTGATTTTAAAACTTATAAATATATAAAAACATATACTCTTTAGATATATCTTTATTTAATTTTTTATATCAACGTTTTACAGCTCTAGTATGCTTTAAGACTATTTATATCACTTTAATTAATATCTATAACCCATAGGGATTATTATACTTTTTGAATTAATATCGATAAAAACAGTATGAGTTATTACATAGGAGTTTTTATGGATATTGAAAAAATGTATGAGATGTATAAAGTTGATGCAATAAGTAGAAAAAAATTTAATGATGGGATTATTGAGTATGCATATAATCAGGTTAGTAAAGATAGATATATCGAAGCTGGGGATTTTATAGTAGAATTTATTCCTAGAGTTAATTCTATTATAGATAAATACAACACAGATTTAGCTAGTTTTACCCACTATTTAAATAAACACATTAAGTGGATTATGTTCAGTTTTAATAAGGCATATGTAATAGAGAGGGATAAAGTTGAAGCTTGTAAATACCACTATATAACAGAGTTTAAAGAGAGACTCTGTGTTACTGAGACTCCAGTGGAGTATAAGATTACTGAAAAAGCCAAAAAACTCCTTTTAATTAATAATGGTAAAGTAGGTAAGGAGACTATTAGGAAGAGATTAGAGATCTTCACACTTAAGAATTCGAGGGTATTGAGCTACGAGCAGATAAATCTATTAGCATCACTTTTAGATAGACCTCCAAGATGGTTGTTTGACAAAATTGAAGTTCTTAATAACCTCTGTTATAAAAGAGTTCATAATAGGGATTATTTACGAGAGAGATATAATCGACTCTTTATTGAGGTGACAAGGATTCAAAAAAAGATAAACACTATGGAAGAATCTTATGAAAAAGAGGTGCTATCTAAAAATATGCAAGAGAAGCAGGAGAGGAAAAACCTAATTGAGCTTAAACTTAACAATAGAAACTGTGGACCAAAAAATGAGGAGGTAGCCCAGGTACTTGGTATACCAAAAGGAACTGTTGATTCATCCCTTTTCTACCTAAAAAAAGCTTTAAAATCTCTTCTCCCTACCCTTGATATACTTTAAACTGTAAAAATGAAGATATTATTAGCAAGTGGAAATGAACATAAAAAAGAGGAATTAAACTGTATTCTATCAGATCACACCCTGGTATTACCTAAAGATCTAGGGTTAGAGATGGATGTAGAGGAGACAGGGGACACCTATCTAGAAAACGCGTTATTAAAGGCTAAAGCACTTTTTAAGTTATCTGGGGGTATGCCTGTTTTATCTGATGATTCAGGGATATCTGTAGATTATCTTAATGGAGCCCCCGGTATACACTCAGCAAGATATGGAGAGAGAGAGTTTGGCAGAGAGTTAAGCTCAAAAGAGAAAAATGCTCTACTATTAAAAAATCTCGAAACTGTTAAAAACAGAGATGCTTCTTTTATATGCTGTATGGTTTTAATACTTGATAAAAATAGAATTTTTACCGTTCAAGAATCATTTAATGGGGTAATTACAACTAAGGAGTATGGAGAGGGAGGATTTGGTTATGATCCTATTTTTTATGTTCCAGATTTTAATAAAACAGCAGCGGAATTAAGTGATGAGGAGAAGAATAGAGTATCCCATAGAGGAAGAGCTGGAGAAGGTATAAAAAAACTTTTAGAGCTATATGATTAATACATTAGCTGTACTTTTTATACCTATAATTTTAGGTTACATACTTGTTCATTTAAACTATCTCGATTCTAGTATAAACAGCAATCTTAAAATGTTTGTTGTTAGAGTTGCGGTACCATGTAGAATTTTTATATCTATGTTAAACTTAAAACTTGAAACAGTAAAAGAGATTATACCATTAAGTTTATCCTTTATTCTCTTAACTACACTTCTTATATTATTATCCTACATTCTTATACGGGTTAAAGATAAAAAGTTAAAAGCTGCATATATTATAGCTATAGCCTTTGGAAACTACGGTTACATGGGTTGGGCTGTTCTTGATGGAGCTATGGGACAAGCTGGTTTAGCTAGAGGTATGTTTTTTACAACACTTTGGTGGCCTATTATTTATTTAGGAACCTTTATTATATCTAAAGTTCTTAAAATTGATGGCAAGTTAGATGTAAAAAACTATCGATTAAATATGATTATTCCATCGACTGTTTTACTCCTTGGCATACTGTTTAATTATTTTAACATTACTATTTATGGACCCCTACTAAAAACTTTTGTTAGTTTAGGGGATATGACAGTAACCCTTATCCTATTTAGTGTTGGATTAGGAATATCATTTGGTGACAGTTATAAAAACTTGAAACTATCTATACTACCAGTTGTACTAAGACCAATATTAGGTATTATTGTGGCTTACTTTGTAATTAAAATATTAGGGATATCAGACCCGATATCTAGAAATAGTATTTTATTGGAGTCAACAATGCCTGTTGCTGTTATGACTGTAGTATTAGGAGATATGATCGGCTTAGATGAAAAACTAACATCTTCTATAATGATACTGTCAACTATATTATCCCTATTTACAATTCCACTTACACTTTTAATTATATAAAAAAACCCGACAAATTATGTCGGGTTGTTGAAGGCCTAGTCTCTTCCTCGTCCACTGTTTCGGTTGCCACCACTTCTGTTGCCACCTCTGTTAGAACCGTAGTTTCGACTACCTCGGTTTCCACCTTCTCGGTTTCCACCACCTTTATATCCACCTCGGTTTCCACCTCGATTTCTGTCACCGCCACCACGACGACCACCACCACCGGAACCACCTTTTGATTCTTTAGCCTGCTCAACTAATGGTCTATTACCACGTCCTGCATTTTTAAAGGCTAAAATAATCTCTTCAGCATCTTCAAATGGTACTGTTACAAAGGAGAACTGATCAAATATCTGAACAGAGTCTAATCTCTTTCCTGGAATACTTGTCTCAGAAGTAATTAGTTCAACTAAAGACTTAGCTGTAAAGTCATCTTGACGACCCTTAGCTACAAATAGTCTAGTTGTACCACTTCTCTTCATATTGATTTTTCTTATCTCGTTATAGTTACTTTCATCTAGATCGTCACCAAAGGCTTGGCTTAAGACTGATGCTATAACATCAACAGGATTTTCGCTCTCCTGTAGTAGTTCTAACGCCATTTCCTTAAAGGTTGAGCTTACATCATCCCCAGTCTCTAGGGATTTTAATATCTCTTTCATTATTCGATCTTTCTTAGTTGAAATAATTTTATCAACCCCTGGGATCTCATCTTTCTTGATATTCTTTCCAGAAACTCTCTGAATATAGAGTAATTTTCTATACTCATCTTTAGTAACAAATGTTATTGCTGTACCTTCGTTTCCTGCTCTACCTGTTCTACCAACTCTATGTACATAAGATTCGGCATCCTGGGGTAGAGAGTAGTTAATAACATGGGATAAATGATTTACATCAATACCCCTAGCAGCTACATCAGTTGCAACTAAAATATTAATCTGCTTTGATTTTAATTGGGATAGAATTCTCTCCCTCATAGCTTGAGAAATGTCTCCATGAAGTGCTCCAGAAGAGTAACCCCTCTCTGATAACTTTTGGGAAACATCATCTACATCCACTTTGGTTCTACAGAATACTATACCAAAAAACTCTTCCTCGATATCAACGATTCTACACAGAGCTTCAAATTTATCACTTCTATTTACTTCAAAGTATATTTGTTCTGTTAAGTCGGAAGTTAAATCCCTGTTTTTTACCTTAAACAGCTCATAATCACCCATATATTTTTTGGCAATTTGTTGAATCTTCGATGGCATTGTTGCAGAGAACAGTAACATTTTTTTATCTTCGTTTACTGTTTCTAGGATCTTTTCGATATCATCAACAAATCCCATATTTAACATTTCATCTGCTTCGTCTAAAATTAAATAACTAAGGTTGGAAAGATCTAGACTACCACGATTGATATGATCTTGAACTCGCCCCGGAGTTCCGACAACGATGTCTACTCCCCGTCTTAAACGTCTTAGTTGTTCGCCCATGGCTTGTCCACCATAGATTGCTGCAACACTCAAACGCTTTTCACCTTTTAATGATATTAACTCATCACTAACTTGAACAGCAAGTTCCCTAGTTGGTGCTAATATTAACGCTTGAACATTCTTATTGTTACTACTTGTAAGAGTATCTAATATTGGTAGACCAAAGGCAGCTGTTTTACCAGTTCCTGTTTGTGCTTGACCAATGATATTCTTATCTCCCTTTAAGAGGATAGGTATTGTTAACGCCTGTATTGGTGACGGTTCTTCAAATCCTTTCTTCTCAATCGCTTGTAAAATCTCTTCTGAAAGACCTAGGTCTCTAAAAGTTTTTTTCTCTTCCACTATACATCCTTAGAGTAATTTAAACTTAGTATAGGTGGTTTGAACATTAAATACTATAGCTAATAGAGTAAATTAAGCTCATTATCCGATAAAGTAGAGTCCCACATCCGAATTTTGTCAAGCTTTCCTTTTATATTATATTTTTTATAATCCTCTACTCGATTTTTTACATATTTTGCTGTCATAAAATAGAGTGGCCACTCCCCCTTTAAAAGAGTCTGGGTAGGAATTGTGTTTTCAGCAACTGTTTTTCCATTTACATATAGAGACATCTTCCCGGAACCAAATCTCATAGCGATACTGTTCCACTCTTTCAATATTAGGACATCACTAGCGGCAATACTCTGATAATACCCATTACTATCCACAACAAATAGAACAACAGTTTTATTTAATATAGATAGAGAGAATCTTCCCTCAGCCTTTCTATTCTTATATGTATTTTGCCAGTTAGATATCAGATAGCTCTGCTCTGTTGTATCTATAGGATAGAAACTCATTGCAATTGTAAACTCTTCAATATCACTTATAGTTTTACTATCCTCAATATAGAAATACTCACCTCCACCCTTTGATAGTAGAGCTCCGTTTTCATCATTTAATACATCCTCTGTATATGGGATACTTTTTGTCTTAATCTTATAACCACTACCAGATGTATCCTTTATATTACCATCAATTGAAAATTCAAAAACAAGATCTCCACTTAGTTCATTCCCATCTCCAAAAAACTCTCCACGAACAATTCTTTTTTTTTCTATTTCAAGCACTCCATCAGCTGTCTCTATTTTAGCTAAATCCTTGTCCATGAAAATTATTGATCCCTTTATCACATTACCATTTGATAAGTATATAGAGTCTGAATAGAGATACCCTACACTAAGAAATATAATTAAAATAATCTTTTTCATATTTTCAATAATAACATAATTAATGTATTATATGCATTATGTTAGATTTGAAATTTATTAGAGACAATGTTGAAGCTGTAAAAGCCAACGTAAAAAACAGATTTATGGAAGCGGATGTTGACTTAGTAGTAGAACTTTATACTAAGTACAATGAATCATTATCAAAAGTAGAAGAGTTAAGAAGACAGGCAAATGAAAATGCATCAAAAATGAAAGGGAAATTATCCCAGGAAGAGAGAACTGTTTTTATTAATAAGGGTAAAGAGTTAAAAGCCCAAATAGCCTCGATAGATAGTGAAACTTCAGACTTAAAATCCAAACTCTCTAGTGAAGCCTCGAAGATACCTAACATGGCCCATCCGGATGCTCCTATTGGTAAGGAAGATAAGGAGAACTTCCAAATTAAGGTTTGTGGAACAGTTCCTAATTTTGACTTTAAACCTCTAGACCATGTAGAAATAGGAGAAAAACTTGATCTTATTGAATTTGAAAGGGCAACTAAGGTTTCTGGACCTAAATTTTACTACTTAAAAAATGAAGCAGCTATATTAGAAATGGCACTAACAAGATATGCAGTAGATATTTTAATGAAGAAAGGTTTTAGAGTATCTATTACACCGGATATAGCTAAGGTTGATATTTTAGAGGGTATCGGTTTTAACCCAAGGGGCTCTGAATCTAATATTTACTCAATTGAGGGGACAGACATGTGCCTTGTAGGAACAGCGGAAATAACCCTTGGTGGTTACCATGCTGGAGAGATAATTGATCTTTCTAACGGACCAATCTTTATGGCTGGTATATCCCACTGTTTTAGACGGGAAGCTGGAGCTGCAGGACAATACTCTAAGGGTATTTACAGAGTGCATCAATTTACAAAAATTGAGATGTTTATCTACTGTAGACCAGAGGAATCAGACAAACTACATGAAACCCTAAGGGAGATTGAAGAGGAGATTTTTAACGGTCTTGAGGTTCCATTTAGAGTTGTAGATACATGTACTGGGGACTTAGGTTCTCCCGCATATAGAAAATATGACCTAGAAGCTTGGATGCCAGGACGGGGTGAGTCAGGAGATTGGGGAGAGATAACATCAACTTCAAACTGTACAGACTACCAAGCTAGGCGTTTAGGCGTTAGATATAAGGATGAAAATGGTAAAACAGCTATCTGTCACACTTTAAATGGTACAGCAATAGCTATATCTAGAGCTCTTATAGCTATTATAGAGAATAATCAGCAAGCTGATGGATCTGTGACTATACCAAAAGCGCTTGTTCCTTATACAGGTTTCGATACTATTAAAGCTAAATAAATATTTAATTTATATAAAGCCGATTCGCTAGAGTCGGCTTATTCTGGTTAGATGATCTAGGAACTACTTCCTAATAGCAGAACTTAGGAGTTTTTATGCCAATTAACAAATCAAAAAGAACATTTATTATTGCAGAGATAGGAACAAGCCACGGTGGTGATTTAGAAAAAGCAAAAAAACTTATTAGGGCTGCTAAGGATGCAGGTGCAGATTGTGCAAAATTTCAGGTTGTTTTTGCCCAGGAGATAATCCATAAAAACACAGGTTTAGTAAAACTCCCTGGGGGAGATACTCCACTATACAGTGTATTTAAAAGTTTAGAGATGGATGAACCCTTTTATAAACAACTTAAGGATATGACAGAGAGTGAAGGGTTAATATTTATGGCCTCACCCTTTGGTAAAAAGAGTGGGGATATTCTAAACAATATTGGATCTAAAATATTTAAAGTTGCTAGCCCAGAACTAAACCATTTCCCACTACTTAAACAGTTAAAGTCCTTTAATAAACCCCTAATCCTATCAAGTGGTGTATCAAAACTAAGGGATATAGAGAGGGCGTTAGAAATTACAGGAAGGGATAGGGTCTCCCTACTCCACTGTATTACAAGTTATCCTGCACCGGAGAATGAATATAATCTTAAGCTAATAAGTAACTTAAAAAATATTTTTGGTATAGAGACAGGAATTTCAGACCACTCCCTGGACCCTGTCCTAGTTCCTTCTATCTCAGTTCTTTTAGGAGCTTCTATTGTGGAGAAACACCTAACACTCTCTAATGAAACAGATGGTTTAGACGACCCTGTTGCCCTTAACCCACAAAACTTTAAACAAATGTGTGACTCTATTAGAAAGTATGAAGATATGGATTTAAAAAGTGGTTTAGATAAACTTTCTAAGATCTACGGGTTAGAGAGGGTAACATCTATATTAGGGGATGGTGTTAAAAAATTAGCTAAATCTGAAGAGAGTAATTACAACAGAACAAATAGGTCACTACACTCCCTAGAGCAACTAAATAGAGGGGATGTAATAACAAAAGAGAATACAGCTCTATTAAGAACAGAGAAGATATTAAGAGTTGGACTTTCTCCCCACTTAGTAGAAAATTTTTATGGTAGAAAATTAACTAAGGATGTTCCAAGTGGAGAGGGCATTAGATTAGAAGATTTTCTTTAGATCTACACTTTTTGTCATCTCTATAAACGAAGCGCACTCCTCTTCCTCTATTTTAAAGAAGCTATTATCATCTAATTTACCAATAACAGCTTCCTTCTCCTCTTTAGAGTCAAAGGTTATCTTTCTAAAACTACAATTAAAGTCTTTCTCCCTTGATGAATAGACTCTCTCTTTAATCTCAATTCTAGCTTTAATAGCAGTATCTACAGCGTCTAACCATTGTTGCCAATTTAATCTATCAACCTTATTAAGTTTTTGTAAAACATAAAAAGCGTGCCCTGCTTTATCTCGGTCGTATAGTTTTGAAACCATTTTATACCTAGAGTGTAGTTCATCCCAGGATGTTATTTTTTTATCTACAATATCATCAATTATACTTTTAACCCTATCATCAGGAATAAACTGACCACCACAATTTATCCATTTATCAGGATTAACTAAACCGTTTAGTTGAGAAATATCTCCTCCATCTTTAAAGAACTTCAATATAGTGTCAACAGAGTAGAGGGTTATCATTTTATAATACTCTTTATAGGCCACTGCTGGTTTATGAATCAAAACTCCATGGTTTTTATTCTCTATTGTAGTACTGTATATAGTGAAATTTCCAAAGTCATCATACTCATTAAGCAGATCCTCCCCTGTATGTATATCTGTAGAGATTTTTCTATAGGAGTATTCAGCACACTTCTCTAAAAACTCTCTTCCCTCTAACATCTCCGATACAGTATCAGGAGCTAAAAAGTCAAAATCTAATCTAGGAAAATTCTTCTCTCTTTGATCACGAACACCGTACTTCCAACTATTTCTCTTAAGTGCATACATATTATGTAGAAACCAGTAGCCTGGAAATACTTCAACCTTATCGTTCTTATTAAGTGAGATAAGACTAAAGGGTAAGGGGTTATTAATCTCTTTAGTATAATTGCCCTTTACTACTATATTAAAAGTGGCAAATTTAGAGTCGTGTTTTAAGCTACAGTTTAAGCCTGGCCAAAACCCTCGACCGGCTACTAACTCACCATCATTAGCCCTTGAGTTGTGATTACTACCAATTGTTGCCCCAGAAGCTATGTTTGTCTGTCCCTTTAATACTGAAGCGATTAAAAATGAGGAGTTGTGATGTTGCTCATGGCCTGGATAGATAAAAGAGTTTAAAACCTCACAACAACTTATAGTTGAGTTCTCACCTAAAACAGAGTTAATTAACCTAGCTCCATATTTTAATGAAGAGTGACTCATAAGTTGAAACCTTACAGCTGTTGCGCCGTAAAAAACCTTACATCCTTCATTGATTATTCCATTAACTAGAGTACAGCCCTCTCCTATTTGAGTTTTATGATTAGGACTGCTTTTAATTGTTAAGTTTTTTAACTTATTAGCACCTTTTATATATGCATCAGAACCTATTGTTACATCTTTTAATATTCTACTGTTTTTAATTACTGTTCTATCCCCAATAAATCCATAATACCCCCTATCCGATGGGTACTCTGTCTCTACAAAGAGTTTAAAACTCTCCATTAAATTCTTATTATCCCTATACTTATACCATAGGTAGGCGTCTACTGTTAACATTTTAGAAAATGGTAAAATTTCCCTTCCACCAGCTTCATTGGCTATTTCAAGCTCAATACGACCACTTGGGTCCTCCCCATCCTTTACAATACCGTTACCAAACTTTGCATGGTCCGATGTGGAGAGTTCATCAATATCCTTAAGCATTACGTTTTCACCAATTAGAACTCTAGAAAGATAAGAGACATTATGTATTGAACAATTCTTTCCAATATCACAGGACATTACTTGTGAGTTGTACAAACCAACAGGTAAAATAACATCATTAAACTCCAGGGATATAGGTTCCATATCGTCTATTCTAACTGTACCCATAAAGTAGCAGTGTTTAATTTGCAAAGGTTCAAAAGTGTCAGTTACAAGGATTTTAGACCAATCGTAACACTTATTTTTCTGCATTTCTAATAGCTCAATCTCATTATTAGTTAAGTTTCTATATTTCTCATTTTTGTTGCCTGACTGTATAATACGAAGGGTATTATACTCATTTATCATGCCACCTAGGGGAAGTTTATTAATTTTATTCATAATATTATTATACCTAAATTGTTTCATTTTTACACTTAAAATTGTAAAATTGAGATAATTTCTATTAACAAAAAGCTATTCAATTAGTATTATATACCAAACAAACTACTTAAAAGGAGATTATATTGTCTACAATTATTGATAAAACAACCGGTTTTGAGCTTGGGAATCCAAAAATAAAACCTTTTCCAACAATGGATCAAGTTACATTGGAAGATGTGGAAAAAGCCTTAGAACCTATGATATTATCAGCTTCTGGTTGGCGTAAGGTTTTTACAATAGACAAGGACGAAGAGTCTACAACACCACTTATTAGCCAAGCAGATAAGGTCCTAGCCGCAGGGATGGCAAAAGTATTCTCTGATTTTGTAAAAAAACAGACAGGTAAATCTAATCCTGAGATTGTTTTATCCCAGGACAGTAGATATACAGGGACATCAATAGCAGATGTAATGATAAGAGTATTTATATCCCAGGGAATATCAATCCAGTACCTTTTTATATCAGCAGCTCCTGAAACATTTTGTTATACAAGAGCTAATAAAAGTGCTGATGCATTTGCCTATATATCTGCAAGTCACAATCCTATTGGACATAACGGAGTTAAATTTGGACTATCAACAGGTGGGGTTATAGATGGATCTTTAGTAAAACCTTTAATTAATGATTATAAGTGTGTTTTATCCACAGAAAGTAGCATCCAAAACTTAATAAAACTGGCAAACAGTGCCCAAGAAGAAAAAATATCCCAAGTTTATAATAGCTCTATAAAATATAGGGAAGCAGCCTTTAAAGCATATACAACTTTCACCAATGAGATAATATCCGGGAGTTCAGACCCTAGGGAGCAGGAAGAGTTTATTAAAATATTAAAGTCAAAAATTGAGAAAAACGGTTTTGGTATTGTTGCTGAGTTTAATGGTAGTGCTAGAACCCTAAGTATTGATAGCGACTACCTTAACTCTATAGGGGTAAGGGTTAAAAGGGTAAATGATAAACCAAGAGAGATTACCCATAGAATAGTTCCAGAAGGAAGAAGCCTAAATCTGTGTAGAGAAACACTGGATGATATGTTTAAGGTTGATAGTAGTTTTGCACTTGGATATGTTCCAGATAATGATGGAGATAGAGGAAATGTTGTATTTTATAATACAGAGAGTGGTAAGTCTGAAATTATGGAGGCACAAACAGTATTTGCAATTTCAGTTCTAGCCGAGCTATCTTCCCTCTATTACAATGGGAAAACCCCTGATAGAGTAGCTGTATGTGTTAATGGTCCTACATCTATGCGTATTGATGAAATTGCTAACGCTTTTAATGCCACAACCTTTAGAGCAGAAGTAGGAGAAGCTAACGTTGTTAATCTAGCATCTATAAAAAGAGATGAGGGATACATTGTAAGAATCCTTGGAGAAGGATCTAACGGAGGGAATATTACCCATCCTGCTGCTGTACGGGATCCTCTCAATACTATTTCTGCAATTATGAAACTCTTAATGTTAACAAGTGAAGACGGAAACCCTGGTTTATTTGAGATATGGTGTCAAAAGAGTAATCAAATGGATCTATATAAGGATAATTTCACCTTAGTTGATGTTATAAAAACACTGCCAGCCTATACAACAACAAGTGCCTATGAAGATAGAGCTATTTTAAAAATTACCAGTGAATCCCACGCTACCCTAAAAAAGAACTATGAAGAGATATTTTTAGAAGAGTGGGAAACGATGAAAGATGAATTAAACTCTAAATTCAACATAGTATCTTATACAGAACTTAATACAGAGGGAACTAATGAGGTTTTAGGAACTGGACCAAGTACTAGATCTGGAGCAGAGACAGGTGGGCTTAAAATACTTTTAAGGGATAAGAACCAGGCTCCATCGGCGTATTTATGGATGAGAGGTTCTGGAACAGAGCCTGTTTTTAGAGTATTAGTTGATTCAAAAAGTTCTAATACTGATAAAGAAGCCTATCTACTTAACTGGCATACAAATATGATAAAAAAAGCAGACAAAAGATAATTTATTCTAGACCCTATCGCCATTGATAGGGTCTATATTCCCTACGCTATGGTAGTAGTATTTACACAGATCTATTAGTTGATATCTTGTTTCAGCACCTATTTTAACCAGTATACTTTTCATCTGAACCTTTACTGTATTTGTAGATTTTTTTAGCCTTGTGGCAAGCTCTGCATTTGTCTCCCTGTATAAACAGAGATTCTCTAAGATTTCTAACTCTGCAACTGAAAGACCGGCTTCTAGGGGATCAATATAATCTATATTTACTCTTTTTAAAATCTCTTGATTTAGTTTTAAACTATTTTTAAGTTTACTTATCTCATTCTTATAAAACGTGTACCGCTCTATCTTAAAACTAATATTATTACTCTTTAAAAATGTAATTAAAATAGTTGCTAAAATAAAGTATATATACCTATATAGCCGATCAATTAATAATGCATTATTTTTAAGTTGTGAAGTGACAAGGAGTATAAAAAAAAGTGTTAAAAGAATAGTAGTCTTTAGAATATCCCTTTTTTTAAATATTGAGTACTTATCTAGAAGCAATATCAAAATAACAAGTTCAAGCATACCTAAACCAAAATGATTTAATATATAGAAGGTGTAAATAGTAGAAATAAAAATTGTTAAAACCTGTATAATACGCTTATATATAAATATATATGAAAATAACATAACAATAGATATAAAAATTAAAACAGCATACTCTTTTTCAAAAATTACTTGTTTATAAAATGTATATTGGATCAAAAAGTTAAATAGTAAAAAAATAAATGATATGACACCAATAATAATACCAAAGTTCTCTGATTTATTACTCAATACTCTTACTAGACTAATTTACATACAATACAAAAGTCTTTCTCCAGTTATATTAATAATATTCAATTTAAATTTTGTAAATCATTTTTTTTTATCATATAAACAAATTAAATTTCGTTTTTACATAAAAACATAAATTAATGTTATTTATTTATACTAATATTTTCCAACTCTATTTTTAATGCCTTTGTAGAAATAGTTACCTCATAAAAAAGTAAAACAAGGGAAACCCCTAAAAGAATCAATCCTATAGCAAAGAGAATCTCCCCTATAAATAGATAGGTTAAAAATAGAGAGAACATTGATAGGGTACAAAAAAGAAAACTAAGAGCTCCAAAACCCTGCATATACTTTATAAGGGTCAATCGAAGATTTAAATTTTTTATCTGCCCCTTAATTCTGCTATCATCATCTTTAGGAAAATCATGGACTAGTTGTCTAACTATTTGAGCTAGGGTTAAAAATTTATTAGTATAGGCTAGCATAAGGAGTGATATTGCAGAGAAAAGAAGTGCTGGTGTTGTTATAGTCATATATTAATATTGGATTTTTTTTCACTAGTTGTAAAGAGTAAAAACCCACTAATTTGTAATAAACAAACTAGTGGGATCTCTATTAATAACAGGAACACTCTTTTAGAAACTTATCAAAAGCTTTAAAACCCTGATCTGTTTTCTTAAAGACACCAGCACACTCTAATACTTCTGAGAATCTACTTGCAACAGCTTTCTGTAGAACACAATCAGCCTCATCCTTTGTTAGAGTAGAGTTAAAACTGTTTTTAATACTACTAAACCAAGGAAAGTGATTCTCCATCTTACTCTCAACAAAGCTTAAACTCTCTACTCCCTGTAATACTTCAGAGAGTTTTACTAAGTCCTTCTCTATTCTAGGAGGTAGTATAGCAAGACCCATAACCTCAATTAAACCGATATTCTCTTTTTTAATATGATGTAAATGTTTATGGGGATGGTAGATTCCATCAGGATGTTCCTCATCACACCTGTTATTTCTTAAAACTAAATCAAGTTCAAAATTTCCATTATCATTTTTTCTCGCAATTGGAGTGATAGTATTGTGTGGTATATCTTCACCATTAACACAACTAGATGCTAAAATCCCAACACTTTTATCGGAGTAAGCCCTCCATTTATCCAAAATAAAACTAGCCATATTTACAAGATCCTCTTTATTTTCCCCTGAGATTCTTATTACAGACATAGGCCAATCAACAATAGAGATTTTTACGCCTTTAAAATCACTATTTGTATACTCTTTTATCACCTTAGCATCTACCATTGGGAAACGATGGTTCCCACCTTGGAAGTGGTCGTGACTTAGAATTGAGCCTCCAACAATTGGAAGGTCTGCATTTGATCCAATAAAGTAGTGGGGCATAATCTCAACAAAATCAGTTAATCTTACAAAAGACTCCCTACTTATTCTCATAGGCTCATGCCTAGCCTTAAAAATAATGGCATGTTCATTATAATACACATAGGGAGAGTATTGATAGAACCACTCTTCTCCGTTTAACTTTAGAGGAATAACCCGGTGACTTGATCTAGCAGGATGATTGATATGCCCTGTATATCCTACATTTTCAGCACAAAGAAGACATTTAGGGTAGTTTGTATTTAAAACCCTTCCAGCTTTAGCTATATCCTTTGGATCCTTTTCCGGTTTTGATAAATTTATAGTTATCTCTAACTCTCCAGATTCCGTTTCACATTTCCAATACTTATTTCTTGCAATTCTATCTGTTTTAATATAATTAGATAATTTACTTAAATTATAATAGTACGTAGTAGCAGCCTCTACACCAATACTCTCTCTAATATTTTCATATTTATTGTATAGCTCAGATGGTCTAGGCATAAAAAGTGACATAATTTTTGCATCTAATATATCTTTTTCAGATAGGGAGTCATCAATTATTCCCCTTTTTACACTCTGGTTTATTAGTTTATTTAAAATCTCTACAGGATAATCTGGATATGTAGCTTCAAAGGCCCTATCTGATGGTTCATCTACCTTAAGAAGATCAATTAGTTGATTTCTAACCAGGTATACATCTAAGTTGTTAATCATTTTATGGAATATTCCAAATCCTATAAGTTCTTCAATTAAATCTGCTGTTATTTTCATACTACTCCTCATATCCATTAGGATTATTTTTATGCCATTTCCATGCAGACTCGATTATTGCTTCTACACTGTTAAATTTAGGATCCCAGCCTAACTCCTTAGTCGCTGCAGATGCTGAGGCTATTAAAACCCCAGGATCTCCAGCTCTTCGCCCCTTTATTTCAGCTGGGATAGGATGGCCGGTAACCTTTCTAGCAATTTCAATAATCTCTTTAACAGAGAATCCGGTACCATTCCCAAGATTAAAAACCCGACTATCACCTCCACTCTCTAACCGTTTTACAGCTAAAACGTGGGCATCTGAGAGGTCTGAAACATGAATATAATCCCTAACACAGGTTCCATCCTTAGTATTATAATCATCCCCAAAAACCATTATCTTATCTCTTTTACCACCTGCAACTTCCAATACAAGGGGTATTAAATGGGATTCTGGCTTATGATCCTCCCCTATTTTTCCAGAGATATGGGCACCAGCAGCATTAAAGTATCTTAGAGCTGTATATGTAACTCCATGGGCTTTATCAACCCAATTTAACATTTTCTCTACTGTTAGTTTTGTCTCACCGTAGGGATTAGTTGGGATAGTTCTATCATTCTCTTCTATTGGAATATTTTTAGGCTCTCCATATGTAGCAGCTGTTGATGAGAATACAATGTGTTTAACCCCATATTTAACCATAGTTTTTAATAATTGAATTGTCCCAAATACATTGTTGTCATAATATTTTAGGGGATCAGTAACACTCTCACCTACCCTGGAGTCTGCAGCAAAATCAATTACTGAGAGTATATCATTCTCTAAGAAAACCTTTTCTATATCATCTAAATTCCTAAGATCACCCTTATAAAGTTTTACACCTGTAGGAACAGAGGACCTATGTCCTGTACTTAAATTATCAAAAACTACAACTTCTTCCCTAGCTGATACTAGGGCAGCCACAGTATGGGAACCAATATAACCAGCTCCACCACAAACTAAAATTGCCATAAACTCTCCTATACTCTTCCTGCACCCTGACCTACGCCAGCAACATAAAATTCTGGTTTAAGCCCAGTTCTTTTCTCATAATTATCACCAACTTCTTTAATAAAGCTTTCAACAAAATCCTCTTTAACTAAACTTACTGTACAACCACCAAAACCTGCTCCAGTCATTCTAGACCCAATGGTCCCAGGTATTTTCCTAGCCTCTTCAACCATAATATCAAGCTCTTTACCTGTTACTTCATAAAGATCTCGTAGTGAATCATGACTCTGGTTCATAAGTAGACCAAACTCATAAATATCTCCATCTTTAAGAGCATTTTTAGCCTTAATTGTCCGAATATTTTCATAGACAACATGCTCTGCCCTATCTCTACAAATATCATCTTTAATTAGGGTCTTATTTAATTCAAATGTTTCAGTATCTAATTCGCATAAGTATCTTAAATCCAGTCTACTATTTAAGGCTTCTACAGCCATATCGCATTGAGATCTTCTCTCATTGTATTTAGAGTCTGCTAAACCACGTCTTTTTTAGTATTTCCAATAACAATCTTAACACCCTCTAATACTAAAGGAACATACTCATACTCTAATGTGTTACAGTCTAATAAAATAGCATTATCTTTTTTTCCCATACCAACGGCAAACTGATCCATAACTCCACAATTAACACCTACAAAATTATTTTCAGCCGATTGACTCATTAAAACAATATCTATCATTGATTTATTACAATTAAAGAGATCATTAACTATTACTCCAGTTAAAACCTCTAAGGAAGCTGAAGATGATAACCCGGAACCATTGGGAATGTTACCATAATATAAAACGTCAAAACCTTTTATATCAAAACCTTGGTTTAAAAACTCCTTAATAACACCCTTAGGGTAGTTAGTCCAATCATCCTCTTCTTTATACTCAACACTATCTAAAACGATCTCTACTCTTTTCTCAAAATTTAATGTAGCAAAACTAATCCTGTTATCACTTCTTAACCTAACAGCGGCATATGTCCCAAAATCCAGGGCGCATGGGAATACAAAACCACCATTATAATCTATATGCTCACCAATAAGATTAACCCTTCCTGGTGAAAAAAACTCAATAATTTCACCTTCTGGACCAAACACTCTCTTAAACTCATTTATCATCTCTTTTTTTCCATAACTATCCCCCTTACCTAGGACTCTCTTAAAACTAACTTTGTTTCAAGATAGATCTTCTGGTTTTCATTATCTTCATTACTCATAATCCTATATATTCTTTGGGCAGCTAACTGCCCTAACTTTGTCATTTGTTGATCAACAGTTGAAAGAGCTGGACTGGATATTTGAGAAATAATAGTATTATCAAATCCAATTATCCTTAGTTTATCGGGAACAGGCACTCCTGCATCCTTAGCTGCATTTAAAGCTCCTATAGCCATCCAGTCATTACAACAGAGAATAGCTCTAGGTTTATTATTAGACTTTAACGCTTCTAATACCAACTGCTTAGATGAATTAACAGCGTTTAAATCGTTACCATCATCTATTTTTAAAACTCTTTTATTAAGGTTTTTATCACTTATAAAGTTATTATAAACAACTTCTTTTATATCATAGGAGTAACTCTTACCCCCTCTTAGTAGGGCAATATCTCTACAATTATTATTAAACAGATAGTTTAAAGCTTCATTTACCCCGGAGACAGCATCATTTATTACATAGTTACACTTAATCCCATCTGAATACCCGTTAATTAATACTAAGGGAGTTGTAGATGAAATCTTCTCTAATTTACCAGACAGAATATTCTCTTTTCTTGGGTCAATCATTATTATCCCATCTACCTGCCTATCTATTAGACTGTTTAGCATCTCGATCTCGCTTTTATCACAACCCTCTGTATGACATAAAAAAGTTGTATATCCTAGGGGCCTAATTACACTATCAATCCCTTTTATAACCTCAGAAAAGAAAAGGTTTTCTATTGAAGGAGTTAAAATACCTATTGTTTTAGTATAATTCTGTATGAGCCCTTTAGCTAAAAGATTAGGCTTAAAATTCAAATATTCAATGGCTTTTTCAACTTTTATTCGGGTAGATTCCTTAACTGGGTAGTTTTTATTAATAACCCTAGAGACAGTGGTAATAGATACTCCAGATCTTTTTGCAACATCCTGTATAGTAGCTTTTTTCATATTACTCCATTTAATAGAAAAGGTTTTCTATAAATAAATATTATCACAAAATATTCCATTGTCAAGTGAGGATATGCTATAATTTGAAAATGTTGTTATCAAAATTTCAGATAGATCTAGTAGATTCAGAACTTATTAGAGATAAGTTTGCCGGAACCTATATATTAAATAGTAACAATGAAGTTGCCATTATAGAAGTGAGTACATCCCATGCTGTTCCAACAATATTAAAAAGATTAGAAGAGCTTAATATACCAAAAGAGTCTGTTAAATATCTTTTTATTACCCACATACATTTAGATCATGCCGGTGGAGCAGGAACACTTTTAAAAGAGCTACCTAGGGCAAAATTAGTAGTGCAACCAAGTGGTGCAAAACATATGGTTGACCCAACTAAATTAATTCTTGGGGCTAATGCTGTTTATGGTGAAGAGGTTGTAAAAAAGGATTATGGGGTTATTACTCCAGTTGATCAAAGTAGGATTATCTCCTGTAGTGATAATCAGGTATTTAACATTGGAGGTAGAGAGTTAACAACAATTTTTACCCCAGGTCATGCCCGACATCATATATCTATATATGACAGTATTTCTAATGGTATATTTACAGGGGACAGTTTTGGACTTACATATCCAGAACTAAATATAGAGGGTAGAAGATTTTATCAACCAACAACAACTCCCACAGCATTTGAGTATGATAAAATGGTTGAATCGATAGATAAGATGATGGCTTTTAATCCTAAATTACTCTTTTTTACCCACTATGGATTCTCTGATTCACCTAAAGATGTTGAGTACCAAATTAAAAAACGTTTAGATGACTATGTAGATCTTGTTAAATTTAATACAGAAAATCTAGAGCTAAGATTAGGCCAATACTATATAAATGAGTGTAGTAACTTTGGAATAAAACTTAGCAGTGAGAATATTCTTAAACTCTTTGAAATTGATATTAAACTAAACTCTATGGGCTTAATCTTGTGGAAAAATAGATAAATAGATCTATTTAACAAATTTCCTATTGACCATGCTATATATTACAATTAAAATGTAGCCCTTCTTGAGTTTGGTATGACTAAAAAAAATAAGACCATTATAGAATAGATATGGAGAGATATTGTGGAAAATCTAGACAAAATTAATAGAAAAATATTAAATATTTTACAGGATGATTGTTCAATTACAAACAATGAACTGGCAAAAAGAGTAGGATTAGCTCCCGCAACAACACTTGAAAGAGTTCGAAAACTTGAGAGTAGAGGGGTTCTTAGTAACTACGTAGCACAGATCAATCCAAAATCTGTTGATAAAGATACAATAGCATTTGTAGAGTTATCATTAACTAAACATACTACTGAACAGGTAGAACAGTTTAATAGAGCAATTGTTGAACTTGAAGAGGTAGAGGATTGTTATAGAATATCTGGAGACCGAGACTATCTATTAAAGGTAAGAGTTAAAGATATTAAGGACTTTGATCGTTTTAGTTTTGAAGAGTTATCTAAAATTCCAGGGATTGAGAGATGCTCTACAAAATTTGTATTAAAACCAATTATCAACAAAACAAAAATTACACTTCCTGAGGAAGTATAACTTATCTCTGTGATTCTGATAAAACTCCTTTTATTAAAGGGGTTTTATCATACAGACAATCATCTTTTTCTATATCAAAATAGATCGTTCCACAGAAGGGACAAATTTTATACTCCCCAACATGCCTAAACTCTATACTTCTAATTAAGTTGTAATGAAGATAGAAAGTAACTGGGGATGCAAACTCTTCATCATAACCGGATATAACACCTGTAGTCTTTAAGTAGATAGTATAACTCTCCCCTGTAACAAGCTCTAAGGTAGCTTTTGTAAAACCTCTATACTCATTATCTGCAAAGTCATCCTCGTTAAAGCTTATTCTTTTTATATTTTTAAAACTAACACTATAAAGTCCAGAGTTTCGTCTAACCCAAAAGAAAAATTTCTTATCGTTATACTCATCAAAAAAAGATATCCTGGAAACCTTAAATTCTAACCCCTGGTTATCCTCTATAGTAGCGTAGAAAAAAGGATCGTAGATGATATCATCAAAAACAACTCTTTTTTCTAGGACTTCCTGGGAAAAAACATATAAGGGGAAAAAACATAAAGCTAGTAGTAAAATTCTATTCATATAGAAAGTATATCACATAGATCCATTAAGAAAAAAGTTCCTTTTTAATTTCATCCATATTATCAGAGAAAAGTTCTGTCTCTGGATGATCAAAATAACTCCTTAATAATTTTTTACTCTTATTTGGAATGTTCTTCCATATAACATCTCTTTGGGCACTATCCATCTTTATAATAGTTGCTGTTAAAACCCTTAAACTACTATTAACAAATCCAGCCGTTTTCATAGAAACTCCATTATTGGCACTAAAGGTGTAGTCTTCGTTTATTTCAGAGAATATAATATCCCTTAGAAGTAAATTCCACTCTCTTGTTGTCCATGCCCCCTCTTCCTCGATTAAAATTCTTTTAATTCTCTCACTAAACTCTGGCATAATATATTTATCCATAATATCTAGGGAGTACTCAACTTTTTTAATCGCTTCTGCCTCATACTTAAATCTATCATTTAAATTTCTAAGCCACTCAAAATAGGAGGCGGTAACTCCAGCTCCATTTGCTAAAAAGTCATATATTACAGTTATGTTTTTAGAGTTTAAAATCTCCTCAGCCTTAGACGTACATGGACCATTAGAACCACAGGCAACAACCAAAGCTTTAATATTATAGGCATTATTTTGGGTTATAGCATTCTCAAGGGCTGCAGGAATTAGAATGTCGCAAACCTCTGTTAAAATGACACTACCCTCCCTAGGTCCTAAAATCTGCTTTTTAACCCCGTTTTTACACTCAATTATCGATCTGTTACTTCCACTTACCTCTTTTAATATCTCACTAAGGTCTAGATTATCTCCAAGGATTGCTCCCCCGGCATCGGCGACTCCAACTAAGTTAACACCATACTTGTTTAACTCACTCATAATTGAACTTCCAACCTTACCAGATCCTTGAACTATAACTCTTTTACCTCTAAATAACTTAGGATATATTTCAGTCTCTAAAATACTCCACTGATCAGTGGAAATTAGTGGTTTTGGATCTGACTCTATTAATTTGTTTTCGTTTATTGATTGTAATAAACAGAGTAACTCAATCTCCTTAGGTGTTAGAGCTGTAGAGGCTTCCCACTTACCATCTAGGTATAAATTTGTAACAGTCTGCAAAATACTGTAACAGAGTCCCCGTCCTGTAGCCCCGGTTCTAGCCTCAATCCCCATTTTAGGTTTACCTGTAATTTGGGCTGCTGTAACTAAATTAAGATACTTCTCTGTTGTGGATAACTCCTTTAAAACATCCCGGTCTAAGTAGTCTATATCAAAGTTCTCATATAAAATTCTTCTAGCCTCTTCAACGGAAATTAAATTATTTCCTATAAGAGCTACACCTTTTTTAACTCCATAGGCTAATAGGGATAGATCCCTAAGGGCAGATTTAAAACCTTCAAATAGATGGCCTATCTCCTTTGCTCCACACCCTACATCACCTGCAGGAACATCCTTTGTAGGTCCAGTAACTGCAAATATTGATCTACCAAAATTTGAAAGAGTATCAAAGAAGTCCATCTTATTCTCTGAAAAATCCCTAGGGTTTAATTTTAAGCCTCCCTTTCCTCCACCAAAAAGTATTTTAGACCTTGCACACTTCCATGTCATCATAAAGCTAAGGGCAGCAACCTCATCGTACCTAACTATAGAGTCAATTCTTAATCCACCCTTACTTGGTCCCCGGGCACTATTGTGTTTTGCTCTAAATCCAGGCTTGTTTTTTGTTTTATCATCTTGCCTACAGGATACAAAAAACTCATCAAGTGTTTCGTAACCTAACAGTAGGGAGAGGATCTCCATATTCTCTGAAACCCCAAGAAACTGTGCAGCTTTAAAAAAGTCTGATACGGAATTTAAGTAGAAGTTGTTATACTCACCATCCTTATTTATATCACTATTATCTTTACATAAAAGGGCAAGGCTCTCTACAGCATTTTTAAAATCCTGCTCCTTAGAATCAAGGGTCGTTAAGGCTCGGATAATGGTATCAATTCTCTCCTTAAACTCTGTCCTATTATCCCCATCATTCTTTGTAGACACTTCAACACTATTTATACTTTTAGTTAGCTCCTCTATATCACTTAATGGGTCCATATATATCGAGAGAATTCCAACGCTTTCATCCCCGTCTATTAAATCGTAATAGACTCTATTCATACTAATATCAAACTTTTCAATCTCTTTTAACATAGTAATAACCCAAGTATCCACAGGGTTCTTTATTATTAGAGCTAATCTCTTCTCATCCTCATCTTCTTTTTTATCACCAATTTTTTTTGCAGCAAAATCCTTATAAACAACAAGAGAATCACTGGCTCTAGCCATTTCGTAGTAGTTCATATGTCTAAAAAGTCTAACACCTGGAGAGTGGGCTGTAACCTCTTCTGTTAAATAGTCTAATTGAATACTATTTAAAAAGTCTAAACCATACTTAAAACCTCTATCCTTTGATAACTTCTCCCCTGATTTAAGCATGTCCTTAATACTTAACCATAACTCTTCAGGAACTTTAAAGTCACTCCGCCCCCTCTTAGTAATTGAGACAATAGATATACCACTTCTTGTATACTCTGCATCAAAAGACCCAATATTCATATCTAGATTCTCTTCAATTAATCTCTCTAATCTGCCCGGGGTATCCCGCCCTACATTTACAAAGTATGTTATTGTTTTTCCATTATCATCAACATCCTCTAGGTAACGGCTATTAGCATTTAAAAGTTGGGTATACAAAAATATGTGTCTTGCAATTGTATTAGGAGAGTTACTATAAAAGTACCACCTAGGCATATAGTCTTGGCTAAAGAACATCTCTAAAATCTTATCCGCTGTTCCAATATCCATCTTGTAGTCATTTTCTAAAATTAAACCAATTTTTTGACGAAGCTCTCTTTTTATCATAGGGCGACTCCTTATATTATTTAAGTGTAAGCCTAAATACTAAAATCGTAAAATAAAATTGATTATTTTTACATTGAGAAGTATTATTGGCCATGGATTTACTATTTTTACCCTTATCATCCCTGCTACTACTATCCCATACAGTCTTTTTTTTTAGGGCAATTTTCTACTATAAAAGGGAATTTACACCACAATTTATTGATAAAGCAGCCAAAACCCTATCTATAACACTGTTAATTCCTACACTAATAGTTGCAACAACTGTAGTTGATAATTATATCTACTTACTGCTAATTTGGGCCCCGGTATTAACTATCCTAATATCAAACTTTAATAAAAGGGTTGTCTACTTAAAACCATTTCTATTTCCTATGATAAACCTTCTACTCTTTATATCCATATTTCTTTTATCCCTGAAGGAGGGATTATGAGTCTTAACTATATTGAAATCCAGAAGATAGTGTCAGAGATCGATTTAGTTGGTTCCTATTTTCAAAAAATTGCCCCATTAGATTACGACACCTTCCTGTTTGGATTTTATAAAACAAATTCTCCACTAGAGATTGTAGTATCTACTGGTAAATATAGTAGGATACACCTTTCTACAATTAAACAAAAAAAATTAGGTAAACCACACAACTTAGTAGAGTTTATTAAGGCCTACCTTATTGGAGGAAGAGTCGAGAGCCTGTTACAAATTAATAATAATAGGGTTATCCAGATTTTAATATCTAAGGAGAGTATTAAATACTATATATATATCCGTCTATGGGGTGGACACTCTAATATTATAATAACAGATAGAGAGAGTAGAATCCTCCATTTACATAAAAAAAGTAGAAAGAGCAAGGAACTGCCAAATGAGTTTTTTATCCCTCCTACAGGCTCTCCTAAGGAGAAGGATTATAAATTGAGGAACCACAACTTTCCTACATATAATAGTTTTATAGAAGATGAGTATTATACTTTAATAAAAAATGATATAAAAATTGATGAGGAAAAAAGGTTACTCCAATTTAGAGAAAAGAGGGAGAAGGAACTAAACAATCAGCTTAAAAGAGCAGTTGCCCTAGAAAAAAAGTATCAAAATCCTCAAAGATATAAAAACATTGCAGACCTTATCGTATCTAATATATATAAAATAAAAAAAGGCGATACAAGATTAGTAGCTACAGACTATAGAGATGGAGAGGAGATTGAAATAAAAATTGATCCAAGTCTTGAGCCAAGTAAAAATAGCGATCTCTATTACAAAAAATACAAAAAAGCCCTCTCTGGTTTAGAAGTTGTACAAAAACAGATAGTTGATATAAAAAAAGAACTAATTGATATAAATAAACAGGAACCAGTTAAAGAAGAGGTTATAAGTCGTAAACCATTAGTTAAAAGACCAGGGTTATACTACACTTCAAAAAAATGGGAGTTCCTTGTTGGAAGAAATGCAAAGGAGAATGAAATCCTTTTACGAAAGTATGTAAAGGGTAACGATATGTGGCTACACGCTAGAGACTACCCAGGAGGTTATGTTTTTATAAAAAGTAGAAGAAATATAACCTTCCCGCTGGAAGTAATATTAGACGCTGGAATTTTGGCCCTTTTCTATAGTAAGGCAAAAAACAATGGTAAGGGGGATATTATGTATACCCAGGTTAAGAATCTAAGGAAAATAAAAAAAGGGAAGCCTGGAGAGGTTATACCATCAAATGATAAAAATATCTTTGTAAAACTTGATAAAGAACGACTTGAAACCCTTAAAGCTTAACCCAACTTTAAAAATATATTATACTATAGTTATATGAAATATACTAAAACTAGAGAGCCTATTGTAGAGGGTCTTTTTTATCCAGAAAATAGTAGTGATTTAAAGAATAAAATAGATGAATTACTTAAAAAAAACAGCCAAGAAACATTGGACTCTAACTGTATTGTTGTTCCCCATGGTGGTTACGACTATAGTGGAGATTATATAGCAACCGGTTTTAACTCTTTAAAGAAAAAAGAGTATAGCAGGGTTATTATTATTTCCAATGTACATAGAGAGTTCTCTAATAGCATTACAATACCTGAAGCAGAGTACTTCAAAATAGGCTCTAACAGCATAAAGGTAGACCTAGATGCGATAAAGATTATTCAAAGAGTTGGTAAAAAAATAGTTAAATCTAATACCCCTCATATGGAAGAACATGGAATCGAAGTGGTATTACCATTTATTAACCACCTATATCCAAAGGCTAAAATTGTTCCTATTCTTTTAGGAAAAACAGTAGTATCTTTAGTTCGTAACCTAGCTAATATAATTAAAGAGATAGAGGACGAGAATACCCTAATAATTATAAGCTCTAATTTTAGTGATTTTGAAAATGAGAAAGAGAGTTTAAAATATGGAGAGCTAGCATTAAGTCTTATACAGGATGGTAAGATGGGGGATTTAGTGGAACTTACTAGAACCAATAAATTGAAAACATGTGGCTCAGGAGCTATAGCATCCCTAATACTTAACGGTAATTATAATAAAATAAGGATATTAAAAGAGGGGCTTACACCTAAAACACCTCTATCAGGTGATAAGGCTACATTCTATGCTACCCTATCTTTTTCGATGTCCTAGGAGATAAAATGAAAATTGTTAAAAAAATTGAAGAATTAGATGTTTTAGGTCTGAATATTGGTATTTCTAATAAGGGAACAGCTGGTACAGATTTCTCTGAAAGAAGACGTGATAATGGCTTTATATTTAACTCAGATAAGATGGAAACATTTAAACTACCTCATATAACCGAGGTTGATGGGAATGTAATTATTTATAATTCAGAAATGGATAGTAGTTTAAATCAGGTATTTAAGGATGATTTTGATATAAGTAGTATAGAGAAACTTGTAGACTTTTTATTAAAACTAAAAATAGATGGAGTTACACTACCTGAGTTTTCATCAAATATGATCTATTCAAATAGTAATAATGATTTTGTAATATTCCCTCCAGCTATAATTGAGTTTATAAATAACAGGGAGTCCTTAGATAAAAAATTGTCAGATGTATCACTCTATAGGCACCCAGATTTAAAGGGTGAAAAGGCTATATTATACTCCATTGGAATATTACTATTTCAATCCACTACTAAAAGTTACCCAATAACCTACAACGATGTTGAAGATTTAAGGGATAAAATGCGTCGAAAAAAGTTAGTAGAAGCTAGGTGGAGGGATGTAAAGATCTCCGATAGGCTAAATGACTTAATAAATGAGTTACTAGATATAGAGAATAGTCTAGATCTCCAGACCCTTAAAAATAGACTCCAGAGTATTACAACTGAGGGTATTTACAGAGAGGATGGGGACTATACCCAGGAAGAGGCTCTTAACAAACAGAAGGAAAAGAGACTTCTATTATGGGAAAAAAGAAGATCTTTTGTTATAAAATATAAAGGTCTAATAGTTGGGGGGAGTATAACATCTCTATTATTAATTATATTTTTTGGAACTATTATAGCAAATGCGCTTAAGCCCCCTTTAACAGCGGGATTTTCTGCTTCCCAGGTAGTTGAAACCTATTTTGAAAGCTTCCAAACCCTAAATCCCGAGCTAATTGACGATGTATTAGCTAAGGGAGTAAGGAACAATGACTCAACAGAAATTTCAACCCTATATGTTACAACAAAAATGAGAACACAAACCGATCCTACATCAACTATACTATCTCCTAGTCAGTGGTTAGCACTTCCTGATGAAAATAGAGATGGAAAAGATGTTTATGGTATATATAATCTTAAAATTAAAATGTTAGAAAACAATGTTTATCAGGCTTCCTATGAGAAGTGGTATACCCAGGCTGAGGAGAGTGATGATCTTTCTAACGATGTTGTTTTAGATGTGTATAAAATAATTAGAGTGGAGATTTTTACACTAAACGAGACAAAATACTCATATGAAATAGCGAATATAGAGACAATCTCTGAGAGAAGTGATCGAGTATGGTAGAGTTTTATAGAGGTAAAAAGGTCACAATAATGGGTCTTGGTCTACATGGAGGTGGATTAGCATCAGCTAAATACTTTCTAGAAAAAGGGGCATTATTAACAATAACAGATCTAAGATCTAAGGCGGTTTTAGAACCTACCCTCCTCCAGCTTAGGGATTACAATATAAAATACACCCTTGGAGAACATATTGATGATGATTTTATAAATGCAGATATTGTTATTAAAAATCCAGGGGTACCTACAACTTCTAAATTCCTTAAACTAGCAAAAAGAGTAGAGAGTGATATATCAATTTTTCTTAAAAGTGTAGAGTGCCCAATAATAGCTATAACTGGGAGTAAGGGCAAATCTAGCACTGTATCCGCTATTTATCATGTTTTAAAAAAGATTGATCCCAGGACGCAACTAGGTGGAAATATAACAGTATCTCCCCTTACTTTTATAAATGAAGTAGACTCAACAACCCCTGTAGTTTTAGAGTTATCCTCCTGGCAGTTAGCTGACCTTAGGGGAAAGGGGTGTCTTAAACCTCAGATTTGCGCAATTACAAATATTATGAACGACCACCAAAATGCATATAATAGTCTAGATGATTACGCCGACGATAAGGCTGTAATATTTGAAAATGCAACCCAGGATATTATATTAAACTATAACGATTCATACAGGGATTTTTTTAAAAACAAATTAAGTAAGGAACCACTATATTTTTCCAACAGACTACTACCTAAAAGAATTAACTGTGCTTTTTTAGACGATATGAAACAGGGGTGGTTACAGATAGAGGGGAAGCAGGAGATTATCCTAGATAGGGAACAAACTTTAAAAGGTGAACATCAAAGGGAAAACCTTCTTTTAGCCGCTTTAATTTTAAAGAGATATGGTTTAGAGACAAAAGTTATTAAGGAATCTCTCTCTGAGTTTAGGGGCATCCCCCATAGAATGGAGCTGTTTTTAGAAAAAGACAGTTTAAAATTCTATAATGACTCGGCAGCAACAATCCCCGAAGCTGTGGTAGCTGCAATAAACAGCTTTAAAGAACCAATAAGATTAATTAGTGGTGGAACAGATAAGGAACTTAACTTTGAATCCATAAAAGAGGCCTTTAAAAAGCCAAAAACAATACATCTTTTAGAGGGAAGTGGTACTGATAAAATGATTAAGGTACTAGAAAGGGAGAATATTCCATATTTTGGACCATATCCATCCCTAGAGTTATTAATTGATGATATTAAAAATAGACTAGAACCAGGAGACAATATATTATTCTCCCCTGGGGCCACATCCTTTGGAATGTTTAATAATGAATTTCACAGAGGAGATCAGTTTAAAAAGATCATATCAAGTATCTGATCTAGGTTCCTACTCTGTTTTATTTTAGTAATAAACTGGGGGGAATTATTATAATAGGCTGCAATATAGATTAAACAAGCTTTTACTCTATTTGCAGCAATTCCTTCCTTGTCATAACTACCTTTTAATCTGGATCTAAAGTCCGATATAAAGTTTATAATCCCCTCTTTTCTAATATTTTGATCAACTACCTTTCCTGTTTTAATCTCAATAGGTAGGTATGGATTTTGTAATACTCCCCGACCTAACATCCAAGAACTAACCCTGGGGAACTCAGTAGATACTCTTTTAAAATCGCCAAGGGAGTAGATATCTCCATTGTAGCTAACAGGATTAGTTGAGTTATCATAGACATATTTAAAAGCTTCCATATCGGGACTACCACCATATAATTGCCTTGAATATCTAGGGTGTACAATAACCTCTTTAAGAGTGTATTCATTTAAAATATCTAATATTGGTTTAACCAGACTGCTATCAACAATCCCTGTTCTTATCTTAACTGTAAAATCTCCAGGGATATTTCCAACTACAGAGTCTAAAATATGTTTTACGCTGTCTAGATTTTCTAATAACCCTGAACCTCGTCCTTTTTTGTATATAGCAGGTGCTGGGCAACCCATATTTAGGTTAAACTCTTTAACCCCTAGGCTAGCCATAATTTTTGAGGAGTATATTATAGTATCAGGATTCTTAACTAAGTATTGGGGAACAACCTCAATATCCGAGCCTAATTCTGGTAAAAAACGTGGAAAATAACTCTTTTTAGCCTCATTATGCTCAGATAGTAGTAAAAATGGTGTAACGACCTTATCAATTCCTGTAAAATGCTCAAAATAACAACTACGCCAAATAGGGTCCGTATAACCTTTTATTGGTGCTAAAACTAATTTATTACCCATTAAATATCAAAATCCACAACACCTCTATCACCAACTAGGGGTACAATAATATTTTTTACTCTTACGTGTTCAGGATGATCTTGATAAATAGCTAAGGCCTCTCTATCAATATGGGTTGATATAAGAACAAGATCGTATGCTGCTCCACTTTGGTTAAAATCCAGACCAGCCTCTATTGATACAAGCCCCGGAATCTTCCCCTCTAGAGAGAGAATCTCTTCTCTTATAAAAACTCCATCTTCCTTGTTTTTGAGTCTCCACATAACTACATGTTTAACCATTTTTCCTCCTAATATCTATAACTTCAAAGGGTGTGTGTAGCTCCTTAAAACCACAACTCCTTAAAATATCCAATGATTCATTAAAATAACACTCAATGTTATTAGGTGCATGAACATCACTATTTAAACAGACTTTAATATTTCTCCTATAACACTCTTCTAATATCCATTTTGAAGGATAGGGGATATCTTGAACTCCCCTGGAAAGAGCACCGGTGTTCATTTCTACAATTATATCAGTATCCTCTAATAAATCTAAGGTTTGAAAAACCTCTTCTCTGTACCAGGGTTCATCCTCTGTAAAGTATTTATACCCCTTATTAAACTTTTTAATAAGGTCAAAATGTCCTAGGATATCAAACCCACCTTGAATTATCATATTTCTAAGGGTTGTATAATACTCCTTAGTAAATAGTTCAATAGAGGATGAAAACAGATTAGTTAACACAGACTCAAAAATTTCCGGACTCTCATCTACGCTGTAATAAACACTACTACCCTTAGGTTTTACCATATGAACTGAGCCAATAGAGTAGTCTAAATTGTACTTATTAAAATAATCAAACCTATTCTCATCCGGATAGAAGTCAATTTCAAGTCCAACATATATGTTTATGGAATTCTTAAACTCCTCTTTTAATCTCTTAATCTCTAAAAGATAGTTATCTACATCATAATCTTTTAAAGTCCAATCATTTTCTTCTTTAAGTGGAGCGTGGGAGGAGAAACCAAGGGATGAAAAACTCCTATTTATAGCCTCTAAGACATACTCTCTAGGTTCTCCCTTACCGTCACAATAATTACAGTGGGTATGATAGTTTACTTTCATAACTTAATTAAATAAAGTTTATTATAATAGGTCAATAGTAATAATTTGTTACTTTATCTTTAAACATCCCAACTTATGTAATAAACTAGGTATAATGATAAACTTTAATATATATCTCTTAGAAGATGTTGAATCTCTGTTATTAGAAGATCTTAAGAGAATTGGATACAGCCCTATTACAGGTGAATTAAATCACCAAAATTTACTAAAAAATGGAATACAATTAATAATTATGGGAACTGATGCCCATAATAAGCAGACAGCTTTAAGTTTTAAAAATGAGCTTAATATTGATATTCTATTAATTGAGACTAATCCATATAAAAGATTAAATAGTTTAGATATAACAGCAATTGATCCTATAGGTTTAATTGCCACCCCATCGTGTTTTGATGAAGTTAGAATATCTATAAAGAATATCCACTGTTTAATAGAGTATAAAAACTTACAAAATGAACAAAGTTTATGGTTTAGAGGGATTTTACATACTACTAAAGACGGAGTTATTGCCATTGACCACCATGGATCAATAAAGTTTATGAATCCAATAGCACAACACATTGTAGGTGTTGAAGCAACAACAGCCATTGGAATGTTTTCCCAGCGGGTTATTCAATTAAAATCAGAGACAAAGGGTATTTTAGATATTGAGGATAAGGGTGAAGAGAATAGGAATTTTGAGGGTGAAATATACAATAGAGTTACTAAAAGAAATATACATATTTCTGGAAGTATAACCTCAATCAGAAATATACAGGGTGAATTTCGTGGAAAAGTCTTAACCTTAAAAGATGTAGGCGAGATTAAAGATCTATTTTCAAGAATCAGTTATCAATCCTCCCATGATCCATTAACAGGAATATTAAATAGAAAAAGTTTTATAAATTATGCAGATGAATTAATTACTTTGGCTAAATATGAGGGGAGCCACCACGGATTACTGGTTATTAGTCTGGATAAATTTAGGGTAATTAACGATACCTGTGGTCACATAGCTGGTGATGAACTCCTAAGAAAAATTGCCTATATAATTAAGGAAATTGATACAAATAATAGATATATAAAGGGACGAATAGGTGGAGATGAATTTGGAATTCTACTTAAGGAGAGTTCCATTTCAGATATAAAACACTTTACATCCTCTGTTAAGCGTAGAATCTCAAAACAGGATTTTATATGGGGAGAGAAAGAGTTCCCAATTATGTGTAGTTATGGAATTGTAAGTATAAATAATAGTATAAAAGACCACTACTCCCTTTTTGCAGCTGTAGATGACGCATGTGCAATCTCCAAAAAAAAAGGTGGTGGTAAAGTTGAGATATATGACAATATAGGTGATGAGTATAATAAAAGACGTGGGCAGATGTTATGGATTCATCGTTTAAAAGATGCAATTACAAAGGATCAGTTTATTTTATACTACCAGGATATCCAGTCGGTTAAGGCAAGTAATACAAAAAAAATTGAGCTGTTAGTTAGATTAAAGGATGATAATGGAGAAATCTTATCACCTAATGATTTTATCCCCTCGGCAGAAGAGTATGGTTTAATGCCAGAGATTGATAAGATAGTAATAGAGAAAGCTGCTATTTTTTGTAAGGAGCTTCTTGATAGTAAAAAGTATACCTACAACTATATTTTATGTGTTAACATCTCTGGAACATCACTTCTAGATAGAAGCCTCCCTGTATATATACAGAATATATTTCAGAAGTATAAGGTTCCTCCTACACTGTTCTGTTTTGAAATAACAGAGACTGCAACAATACAAAATATGGAGATAGCCCAAAATTTTATTAGAAGCTTAAGAAGAATTGGTTGTACATTTAGTCTTGATGATTTTGGAAGTGGTTTTTCAAACTTTACGTACTTAAAAGATATGGAAGTTGAAAATCTAAAAATTGATGGATCCTTTATAAAGGATATAGAGAATGAACCAATTCATAGAGCCATGGTTGAATCTATTAATAATATTGGTCATATAATGAAGATGAAAACTGTTGCAGAGTTTGTAACAAATGAAAATACAAGAGAGATTTTACTAGATATAGGAGTCGATTATATACAGGGATATGCGATATCCAAACCAACTCCTATTCAAAATTTACTTTTATAATTAGGCAGTTTGTACTTCTGTTAAATAGTTAGTCCTAAGACATGATTCAAATAGCTCTTTAGTTAGTACCTCTTCCCTTGATTCAATACCATAACCGTTACTCTTTTCAAGTAATACCATAAATCTATCTTCAGCTTCTTCCATGATTGTTAAAATCTCAGGATAATTTTCAGATCCTTTCACCTTAAATTTTCTCATAGTCACCTCTTTTTCTTAATATATTTGTATCTATTATCGGTTCTTTTTATTCCGCACTTTATTGAAAGTTAATAATCGATAGGTTAACATGGCATATGGATAGTAGATTTTACATTATTGGAATTAAACATTGTGGAAAAAGTAGTGTTGGGAATCTACTTGCGAAAGAGTTAAATATTAACTTTTACGACCTTGATGATATAATAGAAAACTCTGTAAATATGGATGTAAGAAGTTTTTATAAAACCTATGGAAAAGAAGCTTTTCAAAAAGCTGAAACCAGGGCTATAAAATACCTAGAAGGAGTAAAACACGGTTTTATCTGTGCTACAGGTGGTGGTATATGTGATAATATTGAATCCTTCGAAATATTAAAAAAATTGAAAAACTCCATATATATAAATACACCCTTTGATACAGTTTATTCCCGAATAATAAAAAATGGAGTTCCAGCTTTTTTGAAATCCAACGACCCTAAAAATGAGTTTTTAGAACTATATAAAAGTAGAAATTATAAATATAAAAGTATGGCTTTATTGGAAGTTAGTGGTGATAATTTAACACCACAAGAGATAACATCTAAAATAGTGGAACAACTAAGGAGTTAAAATTGCCAGGAAGTAATTATGGAAGTATTTTTAAAATAACAACGTTTGGAGAGTCCCATGGTGAGGCTCTTGGAGTAGTAATCGATGGAGTTCCTGCTGGGTTTGAACTCTCCTTAGACTTAATTCAGGCTGAGATGGATAGAAGGAAGCCTGGACAATCCGATGCAACAACCCCTAGAAAAGAGGGAGACAAAATAAAGTGTCTTTCCGGTTACTTTCAAGGTAAAACAACAGGTACTCCCTTAACCCTAGTACTATTTAATGAGAATACTAAGAGTAAGGATTATGGGGATATTGTTGATAAATTTAGACCTGGACATGGGGATTGGACATACTTCTCAAAATATAATGGGCATAGAGACTGGAGAGGTGGTGGTCGGTCATCAGGTAGGGAGACAGCTGCAAGAACAGCTGCGGGTGCAGTTGCAAAACAACTCTTAAGTAGTATGAATATTGATATTCATGCATATACAAAAGCAGCAGGCGGTATTAAGTGCGAAACCTATGATAGGGATGAGATAGAGAAAAATCCTATGAGAGCCCCTGACCCAATAGCTGCAGATAAAATGATGGTAAAACTAAAAGAGCTTATTAAGGACCATAACAGTATGGGAGGAGTTGTTGAGTGCCGAATTAACAATCTTCCAGCTGGATTAGGAGAACCTGTATTTAATAAGTTAGACGCAGAATTAGCTAAGGCAATTATGTCCCTAGGAACTGTTAAAGGGTTTGAGATTGGTTCAGGTTTTGCATGTGCGGAACTAACAGGAAAGGAACAAAATGATGAAAGGGATAAAAACGGCTTTTTAACCAATAATGCAGGTGGAATTATAGCAGGAATATCAACGGGACAGGAAGTTGTATTTAGGGCGGCAATAAAACCTACACCATCAATAAGTCAAAAACAAAAGACAATAGATAAGGAACTTAATGAGACTGATATAGTAACCATTGGCCGACATGATCCATGTATTTGCCCTAGGATTGTACCAGTAATTGAGGCAATGGCTGCAATAGTTATAATGGACTTAATACTTCTTCAAAAAGAAATGAGTTTGTAAAATAGTTAAAAATTAGGGGGGTTATTTTAACCAGCCTCCCTTCTCTTCTATCCCATCTTCCACAATATTTTCATCAATAATACCTTCAAATACAGTTTCAACTACATCTTTAATTACAGGCTTAACTTCAATTATATCAGAAACAACCATAACTTTAGGCTCTGATACTTCTTGATATCCCATTGGAACCTCAGCATTTAATACTAACTGCGTCCTCTCTATAAGAGATACTCTTTGTAGTAGAGATACTAACTTTATTCCATATTTAGGATCTGTTGCCCATCTTCCTGTTAAGTCATGTACATCTAAAGCAGAGCCACGCTCTACAAAGTGGAACCTAGGATCTAATAACTCTCTATTTAAATCTTCTGTGGATGAGTAGGCCTTAAGATGTTGAATATGGGCTCGAACACCCTCTCGAATAGTGGGAAAACTAGCTCCCTGTTTGTTATCAAAGGAGCCTAGTCCACAAAAGTTATTTTGTCCAGACTCAACTAAACCACCATATCTTAAAAAACCAGTTTCAAGACACATCTGAACAAATGCTATATCCCAATTTATTCCCTCTATTTTAGACTCTTCAATATAGATAGTAGCAAATTCATATACAAGTTCCTCACCTAACGCCCCATTACCTTGGGATAAAAATTGAGCTAGGGTATCTACAGAGCTACTACCCTGGGAATAAATTTTATCATTTACTCCATAAATTGTACTAACAAGTAGTAACAATGTATGGAGTATCACTAATTTTCTGATCATTAACCTATTTTAATCTAACTTTACTACTTAAAACAAGTTATAATCCGTAGTAAGCATCAAGGTAGATCTGTTTAAGTTCAGAAATTAGAGGAAATCGTGGGTTGGCACCTGTACATTGGTCATCAAATGCCTCTTCAGATAATGTATCAACTCTTTTTAAGAACTCTTCTTCACTAACTCCACACTCTTTAATAGATTTAGGAATATCTAATTTATTTTTAAGGGAAGTAATTGCTTCTAATAAGTTAGCTATTTTTTCATCCTTATCCTTACCTCCTAAATCTAAATAGTTTGCAATCTTTGCATATCTAGACTTTGCAGTAGGGTGTGTATATTGGGAGAAAACACCCTGTTTAGTAGGTACATCTGTAGCATTAAACTTAATAACATGGTTAATTAAAATAGCATTGGCAATTCCATGGGGAATATGGAAAGCTGCTCCTAGTTTATGGGCTAAAGAGTGACATATTCCTAAAAATGCATTACTAAAAGCCATACCAGCCATAGCTGATGCGTTGTGAACCCTCTCCCTAGCCTTTTTATCCTCTGCACCATTTTTATATGCATCAGGTAAATATTTAAAAAGAAGTCGTAAAGACTCTAGGGCGATACCATTTGTATAGTCTGTAGACATAATAGATGCAAAAGCTTCTAATGAGTGGGTAACAGCATCTATTCCTGAAGCAGCAGTTAACCCTTTAGGCATAGATTCAACTAATTGAGAATCAATAATTGCAATGTTTGGTGTTAAAGCGTAGTCAGCAATTGGGTACTTCATCCCAGTTTTATCATCTGTTACAACAGCAAAGGGAGTAACCTCGGAACCTGTACCAGATGTTGTAGGGATTGCAACCATATTTGCTTTTTTACCCATTTCAGGGAAAGAGTAAATTCTCTTCTCTATATCCATAAATCTTAGGGCAAGACCCTCGAATTTAACCTCTGGATGTTCATATAAAAGCCACATAATTTTTGCAGCATCCATAGGAGATCCACCACCTAAAGCCACAATAGTATCTGGTTTAAATGAGTTAATTCTCTCTAGTCCCTTATTAACCATAGACATAGTTGGATCAGGTTCTACATCAAAAAATACCTCGCAGTCGATATTCATTTCTTCTAATACAGATGTAACCTGCTCAACATATCCTAATTTATAAAGTGCAACATCCGTTACAATAAAAGCTCTTTTTTTACCCTTAAGCTCTGTTAAAGCTAAAGGCATACACCCAGGCTTATGATAAATTTTTGGTGGAATCTTAAACCATAACATATTCTCTCTCCTCTCTGCTATTGTTTTAATATTAAGAAGATGCTTAATACCTACATTTTCACTAACCGAGTTTCCTCCCCAGGATCCACAACCAAGAGTTAGAGATGGAGCTAATTTAAAGTTGTATAGGTCACCTATGGCACCCTGGGATGCAGGGGTATTTATTAGTACACGACCTGTTTTCATAATATGACCAAACTCATTAATACGGTCTTGATTTCTTAAATCAGTGTATAATACTGATGTATGTCCAAATCCACCTAACTCGATAAGAAGTCGCCCTTTATCTAATATTTCATCAAAGTCCTTACCACTATATAGAGCTAAAATTGGGGATAGCTTCTCATGGGCAAAAGGTTCGCTAACATCAGTCTTTGAAACCTCTCCAATTAAAACTTTAGCTTTAGGATCAACATCAAACCCAGCAAGTTTTGCAATTGTAAAAGCTGATTGACCAACAATAGCTGGATTAATCATTCCCTTTTCATTAAGAATTAACTTTCCAACCTTCTCTTTCTCATCCTTAGATAATATATGGGCTCCCCTAGCCTTAAACTCATCTTTAACAGCTTTGTAAACATCTTTATGGGCAATTACTGATTGTTCAGAGGCACAAATTACTCCATTATCAAAGGTTTTACTTAATAAAATAGATGAAACTGCTGTTTTTAAATCCGCACTCTCGTCTATTACAGCAGGAGTGTTCCCTGCCCCTACACCTATTGCAGGTTTACCAGATGAGTAAGCAGCCTTAACCATACCAGGTCCACCGGTAGCTAAAATCAGATTTATTTTTGGGTGAGTCATTAAATGGTTAGATAACTCCATAGAAGGCTCTGTAACCCAACCAATTAAATCCTTTGGTGCTCCTGCCTCAACAGCTGCGTCACGTATAATTCTAGCTGCTTCTATAGTTGCATTTTTTGCCCTAGGATGGGGAGATATAACCACAGCATTTCTAGTTTTAAGAGCTATTAAACACTTAAAAATTGCTGTTGATGTAGGATTTGTTGTTGGAATAATCGCACAAATAACACCGTAGGGTTCAGCTATTTTTTTAATACCATAAGCCTTATCCTCTTCTATAATTCCACATGTTTTAGCATCCTTATATTGATGAAAAATAAACTCAGAGGCAAAGTGATTTTTTATTACCTTATCCTCCATTATCCCCATACCTGTCTCTGTTGCTGCAGCTTTAGCTAGAGAGATTCTATTTTCATTTGCTCTAATAGAAGCAACCCTAAAGATCTCATCCACCTGGCTTTGATCGTAGTTACTATACAATTTCTGGCTAGCGCTTACTCTCTCTAAGACAGAATCCAATTCACCAATACTCATTGTAGCTTTTTTCTTTTGTTCCATAGCTTCTCTCCTATATATTATATCAATATTATTTAATCTATATTTATTTATCAATATAAAATTATCTAAAGTTCAAAAAAATGTCAATACAAATCTCTTTATATATATCCTTTAATAACTTATTATGTAGATATGAGTAGTGATTTAGAATTAGTAGACAATGGAAATATATTATCAGAGAAGTGCGAAGCAGCCTTCCTTGTTGGAATAAGAGAGAGAGGGGAGAGTGATATCGATGCCCAAGAGCATCTTGATGAGCTTAAATCCCTTGTTGATACAATGGGTATTAATGTTGTCGATTCCGAATTAGCAATAATTAGGGAACCTAACCCAAAACTATTTATAGGTTCTGGAAAGTTAGAAGAGTTAGTAGAAAAGGCAAAAAGTATCAATGCAGATTTAATTATTTTTGATGCAGAATTATCACCAAGACAACAACGTAATATTGAAGAACAAGCTGGAATGACTGTTATTGATAGGCAGGAAGTAATATTAGATATATTTGCAGATAGGGCAAATACAAAGGAAGCAACACTCCAAGTACAACTTGCAAGATTAGAGTACTCCCTACCACGGCTTACAAGGGCCTGGACCCATCTATCTAGACAAAGAGGTGGAGCAAAGGGTAATAGAGGTAAGGGGGAGACCCAATTAGAGAGTGATAGAAGAATGGTTTTAAAATACATAACCTCACTTAAAAAAGAGATTAAAGAGGTAAAAAAAACCAGGGAACTAATGCGAAAAAAAAGGGCCGAACGTCCTGTTCCTTCCGCAGCTATTGTTGGATATACAAATGCAGGGAAATCATCACTATTGAACTTTTTAACAGGTAGTGATGTTCTAGCCGAAGATAAACTGTTTGCGACACTAGACCCAACCTCTAGAAAGATATCTTTACCAGGTGGTCGAGAGTTTATATTAACCGATACAGTAGGATTTATTAGAAAGCTACCCCATGACCTTGTAGATGCCTTTAAATCGACCCTTGAAGAGGCAGCCTTTGCTGACTTTATAATTCATGTATTAGATATAACCAATCCAAATATAATGCATCACCATACTGTAACCCTTGAAGTCCTAGAGGACCTGGGGATTAAGGATAAAAAAATAATAACAGTTTTAAATAAAATTGACGCCCTCAAAGAAGGGTCTATTGAAGAATTAAATCTCCTCAAATTCCCAAATGCAGTAAAAATTTCAACATATACAGGAGAGGGTGTAGATAACCTAAGGGAGAGGGTAAACACTCTACTTTTAGAACTCCACTCTGAGATAAAACTTCTAATACCCTTAGATAGATGGGATATAATAGCCTTACTTAAAAGAGAGGGAACAGTATTAAAAGAAGAGTATATGGATAATGGTATAGAAGTTATCGTATCAGTATCAAATAAAATTAAGAGTCAATTAAAAGAGTATATAGTTTAAAACTATATACCCTTTAAAGTTTGCTGTATCAGTTGAACCATATAGAAGAGCTTTTTATATGTTCTTAACATCATCTCTTCTAATGGTTCCTCTTGGGTGTTTTGTAACTCTTTCCAGTTAATAATGGCTTCTACCTTACCACTTTTAAACTCTTCTAAAATCGCCTTTATTACATTACCTAGAATTATTAGATTTTGAACGGAACCTTCAACTATTATTTTAGCCTGTTTATTAACAGTTTTTATCTCACTATCTAGGGCATTTTTAGCAATCATATCCTTACCAGATTTTCTTAACATAGTTTTTATCCTAGCACCAACAGGCTCCTCATCCGCTAAGGATGAATCCAACTCTATTGTTTTTGGTAAAAATTCCTGAATTTTATGGAAAGCTTCAGAGAACTCTTGGCTAGTAACATGGGTGGCCCACTGTCCCTGGATTAATAGAACCTCTATAACAGGCTTAGTTTCTGTTTTAAAATAATCTAAAAAGTAAGCCCTTAAATAGTTAATAGGGTCAACATATGTATACCCCTCTAACTCTTTTTTCTCGTATGTTATATTTGCGTGTTTTGTATAGTATTTATTTCTTTCGACAGATCCCACATCCCCAAAGATCATCTCAATATACTTTCCAATTGCTTGCTCTTTTTTCTGTTTTAATACACCCTTTAAAGCCTCTTCTGCATCATCTCGAATTACTTTAATATAGTCTTCAACAATTGAGTTGTCATTATATGTAGATTTAACTTCGTAGTATGGATTCTCATCTACAACCTTTACTATATTCAGTAGTATATTAGAACTCTTAATATCCTGTATTGACCTTAAGACCTTATTCCAGCTCTTAATATCAATACTCATATTTGATCTATACTTTTCTAATATTACAAAAATTTCCTTCCAATTATTACTTGCATTAAAAATTTGCAGAATTTCTAAAAAGTCTTTTAAATCCTCCGAGACGTAACTAGCACTAATATCACTAAAACTAGGTTTATAAACAAAATCATAATTTGGAAGCCTAGAATCGAATTTTTTTAATAAGAAATAATAATTAAAACATGATAAATCCCTAAAAATAAGGAGGAGATTGTATGATTCATTAATCTGATTAGTCAGCTCACTAGAAAAACTTGAAACTAATCCTATTATCTCCTTCTGAACCTGACTGGCAGTTAACTTTACGTTTTTACTGGATAACAACCTCTTATTAATCTCGTCACCAGTAAGTCTATCAACAGCTTCTAACTGCTTTTCAGACATATAACTCTCTACAATCATACGTTTAAATGCTTTAGATGAGTCAATATTACTTAATATGTCGTTAAAAGGACCTACAATTTTATATAAATTATAAAAAAACTGGGCTAATGTAGAGGTTACCTCATCCTTTTTAACATTAAATAGTTTATTACTCTTTTTAAGACTTTTTTTTATCTCTTTTATGAGTTTTTTATTCTTTGAGTTAGGGTCATCTTTCCCCCCTATTAGGGTCATAATTTTTTCAATTAAATCAGCTAGCATTATTATAATTTATGCTATTAAAGTGCAAGTGTCAACGATAAATAACCAGGATAAAAGACCATTTGAAACTCTCCCCCCTATAGTGTATAGTTTAAACATGAATAGTTTAGCTTTGAATTTAAATAACATTTTAAATGAAACTCAGGCAGGGTTCTTACTGTCAAGTATGGGGAAGAAACTATATTTCCCTAAAGGAATTGTTGCACAATCAGCTGAAGCATCTGCTAAAGCTAACAAATATAATGCAACTGCAGGTATGGCTTTTAACAAAAAAAAGCCACTTATTTTGTCCGGGTTAAGTTACAACATAAATAATATGGATACAAATGATTATATTACTTATGCTCCAACACCAGGTGTAATGGAACTACGAGAGTTGTGGAAAAGCCAGATTATTAAAAAAAATCCAGGCCTAGAAAATATTCACACCTCCCTACCAATAGTTGTTCCAGGTTTAACAAGTGGTATTAGTAACACAGCAGACCTATTCTTAGATCCAGGAGATAACTTAGTTATTCCAGATCTATTCTGGGGAAATTATCAATTGATATTCGAAATTCGAAAAGAGGTTAATATTAAAAGATTCTCTTTTTTAGGGGTAATAAAATTGATACAGCCTCTTTAAAAGAGACCTTAATAAGTTCAACAAAAAATAATAAAGTATCTCTACTACTTAATTTCCCCAATAATCCAACAGGTTACTCTCCTACCTTAGAGGAAGCAAACCTGATAAGCAGTGTTATAAAAGAAGTAGCAGAGATGGGAATTAAAGTGTGTGTAATTACAGATGATGCCTACTTTGGTCTATTTTATGAAGATGATATATATAAAGAGTCAATCTTCTCCCTGTTAGCAGATATTCATGAAAACGTATTAGCTGTTAAAGTTGATGGTGCTACTAAAGAGGATTATTCCTGGGGACTACGTGTTGGTTTTATTACATTTGCAGGTAAGGGTCTTGAAAAGAGACATACCGATGCCCTAGAACAAAAACTTATGGGTGCAGTAAGATCATCCTTCTCCAGTTCTTCTAAATTAAGCCAAGCCCTGGTTATAAAAGCACTTAAAAGTGATACATATGATTCAGAAAAAGCTGAGTTTGAAAAAATTATGAAGGACAGATATTTAAAGGTTAAAGAGATTTTAGAAAAGAGGACAAATGGTTTAAAACTACAAGAGTATCCATTTAACTCAGGTTACTTTATGAATTTTAAGACACCTTCAGGTTTTAATGAACAGTTAAGAGTTGAACTTTTAAAACATGGAGTAGGAACAATATCCCTTGGGGATACAAGTTTCAGAATTGCATATTCAAGTGTAGATAAAGAAGATTTAGAAGATCTATTTCAAATTATCTTTACTTGTTCTGATAATCTTCAATAAAACTTAAATCCTTCTCTATGTCTTTAATATCAACCATTGTAAGACATAGAGGAGTACTGTTTTTATTCTCCTTTAAATCCTCAACTACCACTAATTCATAGAGTTCTAAAACAATTTTACCTAAGGTATATATATTACGCTCATAGTTATCAACAAGAATATTTCTAATGGACTTCTCCTGGGGGCTTAAACTTAATCTTGGAGTATTTGTTTTAACTATAATTTCAAAATGAGGAAATACATCCTCCCGCACACCCTTTATAAACTTTACAAATGGGACTAAAACCTGGTAAATTTCCTCTATTTTAAAAGTTCTTCTACCAAAGATTAATGATTTTTGTCCCTCTAACCTTTTTATATAGTCCCAATCCTTTTCCTTAAGTTTAACAACTAAGGAGATATCTCTAACGGTTTTAGTAAAAAGATAGTTGTAGAAATGCTCTTGCAATTCATCAATTTTATCTAAGATCTCAATATTATCTCTCTCCACTCAACTTCCCCTGATAACTTTTTCTACTATTTAATATCTCTGTAATTCTATTGTAAACAATTGATTTATCCAAGAAAAATCCTGGAACAGAGTGCCTACTGCCAGGGGTATCTGTATTTACCCTCATAACCACCGTCTTAGGATCTAAATATTCAATGGCAGTTGCTACATACTCAGCATGTCTTAAACTAGATGGAAAGGATAACTCCCCTCTTAAATACTCCTCATACATAACAGTTCCTGTAGGTATATGAAGATTATGAAACTTAACACCATCTGGCTTTAAAACAGCGATTTTTTTTACACTATTTAGAATATCGGTAAAATCTTCTCCTGGCAAACCAAAAATAAAATGAACAGCTATTTTAATACCATAACTTTTTAACATTTTATAGGCATCTATAAACTGACTGTAAGTATGTCCCCTATTTATTCTTTTTAAAGATTCATCATTAACAGTCTGAATACCTAGTTCAACCCAAACATCAAAATCATCCCTTTTATAACTACTTAGAAGCTCGCATATCTCCTTAGAGATACAGTCAGGTCTTGTAGAGACTACTAACTCTCTAAAATTTCCCAGGGATAAACCGTAGTCATAGACATGTTTTAAACGATCAACATGGTCATATGTATTTGAATAGGCTTGAAAATAGAGAATAAAGTCTTGGGCATCATATCGTCTTTTTAAAAAGCTAATACTCTTTGTAACCTGTTCATTTATAATAACTTCGCTATCACCTAAATATGCACTTCTTGCCCCAAAGCTTCCACAAAAGCTGCAACCATGAGTCTCTCGACCATTTGTCTTATTAGGACAAGAAAAGCCACCATCGACCCCTACCCTATATACTGTTTTCCCATATTTATTGTATAGATAATCGCTATACGTATAAAACAATCTCCGCTGCATAGAGCCTATTATGCAGTATCATAGATATAAAGAACAACCCAATTGACATGGGATAGAGTGTTATCTAAAATAATTTCATGAAAAAGTTAATATTATTATTAATAACAACACTATTTATCTCATGTAGTGAAAATAAGATTGAGACAGTAACACTATATACAGACCTACCACATATACTTCCATTTATAGAAAATTTTAATAAACATAATGATGATATTAAAATAATTTTAGAACTTAACCCAAAAAACAACTATGATATAACTATTTTTAGCGGTCAAAAGGATAGTTCCCAGATAGAAACAGCAGATATAACAGATCTATTAGAAACGGGGAAGATAAAAAAAGAGCTTTTCTACTCTGAAGTCTTAAATTTAGCAAAAAATGATAAGGGAGAGTTTAGAGTTCTGCCCCTAACATTCGACCTTCCTGGGGTTATTTATAATAGGCATACTAAAAAACACCCTACTGATATAAATATTGATGATTTTATAAATAATAAAAAGAGTATTTTCTCTCCCTATTGGAACAGTGACTTTATTTTATGGTTCTATCTATCACTCTCCCCAGAGTTTAATATAGAGGATAGTTATTTTGATAAAAAAGAGTTTACATATACAGCTAAGACCATGCTTAACCTTCTAAATGATGATTCTCTAAATTATAATGATTTTAATAATAAATATCTCCACCTCTCACCTGAGCTTCTTTTAAAAGATAAAATTATTGACTACTACTACTCTACACTATCAAACTTTTTAAATAGTGATATTAATAATTTTAAAGACCTTGCATTCTCTTTTCTTAGTAAAAACAACCTTATAAACACCGCTGATAGGGCTGTATTTATTGGAATAAATTCAAATAGTAAAAAAATTCGTAGTTCTAAAAAAGTATTAACATGGATGTTTAATAAGGATAATCAGGAACAATTTATAAAAGAAAATTTTAACAGCTCAGGACTATACAAACTTTTTAATAAAGAGTTATCAACTCTTATATATGTTTCAAAGAGTGTCTTACCCCAATACTACCCAGAGCTTAGATTACTAATGCCAAATAACAATGAAATTTCAGCATACCTATATCTTCCTGAGTTATGGGACTCATTAAAAGATGAGCTACTAAACCCAATGTTTAATGATATAATTTCTTTAGATGAAGATAAGTGGGAAAAGAAATATATAGAATACTTTAATGACTGGTCTAAAAAACAAAATAAATAACTTTTTTGTTTGACAGATAAATAAAGTCATAATATATTAAATGAATAAAATAAAATAATCCTAAAGGGGTGGCTTAAATGGCTGAAGTTAAATTAAAAGACATCGTAAAAGTATACGATGGAGGTGTTAAAGCAGTAGATAATGTTAATATTGACATTAAAGATGAAGAGTTCGTAGTACTTGTTGGTCCTTCAGGTTGTGGTAAATCAACAACTTTAAGAATGATCGCTGGTCTAGAAGATATCACTGATGGTGAATTAACTATTGATGGTAAAAGAATGAACGAGGAAGCTCCAAAAGATAGAGATATCGCCATGGTATTCCAAAACTACGCACTTTACCCACATATGACAGTTAGAGACAATATGGCTTTTGGTCTAAAAATTAGAAAATATGCTAAAGAAGAGATTGAATCAAGGGTTGCTGAAGCAGCTGGTATTCTTGAAATTGAAGAGCTATTAGATAGAAAACCTAAAGCGTTATCAGGTGGTCAAAGACAAAGGGTTGCTGTTGGTAGAGCAATTGTTAGAAAGCCTAAAGTTTTCTTATTTGATGAGCCTTTATCAAACCTTGATGCTAAACTAAGAGTACAGATGAGAACTGAGATTTCAGCTCTTCATACAAGATTACAAGCTACAATGATCTATGTAACACATGACCAAATTGAAGCTATGACAATGGGTGATAAAATCGTTGTAATGAAAGGTGGAGTTATCCAACAAATTGGTTCTCCTTTAAGTTTATATAACGAACCAATTAACCAATTTGTAGCATCTTTTATCGGATCTCCTGCAATGAACACAGTAAGAGCAAAAGTAAGAGAAGAGAATGGTAAAGTTATTGTTGATGAGGGTGGATTTGTTGTAACAGTTCCTGCTGATAAAGAAGAAGTTATGAGAACTTATGTTGGAAAAGACGTTCTAATGGGAATTAGACCTGAAGATTCAGCTGTTGATACAAGTGCAACTCAAGCTGCTTATATTAAAGGAACTATTGAAGTTGTAGAGCCTTTAGGAGATGAGACAATTTTATATGTTAGTACAGCAGATCACCAAATTGTATGTAAAGTAGAGCCTACTTCTATTGTTAAAGTTGGTGAAGAGTTAACATTAACTCCAAATGTTGATAAAATTAAATTCTTTGATATTGAGACTGAAAAATCAATTTTTTACAAAGGTTAATTTAACTAATTTTACAAATAACTATAAAGCCGGCTATTAAGTCGGCTTTTTTTATTGTTTATTGATTCCTGAACAATTCCATGATAATATAACTCATTAAATACTGGAGCTTATATGACAAAATTAAAATTCACAATTGTATTATTATCAATTTTCATAATTTCATGTGCATCTACCCCTGAAGTAGTAGAAGAGCCAACTCAAGAAGAAGTGATTGTAGAACCTGAGGTAGAAGAGGTTATTCAGGAAGAGGAGATTATCGAAGTAGCTCCTGAGCCTGTTATTGAAGAAAAGGTAGTAATAGAGGAAGAGCCTATAATAGAGGAAGAAGTTGAACCTGTTTATATACCTGAACCTCTAGATGAGACTCTTCTGGCAAAGGCTAAAAAAGAGATTTTTAAGGCTGAAGAAGCTAGGGCTAAAACCTATTTCCCTGGTAGATTAAATGATTTAAAAAAGAAATTAGCTAAGGCTACCGAGCTTAAAGAGAGTGACCCTGACCAATCTAGAGTTCTACTAAATGAGATTAGCAGTGAGTCTTTAGCCCTGATAGAAGACTCCCTAGAAGCCTTGAAAGTAGCATGTATAAATATATTAAATAGTCAGTCTGAAAAGTTACTTAAGATTAAAGCTGATAAGTATACCCCAAAGGAATTTTTATTATCCCAGTCCCAAAAGGATGAAAGTATAAAAGCATTTGAAGAGGGGGATTTTACTAAATCCTTAGCTATATACAGAGTAGCTTATACTTCAATGTCAAACCTTTATAACTCACTCTCTACTAATATGGGATATATAGATAATTTATTAAGAATTATAAATAATTATCGTGTTGAAGCAAAAACTATAGATGTGGAAAAATGGGCTCCTACAGAGTATAACTTAGCAGTAGATAGTTATATAACTGCTCAAAATTTACTCTATAACGAGTATGATGCAGTAAATGGAGAGGCAGCATTAAGAGAGACACTTTTTCTTGCAAAAAAAGCCATTGAACAGGCTAGAATAAATATTGATGTAGCAAAAACAGACCAAGAGATTTTAGAACTGATGAACCAGTTAGAATCAGCTTCTACACTTACTGTTTTAGATAGAGAAGATAACATAATCTCCCCTGAAGAGTGGACAGGAGAAGTTAAGTTAAAGGAAAAACCAATTGAAGCTAAAGTTGAAAAGGAAGAGACATCTGGATTAACTCCTATAGATTTAGAGAAAAATGTTGATGTTGAATTTCCGGTAATTGAAGGTGAAACTGGAGTTTTAGGAATACAGGAGACAAGAAGAACACTACTAGCTGAGGCTAAAGAGCTATGGCAACTAGGAATTGAGGCAAGAAATAGTGGTGATCTTGTAAAGGCAGGTGAATATTTAGCAAAGTCAAAAGTTTATCTAGATGAGTATAAGTCTATGGCAGTAGACTACATATATACTGTTGTTTTAAATCCCGAAAAAAGGGATTGTTTGTGGAGAATCGCGGAAAAAGAAGAATTCTATGGTGACCCACTATTATGGCAGAATATATGGGAAAGGAATAAAAAATTAATTCAGGACCCTGACTTAATTTATCCAGGATGGAAATTAATTATTCCACCTTTAAACTAAATTTTATTTAATTAAATAAACGGAGTATAGATATGATCGCACTTGTTGGTTGTGGAACTGTAGGAGGTGGAACAGCCCTCCTACTAACAAGGGATATAAAATTCCTTAAAGAGAAAACTGGTCTTGAATTAGGACTAAAATATGTTGTAGATATTAATTTCGATAATGCTAGAGCAATTGGTATCCCTGAAGAGTTATATGAAACTGATTTAAACAAAGTTTTAAATGATCCAGAAGTAACTATAGTAATAGAGTTGGTGGGTGGATTGACATTTGCTAAGGATGTAGTATCAAAATCCCTATCTGCTGGAAAAAATGTCATTACAGCAAATAAAGCTCTACTAGCAACATTTGGAGAGGAACTTTTTGGTTTAGCTCGAAAAAACAGTGTATCAATTGGTTTTGAAGCTAGTTGTGCAGGGGGAATACCAATTGTAAAAGCTATTACGGAAGGTATGGCTGTAAACAGAATTGACGCTTTATATGGAATTGTTAATGGAACATGTAACTACATTTTAACCCAGATGATCGATCAAGGAATGAGTTATAATAAAGCTCTTAAGGGAGCTCAAGCCCAGGGACTAGCAGAAGCTGACCCTACTCTTGATGTAAACGGTATGGACTCTGCCCATAAGATAACAATTATGAGTTCTCTATGTTTTGGATATAACTGTGAATTAGACAGAGTATCTGTAACAGGTATTGAAAATATAGATATATATGATGTAAAACTTGGTACAGAGATGGGTTATACAATAAAACTTTTAGCCATTGGTGAAACTTACGGGGATAAGGTTAGCCTAAGAGTTCAACCATCCTTTATTAGTAACCAACACCCTCTAGCAAAAATATCAGGACCATTTAATGGTGTTAGTCTATATGGACACGCAGTAGGTCATACTATGTATTATGGAAGAGGAGCTGGAGACTTACCTACAGCTAGTGCTATTGGAGCAGATATTATTTCTGTTGCAAGTGGGGCTCAAAAAATACTTTTTGATAACTATAAGTATTGGCCGGATTTAACCCAAAAGCCATCTTACATGGATCAGTCAGAGGTTGAATCAGCTTACTATTTACGACTAAATGTTGAGGACCATATAGGTGTAACTGCAACAGTTACAAAGATTTTAGCAGAGAATTCAATTAGTATTTCTGGTATTTCACAAAAAGAGGCTAGATTTGATGAAAAAGAGCAAAAAAGTATACCTCTTGTGATACTTACTCATAAAACAGCAAAAGGAAATATTGATGCTGCAATTAAGAAATTAAAAAAAGAACAGATGATTTCAAAGAAAATTGTTTCAATTCCGGTAATTGCACAAAAAAGCGAAAATATTAAGTAATATATTGCCCGGACTACCCTAAACCGGGCATTTTTTTTCTAACAACTTGACTTTATCCATCTACTCTCCTTTAATTATATATATAAATAAAGGAGTTTTCTCAATGCAGTTTAACAAAGAAGATTTTAAGAAGATTGTATTAGACAGGTTAGACAAAGACTACGGTCGAAATATAGAATCAGCTACAAGGGAAGAGATATACTACTCTGTTTCTAGAGCAGCCCTAAGTAGTATTTGGAGTTCTTGGTCAGAAAGAAATAAAGATTTATACAAAAAAGATAGCAAACAAGCATATTATTTTTCTGCAGAGTTTTTAATGGGTCGTGCAATGAGTAACAACCTAGTTAACCTTGGTATATTAGAAGGGGTTAAAGAGGTATTAAACGACCTTGAAGTAGATTTTAATATGATAGAAGATACTGAATCCGATGCAGGATTAGGAAATGGTGGACTAGGTCGACTAGCCGCATGTTTTCTAGACTCCCTTGCAACCCTGGGACTTCATGGACATGGTTACGGAATTAGATATAAATATGGAATGTTCAAACAAAAAATAGAAAATGGATATCAGGTAGAGTACCCAGATAACTGGTTACACTATGACGATCCATGGTCTGTAAAGAGGGAAGCTGACTCTGTTGAAGTAAACTTTTATGGACACGTTGACTCGTTTACTGATGAGAATGGAAAATTACACTTTAGAACTTTAAATACAGAGAAGGTTACTGCGGTACCATACGATATGCCTATTATTGGTTACGGTAACGATATTGTTAATACATTAAGGTTATGGGAAGCCCATAGTCCAGATGGTTTTGAACTACAGCTTTTTAATAAAGAGATGTACAATGAGTCTGTTGAGAAAAAAAATAGAGCTGAGGATATCTCTAGGGTTCTATATCCAAGTGACCTAGGTCCTAGTGGAAAGACATTAAGATTAAGACAACAGTACTTTTTTAGTTCTGCTTCCTTATATGATATTATAAGAAAGTACAAAACTATTTATGGAAATGATTTCTCCCATTTCCATGAAAAAAACGTTATTCAATTAAATGATACCCACCCAGTAATTGCCATACCTGAATTAATGAGAATTTTAATAGATGAAGAGTATCTAGACTGGGACACAGCATGGCAAGTTTGTTCTAAAACTTTTGCCTATACAAACCATACAATTCTAGCTGAGGCTTTAGAAAAATGGCCTATTGATATTATTAGTAAATTACTTCCTAGAATATATCAAATTATTGAAGAGATTAATAGAAGATTTATGTCATTTGTTAACTCTGCTTATCCTGGAGATTGGGATAGAGCCCAGAGGATGTCAATTGTATCCCATGGTGTTGTTAAAATGGCGTGGTTAGCAATTGCAGGAACATTCTCTGTTAATGGTGTTGCTGCACTTCATACTGAGATCTTAAAAAACCATGAATTAAAAGATTGGTATGAACTGTTCCCTGAGAAGTTTAATAATAAAACAAATGGGATAACCCAGAGACGTTGGTTATTAAAATCAAATCCAGAGTTAGCAAGCTTTATTACAAAAAATATTGGGGATAAGTGGATAACTGAGTTTTCTGAAATGGAGAAGCTTCTTCCTCTAGCAAATGATTCTAAAGCTTTAAAAGAGTTAATGGAGATAAAACATACTAAAAAAGTTCAACTTGCAGAGTATATAAAAGAGCATAATGGAGTTGATGTTGATCCAAACTCAATTTTTGATATACAGATTAAAAGGTTACATGAGTATAAGAGACAACTACTAAATGTTTTCCATATTATGTATCTATATAATAGAATCAAAGAGAATCCAAATATGGATTTTGTACCAAGAACATTTATATTTGGAGCAAAAGCAGCCTCAGGTTACGCAAGGGCTAAACAGATAATTAAATTAATAACTCGGGTTGGAGAAGTAATCAATAATGATAAAGAGATAAACAATAAGATCAAAGTTGTTTTTATTGAAAACTATAATGTTTCAGTTGCAGAAAAACTTTTCCCAGCATGTGACCTATCTGAACAAATTTCCACTGCTGGTAAAGAGGCATCAGGAACCGGTAATATGAAATTTATGGTAAACGGTGCTGTAACAATTGGTACATTAGATGGAGCAAATGTTGAGATAGTTGAAGAAGCTGGAGTTCAAAATGCATTTATCTTTGGTTTAAAAGCTGATCAAATCCAGGAGATTAATAGCACCCACTCCTACAACCCACTAGCTGAGTTATCTATTAACAAAGATCTAAAACTTGTTATAGACCAACTTACTAATGGATATTTTGGAACAGATTGTATAAACGATTTTAAACCGATTAGTGACTCCCTACTATACGGTGTAGATGGTAATAGACCAGACCCTTATTATGTAATTAAAGATTTCTCAGAATACTGTGTTGCCCAAGACATGGCTTCTAGAGCTTTTACAGATAAAGAGAGCTGGGCTAAAATGTCATTAATAAATATAGCCAAGTCTGGTAAGTTCTCATCAGATAGAACTATTAACCAATACGCCAAAGAAATATGGAAAATTTCCTAGTTTAACTAATTTTATATAGGACCACCGTCGATATTTTTAACAAGTAAATGTTGACGGTGGTCTTTTGCCATGGTAATATTTTAATAATACGATAAAAATGTAATGAATTAAAAAGTAATTGGGAGTTAAAAAAATGAGTGAGAATGAAAAAATTTACTGTGCTAACTGTATGCGATGTAAATTAGTACCTGCAGAAACCGATCAAGGACATGTTTTGAGAGTTAGATGTACTGCTGGTTTATGGAAAAAAAAGTTAGGTGAGGAAAAGTTATATAAATATTTTACCATAGCTAGAAGAACTCCAGAATCTTGTGAGTATTATGAACCAATGGGTGATCTAAAAGAGTTCCTAAAAGATTTAAAGAAAAACCTCCCTGTAAGAGATGAGGTTATTAGTAACCAGGAAGCTGTTTAAATAAAAGCATCTTTAAAGATGCTTTTTTTTATTTTGTAACACTATCCCTTTTTTCATCTTTTAATAAAATTGGATATATGGATATATTTTTACTTCGAGACTCTTCATAAACCATTTCGCTAGTTATATCTCCCCTAGGTTCAGGATGGGGAGGAGCATCTCCTACTTGAACTATGACCTTTTCACTATTTTGCCAATCCATAGTTGTCTGTGCAGCGTATAGAGCTTCAAAGACCGCTTCAGGTATATCTCTACCACCTTGAACCTTAATGGAGTCTAGAATCATCTGTGCCTTATCAAAATTATCAACAAAATCAAATTTTCTTGTTAAGTACGCCTCTTTATAATCTCTATAGAGCATTACACCTATTCTTACAGATTTAAAACCAGCTATCTTATCCTTAACTAAGGGGATTAGCTTTAACCTTATAAACTCTACATCATCCTTCATACTAACTGTAGAGTCGATAACTAGTGCAAGATCAACATCTAAGCCCTTATATCGGTCTAATATCTCCCCTATTTTAGTAACAGCCCCATCTCCGTCATACTCCTCAGAGTAGTCGCCAGCTGTCTCCCTTGCAATCTCTTCGAAAATAGACTCATCCTCTGGTGCTTCAACAATAGGTTCCTCGATAGCTTCTTCATAGAGACGAATAATAAAAGGATTATCTTTAAAACCACCTTCATAGTTACCAAACTTTTTTGGGAAGGTTCTAATATTTAACCAGCTACCCTCACCCATATCTATCTGTCCCTCTCTAGACCATGGGTAACCGTAGGAGACTCCTTTAGGTATATATATATGAAAAGCTAAACCAAAGACTTCATTCTCCTCTGGTGTTGAGTCGATTAAAAAGTTATAACTCTTATCTAGTAGTATACCGTTTAATAACCTATCTTCATCCTTAACAGTAATATTCTCATCAAAATCCCTTAGAGCAAAAACACTTCTCTCCTTTGTAGGGTCCTCTGTAGACTCGGTTAAGAGTATAGAGTTAATATCTCCTTTTTTATTAACAAAAAGATGTAGTCCATCCTCCCCTTCCCTGCTCTCTATGTATGTATCTTCAGGTAGAAGGGTTAAATCGAACTCTTGGGCGAGTAGAGGAATTGTTAATAGCACTATATAAATTGGGATCAAATATTTTCTCATATAATTAATATCGGAAAGAAAAACAAAAAAAACAGGAGAATTTGCGGAAATATTTTGCCTATTAAAGATATAGAGGTTTAATATGCGAAATTTTATATTTTTTTTAGTAACAGTTGTATTGGTAGGTTGTGATAATTTTGAAACAGTTATAAATCAACAACTTGATATAACACCACCTTTTTTAAATAATGTTGATACTGTTACTGTTAATAAGCTTGAAATAATAAGTAATGAGGATATTACATTTATATCCGAATCATATATATCTAGGGAGGGATTACTAATAAAGAGTATTAATTCTCAAGGTTCTAAAATCTCAATTGAGTTCTCTTCTGATCTAATACCAGGAAAGGAGTATTTGAGTGAGTTTAGAATAGAGGATAAAAATAGAAATACCCTATCCTTTATATCTAAGTTTTATGGGTTTAATCCCAGGCTGCCTAACCTTATTATTAACGAGTTTATAACAAAAGGATCTAAAACTAATCCAAATAAGGTGGAACTCTATATTAAAGAGGGTGGTAACCTTTCTGGAGTAACACTTTTTAATGGAACAAGTAGTAGCTATGACTCTATATTTATATTTCCCGATATAGAGGTTACAGCTGGAGAGTACATTGTTATTAGAACAGTAAGTGATAACTATCCTACCCCATGTATTGAGATAGATAATATAAATATTGAACATGATAAAAAGTTTATACAAGGGGTTAGAGATATAAGAATTGATAACTTTAAACTATCCTCAACAAACGGTGTGATATCCATTTACGACTCTCCATTTGGTAAACCCTTGGATGTTGTTATATATTCTAAAAACCGAAATGATGATACAAAAAACAATAGAAACTTTGGTTTAAAAAAGACCCTAGATAGAATCGATGAGGTTTCAGATATTGATATGTGGATTGGGGAGAGTGAATATTTATTCCCCGATGATGTAATCTATATTGGAGACTCTACTACTACAAGGTCATTAAATCGGGTGGGATTTAATGACCAAAACAGTAGAGAAGATTGGATAACTGTAGAGAGCAGGCAATCATCCTTTGGTTTTGTAAACTCTTTATTAGAGTATTAACCCTTTTTAAGTTCTGCTAATCTAAAGTTAAATACTATTTGACTAATATAATTATAACCATCAACTGCACTACTTGGAGGAACAACCTCTATTATACTTCTTCTATATAACTCTAAAAGATCATTAAGTAGAAATGCTACCTGCTTCATACACGCCTGCTCCGCTATAGATATTGCCTTTAAGTCTAACTCTTTTCTCTCTAATAAAAATATATATTTATCTAAAACTGGAGAGTTTTTATTGGCTGTTCCAATTAACAACCACAAATCATTCTCCAGGTGGTCAACTATCCTGCCCATTGGAGAGGCTAGCTTAATATATCGACTAAAGCTATTCCAGTACCTATCCTCAAAAACCTTTAATGCACCAAAGAGTTTTTTTACCTCTATACTAGCTTCGCTGGTAATGTTTACTTCTGGGTATAGTTTAATTCGTTCTTCAAACTCCTTTAAAATCTTATCAGCAAAATCACCATTTTTCCTTCTATCTCGTCTTTTTTGGGCTTCCTCTAAATCCCGTTTTTTTTGTGCTCTTTTCTCCTCTTCTAACTCGATAAGTTTTGTTAGAATGTCTATTTCATTCTTAAAAAACAGAGGCATACTCTCTTTATATTTCACAGCAAAGAGATATCTACTTTCGAACTCATCCTTGGCCCTTGATGACTTCATGTAAGATACAATGTAATTATTGTACTCTTTTCGTATTTTTTTTAGAGTTTTTGCAATCTCTTCCTTTGATAAACCACGATTAAATAATCCAAACATATTATTATTATCGGAATTGCTTTTAACATATTGACAGAAATAAATTTTAGGTAGATTATTCATCAGTCTTTTTGACAATTATGGAGAATTTAAAATGCTTGGTTGGATTTTATATAGGGTTAACGATACAGAGATAAAACCTGAGATGTACGAAATTAATAAATTGGTACAGGCTGCAAAAGAAGAGAATATTGAGATTCGGGTATTAGAACCAGAACAGATTGATTTAGTTGTAACAAGGGAGGATAGAAAAAGTATCCTAGTTGATGGGAAACCTACGGCCCTTCCTGACTTTGTTCTTCCAAGAATGGGAGCAGGTACAACCTACTTTGCATTAGCCGTTATTAGGCACCTTGAGCGTCTAGGAGTTAGGTGTTTTAATACATCCACCCATATAGACATGGTTAAGGATAAGTTATTTACCCAACAGATACTTGCAGAAAATAATATACCAGTACCTAAAACAATGTTGGTAAAATTCCCTGTAGACTCTGACCTAGTAGAGAAAACAATTGGATTTCCTGTTGTTATTAAAACTCTATCCGGTTCCCAGGGAAAGGGTGTCTTTTTATCAGAAAAGAGAAAAAACTTTGAAGATCTTATGCAATTAATAGAAGTTACAAACTCAAAGGTTAACGTAATAATTCAGGAGTTTATGCAAGATAGTTATGGTAGGGATTTAAGGGTATTCACCCTTGGAGGTAGAGCTATTGCATGTATGGAAAGAACTTCTGCAAATGAGGATTTTAAAGCAAATTACTCCGCAGGTGGTAGTGTAAAATCCCACCCAATTACTCCAGAGATTGAGTGGTTAGCAACTGAGGCATCAAGGCTTTTAGGACTTGATATAGCAGGTGTCGATCTACTATTTGATGGGGATCATTTTAGAATTTGTGAAGTTAACTCCTCCCCTGGGTTTGAAGGTCTTGAGCAGACTTGCAATGTTAATGTAGCAAAGGAGATATATCACTTTATTAAAATTAGACTTGGTAAATTCCCAGGCCAAATTAAACATAAGGAAGTTATACATGAAAATAAAGATTCTGAATAACCTACTTACAGAAACAGTTACAATAAATAGAAAGACCTCTGTAAAAATAGAGGAACTTATAAGAAAAAACTATATAAGTAGTAATAGTGGAGAGTATAGCGATAAAGAGATAAATGGCCTTATATCTAATAAAACTGCAGACAATATATATAACTTTATGAGAAATGGTCTAAGTGTAATAGTTTGCCAGGAGGATAAAGTTATTGGTTTTGGAATGATTGTTAGAAAAGAGAATTTGTATGAGGCTAAATATCTTAATGTTGATCCTGATTTTAAAGGACAGGGAATTGGTAAAAAGATTTGTGATTTAAGAGAAGAAGCTTTAAGGGATATGGGAATTAGAGAGTTATACATAGAGAGTCTAAGATTTAAAAATACCCTAAACTTCCACACTAGTAGGGGATTTTATGACATACCTAATATTAGAGAGTTACACTTTACTAACTATATGAAAAAAGACTTATAATTATTATTCAATTATGCTATTTAACTTCAAAGTTGATATTTTCTAGAAGAAAATCATATAGATTTATATGTATGATGCCATCTTTTGATAAATCAATACTATCCATTGTAATCAAATACTTTGGATATTGATCATTTATTTTTAGAAGTGCATTCATCTCTCTTGCATATGTTTTTTCTTCTAAACAAGTTAAACTAACCTGAAAATATAACCTTTTATCTCCTTTAACAGCGATAAAATCTACCTCGGAGGATGTGTTTTTTCCAACAGTTACTTCATAACCTAACCGAAGTAACTGAAGATAAACAATATTTTCAATAACATGCCCTAAATTGCCACTGCGATATCCTATGAGCCTGTTTCTAAGACCTGTATCAACCACATAATATTTACCATTTGTTTTAAGACGTTCTTTTCCTCTAATATCGTATCTTTCACACTGATATAACATATGGGCATCGCACATTAACTGTAGATAATTATCTACTGTATCTGATGTGATTTTATGCCCTTGAGATATCATTGTATTTTTAATTGCATTGGCAGAAGTATTATTCCCAATATTCTCAAAAACAAACTTAGCTACTTTATAAAAGGCGCCTTCATCTCTAATCTTGCCCCTAAGAATTATATCTCTAGTAAATATTGAATCAAACAATCCTGATAATATTGCCTCAACCAGTTCCTGCCCATTAGCTAAACTAACAGCAGGAAAAGATCCTACTAGAAGATATTCGTTAAAATGCTTCTGGGCATTTTCTTCACTATATGATCGAAATTCTAAAAACTCTTTAAATGATAAAGGTAGAACTTTAATCTCAATATACCTTCCTGATAGATATGTAAGATGCTCCCCAGAAAACATTCTAGAGTTTGAGCCCGTAACATATATATCAGCATTAAAACTTACTCTTAAACTATTAATTACTTTCGCCCAATTAGAAATCTCTTGTACTTCATCTATAAGTAAATAAATTCTACTACTATCTTTTACTTTAACTTTTATGTAGTTATGTATGGATTTTTCATCTTTTAAATCATCATTTAGATATTTTTCATAATTTATTTCAATAATATGGCTCTCTTCTACCCCTTGGGCTATAAGATATTCTTTAAACAGAACAAGTAGAGATGATTTCCCTGATCTTCTAACACCAGTTACAACTTTAACAAAATCATTATCTTTATACTGCACCAGTTTATCTGTATATCTTGATCTCTTAATCATAAGCACCTCATTATTCTAACAATAACCATAAAATTATCAAATATCAATAATTTTACGAGTGATAATCGTAAAAAATATCGTTATTCATATTTAAAATCTAAATATGTATATATTTCTACAACAGCATAGCAACAGAGTGTATAATTCTTAGTATTAAGTGATTTCTTTGAACCCCTCTTATACATAAATAAACGATATAAAAGGGGTTATAATTATTAAACGCTAAACAGCGACTTCAATGTCACTCTCTTCTTTAACTTCATCCTTGGCTAAAGCAACATTAACCATTGGTTTAAACTCTACATGCTCAGCAATAACCTTTATTCTAGACCTTGGGTTATCACTCTCATCTATCCACCTGTCCTGTTTTAGTCTACCAACAACCCTAACTCCTCTACCCTTACACAGATGCTTTAGACAACTCTCTGCAAGCCCTGCCCAGACTTCTATATCAAAGTAAGAAACTTCCTTTACATAGTCGTCTTCTTTTTTATAACTTCTATTTACAGCTATTGTAAAATTACACACAAGGGTATCCTGGGGAGTTCTTTTCTCAACTGGATCTTTTACTAAGTTACCTTCTAATAACATCGAATTCAAACTATTCATACATTCTCCTATTAACTTTTACTATTTAAATAGATGAGAAATGTATAAGAATTCAATTATAAATAAAAAAACCACAAAAGGGGTGTTTATATAATCAAACTTTAATTCCGTTAAGAATTATAGATTGATTTAACAACTTAACTAGTCACAAGCGTTATCAGTTTTAGTTGAGAAGTCATTACAACATTTCATCATTTATGGTGTTCTTATTTATTCATAGAGAGTTGAAATTATTATCATTAATTAATTTATACCAGTAATCAGGTTTTCTTTTGAGGTTCATTATTGAAATAATGTAAATACAAGAACCATCTATTTGATATATTACGCCATAAGGAAAACTCTTCAATGGACATCTCCTTGTATTTTTGGAGAGAGGTTGCCATGCGTCAGGATTTAAAAGGATTCTGCTTACAGTATCCTCAAAGCTAAGTAGGAATTTGTAACCAAGATTTTCAACTTTGGTATTATAGTATTCAATGCTATTAATAAGTTCCTGTTTTGCAGGTGATAATATCTGATATTTCATTTTATGGAATATTTATTCTTCAATTCAGCAATAGCAGATTCTCCATCAAATGCGTTAAATTTTCCATTATTAAAGGCTTCAATTCTCTCTTCTGACTCATTTCCCCACTCTTCATCGTAATCTGAAATTTGAGATTCATAGGGTAGAATTATAATTTCGACATTACGTCCTTTAAACCTTTTAAGATTTTTTATTGTAATCACATCAGAATCAATTCTTTCTATATAACGTAATGCTTCCATACTTTATCCCTTATCAAAATATTTATTTTCATTAAATTATCTATAATTATATATGATTATTGTTATCTACAATACCTTTAAAAATCAAAAGTAGAAATCTTATTACAATGTGTAACCTCAATAAGAATTCAATTATAAATAAAAAAACACCCCAAAAGGGGTGTTTATATAATCAAACTTTAATTCAACTAAGAATTATAGAGAGATTTTAGCACCTACGTAGAAAGTACCTTTAGCATCACCTGTGTTGAATTCAGAGTAGTTAACAGTAATTACAGTGTTTTCTAAACCAGTGATTGCTGAATCAAAATCTACATTGATTTTATCAAATGTAAATGATTCATTGTAATCGTCATCAGCTGGAGCTTTATCTTCTAATGATAATGCAGTTTCAACAGCTACAGTAACACCTTCAACACCAGTAAATCCAAAATCGATTCCAATATTGTCCATATCCATAGTATTACCTAAATCAACAGTAGCAGTATAAACATCTGCAGTCCATGTTGCAGCAAAATCAAGACTCATATCTTCAGAATCCATATCACCTAAGTTAGAACCTAATGTTACAGCTAATGCACCAGCATCTAAAGTATAACCTAAAGTTGCACCTAAAGTCATGTTAGTATAATCTTCAGCTGCAGCAAGTAAGTCTTTAGCTAATGTTATGTAGTGTAAGTTTAATCCAGCAGTTAATGCACCAAATGTAGCATCAACAGTAGGTCTTAATTCCATTGCAGTACCAGCATCTTTCATAAAATAGTCGAATGGTACAGTAATAGTTAATGTCTCTGTAGGCATAACTTTTGCTTCTACAGCTACACCAGTCTTTTTGTCAGCATCAGCAACATCACCTGCAGTTGCAGTAGTTCCTAAAGCTAAAGACAAAGCAAACATATCAGCAGTGTATGAAGCTGTAGCACCCATATAATAAGCATCTGTTGTACTGTTAGAACTTGCATCAGGTATAGCATCACTACCATCTTCATTACCATATTCTTTCTTAATGTCAGTAGCATCAGTAGTTGTTTCATCAACTTCATCAGTTGAGTTATCTACTACATAACCATTATCTTCGTTTTTAACAGTTAATTCAAATGCAACAGCATCTTTAGCATAACCTAATGAAATACCATCTTCGCCACCAAAATCTGGTGCTAAATCATAAGTATCATCATCAGATGCTACTTTATTAGCAGTAATATCAGAAGCAGAACCTATAGTTGCATAAACACCATTACCAAAATCTAATTTAGCAGAGATGTCAGCGTCAGTACCTTTAAGTACAGAATCAGCATCGTTTAAGTCATCAGTTAAGAAGTTATCATCATCATCCATGTCACCTAAACCTAAAGTAAAAGTTAAAGATGAACCAGTGATTTCTGCTAAACCGTAAGCACCTTCACCTTCAGTAGCAACAGTTTCAGAACCAAATAATGGTACAGTTACAGTTACAGATGAATCTAACTCAAAACCTGATTGTTCAGAATCTAAGTTTGTTCCCCATTTAGTTTCAGCATAACCAGTAATAGTTGGTGCAAGCTGAGCAAAAGTTGTGCTTGTTAATACTACTAAAGTAGCTAAAAGAGCAATAGCTTTTTTCATTTTTATTTTCCTCCAGTTAATTGTATGAAGGACATAACAAACTGTTATGTTTAACCCTTCTTATTTTTAACTTATTCGCAATGTTACCATTGGGCTTGACAGCTGTCAACAAAAAACTTAATGATTTTTTTTTCACATTTAAGTTTTAAGTGCATTTAACACAAGCCTAATAATTACACTTTCTTATATAACGTCAACTTAAAGGGAAAATGTTACTTTTTTTTGCCTATTATTTGACTAAATTTACCAATAAATATAGGATTTATTAGTATTAATTAAGATTTAATATAAATTTAAGGAGTTACTATGGCATTTACATTAAGTATGCACCCATGGGTTTATACAGCAAAATTTAAAGATGACAGCTGGACAGAGAAATTTATTGAACAGGAACATTTAACATCCCAGGAAGAAAGCAAACTTTCTGCTATAGAGAGAGAAGAACTCCTTACTAAGAGAAATAATATCCCAGAACTACCCCTGGTAAATTTTACAACACAGTATGGAATGGGATGTTTTGAGGGAGCAAAAGCTTACCCACAAAAAGATGGTTCTTTAAAAGTTTTTAGACCAGATGAGAATGCAAAAAGAATGTCCAACTCTATGGCCGGATTATTAATGCCAGCAATAGATCCAAAAATGTTAGAGCTTGCAATTATTGAAGGTGTTAAAAGGAATAGTGAACTAGGCTTTCTTCCTACATATAAAAGTGAATGGGAAGATAATAACTTTTTAACTGCAGATGCTGTCTATATAAGACCCTTCTCCTATGCGGAACCAGGTATCGGTTTAGGAATATCAGTAGCTCCATGGGTAGTTTGTGTATCAACTAATGTAAGTGGATATTTTAAAGAGGGTATGAGAAGTAGAGCCCTAGTAACCGATAAAGTAAGGGCTACAAAGGGCGGAACAGGTTGGATAAAATGTGATTCTAACTATGTAATCCCTACCCTTGTTAAAAAAAGAGCTGAAAAAGACGGTTTTATGGAAGCAATTTTCCTAGATGCCGCAGAACAGAAATATATTGAAGAGGGTTCTAGTTGTAACATCTTTTTTGTACTTAAAAATGGAACCCTTGTAACACCTGAGTTAGGAGATACTATACTACCAGGTATTACTAGAAAATCTGTAATTGAGTTAGCCAAAGATATGGGTATAAATGTAGAAGAGAGAAAGATATCCATAGATGAAGTATTATCCGATGCAACGGAGACATTTGTTACAGGAACTGCAGCTGGTGTTACGTATCTAGAATCATTTACATATAAAGGTAAAGAGACTGTTTTTGGTGATGGTAATATTGGAGAGTTAACTCTTAAACTTCAGAAAACCTTAAAAGGTATACAGTATGGAGTTTTAGAAGATAAGTTTGGTTGGATGAAATCATTCTAAAGTTGATACTATACCAAGGTTAAGGTCTGAGAAATCCTTAGATATAGGATTATATAACTGTAATTCAATATCTTTATCTGGATATAAGATCGCCTTGGTATTGTAAAAAGCTAAATCCCTTAAGCCTGATCGAATTAGAAGTTCAGGGTCCCTTGTTAAATAGTCATAATACTCAGTTGATTTTGTAAATGACATACCTACTTCAGGTAGTGATTTCTCCCCTTTTAATTTGTATAGAGTAACACCAATATTGTTATAAAGCCGTATATAGTTTTCAATAATTGCCAAATGAGACTCATTCTCTGCTGGATAGAGAGTCTCCTCCTCCTCTTCAATTTTTTGGAGATATCTTAAAAGCATATTATAATATGTTAAAGCAGCATTATAACTTCCCCTATGGGAGAGTGTATTTGCCTTTGCAAACATTACAGCCTGATTATTCTCCCGAACATCCTCTGAGTTATGGAATTCTAATAAAGCATCCTTCATATTGTTATCTTGGTAATTAATAAAACCTTTTTTATAGGAGAGTTCTGAAGTATGGTACTCATTCTCCTCCGCCTTATTAAACAGATTATATGCAGTTGAATAACTATTACCTGCATAGTAGAAGATATCACCATAATCTGAGTAAATCTGTCCATACTTTTCATCTTTTAAAATAAAGTTTCTATCCCTTAAGTTCTCATATAATGAGACAGCCTCTTTAAAGTTTTTCTCAGCTACAAGGTATCTCTTCTCCTTTGAATATAGCTCCCCAAGGATTCTTTTAGAATCTACAAGGGATGTTAACTCCTCGGCTGTTAAGTTCCCACCAAACTCATAATAAAAAATTGCATTTCTTGCCGCCTTCTCTACTTCCCTATCGTTACCAATAGTTTGAAAGTATCTTGAGAGTTGGTAATGAAGATTAGGATTCCTTGGATTATCTCCAATTCCCCTAAATAGAGTCTCTCTAACGTTTTCTACAATCCCCTTATCCATAAAGTATCCAGCCATTCTAGCATAGGTATCCCCATCTACCTTAACATCCTTACTAATTTCAAACATCCGCCTATAATTTTTTACTTCCTGTAGTTTATCTGTCTGAATAAAGTAGTTAAGATATTTAAAAAGTATATCAGGCTTTGGACCATAATCTAACATAGTCTCTGCATACCATAGCCTAGCATCTTCATAGTGCTGTGGATCTATTTTCGCCCAGGCCATATATAGGTCCCCTAGAGTTGTCATAATCTCATACTCTCTAATTCCATGATCAACATTGTTAACTAAAAAATAGGTTGCTTTAGAGTAATCCCCCTGGTCAAAACCCTTCATTTTTGCATAGGATAAAATTGCGTGAAGATCCTTAGAATCTTCATTCATCATCTGAATATATATATCCTCTGCATAGTTATACGCCTTTCTATCATAATATGTATCTGCATATATGTAGTACCACTTCTTTTTTCTATGGGTATCAAAAGCTTCTAAGAATTTATCGTAGGCTTCTTCATATTTATCAATTAATATAAGTTCGTGACCTTCCTTATATATAGACTCACTTTTAATTATCTTATACCCCCAGAAATATCCAGCAATATAAATTAGAGATAGAGCTATAGTTAGGGGGAAGATCCACTTTAGCTTAGGGAAGACGATATTAATAAAGATATATGAGAATTTTTCCTTCTTCTTCTCAAAATCTAAGGCTGTTAATTTTGTAAATGATGAAGAGACCTTTATATTGTGTCCTAGTCTCTTATTTACATACTTTACAATATCCTTTAAAGGAGCATCGTCTATTAAAAGATCAACTAAGCCATTGAGCTTTGCACCAAAAAGACCATTTTCAGCGATCTCTTCTTCTATGACTAATTTTAGGTTAAGGGGTAAAGAACCTAATGTTTTCTTTAAACTATTAAACTCTTCTTCGCTATATTTAACTTCCTCGTCAACCTTTTCTTCTTCTTCCGGACTCTCAGTAAACTCTTCTAATGAGAGGGATGTTGGAGCAGAACCCTTATCAAAATTAAAACTATCTCCAAAATCTCCTAGGGAAAACTCATCTGTATCATCATCTTCTAAGGATCCAAAATCGTCTTCTAATACTTCATCTTCAATCGATGGTAGATCAAAAACTGAATCTCCATCTTCAAAATCATCAATATTTGGGTCATCATCAAAGCCGATATCATCGATATCAATATCTTTTATTTCATTTTCATCTGCTAGGGAGTCTGGAGATGTATCTAGGTCTTCGTCTGTTAATTCACTAAGCTCTTCAATGTCATCTATATCGCCGATATCCTCTAGGTCATCAATGTCATCTATATTATCTATTTCATCTAGGTTATCTATTTCATCTAGGTTATCTATTTCATCTAGGTTATCTATTTCATCTAGGTTATCGATTTCATCTATATTATCTATTTCATCTATATTATCTATTTCATCTAGGGTATCGATTTCATCTAGGTTATCGATTTCATCTAGGTTATCGATTTCATCTAGGGTATCTATTTCATCTAGGGTATCTATTTCATCTAGGTTATCGATTTCATCTAGGTTATCGATTTCATCTAGGTTATCGATTTCATCTAGGTTATCGATTTCATCTATATTATCTATTTCATCTATTTCATCTATATTATCTATTTCATCTATATTATCTATTTCATTAAGAGGATCAATATCATCAATATTTGTAATCTCTTCAAAATTATCTAGCTCATCAAAGGTAAAGTCTTCGTTCTCTTCTAAGTCTGGGACTGCATCAATTTCAGAATCATCATCTAATAAAAAATCATCATCATCATCAAAGGATTCTAAATCCCCTGATAGATCAGGCATTTCTCCATCATCATCCTCTTCAATGTTAACTAAAAAAGGATTTTCTTCCTGGGCAGACCTATCTGGAACTGAGGCGGGTTCAATCTTTTGACCACGTTGCTCAAGGATTCTAGGTTCATCCCCTAATGAGTTTAAAAGTTGTACAAATTTATCTATATTATTAATACTAGGCATAATTCATTTACATTTTCGACCAATTATTAAAAAAACAAAAGAAAATCTTAATACTTTTTATAATAAGTCCGAAAATCATAATAACAGAATTATGAAAAATCTTAAATATATTTTATTAACAACTATAATTTTAATCTCAATAAGTAGTTTATTTTCTGCAGAACAGGAGGGACTTATAATAAATTCCCTAAGTTTGCACATAAGAATAACTGAAATGGTGGAGAGTGAAGAGCCTTTTATTGTAGGGGATACCCTTGTATTTAGCTATTTGCCCTCTAAGAGTAAGGTTCGTCATGTGGGAATATCCTTTGAGAACGAGGATTTTAGTAAAATTTACAACCTGTATAAAAATGAGAATGGAGTCTATTTCTATCTATATAAGTACCCTAAAGAGAGGGTTATAAACTACAAGTTTATTGAGGATGGGATATGGATTGTAGACAAAAAAAGTAAGGTTATTCGAACAGATAAGAACTACATCCAGTTATCATCCTTTGAAATACCGGAGAAAAATATAAAGGAGCATATTTCTCCAATTATTAGTGATAAAAGTGTAACTTTCACATTAAGAGCTCAAGAGGGTATAAAAGTATATGTTACTGGGGATTTTAATAATTGGAACCCCTTTTTATACAAATTAAAAGAGATAACACCAGGGCAATACTCAATAACTTTAAAGATATCAAGTGGTAGATACGGATACTATTTTATATATAATGGGCAAAGAGTTTTAGATAGTGAAAATCCATTTACAGGTATAAGTCGAATTGGAGAAAAGGTATCTCTTTTTACAATAGAATAAGAGGAAAAATGATAAAACATATAATATTTGATGTTGATAAGACAATATACCCAGAATCCTGTGGCTTTGGGGATGAAATGGATAGAAGAATTAGCCAGTATGCAGCTAAACATATAAATTTGCCCTTTGAAGTAGCAGATGAATTAAGAAAAACATCTGTAAAAAACTATGGTACAACCCTAAGGTGGCTTCAGTTAGAGCATGGATTAACAGATACTGACCACTACCTAGATTTTGTTCATCCTATAGATGTAGAGAGTTACCTTCCTAATAAGGAGGAAATTCACAATATTTTAAGAGATATCGATATACCAATGTCTATCCTATCGAATGGTCCTATTGAGAATGTTGATAGAATTTTACATTTCTATAATATAAAAGATCTATTTAATCCAATAATAGATATAAAGATGAATAACCTAAAAGGTAAGCCATATATTGAGGTATATGAGAAAATTCTAAAGGAGATAAATCTACCTATAAATCAAATACTATTTGTAGATGATGTAGAAGATTATCTAATACCATTTCATGATATGGGTGGCAATGTACTACTTATAAACGAGACAAGCAAAAAAACAAGAATGAACTTTGATCAGTTAAAAAACATCTTAGAATTAAGCGATTATTTAAAGAAAAATAATAAATAACAGGGAAAAAGAATATCTATCGTCTTCTAATTAGTCGTAGCAACTAAAATGATTACACAAGAGACCAGTCTTCAAGCTTAATATCAGGGACTCGGATAAATTCCTTTGTATTATTTGTAATAAAAATCAAGTCATTTGAAATAGCCTGAGCAGATAAAAGCATATCAATAGGACCAATAATATTTCCAGATTTTCTTAAGTATGTTTTGATTTTTCCATAAGGAATGGCATCTTTTTCATTAAATGGTAAAACAGTAAATATTGCTAAAAACTCAAGGAGTGAAATTCTATTATTCTCAGGATTTTGACTATTAGAAACACCGAACTCTAACTCTGCTATAGTTAGAGATGAGATATAAATCCCATTGTTAAAATTTTCTGATATCTTTTTTAAAACACTCTTAGGTTTATTTTTAATAGCATAAATACAAATATTGGTATCAAGTAAGTACATTAAAAATCTTCTCTATCCTGATTCTGCCCCTGCTCTCTTCCATCTTCCATAAAATCATCAGTAAAAGAGTTTAAACCATGTATGAAAGTTTCCCATGCCTTATCATGTGGCATTAAAATAACTGCATCCCCATGTTTTTGTATAAATACATCTTCTCCCTGAAACTGATATTCTTTAGGGAGTCTTACTGCTTGACTTCTTCCATTGGCAAATAATTTCGCTGTTTGCATGTTTTTCTCCTTAACTTAAATATATACCAAGATATATATTACGTCAATTTTCATCCATTCAATCTTAACTCTTTCTGTTTAAATATTCCACTTCCAGCTCTTCCAGCTCATTCGAATATAACAATACTGTAAACAGTTTATATTGATTTTATCGTAGTTTCATATTACAATATTATTGCTAAGTTTTATATAACTTGTTATATAATAAAGAATTAAATAGATTTTTACAGCGAATCAGATAGGATAGAATATATATGTCAATTATGGATCAAAACGGCGATATTGTCGAAATACTTGTAAAAAACGATACAGGAGATAATGGATTTAGACCTGATAATGTTTTGCAAACAGGAAATGAAAAGAATAGGAAAATAATATCAGGAATAATGGATCAACTACTTTTAGAAGGGAGTAGAATTCAAGGGAAAGAGAACATTGAAGAACTGTTTAAACTCTCAAAAGAGGGGAAATCTTGTTTAATATTAATGGAACACTATAGTAACTTTGACTACCCCCTTCTTTATAAAATGATTGATGAACAGTTAGATGCAGATCCTGAGGATATGTACCCAATAGCTGGGATGAAATTAACTGAAACGGATCCAAGGGTTTCAGCATTTAGTAACGCGTATAATAAAATTATAATATACCCTAGTAAATCCATAGAGAGTGAAAAGGATTCTGAGAAACAGGCTGAACTAAGAAAGATTAGTGGTCCTATAAACCTAGCGGCTATGAAGGCTCTAACAAAGTGTAAAAATAGTGGGAAAGTTATTTTAGTATTCCCTGCGGGAACTAGAGTTCGTCCTTGGGCTCCTGAATCTAGAAAGGGTGTTCGAGAGATGTACTCCTATATAAAAACCTTTGATTATATCTGTTTTGTTGGTAAAAATGGAAATATCCTACCACCCCATGAAAGTGACAAAATGGACATGGACTCTCCAGTTAGGGATTTGATATTTTTAACTGCAGAGAAACCAATTAAGGGTAGAAGCTATGTAAAAGAGGTCTTGGAAAACTTACCTGAGGGTGAGGATCAAAAGCAGTTTGTAGTAACCAAGGTTATGCAACATCTTTTTGATCTACATGATAGAGTTGAACCTAGTAGATTAAAAGAGAAAGAGTCTCTACTTAATTAGATCCTAAAACTTAGTTCCTGGGAGGCCAAATTATACCCTTCCAGTTCTAAGTAGGTAATTAGCCAGGACTTCTTACCCTGGCAATTTACTATTAAATCCTTAAACTCACCTGATTTATACTCATCTAATATTTTATTTAAAAGTAGTTTACCAATACCTAGCCCCCTATACTCAGGAGTAACATATAGTTGGAGTAGATCCATTCCTTGATAGGAATCTCCTAGTATATAACTTGCAGCCCAAACAATACCAACACTCTCCCCTGCTGGATTTTTTGCAATAAAGAGAAAATCGCTATCAAACATTGAGCTATTTAACATATCATCACGTTTTCTGTTATACATATCCTGGATAACATCTTCAGGGTAGTTGGAATAGAGTTCATAAAAACCTTTTTTATCGCACTTAGAGACAAAGTCAAACTCATCAATATTTCCCTTCTCAATTATAAAGTCAAAGTCAAGGAGATCTTGTTCTTCTTCAAAATCATCCTCTGAAAATAGATCAAGTCCAGCATACTCCCTAATTTGGTTGTACCAGTTTAAAACCTTACTCTTTATTGCATCCTTTTTAAAGGAGTACCATATTCTTTCAATTTCTGGACTATCCTTCAATACATTTTTAAACTTTCTAAATACCCCATGCCCTTGATTTAAAACAGATTTTAACTCCTGTTTAACTATAGGATTTTTAAGATCCGATACAAACTCATTCATTATTCTAAAACCCTCAACAGGACCCCACTTAGGCAGGGGGTATAGATCACTATTTTTTAGATCATCTGTATATAAAATCTCCCCTGTTGATATAACAATTGAAGACTCTTTATTTTGATTCTCCATATTGTACATAATTTCATTTAGTTTAGAACTGTCTAGGATAAATACATCCATTAAATATTACTCTCTTTCTCTTTTATTTTATTATATTCATCTAAAATTTTATCCTGATCAACTAACCACTTATCACGATTTTTTCTTGTGCAAAATTCAACTTTACCATCTTCAATATATCTTTTGATACAACAATTCGTAGTGGTATACCAAGTAACTCAGCATCCCTAAACTTAACTCCAACTGACTCGTCCCTATCATCAAAAAGAACAACTTTTCCTAATAGATCCCTAACCTCTTGGGTTAGATCGTTTACTATTTTTGACTTACCAATAGAGATTAAATAGACCTTAAATGGAGCTAAAAACCAGGGCCATACAATACCCTTCTCATCCCTATTCTTATCAACAACAGCCTGGATAAGACGCCCCATACCTATACCATAGGACCCCATATATGGATGTCTTTTAATACCATCTTCATCCTGAAATGTTAAATTCATCCGCTTAGTATAGTAGTCATCTAGTTTAAAAATATTACCAACTTCAAGACATCTAATCTCTTGTAAGGGGCTACCACATTGGAAACATAGATCGTGGGCCTTAACCTCTGTTATATCATGAACATTTTCACATCCAAAATCGATACCAAAGTTAGCATTTATATATGAGTGTCCACTCTCATTACCACCCAAAACAATATTTGGAGTATTTGCCACTGAATCATCCATTATAATATCTATATCAATGTTATCTGGTAAATTAACAGGAGAGAAATAGTCAGGAACAAGGCCTATAGCTTCAATATCTTCTCTAGTTGCTTTTTTGTTATATTTTCTCCAAGAATTTCTGATAATTTGTGTAGAGAAACATCGTAATCGGCTCTAACAACAGCCATTATCAACCCCTTTTCCTTTTTAAAGACCATACACTTACCTAGTTTATGTTTTGGAAGATCAAAAAACTGAGCTAATTTATCCATAGTAACAGTGCCTGGAGTTGCTAACTTTGTCATAAAAACAATATCTTCCTGATAGTACTCTTTAACACCTACAGCTAGCTTTTTCTTTGCACTATAAGCACATTTAGGACATGATATTACAATATCCTTCCCCTGTTCAAAGGGTGTTAAAAACTCATAAGCTTTTGATCCCCCCATAAAACCAACAGAAGACTCGGCTGAAATAACATCTATATTACAAAGTGAGAATATATGATTATATGCCGCATGAACCCTGGGAAAAAAGTTGTTTAGATCCGTATATGATTTATGAAAAGAGTACCCATCATTCATTATAAACTCTTTACTTCTTAATAGAGACGCTCTTGGTCTCTCCTCATCTCTAAACTTTGTTTGGAACTGGTATAAAAAGAAAGGGAAATCCTTATACGAGTTAAATGCAGTTCTTACAAGCTCAACAAAAGCCTCTTCATGGGTTGGGGATAAAACATAATTTTTTCCTGTTCTATCCTCAAAACGAAGCATCTCTTGGTCAATTAGCTCAGACCTACCACTGGTTTTCCACAGATCATAGGGGTTTACAATTGGTACTAATACCTCTTCCCCATCAAGAGTATTCATCTCCAGCCTTATAACTTTTTTTAATTTATTATAAACCCTCATTCCAAGGGGTAAAAATGAGTATAAACCTTTCCCTAAAGCTCTAAAATAGCCACCTTGTACTAATAAAGCCCAAGCTTTATCTTTCTTCTTTGAGGTTGGGAATTTATAGCTTTTCCCAAATAGCTTGGAGTATTTCATAGTTTGATTATAATTCTTCTTACTACTTCTGGTCAAGAATAGTTATTAATAGTTAATATATTATCTATTTGTCCACTTATTACTTGACCTTAACGCCTATTTTTATCATATTTTATATAAGTATATTTATTTAATTAAAATTATGAAAATATAATTTTTTGAATATAATTTTTAGGAGAATATAAATGAGTACTATTGAGTATGTAGAAGCAAGAGAGATTTTAGATTCAAGAGGAAACCCTACTGTTGAGGTAGACGTAGTATTAGCTGATGGTTCTTTTGGTAGAGCAGCAGTTCCTTCAGGAGCATCTACAGGTATATACGAAGCTGTAGAGTTAAGAGATGGAGATAAAGCACGATTTTTAGGTAAAGGTGTTTTAAAAGCTGTAGCTAACGTAAACGGACCAATAGCAGATGCTGTTATCGGTTTAGACGCTTTAGAGCAAGTAGAAGTTGACCGAACAATGATCGAACTTGATGGTACTGAAAATAAATCTAAATTAGGTGCAAACGCAATTTTAGGTGTTTCAATGGCTGTTGCAAAAGCTGCTGCTGACCACTTAGAGTTAGACTTATTCAAATACTTAGGTGCTTACAAAGCTTGTATGTTACCTGTACCAATGGCAAATATTATTAATGGTGGTAGCCACGCTGATAACTCTGTAGACTTCCAAGAGTTTATGGTAATGCCAGTTGGAGCTACATCAATCAAAGAAGCTATTAGAATGATTGCAGAGATCTTCCACAACTTAGCAAAAATATTAAAAGCTAAGGGTTACTCTACTGCAGTTGGTGATGAGGGTGGATTTGCTCCAAACTTAAAATCAAATGAAGAGGCTCCAGAAGTAATTATTGAAGCTATTACAGCTGCAGGTTATGAAGCAGGAAAAGATGTATTTATTGCATTAGACCCAGCTGCATCTGAGTTCTTTAACAAAGAGACTAAAAAATATGTTTTCAAAAAATCTGACGGAAGAGAGTTATCATCTGAAGAGATGGCAACTTACTGGGCTGAATGGGCTGATAAATACCCAATTATCTCATTAGAAGACGGTATGGATGAAGACGACTGGGAAGGTTGGAAATCTTTAACAGATAAAATTGGTGATAGAGTACAATTAGTTGGTGACGACTTATTTGTAACTAATACTAAGAGATTAGCTACAGGTATTGAAAAAGGTGTTGCTAACTCAATTCTTATTAAAGTTAACCAAATTGGTTCTTTAACTGAAACTTTTGAAGCAGTTGAAATGGCTAAAAAAGCTGGTTATACAGCAATTATTTCCCATAGATCTGGTGAAACTGAAGATGTTACAATTGCTGACTTAGTAGTTGCTTTACAAACTGGTCAAATTAAAACTGGTTCTATGTCTAGAACTGATAGAGTTGCAAAATATAACCAACTTATTAGAATTGAAGAGACTTTAGGCGATCAAGCAGAGTATGCTGGAATGAACGCTTTCTACTCAATTAAAAGATAATTTTTAATTTAGTTTAAAAAGCCACCATTTGGTGGCTTTTTTTATTTTATAATGAACTATAATATGGATTTTCGTAGAATCAAACTAACCCTCGTAGGGAATCTTTTGTACCCGCTGTGTCATAAAGAGCCCAATTATTACTACTGAAATTCCCATTACTTCCCTAAAAGAGAACCTAGAGCCTAAAAATATAAAGGATATAACCCCTGTTATTATTGGTATTAGGTTAGTAAAAGAGCTTGTTTTAGTAACTCCAATTTTTTTTAAAACACTAATATATAGTAGGAATGATATTACCGAAGGGAAAATTGCTAAGAACAGTATGGAGAGTATAAATTCCTGATTTACAATAGAGATTGTAATAGTATTAGCTTCTAAGACAATAAATAAAGGTAAAAAAAGTAGGGCACCAACTAGATTTTGCATAGTTATAATAGTTAACGATGAGTACCTTCCTCCTAACTTAAATATTAACAGACTATTTGCAACTGCGGATAATACAGCAAAAAACATAAGCATAAAACCTAAAATTGATCCCTCTTCTCTAAGGATTTTTGAACCAATCATTAAAACAATTCCTATAAAAGATATAAAAACCCCAAAAATATTGAGTTTTGTAACCTTCTCTTTGTATATCACCAGTGCTGCTAACATTGAGAAAATAGGTATAGTTGCTATAATAACAGAAGCGTGGGTAGAAGAGACGTACTTCATCCCATAGCCCTCCCCAATAAAGTATAAAAATGGTTCACAAAAACCCATTAAGAAAAATATGGGGAAGTCCTTTTTATCAATAACCTCTCTTTTTTTATTAAATAGATATATTAAGCCTAATAGAATGGAAGCTATTACAAGTCGGGAAAAAATCATTGTTATAGGACCAGTATACTTATAAATTATTTTTATAAATACAAATGATGCTCCCCAAAAAATCATTGCAAAAAGCATTAATATATAGTTTTTAGTTTTATCTCTATTCATCTAGTAAGCCCTCTAAATATTTTGCTACACCATCTTGGTTATTTGTATAAATAGTATTCTCAAATTTGAGCTTTAAGGATTCATGACCATTTTTCATTATTATACCCTTCCCAACAAAATCAAGCATATCTTCATCATTCATGCCATCACCAAATGCAATAATATCTTCTATATCTATATTTAAATCGGTAGCTAATTTTTTAAGAGCTTTAGCCTTTGATGCTTTAATATTCATAATTTCCAGAAATGTTGGTTTTGAAAATGCGATATAACAACGATCATTATAATCTGTTTTTAAACTCTTTTCTAAAGTTACAAGGGAGTCCCTATGACCAATAAACATGCACTTAGTAAAATTTAAACTATCTAAATTATCAAAATTAATTATTTGACCATTTAAACCACTAAGCTCTTGATAAAAACTTGAGGATTTTGACTCCTTTTCATAGTGAAACTCTCCATTTATAAAACCCTGAAAATGAATATTTTCCCTCCGGGATATTTTTATCATCTCTCTGGATATTGTGTCAGGAACAGCTGTCTCAAGGAGTATTTCATCGTTGTGACCATCCCTTATCATTGCCCCATTATAACAAATTACAGGATGCCCTAACTTTAAATCTTGAATTTTAGGTTTTACAGAGGAGTAACTTCTACCAGTTGCAATAACAACATAGATACCCTTCTTTACTAATTTAAGTAAAATACTCTTTGTATATTCAGAGATGTAGTTATCATCATTAAGTAGAGTTCCATCTAAGTCTAGTGCTACTAATTTATATTTCATAGACTGAGTATAAAATAATTATAAACTCTTTAGAAGTTGTTCAAACCCTTTTTGTAGAGAATCAAAAATATAGCTTTGTACCAGCTCCTTATCCTCCTCTCCTATCTCCTCAAATGATATAAAATAGTTCCCATTATCAAATCTTTTTAATAAATAGCCCTTAATATAGAGTTCCGTGTCATTAAGAGAAAACCTTACGTAATCCACATTATCACTCTCCCCTATATGTTTTTTATTTAATGAGATAAGTATTCCTGCACTACTAACACTTTGGATAAAGCCTACTAATAGGAGCCCAGACTGAGTGTAAACCTTAACACCTAGGTTTGATCTAGCATCATTACTGTTAAAGTCAAGACGAACGGTCTTTCTTCGTCCCCTTGCCTCATTGGCCTCTAATACTTTTAGAATAAGATTTATAGTTTTCCAGTTATCCTCCTGTAGGTGAATAAAACCTCCTAGGATTCCAATATCCATTAGATAAGATTTTTGCAGTGATGAGCTTGGATTTTTTGTAAAAACCCCTACTATTACATGCCTGTGATTTTTTTTTAAGGCTGAGATGTAATCCAGCCACTGGTTCCGATCTAATACTTCATCAATATTTATAAATACTATTACATCTTTAAATATTTCTAATAATCTCTCCATATTATCTACAGAGTGAAGTAGATAAATCTCAAATTCTTTTTTAAAAATTGTATCTAGATAACAATTTTTTAATGAGTCTGGTGGATTAATAAAAAATATTTTTTTCCCTATTGCTGAAATCATAAATAACTGTCCTTTAACTATCTTCGATTTTTTTAGCTACTGTAGGTATAGTTATAATAAATGTTACACCACTACCTTCAATACTACTACACTCAATATCCCCATTTAGTACACTTGTTACAAGGTTATATACAATACTTAGTCCTAGGCCACTTCCACCCTTTCCTCTCTTTGTAGTAAAAAAAGGATTAAAAACCTTGGATACAAACTCTTTAGGAATTCCACTACCAGTATCACTATAGTTTATTATAATATTTTGATCATTTTCACTTACAAGAATTATAATCTCTCCCTGGGAAATATTCTCAAACCCGTGATATAGGGAGTTTAATAGAAGATTAGTAATCACCTGGGAGAGTGCCCCAGGGTAACTGTGTAGTTTTATACCTTCATCACATATTACATTTATTTTAATTCCTGTTCTTTTAAACTTTGAATGGGTGCTTAGTAAAATCTCTTCTAAATAACTCTTTAATTCAAACTCCCTCATCTGCTCTGAAGTTTGATCTACAGCTATGTTTTTAAAACTTCGAACTAAAGTTCTACCCTTGTACATGTTAGATAGAATAATTTCAGTGATTTCATCACAAACTTTTAAAAACCCCTCCATACCACTACGTGTAATTTGATTATCCATATATTTGGAAGAGAATACTTTAACTTCATCTTGTAAGTGGGATGCAGCTGTAACAGCAATCCCTATAGGTGTATTTATCTCATGGGCTACACCTGCCACTAGGATTCCCAATGAGGCCATTTTTTCAGATTCAATTAATTTTTTTTGGGTATTTTTAATGTTTTCTAAAGCTTCCTCTAACTCCCTAGTTCTCTCATTAACCTTTTCCTCTAGGTTATTATTAAGTTCTTGCAGTGTTTTTTCAGCAATATCCTTCTGAGCAACCTCATTTTGTATCTGTTCTAACTGACTTTTAATCGAATCTTTCATAACAATAAAACTTTTGGCTAATATGCCTATCTCATCACTACTATAAATATCTATGCTTTTCTCAAGATTTCCGTTACTTATTTCAACAGAGAGATCTGTTAACTCTTTAACAGGCTTAATTATCTTTTGTATGGAGAATAGGAGAAAAAGTGTTATTATACCAATTAAAAGTGAAATAGATAAAATACTTTTAAAGACCTTGTCCCTTAACTTTTCTATTATATTTATCTCTGAATAGACTACTTCAACATCACCTAAATAGACTTCTCTGTAGACAATTTTTATATGCTGCTTAATTGTATATTGATTAGTAGAAGTATCTTTTTGTTTATTAATCTCTAAGATGCCCCCACTCTCAACAAGTTTTATTGATATAATGTCAGGATCCTCATAAAAGTGTAAAAGACTCTCCTCTAATAGATTGTAGTTTAGATTGTATAGGGGATTTGCTAAAACACCTTGCATAAGCTTCCCAGTAACAACAATTTTTTGTTCAAGCCCTCTCTCAGCTATATTTTTTGCGTCAAAAAAACTTACAATTTCTCTTATAAAAGTAAAAAAAATTGTACTTATTAGAACTGTATATAGAATTTTTTTTTGTAATCGCATCTACCCTACCCTATCTCAATTTTAAGGCTAAATATCCTATACTTCAAGTTTAATGTTTTACTCTATTTTTTAATGTCTTAATTGGTCTAATTATTTTATCTTTATGTTCCAATAATCTATTTTTTAGTAACAAGCCGCTCTCTCCATTAAATGGTAACATAAAATGTGTTCTATTTTTCACACCTTTTTCAAAGCGGTCCCTTAACTCAATTTTAAACCCTTCGTACTCAACATGCCATTTTTGTCCACTATTTCGTACAACATTCTTAATTCTATTTGCCAAATTAAATGATATAACTATATCAACAAAAAGAACTCCAACATATATTCCAAGAAAAAATGTAAGTTCATATCTACTTAAAATTATTAATATATACTTATAGAGTATAGGATGAATATAATAATAGAAAACAAGACCAAGAATTGTCCATAAAAAGCTGTAGAATGGACAGATTATCCCCATTATATTGAGTCTATTCCCCCTATAATCCCACAACCTTATTTTATATACATTTATAAAAAAAATACCGGCAACAAACTCTAGTAGAGTCATGGAAAAAAAGAAGAGAGGAATTAAAAGGTATATAGGAAGAATATTTATAGATAAATAGTATAAAAATATTGTTCCAAATCCATATATTGGGAGCCATGGTCCATTTAAAAAACCCGGGTTAAGCCATCTTCGTGCTAAGCCAAAATATCTTCTCCATATTAATTCAATAATCCAACCACTAACTGTACCGCACATAAATAGAAATGTTAATTTAAAAATTAGTATCATCTTTCTAATATACACTATTAATTTATAACTTCAAATATATGAATTCCTTTTATGCTTTTATCCTATAAACAGGTGAGGTAACTATGTATAGATATAAAAATAAAGCTTCTTCGTTACAACCAAGGGAAAAGGCAAAAAAATATGGTATGAAAAATTTAAGTGATAAGGAGCTAATCTCTATCCTCCTGGGTTCTGGCACAAAAAGTAACCCTATAGATAAATTATCCAATAAAATTCTAGAGTTAATTGATACATCAAATAGTGAGCTATCTACTGAAGAGTTAGAGAAAATTAATGGAATAGGTGTTGCAAAAGCTTCTATGATTGGAGCTTCTATGGAGTTTTCAAGACGACGTCTTACTCCCTCAATACAAAAAATATCCTATCCTACGGATATTCTTCCTGCTGTTAGGCACTTTGTTACAAGACCCCAGGAGTATTTTATTGTAATAACCCTAAATGGAGCCCACGAAATAATAAAGACAAGAGTTATTAGTATTGGAATATTAAATAAAACTCTAATCCATCCCAGGGAGGTCTTTTCAGATGCACTAAAAGATAGGGCCGCATCCCTAGTTCTTGCCCATAACCACCCAAGTGGGAACTTAGAACCAAGTAATGAGGATAAGGAGGTGACTAAAAGATTAATAAGTGCAGGGGATATCTTAGGTATAAAAATATTGGATCATATTATTTTCTCCCACAGGAGTTATTTTAGCTTTACAGAGAATCAAATCATATAAATTCAACAAATATTACATTTTTTATATTTACAGATTTGACAAAACGTAAAAATAAGGGTAAAAATGTTACAACTGTAAGGAGTAATATTTGATTCTGCACCATAAATTTATAGATACAGCAAAGAAAAACGGTAATAAACTAGCCATTATAGATAAAATGGTTGGAACTAAAGCTACATATAGTAAGGCACTAATTGGTTCCCTAGTGCTACAAAATAAGCTGAAGAAGTATGACGAAAGATACATTGGTATTATGATACCAAACTCAGCTGGGGCTATGTTAACAACAATAGCAACACTTATGAGTGGAAAGATCCCTGTAATGATAAACTACTCTACAGGTGCTGGAGAGAACTGCTTAATGGCCCAGAATAAGTGTAACTTTAAGACTATAATAACATCCAGGGCTCTCCTTGAAAAACAGAATTGTCCCCTAATTGATGGTATGGTATGTATTGAAGATTTAATTACAACGGTAACTGGATTAGATAAGTTATTTTCAGCAATTAAATCTAAGCTTCCTAAGGCTATAATTAAAGCTATCTTACCTAAGAGTAGTATTGATGATACAGCCTGTATACTTTTTACAAGTGGAAGTGAAAAAGAACCTAAGGCGGTTCAACTTTCACATAAAAACCTTGGGTCTAACGTTGAAGATGTAATTGATGTATTAAAATTGACAAAGAAGGATACGATATTCTCTATTTTACCCCTATTTCATGTTTTTGGTATACAGACCAATTTTTGGATGCCACTAACTCTTGGAATGACTGTGGTTACCTATGCAAATCCATTAGATTATAAAAATATCCCTAAAATAATAAGAGAGGAGAGGTGTACTCTAATTGCAGCAACTCCAATTTTCCTTTCTGGTTACCTTCGATCATCAAAACCTGGAGATTTTGCCTCCCTAGAATTAATAGTTGCAGGTGCGGATAAAACTCCCCAGTGGTTAAGGGATGAATATAAAGAAAAACATAATATAGAGATAGTAGAAGGCTATGGTGCCACAGAGACTAGCCCTGTTGTATCAGTTAATCATAGAGACAATAACAAACCTGGAAGTATTGGACTTGTTGTTCCTAATGCCAAGGTTAAAATTACTAATATAGATACTGGAGAGCCCCTCCCCCCAGGAGTTGAAGGAAAGATATTAGTAAAGGGTGACCTTGTTATGAAGGGTTATATGGACGATATAAAAACCAAGGAAGTTATTGTTAATGGTTGGTATGATACAGGAGATATAGGGATTTTAGATGAAGATGGTTTTTTATGGCACCGGGGTCGACTAAAACGATTTGTTAAAATTGGTGGTGAGATGGTCTCCCTTGTGAATACAGAGAGTGTAATATCTAACATAGTTGATAAATCAATTGATTGTTGTGTTGTAGATGTTCCCGACGAAATTAAAGGTTCATCCTTAGTTGCTGTTTTAACAAAAGAGATAGACAAAGATGAACTAATTAAGAGTCTTGGACAAAACCTTCCACAAATAGCTATACCTAAAAAGTATATTTTTCTTGAAGACCTACCTAAAATGGGAAGTGGTAAAGTAGATTTTAGAAGTGTTGAAAAATTAGTTAGAGAAGAAGTTACGGTTTAACTTCTAACAATAATGTAAATTATATATACTAGCCTTATGACTATTCATAAGGCTACTCTAACAGCTTCTTTAAAAGCATCATCCCCTGTTTTTTTGGTTATATATCCATAGGTTTTGCCTTTGGATTTCTATTAGTTAAATCTGGCTTCCCCTGGTATCTAGCCCCATTAATGTGCATAATAATATATGCAGGTGCTGCCCAATTTATGTCTATAGGCTTATTATTAAGTGGTAAGGGTCCATTAGAAATTGGATTAGCAGTCTTACTAATTAACGCAAGACATATTGTTTATGGTCTATCTCTTTTAGAACGTTTTAAACCCTTTAAAAAGTTTAAAAAATATCTAATCTTTGGTTTAACAGATGAAACCTATGCTCTATTAACGACCCTTCCACCACCTAAGGATAGCAACCCAGAACATTTTGATTTTTGGATAACAGCTTTTAATCAAAGCTATTGGACTATAGGGAGTACATTAGGTGCTCTATTAGGTAGTGTTGTAACTTTTGATGCACCGGGTTTAGAATTTGCATTAACAGCCCTTTTTATAGTTTTAACCATTGAACAGATTAAGGTTATAAAGAGAGTTGGACCTTTTCTTATTCCAATAGTATCCATTATTTTATTAAATATTTTAGGAATTAAAGAGGACTCTTTAATACTAGCCATACTACTTAGCTCAATAGGTTGTTTTTTAATTGGAGGTAAAGAGTGAAAATAATACTGGCAATCTTAGCAATGGGTATTGCTACATCAATAACTAGATTTTTTCCTTTTATTATTTTTAGTAAAAAAGAGCCACCTAAGTGGTTATTAAGTGGAGCAAAACTAATTCCAGGAGCTGTAATGTTGACCCTGGTTTTAACATCCCTACCCCTTAATATAAGTAGTGATCAGTCTACTTTAAAATGGATTGGAGCTGGGATTGTTGTACTCCTACATCTACTATTTAAACATCCTCTAATAAGTATATTTGGAGGGACAACCTCTTATATGCTTTTACTTCGCCTATTTCCCCCTGTTTGAATTGACATTATATTAGGCTAACATTAAAATATGGATCACTATTAGGGAGGGCATCATGATTGATGAAGAGTACGCTAAATTATTAAAACAGGCTGAATTAGATTATGAAGATAATAAAAAATTCATTATGGTACTAAAAAAGATCAGAGCTAAATCCTTAGATAGAGAGTTTAATATGCTACACGATAAAGCCTTTGAAGAGATTGACTGTCTTAAGTGTGGAAACTGTTGTAGAACTGTTAGACCTATTTACCAACAGAAGGATATTACTAAACTAGCAAAGAGGTTTCACTGTAGACCTATAGTTTGGGAAAAAGAGTATACTGATGTAGATGAGGATAATGATCGAATAGCAAAAACTGTTCCTTGTCCATTTATAGCCGAGGATAACTACTGCATATATTATGAAGACAAACCTAAATTTTGTCGGGACTATCCATATACAGATAAAACAAGATTAAGAAATTATTTAAGGGAGACTATGGAAAACAGTAAAATATGTCCTGCTGTCTACTTAATGATTAATTGGCTTAAGGAGAGTGTTAACAGAGGTACTCTAAGTTAGAATATCTACCTAGGGAGGTCAATTTACTTTGTTCTCTCTATGGCTTTTCTAATAAGATAATATTCTCTAGATCATCCTCTAAATTTACACTTTTTGTTTTATAATAACCGATATTTTCACAAGCATCAGTATCCTCTATAAGGAACTGATACTTCTCATTATTGTAATTCAATGTACTAAACCTATACTCTCCGTTTATATCTGAAAAACCTAAGTCTACCCAAACACTATCATCAGAAGAGTTTTTATATGATATTTTTAAACCTGGGATACCTGAATTGTTACAATTTTTAACTTTAAGAGTTGCTGAAAAAGGCATCATCTCTCCATAACATGCAGATAGAAGCATTAAAAATAACCCAAGAACTACTATTTTTAATTGTTTGTTTATTTTTAAATCCATTATAGAGCTAGTATACAATGATAGAAATATAATTCCAATAAAAAAAACCACCCTTTCAGGTGGCTTTAAATATTTATTTTATTAGAAACTTCCTCCGCCTAAATTAAATGTTAAATCTATAGCAAATTTGTCTCCAAAGTACTCATCTCCCCTATCACTAAAGTTAATAGTTGTTCCAAGAGAGGCACTTAAACCATCAAAAAATGTATAACTAATTGACGATTTAACAAAACCAGAAATATCGGCTAAATTCATCATTGTATATGCTGACAGTGATAAATCCTCATTATCAAATAGATTTGATATACCAAAACTAGCCCCTAGGTAGTGTCTACTTCTATTTGCAACATCAGAAAATGTAAGATCACTATCTCCAGCTAAAAAGTCTGTTAATAAAGTAGTATAACTACCTGAATATGTAACTGGGACATCTGGTGTTACACCTGATATAGGGGCCATCACATTTTTAATAATATTAGAGTTTTTTTCATACCCCTCCCCATTATAGTAGTACTGTCCAACTAGACTAAAATTATTATTAGCTATCTCCTTACTCCACATAAAACCAGCTGTACCGTTAAAAAATAGTTTATCGTCGTAGGTAACTGTTGTGTAATCCTCTTTAATAAAGGTTTTATCGGACCCATATAGACCTACAGCCTCTCCAAAGAAAGAGAACTGACCGTAGTTTGTATTTGTACCATAGGTAGCACTTAACATAGCTCTTGGGGCGCTATCTTTTTGGTAGTAGATCCCGGAACTAACTTCTGTATCCCCTAATAGAACCTGAAACATTGGTGCAATAATTAAATCAGTTACACTGGCATCTCCTGTTTCAAAAACTGAGTTTGGAACTGTAATATAGGTGTATAAGTTATTTAAACCAAAGGGTGCACTAACTTTAATAGCTATAGGTCCCTCCCTATCTGCAGTTGGGTTCTCAGGGTCTATGGACTCAAGACTTAAGAAGTCTGCTGGGCTAAAGAAGTAACCAACACCCCACTTAGCATTCTGTTTACCGACCCTAAAAAAGACCCTGTTTTTATAGTTAAAGTCAGTAAAAAGCTCCTCTATCTTTATTTCTGGGATAGATACTGTTGCAGGAGTTCCCTCTCTATAATTAGTTTTTGTAGGGTCTTCTGCAACATAAACTGCACCGGGTACATAATCCTCATTAGCTAATAAAACCTTTGCAGACTTATAAAATGGGATATCTGTAGAAACCTTTCCAAAAAATCTAGTATCCTCTGTTGGTCTTGCATTAAAATATAGAGTTGCAGAGAGGCTTGGAGTAAAAGTATCATCATAATCTTTAAAAATATCTGAAACTCCTGGAAAATCTGAATATGTTACACCAGCTGAAATTGAGGATGAAAATGTTCCACCAAATTCAACACCATTAGTTGTTAAAAGTTCAGAAGATGGGGCAGCAACCTCATCGGATTGATCTTCCACAACCTCTAAAAATGTATCATCACCCTCTTCTCCAAACATATCATCAAAGTTCATATCTTCAAAATCAACATCATCAGAGAAAAAATCATCTTCCTGGGAGAATAGAAAAAAAGAACTAGTTAGTAATAAAATTGTTAATATTTTTTTCATCATCTACACCTACTTATTATTTATTCTTTCTAGATACGCCTTAGTAAAAACATCATCAGGAATCTGGGCATTTGAGATACTAGATGCGGTTATCTGTGTCTTTTCCCCCTCCTTTAGATTATCTTGAATGAGGGTTTGAGCAGAAATATATTTACCACCAACAGTTGTCCATTTTGGAATTATTATAGTTCTTACTAATCTATCAGATAGAGAGTAATCTTCTTGCTTTAAAAGAAGGTTTTTATCCTTTCTTACCCATATTTTCATTTTAGGAGTAGTTATCTCATTAGTTTTAGCCTCTAATGTTATAATGTAGGTATCAATTTTACCTAACTTACCCTCCTCTGCTTTTACTATATTATAATCCTCAGCATAGGAAGTTGCTTTTACGTCCTGATTTTGTGCATCCGAATCACCAATATTCTCTTTTAATGAGAAGTGGGAAAACTTCCTACTACTAGGGTCATACATCCATGCATTATCACCGGACATTAAAAACCCCTGTCCCTTATCTACCTCTGGTTTTAAAAATAGATATAGTGCATTATCTTCAGAGTCACGCCTAAAAATCTGAATTTTAGTTACACTTTTTTCCTCTCCAGGTTTTTGGGATACTATAGTCCATACCATTGATAGGTCTACACCTTCAAAATCCTGTAAATTGTCCAAACCTTTCAAAACCTGTGTATAATCCTGGGCAGTTATAGAAAGAACTCCTATAAGTGCAAAACTGAAAATTAAAAATATTCTTTTCATATTATCTCCTTTAATTATTTAGCATAAATGCTAATACATTGCGGCTATTGCCTTAGCTGGATCTAGGTTAGCTGCTTTATTAGCTGGGAATAGTACTGCTAAAACCGTTAATAACCCAACTGTTAAAATATTTAGTAGTATTGGCCCTAAAACTGGAACAAATAATAGATGACCATTGTTTAAAAAGAACGCTCCTGCATGGTCTGTTCCCAGGTCTATAAATGAGAGACCAAACATTAGGATTCCTGCAAGAATTATTCCAGAGAATGCACCTGCAAGGGCTAAAAAGAAGCCTTCAAATAGGAAGATAGATCTAATTCCACCCTTTTGCATTCCCATAGCCCTCATGGAACCGATCTCTTTAACTCTATCATACATAATCATTCTAAAAGTATTTGCTACACCTACAATAATTATTAAGAATAGTAGTAGTAGAACACCAAAGCTAATAGCATTAACAACCCCTACAAACTGGTCTAATATACCTACCATCTCAGTTACAGCTGTTAAAGAGTACCTCTGTCCATCCCACTCAACATCCTCATTTTTAAAAGCTAGGGAGAATAGATCAATATCTGAATTGTCATTTCTCGCCTTCATTTGATACTCTTGACCTAAAGCAGTAAAAAGCTTTTCTGCAGCTGCATCTACTACATCAATAGACTCAAGTCTAATATAGATTGTTTGGTAGTCATCTTTTTCTAACCCAATTAGCTCATTTATATAGTCCATATTTGCATAGGAAGACATTGAAGATAGAATATCAGTTCCCTCTAAAATCCCTCCTACAACAAAATCCCCAACATTTGTCTGACCAGTTACAGTCATCACCTTAGCAATAACACTATCACCTAGCTCCACATTTAATGATTCTGCTAGTTTTTCATTAATTATGATGTTGTATTTATTATTTATAGAGTCTATTGAGCCCTCTTTAAATCGAAAGCCATTCTTAACATCCACTTCTCTGTCCCAGTTCATACCAGAGACTGCAGTCCTTGAGCTATCATCACCAAAAATTAGTTCAGCCCTAACCTCCGACCTCATATTCATTTTAATAACGTTAATACCAGACTCATCGATTACTCTTAAAAGCCCATCTTTATCTGCTAAATTAGATACAACCTTGTCACTTTCTAATCTCTGTTCACCTTGAATAAAAATATGACCATCAGCAATTTTAGTAATATTCTCACTAATGGCTTTTACAGCTCCAGCTGAAGCACAATTAACAACAGTTATAATTAAGAGTCCAAAGGCGATTGCTCCACCTAAAAGAAAGGATCTCTTTTTTTCTCTACTTAGATTTCTAAGTGCTATTTTAATATATTTCACAATCCCTCCTAACTCTGAATCGCTTTAATTGGGTCTATTCTAAGAGCAACTGATACAGGATATAGACTTGAGATTATTCCAATAAAAAAGCTTATAACAAAACCGTTTAATATTGTTTTTAAGCTAGTAACAGGATAAAGTCTATCTCCGGCAAAAACAGCTTCTAAGAGAAGGTTTCCATTAAATGAGATTCCAACTTTATTTAGAATAAATAGTATAATTAATCCTATAACAATACCTATTGCACCAAAGACCATGGATATTGTAAGGGTCTCAGCAATAAACATTCTTCTAACAAAAGATTTGTTAGCACCTATTGCCCTCATGGTTCCAATCTCCGAAGTTCTCTCTATAATTGATACTACTAGGGTATTCATAATAATAATTATGGTCACGATACTTACTATTATAATAAAGACATTTATTATTATCTTCGCATACTTAATTGTATCTCCAGTTCTACCAGCGGATGTTTGCCATGTCTTAACTTCTAGGGGAATATCATTTTCATCTGCCCAGTTATCAATCTGCGTCTTAACCCTATCAACTTTAGAGATGTCATCTAGCATTAGAAGAATAAAAGTCCATGTCCCTGTACTAGGTTTTGTTAATGCTTCTCTCTGGCTTAAATCCCCTAGAACTTCGTCAAAATCAAAGGAATCATCATTTGTACTAACAGCAACTTCATCAGAGAACATGGTATCAAAATCAAAATCATCACTTAATAGTTCTAAATCTTCATCATCCACATCGATAACATCTGTAGTTCCTACAATCATTTTTGCTAAAATTCGATAGGACTCAATATCTATTAAGTTCATCTGCATTACAGTAGCACTACCATTTTTGTACCTATAGATACCCTTTAGAGGAACTTCATGTATCTTCATTCCACCAGCGAATGATTGTAGAGTTATCATATCCCCTACTTTAACATCCCTATCCAGCTCTTTTTTGATGTCATTAATAACTTTTTCGTTAAGCATAACACCCTGTTCATTACTTTTTAAAAACTCACCTTCAAGTATTTCAATGTTATTAGGAAACATCTTTATATACGAATCAGGATCTATACCCCAGAACATACTAAAAGCACCTTCATCCATACTTTCTGAGAACTTTATCATAGTTCCTAATCCTGCTGTCTCTGAATTTACCGCTGTAACATCATCTAGGGATGATAAATATTCATAAACCTCGCTATATCTAGGAATTGTAGGGTTATCATTTTGACCACCAGGGCCACTCATACTATTAGATTCATACCCAAAGGCGGTAACTGTACCCTCTTCAAGTTTTTTTGCGACAAGAAGGTGTCCAGTATAGTTCTCAATAAAAACTTTCTTACTACCCTCCTCAGCTGAATCAAGTATAGAGTTACTTAAAATAAGGACCATTATACCTACGGCTATTAATATTCCTACAATTAGGGATTTAGCCTTATGTTCCTTAAGGTTTCTAAATGCAATTTTTTCAATAGTTCCCATAACTACCTACTTATTCTTTCATTTTTAATAACTTGGCCATCTTTTAGACGAATTATATGGTCAGCCATATCTACAATTGTTGCATCGTGGGTAGAGAAAATAAATGTAGTATTTTGCTCTCTATTTATTCTTTTCATTAAATTAAGAATATCCTCACCGGTTTTTGAATCAAGGTTTGCTGTAGGTTCATCAGCTAAAACGATCTCAGGTTTTGTTACAAGAGCTCTTGCAATTGCAACTCTTTGTCTCTGGCCTCCAGATAATTCATTTGCCCTATTTTTTATCCTATCAGCTAGACCAACTTCTTCAATTAAGTGATCAATCCACTCCCTCTCTTCACCTCTATTACGTCTTTTACCACCACCTAGCAGAAGTGGAAACTCAATATTTTCGTAGACATTTAAAACAGGAATAAGGTTAAAGGATTGGAAAATAAATCCTAACGTATCGTGTCTAAGGTTTGTAATAACTCGATCCTTCAATCCTCGAGTATTTATTCCGTTTATCAATACATCACCCTCTGTTGCTGTATCTATACATCCAATCATATTCAGTGTTGTTGATTTTCCAGATCCTGAGGGACCTGCAATAGAAACAAAATCACCTCTGTTTATATCAAATGAGATGCCCTGTACTGCGTGTACTTCTGTTTTACCTAGGGGATATTTTTTGTGAACATTTTTAAGTTCTACTATAGCCATATGTTTAACTCCTTATTAACTATTAAAAATGTAACCATTTATTAGGTAATAAGCAAATATATTTTGATTAACAGTTTATTAAAAGATTATTAAAATTAGGAATAATGCACTACTTTATATACTTATTTATGATTCTTTTATATTCACCATTTTTAATTATAACTTCTAACCCCCTATTAAATGCTTCTATAAGCTCCTTATTTCTACTATTTTTATAGGAACAGGTTATATATAATTTGTTTTCAATAAGAGGTTTCTTACTAAAGTATATTTTACTATAAAGGTCCATACGAGTATCTCTTATATTCGATTTTGCTACTACTTCATCAGATAGTGTTAAGTCTATTCGTCCATATACAACTTTAAGAATATTCTGTAATAAGTCATTTGCTGGCTCTCTAATAAACTTTTCGCTATTCATAAATAATTCATTATAATAAAAATCCCTTATAGTCCCAATTGTTTTACCACTTAAACTTTCTAAATTGGTATATTCAAAGGGGTCATCTATGTTTGAAATAAACGTAATTGTATTAGTATAATAGTAATCACTATATAAGAACTCTTCTGCCCTTTCCTTTGAAAACCAAACATTAGCAAGTATATCGTATTCACTGTTTAAAACTTCCCTAATTGCTCTAGCCCATGGTGTAATAATAACAGTTACTGTATAATTTTGGGTTTTAAATGCTTCTATTATAATTTCTATTGATAACCCCTCTCTTGGGGAAGATTCATTACTATATGGGTACCAATGATTTGTAACCACAGTAATATCATTATCTAATGAAAAGCTAAATATAATGGGAAAAATTAAATAAGAGATTATTAGATATAATTTAGTAGTTCTTCTCATAATTAAAAGTTAGTTCAATACTTGTTAGAAATCAAATCAATTAGCTATGAATACTTCAATACACAAAGAGGTATCTGAGTTAGCATCAGAATTAAGTGGTGAGTCAGAAAAACTGATAACTGAAGTTAAAATGTTCGTTATAGACTAGGGCTTAAATAGGAAAGATTATCAAAAATGTATTCAGCTTCAATTGACTAAAATTTGAGGTCGTAATAGTCTAATCCTTATAAAGCCGGAGGATAAATGGAACTACTAGCACCAGCAGGTAATATTGAGAAATTAAAATACGCTTATGAGTATGGAGCGGATGCAGCATATATAGGAATACGTAATTTTAGCCTTAGAGCAAAGGCAGATAACTTCCAAGAGAATGAGCATGAAGAAATTAAGAGAATTAAGGGCAATAAAAAACTATACTGTGCTTTAAACATATACTTTATGAATGAAGATATAAAAAAATTAGAAGAGGAGCTGGAATATTTTAAACAGTACCCCTTTGATGGTTTTATTATTAGTGATTTAGGGCTTCTTAATTTAATGAAAAAGCACTTTCCTGATAAGGAGTTACACCTAAGTACCCAGGCAAACTGTACAAATATTGAAGCTGCAAAACTATATTATGATCTTGGTTTTACCAGAATTGTACCAGCTAGGGAGATGTCATTAAAGGATATATCCGAGATAAAAACAGCTCTACCTAAACTAGAGATTGAAGCCTTTGTGCATGGAGCTATGTGCTTAGCCTACTCAGGTAGATGTTTTTTAAGTAGTTGGATGACTGATAGATCTGCTAATCAAGGTGGTTGTTCCCACTCATGCAGATGGGATTATAAAGTTTTAGAAGAGGGGAAAAGACCAGGAGAGTACTACCCTATTTATGAGAATGATAGAGGTGTATCTATAATGTCATCAAAGGATATTAATATGATAAACCACCTACAGGATATGAAGGATGCGGGAGTTGACAGTCTTAAAATAGAGGGAAGAATGAAGTCTATCTACTACACTGCAGTAGTTACAAGAGCGTATAGAAAAACATTAGACTCACTTTCTGGACAAGATATTCCTAATCTAGCAGGTTATCAGGATGAGATATCTAAGGTAAGTCATAGAGAGTTCTCCACCGGGTTTTATTACGACAATGCAGATATTTCAAGATCTAGTAAAGAGTCCTACTCTAGGGAGTTTGTATTTCTAGGAGCTGTTGGAAGGGAACAAGAAGACGGCTTATACCTTTTAGATGTGAAAAACCAGATTACAGAGGGTGATGATATCGAGTTTATTGGTCCAGATATGCTCTACTTAAAAGAGAGTGACTTTAAACTTTTTGATAAAAATAAAAATCCAGTAGATAAAACAGATCACTGTAAAACATCATTTATTAAGACATCTAAACCTATAAAAGAGGGTTACATCATAAGGAAGAAAGCCCCACACCTATTAGGAGGAAACAGATAGACTAAATGAGGAGAACTCTACTTACTCTTTTAATTATTTTTTCATCAATAAATATCTACTCCCATCCCCATGTTTTTATAGATATAGGGATAAGGGTAGAGAGATTAGATCGAGCTAATATTTCATGGACATTTGACCCTATAGAGTCGCAAAACAAACTATATTTTTTTGATGATGATGGGGATGGATTATTAAATAAGGGTGAGATAGAGAACCTATATAATGAAGGTTTTAAAAGTTTAAAGGATTTTAGCTACTTTATATCCGTATCAAAGGATAATAAGAATTATAGAATTGATAATGTTTTAGACTTTAATGTCACAATTGAAAAGGATAGTAGATTAACATTTAATTTCTCTATAGAGCTTCCCGATTTAGGTAGTGATAAAAGAATAGCTATTTCCCACTTTGATACGTCATATTTTATTGCTTTTAGTGAACCGGATAGAAATGACATTATACTTGGTGAAAATATCTACTCTGCTGTTTTAAAAAATAGCAATAAGCCTTTTTATTATGACCCAAATGCAAACAGAACAGAAATATTAGATACAAGTAAACCCCAAAAAGGCTGGTTGGTTGCCTACCCTACTGAGGTTTTTATTAGTAGTGAACCTATATTAGACTCATTTGGTGATTACAAGATAGGATTTAAGGAGAAAGTTACCCAGGTTCAACGTTCTATCTACTTAAAATTATCAAATAAGATATTAGAACTACAGAAGATGAAATCTTTAAAAACTCTATTTTACATTCTGTTTTTATCACTTTTATATGGGGTGGTTCACGCCTTAGGTCCTGGACATAGGAAAATAGTTATATCAACCTATATACTCTCTAGAAAAAAGATATCCTATTTAAAAGCTATAGGTATCAGTCTAACTTCAGCCTTAATACACTCAGGTTCTGGGGTTATATCAATACTTCTTCTAAACCTTATATTTAATAAAATAAAACCATCATTTATAGATAATGTTACAAACTATATAGAAAAAGTAAGTTATATAGGTGTTTTATTACTAGCTATTGTATTAATTATAATAAAGCTGATTCCTCAAAAAGATAATAAGGAGAGTAAACCTGTAGCCTTATCCCTAATAATTCTCTCTAGTTTAGTACCTTGTCCAGGAGCAATTACAATAATGCTTGTATCCCTAACTATTGGCATTATTAACGTTGGAATTCTTACAGTATTAGCAATGTCTTTAGGAATAGGTTTGACTTTAAGCTTAATATCTATTTTTACTATTAAGGGTAAAAAAATAGTAAGTGGGTCTAATAAAAATAGATTTAACCTTATAAGTAATTTATTAGAGTGGATGGGTTTAATTATTCTTCTTATATTCTCACTATTTATGGTAATATCTATTAGTTAATCTAATGATTTATATAGAGATTCTCAGTAATAAACTTATTAAATACAAGAAACTCTTCACTTAAATTATTTAAAGATTTTTTAATATTATTCTGGTTAAAATCCTTTGCTGCAAACTCAAGGTTCTCTGCTGCACTCTCTAATCTAGGTGCCATAACATTTCTTGCACCACCTTTTATAGAGTGTGCTTCCCTACTTAAAGTGGTAAAGTCACCTCTCCCTAACTGCTCAAGCATATTTTGTAATTGTATCTTAATAGATTCAGAGAACTCTGTAACAATCATATTAACATCATCATAATCGTTATCCATCTCTTCTAAGAATGCACTTATATTCATAATTTCCATATTATTCCTCAATATTTTTTTTAAATATACTCTTATAGTATAATATAACTTTAAAAGTCTCAAGTTTCCTTGACTTTAATTTAGTAGATATATATTATTCTAGAACTATGCACTTTGGTGTGTAAATAAATTATAAGAGAGGAAAGTAATGGCAAGAAATTCCAAAGCAAAAGGTAAAATTGTCCGTCGATTAGGCGTCAACATTTACGGTAATAGTAAATACGATAAATTACTTAAGAAAAAACCTCAGGGTCCTGGAAAGGAAAGAGGTGCTAGATCAAGAGCTAAAGTTAGTGACTTTGGTAAGCAACAGAATGAGAAACAAAAAATTAGATTTGCATACGGTATGTCTGAAAAGCAATTCTACAACTCATTTTTAAAAGCTAAAGCGATGCCAGGTTTAACTGGTGATAACATGATGATCTTATTAGAAAGAAGATTAGACAATGTTATTTTCAGACTAGGTATGGCTACAACTAGAAGCCAAGCTAGACAGATGGTAAGTCATGGTCACATCGTTTTTAATGGTAGAAGATTAAATGTTCCTTCTGCAATTGTTAAAGAGGGTGATGTTATCTCTATAAAAGAGAATGACAACTCGGTTAAAATGGTTAGAGAGAATATCTCTAAATCCGGTAGACCAGTTCCTGCATGGTTATCTCTTGAAGCTGATACATTAAAAGCTAAAATTGAAAGAGTTCCATTTAGAACAGATATCGATACAATAGCTAATGAGCAGGTTGTTGTTGAGTTCTACTCTAAATAGAGTTTCTATTAACTATATGTTAATTTCTTATTGGGAAGAGAGTTTACTTTCTACCAATGGTAAAAAAAGGGAAGTTAAAACTTCCCTTTTTTGTTTATAATTTATTTTAATAAATTTACAATATCCTTAAAATCGAAACTTTCCTGTCCATCCGGGTAGTACTTAAAAGCTTTAGCTTCTAAATCCTTATTTTTATTTCCTAGGGAATCAAACCAAATACACTTCATCCCTGCTCTAATTGCAGATCGAAATCCTGTTGCAGAGTCTTCAAAAACTAAACACTCCTCAGGCTTTACACCTAACTTTTTAGCTGCATGAAGATATACATCTGGCTCTGGTTTATCATACTCAACTAACTCTGAAGAGTATATTTTATCAATATATCTATCTACACCTGTTTTTTCAGATATAGTATCTAGAATCCACTGGCTACTTCCAGAAGCGATAGCCATAGGAAAACCTCTCTTATGTAGATCTTTTATTAATGATAACATCTTAGGGAAAACTGTTATCTCATTATCTGCTATGTCTAGAAAAATTTTATCATTTAACTGAATTAATTCCTCTGCTGACCTATCGGTAATTTCATATTTACTCATATAGTACTCTACAAAGTATCGCACGCCTCCACCAACGAACTCTGCATGATCAATATTTGATACATCTCCACCTATAGCTTTAACAAACTCAATATCTGCCAATGCATACGCCCACTCACTATCAACTAATGTTCCATCAAAATCGAAAATTACAGCTTTAAACATTTAGCCTCCTATTAGTTTAATTAATGACTATATTTGAAAAAAATGCCATTGCATTTGGCGCAATACTATATAGTTATCATTTCACTATAAAACATATTGAGAAATAAAAAAAAGGAACTATAATATAAACTTATTAGGAGATTTTATATGAAATTCGAATACAGAAGTTCCACAACAAAAAATGGAAGAAGAATGGCAGGAGCACGAAGTCTCTGGAGAGCATCAGGTATGACAGAAAATCAGATGGATAAACCTGTTATTGCTATTGCAAACTCATTTACCCAATTTGTTCCTGGACATGTACACCTACATCAGGTAGGACAGGATATTAAAAATATAATAGAAGAGAGCGGCGCATTTGCTGCAGAGTTTAATACTATGGCAATTTGTGATGGAATAGCCATGGGCCACGATGGGATGTTATACTCCTTACCCTCAAGGGAGTTAATTGCAGATACTGTAGAGTATATGTGTAATGCCCATAAAGTGGATGCACTAGTTTGTATCTCCAACTGTGATAAAATAACACCTGGAATGGCAATTGCCGCAATGAGGCTAAATATTCCTACTATTTTTGTATCTGGTGGACCAATGGAAGCGGGAAAAGTTGATACGATGAAACTAGACCTAGTAGATGCAATGGTAATGGGTGCAGATGACAGTGTTAGTGATGAAACAGTCGATAAAGTAGAGCGTTCAGCCTGCCCAACCTGTGGCTCATGTTCGGGGATGTTTACAGCAAACTCCATGAACTGCTTAACAGAAGCTTTAGGACTTTCTCTACCAGGAAATGGAACCATAGTAGCTACCCATAAAAATAGAAAGGAACTCTTTATTAAGGCTGCAAAACGAATTGTAGAGATGACAAAAGAGTATTATATAGAAGGAAATGTAAAAGTACTACCAAGATCAATTGCCACTAGAGAGGCCTTTAAAAATGCAATGAGCTTAGATATCGCTATGGGAGGTTCTACAAATACTGTACTTCACCTATTAGCAATTGCTGCATCTGCAAAAGTTGATTTTACAATGGATGACATGGATAAATTATCAAGAAAAATACCTATACTATCAAAGGTAGCCCCTAACAAAGTACCTGATGGTAGAGTTTTCCATATAGAAGATTGTAATAGAGCTGGAGGTATTTTAGGTATTTTAGGAGAACTGGAAAGAGGTGGACTACTAGATACAACAGCTTATAGAGCTGATGGTTTAACCCTAGGGGAAGCTATAAATAAGTATGACATTAAAAGACAGACTGTTTGTGATGATGCTATAGAAATATATAAATCAGCCCCAGGTTGTGTAAGATCCATTGTTATGGGAAGCCAAGATGTTAAATTTAAAGAACTTGATACAGATAGGGAGAATGGTTGTACAAGGGATATAGAAAACTGTTTTGATACCGAGGGTGGATTAGCAGTATTATTTGGAAACATAGCACTAGATGGTTGTATAGTAAAAACTGCAGGTGTAGATGAATCCATTTACAACTTTAAGGGCAACGCCAAGGTTTATCACTCCCAGGATGCGGCTGTTGATGCAATTTTAGCCGATGAGATTGTTGAGGGAGACATTGTAATTATCACCTATGAAGGACCTAAGGGAGGCCCTGGAATGCAGGAAATGTTATATCCTACATCATACCTAAAATCTAAGCACCTAGGGACAAAGTGTGCCCTATTAACTGATGGTAGATTTAGTGGAGGAACCTCAGGTCTCTCTATAGGTCATGCATCCCCAGAAGCTGCTGCAGGCGGAAATATAGGGCTAGTTAGAGATGGAGACATAATAGAGATAAGTATTCCTAATAGATCTATAAACCTAATAATATCCGATGAGGAGCTAACAAAGAGACGACTTGAAGAAGAAGCCTTTGGAGAAAAAGCATTTACACCAAGGGATAGGGATAGAGTTGTATCTGATGCCTTAAAAGTTTATGGAATGTTAGCAGCCTCTGCAGATAAAGGAGCAATGAGGGTTTTAAAGTAAATAAAAATCGTTATACTTATTAGTATGATAAGATGGGAAATGGCTAATTTAAGCTTTGATAATAAAAAAGTTTTTGATAACTTAAACTTTGATGTAAATCCTGGTGATAAAATTTTAATAAATAACAAATCAGGAAGTGGGAAAACCACACTTTTAAAAACAGCTCTGGGTCTGATAACATTGGATTCAGGGCTTATTTTTATAAATAACAGAAAAGTGCTAAGTAGTAATATAAACCAGATAAGAAGGGATATATTCTATTTAGATCAAGATGTTAATCTACCTGAACTAGATGTTAATACTCTTCTAAATGAGATTTTTTCATATAAGGAGAACAGGAAAAAGATCCTAGATAGGGACAAACTTAAAACACTTCTAATAGAATTCTCCTTATCAGAATCAATAGTTGATAAAAATATAAAAGAACTCTCTGGGGGAGAGAGACAGAGGATAGGACTTATTATAGGGCTACTGTTAGAGAGACCTATCTGGTTATTAGATGAGCCAACATCAGCCCTAGATAAGGAATTGAAAGAGTTGGTTGTTAATAAAATTTTATCCTTAAATATAACTGCAATTGTTGTTTCCCATGATAGTTGCTGGAGTAGATTAGAAACAAAAGAGTTGGGAGGGAATAGATGAATCCTGAGATTGAGATATCCGCACTTCTGCTAATGTTACTACTGCTTCTACCTATAATAGCCATTAATACTGTAATACAACTTAAAATAAATAAGGAACTAATGGTTTCAACAGTAAGAATGATATTACAACTAATTTTTGTAGGAGTTTATCTACAGTTTATATTTACACTAAATCACCCTTTTATTAATTTATTATACCTACTTGTAATGATTATAATAGCTTCAATGCACTCAATAAAATCAAGTAGTTTAAAATTAAGACCTCTATTTTTACCTATACTTATATCTGTTGCACTTCCTCAGCTAATAATCTTGATAATATTTAATCTATTAATTGCAGGAGTTGACAACCTCTTTGAAGCTAAGTTTATAATTCCAGTGGGAGGAATGTTATTAGGAAACTGTTTAAATGGAAATATAATTGCCTTAAATAGCTTTTATGAAGGGATAAAGGACGATGAAAAAAGATATAACTACACCATTGTTTTAGGTGCAAGTCATAACCAAGCCCTACTCCCCTACCTTAGAAAGAGTATCAAAAGGGCTATTAATCCCACCCTAGCCTCAATGGCTACCATAGGCCTAGTATCACTTCCAGGTATGATGACAGGTCAAATTCTTGCAGGAGCTCTACCTATTACTGCAATTAAATATCAGATTGCAATAATGTTAGCGATTTTTTCAGCAAAGTATTTTAGTATAATCCTCTCATTAACCATCTCTAGAAGACGGGGATTTACACCCTTTAACACATTAAACAAGGAGATATTTCTAAATAGATGAAAAGAAAAAGGGAAATAATTGTTCAAAAAAATGAAGAGGGTCAAAGAGTTGATAATTGGCTAACAAAAAGATATACCTATCACCCATTGGAGAAGTGGATTGAGTACATTAACAGGGGAATGATAAAGATAAATGAGCTAGACGTATCCCCAGATTATATTATTAAGAACAGTGATAAGGTTATATACTATCCAGAACCTATTATTGAGCCACCTATAAACAGGAATTACATAACAGTTTATGAAGATGAGAATCTACTAGTAATTAATAAACCAAGTGATATCCCCTGTCATCCAGGAGGAATATATTTTGAGAATACTCTTTGGTATATTTTAAAGGAGAAATATGAGTATATATCCCTAATAAACAGGTTAGATAGGGAGACTTCAGGAGTTATGTTAATTGCAAAAAACAAGGAGAGTGCTAAATTCTATTTTAACCAGATGATGGATAGAAAAATAGAGAAGATATATTTAGTATTAGTACATGGTGAAGTAAAGGATAAATTAAGTGGAAGAGGTTATCTTGTCCCAGCAATAAACAGTAAAATTAGAAAAAAAAGAGATTTTATATATGACCCAAGTGCTAAACAACCAGATGGAGAAGGTGATCCAAATAGACAGTTCTCCCATACAGAGTTTGAACCTCTAGTGACTTTTGATAATTTAACTCTACTTAAATGCAAAATCTTAACAGGAAGAACACACCAAATTAGGGCCACTATTAGCAGTCTGGGATACCCTGTTGTCGGTGATAAAATATATGGAGTAAATGAAGACTACTTTTTTAAATTTATAAATGATGAACTAACTAAAGAGGAGTGGTGTAGATTAAAACTTGAAAATCAAGCCCTGCATAGCTGGAAAACAACCCTTACATTAATGAATGGTGATATAAAGGAGTTTACAGCAACAATACCCCCTAATTGGAGTATCCCTAACATAAAAAATTATTAATAAAAAAGTGGTAAGAACAGCAATTATTACTTACAATAGTATATATTAGAAAAATAAAAATGAGGTAATTGTATTTGAAGCTTCAAGCTAAAATTATTTTGACTGTAATAATTATAACTATAACTGTTAACTTCTTATTTCAATATAATTTTATTAGAATACAGAAAAGAGATTCACTTTTAGAGCTTTCTTCAAAAATAGAAAAAACAAATAACTTATTAAGTAAAATAAACTCAGGGCCAATGTTCTATTATGATACCAGTTTAATTGAGACAAACATCTTATCATTTTTAAAGGATCCTGAGATAAAATCTATTAGAGTTATAGAGTCTAGTGGAGAGATAGACCTTTTTTATGAAAATAAAGATATTAGTAGTGATGAGGTTATTGAAGTAGGTACTGACGTATATTATGGAGGAGATAAAATTGGTAGGATAGTGACCATATACTCTAAGGATATTATCAATAGTAAGATTGCGAATTTTATAAAGACAATACTCTTCTCGTTAGTAGCTGGTACATTACTATTATCAATAATACTTCTAATAATAATTCGTCAAATAATAAGACCAATAATTGAATTAACAGATTTATCATTTGAGATTAGTAATGGTAATCTTGATAAAGAGATACACATTCATAGTAGAGATGAGATAGGTACACTTTCAAGAAGTTTTATGAAGATGAGAGACTCTATAAAGGAGAAGATCCAGTCTCTATATATTGAAAATGAAGAGAGAAAACGGGCTGAAATTGCTTTAACTTACAAGACAGATGAGCTTGCCAATGCCAATCGTGAGCTTAAAGCCCATAGGATTCATTTAGAAGAGCTAGTTCAACAGAGGACATCGGAGTTGCAAGAGTCCCTAGATCGTTTAGGGAAAACAAAGGATCAGCTTGTACAGTCTGAAAAGATGGCATCCCTTGGGGACTTGGTAGCTGGAGTAGCTCATGAGATAAATACACCTATTGGTATAGGTGTAACAGCAGCCTCTCATCTTGAAAATGAGACTGCAAGGTTTTCAAAAAAATATAAATCTGGAGAGATGTCTAAGAGTATGTTTGAGTCCTACGTTGACTTAGCTAGTGAGAGTTCGAGGATGATCCTATCAAACCTTCTTCGGGCTGCAAACCTTATTAAGAGCTTTAAAAAAGTTGCTGTTGACCAGTCAAGTGAGGAGAAGAGAAGTTTTAACCTAAAAGAGTATATAGATGAGATTTTACTAAGTATTCACTCTAAGTTTAAACATACTAATGTAAATATTAGCGTTGAGTCCCTAGAGGAAGTTATAATGGATAGCTACCCTGGTGCACTATCCCAAATAGTCACAAACCTAGTTATGAACTCTCTTCAACACGGTTTTGAGAATATGGAGAAGGGATCTATAACTATAAATATTTTAAAAAATGGTGAATATTCAGAGATAATATATAGTGATACTGGTATTGGAATAGATAAGGAGATTCAAAAAAGAATTTTCGATCCTTTCTTTACTACTAAACGTGGCCAGGGTGGTAGTGGCCTTGGGATGAATATAGTATACAACCTGGTTACTCAGACCTTAAAAGGAAGCATTATATGCGAAAGTGAACTAGGACAGGGGACTACATTTAAGATAAGACTGCCCTTAATAATAGAATAGAAAGCTGGAGGATATAGTGACAAATGATGACGAACTTATTTTTTTCAAGGACGAAGAAGAAAAAAAAGATGAAACTAGTAATATAAAACCATGGAAAATATTGATTGTTGATGACGAAGCAGATGTTCATTCCCTTACTAAAATGGTTCTAACAGGATACTCATTTGAAAATAGACCCTTAGATATAACTAGTGTCTACTCTGGTGTTGAAGCTATAGAGTATTTAAAAAAAGAGAGTGATATTGCAATAATCTTACTAGATGTTGTTATGGAGACAGAAGATGCAGGTTTAAGATGTGTAAAAAGTATAAGAGAAGACTTAAAGAACCACGAGAGTAGAATAATTTTAAGAACAGGCCAACCAGGACAGGCCCCTGAACAGCAAGTTATTGTAAACTATGATATAAATGATTATAAGGCAAAAACTGAGTTAACAGCATCAAAACTATTTACAGCGATAACAGCATCTTTAAGATCCTATCAATATATTCAAACTATCAACCAGAATAAAATAGGTCTAGAGACTATAATATCTGCCTCAAGTTTTTTATTTGAATTGCAATCCTTTAGTCTATTTGCCAAGGGGATTTTAAAACAATTAACCTCAATACTAAGCTTAGATGACGACTCCCTATATATAAATAGTTCTAGTTTAAGTGCTTTTAAAGAGCCAGGGACTCCTAACTATAGCATATTAGCTGGTACAGGAAACTATGCAGGCCACGAGAGAGAAGGGATAAATAACGTGGTTTCAGAGAGTGTATATAAAAAATTACTAAATGCTGCAAATAAGCAGGAGAGTATATTTAATGACAATACCTATACAGGTTATTTTGAAACCAAAAAAGGGGAACATACCCTTCTATTTTTACAGTGGCAGAGACCTTTAACAGCTATGGATAAGGAACTTATTAGAGTTTATGCTCTAAATGTTGCTGCAGCCTTTGAAAATATTTCTCGAAATAATGATTTAGCCGAGTCTCAAAGAAAAATAATAACAACTCTTAGTCAATTGATTGATGAGATATCCAGGGACAATACAAACCATGTAACTAATGTAACAGATATTTCATGTTTTATAGCAGAGGAGTTAGAAATACCAGAAGAAGAGATATATCATATAAAAATGGCTGCACCCATGCATGATATTGGGCAGATATCCATATCCCAAGAGATCCTAAAAAAACCTGGCAAATTAACAGAGGAAGAGTATGAAATAATGAAATTGCACACAGTTAAAGGGTATGAAATATTTAAGGATTCCCAGGATCCAGTTATGATTACTGCAAAAAATATCTCTTATCAGCACCACGAAAAATGGGATGGAACAGGTTATCCTAGGGGATTAAAGGGAGAGCAGATACATATCTATGGTAGAATTGTTGCTATTGCAGATGTTTATGATGCTTTAACAACAAAAAAACAGTATAGAGAGAAGTGGAGCCATGAAAAAGCAGTCCAATATATAGAAGAGGAGAGAGGAAAGCATTTTGATCCAGTATTAGTTGATATATTCTTAAAAAATCATGATAAGATAAGGGGTATTAAGGATAACACATTAAGCTAAACTATTTTCTTTCAGAGTATACAAAGGAGTAAGCTAATCCAACAAAGACTACTCCTCCAAATATATTTCCTAGGGTTACAGGTAGTAAATTTTTAATGATAAAATCAAAAAAATTGATATTAGCTCCTAACACTTTAGCAAGGGGAATAAAAAACATGTTTGCAATAGAGTGTTCAAAACCCATAGCTACAAAGGCTGTAACTGGGGCCCAAAGAGCAAAAATCTTTCCAATAACATCCTTAGAAGAGTATGTTAAAAAAGCTGCAAGGCATACTAACCAGTTAGCCCCTACTCCCTTAATAAATGTTGTATAAAAGTTGTTGGATAATTTTTTATCTGCAATAGAGAAAATAAAATCTCTATAATAATCTGTGGAAAATATATGAGTACTATAGGCAAAAAAATAGACAACTATTATAGCCCCTAAAAAATTACCAAGATAAGATATTAACCATACCCTTAGGAGTTCATTAAGTTTAATAGCTCTACTATAAACACCTACTGACATAATTGCTGTAGTTGAAGTAAAAAGTTCAGCCCCTGCAAGGGTTACAAGAACAAAACCAAGGGGGAATGTAAGACCAAAAACAAGTTTAACTAGACCAGGATTTAATATAGAAGTTTGAATCATACCACCAGCTACAATAATGGCAAAAATAGAGCCTAAAGCGATATATGATCCACCTAAAATAGCTAAGACTACAAGTTGCCTATATGATTTCGAGGCTTTATCAATAGCACCTTCTTTAACAATATTTATTATCTGGTTTGGTCTATTATAATTCATTTTTTGTAGACTCCCTCTCAATTAAACTACTACTAACAAGTAGACCTTGTTTTTCTAGATCCTTATTTTCTAAATTTTCAATTAAAAGACGTGCTGCTTTCTCACCTAGTTCATCAGCATTTATCTCTACAGTTGTAAGTGTAGGTGAAATAAAGGTAGATCTAGGAGTGTTATTAAAACCGGTTACCATAATATCCAACCTTTTATTCTCTTTTAGTACATCAAGAACGCCAAATGAAAATAGGTCATCTGTAGTAACTACAGCGTCTACATCATTAGTAGAGAGGAGATTTCTCATTGCTTTTTTTCCATTTTCTTCTGTAAAACTATCAAAAAAGAAGTTACTATTTTTTTTAATTTTAAGCCCACTCTCCTCTAGGGCCTCTTGATAACCTAAATATCGGTCCTTTGTTACCTTCATCTTCTTATGCCCACCAATAAATGCGATACTCTTTTTACCTTTTTTTACTAAGGATAGGACGACATCTTTCATAGCCTGTCTGTTATCATTATCAACCCAGTTAATAGATTTTGGTCTATTAGGCGTACCTATAATAACAAATGGGAAACTGTGTTCTTCTAGGTATTCAATACATTTATCATTTTCAAAGGAGTTAAGTAGAACCACTCCTGATACCCAGCCACTCCTAATATACTTCTCAATAAATTTAACCTCTTCTTCATCATCCTTAGAGAATGAGTACATAAGAAAGTAACCTCTTTTCTGGGCATATATACTAATACCCCTCATGGCATTAATAAAGAACGTATTTTTGAAAAGCTCATCAGAGTCATTTGGTAGAACAATCCCTATTGTTTTTGTAGGTTTTCCTGCCAAGGAGCTTGCGATATAGTTTGGATGATAACCAAGCTTTTTTATGGCATCATTGACCCTCTTTTTTGTCTCATCTGTAATTTTAGAGCTATTATGTAAAACTCTAGAAACTGTAGATAGAGAGACATTAGCCTCTTTAGCTACTTCTTTTATAGTAACACGCATAGGTAAATATTGTCATACATTGAAAATCATTGCAATAAATAGGAAAATATATGTTATAATTAGAACTAGTAATTGACGCCAGTTCAATTTCATTGTATAAGTAGTATGTGCAAGCGGTTGCACAGTAATATAAAATAAAAAACAGGAGCTTTTATATGAAAGCAGTAATTTTTGATTTAGATGGAGTAATAGTTGATACGGCTAAGTATCACTATCTTGCATGGAGTAACTTAGCAAATGAGTTGGGTTTTACTTTTACAGAACAGGATAATGAACTTTTAAAGGGTGTTTCCAGGGTTAGGTCATTAGAAATTTTATTGGAAATTGGGAATATAACCCTTTCTCAGGAAGATTTTGATAAGTATGCTGCAAAAAAGAATGATGAATATGTGAAACTTATTAGCGAACTAACTCCAGAGGATATACTCCCAGGGGTAAAGGATTTCATAACTAGATTAAAAAAGAGTGGTTACTTAATTTCCCTTGGTTCCGCTAGTAAAAATGCAGTTTTTATATTAAAGCACCTAGAGTTAACACCATATTTTGATTCTATAGTAGATGGTACCCATGTAAGTAAGGCAAAACCAGATCCAGAAGTATTTTTAACAGCGGCTAAAAACCTTGGGATTGATCCTAAGGAGTGTGTTGTATTTGAAGATGCAGTAGCAGGTGTTGAAGCTGGGAAAAACGCTTCCATGAGGGTTATCGGTGTTGGAGAGGCAGACGTACTCTCTAATGCTGACCATGTTATATCAACTTTCGAAAATTTATCTTTAGATGTCTTGGAGGCCTAAATGGAAAAATATTTAATAGAACAACCATGGAAAATTGTAGAAGAGGGTTTTGATAAAACTAAAAATAGGTTCTCTGAGAGTATATTTAGTTTAGGAAATGGTTTTATGGGGTTACGGGGTAATTTTGAAGAGAATTACTCAGGTGATAAAATGAATGGAACCTATCTTGCAGGAGTCTATTACCCAGATAAAACAAGGGTTGGTTGGTGGAAAAACGGCTACCCGGAGTATTTTGCTAAGGTTTTAAACTCTACAAACTGGCTCGGTATAGAGATTAAGGTTGATGGTGATACTCTAGATTTAAATGACTGCGAAATAAAAGAGTTTAAACGTGAACTAGATATGAAATGTGGAATTTTATATAGAACATTTATTGTTGTTATGCCTAATAAAAAAGAGATAAAAGTAAATGCCTCACGTTTTGTAAGCATGGAACGAAATGAATTAGGTGTAATAAGCTATGAAATATCTATATTAAATGGGGATGGAAAAGTTACAGTAACTCCTTATCTTGATGGGAATGTACATAATGAAGATTCGAACTACGACGAATACTTCTGGGTACATGAGGGTGAAAACAGTATAAATGATAGATCATTTGTTAACCTTAAAACTAAAAAAACAGAGTTTTATACAAATACAGGAATGAGTTTCCATATTTATATGGATGATTCTCCTTTAGAACTACCTAGAGAGAATAATCAGAAAGGTGGATTTATATCCCAAACAGTAGAGAGTGAAGTAAAACAGAACCAGAGTTTAAAAGTTGTAAAATATGTATCATGCGTAACTTCAAGGGACCATGAAATAACTGACTTAACTAAGGTATCAAATAAAAACTTAGAAGAAGCTGAGAAGAGTGGTTATACAATTCTAGAAAACGAACATAAAAACAGATGGGAACATATTTGGGAAACATCTGATGTTCAAATCGAGGGTTCAGAATCAGCTCAGCAGGCAATTAGATTTAATATATTCAATATGATGCAAACCTATACAGGGGTTGATAGCAGGCTTAACATAGGACCTAAGGGGTTTACTGGAGAGAAGTATGGTGGAAGTACCTATTGGGATACAGAAGCCTATTGTATTCCCTTTTATTTAAGTACATCTGCTGAGGATATATCAAAAAATCTTCTAATTTACAGATATAAACAGTTAGATAAGGCTATTGAAAACGCTGAGAAACTTGGGTTTACAGGTGGAGCAGCTCTTTTCCCAATGGTTACAATGAACGGAGAAGAGTGTCATAATGAGTGGGAGATAACCTTTGAAGAGATTCATAGAAATGGAGCTATTCTTTACGGTATATATACATATATTCAAAAAACTATGGATAAAGATTATCTTGCACAGTATGGTTTAGAAGTACTCATTGCAGTTTCTCGTTTTTGGGCTCAAAGAGTTAACTACTCTAATGAGAAAAAACAGTACGTTATGCTTGGTGTAACAGGGCCTAACGAGTATGAAAACAATGTTAATAATAACTGGTATACAAATAAAATAGCCCAGTGGTCACTAAAATATACACTCGAATCTATAAAGTGGGTAAAGAACAATCATAAAAATCGATATCAAGAGATTATTAGCAAGATTAACTTTACAAGTGATGAAGTAAAAAAGTTTACTGAAGTTGCAAATAATATGTATTTCCCAGAAAAAGATGGAATATTTCTTCAACAGGATGGTTTTTTAGATAAAGATATAGTTAATGTAGATGATCTAAAACCAGAGGATAGACCTATAAACCAAAATTGGTCATGGGATAGAATACTTAGATCTTCCTGTATAAAACAGGCTGATGTATTACAAGGTATGTACTTTTTTGAAGATCAATTTACTACAGAAGAGCATTTAAAGAACTTTAAATTTTATGAACCACTTACAGTACATGAAAGTTCCCTATCTCCATGTGTTCATGGGATCCTTGCATCAAAACTTGGATTAGCAGACAAAGCTTATGAAATGTACCTTAGAACTGCTAGATTAGACCTGGATAACTATAATAACGATACCGAAGATGGTTGCCACATTACAAGTATGGCAGGGACATGGATGTCTATAGTTCATGGATTTGGAGGTCTTAGATATAAAGAGGGAGAGATGTTCCTATCCCCTACAATTCCTAATGCCTGGGACTCATATAATTTTAAAATTATAGATAAAAACTCCCCAATATCAGTTCATGTAAACAAGAAACATGTGACAATAGATGCTGAATTAGAGAGAGATATATTCATTAATAATAAAAAATATACAATAGGTCCAAAGGAAGTATTAAAAGTTAATCTATAGGTATAAAAAAAGGTATGCAATTGCATACCTTTTTAGTTTCCTATAACCTCTTTAATTATATCGTTAATAGTAGCAGTACATCTGCTACCCTTACAAGCACCACTTGTTGCTCCGGTTCTTCTTCTAACATCTGCTACATTTTTAGCACCATCTTTAATAGCTTGTTTTATAGTGCCCTTTGAAACAGATCTGCATATACATACTTTTTTGTATCTATCCTTAATTTCTTCTTCTGTCATAAAGACTCCATATAGTAATAATTACTATTAATTTTATATTTTTATAATAATATAATCAATAATAAACTGGTTTTTTTAGATGTTTATGATATTATTTAGATTATATAAAAAAATGAGGTTTAAAGTTGAAAGTCCAAATAAAAGCACACTTAATCGTATCAATATCATCAATAATATTTATTCTAGCTAATACTGTTATTTTTGTAGGAGTTGTTCACCCTAGAAAAGAGATCCTTGATGGTTTAATAAATAGTAATTTAATTAATTTAGTAATTTTATTCCTAGCATCAAATATAATACTTAATCCATTAATTAAATCATTTAAAACTAATATTCCAGAACTTAAAAACAATATTGATGAATATAAAAAGTATATTGATAAACTTGGAGCTGTACCATTAAGATCTTTAGCAGTTTTTTTATTTTTAACTATTGGTATAATTATTTACAACTCTACATCTCTACAAGGCAGAGGTCTAGATAAAACTACAGCGGATGCCTACGCAGGTTTAATGATAGCAATTGGGATGGTCTCATCTTCATTTATATATGTGTTATTTGATAAATTAGTTTCCCTCTGTTTATATACTAATGGAGTAAATGACTATCCTGCGGGTTTAAAATCAAATAGGCAACAATCTAAAAGTATAATAATTCCAGTTTTTATCTCAATAATGTCCATATTATCAACATTCTTTATACTATATATCGCTTTAACAAACCTTCCAATTGGGACAATAAATGTTATAGGTTTTGTTGTTAAGGCAACCCTTCCCCCACTTATAATAATATTTATATTTATAACTGCATTAATAGTACTTTGGTCCACATCCACCGAATCACTATTTAACAATATAAATGGTAGACTAAATAAAATGATATCCGATGATAAGGATCTAACAACAAGAATAACAATATCATCTGTTGATGAACTTGGTCTAATTAGTCATAGAGTAAATAGATTCTCAGATATAATTGCTGAACATATGGTTGAGACTAAAAAGATGTTTGCAGTACAAAATCGCCATCAAGAAGAACTATCCCAAAGTATTGTTGCATCAACAGAGAATGTTCACGAAATTGATGCTAAAATAGATGAAAATATAAACCTAGTTAAAGAGAATGATAAAATTGTAAATCTTACTCTATCTACTGGTAGGGAGTTAATTCAAAGTAGTTCTGATGTAGCCGTACAGGTTGATGTACAGACGTCAAATGTAACCGAATCCTCAGCTGCTGTTGAAGAGATGATAGCATCGGTTAAAGAGGTTACCAAAAGAACTGGGATTGTAAAAGAGAGAACAAATGAGTTAACCCTAGATTTCCAGGAGGGACAAAACAAAATTCAGGCTACTATAAACTCTGTAAATAGTGTTGTTACCCTTTCTAAATCACTATTGGATATCAATAAAATTATTTCTGGTATTGCTGCAAGGACAAATTTACTAGCTATGAATGCCGCTATTGAAGCTGCCCACGCAGGTGATGCTGGCCGAGGTTTTAGTGTTGTAGCATCTGAGATTAGAAACCTAGCAGAAAGCACTGCTTTACAGACCAAAACCAGTACAGAGAATTTAAATAAGGTACTTGAGGAGATAAATACCTCTGTAACAATTGCAATGGATACAGGTAAAACATTTGAAAAGATGAAATCAAGTCTAACAGTAGTGGAAAATGAGACCTACTCAATTGCTGAAGCTATGGAAGAGCATGACAAGGCGAATAATGAGGTATTACAACAGTTAACAAGTACCAATGATTTAGCATTAAAACTAAACGATCTCTCATCTAAATTAACAACCCAGGGACAAGAGATGTTAGACTTTTTAGAGCAATTAGAGGAGTCTTCAAGGAAGTCTATGAAAAATGCATTGGATATAAAAGAGTACAATGAACAGGTTACCCAAGCTATGGAGGATTTAAATCAACTATCTGTTAAAACTGATGAGACAAATAAAGAGACTTTAGAATTAGTAAACTCATTTAAATTAGAATAAAAAAGTCTCTATAGAGACTTTTTTATATCTTTCTTAATCTTTTATAATAAAAACTTCTTAAGCGTTCTATTAGTGTAAAAATAGGAGCTATAGGGGAGAGATAGTAGTCATAACAACCTACCCTATTAATAATCTGTCCTGAGAAACCTACTTTAAACCTGTAAAGACCAAACATAGGGTGATTTTTGTCATCTGTTGGAGGTATACCAAAAAAATCATAGGATTTAGCACCCAGTTCTTTGGCTAACTTTATAGCCTCCCACTGTAGAAGATAAGATGGCATCAGGTTTCTTTTACTATTCGAAGATGCCCCATATAGATACGTCGCTATATCATTCTGAATTAATAAAAAGATACCTGCTAATAGCTCTCCATCGTGTTCTGCAAATAGAAGTTTCATATTTGTTTTATCATAAACAGACTTATAATACTCCTTTGAATGTATAGCTATAGAGTCTCTTTTTGCTGTTACCTCATACATATTATACCATCTGTCAAGTTCACTAATTGGAACTTCTCTAATAACAACACCTTTTTTTGCTGCAAGCTTTATATTGTAACGGGTCTTTTTATGCATAGCGGAAAGAATAACATCTTCATCACTTGTTATATCTAGAATAGTAGTATCTGGGACCTGTATTGTAACTGGTGATTTTGAAAGACCTTTTAGTGTTTCTTCATTATTACTGTTTTTATCCAATAAAAGGTCGTACCTAATAAAAAGAGTTCCCTTAGGCATATAGTGTTTTAAAACCTTAGATATACGATGTAATCCGTACTCATTACAGAGTTTGTTAGATGGTCCATGGGGTATATAAGCAAGGGACAAGCCCTTAAAAATTGTTCTAAGTAGAACAATAAGGCCCTCTTTTACACCATTATTATCTATTACAAAAATATTAGGTTTAAAACCATACAAAGCCTTTAGATCAGCCCATTCTAGAGTTTGCATAAAGTTAGAACCGGAAAAAAGAGCTTGTTGTTCCCCAAGCTCCTCTCTTTTATATCTGGTTATAGTAAACAATTAACCTACATCTCCATTTTTGACAACCTTAGTAAGTACAGGATTACCATTACAAACTAACTTTGTATCTCCAACCATTACAATATTATCTACAACCTTTAAAGGTATATCAAAAAATGTATCTATTTTTATTCTTTTAGGGTATGGATAAACATCAAAGTTTTCTCCATCAAGAACAACTCTCTCCCCAGGTTTAGCATCATCTAAGAAAATAACCTCAACATTTTTATCCTTATCCTCAGCGGCTAATAACATACCTTGACTTTTAACCCCTCTTAGATTGGCAGGTTTTAAGTTGTAGGCTAATATAACAGTTTTTCCAATTAGCTCTTCCTTTGTATAATAGGATTTAATTCCAGAGACAATTGTTCTATGATCCCCTTCCCTTACTTCAACAGTCTCCACATATAGCTTATCTGCTTCTGGGTGATCCTGAACATCTACAATTTTAACAGCTCTTAAGTCTATTTTATCTCTAAACTGCTCTTCTAGTGTTAACTCTTTTTTTGCTCTATCGGCTTGGGAACCTGCATACTTCTCTCTAAAACCTTCTATAACCTTGTCTTCTAATTTTGTAAAAAGTATAGTTGGTTTATTAATCTCTGTTATACCACTAAGTGATCCTAAATCCTTCCAGGTTAATTTCTCTTGGCCTAAAAAGGATAAAATTTTAGCCGATGTTTCTGGAATAAATGGCTCTATTAATATTGCTAAGTCCTTTACTAAATATATAAGGTTTTTTAATAACTTAGCAGCTGCTGCAGGATCCTCTGTTTTAGTTCTCCAAGGTTCCCCATCCTGGAAAGCCTTATTCCCAATTGATGATAGATGGAATATATCCTTAAATGTCTCTCGTAAATTAGCCATTTCAAACTTAGAAGTGATCTCTTCTTCCCTACTCTTAACTGTAGCCCAAAACTCTTCATCTACAGGAGCATCAGGAACTTTTCCATCAAAAAACTTATCAGCAAAAGTTAAAGTTCGATTTACTAGGTTACTTAAGTTACCAATAAGCTCACTATTTACCTTTTCCTGGAAATCGGCCCAGGTAAATTGGGTATCAGTCTTTTCGGGTCTATTATAAAATATGTAGAATCTCCATACATCTGCTGGGATTCCTGTATCCTTACAATCATTACCAAAAACTCCAACACCCTTACTTTTAGAGAATTTCCCATTTTCATAGTTTAGATACTCAGAGGATGACATATGGTGCAACATTGTCCAGTTTTCACCACTTTCAAGTTGAGTTGATGGAAATATAACTGTGTGGAAAGGAATATTATCCTTACCAATAAATTGAAACAATTCAACATTATCAGGGTTCATCCACCACTCTTGCCAGTTATCATACTTATCTGCTGTTATAGAAACATAACCTATTGGTGCATCAAACCAGACATAAAAAACCTTATCTTCAAAGCCCTCTTTAGGTACCTGTATACCCCATTTAAGATCCCTTGTAATACATCTCTCTCTTAAACCATCCCTAATCCAACTCTTAGTCATGGCAACTGCATTTTTAGCCCACTGTCCTTTAATAGAAGCCTTCTCCATCCACTCTTCAAGTTTAGGAAGAATTCCTGGCAAATTTAAATAGAGATGGGTTGTATCCCTTGATTCTGGAGTTGAGCCACATGTCCCGCATTTAGGATCAATTAGATCCGTAGGATCTAACAGTTTTCCACAATCCTCGCACTGATCCCCTGTAGCACTTGTAGAATCACAGTGGGGACAGGTTCCTTTTACAAATCTATCTGCTAAAAACTTATCACACTTAGTACAAAAAAGTTGGGTTGTAGTCTTCTCAGTTATATATCCTGCAGCATCTACTTTTTTAAATAGATCCTGAACAATCTCATGGTGAATAGGCTTTGATGTCCTACCAAAATGATCAAAATTAATATTGAACCAATTGTATATATCAACATGTATATCGTGGAACTTATCACAAAGTTCTCTAGATGTAACACCCTCTTGAAGTGCCTTTGTCTCTGTAGCTGTTCCATGCTCATCTGTACCACAAACATATAGGGTCTCATAGCCATAGGATCTACAATACCGTGCGTAAACGTCGGCGGATAAAACTTGGATTAAATTCCCTAAATGGGGAACATTATTAACGTATGGTAACGCTGATGTTACTAGTCTCTTCTTCATGGGTAAATAATAGCAAATTTTAATATCCTTGACTATAGGTCTCTAGAGCATTACTTTAAAGGTAAGCAAGGAGAATTTATGTCAGAACAAGATGTAACAAATAGCATTAAAATGCCTAACGGACGATTTATAACTATTATAATGGTTATAGTATTAGCTCTATTAGTAATAGTAAACAGCTTTTATATTGTATCCCCTCAGGAACAAGCAGTGGTTTTAAATTTTGGTAAATTTCAATCCATAGAGTTCTCAGGGGCGCATTTTAAGATTCCGTTTATACAAAAAGTTTATAAAGTTAATACAAAAGAAGTAAAAACAATGACATTTGGATTTATTCAACAATCAGGTTTAGATTCAACTTATCAAACAGACTCTGCAGAATCACTACTATTAACTGGGGACTCTAATATCCTAGATATTAGGTGGAGTATTCAGTATCAAATAACAGTTCCTAGGGATTGGTTATTCAATGTAGATAGTAACTATGTAAGGGATGATAGAGGCCAAAAAATAGATAATAGGGAGAAGACTATTAGGGATATAAGTCTCTCTGTAATTAACCAATCTATTGGTAACTCATCTTTAAATAGAATATTTGAAGGGGATAGAACCAAGCTAAATATCGATGCACTTAACGAGATGAATGAAAGACTTACTAATATTGGTCTAGGAGTAACTATTTTAAAGGTTCAATTTGAGACAGTTGCAGCTCCTTCTGGTGCAGTTCAGGAAGCTTTTAACGATGTTACAGCTGCTACAGTTGAAAGAAATAGATTTATTGACGAGGGTAATGTTTACAGAAGTCAACAGATCCCCAAAATTAAGGGTGAAGCACAACGGGTTAAAGAGCTAGCTGATGGTTATGCAATTGAGAGAGTTAATCTTGCAAAGGGTGATGTTGCCAAGTTTATATCAATTTATGCTGAGTATAAAAAGAACCCAGAGATAACTAGAAAACGTATGTATTATGAGATGATGGAAGAGTTATCTAAAACTTCATCTGACATAGAACTTATAGATAAAGACTTAACCAATTTTATACCGTTTAAAAGTCTTAATACCCAGGGAGGTAACTAATAATGCCTAAAAAATCAACAATTAGAACACTTATCATATTAGCAGTAGTTGTAATAATAGGGTTAAACTCCATGTTTATTGTAGAAGAGGGTTACCAAGCTATAACTGTAAGATTTGGTAAAATTGTAAATACCTATACAAATGCAGGGGTTAACTTTAAAGCACCTTTTGTTGATAACGCTGAGGTTTTTCCTAAAAAGACACTCTCTTGGAATAATAAGCCAGAGGATATAATTACCAATGATAAAGAGTATTTACAGGTAAATGTAACAGCTAGATGGAAGATTATTGACCCAGTAAAGTTTTACGAAACAAATGGAAGTATCCAGGGTTCATACTCTAAACTAGATAATACTCTAGACCCACAAATTAAGACAGTTATTGCAACTAATAATAGGGTTGAAGTTGTAAGAAGTACAAACGAGATGTTAAATGATGGTTATAAAACTTCTGAATCTAAAGAGATATCAACAGGAAGAGAAGAAATTTCTAACCAGATCAAAGAGGGAGTTAACCCCTACTTTAAAGAGATGGGTATTGAGATAATTGATATTATTTTCAAAAAAGTAAGATTTAGTGATAAGTTAACTCAATCTGTATACGAGAGAATGATTAAGTCTAGAAATGTTATTGCTGAAGAGTACCGATCAAGTGGAGAGGGAGAAAAGCAAAAAATAATTGGTGAAACAGATAAGGATATTTTAAGAATTAGGTCAGAAGCAAATGCCTACGCCCAGGTTAAGAAGGGTGAAGCTGATGCAGAGGCTGCTAGAATTTATTCAGAAGCATATAAGGGAGAATCAGCTGAATTCTACGCCTTCTGGAGAGCTCTAGAGTCCTATAAAGATACACTACCAAAATTTAAAAAGACATTCTCTACAGATATGGAATATTTCCAATATCTATACTCATCTAAATAAAAGAAAAACCTCCTTCGGGAGGTTTTTAAGATATGAAAGTAATTAAATATTAAAATATATTCTCTTTGGTTTTTTTGTTATTATATTTAAGAGAACTCTCTATCACATTAGATACGACCTTTGGCATATTCTGCCTAATAACATTAACACCAACTTCGGTTAATCCACCCTTTGTTGCAACACGGTTTATTAATGTTTTATACTCAATATTCTGCTCTATTAGAGTTTTTAAAGTAGAAGAGAAAGTACTATTTATCATATCCTTAATAATATTTTTGTCGTAATTTGTATTTTCAGAGAATCTATCTACTAGAACCTCTAAAATGGTTGTAAACAGTCCAGGCCCACTACTGGTTATTAGGGTAAATAGGTCAAAATCCTTCTCTTCAACTACTATTGGAGTAGATATTTTACTAAAGATATCTTTAATATCCTCGGCACCCTTTGTAATTAAGGTATACCCTCCTAATGCTACAGTAGGCATAACCCTAGAGACTCTTCCTGGGTAGACCTTAGACATCTCTTTAATTAATAATGCATTTGAAACAGAGATAAAGTGTTTATCCCCCTTAATAACCTCTAAAATAGACTTCTGAGCCTCTGCAGTCACAGAGGATATAATTATATCCGACTTTTCAATTAGAAGCTCCACAGACTCTTCTATAATTAGAGAAGGGTAACTGTTTTTATACTTTTAGCTTTATTAATAGATCTATTGTATATTAAAACATTATAACTATCTAAACTATTTGTAGACATTAAATTACTTAATAATGCGTAACCCATCTCTCCTAAGCCGATAAACCCTATACTCTTCATTTTTAATCTATAACCTTAAAAGTTGTTAAATTTTCAGTTTCACACTCTGTATACTCTAGGCTTTCGACATCACAAAAATCGTTACCCCTTCTAACTAAGTCAGTAAAATAACTAAGCTCTACGTCACTTCCCTCTGCATGAAAGTCTACAGTGCCATTAGGATTATTACTTACCCAGCCAGATAGACCTAATCTATCAGCTTGTCTATATATATACATTCTAAAGCCAACACCTTGGACTTTACCAGTTATATTTCCTTTTATTGCCTTCATTATTCCTCCAAATTTTTAAATATCTGTATAATTAAGATACCTTCTAATTCTTCTTATATCAAACCCTTTTCTAACTAGTTTTGAAATTATAGCCTTAGGTTCTTTATTCTGGTTTAAATACTTATTAACACTCTTTCTAATAATTTCATCGTTGACTTCTTGGGTATATAGTTCATCTAAAACTTCTTTAGATATAGAACTACTAATTCCCTTTTTAATTAGTCCAGCAAGAAGTGAGTTATAGCTATCTAATTTTGACCTAAGCCTACTCTCAACCCATTTTACTGCAAAATTTGTATCGTTAATATAACCCTGTTTCTCTAGGTACTCAATAGCTCTATCTATACTAGATGAGTCTAGATCCTTGGAGAGTAGTTTTCTTTTAAGTTAAATTTACTGTATAATTGCCTAGAGAGTAGTGATATAGCTTTACTATAAGCTTGAACAAAGAGGGACTCATCTTTGATTTTTAATAGTAACGTTTCATCAACAACTCTACCCTTTCGGATTTTATTTTCTAAAAAGAAATCGACGGATAAAAAAAAAGAGGAACCATCCTCTAGAAAGATTCGATACGAACCCTGGGATGTCCCTCTTTGACAAGACGTAATAGTATAATTAACGTTTTGAGAATTGGAATTTTCTTCTGGCACCTTTTTGTCCAAACTTCTTTCTCTCAACCATTCTAGAATCTCTTGTTAAGAATCCATTAGCCTTTAAAGATGCTCTGTTAGTTTCATCTAACTGAACTAAAGCTCTAGATAAACCATGTCTAATTGCACCAGCTTGACCAGAGATTCCTCCACCTTTTACTGTCACAACGACATTGTATTTTCCTAAGCTATCCGTAACGTTTAATGGTAGTTCAACTTGGATAACATGCTCATCAACTGGAAAGAACTCTTTGATTTCCTTTCCATTTACTATTATAGTTCCGTTACCTTCTCTAAGGTATACTCTGGCAACTGAAGTTTTTCTTCTTCCTGTTCCGTGTGCTAAGTTCTTAATCACAATATACTCCCAATTACACTTCAACAGCTATTGGCTGTTGTGCTACATGTGGGTGAGTCTCACCTGCATATACTTTTAAGTTTCTAAAAAGCTGGTTAGCAAGTGGTCCACTTGATAACATACCTTTAACAGCTTTTTCCATTGGAGCTGTTGGTCTTTTACTCATTAATGTTTCGTAGTTATAAGCCTTCATACCACCCATGAATCCAGAGTGTTCATAGTACATCTTATCTTTCTTCTTATTAGCAGAAAGAGCTGCTTTCTCAGCATTAATTATAATTACATAATCTCCAACTTCTTGGTGTGGAGTATAACAAGCTTTATGCTTTCCTTTTAATAACATAGCAGCTTTTACTGCTACCTTACCTAAAGTAACGTCCTTGGCATCAATAATATACCAATTTCTCTCTACTTCAGCAGGTTTTACGAATATAGTTTTCATTTTCTCTACCTTAATATTCAATCTAATCTTGTAACGGGTGTGAAATAATCCCATGAATCGATAATAATGTCAACATCATAAAAACTATTTTACATAGATTTTAAACTCAAAACCTTCAAGAGAAAAACCTTGATTTGTTGCAATATCTACAACTTCATCGGTAAAACCATTTCTGTACTCAGAAGGCTGAGAAAACTCTCTTAAATTAAACTCTTTTTTCTCCTTATTAAAGTTACCAATAAACAGTACACGACTATCTTCTCGTTCTCGAATAAACGCTAATATAGACCTTTCTGTACAATTTATAAATTTAATGGTCCCTCCAGCAGCACCATTATATAACGACGTATTCTCTTTTTTAATACTAATTAGTTTTTTAAGTAACTCACTCTCTGATAAATCAGCCCAAGAAATTTCGTCCTTCTCAAAAAACTTTAGGGATCTATCTAAACCAGCCTCCTGTCCTGAGTAGATTAGAGGTATTCCAGGAATTAAAAAAGTAAGAGCTGTCATTAAATCCTTACTATTACCAAATCTATTATAAGCTGTTCCATTCCAAGAATTTTCATCGTGGTTAGTAATAAAGTTCATAGGAAATGTTCCACTAGGATAACGGCTTTCTACCTGTCTAATTATATCTTTTATTGCGGCTTTTTGACCACTTCCAGTTGCAGCCTTCTCCATAGCGTGAAGCATAGGCCAATTATAGTTACTATTAAATGCTGTCTGTAATAGGGCGTAGTTAGAAGAGTCCTCCGCTAACATAAATAGAGGTTTAATACTGTTTAATTCCATTGAGGCTTTATTCCAAAAATCAGAGGGAACACTACCTGCTACATCACATCTAAATCCATCTACATCACTATTTGTAACCCAAAATGCCATGGAATCAATCATTGCATCTCTCATCTCAAAGTTATCATAGTTAAGGTCGGCTACATCAGTCCAATCAGTACCAGCAGGGTGTATTATTTTTCCACCTTCTCTTGTATACCATTCTGGATGTTCATTTATCCAATTGTTATCCCAGCCTGTATGATTAGGAACCCAATCCAAAATAATTTTCATTCCTAAATTATGAGCCTGTGTGACTAATAGATTAAAATCATCAATAGTTCCAAATTCAGGATTTACTTTTTTATAATCAGAAATAGAGTAGTAGGATCCTAATGTCCCTTTTCTATTTTTTTCTGAAATTGGGTTTATTGGCATTAGCCATAAGATGTCAACTCCTAGCTCCTTAAGTCTAGGAAGGTGCTCCCTAAAGGCATTAAATGTACCTGACTTAGTATACTGCCTTATATTTACTTCGTAAATAACTGAGGAATCAAACCACTTCTCTTCATTACTCTGTTTTACAACTTCATTTGTTTTACATGAGGATAACAAAAAAGTAAAACTAATTATAATAACTACTAATTTTTTCATTTATTAATCTCCTACACATAGACTAACAGGTGAATTAATAGATAACAATTTATTTTATGTTTAGTTATATAATAAGTCTTAAAACGGGCAAATTATTTAAAACGCCTAATTCTTAATAGAAATACAAACATACCAAGGGCAAAGAAAAAAAATGGTACAACCTCAAAGATAAGCGGAAGTATAGGTATGCTTGAAAATTCAATTTTTTTATATAAAATAAAGCCAAAGGAGTCTAAAATTTGCAAAAGAGTCTCTAAATAGAGGAAAACAACTCCTAAGACCATTAAAAGCCAGGCTCCATCCCTTGTTTTAGACCAGAGAAGTAGAGATGTTAAGGCTGCTAAAAATCCAAAAAAAAGTTTTATAATAATTGCAACTACCATCTGATTTGTCATTTATATCCTCTTTAACTTAATGTTTTAACTATTTTAGCTATCTCTCCACTGGAGTAATCATTGCTTAAGACACCTATCTTATCCCTATCGTTTAAAAGTATACCACTATTTTCACACTTTTTAATTAAATTATAATAATCCTCATCTTCTAGATTAAAAACTATATATGGAGGTTTTAACTCGGTATTGGGGATGGTTCTATAATCATTATAAAAATCAGCTTTAAACTTCTTTAACTCAATATCATAATCATACATAGATCTTAAAATACCTGAAATAATTACCGGAGATATTAAGTCATTTTTTACTGTTAGCTCTTTTTTGCTTAGGATAACAGTTGTACTATTTAAACCGGGAAGGGGATATAGAAGAACCAAGACCTCGCACTTAGGATACTCTAAAAATGGTCTCCAATAGGAGATATAACAGCTCTCAACTGTTTCAAATAAGGGGTCAACTATCTGTGCCTCTGTATAATCCTTTAACTTTTCCTCATACTCTAAAAGGGTTACAAAACTATACTCATTAAACCTAGAAAGTAACTCTTTCTCTAACCTCTTTATATAGATATTGTTGTATCTAGCATATAGACCACGCTCTATTACATTTTTTATTGTAAGGGATAACCCGTTAGGTCTATGGCCTAAAACTGCCCTACCCCTATCCATTGAGAGGTCTAATATTTTCTGTCCCTTGTCACTATATAGTCTATATCCACGGGCTCTTTTTATAATCATAATAATCCTTTAATACCTTGCTATTTTCTCTAAAGGAGAGAACTCTGGTATAAATTGTTTTACCTGTCCTGTTTCAAATTTCACTAAGACAAGTTCATGTTTACCATTATCGGTAACCTTTATTATATAGCCTGAACCATAATCATCATGGTAGACATTATCACCTCTTTTAAATGTTGAGTTTGTAAAGGAGTTACTATTTGATGGGGTATCCCCTATAACAAAATCCTCGGGGATCTCCCCAAGAAAGATAGATGGAGAGCTATCTATAAACTTACCGTGGAGTATTCTACTTTTACAACTTGTAAAACAAAGCTCTTTTCTTGCCCTTGTAATACTTACATAAAATAGTCGACGCTCCTCTTCTAGTTCATCATCGTCCTCTAGCTTTTCACTTCTAGGGAATAGACCATTTTCCATCCCAGTAATAAATACCCTATCAAACTCTAAACCCTTAGTATTATGCATAGTTATTAGGGTTACCTTAGGAGTATCATCCTCTTCATCATCTCGATTAAATGAAGACTGATCAAGCTCTACTGCTTCTAAAAAATCTGATAATGCAGAATCACCACTATACTTACTTGATGAGTTAATTAACTCCTCTAGGTTGTCGACCTTACCAGAACCGATAGCTTCATCCTGGCTTCGGTGATAATCAAGAAGACCACTATCCTCTATAACCCTTCGAATAAAGTGTCCTAAATCCTGGGTGAAATCTAGCTCTTTAAGTTCCGATATAAAGTCGTAGAACTCTGTGCAACCTTTTTTTGCCTTACCCTTTAATAGAGTTGTTTTTAATATGGTTTCTAGGTAGTCATTATCATAGTTTCTACTATCTAAGATAATTTTATCTAAAGATGTCTTTCCTATTCCCCTTACAGGTTTGTTTATAACCCTTCTAAAGGCTATCTCATCCTTAGAGTTTAGGATAAAAGATAGTAGAGCTAGAGTATCTTTTATCTCTTCTCTCTCATAAAACCGTAGGGTTCCAATTATTTTATAGGGTATTCCACTTCGAATAAAGGTTGATTCTAACTGTCTAGACTGGGCGTTTGTTCTGTAAAGTATTGCGGTTTCATTAAGATCCCCATCAACTAGTTTGCTAGCTATAAACTCCGCCTCGGCCTCTCCATTTTCTAGGTATTTAATTGTAGGTTTTAAACCATCACCCTTACTAGTCCAGAGGGTTTTACCCAACCTATTTAGGTTGTTTTTTACAACCGCAGAGGCTATTGATAAGATATGTCCTGTACTTCTGTAGTTCTCTTCTAGTTTAATAACCTGGGTTCCTGGGAACATCTTATCAAAATCCAAAATATTTCGGACTTCAGCTCCCCTAAACTTATATATAGATTGATCATCGTCACCTACAACACAGACCCATGTATCCTCTCCAGTTAAATTTTGTAGAAGCTCAAATTGTGCTCTATTTGTATCCTGATACTCATCTACTAATATAACTTTAAATCTGGATTGAAACCTAGAACTAATCTCTTTATTGGTTGATAACAACTTTTTAGGTAGGGATATAAGGTCCCCAAAATCAACATTTCCTATCTCTTTTAATCTAGCCTCATATCTTAAGTAGATATTATTAAAATTAGGGTGAGAGTTTATATGGGTTAAGTTATCATCTGGAGATAGGTTGTCATCTTTACACCTGGAGATATCCCTAGCAAACTGTTTTATCTCACTTCTAGAGGCTGTAGGTACTAAACTCTTAATTAGAGCATTAACATCATCGTCATCGTATATTGTAAAGGATGACTTAAGCCCAAGAGAGTCTCCATTTCTACGTAACATCCATGCACCAAAGGAGTGAAATGTTTTTATCATTACATTTTCTGCTCCAGGAACCATGGAGTTGACCCTCTCCCTCATCTCTCCTGCAGCCTTATTAGTAAAGGTAACAGCTAAAATAGAGTATGGACTAAACCCAAGTTGATCAATTAAGTAGGCAATTCTAGTAGTTATTACCCTGGTTTTACCTGAGCCAGCCCCTGCTAATAGAAGTAGAGGCCCACCTTGAAATGTTACAGCCTTATGTTGTTGGTCATTTAAACCACTTAAATAGTCCATTATTCAACAACTTCAGCTATTAAATCCACAGATGCAACACTAAGTATTTTTGCCTTAATAACATCACCCTCTTTTAATCCTGAACCCTTAATAACAACAAGTCCATCAACTTCTGGGGCATCTATAGAACTTCTTCCAATAAAAAGATTCTCTTCTTTTACATCCTCTTCAATTAGAACATCAACAGTCTGTCCAATCCACTGAAGCAGTTTTTTAGGGGTAATCTGAGACTGAATATCCTCTAGAACTCTCTTTCTTTTCTCTGCAACTCTTTTGCTAAGTTTATCAAGTAGAGAGCCTCGCATATTAAAACTCTTTGTATCCTCCTCCCTAGAGTATACAAAAAAACCAACCCAATCTAACTGAGCCTCTTCTAAAAAGGAGACTACTTCAATAAACTCTTTTCTCCCCTCACCAGGATGTCCTAACATAATTGTGGAACGAATAATAGAGTCTGGCAACTCATGTCTTATTTTTTTTACTAGATCCAGGTGCTTCTTATAAGAACCCTTCCGCCCCATTTTTTTTAGAACTGTTTCACTTGCATGTTGAAATGGGATATCAAAATATGGAAGTATCCTAGAATCCCTTTTACAAACATCTAACAGTTGCATTGGGAATTTATCAGGATGTATATATAGAAGTCTTATCCAAAACTTACCACTTAAAAGTGATAATTTATTAAGAAGGGTAATTAGAGTTTTCTCCCCTAAGTCCTCACCCCAAGCTGCTAAATCCTGGGCTATTAAATTTATTTCAAAATAACCTTTATCAATTAAAGAGACAATTTCATTATATACATCGTCTAAAGTTCTGCTTTTAATCTGGCCTCTAATAATAGGAATAGCACAAAAATTACAGTTATTGTTACACCCCTCAGCAACCTTTACATATACAGAGCCCTTAAAATTGAAAGTAGTCTTTCTCTCTAACTGAGTAATCACATCATCTTTTTTTAATGCTGGTTTATCACCACTTAATACCTCAGCAACAATACTACCTATTTGCGAGGGTGCCTGACTTCCATAATAACCATCGGCTTCTGGAAATAACTCTCTTATGGTTTCAAAATATCTTTGAGCAAAACAGCCTGCAATTATTATTTTTTTATCTGGGTATGCCTCTCTAAAATCTAAGAAGGTCTGTATGGACTGCTCCTTTGCAGACTTAATAAAACCACATGTATTAATTATAATAAAGTCCGCCTCTGCGGACTCTTTAGTAAAACTATACTCATACTGTTCTACAGAAGCTAACATTGACTCTGAGTCAACCTGGTTTTTAGAGCATCCTAATGTCTCTATATAAAATTTAATATGCTGTTGCGTACTCAAGCCTATATTCATCCTTATCTTTAATATATAACCACCTTAGTGAAAAAACATGGACTTCTCCAGTTCTACCTAAAACTAAGGTCTCTCCGTTAATCTTAAGCTTTGTTAAACCTGCATTACTAGTCCAAATCTGTATACTTTTAGTAACATCCATGGATAATACACTGTTTTTTTGGTAGAAGAACTCTTTTAACTCTTCACCCTTAGCCTGATATCTAAAAAGTATGTCCCCTTCAAACTTAATTGAGAGGGAGTATGGTTCAGGAGTATACTTTTTAACTAGTATAACTTTGCTATCCTTTAATGTTGAATCTTCACTATCTAAACTAAGGTCGCTACTACTAAAAACAGCTACCTCTTTTATGTCATACTTAACCTTCATAATAGCACTGTTGTCAGAAAAACCACCAATATCCTTTAAAAACAGGGATACGATATACTTCTCATTTTTATAGACAAAGTCAGACTCAACTTCACTACCTAATTTTAAGGTAATAACCCTCTCGTCACCCTTATAGCTCTCTGTAAGTATTAGATTAGAATCAATCTCTCTAATTAAATATGTTACCTTTTCATCCCCAATATCTAGGGTAAAGGAGTCATCAACCCTTACCTTTTGGTCACTATAATCTGTGGTTATAATGTAATTTTTACTCTGCTTTTCACCTGCAATTCTTAACGCTTCTTTTCTATCATCAATAAAATTATTTACCTTCCTTACAACTGGGGGTAAGGCAAATATTAAAGTCAAAATAATTACAGGGATATAGATCATCCATGGTTTAATCTCAATCTTTTTATTAACACCCATTAATTCAGATAGGGGAGTAGGTTCATCCCTTAATAGACAGTTTTGGTACTCTCCATATACTAAATCGTAATCTAACCCTAAGAATTCAGCATAATTTCTAAGAAATCCTAGTAGATATGCCTCCGCCGGGAATACAGAGAAGTCCTCCTCCTCTAAGGCCTCTATATACTTCTTTGAAATATTTGTTTCATAAGCAACTTGGTTTATTGTAAAGCCCTTCTCTTCCCGCTTATTAAGTAATAGATCTCTTAGTGACCGCATACCTATTCATCTCCCTCTTTTACTTCTTCGTTTGTAAAAAGGAAATCAGTTAAAGTTGTTGCTGTTGGTGGTGCATCATAGTCAAAATACTTACTATCAATATTAGCATTTACATCAATATCAACAATATCTAAAATTATCTCTTCATCTGTTCTTGTAGTTGAAACTAATCTTCTAATAAAACCATCACTGGTTATAGACATAATAATCCTAGAGAAAGGCTCACTAAATTTCCTAGGAACAAGTCGTAACTTATAGACTTCTTCTGGATTATCATCATCTAATACCTCTAAATTTGGTCCATTTACATAACTAATACTGTAGTTAGAGTTAAATAGTGCTAATCCCTGGGATGTAAAACCAGATGTCTCTAGGGTTAACGCATCCTCTTCGCTATTTATTGTCTGCTCAAAAAGTGTCCCATGGGCAGGAACATAGATTGATAATTTTCTAGAGTTAACACAAAAAACTTGGTTTTCAGGATTAGTGTAATCCATTCTTAACAGATTAGGACTCTTATAATAAATAGTCCCTTCCTGAATAATATTACCCCTTATTCCTGTTGTGAATTTAAATGATGCCGTATAGGCTTCAATTTCGGCATATTTATTTGATATTGTTTCAAAAAAGTCCCCAGCTGTTTGCTGAGCAGACATAAAAAATGGGGTTATAATTAATAATATTAATAATAGAGATTTTTTTTTCAAAATAACTTAGCTCCGTTTAATGTATTTAACTGTAATATTAAACTTTAATTATACTCAGTTGTCAAGCAAAGAGAGTTTTGTAAAGTGCTATTGCTTTGACTTAGATGAAGAAATAACATAAAATGTAAGAGTTTATTTTTTAGGGGAGTTAAGATGGAAAACATACAAATACTCGATCTAGGCGGATCAATAGTTGCACCGGATCAGGTAGATACAGAATTTATTAAGGAGTTTAAAACTTTTTTAGTAAACTGGTTAGATGAGGATGAGTCAAGAAAGGCAATTTTAATTATTGGCGGTGGCGGAGCTGCTAGAAAGTATCAAACAGCATATAGAGATATAGATAATAACCCAACAGATGAGGAGCAGGATTGGATAGGAATAGCAGCAACAAGGCTTAACGGTCAACTTCTTAAGGGTGTTTTTAAAGATTACTGTTTTGATGATGTAATTATTAACCCAGAAACTGAAGGTAGCTTTAAAGGTCGAGTAATGGTTGCTGCAGGGTGGAAACCAGGATTTTCAACTGACTATGACTCAGTGGTATTAGCTAAGAGATTTGGAGCTAAAACAGTATTAAGTCTATCTAACATTGCAAAAATATATACAGATGACCCTAAAACAAATCCAAATGCAGAGCCTGTTGATAATATGACATGGGACGAATATAAAAAACTATGTGGAAATGAGTGGACTCCAGGGAAAAACATCCCCTTTGATCCTGTTGCAACAAAATTAGCTGCAGAGTTAGGCTTAACAGTTAAAGCTGCTGCTGGTAAAGATCTTTACAATCTAAAAAAGATATTTGATGGCAAAGATTTTTTTGGAACTACAATATCATAAATTATTAAAAAAATAGTCTATATCACTCCAGAGATCATCTACAATACTCTTGTAGATAAACATGGAGTGATTAGTATGACTCCATTCACTTAGGTCTAAAACTCTAATAAGTATACTCTTACTACTAACTCTATCTTTAATTAGGTTTAGGTTTTTATATGAAACTGTTTTATCATGTTTTGCATGACATAGATAACAGGGTATCTCTATTTTACCAAGGTCCTTTTTAACACTTTTTAAACCAATATAGAGGCTATAAATTTGTCTAGGAAATTTCCCCCTATACCCTACCCACCTAGTATCCCCATCCTGGTCTTCCGATGGATCTTTTGGAGGATTCTTTGGAGGGATGTACTTTACAAACTTGGACAAATACCTAATAAAATATAGAGTCGTAGATTTTAATACCCCTCTTTTCAATGAGTTTAAAAAAACTGGGGCAGCAATTGAAGCAATTGCAGTAGGTTTCAGATCTACATTTTGTGCCAATTTTAAGGTTAAAGCTCCACCCATTGAGTTTCCAGCAATATAAAACTTATCATATCCACCTCTTATTCCATTATAATAATTAGAGAGATATGAATACCACATAGAGAAGTTTGATTTAATAAAATCACTGTGGGTTGTTCCAAATCCAGGTAATTTTGGTATAAAAACATCATAACCATCCCTAATAGCCAACTCCTTAACCATGTAATACATTCTAGGTGAACCTGGAAATCCATGGATAAATAGTATAGCTTTTTTATTACCACCTAAATACTCAAAGGGCTCTGCTCCTTCTAAAATATTACTACTATTTAGAGAAGAGAAGTCCCTACTCTCTCTGTAAAATAACCCCTTATTATTAAAAAGTAGAGCCAATAAAGCAATTGTTAATATTATAAAGATCATGATTCTTAAACCACCTAATTTAATATTTGTTTTCATTAAACTAATAAGTTAAACTATATATATTATAGGAAAGTAGATGGAAAATAAAAAGACAGTTAACAAAGTTATAAATACACCAGTGGAAACTATTACACTAGGCTTTATAGAGGATGCAATAAAGCTGACCCATAGCACATTTATAAAAGAGAAAATTGCATATAATTTTATTAAGAAGGGGTGGGTAGACCTTGAAACCCTTCTTTATAGTAAGGCACTTAAAAGTTTTAATAGGGCACTAAAGATATTCTTAAAAAAAGAGGACTTAGATGGATACCTTTTAAGTTGCCACGGGATAGCCTCTATTTACAAAGAGTGTAAACAATTTAATAAAGCCTTAGAAATTTATTTTAAAATACTTGCTAAACTCCAGAGTAAGGATAGCGAATTAAGGTTTATAACTTTAAAGGATATAGCAAATACCTATTACAGTTGGGGTGCATACAATGAGACAATAAAATACTTAAAGATAGCATTGGAAATAATTAAAAATGAGGAGATGGTATATCGAAAGATTTATATTCACTACAATCTAGGAAGAACCTATAAAAAACTTGAGAAATTTAATACCGCCCAGGAATCTCTTTTTATGACCCTTACCCTCTGTGATGCAAATGGAATTAATTACAAGATTAGTGAAACACTAACCGAGCTTGGGAACATTTTTAGGAAGACTAAAAACTATCCAAGGTCCGAGAGTTTTCACATAAGAGCCCTTCAATATGCTAAAAGCAGTAGAGACTACTCTGCACACATTGATATTCTATTAAACCTAGGTGGCTTAATGCTCCATTTAGGAAATTACGAAAAATGTCTACAGTTTGTTAACTCAGCATTGGAAGAGATTGATCAGATAGAGCAAAAATATAGTAAGGTTCTTAAGGGTTATCACTACATATATATGGCATATAAGTTCCTAGGAGAGGTTGAGGAGTCTATAAAGTATCTTCAAAAGTCAATTATTTTAAAAGAGGAAGAGATAGAGAGGGTAAATAAGCTACAGTATGAGCTTCTTCAAATTGATTTAAAATTTAGTATAAAACCAGAATCATTTATTATTACAAATATTTATAACAATGAACTAAATACTAAACAATCAATTTATAAGGAGAATAACCTAAAGGAGCTTACAGCAGCAATTTATACAGGGATAAAAAACATATTAAACTTTTCAAACCTCTCACTTTATACATATAAAGATAATAGAAAGATCCTATTACAAACAACTATAATGAAGGATGGGAACTATACACAAAAGGAGATAGAGGCATTAGGGACCCTAGCATCTGTGGTAATAGATGAAGATAGGGAGATTATTCTATATGATAGAGATACAGCAAATGAAGATTTTAAAGTTACTAAAAACAGGCTTACACGGGGGATGAACTCATTTATTATTATTCCTATTAAAAGAGGTAAACTTATAGTAGGTGCTGTATCAATAGAGGATGAAGATAAAAATAAATATACTCAGTTTGACTTGAACTCTTTAAAGACAATTAGTGCCTACATATCACTTACCATTGAAAATATGAGGATTAAAGAAGAAGTTGACTCCTTTAATGAGCTACTAGATCACGATACTATAATTATTGAATCAAGGGATATAGAGAAGCAGAAACTCCACAAGGATAGGGAGTCAGGACTACCCTACAAGCCTCTATTTATAGAACTATTGTCCCAAGCAATTAAAGGAACAAAAAGGGACAAGGGGAAAATAGCACTTTTAACAATAATTATAGATTTAGAATTTGATAATCAGGGAACTTTCTTATCCGAAGATTTAATTATTGGAGAACATACTATTCAGGAACGGTTAAAGAGTATTTTAAGAAGCGAGGATATTTTAGGACGAGAGAGTGATGACACCTATTTACTATCTATAAAAATGGAGAGTATAAGAGGTTGCCGTATTGTTGCTAAAAAAATTGTATCTGAGTTGAAAAAACCAATTTTTACCGAGAATCAGAAGATTCAACCTAGGGTTAAAATAGGAATTACTATATATCCGGATAACAGTTTAAACATATCTGACTTATTAGATAAGTCAAAAAAATGCGCTACAAAAATACCTAAGGATAATTTAGTAGGGTTTGAGTTTAGCGAGGGGATTCATAATATTACCAGTATTGATTGACAAAAAATATTACAAAGGATAACCTTTACTTAAATTGCCAGTGTGGTGAAATTGGTAGACACAGTAGATTCAAAATCTACCGCCTTCGGGTGTACCGGTTCGAGTCCGGTCACTGGTAAATAAGCAGCTCTAGAAGCTGCTTTTTTTATAAAAATTGACTTAGCTTTAAAGTGAACCTATTATTAATATATGAATGATTATTTAATATTAGTAATTAATCCTGGTTCGACTTCCACAAAAATAGCTATATACAAAAACGAAAAACCTATAATTGTAGAGACTATTAAACATACTATGAAGGAATTACTAGGTTTTAAGAGAGTCACTGATCAGTTTAATTTTAGAAAAGAACTAATTTTAGAACAGATAAAACGTTGCGGATTTGATATAGAGACATTAGACTGTATAGTGGCTAGAGGCGGCCTATTAAGACCTATACCCTCTGGAATTTACGAGATTGATAACCTAATGCTAGAGGATTTAAATGCTAACTATTTAGGGGAACATGCAAGTAACCTAGGAGGTCTTATAGCCTATGATTTGGCAAAGAGTATACCTATTAGAAAGGCTTATATTGCAGACCCTGTAGTAGTAGATGAGCTATGGGATATAGCAAGGATATCAGGACACCCTAAAATACCTAGAGTTTCGATTTTTCACGCTTTAAATCACAAGGCAGTAGCTAGGGCATATGCTAACTCCCTGGGAAAAGATTATAACCAGTTAAACCTTATTATTGTACACCTAGGAGGAGGTATTAGTGTCGCAGCCCATAAAGAGGGCAGAGTTATCGATGTTAATAACGGACTAAATGGAGAGGGCCCATTCTCCCCGGAGAGAAGTGGAGGACTTACTACACTAGATATCTCTAAACTCTGTTTTAGTGGTAACTACAGTTTTAACGAAATTAAGCAGATGATAGTTGGAAGCGGAGGATTAATTGCCTACCTTGGAACCAATAGCGTAATAGAGATTGAAGAGAGAATAAACAGTGGGGATAATAAAGCCCTAGAAGTTCTTGAGGCTATGTGTTACCAGGTAGCAAAAGAGGTTGGCGCTATGGCCGTAGTATTAGGTGGTGAAGTAGATTCAATAATTTTAACTGGGGGAATAGCATACAGTAGTTTAGTAACTGATTTAATTAAAAAAAGAGTCAGTTTTTTAGCCCCAGTAAACATATATCCTGGAGAGAATGAACTTGAAGCCCTCGCCCTTAATGGCTTAAGAGTTTTAAGGGGAGAAGCTAGAGTTCTAAGCTACTCTAAACTTATAAGTGGGTAACAAGGCTTTTATAAAACTCAGTTAACTCATCAATTGATATACGCTCATCTGGTTTATGGGCGTATTTAATTGAACCTGCCCCATAATTTATAGATGGTATACCAGCCTTATTTAGCTGGGCGATATCGGTCCAGGCTTGCATAATCTCCCTATCTATATTTGGAAGTAAAAAGTCATTCCCACTATCCCCAATATAACATGAGTCAGCCTTGTCCAAAATAGTTATATTATCCTGACCTAGAAACTCTAAAAGATACTCTAAAGCTTCATTACTACTTCTTTTGGGGCTAAACCTAAAGTTAGCAACTATCTCTACATGGTCAGGGATCACATTAAATGTCTCTGTAGTTGTTCCAAGCTGGGTAATATTAACTGTCTCATAGTAGTCTAAACCATCAATACTACTATCTTTGTTAATCAACTTATTCATTTTTTCTACTGACATTACTATTTCTGTAGCCTCAATTAGTGCGTTTTTCCCTTTTTTAGGGTTGGCACTATGGGCAGATATACCGTATACATCTTTTTTAACAGCTAATGATCCAAGACACCCAACAGAATACTTACTCTGTGTAGGTTCTAAAACAAATGCAAAATCAATATCCATAAGGTAGTTATTATCTAATAAAAAGTTGATACCATTAGGAAGGGCACCCTCTTCATTTTCGTAGAAAACAAAGCTTAGGTTCTGTTTAGGTTTAATTTTGCCAATTGAAATATCATCTATAACCTTTAACATTACAGCTAAACCACTTTTCATATCGCAGGATCCCCTGCCCCAAAGCTCATCATCCTTAATCTCTGGTGTTGTAGAGCTATTTGCAACAGGAACTGTATCGATATGCCCTATAAGAGCAACTCTTTTGTCCTTTTTAAGGTCCAAATTAAATAGAAGGGAGTTTTTAACCCTAATCAACTCTCCATCATAACTCTTTAGAGTATCAAATAGCTTATCACAAAGAGCTTTCTCATTTCCTGTCTCGCTCTCTATACTAATTAAATCTGATAGAATAGTAACTATATCGCAACCTAACTCAAACACTATAAATCCTTTGGAATAGATTGAATATCAACCATATCCCGTATTTTTATTCTTGGTCTAATTATATGATACTTCCCGTTATATATCAAAACCTCTGGGGCTATATCGTGGCTTAGAAAAAACGGCATACTCTCGTTATACCCGTAGGCTCCGGAGCAGAAAACCGCAATATTATCATCAATATCACTATCAACTGGTAAATCTATGTCCTTACCTAAAAAATCAATGGAAGTACATAGAGATCCACCTACATCATACTTTTTACTATCTGATGATGATAATTTTGACATGTTATAAGTAGGTTGGGATACCCCTATAAGTGCTGGTCTTAAAAGGTGTTGAGCACCACCATCAACAAGAAGATACTCCCTTCCCCTGGATATCTTTCTATCAACAACCTGGGTTATATATACCCCACTTTGACCAACCAAATATCTACCAGGCTCAGTTATAATCCGTGTCCCATTCTCTTTAATAAAAGGATATTGTTTTATTAGATTCGATATTTTACCCTTTAAACCATCTATTATAAACTCTGGATCACTATTGTTATATGGGATTCCTATTCCTCCACCAACATCGATGGATTCAACTTTAAAAAAATTATCATTTAGCTCTTTAGCTATTCTAAAACAGTTCTCTAGATTACTTAAAAACCCTTCACTATTGTTTATACCTGTCCCTGCAAATATATGTATTCCTTGAAGTCTTACACCTTTAAATGTTAAGACCTCTTTAATAATAGTATCTAACTGTTCCGTATCCATACCAAACTTTTTAGAACCACCACCAAGGCTGACTGCTACTCCTGCAATTTCAAACTCTGGATTTATTCTAAGTTCAACATCCATAACAACACCTTTTGTTGTTGCTATACGGTTTATTCTCCTTATCTCACCAAGGCTCTCAGCATTTAGTGCGTAAATTCCCATGTCTATTGCTGTTTCTATATCTGAATCTGTTTTAGAAGGACCACCAAATACTATATTTCTAGGATTAACTCCAGCTTTTTTACAGGCGTATAACTCCCCTTCAGATGCAACCTCAATACCTGCCCCTAGGGATGTTAATAGCTTGATAATAGCTATATTAGAGTTTGCCTTCATAGCGTAAAATATATCTACCTGGCTTGGGAGATTATCCCTTAAATAGTTATACTTATCTTTAATTGTCTCAGCATCATATATAAATAGAGGTGTTCCTAACTCAGTAACAATAGGATCTAGATCAACACCACTAAAGTTCAACCTATCCTGGTCTGTAGTAAAACGGCTACTTATTTCACTTATTTTCATATTAACTCCAGTTATTAAAAAGTTCTTTTATACGGCTTAAAGCCAATTTTAAATCGTCGAATTCCACTGCAAAGGATACTCTTATATAACTATCACCCTTTTTTCCGAAGGCTACACCTGGAATAGTTAAAACGTCAACCTCTTCTAATATTCGTAATGCCACATCTTTAGATCTACCAAAGGAACTAATGTTTGGAAATATATAAAATGCACCCTCTGGTTTAACAACAGTAACTCCCTTTATAGAAGAGAGGGTCTTATATGCATAATCACGCTTCTCTTTTAAGTCCCTTTTTATATCTTCTAAAAAACTATCACAACTTCCGTCTAAGGACTTTATAGCTGTATATTGGGAAATAGATGAAGCACAGGTTGCAATATATTGATTTGCAATTACCATAGGTTTTACTAAACTCTCATCACAGAGAGTCCACCCTATTCTTAACCCAGTAGCCGCAGCTCTCTTTGATATACCATCAACAACAATAACCCTATTACTATAACTATATGGGGATGTAGGCTTTACCCTATCTAAATAGAGTTCGCTATAGATCTCATCGGAAATTATATAAAAGCCCCTCTTTTCAGCTAGAACTGATAGTTTTTTTATATCTTCTTGATTAACAATTAAACCTGTAGGATTTGTTGGACTATTAATTACTAAAAACTTGGTTTTATCACTAATTAAGGCCTCAATACTGTTAAAATCCAATCTTAGATCCTTAGTTAGGCCAAAACAGATAGCCTTAGCACCCTGCATTGTTGTAATAGTGTCATATACTGTAAAACTAATCTCAGGAATTAATACCTCATCCCCTACTTCAAGATAGGCATAAAAAATATTCCAAATTGCCCCTTCTGCCCCATTGGTAATAACTATCTGATTAGGAGAGATACTTTTACCTGTTTTCCTAGAGTGGTATTTTGCTACTAACTCCCGTAGCTCTAACATACCCTGGTTTGAAGTGTATCTTGTTCTCCCCTCTGTAAAGGCTTTTTGTCCCTGAAGAGATACTGCTTCAGGAACATCATTGGGAAGTTGGCCAATACCTAGGTTGATAGTTTCATCCCCAGCTAGTGCATTCATCTTTCTAATCTCTGAGATATCTATACCATCAAAACTACTCTTGGCTTTTAGCTCCATATTAACCCCTAAGTGCTTCCTCTAGAGCATAGGCTCTCTGGGATGCAGAACTTATATACTTAGCAATAATTGGAGTTAATTTTAATGTACCACTACTTGATACGGACATAGAAGGTATAACTAATGCTCCATCTGGTATTTCAGGACCATAACTTGGATCCTTAGCCTCTACAACTTCTCCAACACTAAATGTTTTAATTCCATTTACAAGGTCATGTCGAATTAATTCGCACTTACCCTTAGATGTATATGCAACATTATTTATTGGGTCTAAAATTGGAGTTGCCTTAGAGATATGAACTCCCGGTGCTAGGGTTACTAAATCCCCTAGTCGAGCACCCTGGGTAACCCCGGAACCCTCACCAAGTAGAACATGATCACCTAATATAACAGGTGTAGCCTCAATTGGATCTAGAACTCCACCAATGATAGCCCCTGCACTTATATGGCTATCTCTTCCTATTTGTGCACAACTGCCTGCTAGATTTTCAACCATTGTACCAGCACCAACATGGGCACCAACATTTGCATAACCAGGAGGCATAAATACACAACCTGGACCAGCATATGCTCCACGTCTTAGACCTGCAGCAGGAGGAACAACTCTAAATCCCTCATTTCCATCTAATTTTCTTACAGGGAATGTATCCTTATCGGTAAAACCTATATCAGAAGAGCCGTTATATACTACAATATTTCCAAGGGGGAAACCTAGCATTATACCGTTTTTAACCCACTGGTTTGCCTGCCATTTTCCATCAATTATCTGAGCGGTTCTTAAAAAACCAGCTTCTAGTAGATCCATCACCTGATTAAAGGTTGCTAAAGCTCCCTCTCTATCATCATTTAACTTTCCCTCTTTTTTTAGAGCTGTATATTTTTCAACCCTCTCTTTTAAATCTTTTGGAACCTTATAATGAACAACAGCTTTTACATATTCATCCTCTTTTATATTTAATAAAAGATCTATATTTGGGTGGGCTCCAGGGTTATTTTTGGCATCTTCAACATGTTCTGCAAAGTGATCTAAACCCTTAGCTGCAAGTTTATAATCGATATTACCGTTATCAAAATCTACAAGATTGGCATAAACTTTTAATGATCCACTTTTACCCTCAATGTTTGGAATAGTATTAATAACTTTTCCATCTACTACTATATCTATTTTTTCAACGTTATCCACTGGCTTTAAACTTTCCAGTATCTCTTTAAAATTCATATCCTACCCTTAAAAGTCATTTGGTATTATTCTATATAAGAATGGTTATTTTTAAAAGCTATAATGATGGTTTATCTTTAATGGAATATTTTTTTTGATTGTACCTTAGTGGTGATAGAAAACTTGAGACATAGGCGATAACTCCATTTAAATTAACAATAAAGTATAAGTCGTTACCCAACGTATCGTAGGTAAGATTATAGGCTACTGCAAATAAAATTGATGATATAGTATAAAACCCTGCCGAGTAATCTTTTTGCATAAAGCTTCCAAGACCAGGAATAATATTTAAAAGAGTATACTTTAGCGTATCATCCTCTATATCCTCACTCTCTTCAAAGGGTATATCAACTTTAGGTTGAGGGACATCAGGGATATCTAAATTAGGGAGAATTGTTTTTGGGGGAGTAATTTGGGGAAGGGTTTGGTCATTTGGTATAACTTCTACCGGTTTAAGTAGACTCTCATCTTCTATCTTATCCTTAGCCTTAATTATTAAGATTTGACTATAGGGTAAAACCAATATGTCTAAAGAGCTCTCCTCCTGGATTGTAATATAATCCCCTGGAACATCCTCAACTATCTGACCAATTATACTCCTATTATCATTAGTTAAAATTTCATAAACAGTTTCGCCTTGAATAGTAAGAGTTAAAAGTATAAATAGTAGGGATAAAATTTGTTTTAACATTAGTTTAATGATAACATATTTATATAAAAGATGAAAAAAAATATATATGTTATACTACTATTTATTATCTTTTCTAACCCATTAATTGCCTATGAACTTACCCTAGGGGATGATCTATTTGGTATTAATCTATTTACACCTATAGAGAATGCAAAAACAGTTAATATTTATTCTACAACACCCCTTCTATTCGGAATAAAGATGGATTTAGACTACACCCTATATACCAATGAGACAACAAAGGTTAGGGTTGATGAGACATCGCTAATACTCTCCTACCCTATAACAGGGGTTGAACTAATTGATATAACACCCGCTTTAGGAATAACAATATCTGGGGATCTAAGTAGGGATAAACTTATGGATTTTAATTTCAAAAAGTATATCTACTCCAGTTTACTTTTTTCAAAAAAATCAGTTTTATACGATTCTGGAATAAATAGTGGTTTTTTTTATTCAAATGTTATATCTGAACTGGAAATAATTTTAAACTATATTTTCTCTGTAAATGTGGGATACGCCCTTATGTTTGAAGCCAACAATGTAGAGATAGGTTTAGCTTATAAATATGGATACATCTATGACTTCTCAAGTTATAAAATAATCAATGATTTTAATGATATTTTTCAGGAGGGTGTTTTAAACCTATCAATAGGTGCAGGACACTTTAGATACGATCTTGACCTGTTTTTAAACGGAAGTTTTTCTAGGGGTAAATACTCCATAAATTTCAATACAATTCCAACAGGTTCCCAGCTCCTTTCCATGGATATGAAAATCATTCCAGGGAGTGAATTTGATTTAGGGTCAGAAAGCTATTTAAACACTCTTCAAATGAATATTATTCCATTTAATTGGGAGTATAGTAGACTTGAGGTATTCTTAAAATCCACCTACGGATGGAATGAACCCGGTTTTAAAAACAGTGACCTTAAAGAGATTTTTTATAATAAAACCTACTATAACAAATTAATTTTAGGAATAAATGGAACCCTGTTTGAGAACTATCTAGTTGGTTGGTTTTTCCCATACTTAGGTTTTGGGCTGGGAATTGAGAATTATAACTACATTACAACAACCCACATTATACCTATTTATGAATGGAAGTTAGGTTTTAGTATCCAGCTACCCCAGTTTTTTAATCAGGACAATATCCAGTATGGAGTAGATGGAAATATAGTGTTTAGAGACTCCTTAAATAATATAGAGTTCTATAACAATATCCTACTAAATATAGGTCTATTAATTGCTATAGAACTTTAAAAATTAGATCTCTTTTGCTGGATTAGAGTCAAACTCTCCATGCTCGAAGATACCATCAACTAATGCATCAATACTAACTTGGGATAAACCACCAGTTACAATAACTGCATCACAATATGGAGCTAAAAGTTCAGCGTCCTTTGGACCCCTTGTAGCAACACCGATTATTGTTTTATTTGGACAGATCTCCCTAGTATACTTTAGAGTTTCAATCTGTTCTGGATTACAATAAGCATTAACTGTTGTAAAAATACATACATCAGTGATAAATGCAATATCTCCAACAGAAACCTGCTCCATATGAGTTGGTCTCCAAGGCATAAACGCCTCTTTTACCAGGGAGTGTTTAGTTCTATTCTTTATAGTTTCTCTAATTGATAGAGGATCGTATAAATTTATTGCATCACTCATAACAAGTCTTGCAGGATTAGCAAAAATTACACCAACTTGATCCTTCTCCTCTAACTTAATTGGAAATAGAGAGTCATCCCCCTTATATTTAATTAGTGACTTCTTTGCTATTTCATAGGCTAAGGCATCACCATCTGTTTTACTAAAAGTTTTATTCTCTGGAGTTGTTGTACAAAATTTAGCCTTATACTCTAAAACTCTTGTTGCTGCCTCTGTAATTCTTTCCTCTGTAACCCGACCATCTTTAACTGCTTGCTCTATAACATCTACATAGTTAGATGATAGTGCAGTATGCATTAATAAGTCAGCTCCAGCTGCTAAAGCTATAATTACAGCATCCTCATCTCCATATTGGCTACGAACAGCACCCATTATTAAGTCATCAGTTACTGTTAAACCCTTAAAGCCCATATCTTTTCTTAGGTAGTCATACCACTTTTTAGACATTGAAGCAGGGTACTCTGTATCAAGGGCAGAGAAAACTCCATGATGGGTCATTACAACCTCTAAACCGCTCTCTATAGCTTTTTTATACGGTGCTAGTTCAACTTCTACTAGTCTATTCATATCACCTGGGTGGGTATCACATTTAAAATGTGTATCTTCTTGGGTTAATCTCATTCCTGGGAAGTGTTTACCACAGGCCGCAACCCCCTCATCCTGAAGGCCCTTAATATATGCAGAACCCATATCGGCTACAACTTGCGGATTACTAGAGTACATTCTATTATCAACTATAGGAGTATCTTTTCTATCATAACTAACATCTAGAACTGGAGCATAACAGATATTTATACCTGCATATTTTAACTCCTTCCCACAGTGACTTCCCTGTTTAGATGTTAAAGACTCATCGTTTGCAAAACCTAGAGCCATATTTCCCGGGAACATTGTTGTTCCCCTATGAATTGCTGTTAGCTGACCACCCTCTTGGTCTATTGTTAATAAAAAAGGAAGATTAAACCTATTCTCTTTAGCATGGGATTGTATATTAATACTCATCTTATGTAGTTGATCTAAGTCCCTTACGTTTGCACCTGAGAAAAAGAGTAAATTACCTAACTCATTCTTTCTGTTTAATTCTAATAGATTCTCTGGAAGGTCATCATACCCCTGGTAATATTGTAAAAAAGTTTGAGCAATTTTCTCTCTTAAAGTCATCTCTGAAATAATTTTTTTTGGATCTATCAAAGTGGTTCTCCTAGTTATTTTATGTTAGTATGGTAAACCAAACTTAATCATAAGTAAAGGAAAAGATACCCTATTTTATAAAAATATCTACTCAATTAACATTTTTTCCGTAAAGGCTCTAAATTTTTCTATAGATTCTTTATACGGTGTTCTATTATTACTAAAAAATCTATTTATTAACACTCTTTTTGAAGGGTATTCATAATAGAGTCTATAAAATACAACATTATTAAAATAGATGTAGGTTTCATCAACAGAGATCTGGAGTAAATAGGCCATAAATTCGTTATATACTAATTCGATATCCGATGTTTCATAATTCAAAAACTCCAGATATAAAATCCAAATTGTCTTTGCATCCTTAGATAAACTATTCCAAACACCCTTTGTATACTCTCTAAATTCAGGGGATGTAAAAAATAGACCATGAAAGGCCTCATGCCTTAAAATTGTCTTTCTATGGTTGTATAAACTCCCTCTAGAACATGAGATAATTGCTCCTGAGAGAGGAATGAATCTATTTTCTGATCTGCTTAAAATCCTATTTTTAAGGAGGATATCCAACAAAATATCCTCACCCCTGGTTAAATCTAAACCCTCATCACTTATCTTATTGAAAAAACGTGCTAAATCCTTTGCCCTATAATCATGGCCGTTCCACCCACGCTCTCCCTGTAATTCATCTAGGGAGTAGATATTTCCTATATAGTCTTTTTTCTCTATAAAAAAGGCTAATCGTTTAAAAAATAAGGATTGAAGGGAGTAATTTATAGTATCAAAAATTAAAACAGTGGGTACCTTATCCCATTTGTATATTTCGAAGGTTGGATTTGACCAGTTTGTGGTAGAATTATTCATAACCCTGGTTAAACTAGCTAGTTTTGGTTCACTATATTTATATGTTACTGGTACTTTTAATATCTGCCCAACAAAAAGATGGGGGACATTCTCTAACTTATTATCTTTAACTAAAATATCTTCTTGAACCTTAAACCTAACAGCAAGATCCCTTACATTATCATATCTTTTTACTTCATACTGAAAAAATGAATCAGGGAAAAGTGCTATAGGAAGTGTAAACAGAAGAAGTAATAATTTCATTATATATAGAACATATTGCTCTTTTTATCCTGTTCATTAATAATATCCCTTAAGGTTCTCTCAGAGAAGAAATTACTAATAACATTTGATAAATCACACCATATATTTGCTGTAGAGCAGAGGTTCTGCCTATCACATATATTTCCGTCGGTACACTCTACAACAGCACAACTTCCCTCTAGGGCTTCATATATACTTAATAGGGATATTTTACCACTCTCTGATGCGAGGCTATAACCACCTTTAGGTCCACGTTTTACAGTTACTAACCCATTTCTTTTAAGCATTTGTACTATTTTCTCTAAATATTTTAAGGAGAGTCCCTCTTTCTCTGCAATTTCTCCTAATTGAGTGGGCTCACCAGAAGTTTCATTTAAACCTAAATAGACCATCAGTCTAAACCCATATCGTGTTTTTGTAGATATATTCATTAAGCACCTCTAATACTATACTACATAATTGACTACCATATCGCAATATCAAGTTCAAAAAATAATATTCTTGACTATTTGCTTCTTCTTTAAAATAATTGGTTATATGAAGTTAAAGAAGTTAAGAGTTATTGTTATTTTAGTTCTAATTATAAGTTGTAAATCTAATGATAAAAAAGAGACGGATGCGGAATATATTACCAAAAGTACTATTATAAACTTTTCTGATTCTATTTACGGGGAGATAAATCCAAATATAGAACTACTCTCTGGAGTATTAGCCTATACAAGTTGGATAAAAATTAGAGGCCCGGAAACCGGTGGAAATAAGTACTTTAGAGATTTAAAAGAGTACCTTGATCCATATAAAAAACATGATGCTTTTAAAATAGCTGAAAAGTTAACAAGACGGGGGTTTACATATGATGCACCACCAAATCTCGCTCTTAGGCTAGGCCCTTTACCGGAGTTAGAAAATATTAATGGATATTCGGAGTATCTTATAGATAGGGCGTGGAACGAAGGAATCTTAGAGGATTTTCGACTAGCCCTAAGGGATCTTGCAATAGTCTCTAAATTTGATAAATTCTATAATAGTAATATAGAGAACTATAGTAACTACATAAATAGATCTATGAATGGGATGGAACCTGAAAAAATAACTAAATGGTTATCAAACTTTTATGGTTGGTCAGGTAGTGAGTTCCATTTAGTTTTTGCCCCGGCTATGTTTCCTGGGGGAGGTTATGGTTCTAGTATAGAGTTAGATAATAAACTAATTGTTAATCAGGTTCTTAGGGCTAGAGGAACAAGTCTAAATGAACCTATTTTACCTACAGGTCTAGACCTATCCTTTTTAACAATACATGAACTATCCCACTCATTTATAAATCCATCGAATGAAAAAATTAAAGAAATTTTTAACAATCAGGAGTTATTAGACATTTTTAATCCAGTTAAAGAGCTAATGGAAAAACAGGCATATCCTGAAGCCCCAATATTTTTTAATGAACTTTTAGTTAGAGCTGTAACACTTATTGCTCTAAAGGATATTTATAATATAGATGATAAAATATACAACAGACTCTTAGAAAGTGAGAAGGAGAGAGGATTCTACTTAATAAAGGAGAGTATTGATGAGTTAAACTCCTATAGAAAGATGAGGGAAATATACCCTCGTTTTGATAGTTATCTACCTATATATTATAAAAATATAACTATGATAGACGGCTAATTAAACCATAAATTGCTGTCTGGGTAGAGATTTTTATATTATCCTTTCTATTATTACCAAAGAGGAACTTTTTACTCTCTACCCCATTTGGTCCAGCCCATGCTATCCATACAGTCCCTACCGGTTTATCCTTAGAGCCACCACCAGGCCCGGCTACCCCAGATGTAGCTACAGCCCAATCGGTATTCATTAACCCCTTTACTCCTAGGGCCATCTGTTCTACAACTTCTTTACTAACTGCTCCAAAATCGATAATGTCTTTTATATTAACCCCTAGGACCCCTGTTTTAACACTATTATCATAGGAGACCACCCCACCATAAAAGTAGCTTGAAGAGCCTGGTATCTCTGTTATCTTGTGGGCAATATTTCCCCCGGTACAACTCTCTGCAGTGGAGAGGGTTAAGTTAGCTTTTCTTAACAACTCACCTAATATAATCTCTGGAATCTTATTATTCATAATTAATGATATGTAGTTCGAGTGATAATAGTCAAGCCTGATCTAAAAAGCTAGTGACAACCTTTATATACTCATCCCTATTCTGAGTATATGACTCAGCATGGTCACCATATTCAGCAATATAGAGATCCTTTACTCCCTTTTTCTTATGATATAACTCTTCACACATATTGTATTTTATATAGGTGTCCTTCCTAGAGTGAATAAATAGTGCCGGCCTTTCTATTTTATCTACAAAGTTTATAGGTGAAACATCTTTAAAAGAGAAGCCTGCCCTTAATTTAACAAATAGGTTGGTTAGGGGAATAATTATAAAACCTAAAAGTTGATACTCTACCCTTAACCTATATCTTAACTGCTTACCAAGGTTTGAAAAGGGACAGTCAAAAATATAGAAGTCTGCGTTATTATACTCCCCAGCTTGCTGTATAGCTATGGCGGAACCCATGGACTCCCCATGGATCCCCACCCGACAAGACGCTCCGTAGATTCTCTTTATATAGTTAAAAACACTGTTTAGATCATTTTTTTCATAATAACCATATCCTGAAAATTTTCCATCTAATGTATCACCGTGCCTTCTATGATCGAAAATAACCACATCCCAACCTAGTTGTAAAAAAAACATTCCATACTTTATAGATGATTTTCTATTAGTTGCCACTCCATGACTAAAAAGCATAACTTTATCGCTTTTATCCATGCCACTAAGAATTCTCTCTCCAGCTATTTTATAACCATATTGGGACTCTACAAGAATGTCCTCTTTTATATACTTATCATAATCAGCTTGTTTAAACTCTTTTTTTTCTGTAGCAACATCAAGAACATCTTGTATTGTTCGAGTCTCTATCTTAAGGACTTTATCGGAGAAAAAAATACCTAAAACAACTAAAATAGAGAGTATAAGTAGAAAAATAAGCATTACACTTTCAACCTTAAGACATTACTCTCTGTAATTATCTTTTTCTCATTATATTTAACAAAATATGTTCCAGCTACAAAACATAGAACAAAACCAACTAAACCACTTATTCTTATACCCAAGTCATCACCTGGATCCTTACCAAGGGATGTTAATGCTGCAAAAGTCAAAACACCAAAGGTTTGTCCAAATTTTTGCATTAAAGTTCTTGCTGCAAAAAACATACCCTCCTGATTAATTCCATTTTTTAAAGCGTCATGTTCAGCTATATCTGCTAATACAGCATTTGGTAAAACACCTAAAAAAGATAGGGGTATAGAGTATAAAACAACTACAAGGTAGGCCTGTAACTTCTCTGGTATTGCAACCTTACCCATAAAATATATAAAGAAGAAAATAAGACCCATAAAGAAAAAGGATCCAATAATAAGGGTTTTTTTACCAAACTTTTTAGCCAAGATGTTTACTAAAGGGTAGAATACAAAAGATACAACAATCATTAATGGCATTAAAAATCCCATAATCCCATCGGAGAGTCCTAATAATACTGTAATATAGTATAAGAGACCAGTCATAATAATAGTCAGCCCCATAAAGTAGGAGAAGTCAGCTACAACATAGTATTTAAAGCTTTTATTTTTAAATGTTCTTTTTAATGACTCAAATAGCGGTTCACTGGAGACTGTCCCAGAGACATACTTTCTCTCATTTAAAAATAGTGCTGGAACCAACATAAATATCATTGCAACAAAAGCTATCATTCCAATAGATACCTGAACTGCTGTAATTGGATTGTCAAAAGGTAAAATCTTTGCAATTGGCTGTACTAAGGATGCTATAACAATACCAATTGCATAAGTAACAGATATCCATGTTGATAGGTTTAGTTTTTCATTAGTGGTGTGGCCTAGTTCTGGTAGTAGAGCAAAAAACGGAGTAACATAACAAGTTAGAAATAGATAGAATAGAACCTGCATAAAAAATAACCAGACAATATTCAGGCTACTGACACCACTTACAATAGGAATAAACATTAGAGTACAAAAAATTGCTGCCGGGATCGCACCAAATGTCATAAATGGTACTCTTCGCCCTCTCTTCCCCTTCCACTTATCACTTAAGTTAGCAATTATAGGGTCAGTTACTGCATCAAAAATTCTACCACTTGCTGCAATTAAGGTTAGTGCATTTAGTACTACAAGAAATACTGCCTGGGTAATTCTTAGTGGAATCCCGGAACTAATTGGTGGTATATAAAAATATACTAACTGAAGACTTACAATATTAACTAGAATTGACCACCCTAGTTGACCTATTGAATAGATAAAAATCCCGCTTTTTGGTAACTTCTCACTCATAAAAACACATCCTTTCTTAATTATTAATGCCATTAATATAATTAATTTACTTAATATTCCACCCTCTTTGTAAATATGTCAAGTAATATTTAGAGTTTTATAGATTTACCAATAGTAATTCTTTTGTTATCCTAGTGGTATGGGTAAGATAAGCGATAAAAAACAGATTCAGAGAGGCAGAGTTAAAAAGTACTTTCTAGATGCAGCTATTGATATAATAAAAGAAGAGGGTCTAGAAAACCTAACAACTAAAAAAATTGGAGATAAAGCGGGTTACTCCTACGCTACAATCTATAACTATTTCCAAAACTTCAATGAGCTAGTATGTATATCAATGGTTGAGATGGCAAATGAGTGTGCAGATTATATTACAAAAAACCTTAAAGGGGATAACTTAAAGGATATCTGCTGTAATTTTTCCGATCTAATGGTTGAATTCAATGCAACAAATACCAATATATACTACCCATTTTTATCCACAAGTATAGATTATACCTACTTTGAAGATCAAAACAATAATCACTTTATTCATCCTGCTTACGAGATAATTTTAGATAAAATAAAGTCTAGTGATGAGTTTGTGGATAAAGAGAGTGAAGATATTGTAACCCTAATGGATATTTTTACATCAATATTTCACTCCGCTCTACATTTTTATATAATATTAGATAATCCAAAAAATATTGACGAGTTAAAGAAGGAAGTTAAAAAACAGGTATTGTTCATGCTTAATAACTACCTTTAATATTTATTAGATATCCTTTATTACACTTTTAATAACTTTATCAATATCCTTAAACAGTCCCTGAGAGTGTCTTGTTGCAGAGGATATTACATCTGGAATATTTTTTTCAGTTGCTTTATCCCATTGTCCAAAGGCATTTAGGATCTCTGGTAATCTCTTATTATTGTAAGATTTCTCATCTAAGAGATATATAGAATCGATTAGATAGCTCTTACCAACTTTAATAACTGTTATACAAACATCTGTTTTTAACTCTTTAATATAAGAAACTATAACAGCGCCACTTTGTCCATCTTTTTTAAACCTATATAAACTTTTTACCGATTTATTTGGTTTAGTAACTACTTCACCACTTACAGCACCCATTTTTTTTAATTGTTGTTTTACAAAGTCCTGGGAATAGATGTTAGCAGTAACTATTAACATAATAATTATTGTAAATACTTTTTTCATAACAATCTCCTTAAATTACATTTAAATACTAATTCATTTTTTATATTTCTACTATAAAAAGGGCTAAAAATGATTTAACCCCTTTTATACTTAACTAACTCAATAACCCTTACCTGCAGCTAATACATTATCAGCAGAGGATGCATGGCATGGGGTTACAGCGTAAACTACTCCACAATCACACTTTGACTCAAATGTTTTCATAACAAAGGCTTCTCCACACTCTTTACACTCTATAATAAGAGGTGTTGGCATAGACTCCCCTGAAAACCCCATCATTCTTACCTTATCTACTACCTGTTGTCCATTTGCAAATGAACCTGAACATCCTTCGTGCATCTATTAAAACTCCTCTATCTTAGTTTTTCTCCATGCCTTAGGGCATTTCGTAACTCGGCTTGTCTTTTATCTAAAACCTCAAGTTCGGATAGGATTTCCCTCTCCTTTTCTGATGTTTCTATTATTTTATCAATTCCACCATTTTTTATTACAACTCTTCTGTTCCCTAAAAGTGCTAGAGTTGGATCATGGGTTGCTAAAAGTACAATTTTATCCTCTGCTAACAGTAGATCTAACGCCCTCTTTCTATCGATCCCTGCATTCTCAATCTCATCTATTAGAATAACCGGGGATCTACTTAAGTGGGCAGTATCTGCAATCATAAGAGCTCTTGACTGTCCACCACTTAAACTTGTTATTGGAGTATCCTTAGAGAATCTCTCCCCTGCTAGATCATTGGCATTCTCAATAATTACTTTAACAGTCTCTTCAATATCTTCTATCATCCTACTCTCAGCATGAAGAGTTACAAACTCCTCTACACTTAGGTCCATTACAAAATTCATATTCTGACTTAACTGGGCTACTAACTTGTCGGAGATTGAGAACCTCCACTTACTATCTGGTTGTTCATTATTAACTAAAACCCTTCTATTAGTCGGGGTATCACACTGGGCAACCCACTCTATATCTCCTAAAAGTCTACTCTTCCCGGAACCAGTTGGTCCAACAATACAGACTATCTCCCCTTTTTTTAATTCAAGGCTTTTATAATTTTCTGGAGCTCCAGATTTATCTGTCCCTGGAAAAATTGTTATAGAGTGAACTTCTTCATCGTCATCTGATAAAAATGCAGACATCTGGTCAATAAACTCTTCTAAATTTTCCTCTAGTTGACCAATATTTATTGCAAGCTCTTCCTGCTCATCCTTATCTAATAGGTTAATTATCTCCCTTAAAGTTTTATCCTCATTTCCTAGAAAATTAATATTATTATCCTCTAAAAAACTGACTAAAAAGGGGTATTTCTCTAACAGTTGTTTAATTGTGTTATTACTTGGACTCAATGTTCTCCCCCTTTGTTATCATCCTTTTTTAGGTCTATTTTTCTAACATTACCCATTTGGTAACTCTCACCAATCCTGGTTTCACCTAAACAGTAGGAACATAGAGCTGATGGCATACTAAACCTTAGTTTTTTCCCTTTTAATGATACAACATCCTCCATACTCTCTGTTAGAAGTGTACTTAGTTCAAAACAGCCCTGACCTGTTAAACCATTTACATTTAATATAATAGCCTTAGGATTTACTGCCTGAACTCTAGAAGCAAATACTTCCCTCTCTGCCTGGCTTACAATATCTCCCTTTGTTATAACTACAATATCTGCGGTTTTTAACATTGGGCCGATCTTTTTAGGTGTATTTATACCAGAGAGATTATCTATTACACAGATCGCTTTTATATCCCTAATATATGGGGAACATCTATTACATAGACCTGCAGATTCTGATACTAAAAGGTCAAAATTATTCTCTAGCCCCCAGTCAACAACTGCTTCTATATTTGATACAAAGTAGTGGTCTGGACAGAGACTCCCTGATAACCCTTTTTTTACAGGAACTCCAGCTTTTCTATATAGAACATCATCATCTGTATAAAGACAGTCAAATTTTACTACTGCCGGTGTTATATCCCTCTTTCTTAGGGAGTCTATTGTTTTTAATATAACCGAGGTCTTCCCTGATGATGGAGGACCTGAAAATGTTACTAATTTCATATAACCGCCTTGTTAAATAGATCCATACAGATATTTATAATCTCTGTAATATCGTTGTTATATATAAAATCCCAACCTAAAAACCTAAATTTATTATCTTTTGGTATTCGGTTATCTATATTTGGATTAACTGATGGGAAGTATCCCTTATCCCGTAGAATTTCCCCCACACTCTCAGACTCAAAGTAGTGAACAATATCTTCTAATTCATTTTTTTTATCTTTTTTTGCTGCTATAAATACTGGACTTAAAATAGCACCATCTGTTGGCCAGACAACTTCTAGGGATGTCCCAGGGAATACCATTTTAGTAAAGAACCAAGGAAGGACAGTAACAGCTGGCTTATCCTCTGACTTCCCGCTATTTTTAACCATCTGTGCCGGGTGCATTGAGCTAAGCATATTTCTTCCTAAAGACTTAATTGCTTCTGACCCCTTCTCTTTATACAGTGTTAGAAGTACAGCATTAAATAGGTCTAAATCCTCTACTGGTAGTGCTATTGAATTAATAAAGTCATCTGATAGTAACTGATCCCATGTTTCGGGTCTTTTTCTACCATTTAACTCCTCGGTATTAACTAAAAAGATTGCAGGAACGCTGGCTAATATGGAGTAGTTTCCCTTAGGATCCTTTAGGTCTAATCCACTATAACAGCTATTAAAGCTATCTAGAGATGACATGTCGTGGAATAAACCCTGATCCCTATACTTTCCAATTAACTTTTTATCAAAAAAGAGTTCAAATCCTGCAGATATAAATAGGTCGGGGATTTCTGTTTCATCTTTAGCATCCCGTACCTCATCTTCAAGCCAAGAGATCCCCCTGAAGCGGACTTTAATCTATAATTAATTCCGTTTCCATGCTGTTTATAGTACTCTTTAGAAAATGTTTTAAAGCCATCAAGTAGGGGTATTTTTACAGGGCAAGGGAGTACTCCAGCTATATCGCAGGAGTTAGAGAAGTCATTAATCCCTTCTCCCTCATCTGCCATATCTTTTTTTTGATTTATAACCTCTTTTAAAAGTTGTAAAAATAGTTTTGAGTTTTTATTTTTGGATTTCATTGCCATATCCAAGGTTATGACACTACCCATAGTTTCTCTTTTTGAAGCTGTCTCCATTTGAGGAAAACCATTTGCAACAAAAAGATCTATTGTTTCAGGATACCTCTGGGTAATTGTAAAGAGTGTATCTGTTAGTTTAATTTCAATTTCGCTATTCATACCTACAGTATAGGATATTTAGTAATTAGTATCAGTAACAAATGATACAGGTTATATAGTTTATTTAAAAATATTTGGGGGTTACCCAGTAAACTGGGTCGTTCATTCACGGGCTACGCTATCGCTTCGAACCCAAGGTATGGGTTTTGCAAGCAACCCTACCAATCACTAACCTAATGTGTAAAGCTTCGCTTTATCTTTTGTTTTTATTAAAAGGATACAATTAGAACCTAGACATACGCCTAAACTACAATATTAGTATTCTTAATAGTCACCTCTATGATGGTTCAATCATTCGTCTCTTCAAATCATACCTGATTATAGTCATGCTATAACCTTTTCCAAAACGCTCGCCACCATGGCTCTTTACCACAGCATTTTTTGGTGGTTTGAAACCTACTCCTGTAAGCCGATTCCGATGGATCTACCCTCATCTGTTTTGTAGCATAGCTACTTATATATAAAGTATGCCTTCGTGGCACACTGACAAAGATTTTGTCAATTCCATGTTTTTATTATACCTCTATCTTTATACAATATTACTCCATGATTCGTCAGGAACCATAATATCTATTCTTAAGGTTTTATCAAAATCATCATAAAATTCTGTTACATAATTTTCATATTCAATATTTTCTAGAATCCTTTATTTCTGTTTTACTAGTATTAGGAAAATCATTTATTAATAATCCGACTACAATATATCCAGAATAATTATTTATGCCATTTATATTTTATAATTCAATAATTAATTATAAGCATCTTTTCTATGCTTTATATCGACAACAAATATCAGAATTTTATCTTCTTCTATTTTATAGAACAATCTATAATCCCCAATTCTATATCTATAGAATTCTGAAAATTCTCCCTTTAGTCTTTTGATATTGGGACCAAAATAGGGATTACGTTTAAGTATCGGATAAACATAAGTCTCTATCTTTTTGTATAACCTTTTATATTCTGATTTTTTTATTTTTTTAACGAAACTATTTGTTTCAGCAATTTTAAAATCATTCAATTATTCTATACTTCCCAGATTCAATTTCTTCATTTCCATTTTTAAGGTTTACAAGTAAATCCTTATCGTTAAGGATTTCATCCATTTCTTTATCAGAAATAAAGCTTTCTTCTGCTAAATAAGCCATGGTTGCGTATTCAATAAAGTTTGAAATTGACCTTCTTTCCCCAGTTGCTGCATTTTTAATTAAATTATATGTGTTATCATCAATTCTCATGGTTACTGTTTTAGCCATATAAATACTCCTATTTATTCTTTATTATTCATTCTTATTCTATTATACATCTTTATATTCTGATTAGGCAATTTGTTAGTTTAAGTTTTGTTCATTTTTCTTTACTTTGCATAAGAAACAATTAGAGTTTTAATGATATATACTGAAAAAGTACATTTAACGATGCTATGATAGAAAGTTGGAAATGGTAATCTAAATTCCTCAGGTGATGGAAACCAGAATTCCCCACTTTAGATAAAAAAGAGCTTCCAAGTTTGAAGACCGAAGCTCTTTTAAAATTCCAAACAAATGAATGACCATTTGATACTTTATTATCGGGTAAATTTAAAACTTCTTAAAGAAGAAGGAAAAAAATTTAAATGGATAAAACCTCCAGAATGTCCAGCATGTAAAAGCATACATCTCTGGGTCCACAAGGTGGATCGATATCAAGCCTATATGCTAATATTGCATTAGATGGTCTTGAAAAGATTATTCAGGATAAATATCACAGAAACTCAAAAGGTAATATAGGGAACCACTTTAAAGCAAAGATGAAAGTCAATCTTATTAGATATGCTGATGACTTCATAATTACTGCAAATACGAAAGAAATTGCAGAAGATTTGAAAAACATCGTCAGTGACTTTCTTAAATTGAAGGTATCAAATATATAAATAATGATGATTTCTCTGAAATTATAGCTCAAACTTTAGAACTACCAGATGCAGAAGGATTTGATTCTGACGAAACGGTTATGACAGGCCATAGCTTTAAAACTATTTTATCTCTGGCTCTTCAAATTCTCGATGCTGTAGACAAAGGCCAGATCAAAAATTTCTTTGTTATTGCTGGTTGTGATGCTCCAGGTAAAGATGGAGAATACTTTAGAGAACTTGCATCAAGACTACCAGAAACGACAGTATTGTTAACTTCAAGTTGTGGTAAGTTCCGGTTTAATGATATTGATTTTGGAAATGTCCCTGGAACAGAAATTCCACGTTACCTTGATTTAGGACAGTGTAATGACAGCTATGGGGCTGTTGAGATTGCTCTTGCTTTAAGTGATGCACTTAAAACTCCTGTAAATGAGTTACCAATCAACATACAACTAATGTGGATGGAGCAGAAAGCTGTTATAATATTATTAGGATTATTTAGTCTGGGAATTCAAAATATCAAAATTGGTCCTAAGCAGGCACAATTCTTCAATGATGATATTGTTAATTTCCTTGTAGATAAGTTCAATATTAGTTACACAACCAATGTTGATGATGATTGGGGTGATAAAATTAATTAGCCTACCGTGATATATATCACACAGTAATCTTTCAATAGCGCATATAATTGTTATATTGGAGGATTGCTATGAAATTAAAAGCCATTAATCAATTACGAACAGTAATTGAAGTATTTTTTCTAGTTTTTTTTATAGGTCTAACTATAAATAACAAACTTCAGTTATGGTTTGGAATCTTTCTTATTGGGACAATACTTTCGACTATTATAGGTAGATATTATTGTGGTTGGATCTGCCCAATGAATACTCTATTCAGGCCTATAGATTTTATTTACAGAAAATTTAAAATAAAACGGTTGAAGCCTCCCGTTATACTATCTAAAACCTGGTTAAGGTATCTTTTTCTGATTTTATTTGTTGTATCAATGGTAGCTGTAAGAGTGATTCATATAAAAATAAATATACTACTCTATGTTGTTATTCTATCAGTTTTTATAACACTTTTTATAGAAGAGTCTTTCTGGCACAAAGCGGTATGTCCATTTGGAACCATTCTATCATTAACATCACGAAAGTCCACAATATCAATGAATATAGATGAAAACAACTGCATAAGTTGTGGTAAATGCCAAAAAGTCTGTCCATCTGAATCTATATCAACAAAGGAAAATAAAAAGCGATTTAATCTTAAGCAGGAGTGCCTTATGTGCTACCAGTGCATTGAAGCATGTCCAGTTAAGGTTTGTAATATTACAAAATAAAGGAGATTTAAATTATGAAAATAACACCAGTAAACAAAGCTGAAGTTGTTGTACAGAAGAACGGAGTAAAAGGTCAAAGAATTTACGATTATAATGAGACAATTGCTAACCATATTACTCTTACCCCAGGAGCTAGACTTGATACACACACAACTCCGGTTGATGTATTTTTCTATGTACTGGAAGGAAAAGCATGGATAGAAGTTGGAGATGAACGTATTGCAGTAGAATCAGATTCACTTATTGAGAGTCCAAAGGATATACCCCATGCTATAGAAAATTTCAGCAATACAGAAATTCTTAGAGTTCTTGTTGTAAAAACTCCTAAAACGTGACAAGGATCACATTCACAAGAATATTAAGCAGTCATAATAACTGCATATAGAGAACTAAAAGGAGTTTATATGACAACAGTTATTATGATTGTATTGGCGGTAATACTGCTGGTTGTTTCTATTATTAAAAGTAGAAGTAGAAGTAAGCAGGCAGTACAAATTGCTAAAAAAATGTTTCTTGGAACAATTGTAGAGGTTGCCGGAGTTATGGCAATTGTAGGTCTGGTTCTTGCACTTCTTCCACCTGAAATTATTAAGGATATATTAGGTGGAGGGAGTACAATACTAAGCACAATTTACGGTGCTTTAATTGGAACCTTAACAATAATGCCGGCTTTTATTGCATTCCCGCTAACTAAATCCCTCTATGTGAGTGGAGCTCATCTTGTATCCCTTGCAGCATTTCTAACAACATTAACTATGGTTGGTTTTGCAACATTTCCTATCGAAGTAAGACACTTCGGGAAGAAGTTTGCCATTGTACGAAACAGTATAAGCTTTGCCATGGCTCTTATAATTGCGTTTTTCATGGGGTTATTATTATGATAAGAAAAATTAAACAGTTTAAATTTTTAATATTAGCAGGGTTGTTATATATAGTATTTTTTATTTTTAACAGAGAAATATTTTTTAATGCTATTGGAATTACAAAAGGTTTCCTTGCAGAGATGATTCAGGTTCTTCCTCCTGTTATGATTCTCTCGGCATTAATAACAGTATGGGTTCCATCTAAAACTATTCAGAAAGGATTGGGTGAGAAAGCAGGTATAAAAGGTCGTTTTCTCTCTATTTTAATAGGGTCTGTTTCAGCCGGTCCTATATATGCAGCATTTCCTGCAGCTCTGGTTCTCTTTAAGAAAGGGGCTTCTATTTCAAATATGGTTATAATCCTAAGTTCCTGGGCTGTAATAAAGATACCTATGCTAATGGTTGAAATCCAGTTTCTTGGATTACAGTTCTCTCTTACAAGATTCTTCCTTACAATTCCTGCTGTTTTAGGTATTGGTTTACTAACAGAAAAACTAGTAAAGCGAAGTGATATAAAAGAAGAGGATAAAGAAGAAGAGAGGATAGAACTTCCAAACCTGAATTGTGGAGGTTGTGGATTTAGTAGTTGTGATGCTTTTAGAAATGCTATTATTGATGGTGAAAAAACTTTAGCAGGGTGTATAGTACTAACAAGGGGTAAATAATAATGAATAAACGAACATGGAATGACTCTATATTTGAAAATGGGATAGAGAAAAAGTATTCAAAATGTGATGTAATTCACACCTCTGAAGATATATGCTATTCCATGGGTAGGGTTGAATCAGGTTCTGTAAAAATATGCAGAGTTCTCCCTTCGGGAAAAGAGATTGTATTAAAAGAAATAACTGCTGGGGAAACGTATGCTGAACTTATAGTTTTTCTAAATATCAATTATCCCGGCTGGATTATCGCAAAAGAAGAGACCGTTGTAAAAGAAATTTCAGAAGTTAAAATATTTGAATATCTAAAGATGAGAGAAAATCTTGAATCATTTCTCTATGGAATATCAAATAAAATGTTAGGTCTTACAGATAAAATTGAATTATTATCCTTTAAAACCCTAAAACAAAAATTGATATTTCTTATAACTAAAAATAATAATTTAACAATTAAAGAAGTTGTTATATCCGATCTGGCATCTAGTTTAGGATGCTCCAGAGAGGCTCTATCCAGATCTATTTCCGACTTAGTATCAGAGGGTGTTATTTCACACAAAAATAATGAAATCAGGATTATCAACGAGGATAAACTGGATAAAATCTTTATTTAGCAATATATTCATAATTCCGTATCATTTGTTACGGGTGATTCTGCTATTCGATATTAGTTTATAATAGAAAACAATTATCCAAAGGAGTTTACATATGGGTGAAGGAATTGGGAATAACAGAGAAAAAGAAGCTAAGTTACGGGAGATTGTAAAAAATCTCAACGAAGGTTCAGATATAAAAACAATTAAGAAAAAGTTTGATAAACTTATTAGGGATATAAGTCCTGAAGAAATTGCTAATATTGAGCAGTCTTTAATAAAAGAAACTCCTTTCATAGGATTACCATTGTCTGAATGTACAAAAACATCAGGATGCTGATTCTCAAGTAGAGCACACTGAAATAGTTCTTGAGCAAGTGTATCATGTTCTCTATCATGAATAGCCCATTTCACGATACTCCTATTCCAAATATCAATAATTACATATGCATAATAAAAGAGACCACTTATATCTGTTTTTAAAAAGGTAATATCCCAAGTCCAAACTTGATTAGGTCCTGTCGCTTTTCTTTCGAGTGGAGGATTACGTTTCTTTGATGGGCGTGAATTACCGCGGTGTGTAATTAGACTATTTTTCCTTAAAACTCGATAAAACGAGCTTATACTGGCTATATAGACACCTTTATCTAGCAAAGAAGCATGAATCTTGTAAGGATTTAAATCTTTGTACTGCTTATTACAACAGAGGTTAATTAGTTCTTGTTCTTCTTCGTAAGTTAACTTTTGGGGTATGTTTTTAACAGATCCTTTTCTAGAATCAATAAGATTACCAGCTCGCCAACGTTCGAAGGAACTTGTAGATATTTCCATCGCCTTACAAGCTTCACGTAAACGAGCACCAGTTTCAGTAGCTACTGTTATTAATTCCACAGCAGACCTCCTTAGATCCGTAGAGATCAATCTTCCTCTTTGCCCCCCAAAGTTCCTCCGCTTTTTTTTTAAGCGTATAAAGCGCAGCCATTTCCGCAAGTGCAGCCTGGCTTCTTTTAAGCTCTCTCCCCAATCTTTTATTCTCTATTTTCAACTTCTTGTTAATCTCTTTTTCTGAATCTTTTTTATTTTCCACCATGTCTCTCAGTTCCTGTTCGTATAAAGTTATATGCTCTGAGTGCAATCCTTTTTCACGAAGCCAACGACCTTCATCTTCTTACGATAAGGACTTGGATTCTATAACAAGACTTAGTTTTTCTCTCGCTGAACGATTAGCACTATGAACAGTATTACTTGCATTGAGTGTACCTTCTTTTGCTTTGTTAAATGCTTGAGCCGTATGAGCGGGAAACTCTCACGTACGGTTCTTAGACGAGGGGGAGAGAGTAATCTCTCTTCCTTAGTCGAGTATAGCTCTAAAAAATATATAGACTCAGTAAAAAAAGCTGGCTTTAAAGTTTCAATGTCTCGACGGGGCAATTGTTTTGATAATGCTCCTACTGAAAGCTTTTGGGGTGCTTTAAAACAGGAGTTTGTATATCACAGAAGGTTTAAAACTAGACTAGAAGCAAAAGCAGCTATTCAGGAGTGGATAGAAGTTTTTTATAATAGAATTAGGCGACATTCCTCTTTAGGAAATGTTGCTCCTGCTGTTTGGGCAGGGAAAAGAATAAAAAAGAAGGAGGCAGCTTAAAGCAAGACTGTCTACTATTGACAGTAAATGCCAGTATCATTGACCTGCCAAAATTAAGAATATAAAATTAGTATATGATTAAAAAATCCTTTGAAGAGAAAGTAGAATTTATAAGAAAAAATAGACTAAATAACTATAAAGAGAGTTTAAGACTGGAAGGTATTAATCCAATGTTAAAACTACATGGTAAAACAAGAGCTGAGATTATCGCTTATTATAATAACCAAAAATGATTCCAATAAAATATGAGAGAGTTGTTTAATAACCTATATTATCTAATAAGTTCGAAATAATACCAATAAATAGATCAATATCATGCATATCATCATGTATCAAACCATACCGGCCTTCTACTGCATAATCAGAGAGGACAATAAGTTTATCTATAGTGTTATAGTTTAGGTCTATTTTACTCTCTTTCAGGAGGTTAATTAGCTCTTCAATATCATGGGTTCTAGGGAATTTTATACTGTTTAAATCTAAGATTGATTTTAAAATCTTTTCTGTTGATTGTTGTAAGTGGAACATAACAACTTCAAGATCCAATTCATCGTCACCATTGTTAAAATCTCTTAAGATGTTTTTGGCTACTTTTAAATCTACTTTTGCTTTATTTATTAAAAGCTCATATTGTTTTAAGAATTTCTCTGCCACAATAAGTCACCTTTAGTCTCAATATCATAGAACACTGAATTTATCTGAGTTTTGTAAAAATCATACTCTTCTTTATATGAAACAATAATATCTTTAGAAACTCGTATATCTTTTAGTAGAGCCCTAATTTTAGTTTTTTCTGCAATTTTTGATTCTACCTTATCTTCAACAACACAAATATCCAGATCACTATCTTCTGATGGATTACCGTAGGCATAACTTCCAAACAAGATAATTTTTTCAGGATTTAAAACCTTTAGTCTTTCTGTGATATCTTTTTTTATTAGATCAATGTCTGCAATCATATTAGAACTATAACATAATTAACTCTTTCAAACAAAGCTCTTTTAATTCATAGTTATTTTTATATAACTGTAGGTGTAAACAATACTGTAAACACTTAAGCTTGATTTTGGAGCAGTTTTGAATTATAATTTAATTATACAAACCCATATAATTACTTATATAACAAAGAATTATATAGTTTTTAAAACTGTAAATTGCACATATGGGAAAGACCAGTAACATTTGTTACAGGATATAATTTTTTAATATATATACTGTAACCATTAAAAAACTATTAACTAAGCTTACATTTCAAAGTTATTTTATATTAAAAAATTCTTGATACGGCTTTTTATATTGGTTAGTATAATTCTATGATATCTATATTAGAAGCCGTAGATTCAAGACAAAAATCACATAAAATTAAGAGGTAAATAGATACCTATAAAAATATGGAATTACTATTTAATACTGGATTCATTTCTTATATATGTATAATTATTTTATTTTCTGGAAGCATATATTGTTTAAACGGAAATAGTATAACTAAACAAAAAAAGTTTAGATTTAAGATCTTACTTTCAATTTCAATAGTTTATTTGACAAATAGGGAATTAGCCTTTTCTAGAGGTATATCTGTGGATATTCTATATTGTTTTTTTTGGAATGACTTAAATATTTTATCAAACTTGAGAAGTCATATAGTAGAAGTTTCATTATATGTATTATTAGGCTGTCTAGCTGTTATACTCCCAATAATATTAAATAAAAAATTTAGAAAATCTATTTTTAATTTTAAGTTTGAATCGGATAGATTGTTTGTTATAATACTCATTGTAATCGCTTTTAATATTATTATTTCTTATTTAATAGGAATTAAAGACTCTATAATAAGTGCAAAACTTTTTCATTATAGTATTAATACAAATGGTCTCCTAAGAGGAGTAATTTATGAGATTCTCAAGTATACATTTTTTGGTCTTTTAGAAAATACTGGATTTTGGGTAGCAATCTTTTATACAACCTGTCTTTAAGTTTAAGCCTTAAAAAACTATCTACAGGATATCATCTGATTATTCAATTTGACTACACACCATACGTGTGTTAAAATACACACATGAAAACGAGAACAAATGTAAGTATAGATAAAAATCTACTAGATTCTGCAAGAACCTATAATATAGTTATTTCGGCTCTTTTAGAGGAAGCAATTAAACAAGAGATAAAAAAAATAGAAAAAGATTTATGGTTAAAAGAGAATAGTACAAACTTAAAAAACTACAATGAGAGAGTCATACACTCAGGAGTTTTTAGTGATGATATTCGGAGTTTTTAATGGAGCAATTTGATATTCTATATAACAAAAATAAAAGTAGTAAAAATGATGTTCCCTATCTTATAAACCTACAATCTGACCCTATGAATATTTTAGCTACAACAGTTGTAGCACCACTTAGGAAAACTTCAAAATATTCTGAGCAAATTCTAACTAAGTTGCATATTCCAATTACTATTAATAATATTGATTATACAATATTCACGTCAGAATTAGCTTCTATTCCAACAAATATAATTGGTGATAAAGTTTTAAATGCGAACTATCTGCGACAAGATTGTACTGAAGCAATTGACTTACTTTTTACTGGTTTCTAAATATTTAAGATCTATTAAATAATAGAGCTCTTAAGCAATCCTTTAATATTGAACAAAGACATGTAACAGCTTTCTAGTAAGAATTTTCCTAGGAACATCCCCTATAAAGAGCATATGCACGCTATTGACTTAAAACCTTCTAAATCATATATTGTGCATATACACAAATTATTATATATAGGAGTTCTTATGAAATATGACATAGTAGTAGTAGGCGGAGGGCCTGCTGGATTATCAGCAGCTATGGCTCTTAAAACCAAATACAGAAATAAGAGTTTAATATTAATCAAACAGGAAGAAATTGGTTTAGTTCCATGTGGTATGCCATATATCTTTGGAAAATTAAATTACAATGTCGATGCCGATGTAAAACCTCATAAGCCATTTATTGATGCTGGGGGAATTTTGTTAATTGATACCGTAACATCCCTTGTTAGGGAGAAAAAAGAGATAAACACTAAAAATAGTGGGGTGATAGAATATGACAAACTTCTACTTGCTACTGGTTCAGACCCTTTAATACCTAAATTCATTAAAGGATACGATAACCCCAATATCTATTACATAAAAAAAAGTTATAACTATATGAAAGACATTTCTCCTATTTTAAAAATATCAAAAAGAATAGCTATTATAGGTGGCGGTTTTATTGGTTTAGAAGTAGCTGATGAACTTGCCCATGATAAGAATAAAGAAATATCATTGATCGAAATGGAGGAAAATGTACTATCCCTAGCATTCTCTAAGTTTTTTAGTGAAAAGGCAGAAGAGTCTTTAGAGAAAAATGCAATTAATATTTTAACAAATACTAAATTATTAGAAGTGAAACAAAATATAAATGATATTCAACTTAATTTTTCTGATGGTGAATCTCTTTGTGTCGATGCTGTCATTTTCGCCCTTGGTTATAGACCAAATACTCAGTTTGCCAAGGAAGCAGGATTAACACTAAATAAATTTGGTGCAATTAATGTAGATAATTTTATGAGAACCGATGATAAAGATATTTTAGCGATTGGAGACTGTGCTAAAAAAAGAGACTTTTTTACAAGAAAAGATTCAAACGCTATGCTAGCGTCGGTAGCAGGTGCTGAATCTAGATTTGTTGCAGAGAACTTTTTTGAAGTTTGTAGCACAAAAAATAGTATTGGAACTATTAGGGTATTTTCCACGATGTTAAATGGCCAAGTTTTCGCAGTAGCTGGACTTACAGAAAAAGAAGCTACTGAAGAAAATATGGATGTTACTATAGGAAAATTTACAGGCTATGATAAACACCCAAGAACACTGCCAGGGACAACAAAGATCACCATACATTTAACATCAATGAGGAAAACAGGTGCTATTGTTGGAGCTGAGATTACCGGTGGCCAGTCAGTAGGTGAAATGATAAATGTTTTAGCCGTAGCTATACAATCAAGATTAACCATTTATGAGTTATACTCATATCAGATAGGAACCCAACCACTATTAACAGCGGGACCAACAGTAACACCAATAATGAAGGTATTAGAGAATACAATTCGTTCTAAAAGTTTAAATAAGGAGTAAAGATTTGGAGAGTTTTAAAATTTGCATAGGAACTAATGATAATAGAAGTATAGCTAATACACACCTAGGTGATACTAGTTTTTTTAATATTTACGAGCTATATAACAACCAAGAGTTTAAGTTCGTTAAACAGATTGTAAACTCCTCCAAAGATATGGATCACTCTAAAGAGGACAAAATGAGGTCTATAATTAGATTGATAGGTGATGTAGAAGTGCTGGTTTCAAAACAAAAAAGCCCTAATTTTATTAAAATATCACAAAAGACTAAGTATCTGCCTATTATAGTAAAGGCAGATACATTAGATAGTGTTATAGAAATTATAGGTAGATCCTTTACAGAGATATACAAAAGTATTGGAACCATGGATATAATTCTAGACTTCTAATTACCATAAAGCACAAATTATTCTTTTCTATCATACAGAAGTATAAAACTACCCAAAAAGGCTGTTAAAGGGGCAACAATAACTAGCCCAAAACTCCCAACTAGAGTATGTAAAACCTCTGCAGCTACATAGTTTAGATTTAAAATATTAATCCCAGGTGTACCTTGGGCAACAAAAACCATTAAAAGCCCAGTATACCCCCCAGAGTAGGCAAGTAAAAGTGTGGTTGTCATAGTACCGATAACCGCTCTACCTACTTTAATACCTGAGAGAAAAAGTTCTTTCCTAGTAATATCTGGTTTTTTATTTAATACCTCTGTCATAGATGCAGAGACATCCATTGCAATATCCATTACAGCTCCAGATGAAGCTAAAAAGATACCAGATAAGAAGATATCTGTAATATTTAAATGGGCATATCCAGCATATAAGAGCATCTCTGTAAAAGGTTTTGTAGCCCCGTGTATTTTAAATAGTGCACCAAATAGTAGAGCTAAAACTGTTGTAACTATTACTCCTGAAATTGCAGATGCAAATGCATTAACCCCAGTTCTATTAAACCCAGCAATCAGAAATATAATAACTCCTGTAAATATTGCAACAACACTATTAGATAGAATTATTGGAGAAAGTCCTGCAAGAAAACCAGGAATTAAAACCTTCCAAATCATTAAACCAGTAAAGATAAAACTAACTATAGCCCTTACACCTGTCCATCCTGAATAAAAAACTAATAAACCAACAAATAGTAGAAAAAGTACCAACTCCAGGTTTATTCTGTAATGGTCAACAATATTTCCAAATAATACTTCATCTGTATTTTCATCTATATTTAAAGTTGCAAGAACAGTATCGCCTTCAGTAAATATTTTATCAAACTCCATTTTACCCATAAGAATATTTACAGCATTAATATGTTTACCTTTAAATCTACTATTTAGTATCTCGGCCACTACAGTCTGGTCTCCTGTTTTTACAATACCAAACTGGTTTACTTCACTATTATCAACAGAAATAACTTTAGCTTTTACTCGTAAAGTATTAGTTGCCTGTGATCCCATTTTAGGCCCGGGGATTATGAAAATAACCACCGAGCATACTAATACTAGGAAAAAGAAGAGAATATCTCTCCTTTTTTTTGTATCAGAAAATATCATCTATATCCCCATTGCAGTATAGAGTTTTGTGAATATTTCTGTATTATCATAATAACCATTAAAACTATTTTGTTGGATACCCATGGCAAACGTTGGTACAGGTACTCCTGTATGGGAATAAGAAGTCCATGAAACACCGGCTCTCTGATTCAATAAGTGGGTAACAGTTATAGTTAAAGGATCGTAGCCTCCATAAAGAAGGTATGACTCATCTGTGGTATCTCTTTGCTCCTTTGGAAGTAGTGATTGAGCAAATGCTCTTTCAAGTTGACTTAACTCATACTCTGAGAGTTTTGTAAGACCATAATTCTCTTCTATTAGTGGTAATATATCTAAGAATGTGGCATCAGAACCCTTCTCATCTAAAAATGGCTTGTATACAAAATTTTCAAACCCTTCAGTACTTAGTTTTTGTTTAGCTAGTTGAGTAAAATCTGAACCGTATTTTGTTCCAGCAAAACCTAAGGTAAGTCCTCCTGTTTCATGGTCTCCAGTTACAACAATTAGTGTTTCATTAGGGTGAGTATTATAGAATTTTATAGCTTCTTTTAAAGAATTATCAAATGCAATAGTGTTATTGATAGATGCAGCAGCATCATTTGCATGACAAGCCCAGTCTACTTTTCCACCTTCAACCATCATGAAGAATCCCTTATCATTATCAAGAAGTTCAATACCTTTTTTTGTAAACTCAGCTAATGTAATATCATCTTTTTTCATATCCATTGAATAAGCAAGGGCATTTCCAGCAAAACCTGTATTGTAAGCATAGTTCTGCCCATTAGCTTTTAGATTAGCAAAATCATCTCTAGAGGATGCAATATTCCAACCTTTCTCAGTCATAATATCATGAGCAGTTTTTTCCCCCTCTGGAGTTTTATCTATTCTAACCATTCCACCACCAAAGTAGTCAAAATTACTGTTAGCCATTTGAATATTTATGTCATAATAGTTATTTCTACTTACATTATGTGCATAAAAAGTTGCAGGTGTTGCATGGTCAAGGTTAACACTTGAAACAATACCAACTTTTTTCCCTGATTCTTTAGCTAACTCCGCAATGGTTTTTAATGTTTTTGTTTTTGATGGATCCATTGAAATTACACCAGACTCTGTTTTGTAACCTGTTGCAATGGCTGTTCCTGCAGCTGCAGAATCTGTTATTAATGCGTTTGAAGCTTGGGTTGTGGTAAGGCCCTGGGCAGGGAAATTACTCATTGCAAGTTTTTTAAAACTTGCCTCTTCTCCTTCTAGTGCGCTTAGGTAAGCTTCAGCAGCACTTAATTGAGGCATAGCCATTCCATCTCCAATGAAAAGGAATACATATTTGGCCTTTTTTGCTTCAGCTGTTACTTGAGCAATATCCTTACTCTCCTTGTTTCCGTTTGCGAATGCTGCTACTGATAATGATACCATAACAAGCATTAAAATTTTTTTAATGTTATTCATTTTTATTATCCTCCGATATGAAATATTTTTAGATAATTAAATTAGAAGAACATTAGGTAAAAGTTAGTGTTTTATGAATAAAATCATACTAAAATAATAGGAAACTTATGTAAAATGAAAATGGAGCTAATTACTCCCAATACTAAACCTAATCCTCTCCTGTTCTAGTCGTAAACATTCATTATTATTAAATAGCCTCTTGTAAAGTTCTCTCTCCTCCTTAGTAAGATAGGGAAGATCTAGCTGCTTTACCAAACTTATCCCATGAGCATACTCATTATAGTCATCAAAAGTTTTATTATCCATTAATATTGATGCAACATTTGGATAATAACTTCTAAGATTATTTAATATTTCAAAACCCTGGGGGTCTATATATCCCCCCAATAATATATGTTGACATCTTGTAAAAAATTAATATCACGAAACAGGGAGAGTCCTTTACCCATTCCCCAGATGACAATATCACCACTATTTAATAGTAGAGTTAGATAATTCATCCTATTTTCAACTATATAAATGTTTTTAAAATGAATGTTAGTCTTATTTATCTCTTCTAATGGAATAGCTACCTCTTTTAATCCATTATAAAAGCTGTTATCTGGAAACCTTATATGTACATAGAAATTCTGATCCAGCCTTAAGCCATACCTCTTCTCAAAAGTTGTTTCCTCACTTTTTCTAGGAGGTATTATTAAAATAGATGGAGTAAATTATGAATATTAAATTTAGTAGATATAAACTATTAGATGATTTTAAGAAGGTTTGTTTCTTTTTAGATAATAATTATAACTTAGAAACCCTTAATGGTTATCTACTTAAACCATTTTATGAATACGCCCATACCCACGATGAGTTTAATCATAAACTTTCCCACTTAAAGAGATTAGCCATCCCTACTAGTATAGGTCTACTATTTAATACAATGTATAATGTTGTAGATAGTTTCTGGGCTGGGAAATTATCAACAGACTCCCTAGCATCCCTAGCCCTTAATTTCCCACTTTACCTACTTGTTATCTCCCTAGGAGTAGGGTTTTCAGCTGCTTCTGGTGCACTTATAGCCAATGCTATTGGGGCGAGAGAAGTTTTAAAATCTAGAAAATATCTTAGCCAATCAATTATAAGTTCAACTTTATTTTCTCTTTTTATAGCAGTTCTTTTTTTAATAATACTTGAGCCTATATTCATTCTATTAAAAGCCGAAGGTCCTGTTTTAAAGGGGGCAATAGACTACGGTAGAGTAATTATTTTAGGTATGCCAATTATAAATTTAGTCCCAGTATTGTCCTCAGCCCTCTCATCTAGGGGGGATACAAAAAGTTATAGGAATATATTAATTATTGGATTTCTACTTAATATAGGTTTAGACCCACTTTTTATGTATGCCTTATCTTTGAATGAGGCTGGTGTTGCACTGGCTACAGTACTTATACAATTTATTAGTCTACTCTATCTTTTATATAAAGTTATTAAGATTGATGGATTAAAAGAACTTAAAAAAGAGGATTATATTCCTGAAAAAGAGTATATAAAGGAGATTGTAGAACAAGCAGTTCCCGCTACAGCAAACTATGTAACGATGAGTTTAGGGACTTTTGTAATTACTTGGTTTATTGCAGCCTTTGGAAGTAATGCCGTTGCAGCCTATGGTGCAGCAATTAGGGTGGAACAGATTGCTTTAGTACCTGCTGCAGGTTTAAATGTTGCACTAGGGGCAATGGTAGGTCAAAATAATGGTGCAAAAAAGATAGATAGGGTAATAATCTCATATAAACTCTCCCTACTTGGAGGTTTTATAGTTATGATAATAATACTCCCACCGGTTCTTATATTTGGACAGCAAATTATTGGACTTTTTACTAATAATAAAGATGTTATTAGAATGGGATATGACTATCTACTACTCCAGGGAATAACGTTTTATAGCTACATAATACTTTTTCAAAGTAATGCCCTACTCCAGGGGATTAAAAAACCAAGATTAATAATGTGGATGGGTCTATATAGACAAATTCTAGCCCCAGCTATTATTTTTTATATTCTCTGTTTTGCTCTATCTTTGGAAGAGAGAGGTGTCTGGATAGGGTTAATATTTATTAACTGGTCATCTGCACTTATAACTCTAGCTTGGACATTAAGAAAGTTAAAAAAGTTATAAATTCATATAGGTTGTTAACTCTTTTTTAATCTCATCCCTTAGTTCACTAGGTGCAATTACAATAATTCTAGGAATCCAATATTTAATAATATTTTTAATCTCCTCTAAGTAAAAAACCTTAACTGTTACAATTAGTGAACCATCATCCTCTGTAGTACAACTCTTTTGCCCAGGCAGGGATATGTTATCAATAAAATAAGAAGTAAATGATGCAACGACTCTAAGTTTAACTTCTATAGACTCCCCTTTTGATATCCATACAGTATCACTCTCTTCAATACTTCTAATTATATCTTCATCCATAGAAAAACTATCAAACCCCTGGGATGCCCCATCAATTTTTGATAACTTGAAGGATTTCAAAATATCTTTTTCAACAGCAAAGAGGTACCATGTACCATAATTATTTACTAAACGGTAGGGCTCTACTAGGTGTCTTTTCCACTTATCCCCCTTAAAATAGGTAAACTTTAATTTAACACTCTTTGAGATAGCCTTAGCAATTAGATCAAACTGAGTATTACCCTTAAGAGACTCTTTATAAGGTGATTTAAAAATAAAAGGTTTTGATGACTTACTATCTATAATATCTGTAATAAAACTACTATCTAACTCTGGGAATATCTCTTCGATACCAATTATTTTAGATAACTTCTCTATATCCTGTACAGAGAACAGACCTCTATACTTTTTATCCATCCAGTAGTTACCACGTTTATCTGTCTCTATTCTAAAAGGTGTTTTTAATCTCTGGTTTAAATCTAACTGTAAATTTCTAATTCCATATCCTGTTAGATCTTCTAGATCGTGTATATTAACTTTCTCTTTATTACTTAGCTCATTTAATATTACAGCATACCTCTCGGCAATACCCTTACTATCCTTAATCATGTAAGTAGTATACCAAACAATACTCAAATCCAAAATGTTTTTAACTTCTTTAATTTATAACTCGGTAAGCTTAGGAGGAAACTCTAGTTAAGCTCCCGTTTTATATAAGGTATAAAAAACTATTATATTTTTCTCCCTACAATATATATAGAGTCATCTTCCTCCTCCTCTTTATATCTTTTAATCTCTAAGATCTCAAATTTATCCTTAAAAAGGGATTCTAACTCCTCTTCAACATAGTAGTTCGATATCAAACCTTCATACTCTTCGCTACCCTCACCGGCCCAAAACGTATGAAAATTATCCCACCATCTGTTAATATTCGAGCTTGATTATAGATAGATTCAACCATCTCTCTTTTTTTTATATGGTGCAAAACCTTATTAGAGTAGATTGAGTCAAATACCCTGTTAGTATCCAAGGTTACAGCATCTAGTTCTAATAAATCTGCGTCACTGTTCTTTTCTATATATAGATCTAAAAATAGTTTAGATTTATCAGAACCTGTTACTTTAAAGCTTTCAGCTAGGATATCTAATTCCTTTCCAGGGCCTATACCAATCTCTAAAACTGTAGAATCCTTATCTAAGTATGGGATAAAATTATTAATAAGCTCTCTACCATCATAATCTTTAGCCATATTAATATACTGTTTTACACCCTCTTTAGAATCATAAAATGTCATTTTAACCTCCTAAAACAAATTTTATACTACATAGTATAGGCCAAAGCTAAAAAAACTTCTAACCGGTATCAAATGATACAGCTATTACTGTTCTAACAACCTATAATTAATTTAATAAAGGAGATTTTAAATGGAAAAATGGATATTAGATGAATTAAAGAAATCCCAGGGGAAACAGGGGATAACAATACAAAAAGTACCCCACAGTTTTACTACTAATTCAGTTCAACTAACCTTTGATAAGGGGGCTGTACTGCCAATACATACCACTCCAGTAGATGTTCTTTTTTATGTAATAAAAGGGAAAGGTAAATTAACAGTAGGTAGTGAGACCTCAGAATGTGAAGAAGGCTCCTACATGGAAAGTCCTAAGGATATTCCCCACGGCTGGGAAAATGTAGGAGATGATATTTTAAAAATATTAGTTATTAAGCTTTTTTAATACCTAATATTGGCCTAACCTTTGGAATTTATACTATTTAAAAAAAATGATAGAAGGTAGTAAATTTTTTTTAAACCTCGATGTTTAACTCCTCTATTTATTCCCATTAGGCCTTCTGGATTCATAACTTCTTTATCCCACGGTTTTAATTATCTATGGACTTATTTATAAAATATAAAAAAGTATACTATATATATTGTCATAATCCCTAAAATTAGGTATACCTAATAAAGTTTAACAGTCAGAACTTAAAGGAGATAGAAATATGTTAACTAGAAAAAGAGGGATAGTTATACTGATATTTACTGTTTATATCTCAGTATCTATGTTTGGGAGAAATCAATCAGAGTCAGTTGAGGATATTCAGCCTAATAGGGAGGATAAAATTGTAATAGAGCATGCCTATGGAGAATCTATAATTTCGAAGACCCCAGTTAGGGTTGCAACCATCTCATGGGGTAATCATGATGTACCACTAGCCTTAGGTATAACTCCAGTAGGGATTTCAGCAGCTAATTATGGTGTGACAGAAGGAGAGAAATTACATCCTTGGACGAAAGAAGTTCTAGATAGTATGAACTCAGAAGACACTACGATATATGACGATATAGCTGGTCTAGACTATGAGGCAATTAGTGACTCAAATCCAGATGTAATATTAGCTGCATATTCAGGAATTACCAAAGAAGAGTACAATTTACTTAGTGAAATTGCACCGGTAATTGCATACCCAAAGAACCCATGGCAGACATTATGGAGAGAAAAAACGAGACTGAATTCTAAAGCAATGGGATTAGAACTAGAGGGAATAGAGTTAATTAGTAGAGTAGAAAAACTTATAGAAAGTAGAACAAAGAAATATCCTGAAATAAAAGATAAAAGTGCGGCATTCTTCTACTTTAACCCATCAGACCTTGGTAAATTCTATATTTATACACCTGTTGATGCACGGGCAGCATATCTTAAGGATTTAGGACTACATTTCCCTGAAAGTATCTCTGAAAAACTAGATATAAGTAGTTTCGCAATAGAGTTAAGTTCAGAAAATGTAGATATCCTTTATGATCTTGATCTAATATTTACATATGGTGATGGGAACTTATTAGAAGCGCTTAAATCGGATCCATTAATAGGAACAATTCCAGCAGTGGCCAATAATGCAGTGGTTTTAATCGAGGATAATTCACCATTGGCAGCATCATGTACTCCTAGTGTTCTATCAATCCCTTGGTATATTGACGACTACTTAACCTTAATAAATAGTGCCGCAGAAAACGTAAAATGGTAAAAAGGAGTCTGCTTATAATAATTAGTATAATAAGTATTGTAGCTACAATATTTTTATCTCTAGCATTTGGTGCTAGGGATATTAATTTTATAGAAGTACTAGATACGCTTATACATACCAAAAAAGAGACATTAATCCAGGTAGTTATATGGGAAAGGGTTCCTAGAACCATTTTTGGTTTAATAGCAGGACTATCATTAGGGGTTTCAGGAGCTCTAATGCAAGGAATAACTAGAAATCCCATAGCAGACCCTAGTGTATTAGGTGTAAATACTGGGGCATCTTTATTTGTGGTAATTGGCATTGTATTCTTTAATATAAATAGCGCCTTCCTGTATATTCTACTTGCTATTTTAGGGGCATTTTCAGCAGCGATATTTGTCTACGTTGTTGGATCTTTAGGTTTTGGAGGTGTAACACCAATAAAACTAGCTCTTGCAGGAACTGTAACCAGTATAGCTTTAACTTCTGTAACAAATGCAATTGTTCTTCCTAATGCGGAAAATCTAAATAGTTTTCGATTCTGGAGTGTAGGGAGTCTAAGTGGTGCTACCTACCAAGGAATATTGGCAATGATACCATTTTTCTTGATAGGTTTACTTATAGCTTTTATAATTTCAAACCCTCTAAATGCATTGGCTCTAGGGGATGAATTAGCAACAGGCCTTGGAGCAAGGCCTACAATGATAAGACTCTTAGGGGCAATATCTGGGGTTATACTTTGCGGATCAGTAACTGCTATAGCAGGACCTATAGGATTTATTGGTTTAATGGTTCCCCATGTCATTAAGATCATAGTTGGAACAAATCAGAAGCTATTATTACCATATTCAGGTATTGGAGGAGCCCTTTTACTTCTAAATGCAGACATTTTAGGCAGAGTTATTGGTACTCCTTCAGAGTTAGAAGTTGGAATTATTACTGCTTTTATAGGGGCTCCAATTTTAATTGTGATAGTAATGAGATCAAAGGTTGATACAAAGTGAAAATAGATAAGAATAACATCTGGTATGGTTTCCATAAAAGACGGAAAATGCGGATTAAAGTAGTAATAATACTTACGACTATCCTTTTGTCCCTTTCTTTATTAGAACTGATATTAGGAAATACATACTATCCAATACCTACTATATTAAGAGTTTTAAATGGGGAGAGTGTAAAAGGTGCTACATTTGCAATTATGAAAATTCGCCTTCCTAGAATGTTAAGTGGTGTTTTAGTTGGTCTTGCCTTAGGTATTGCAGGTAATACATTTCAGGTAATGTTAAAAAACCCTTTAGCAAGCCCAGATATTATTGGTATATCAACTGGATCTAGTGTTGGAGCCCTTTTTTCTATTTTGGTTTTAAACTATTCAGGATCTTTAGTCTCTATTTCAGCTTTAATGACTGGATTAACAGTTGCAAGTTTAATCTATTTATTTTCCCAAATAGGTGGGTTCTCAGGTAGTAAACTAATACTAATAGGTATTGGAGTTCAAGGGATGATGGGTTCAATAATATCCTATCTTCTTTTAAAAGCCCCACAATATGATATCCCAGCAGCATATAGGTGGTTAAGTGGAAACTTAAACGGTGTTCAAATGAGCTCAATCCCCCTACTTTTATATGTAGTATTATTTTTTGGAACTATAATACTCTTAATGGAAAGGTATCTAAAAGTCTTAGAACTAGGGGATAGTTCTGCTACAACACTTGGTGTTAAAACAGGTTTCGTAAGGGTTATGTTAATAGTATCTTCTGTTTATCTTATCTCCTACTCAACTTCTGTTACAGGACCAATCGCTTTCATATCATTTTTATCTGGACCAATATCTAGAAAGATTTACGGTACGAGTAGTTCTATCGGTTCTTCTCTAGTAGGTGGGATCATAGTATTAGCTGGAGACTTAATTGGTCAAAATCTTTTTAGTGTAAGACTCCCTGTTGGTATAATTACTGGAATGTTAGGGACACCATACTTAGTACTACAAGTAGTAGAAATTAACAAACGAGGAGTAAATAAATGAATAATATCCTAAAGGCTAAAAACGTTATTTCAGGATATGATAATAAAATCATAGTAAATGATATATCAATTACAATTCCAGATAGTAAAATTAGTGTCATAATTGGAGCTAATGCTTGTGGAAAATCTACATTCTTAAAAACTATTGCTAGGTTATTAAAGGTTAAATCTGGTAGCGTTGTAATTAATGAAAAAGAGATAGGAAAAATCAACTCAAAAGAGTTAGCCAAAACCCTAGGATTACTTCCTCAATCGCCTATTGTTCCTGAAGGGATAACAGTTATTGATCTAGTTTCTAGAGGAAGGTTTCCATATCAAGGTGTAGTTAAAGGGTTAAAACAAGATGATTATGAAGCAATTGAAGAAGCCTTAGATATAATGGGAATCCATGAATTAGCCAATTGTAGAATTGATGAACTCTCAGGAGGTCAGAGGCAAAGAGTCTGGATATCAATGGCATTAGCTCAAAATACAGACATTCTACTATTAGATGAACCTACAACATATTTAGATATATGTTATCAAATTGAAATTTTAGATCTATTAACAGACTTAAACAGAAAGCGTGGAACAACTGTGGTAATGGTACTCCATGACATTAATCTATCTGCAAGATATGCTGATAATATTTTTGCAATAAAAAATGGAAAATTAATCTCTGAAGGCTCTCCAGAGGATGTAATTTCTAAAGAGTTAATAAGTGATGTTTTTGGCTTAGATAGTGTTGTAATAACAGATCCGATATCACGTTCACCCTTAATTATACCTAGGGGGAGACATCATAAACGGGATATGGTGTATAGCTAATTTTCATTCTATTAAAGGTGGTTAATTAAAACCACCCTTATATCTATTTCTTCTCATCCTCTTTATCAATTATTGCATGATCATGTACAACAGAATTAATAACTTCATTAATTATATGATCCTCCCTAATTTCACGTACTTTTCTACGCACCACTTCTTCAATTTCAAATTCCTGTTTAAGACCTGCATTAAGGGAATAAATCATCATTAGTAATATAACTGCAAATGGTAAACCTGTAATAACAGAAGCTGTTTGCAATGCAGTTAAACCTCCACCAATAAGTAGTGTAGCAGCAACTACACCCTCCATAACAGCCCAAAATACCCGTTGAGGAACAGGAGAATCTAACTTTCCTCCTGATGTTAAATGGTCAACAACTAGTGAACCAGAATCGGATGATGTAACAAAAAACACTGTAACTAAAACAATACCAATAGAAGTACGCCTCTTCTGGTCTACCCCCGAATTTACAAATAACATAAAATTAAATATATAAAATTAGACAAGCACTGATTTTAAAAATTCTTTAAAATTACATAGATGATGATGAATAAGATCAAACACTAATTCCCAATCAATTGAATTGTATTCATGAACAGAAATATTCCTAAACCCAACAGAACTTTGAAGTTTTTTAGCTAGATCAATTGAAATAATTTCTTCATTAGCTAGAACCTGAAAGGTACCAGCCATAGTATTAGAAGGTTTTAAACTTTTCTCAGCAATTATTATAGCACCCATATCAACTGTAATTTGTACAGCTCTTTCAAGGTTAACGGATATTATATCCTGTAGATCCATATCATTTATTAAAAGATCTAATGAATCAGGACGTTTATCCTCAATTCTTTTAAGGCATCGAATAAGAGATTCACTTTTTTTTATTAGTGTATTACTCATCATTTAAATAGTCCTTTAGTAATTTCTTAGCCCCTTGCTGCTGAAAAGGTAGTATATCTTCTGTATATGTCTGCATTCTCTGAATATGACTAAATAAAAGATCTGGGTTACTGTTTTTAACAATATCTCCCTTAGTAAGAACTTCTTCAATAATCAACCCTTCCATTTTATTTATATCTATAACACTAGCCTCCAACTCAATTAGAAGTGACAGTGTTGTAGAAATTTCCAATAAAATCTGGTTAGTAATAACATGACTACTTCCAATAGCTATATCTACATCACTACTTAAAGTTAATCTGTTTTGAACAGCAGAACCATAAATTATAACAAGCTCAATGTCGGGATAATTATTAATCGTAGTACAAACATATCTTTTTATATCTTTTAAATCTTTCACTATATTTATAATACCTTATCACATATTAATAAACAATGTTAGGTTTTACATCTTTTAATTGAACCTCTATATATAATTTATATTGATTTATCCTAATAGGAGAACTAGACTTTAAACGGGGGAGTGTATGAATTATTACAGAATAAAAAATATTTTCTTTATCTTATTTTTTTCATGTATCTTTATTGATTTATCTGCCCAAAACAAAATTGTACTTAGTACCCATAATCTTTTTCCCTACAGTAGTTACCCAGATAATGCAGAGGTTAAATTTATTGCGGATGAGACATTTACAGGAGTTGCAATAGAACCGGTTCGATACGCATTAGATATGATGAACTTTGAACTTGAAATTCAAGTTGTACCATGGGAAAGAGCACAAATTATGGCTAAAAATAATGAGACTGATGGGTTTTTTGCAGCATCACAGAAAGATAGCCGAGATGAATTTGCAATAATGTCTTCTTATATAGCAGATCAAAAATGGAACTGGTATATTCTTAAGGAAAATCCCCTAAACCCTGAAAGTCCAGATTTTAAAGAAAAAGCCCAGGTTGCAAGCTTTCTTGGAGCAAATATGCTAAAATGGATGAATCAAGAAAATTATAATATAAAAGGAACTCCTCCAGACACAGAACATCTACTTAAAATACTTCTGGCTAAACGAGTCGATGCTGTAATGGCAAATAATTATGTAATGGATGCACTATTAAAAAAATATAGGGTTGAGGATAAAGTAAAAATATTCACTAATCAAAATAAACCTCTTGGTGTATACTTTACAAAGAAATTTATTGCAGAACACCCAGATTTCCTCGAAAACTTCAATAAATATATAAATAAGTATCGTAGAGAAACATCTAAGTGGAACTAAAGAAATTAAGGATAAATAAATACTATTACTACTTAAATTATTAACTGATATAATCAACTTATGGATGAGTTAACTTCATTATTTTACAATAAAAATGCAGATATATTACAAGAAAAGTACAATAGTAGTTTCCCAGAATATATAAATCTATTTAAAAAGTTTTTTCAATTAGGGACAACAGTTTTAGATATAGGTTCAGGATCTGGTAGGGATTTAAATATACTAATGAATCAAGGGTTTGATGCCTATGGATTAGAACCTTCTGAAAATATGATCCAAACATCTATAAAACAGTATAAAGATCTTACTAATAGGGTACTTATTGGTAGTCTGCCCAACAGTATTCCTTTTAATGTTTCAACTAGGTTATGGAATAATATCTTAGCTTCTTCAGTGTTACAACATATACCGGACTCTGATATCTATAAGTCTATAATTGCAATTAACAATTTATTAAAAAGTGACGGCATTTTAATAATATCTGTCCCTACAGAGTACCCTGAAATTATTAATAACAGAGATAAAGATGGAAGACAATTTTATATTAGGTCTAAGGGAGAGTATATACAACTATTTAAAGATATGGGATTCAAACTAGAGTATGAGTCTGTTAATAACGATGCTTTAAATAGAGATAATACAGTATGGACAACTCTAATATTAAAAAAGTAAAATAAATTTGAAAATTGCCATAAATTAATGATACGATCTGTAAAAGTATTAGAAATAAAGGTGTATAAATGATTTTTCGTAATTTAACAATAAGAAAAAAGCTAATAATAATTACCGGTTTAATAATTCTATTAAACACAGTAGGACTTAGTACTTTAGCGTATAATGCTAGTAAGCAATCCCTTAAGGAGACCATTACAGAAACTCTAACAATAATGGCCAATGAGGGAGCAAAATATATAAGAGCTAGTATTGATGTAAATATGGCAGTGATTGAAGGGATTAGAAACAACTCTGAAATGAAGGACATGGACTGGGAGGTTCAAAAACCCTTACTTTTAAATGAGTTAGAAGCCCATAACTTTCTTGGTATTGGTATAGTTTCAAAGGATGGGACAGCTAAATATACTGATGGCTCTATTAGTAATTTAGGAGATAGGGATTATGTAAAAAAAGCTTTTGCAGGGGCTACCAATTATTCCGATGTAATAATTAGTAGAGTTACTAACTCTCCAGTTATAATGTTAGCAACACCAATTAAAGATAATAAGAATACTATTCAAGGAGTGCTAATTGCTAGATTAGATGGAACAGCACTATCTGATATTACAGATAATATTGGTTATGGTAAAACTGGGTACTCCTACCTAATAAATAACAAAGGGAATTTTGTAGCTCATACTAATAGAGAGTTTGTTTTAGATATTAGAAACTTTATTAATGATAGTAGTAAAGACGAAACCTTAAAAGATATTGCACGAGTACAATCAGAGATGATAAAAACACCTAATGGTCATGGATATTACTCTTTTCAAGGGGAAAATCAGATTGTTGGTTACTCCAAGGTTCCAGGGACATCATGGATAATAGCAACGGCTGCTAATGAGGAAGAGGTTTTTTCCCATATAAATAATTTAAGAAGACTACTAATTATCTTTTTTGTAATTGTATTCTCTATTGGAATTTTATTAACACTAATTTTTGCTAATAAAATTACCAAATCTATAGTTAGAGTAAAAGATCTATTAAAAGATATTTCTGAGGGAGAGGGAGACCTTACCCAAAAATTACCCACTATTAGTACCGATGAAATAGGATCACTATCACTATACTTTAATAAAACAATAGATAAAATTAGATTATTAATAACTATAATTCAAAAACAAGCTGTTACCCTTCAAGGGATTGGAAGCGATTTAGCTAGTAGTATGGCAGAATCAGCTGCTGCTATAAATGAAATTAGTGCAAATATACAGGGTGTAAAAAATCAAATTAATACCCAAGCCTCAGGAATAGAAGAGTCAAGCTCTACAGTTAAATCTATTGTTCATGGGATAGATAATTTAAACACCCATATAGAGACTCAATCATCGAGTATCGAAGAGTCTTCTGCAGCAATAACCCAGATGTTAGCAAATATAGGCTCCGTAGGGAATATTCTTGGTAATAATGCTAAAAATGTAAAATCCCTTTTAGAAGCTTCCAAACAGGGACAGAAGGAGATTATTACAGTTTCAGATAATATTAAAACAATATCTAATGAATCTGAAGGACTGCTTCAAGCAAGCTCCATTATCTCTGGGATAGCAAGTCAGACTAACTTACTAGCAATGAATGCAGCAATTGAAGCTGCCCATGCAGGGGAAGCAGGAAAAGGTTTTGCCGTTGTGGCAGACGAAATAAGAAAACTGGCAGAAACATCTGGTGCTCAGTCAAAGACAATAACCGATGTACTAAATAACTTAAAAACACTAATAGATACTGTATCTAAAAACTCAGACTCAGCTATGGCCCAGTTCGAACAAGTTGTAAAAATGGTAAATACTGTAAATGAACAAGAATTAATTATTTTATCAGCTATGGAGGAACAAAGTGCTGGAGGTAAACAAGTAATGGTAGCTTTGGATCAATTATCAGAAATAACCTTGGGGATTCAAAACAGCTCACTAGAAATGACAACTGGTAGTAAGGATGTTATAGATGAAATGAATAGGCTAAATACTGTTACCCAGGAAATAAACGGTAATATGTCTGAAATGTCTATAGGAACTAATGAGATAAATGAAGCGATGCAGGATGTGGATAGAATTTCTTTAGAAAATAAAGATGCAATAGAAATCTTAAACAAAGAGGTGTCTAAGTTCAAGATTAAATAATTAACACTGTTTCCGTTATATTTGGAAATAGTGACATAAATTGAATTCATATAGATCTTTTCCTCTATACAAAGAGAAGTAACACAACTCTTTCAATGGAGGAAATAGATAAAAATGATAAAGATAAGACACATATTACTACTCCTGGTTCTAACAACTGCCCTAACCCTTTTTTCCAACGGAAATAGTGAGGAGAGAGAAACTAAAAGACAGTATTCCTCTGATATTATTATTAAAGATGGGGATAATAACATCAACTCCTTTAAAGTTATAAGGGATTCAAAACTAGGAAGTGAATTAATAAAAATTGTAAGTAATAGTGATTCTTTTTTTATTATGGAGGAGTTTACAGTAGACTCCTATCAAGAAATTACTCCTAATAATTTAACCTATAATGGGAATAAAACAAATACAAAGCTAAAGTACTTTAAAGATTACAATTACACTAAAACCAAGGATCTTGACAATCTCCCTGACACAATAAGCCTTAAATATAGTGATAAAAGTATTATATTAGGTATTATTTTAATAAATAAAGATACTCCGTCAAACTCATTTAAACTTATCCTTGAAGTTCTACCTAATATAGCAATTAATCCAGACGATTTTACATCTACATCCCAATTAATTGATACTTTAGAACAAAATTCAGATTATAAACGATTTTTCAAGAATCAGTTATTAGGAAGTAATACATTTACTAGTAGTAGTGGAAACCCATTTCCAATATCCGAGATTGATAACCAATATGTATATAAACTTAAACTAAACTCTGACTTAGCTATAACTAAAGAGAATGCCAAAAATAATATTGGGTACTTTGATACAATATATAACTACAATGTTAACAGTAGTAAAGAGCTTGGACACTCTGTAATTCAAAAATTTCTAAAAGTATATTTTGATAAGAGTAAACCTATTTTCCATCACTATATAAATGAGTATATGGAGGGTAAAAATAAACCATTTGACTATAACCAGTATACGACAATAACAAAGAGTGATGGGGAGGAACTTGTATCCTGTGCTCTGAAATATTTAACATGGGGTTTAGAATATACCCTAGATAAAAACCAAAGGGATAATAATAGTAGCAACAATATCTATCCATCCCAGTTATTAGAGCAAAATAATAATTTAGATTTATGGTTAAAAAGTTATGAGGGTATTAGTTTAGATAATAGGGAAAATAACTACCTTCCTTTTAAACCAAAGAGTATAAACTCTCCTGTTAATGAACTTGACCCTACTTTCAATAGTGAGAAAGTTGCATATTTAGAAGAGATAGCAGCGGAATATTTTCAAGCCCCAAACAGTAAGCTAGATAATATAGAGTTAACCACTCCATTTTACTTAGGAGACAGTATTATTACAGGGTCTTCCCTACCCTACGTTGAAGGAGGTATGGATTCTCCTAGAACATTTAATTATAAAATGAAGAAGCAGTTTGATGTTGTAAAAAGATATAAAACAATCTATCCAAGGGGTTCATTATATGGGAATAATAACTATTTCACATTTGATACTTATGGTAATAAAAAAACAGCTAAACAGTACTATTTTGCCTTAAACGACAGTGTTGGAAATAATTTTATGGTAAATGTTAATACCGATAAACCTTTTGTCCCAGGGAAAAACCAAGGGAATACATATAGGGGAATAAACCTTACTGGTGTGGATAGTCTTGGCCTGCTATCTGGATCAATAGCAATGACATCATTTTACACCAAGATACTAGGTATTGAAAACGATAAGAAATCTAAAACCCTAGATGACTACTACAAAATGGGGAAAACAGAGGATGGGAAAGTCTCTTCTGACCTTTTAGATAGTGAGGGAGAACCTCAGTTCACACTTTTAGGGGAATATGACCTAGATAAAATAAGATTTACCCGGGAAGATATAGAGAGAAGTAGTGTAATAATTCCAGACTTAAGCCTAATTCAACCAGGGGACCTTCTTGTTAATACAACAAATGGGAGAACTGAAGTAGGGATAGTTGTAGATTCCGGATACAAGGATGGAGATACAACATTTAATATTGGAAATGTTTTAGTTTTATCTGTAACAAAACAAGATGGGAGGGTATCCCTAAACTACTGGGGAAATAGTGGAATACTAAGCTCCTTTACCGACTCTCCAAAGGATTTTATCCCTAGAAGGCTTATAAAATATATAGGAAAAGAACCTAAAAATTTTGAAGGTGATGACCTGTGGGATCCCTTTGTTTATACTCCTGAAACAATTCTAGCAGATATTGATTTAGGATTAAATAAACAGACAAACAGAAACTATAGCCATTGGATTCCCAATACAGGGGAACTATATGAAATAAGATCTATAAGTTTTAAAAATAAAGATAATAAATTAATTGAAGGTAACAATATTCCAGTTAAACTGCTACCACCCACGGACCAATATTACAGCAATAGTGACCCTGAAAATAGTGACACAGGGAATGGTAGTAATATAAATGTAAATAAAGGTGATGGTTTTGAATTTTATGCTGTTCAGATAACTAGTAATAACAATGAGATAGTCTATGACAATGTAAAGCTTGCAACATTTAAAAAGTTAAATATAAGTCAAGGTAGCAGATCAAGATACGAAGTAATATATGAACCTGGTATATTTACAACAGATGGTGATACAAAGGAGGACTTTTCTCTACAATCTGTCTACGGGAAGTTAGAGTTTAAAAAAGATGATAATAATATTTACAGCCGGTTTGGAATTAGACCCTTAGAAAATAATATTAGACCTGGGGATGATATTTTACTTAATTTCCAACTTAATATTAATGATAATCCAATAGATGCTTTATCTAAAGAGGAAGACTTTTTAGCTGTGTATGACAAAAAAATGTTATGGAGGGCTAACTTATATATAGATGATGATAAAACAGGATTAAATGACTTTAATAACAAATACCCATGGAACGCTCCACCAAATAAAGTCGAAGCAGATGTTATTGGAGACTATATTGAAGTTCAACTAAATAACAATTATGAAGAGATCTCTAACCCAAGATTTAAAATAATTAGGCGTTTTTACTCAATAAATCAAGGGAGTTATCCTAATAACACAACAAGCCTTAAAGTGTGGTATGGGCCTAATGAGTGGAATAGAGTTATGGTAACAAAGGATCAAGCACAACAATACTCTGTAAATAACACCGCTAGAGGATATAACTGGGAGGATTTATCACAACTTATTCAGGGGAATGGCAAACAGGTCGTATCAATCCCCTCCTCTGTTTACTATAATAGAGGTATTAATAAATCTAGTCGTATAAATACAAATAGTGTAGTCTATGAATTTTGTAGAACAACAACACCCTTTGAGTTCTATAATCAGATGCAAGAACAATATGAATATATGTTAGATAAATCCACAGAGCTTGAAAACATAATGAATGAAGCTAAAGAACTTTTAGATTCTGAAGATACGGATGAAAATAGAAATGCATTTGATGAAGTAAAAGAAGCATATAAATATATAAAACCAAACCCCAAAACATTATTACCTAGCCTGTATACAACTTTAGGTTATTTACAAATTGAAGATGGAAATAAACAAAAATTGTTGGAAATATGGAAAAAATATGATCCTTCTAAAGCAAAACCTGCATCTAGGGATGCACTAGGTTGGACTGTATCACCACAAAAACCATTTTTACAGCCAGAAGGTGAACAAACAATGTATGGTATAAACTATTCAAAAAAGGAAGCAGGGGTTGATTGTGGGGGATTAATCTACATGTCAGAAGCCTACATAGGAACAAAGTATAAAAGTTATGGAGAAGGTTCTAATTCTGCAGAGAGAGGTATAAGAAGTATACACGATACAGGACAAGGTACAGTTTATACCCCTAATGACAATTTATATAACATTATGGAAAGTAGTGAGTTTTCAGGTTTAAAACGTGCAGAAAATAGAAAAAGAGTAGTCCCAGGGGATATTATCTATTACTCTACTAGCAAGAGCTACCATGTAATGATTGTACAGAATGTAGATATTATAGATGGTAATAGGGAAGTTGAGTTAGATAAAATAAAAGTTATTGAGTCTACACATGATGGAGATCTAGAAGGTATTTCTCTGTATGGAGTAGGTAATAAAAATAACTTATCTGTCTATAATAATAGGAATATGAATTGGATTTTAGGGAGAATTAAACAAAATGATTAAAAAAACAGCTATTTTACTATTAATATTATTTTCACTTGATATTTATGCTGAAGAGGTTTCAGAGTATAGGGGTTCTTTAGTTAAATCATTTCAAGTTGGAGACAAGAGTAATCAATTAGGAATGGATACAAGCGCAGAAGGCGGAGGAACGTCAGAAACCCAACCCTCTGCAATGTTTATCAATAAAGAAGATAACTTAATCATCGCAGATACAAATAATAGTAGAATGTTGTCTCTTAATAAAGAATTAAGTACAAGCGATGCTTTCGGAATAGGATCCAACATAAATTATTCATTAAGATTAAAGGAAGTTGATAATATTCTTTGGGGAACAACATCAAATAGTCGACATTATATTCTTGATAAAACAAGTGGAAAATCAACAGAGTTATATATTGATAATAATTTAACTTTAGGTTCAAATTGTACAATTTTCACAGGAAATATAATCTTTACATACCTTAAAGATGGATCATTAGCCTCCTTTGTTTTAGAGGATAGAGAGAACCTTAAATTCTCTAAAAGGTTATCTGAACATGAGACTTTTAAACTGTTTAGAAATAAAAAGAAGTATGGGCTAGAGGGTTATACAATAGATAAAAGCAAAAGGATGTTTTATAATGGCCAGCTATTAAACACTGATTTCTCTACAAAGTTTGATTATTGGAAAGATTTACATAAAAAAAATAGTTTAGAAGTTCCCAGAATAATCCCTGGAGTTCCAGAGTATAATAAGTTAGATATAATGAAGGGTGGATCGACATACATTGGGACGGATATAGATGGAAACACATATTATGACATATCCCAATCACTAATAATTTTTGACAAAGATGGGTGGGTATTAGATTACTTTTTTTTTAAAGATCGTATACTTATAAAACCTGCAGTTAACTCAAATGGAGATGTGTTTTATCTATTAAGAGAGGGAACTAAAGATGTTCCAGTTTTAAACTTATATAAAATAGATAGGAAATGGTAGAAAATGCGTTAAGGATTGCAGTGTTACCCCTTAGGATTTATCCTGAGGAGTTTAGCGGATAGCCCGACCCAGATCTATCTGGGGAACACCATGGATCTCTTACAAGGCTGTCTATGATATTAATTTCTGTCTCGTAAATTGCGAAAACATGCAGCAATTTAAAGAAATTAACCGGATGTTATGGAGGGCTAACTTATATATAGATGATGATAAAACAGGATTAAATGACTTTAATAACAAATACCCATGGAACGCTCCACCAAATAAAGTCGAAGCAGATGTTATTGGAGACTATATTGAAGTTCAACTAAATAACAATTATGAAGAGATCTCTAACCCAAGATTTAAAATAATTAGGCGTTTTTACTCAATAAATCAAGGGAGTTATCCTAATAACACAACAAGCCTTAAAGTGTGGTATGGGCCTAATGAGTGGAATAGAGTTATGGTAACAAAGGATCAAGCACAACAATACTCTGTAAATAACACCGCTAGAGGATATAACTGGGAGGATTTATCACAACTTATTCAGGGGAATGGCAAACAGGTCGTATCAATCCCCTCCTCTGTTTACTTTCATAGAGCGGCCACAGGAGGTATTAATACAAATAGTGTTGTTTACAGTTTTTGTAGGACTTCAACACCCTTTGAATTCTATAATCAGATGTATGAACAATATTTAGCAATGTTTGATAAAGCAACAGAGTTAAAAAGTAACATGGATATTGCAAGGGATCTTTTAGAAGATGAAGATACAGAACTTAATAGAGAGTCTTTTCTGAATGCTACTATTGAATTTAATAATTATAAATTCCCAAGCCAAGACCTTCTACCAAATCTTTCTACGAGTTTAGGATATTTAAATATTAATAGTATTTCTGAAAATGATAGACTAATATTATTAGAAGTATGGAAAAAATATGATGGAGATAAGGCAAAACCAGCTTCCAAAGATGCTTTAAACTGGGGCTCATTAGCTACTAACTTAGAGCCTGTTTCAGGTAATAAACAACCTTCTCCAACATATCCATTTAAACAGCCTGTAGAACGTAATTATTTAATATATGGGTCAGAAATGACAAACCAAGAAGCAGGGGTTGATTGTGGGGGATTAATCTACATGTCAGAAGCCTACATAGGAACAAAGTATAAAAGTTATGGAGAAGGTTCTAATTCTGCAGAAAGAGGGATAAGAAGTATACACGATACTGGAGAAGGTACAGTTTATACCCCTAATGATAACTTATATAACATTATGAAAAGAACAGATTATGATACTGAATTAGGAATAAAACCTAAAAATAGAAAAAGAGTAGTCCCAGGGGATATTATCTATTACTCTACTAGTGAGAGCTACCATGTAATGATTGTACAAAATGTAGAGATTATAGATGGGGATAGGGAAGTAGAGTTAGGTAGTATAAAAATTATTGAATCTACGCATAGTGGTTATCTTTCATTATTTGGAGTTGGTAATAAGAACAATTTAAAATTTTATCATAGTTCAGAAAATGATCAAAATAGAGATTGGATTTTAGGGAGAATTAAACAAAATGATTAAAAAAACAGCTATTTTATTATTAATATTATTTTCACTTAATATTTATGCTGAAGAGGTTTCTGAGTATAGGGGTTCTTTAGTTAAGTCATTTCAAGTTGGAAGCAACAACGATCAGTTAGGGTACTTAACTGGGGAAGATGCATGGGGAAGTTCAGAAACTAAACCAGGTAATTTTTTTAGTACAACGTTAGGGGAATTTATATTATCAGACATAATAAATAATAGAATTATATATTATGATAAGTTTTTTAATGTTATTTTAATATTAGAAGATAATATTGGTATTCGTTACTCTGGAAGAATGAAAGATACATCTAATATTTTATATGGAACATTTAATAATACTAGATTTTATGCTATCAACAAATCAAATAAAAAAAGCATAGAGTTATTAATCCCAGAAACTATTAATTCTAATGGAAATAAAACTCTTTTTACAGATCAAGTTATCTTTACATACCTTAAAGATGGATCATTAGCCTCCTTTGTTTTAGAGGATAGAGAGAACCTTAAATTCTCTAAAAGGTTATCTGAACATGAGACTTTTAAACTGTTTAGAAATAAAAAGAAGTATGGGTTAGAGGGTTATACAATAGATAAGAGCAAAAGAATGTTTTATAATGGCCAGTTATTAAACACAGATTTCTCTACAAAGTTTGATTATTGGAAAGATTTACATAAAAAAAATAGTTTAGAAGTTCCCAGAATAATCCCTGGAGTTCCAGAGTATAATAAGTTAGATATAATGAAGGGTGGATCGACATACATTGGGACGGATATAGATGGAAACACATATTATGACATATCCCAATCACTAATAATTTTTGACAAAGATGGGTGGGTATTAGATTACTTTTTTTTTAAAGATCGTATACTTATCAAACCTGCAGTTAACTCAAATGGAGATGTGTTTTATCTATTAAGGGAGGGAACTAAAGATGTTCCAGTTTTAAACTTATATAAAATTGATAGGAAATGGTAGAAAAAACGTTAGGGATAGTAGCGGTACACCGGAAGGATTTATCCTGAGGAGTTTAGCGGATAGCCCGACCCCCAAAGGGGGTAACGCCCTAAAAAGATCTAAGGTTAAGCTAAGGATTTTTTTCTATTAATAATATTACCAGTTAACATTATTATGATTATTATAACAGAGAATGTTATAAACATATCCTTATGTATTGCTGCCCATATAATGTATAGGGAACCGGCTGTGGCCAGGATTGGAGTTACAAATCTGTCTATGGTATTTGCGTCCTTAAAGTTCTTCATAAACCAAAAATATAGGCTTAAATAGACAAAGTATAGGAAGGCTATAGGTAGTTCTGATATATCTAAAAACCCTGAAAACCAGTTATTAAAGTTTCCATACCACACTACCAACCAGATAAAACTGAATACAAAACCTGAAATTCCAGAATATAAAGTACTATTGGTCCTACTATTAACCCTTGAAAAGATTTCTGGTTTTAATCCCATATTTCGAACTGCAATAGAGTACATCCCCCTTGAGGATGCCATTACTAAACCATTTAAAGTTCCAAGGCATGAAACTATTACAAAAACCGTTAAAAGTGTCCCAGAGAGAGGTCCAAAAAGGGTGGTTATTACAACTAGGGATGTATTATCTCCATTGGATATAACATCGCTATTAGGCATAACACTAGCAATTCCTACATAGTAGAGCATGTAGACTACTACTATTAATATAGTTCCAAAGACCAATGCTCTAGGCAGAGTCTTCTTTGCATCCTTAATCTCTGCATTTATTGTTGTGGCTATAATCCAGCCTTCGTAGGCAAATGCTGTAGATAGTGATGCAAGAGCTAAACCACCCTGCTTTCCTGCTATATTTTGTGCCGTATTTGCAAAACTACTAACTGTCTGACCATTAACTAGACCTACTATTGTACCTATGATTCCTACTGCTAACAGAGGAACAAGCTTTATTAATGTTGTAGAGACCTGAAGTCTACCTGCAATAATTGGAGAAGCTAAATTTACTAAAAAGAATAAAACTAAATAAAAAAAGGCAAGAAACCAAACTTGATCTGGATTTCCAGTTAAAGCACATGTATAGTTAGCAGAGACCCATGATAGAACACTTACAAGAGATGGGTAGTAGATTGTAGTCATAAACCATGCAATATTAAAAGCAGCCCTGTTTCCATAAGCCTCTTCAAAGTAGTCAACGATACCGTTTACCCTCTCTATTTTTGATGCAATTTTAGAAAAAACATAGGCTGTTACAACCATTATGGCTCCACCAATAAACCATGCTAGAAGTGCAATAGGAAGTGACCCCCCAGATGCAATTAATACATCATCAGCCTTAAAAAAAACTCCTGAACCTATAACAATACCTACAACCATGGCACTAGTAGTCCAGAAACCATATTTTTTCTCTAATTTTTCCATACATGTATACTATATGCTATCTATGTTTTTGCGCAATATGTATTTTAATATAATAAATGTACGTATATTAGAGATGGATTACACAAAATATTCGAGAAATTTAATTTTGTTATTATCGTAAAAACTAAAGATCATCTGTTAAGTAGCAACCTCTCTTATTATACTAATAACCTAGACTTCACATATTACACATAATATATTCGTACAATATCAAAGACATAATACGATAAACGTCAATATAACAACTAAACTGCAAATAAATAATCATTTAACCATATGCATAAAATTCTAAATAAAAGAATATAGCCAAATTAAATAAGTATATCGCTTTTAAACATTTAGATATGTTTGCATTATATAGTTTTTACCGATATAATATTCAGACATTGTTTTTTGAGGTTTATATTATTATGATAAAAGAGAGGGATGGTTTTTCATCCAAGTTTGGTATTATAGCAGCTGCTGCTGGTTCTGCAATTGGTCTAGGGAACATATGGAAGTTCCCATATATAACCGGAGAAAATGGTGGTGGTGCATTTTTACTTGTATATCTAATATGTATTGTTTTAATAGGTCTACCAATTTTAATTTCAGAGATGTTGATAGGTAGAAGAAGTAATAAAAATGCTGTAGATAGTTTTTCCCAAATATCAGGATTAAAGGGATGGAAGATACCAGGAGCTCTAGCTATGGGAACATCTTTTTTTATATTAGCTTTTTATGGAGTTGTTGCTGGTTGGACATTAAACTATGTAAAACTTTCCCTAACAAATAGTTTTTCTGGTAAAAGTGTTGAAACCATAGATTCTCTTTTTAACAGTTTTATAACTAATCCAGTAGAGCCAATTATTTTTCAATCAATATTTATGGTTATTACAGGAGCAGTAGTTCTTTTAGGAGTACATAACGGTATTGAGAAGGCATCTAAAATACTAATGCCCTTTTTATTAATAATTATATTAATTTTAAATGTTAGAGCCGTTACTTTAGATGGGGCATCAGAGGGACTTAAGTTTCTCTTTAAACCAGATTTCTCAAGATTAACCAGGGATGGGGTTCTTGAAGCACTAGGTCACGCATTTTTTACCTTAAGTCTAGGTATGGGTATTATGCTTACCTATGGTTCATATATAAAAAAGGATGTAAACCTTGGAACTACTGCTGTTCAAGTTGCTATTGCTGATACAGTTATTGCTCTATTAGCAGGAGTAGCAATATTCCCAGCTGTATTTGCATTTAATATTGAACCCGCATCAGGTCCTGGTTTAGTTTTTATTACACTACCTAATATTTTTAATCAGATGGCTGGAGGCTTTTTCTTCCAGCTACTATTCTTTATTTTATTAGCAATTGCAGCCCTAACTTCCACAGTATCTCTACTAGAAGTAACTGTTGCCTATGTTTCAGAGGATAGTAAGTTAGACAGAAAAAAATCAACAATTATTGTTGTTTTGGCATTAATAATAATAGGTACAGTATTCTCTCTATCTATGAGTCCAAACTCTATATTTAGTTCAATATCTATAAAAAATATGAACTTATTTGACTTTGTAGATTATTTTACAGCAAACTGGATGCTTCCAATTGTTGCCCTATCCGTATCTATATTTGTTGGTTGGGTAATGAAAAAGTCAGATGTTAAGGATGAAATCTCAAGCTCGGGGGTTTATGCTAGTAAATATAGTAAAGTATTTATGATTATGATTAAATTTATATCCCCTATTTTAATTGCTATAGTTTTTCTTAATAAGGTTTTTGGGATATAGAAATAGATGCTATAATTATTTTAAACTATAACAAAGAGTGGAGTTATCTTAATGCTTACTGATATTTTTACTAAAAAAGAGTCTCTTAACTGTCTAAACACTGTGGTTGCACTTACAACAACTGAGCGACAAATGGAGATAGTTCTCCAGGAAATTGTAGACCAACTGCCAAAACTGTTAAGTAGAGTCGATATTGTATCCAGTATTCTAACAACCCCCTCCTCAAAGTATAAAAGCATAGGTTTTATTAAAACCCAATACTCTGACAAATTAATACTAAACCTATCCCAAGGTAAAAAAGGCTCCCTTAAACTCTATTACAAAGAGGAATTAAGTAAGGAAGCAAAAGAGTATAAAAAACTACTAACAATTTTAACCACAATAATAACAGGTTATATCTCTAAGATGGAGCTTAACAACCTATACTATGATCATAATGAGAGAGTAAAAGAGCTTAACAGCATCCATCTAACCAATATGATACTAAAGAAAAACCCAACGCTTACAGACTCCCTCCAGGAGATATGTGATCTTCTTCCCGAAGCGTGGCAATACCCCAAATTTACAGTAGCTAGAATTTATTTTGATAATAAGATATTTACAAGTCGAAAATTTAAAGAGACTTCTTGGTCACTTAAAAAGAGCTTTGAAACCCCAGATAAAAAGAAGGGTACTCTTGAAATATTCTACTTAAAAGATTTCCCTATTTCAGATTTTGGACCATTTTTAAAAGAAGAAAAATCCCTTTTAGATGTTTTAGCTTCAATTATATCCGGGGCATATACAAATAACTCCCTTCAAACTCTTTTAGAAGTAAATACTGAACGACTAAAAGAGTTAAGGGGACTTAATAAAACATCCGAAATACTTAAAAATAGTGCCTCTATAGAGGAGTCTTTACAGGAGATTTGTAACATCCTCCCCGAGGCATGGAAACACCCTGAAGATACAGTTGTAAGAATAAATTTTAATAAAATGATTTTTACAAGTGTAAACTTTAGAGAGAGTATCTGGGTTCAACGTCAAAGTTTTGAAAGCCCAGGAAGCCAGAAGGGAGAGATAGAAGTCTTTCTACTAAAAGAGTACCCTACAGAGGATGAAGGACCTTTTTTAAAAGAAGAACGGGACCTACTAATTAACCTTAGTCACTTAATATCTGGAACAGCCGGTAGTAATATTTTAAAAAAGCTAATATCAGAAAACAATGAGCGTCTTAAGGAACTTAGAGCCATAAATAGAACATCTAAGATTATTTCTGAATGTAAACCAGTTGATGAAACTATGTCAAAAATTATCTCTATTCTACAGGTCTCCTGGCAGTACCCAGAGTATACCGCTGTTAAGATCCATTACGAGGGTAGAGATTATATAACCCCAGGCTACAAAGAGACAACCTGGAGCCAGGATGAGAACTTTATTACAATAGATAATAATAAAGGTTATATTAGGGTTGTTTATTTAAAAGAGTTCCCCCAAGCATATGAAGGCCCTTTTCTTAAAGAAGAGAGGGATCTTTTAGTTAATATAGGAAAGCTAATAACAAGTTATTTTAACGACAATAAGGGTAGGGATATCTTTAGAAGCAATATCCATGAAAAAAGAGAGGTTGAAAAACCTGAAGAGTATAAAAAAACACTAACAACAAATAAAAAACCTCTGCAACAGTACTTTAACCAGCAAGTTATTGATAAGTATATATACCTGGATATGATGAAGTATAAAGTTAAGGAGATACTATTTGTATCCACTTTCTACGACGCTTTTATTCTAGAGAATGAAGATGGTTTTTTTGAACGTTTTATGGGGGAGATCTATCAGTATAGTCTTTTCTCCCTACCAAGAATAACAGGAGTAACCACATCGGAAGAAGCCCTTGAGATGTTAGACTCAAAGTCCTTCGACCTTGTTATTTTAATGGCAGGATTAGATAGGGAAGCTCCGGTTTTATTAAGTGAAAAGATAAAGAATAAAAGACCCTCCCTACCAATTTATCTACTAATAAACCAAAAGAGTAATATTAAACACTTTGAGGATAAGGTAGCCTCAACAAACTCCTTGGATAATCTCTTTTTCTGGAATGGAGACTCTGAGATTCTTTTTTCAATTGTAAAATCTAAGGAAGATATGACAAATGTTGAAAATGATACAAAGGTTGGTCTTGTTCGGGTAATATTAATGGTTGAGGATTCGTGCCTATACTACTCAAAATATCTACCAATGTTATACGGTATAGTTTTTGGACAGGTACAAAGACTTCTACCTGAGGTTGAAAAGAAGGAGCTGGATAAAATTTGTAAAATGAGATCCCGCCCTAAAATCCTACTCGCTAAAAACTATGAAGATGCTATGCAACTTTTTAACAAGTATAGGGACTACCTTCTATGTGTTATATCGGATATAGAGTTTGACCATGGGGGACAGCTTGACAAGAACGCTGGTATAGATTTTATAAAACATGTTAAATCCCACAAAATGAAACTACCAATAATTTTACAATCTTCTAATGGTAAAAACAAACAACAAGCTGATGATCTAGATGTTTTTTTTATTAACAAAAACTCGGATACACTTTTAAATGATCTAAAAAAATATCTCAATGCATACCTTGGCTTTGGGAATTTTATTTTCCAGGATCTAAATGGTAAAAAAATAGCAGAAGCTCGAACCCTTAAGGAGTTTGAAAAGCAACTTAGAGTTGTTCCTGATGAAACTTTCTACCTACATGCTACCCAGAACCAATACTCTATTTGGCTAATGGCCAGGGGGGAGATTACCCTTGCGAAAACAATTAATCCTATGCGAATAGAGTCATTAGATAATATATCCTTAACTAGGGAGTACCTATTAAATATTATTGGAGATTATCAGGCAGAGAAAAAAAAGGGTAAGGTTTTTAGATTTGAAGAGGATACAAAATTTACTGAAAAAAATATTGTAACAATTGCTGGTGGTTCCCTTGGTGGAAAAGGTAGAGGATTAGCATTTATAAATACCCTAATATATAACTCAGATTTCTCAACTATATCCAGTGAGATAAATATTAGAACTCCAAAGACAGCTATTATAGGAACCAAGGAGTTTGATACTTTTATTAGCAGAAATAAGCTCTACGATAAGGTAATAAGTAAGGGACGTAGTTTTCATGATATAAAATTAGCATTCCTAGCTGGGAAACTATCCTCTGGCCTAGAACATAAACTATTTAAATTTATTGGTCAGATAAAAAATCCAATAGCCGTAAGATCCTCAAGTCTATCAGAGGACTCCTTTACCCAGCCCTTTGCCGGTGTTTATCATACCTATATACTACCTAATAACAGGGAAAATAAAACACTTACCCTAGAGAAGTTAAAAGAGAGTATAAAGCTTGTTTTTGCCTCGGTATTCTCCGATGAAGCCCAGGGATACTATAAGGCTATTCATCATAGAATGGAGGATGAAAAGATGGCCGTTATTCTTCAGGAGCTTGTAGGAAATAAATATGATGATTATTACTACCCCCATATTAGTGGAACAGCATGCTCCTATAACTACTACCCTGTAGCCCACATGAAACCGGAGGAAGGTTTTGCAATGACAGCCCTTGGTCTTGGTAGTTACGTTGTAGAGGGGATGAATTCCTACAGATTTTCTCCTAAATACCCTAACGTCGATATGTACTCCAATAAGGACTTAATAAATAGCTCCCAGGTTAAGTTTTACGCCTTAGATTGTCGAAGGGAAAATATGGATTATGCTGTTGATGGAGAGCTTGCATCCCTTACCCTACTTAATATTAGTGAAGCTGAAAAACATGGGTCACTTAAACACTGCGCCTCAGTATATGACCAACAAAATGATAGAGTTGTTCCTGGTCTCTCAACCCCAGGGCCACGAATACTTAATTTTGCAAACATTCTTAAATACAACTATATACCCCTAGCTAAAACCCTGGAAATTCTACTAAATACCCTAAAAGAGTCCCTAGGTTCTCCAGTAGAGATTGAGTTTGCTGTGGATCTAAATAAAGCGGAAAATGGGGTTCCTACTTTTTACCTACTACAAACTAAACCTATGGTAGATAGTAGTAATTTTATACACTTCGATATTGACCAGTTCAAAAAGTCAGAATCCCTACTCTACACCCAAACAAGCCTAGGTAACGGTGAAATAGACAATATATGTGATGTAATATATGTGGATAAAGATCTATTTGATAAGATGAAGACCCTAGAGATGGTTGAGGAGATAGAGTACTTAAACCGTGTAATGATGAATGAAAAGAGACCTTATATTCTAATTGGCCCAGGAAGATGGGGAACAAGGGATCAGTTCCTAGGAATTCCCGTTAATTGGGCTCAAATTTCATACGCCAAAATAATTGTAGAGATAAGTTTAGATAACTTCCCTCTAGATTCCTCCCTAGGATCCCACTTCTTTCATAATGTTACTTCAATGAACATTGGTTACTTCTCTGTAAATAATCAGAAAAATGCAGAGTTTATTAATTGGGATAGACTTTACAAGGAAGAGGTTATTCATAAAACTAACTTTTTTAGACACATCCGATTTAGTAAACCTCTTAAGGTTATTATGGATGGTAGATCTAAAAAATCCATAATTATTGAGGATGTATAGATATGGATTGTATAAAAATAGGATTTTATAGTGAACACAATCTGATACAAGAGGGTATTTCTACCCTACTTGAATCAATTCAAGACTTTCATGTTTTAATAAAATATAACAATATGGATAAGTTAATCGAGGACACAGATCTAAAACAGATACACATTCTTCTACTACACCTGCAGGTATTAGATAAGACGGTTATGAATGTTATTAGCCGGCTAAGTAATAAATATCCTAAGTTACAACTTCTTATTCTCTCTGCAGAAAAAGATGAAGGAAATATTCTAAATACAATAAAAGCTGGAGCTAAAGGCTTTTTAGCTAAAGATAGTAAGAGAAAAGATCTTTTAGAAGCTATCTATACCCTAAGAAGTGGGCATGACTACTACAGTAAGTCCATAACTCAACTTCTACTTAATAAATATATTACAAATATAAAAAGTGATGAGAGTTGTACAGAAAACCAAGGAATAAAGTGTCTTAGCTCAAGGGAGCTTGAAGTCCTAAAACTATGGGGAAATAGTTATACCAATAGTGAAATCTCCGAGGAGCTTTTTATTAGTGTAAGAACAGTTGAATCCCATAAAAATCATATAATGCAAAAACTAAATATGAAAACATCCGTTGACCTTGTAAAGTTCGCAATTAGAAACAACATTGTAGACTACTAAGAGTATTACGGAATTCCCTAGGTGTTTCACTTAAAATCATAGGTCAAATCTACAAATATCTAAAATATGATATATCATAATAAATCAGATAAAATATAGATATGGAGTAAAATAAATGGCTAATATTTCAAATGTGAAAGTTGACGAGTTTATGGCAAAGGTTATTGCAAAAAACCAAGGGGAAACTGAGTTTCACCAGGCAGTTCAAGAGGTTGTTGAGTCCCTAATGCCTTTTCTAGATGAAAATCCTGAATATAAATTTTCAAAGATTTTAGAACGAATGATAGAACCTGAGAGAGTTATTATGTTTAGGGTTCCATGGGTTGATGATAAGGGAGAAATTCAGGTAAACCGTGGTTATAGAATTGAAATGAACAGTGCAATAGGTCCATATAAGGGGGGGCTTAGACTACACCCCACTGTTAACCTAGGTATTTTGAAGTTTTTAGCCTTTGAACAGGTATTTAAAAATAGTTTAACTACACTACCTCTAGGTGGTGGTAAAGGTGGATCTGACTTTGACCCTAAAGGGAAATCAGACAATGAAGTAATGCGATTTTGCCAATCTTTTATGACTGAACTTCAAAGACATATTGGACCAAATACCGATGTTCCAGCTGGTGATATTGGTGTTGGAGGCCGTGAAATAGGTTATCTTTTTGGACAATATAAGAGAATAAGAAATGAGTTTACAGGAGTTCTTACAGGTAAGGGACTTGAGTGGGGAGGTTCTCTAATTAGACCAGAGGCAACTGGATACGGTGCTGTATATTTTGCAGAACAGATGCTTATTACTAAATCAGAGAGTATGAAGGGTAAAACTGTTGCAATCTCTGGTTCAGGAAATGTTGCCCAGTACGCTGTTGAAAAAATAATTGAATTAGGTGGAAAAGTTGTAACACTATCAGACTCTAGTGGATATATTTATGATCCAAAGGGTATAGATAGTGAAAAATTAGCCTTTGTTCTTGAACTTAAAAACTCAAGAAGAGGTAGAATTTCAGAGTATGCTGAAAAATTTGGTGTTGAGTATTTTGAAGGGAAACGACCATGGGAAGTTAAGTGTGACCTTGCTCTTCCATGTGCTACACAAAATGAGATCAATACTGATGATGCTAAACTACTAATTAAAAATGGTTGTTATCTAGTGTGTGAAGGTGCAAATATGCCTTCAACTCCAGAAGCAGTCGATATTTTTATAGAGTCTAAGATTCTATTTGGACCAGGAAAAGCTGCTAATGCCGGGGGTGTTGCAGTATCTGGCCTTGAGATGAGCCAAAACTCAATGCGTTTAGCATGGACCAGGGAAGAAGTTGATGCACGTCTTAAACAGATAATGAGTGATATACACGAAACTTGTGTTAAACATGGTAAAGATGACGCTGGTTTTGTAAACTATGTAAAAGGGGCTAACATTGGTGGTTTCCTTAAAGTTGCCAACGCTATGATGTCTCAAGGTTACGTTTAAACTACTTATAATAGATACAAAAGGTCTTTTTAAGACCTTTTGTATATTAAAATTCAATGGCAATTTTACTACCATCAACATCTACTGAGACAAATGTAACTGTTGTAGAGAAAGCTAAAATCTCCTTATTTAAACTCCTATTATCTTCATAAACTTCCACTAGATATGTAACCGATGAACTCCCTACCCTAAATTTCTTAGAGTGAAACTTTAAAATGGAACCATTTTGAACAGCGTGTTTAAACTCAATTTTATCCATGGCCCTTGTAACAAAGGAGTACTTAGGAAAGTCCCTAGTTGCTGCCATCCAAGCACACTCATCTACCCATGAAAGTAACTGCCCTCCAAAAAGTGTTCCATGATGATTTAAATGCTCTGGTCTAACTAAATTATAATTATCCATATTATTCTCCTTATACAACAATATTAATGGACTAAGTATCCCTATTCAACCCTATTTACTTCTAATTAAGCACAGAACAAACTTTAATATAGTTAAATTTATTAATTATATTAATATTTTATTGACGATTCTAAAATTCCCTCGTAATCTAAATAAAGTCGTGGGGGATTAATGATGATAAAAAAAATATTTGCAGTACTACTTCCAACTCTACTATTATCTTGTACAGCCAAGCTGGATAACCTAAATACAATAGATAAGAACTGGGAATATAAGCTTGGACAAGAACATGAATATTATACAAGTATTAGTGAAACAGATTTTAAACCCTTAGCGAACTTAGACAACTTAGAGAGACTTCTTCCAAAACAAGAAGGTTTTATCTGGATAAGAAATAGTTTTGAGATTCCCAAACATCTTATATCCAAGGACATTTCCCTTCTTTTAGGAAGAATTACAATGGCGGATAAAACATATTTAAATGGTCAATTTCTTGGAGAGGGAGGTAATTTCCCTCCCCAGTTTTTTAGTAACTGGAATCAGTTTAGATACTTTCCCATACCAAGAACTTCAATACTATCTAACAGAAAGAATGTTCTTCTAATAAAGATCTATGTAGCGGGAGAGGGTTCTGTTACAGGGGATTTGATTTTAGATCAAAGGGATATAGTAGAAAAAATATATGAAAAGCAGGAGTTATTAAACTCTAATATAAACATAATAATATCCGCTATCCTTTTGGTAATTGCGGCCTACTACTTCTCAATATACTTTAAAAGAAAATCTGATAAAGAGAACTTATATTTTGCAGTCTTATCAATTAGTACATCTATATACTTAACTAACTTTTTTATTACAAAAATTCCAGGTTTTGGTGATTGGGAACTATCCTATATATTTTTCCAAAAAATTATTTTTATCTCCGTTTTTATTAGTACCTACGCCTTTGTAGGTTACATTAGAACATTTTTATATATAGAAAAAGTGAAGTGGCAGATAATTCTTACAAAGATGGTACTATTTATACCATCAATTATACTTCTCTTCCCAAGGGAGTATATAACATTAAGGACAATTACAAACTATCTACAGCTTTTAATAATTATTCCACTGATACAATCAATTTACTACATTTTTAAATCAGTGCTAAATAAAAACAGTGATACAAAGATACTATTATTAGGAATATCTCCTTTTATTTTTACAGTCTTCTTTGACCTAATAGTACACCAAGTACTTAAATTTAAAGTGCAAAAGGGGGATATGTTACTCCTATATTCCGACTGTATTACAGAAGCTACTAACAGTTCAAACCTGGAATATGGAGTGGAAGGTTTAATAAAGAGTCTTGAAACTTTTAAAGGGAATAATCCTGAAAAAATGATAGAACACATTACAAGTGTTTTTAATAAATTTATAGAGGATAACCCACTTAAAGATGATCTTACAATAATAGCTTTAGGTAAAATATAAATTAAACGAGAGAAGAAGAAATAGAGCTACTTTTGGTTAAATATTCTTAAAGACAGCCTTCCATCAACTTAGTAATTAAGTTAAAATAGATGTAATGTGCATAAGCACATTTGTGGAGTTTTATATAATGAATACAATAAACCAAATTTTTTTTTCACCAACAGAAACGACAAAAAAAATTGTAAATAAAATTGGAAATGGTATAGGGTTTAGCCAACAGTTTGAGACAGATATTACCCTATATAAGAATAATTATAATTTTAAAGAGTCTGACTTAGTTATTATTGGAGCCCCAGTTTATGCAGGAAGGATTCCAGAAGTTGTAATAGAAAGAATATCAGACTTAAAAGGATCAAACTCTTTAGCTGTCGTGGTAGTTGTATACGGGAATCGAGAATTTGATGATGCCTTATTAGAACTAAGGGATTTAGCCACAGATAAGGGTTTTAATGTTATATCTGCTGCTGCATTCATTGGAGAACACTCCTTCTCCGACTCTATTTACCCTATAGCAGCAGATAGACCTAATGAAAAAGATCTTGAATTAGCTTTTGAATATGGGGAAAAAATTAAAAGTCTTATTAATAGTGGTGATATAAAAAATAACATTTCGGTAGATGGGAATAGACCATATAAAGAGAGAAAACAAGCAGCAGCTTTTAGCCCTATTACTTATAAAGATAGATGTTCTTTATGTATGAAGTGTGTTGATCTATGTCCTACAAATGCTATTGATAAAAACAACCCTTTGATAACCGAGGCACAGTTGTGTATTAAGTGTGCAGCATGTGTAAAAACTTGTCCCTCAAATGCCAGGGTATTTGAAAACGAATATATAAAGAGTGTTGCAAAACGATTAAATTCACTTTGTAATATTCCTAAAAATCCTTCGATCTTTATTTAAATTGCATATTTATATTCTATATTCAATAATTTAAGTATGATAGAAAAATTATTATTTATCCCGTTTAGGGAGAATAGGGTTCACTTATTAGAAAAACTACAACTTCTAAGTTTTTACATAATATCTTTATTATTAATAATAATAGTTCCAGTTGAAATATTTATAATATTAATCCCTGATAAGGCATGGATGTTAATTTTTTTGGCATCCTTTAGTTTAGTTTTAGATATTGTAGCTTTAATCATTTTTTTAAAACTAGGAATATTATATATTCCCAAAGAATCCTAGCCATAATAATAATAATACTGATAACAGGAGTGATAGTAAGTGGTGGTGGAAGATTTGGTCTATCTTCCCTATATTTTATCGCCGCATTTAGTATTTTTTTCCTAATCTTAGACTACACAACAGGAGTAATTCTTCCAATATATTACTTAATTGCGATGACACTAAGATTGAAATTTGGTAGTTTTACACCTGAATCAATTTTCTTCAATCCTACGTTAAGAAGTAGATTTTCAATTGTACTTATTCTAGGAACAGTTTTTGGGATACTAGGCAGTATTACTATAAATATACTAATAAAACATCTAAGTAATTTGGCTTTCAATGATAGTAAAACAGGACTTCCTAACTCACAAAAGTTTAAAGAGACATTCAATGACATAATAAACCACTGTAATTTAGGAGTAGATCAATGTGTACTGGTTGGAATACGAATAATAAACCTTGAACGTATATATGCAAACCTAGGTCTCTATATGGGGGATAAAATACTCTTAGAGATTGTAAAAAGATTAAAATTTGAACAATTTAAACTTTTGGCTCGATGGAATGAGTCTATTTTTATGGGAGTATTTCCAGCTTCAGACATTTTGGAACTTGAGGAAAAAACTAAGGATCTGCATAAAAAACTAGAATTAAATTACGAAGTGGAGGGAATATCTAGATCTGTACAATTTATTTTAGCCTTATCAAGATATCCAAATGATGGATTAAGCTCTGACAGTATAATAAAAAATGTTATAACTCTGCTTGTTTCTAAAAATAAAAACCATGGAGACATAATCTACTTTGATGAACATAAAATGCAAAAAGAACAGTACCGATTCTCATTAAATGATGCATTAATAACTAGTAATTTTGATAAGGATTTTAGTTTAGTTTATCAGCCTAAAATAAGAATGAGTGATAGGAAATGCATAGGAGCAGAAGTTCTTTTAAGATGGAGACATACTGATCTAGGGCTTGTGTCTCCTGAAGAATTTATTCCAATAGCAGAAGAAGGAGGTAAAATAAAAAGAATAACAAGGTGGGTTATAGAAACTACATTTGATAATATACATAATAATATTGTTGAACTAAATAAATATAAAATTCCTATAAGCTTTGCTATAAATTTATCTGTTTTAGATTTAAAAGACCCAAATACAATCCCATATATAAACAAAATGGTTAGAAAATATAATATAAACCCTAAACAAATAGAGTTTGAAGTTACTGAGAGTATACAGGCAGACCAAGACCCCTCTATACAAAACTCTTTAAAAACCTTTCACAATATGGGGTTTAAAATTGCAATCGATGATTTTGGTACTGGGTATTCAAGCTTAAGTTATCTACATAATCTACATGTTAACAACTTAAAAATTGATAAAAGTTTTGTAGAACTAATAAATACAGGGGATAAGAGTGTTAATTATCCTGTAGTAGATACTATTATTTCCCTAGCTCAATCTATGCATTTAGAAGTTATAGCAGAAGGGATTGAGACAGAGGAACAGTTTAACTATTTAAAGAGACGTGGATGCACTACTGGTCAGGGATGGTTATTTAGTAAGGGGATACCACTTAGGGAGTTTCTGACTAAACTATCAGGTGGTCCTTTTTAATAACTAAAAGTTGGTCAATTTTAAAGTTATCTACATCTACTACTTCAAAACTGTAGTTTAGATACTCTACAGAAGCGCCCTTTTTAGGTATATTTTTTAACATATAAAACATAAAACCCGCTATAGTTTCATAGGTATCTTCCTCTGTAAAATTGTCGATATTTAGTGCTTTTTTTACATCTTCAATAGGAGTTAATCCATCGATTAACCAGGAGTTATTATCCCTTTTAATTATATACTCTTCCTGGTTTAACGGATCAAGATCACCCATAAGTGTTGAGATCACATCCTGAAGGGTTATTAGTCCAACAACATGGCCATATTCATTTAATATTACAGCGAAATTTTCCATTGTAGCATTAAACCTATCAAGCATTTCAGACAGGGAGAGGGTATTTGGAATTATTAAAAGACTTCTGTTAGTAATCTCTTTAAGGTTTTTGAGGTTAGAAAACTCTCCCTTTAAAAACTTTGATAATAGAAATTTAGAATCAACATAACCATAGATAGAATCTATACTATCTTCACATACAAGAAACCTTGAGTGGGGATCTTTTTCAATTTTTTCCTTTATATCCTCTTCACTATCAGTTAATTTAAAATATACTATTTCATCCCTTGTAGTCATAGCTGAGGAGACCCATCTCTCCTCTAACTCAAAAACATTTTGTATAAATGACTGCTCCTGGGTCTTTACAGTTCCAGCTTGGGCACCTGCATTTACAATAGCGATTATATCATCGTATGTTATATTATCTTCCCTAGAGTAGGATAGTTTAAAGATTTTAAAAACCAAATTTGCTAAACTGTTAAAAATTAGAATTACAGGGTATAAAACTTTGTTAACAAAAACCATCTTGTTAACAAGTAGAAGAGCAACTTTCTCAGGATATATCATGGCAATTCTTTTAGGAATTAAATCTGCAAACTCAATAAAAACACCAGTTACAAAGATAAATGAGATTAAAAATATAATCGTCTCATTATCTATATAATTTTTAAGGTATGGAGAGAAGATGCCGTCCCCAATAATACCTGCAAGAAGGGCTACAATATTCATTCCAATTTGCACTGATGTAAAAAAATTCCCAGGACTATCCTGTAGATCTAAAACTTTTCTAGCTTTTTTATCACCACTTTCTGCCATCAACTGTAGTTTAATCTTCCTTGCTCCAGCAAGGGAGATCTCCGCCATAGAAAAAAATGAACTAATTACAATTAAACCCCAAATATATAATAATCTTACAGTTACACTCACTTCTTTTCTCCTAAGACATTTTTTATACTAACTGAGAAAAAAGCAAGTATTAAATACTTCTTTTAGTAAGAATCTACAAAATATATGGTTTTGGTTTTCCGTAAAGAAATCCTTGAGCAAAATCCACTCCTAGTTCTTTAACAATATTAGATATTTCATTGTTGTGGACATATTCTGCTATAGTCTTAATACCCATATCTTTTGCCAAAGAGATGATACCCTTTGTTATTATGTAGGACTTTTTATCACTATCTAGACTCTTTATTAGAGATGCATCAATTTTTAAATAGTCTGCCTTAAGTTCCAAAAGATAAGCAAAGTTTGAGTAACCTGATCCAAAATCGTCTATGGCGATTTTACAGCCATAGGATTTGACCACATTGATAAAATTAACAACAATCGACATATCCTCCACTTCTTTTGTCTCTAAAATTTCAAAGGTCACAAACTGGGCGATGTTATATTTTTTAAGCATAAATATTATGTAATCTGTAGTCTCTATATCTGTTAAGTCATCATTATCTAAATTAATAGAAAAGTTACTTTTTTTATCTTTAAAGTATTCAAATGTAGCCTCTATCATTAAAAATGTAATATTTTTATACTGCTTTATCTCCTTGGATATTCCTAAGAACTCATTTGGATAACAGATTGAACCCCTGTTTTTTAATCTTACTAAAGCCTCGTATTTATATATTGAGTCATCCTTTAAGGATATTATAGGTTGGAACTCTGGAAATATTGCACTGTTTTCTACACCCTTCTTAATTTTAATTGCAGCAGTCTGATTATATATATAACTATTAACTAAGGGGTTAACATCACTATATAGGACTACATCTTTATTTAACTCCTTAGCCTGCTTTAGAGCCATGTCTGCATTCTCTAATGATACGTTGAATCCATGGCTTATACCGATGCTAAAAGTTGGATATATCTCTAATTGATCAATATCAATTTTATTATTAATTTTATTAATTAACCCATGGGAAAAATCAACAACAAAGTTTTGGGATATATCTTTATTGATTAATAAACAGAACTCATCCGCATGTAATTTATACAACTTATAGTTTTCTAAATTTAAACACAGAGAATGTATCCTTCTACTTATTTTATAAATTAATTTATCTCCAATATCTGTTCCATATAGGCTATTTATTTTTTTAAACCCATCCATATTAATAAGTATTAATCCATAAATATTTGACTCTTTTATATCCCTTAACATAGAGACTCTATTTGGTAATTTGACAAACTTATTATAGTATAACTGATAGTTTAGACTCTCTCTAAATCGGTTAACAGCCATTGCGTAGACCCAAGTAGATATTGATATAATAATAAATACTGTTAACTGTTCAATGTTTAGTCTTACAAAAACTATATCAAGATTAATATCAATAATAGTTTTAATTAAAAGCGCTGTTAAATATAGTGATAAAATTATTATACTTTTTTTTACAGTTTGAGTATAAAAAACAAATAGTGGAATTAAAAGAGCCCACATCCTACCAATCTTATTAGCATCATCCCTAATAAACATCAACAAAAGACAGAGGGATATATATCCAAATACAGATAAAATTAATTTATGATATATACGGTTTCTCTTTATTATATATCTAGTATCAATAGATACAAGAATTAGGCTAAGACAACATATAAAACCAGTTATAATATCACCTATAATTAAATTTGATAAGGTATAATATATTAAGCTAAGACTGCAAACAAGAAGTACATTTCTTATATGTTTTACTCCTTTTACAGACTTCATCTCTTCTTCAATCATTACTTTATGTTATACTAGTTATTTTAATCCTGCTACTAATTTCCACTGGAAACTTTTTCAAGCAAATGCAGGGAGTTTTTTTATTTAGGATTTATCATGGATTTTAGAGACTTAGTTTTTTTATCAGTTGCAGAGTTTAGAAGTTTTACAAAGGCTTCAAAAGAGTTATATATTTCCCAACCAGCTGTAACTAAACATATTAAAGAGTTGGAAGAGAGTCTAGGCTGTAAACTCTTTAATAGAAATGGTCCCAACATAACTCTAACAGAAGAGGGAAAGACAACCTACTTTCATCTAAACAAAATAAAAAGAGATTACAGAGAGTTATATAACAACTTAACTCCTGTAGGAGAAACAACCAAGTCTGAAATAAATATTGGTTGTAGTACTACAGTATCCAACTATATTATCCCAGGAATATTAGCAGATTACGCTATGGGAAATAAGGGCGTTAGGCTTAACATGCTCTCTGGTAACTCCTTAGATATTGAAAAAAAACTATTAAATAATGTAATAGATCTAATACTAGTAGAGAACTCATCATCATCTTCAGGGATTACATATTTAAACTATTTAGAGGATGAGATAATTGCAGTTTGTGGAAGGGGAACTCTATACTCGAAACAGAGGTCGATTTCAAAAAATGAGATAAAGACGATTCCAATAATTACTAGAGAGTCAGGATCTGGGACCCTAGAAGTAATAAACAATGAGATCCAGGATAAGTTTAATATTCAACACACCATAGGTTCATCCGAGGGGATAAAGAGATTTCTTAAAAACTTTAACGGATTAGCACTAATATCTAACAAAGCTGTAACTTATGAACTAAATAGAGGTGAATTAGTAAAAATTGATATTGATGGATTAAAAATAAAAAGAAGCATAAGAATTGGATACAGAAAAGGACACCTACCTCCTACTATAAAAAGGTTAATTGATTTTATTAGACACTATAACTTTTAGTTATTGCTAATAACTATTTATCATTTCTATTAATTATAATTATACTATATTGTAATCCAAGGAGATTACATGAAACTAAATAGAAATAAGATAATAACAGCATTGATACTAATATTATGTTTTACACCCTTAATAAATAGCTCCCTAGCTCTCTTTTTAGGAATTTTAGCCTCAGTATTTGGGATAAAATCATCCCTATCTAAATATAAGGGTCAACTATTAAAAATATCCATTGTCCTAATGGGTTTTGGTATGAATCTTGAACAGGTAGTATCTGCATCAAAATCGGGATTTATATACACTACAATATCAGTTTTATCAGTAATGATATTGGGGCTTATGATAGGAAGAGTACTAAAAGTAGATAAAAATACATCCATATTAATTTCAAGTGGGACAGCAATATGTGGAGGTAGTGCTATTGCCGCTGTATCATCTGTTATTAACGCTGAAGATAACCAAATATCATTCTCTTTAATTGTTGTTTTTGTATTAAACGCTATTGCTCTTTTTATATTCCCAGTTATTGGACATTTTTTTAACCTAGATCAGATAACATTTGGAAATTGGGCAGCTATAGCAATCCACGATACAAGCTCTGTAGTTGGTGCTGGGGCATCCTATGGAGATAAGGCCTTAGAAGTAGCAACCACTGTAAAACTTATTAGAGCCCTATGGATAATTCCCCTATCATTAGTAATATCCCTTTTTAATAAAAATTCAGGGAAAATTCAGATCCCATGGTTTATTTTAATATTCGTAGTAGCAATTATGACAAGTCACTTTATTCCTAGTGGACACTCCCTATTCCTAAAGTTTAATCAGTTAGGTAAAAAAGGTATGGTAATTGCGCTATTTTTTATTGGATCTGGCCTATCTATGGAGAATATTAAAGAGGCTGGTTTAAAGAGTTTTATCCAAGGAATTTCCCTATGGCTAATTACAGGAGTTATTTCCCTAATTTTATTAACTTAATTATATTTCTTTCTTTGTATAGGAAGTTAGATTATTATTTTATAAAGGAGATATAAATGAATAATCTAGCATTCCACAGACTCAGTTACGGTATATATGTTTTAACAACCCAATTAGATGGAAAACCATTTGGGTGTATAATAAATACAGCATTTCAAATTACATCGGCTCCACCAAGAATAGCGGTTAGTTGTAACAAGGATAACTATACCCATGATAAAATTTCTAATGCAAAGATGTTTGCTTTATCAGTTTTAACAGAGGAGTCCTCCCAGGATCTTATTGGAACATTTGGTTATAATTCAGGAAGGGATATAGATAAGTTCAAAAGTTATGAATTTACCCAAGGTGATAAACTATCCCTACCCCTTTTTACAGATGAATCTATTGCAACTTTTGAATGTAAATTAGTAGAGAGTCTTGAGGTTGGGACCCATACTATATTTATTGGTGAGGTTATAGATTGTAATGTATTAAGTAACAGTTCAAATGAGATGACATATAAGTATTTCCATGAGGTAAGAAAGGCTGTTGCCCCTAAAAATGCTCCAACCTATATTGAGGTTGAAAAAAACAGAGATCTTTACGAGTGTTCACTATGCAAATACGTTTATGATGAGGATGTTCCATTTGATGAACTACCTGACGATTGGGTCTGCCCTGTATGTGGAGCAACAAAGGATTTATTTGAGAAAACCTAGTTATTCCCACCTACTCCTTCTTTTTAAACCTAGAAATGAATTTATTAAAGCTCCCTTTATTATTAATAATATCGTGGGGCTTATTAATCTTTTTTATTTCTGAATCTAATTCCCAAAGACAAAAGGATACTAGGTTATCTCTGCCAAATATTGGATTAGCTGTTATTCCTTTAAAGGCTTCATCCTGCCATATACTCTTATTTCCCTCCATTAGATTTATAGCAGACTCTAGGGGGAGATCAATAATTACATCTGTGATTTTATAGGCATTAGCCTCAATTTTTTCCCTTAAATGGCTACTAAAATAGAGTATTTTACCACTTACATCAGTTATTATTACTGGGGATTTAAAGCCAAAAGCCAATCTAGATACTAAGTTATTTAGCGCTATAATTCTGTTTGCTCTTAACTCAACAATCTCATTTTGATTATGGAGTAGGATCTCAATCTCTCGACCAATACTTCCCATGCCGTTTAGTATCTTATCAACCTTAGGATGGGAAAGCTCGCCAATTGTTGATACACGTCTAATATTATAAATAACCTTCTTGTGGGATTGATAAAGGGAGATAAAAGAGAACACCTGAACCAATAGGGCTATTATTCCCCAGAAGAGGATATTTTGACTATCTATAGAGAAATTTAAATTGTCGAATCCTTTAATAGATAGAACAACTAAAAGTAACATAGTAGTTGAGAGTAGAATTAACAGAGTAGAAAATATAAACTTTTTGCCACTTAATAAAATCATAACTATACCTCGATACTGCTACTAAATTTTTCTATATCAGTAGTAGCTCCACTAACTAAAAGAATATCACCATCTAAAAATTTATCAACATCTTCTATATATAGGAAAAGCTCCTCCCTAATACTGTTACCATCACTATCAAGTTTGGTTAATACTCTTCTAATTGCCATAATCCTAATACTAAATTTGTCCTTTAAATCTAAATCCCCAACCTTAAGATCTATAAAGTTTTTAGGAAGATTAATCTCCGATAGTATTACGTTTTTTGATAAAATGACTTTTTTTAATACTGATGGGTTTATTAAATTTAAAGCGACACTACGCCCCTCATCCTCTTCAATATTTATAACTTCATCGGCGCCTAGTTTTTTTAATACCCTGTAGTGGGTTTTATTAACAGCCCTAGCAATTACATAAGGAACCCCAATCTGTTTAAGTAGAGTTGTAGTTAAGATACTAGCCTCTATATTGTCCCCTATAGCAACTATAGCCGCATCTACATGGTCTAGGGGAGCATCATCAATAGTCTCATCATCGGTTGTATCTAAAAGTATAGCCTGTGTTACAAAATCCTTAACTTTATTTACTTGGTCAGGGCTGTTATCTATAGCAATAACCTCCCCACCCTTTTCGATTAAAACTTCACATACTTTTCTACCAAATAAACCTAAACCGATTACAGCAAAAGTTTTTACCATTTAATACTCCTATCCTACAAGAATTTTAGCTTCTGGGTAAGAAATCCTAGAGACTCTAGCTTTTCTAGATGAAGCTGTTAAAAGTGTTAGTGGTCCTATACGACCAAAAAACATCAAAATAATAATAGATAATTTCCCAATTATAGTTAATGAAGATGTTATACCAGTAGACAACTAATACAAAACTTAAAACCACCGTCTGTGCTGGTTTAGAAAATATTGAGTTTAAAAAGGTAGTCAATTTTTTAATTCTACCAAAAACCTTTAATATTAACAGAATATTCCTTACAACTAATATAAATGTATAACCTCGAAATGAAGAGTTTAAATTTAGGTATAAAGAGTACCGATTTAAAAGAAAGAATAATAAATAAACTAAAACAAAAACGAATAGGAATTTATTATTCTTTAAAAAATGTTTCTTTATAGGACTATTCTTATAGGTTAATAAGAATTCAAAGAGTAAAAATATTACTAATAATATATCTATAGATGATGTAACCCACCTATATTGTATAGGTAGTGTTACTTGAAGTTCTAGGAATAGACTCACAACTCCTAGTCCTAGAATCAAAAATAGCAAGACTCGCTTCAATTTAATTCCTATATACTTATAATTTTATTTATTGTGTATTACTAACTGATTAAAAGGTATTTCAATATTATTCTCTCTAAATTTTTCTATTATCTCTAACATTAATCCATTTTTTACAACTTGAAAGTTCTCTTTTTGAAACCAAACTCCTAATAAAATTACAATTGAGGATTCAGAGAAACCTTTCACTACTAAATATGGTTTTGGCTCATCTAAATATAACTCACCCTTTGTTGCAATATCCTCTAAAAGGGATAAAACACCTTTTAAATCCTCATTATATGAGACTGATATCTCTAAATCTAATCGTCTTATTGGGAACCTTGTAATATTTGTTATCTCACTGGATATTAGTGTCTCATTAGGTATTCTTATTAACTTGTTATCAAATGTTTTAAGCATAATAGATAGAAGCTCTACGGCATATACAGTTCCTACGTTTTCACCAATTTTTAAAACATCTCCAATTTCAAAGCTCTTCTCTGTTATCATAAAAAAACCACTTATAATATTTCCAAGACTCTTTTGGGATGCAATACCTATAGCTATACCAAAAACACCTGCAGCACCTAGAATTGTTGCAAGGGATATTCCTATTTGACCTAATATAATTAAGAAGAGGATCGAGAATCCTAGATAGTTACTCAGCTTATTAAATAACATTATAAACTGTTTGCTTTTAGGTTTAATAAAAAACTTATTAATTATTAGCTTAAAGAGTTTAAGTATAAATAGACCTACAAAAAAAGTTATAACTACAAATAATATTTTCTGAAGGTCAAGGTTTTTAAAAAACTCAATGTTTTGTAAAGACTTTGTTATATTCATATTAAGTATTATATATGTTTTTAATAAAATAGAAACTCTTTCTTAATAAACTACTATCTATGCTCTCCCTGGCCTCTCCAACTAATTTTAAGGGGAAACCTGTGTTAGGAGGGAGTTTTTTTATTGTCATCTGGTTACTAACATCCCGGCCAATATAGTTTATTGCCTGGGGGTTACTAAAATAGATGCCTTCCCCCTCATAAATATTAAAATTAGGAACTCTTAAAATCATTCTCTCAAAATTCATAACTGTAGATGTTTTATTAGTAATGGATATTTTGCAATAAACACTTCTGTTGTTTACGTTATATTCTGTATAATTATAAAATAGATCACTCTCTAGGGAGTAGGATATTTCACCTGTCTCAGGATCCCCTAAATAACTTTTAGATAACTTTGTAAGGGGCATCTCATATAAAAGATCTTTACTATTTTTATTACCACTGTAAATAGAAAGATAGAGGGGTACTTGTACAAATGCAGACAACTTTTTTTTAGGAAGTATAGATAGATTACTCTTACACCTTATAATTACAGGAAGGTTTGGAAAGGATGGTTTTATATAGAGACTATCACTCTCTTGAACAATAAAACGGTGGTTATATATCTCTATAGAGTTCTCTACTATTTTTATATTTACAGTTCCACCATCCTTATCTATAACTAGATCCTTATTCTCATTTAAATTAACAATAAGGGATTTATCATCTACCCTTCCCCACTTAATATCAGATTTTCCCACAAAAGCTCCATCTATTCATTCTCAAGAATACTAAGAGCTATAGCTCCCTTCCCTGAATGCATTCCTACAATAGAAGATATAGAGGAGATATAATCCGGATCTATACCTAAAACATTTTTAACAACTCTAGAAAATGTTTCAGCACTCTCTAGGTCATCTGCATGGACTAAGGCATAACTTTTAATACCTTTTTCACTCTCCTTCTCTTTAATTATTTTAATAATTTTTTTCATTAAACCACGTCTAGAGAATGCCTTACCCATTATAGCTCCTTTTCCATTTTCATCCAAGGAAACTATTGGTTTAAGGTTTAGAACAGTAGCAATAAACCCTTTTAAAGGGGAGACTCTCCCACCCTTAACCATATATTTAAAAGTATCTACACTAACATAAATTTTAATTCTACCTTTTATACTGTTTGCAAACTCCTTCAACTCATTAAGATTTGCACCTAAAACAGCCTTTTTTGCGACCTCCTGAACAAGCAATCCCTGGGCAACAGAGTTTAAGCAGGTATTTATAACACTTATTTTATCCCCTTCTGGATTGATTTTAACTGCAACCTTACTCATTAAATTCCAAGTACCACTTAAAAGTTTCCCTACAGGAAGAACAATTATTCCATCATAATTATCTAATAGATATCTATATAGGGTATCTACTTCACTCTCTGATGGTATAGAACTCCCTGGAAAGTCAGAACGAATAACTTGTTCCTTATAAAACTGATCAGAAGTAATAGTTAATCGGTCTAAATACTCTTCATTGCCCCATATAAGTTTTAAGTTCATTAAATGAACCTGGTATTTATCTAGGAGATCCCTAGGAATGTCCGCAATAGAGTCGGTTAATACCGCGATCCTTCCTAACTTACTATTTACAACCTGCTCTTGCCTAAACATATCCTCAGCTTTTTGCTCTAATAACCTTCCCTCATTTTTTACTATTTCAACAACTCTATTTGGGTAATTTGTATGGATATGAACTCTTACCCTATCAACACCTTTTGTAATTACCATAGAGTCACCTAGGGTGGATAGTCTATTTTTAACTCTATCCTTGTCGATCTCTTTGCCCTCTAATAAAACTTCGGTACAGTACCTATAATCAATACTCTTACCCTTTAAGTTATGGGTATGAGGTAAATCAAAGCCTTTAATATTTTTAGATCTCCTTAAACTTAGCTTGAGTTTTGAAGGAAGACTTCCCTTTTTCTGAAAGTAGTCAATGCCTTGAAGGAATGAGACAAAACCCATTGCTCCTGCGTCAATGACGTTATTCTCTCTTAAAATCGCTAATTGATTTTTTGTATTTTCTAAAGCGGTTCTAGCATTGACTAGAGCTTTTTCAAATACATACTCGATATTTTTTACCTCTATACTAATCTCTTCTAGGGTTTTTGCCCAAATGTTTAAAATAGTTAAAATAGTTCCCTCTACAGGTTTCTCTACAGCTTCATAGGCCATTTTAGCAGCTCCTATAGCTGCTTTAGAAAACTCCTGAATTGTTAAAAACTCCTTACCCTTGGTAAAAATAGCTAAACCATTTAAAAACTGGGAAAATATTAAACCAGAATTCCCTCTAGCACTATCTAGGGAGAGTGATGCAATTCTCTCTAAAACCGTAGATGCAGATTTATGGGGCTCTAATCTATAGGCTATAAGGCTTACAGTCCTTACAAGATTGTTCCCTGTATCTCCATCAGCAACTGGAAAAACATTTATCTCATTTATTCTATCCCGATCATCTTCTATCTGATTAAGACCAGATAAAAAGCTATTATAAATCTGGTATCCATTTATTGATAAGTTATCCATACTAAACCCCATCTTGATTCATCAATACAATTTTATCCCTGTCATATCCACGATCAACAGCCCTATTAATTATATCATCTAAAAGTTCATGATCTATTTGGGGAGTTCTTGCCATAATCCATAGGTAGTCATAATTATTTGTTCCTATAACTGTATAACTGTAATTATCATCTAACTCTAATATAAAATAGGGTAGTTTTAATGGCCATAAAGGTCTAACCCTCCATTCGGCATTGGTTTGAGTATTGTATATCCAACCCTTCTGGTACATTACTTTATCTTTTCCACCTTTATTATAGGTGTATTTAACCCTAATAAAACCCTTATCATCTATTGAATAGTTCTCTATACCATTACTTGCATCTTTTTCAAAGATAGTGGGTATTAGGGCAATAACATACCAATCTCCAGAGAATTTATCCATATCTACATATGGAACACTTTTATGAAAGGGTTCTTCACTCCCTTTTCCATAGACAAAAATGGAACTTATTAACATTAAAAAGATTAAATTTAAATTTTTCATACACTCTCCTACATTATAGATCACACTTAAAATATAACGTATTGAAATAATTTTAGCAATAATATTTGACTTTAAAAGTAATAATTACTATTATTACAATATGAAATATCTAATTTTTACATTTATACTATCAATTAACTCTCTAATATTATCACAAAATGAGATAATAACTATGAATGGAACAATTTATAGGGCTAAGACTAATTTCACTGATATTTTATATACTCAGAAAGAGTATGTGAGTGGGAATTATGACAATGGAACTATTAAGCACATATTTTACAACAAGGAAAACAGAGTAAAGGCGTCTGAAGAAGTAAAGATTCTAAATAATCAAATTATAAATTATGATTTCAAAATAGAAGATTTGGATATAATAGGGAATATAAAACAAAGTGATTCAAAAATAGTATTAACAAGTAATATTAATGGAAAAATTAATACAAAAGATTTATATTTAGACAAGGAATTGATAGTAGGTCCAATGTTACCAGGTTATATAAAAGAGAATTTAAGTAAGTTGAAAAACAGGATAGACCTTGAATTTTACATACCTTACTTTAATATGTTAAGAGTGATAGAAATGAAAATTGTGACTGTTAATAATAATGAGAATCAACTTAATGTAGAGATGAAAATTAGAAACCCTATATTAAGCTTTTTGCTACCACCTGTTAAAATGACATTGGATAAAATTACTGGTAATATATTAACTATAAATGGTCCTACTATTTTACCAGACCCATTAAACCCAAATTCTAAAAAAAGTATAAATACAAATATTATATATTATTATGGAGATTTAAAATGATTAGTTACATAAGTTCACACCCATTTATAAGTTCGATACTCTTTAGTGTTGTTATTAACCTTTTTTTCTTTATTATTGCCTTTTCTTTTAAAACAGATAAGGTTACAGATTTATCCTATAGTCTATCCTTTGTTCTACTAGCTCCTCTGCTTCTACTTTCAAGTGGAGCTAATTTTACATCTATTCAGCTAGGTCTCACCTTAGCCATAGTTCTTTGGGGTTTAAGACTAGGATCTTATCTGTTAAAAAGAATCCTAATAACTAAGACCGATGATAGATTTGATGACAAAAGAGATAATCCTGCAAATCTAATAAGGTTCTGGCTTCTTCAGACAGTTGCTGTTTGGTTAATAATGCTACCTTATTCGAAAATTTTAACTTTAAGGGGCGATCATGATATTACCCCTCTTACCATAGTTGGTTTTGTACTTTATCTATTAGGTTTAATAATAGAAGCTGTAAGTGATTCTCAGAAATTTAGATTTAAAAATAGAGAAGAGAACAAAAATAGATGGATGGATAAGGGTTTATGGAAATATTCTAGGCACCCTAATTATTATGGAGAGTTACTTGTATGGTGGGGTCTATTCATAGTTGTTACACCACTACTATCTGGTTTTGGATTTTTAACTATTCTAGGTCCCGTAACTATAACACTCTTACTACTTTTTGTAAGTGGGATACCTCTCCTTGAGAAGAGTGCAGATAAAAAGTATGGGAGCAATAAGGAGTATATAAAATACAAAGAGAGTACTAGCCTACTGATTATCCTACCAAAGAGAAATAGATGATAATAGTTCTAATATTGTTTTTATCCTACCTAATAGGTTCTATATCCTTTGCTATAATATTTGGTTTTGTACTTAAGAAGGTTGACATTAGAACTCTAGGTAGCGGTAATGCTGGAGCTACAAATGTAAAAAGGGTTTTAGGTTGGAGGATAGGATCTATTGTTATGATTCTGGATTTTTTTAAATCCTTTATTCCTATATTGCTTATTGGAAAATTAGAACTATCTTTAGATATTGAAATTATAAGGATTTTAATGCTTCTATGTTTAATTATAGGACATGTGTATCCAATATTTTTCTCTTTTAAAGGTGGAAAGGGGGTAGCTACTGCAGCAGGTGGTATAACAGCACTATTCCCACCAGCTTTTCCATTCTGCCTAGTTATTTTTATAATAACAATATTGCTTACAAGATATGTATCGGTAGCATCCCTAATAACTGCTTGGACGCTACCTATTTACTATTTTATTTATACAATAATAGATAAGGGAACTAGGTCTACACCTATATTACTCTTTTTTATTATTGTAACAATCCTAATAACCATCTTTCATAAAAAGAATATTATTAGGCTATTTAATAGAGAGGAATCTAAGATTACTTCTTCCCCTTAAGTAGGGCAGCAAATGGATTATATGTATCGTTATCATCATCGGAGTCAAAATACTTTTTGTTTAAGTTGTACTCCTCATCTGAAGCGACTTCTTTTAATCCAATTCTTCTCTCTTTAGCATCAATACTTTTTACTTCAACACTAATTTTTTGTCCTACTTTAAAATTATCCTGGGTTATATCTGATATATGTATTAATCCATCAATTCCTGGTTCTAAAGTGACAAATATTCCAAACTTAGTGATTCTTGAAACATCTCCACTATGCCTACTATTCTCTTTATACTTTGTAGTTACTTCATCCCAAGGGTCTTTAATAAGCTGTTTTTTACTTACTGATATTTTTTTATTATCCCAGTCTAGGTTTAAAATTGCGACCTTGATCTCCTGACCAACTGTTAAAAAGTTAGATATATCATCGACCCTGCTTCTACTAATTTCAGAAATTGGTAGTAGTGCTCTTACTCCTTTTACATCTACAAATGCCCCAAACTTCTCTAAGCTAATAACCGTTGCATCCACAGGCATTCCAACTTCTAACTCCTGTTTTAATATGTCAACTTTATCTTCTAACTCTTCTTCTAATAATACTCTAGATGATACCAGGATGTTTCGACCACCCTCTTTATACTCAATAATTTTAAAAGTATGCCTTGTTCCAACTAACACTTCTGGATTTTCGACTCTCTTTAATCCAATCTGAGAAAATGGGCAAAAAACTCTAGTATCACCAATTTTAACATCATAACCACCTTTAATTACAGCTGTTATACTACCCTCTACTGGTATTCCACTCTCATAGGCACTTTTAAGAGACTCTTTTCCTGCTTTATTTCCAGCTATTTTTGTTGTAAAAATCTTATCTCCATTTTTAGCTTCAACAAAGTATGCTTTTATCTTCTCTCCAACTTTTACTTTAATAGCCCCATGCTCATCTAAAAGCTCTTCAGAATCTATTTGCCCCTCACTCTTTCCATCTAACTGTATAAACACACAGCCTCCAGAAATAGCAACAATATCTGCCTCTGTAACTTCTCCAGGTGTAAAAACCTTTATATCTGTAAAACTATTTTCCAATAGGGATGCAAAATCCTCTTCTTTCTCATCAAATTTATTTAAACTCATATATTTTTATTTCTCCTAATGTTAGATCTATAAATATAACACGATACATTTATCAATTGAAAGATGATTAAGATATCCTATATAAAATCCTGGGGATTATTTGAACATATCCCGGAACATCCCCGATTTATAACATATTCAAAGGTCTCTTTATCATTTACAGTCCATGTATAACACTCTTTCTTCATTATTTTTGTAAAGAGAAAAAAAAGTGGTCCTTTAAGTTGTTTATAATGGGGTTTAATTATATCTACATGGGTAAAAAAAACTCCTAACCCTTCCCTTAGGAAAAATGGAACATCCTTATGCCTAGAGTAAATAACCCCAGTTTTTATTCCACTTTTTAGTCTATTAAACTCTTTTATTAATAGAGGATCAAAACTAGAGACGATACAACAACTATCTAGTTTATACTTTTTAATTAAATCTAGAAGTTTACCGGTTAATTCTTTTCTATTTTTTCCCAGGCTTTTAACCTCTATATCATAAAAAACACTACTTCCTAACAGATCAAAGACCTCACTTAAGAGGGGGATTTTATCATCTGCCCCTATAGTTAACTCCTTAATCCTAGAGTACTCTGTATCTGATACAACACAATCGATTCCACTTAATCTTTCGGTATTAAAATCATGAATTACAACAAGCAGATTATCCAAGGTTAGATGCACATCTAACTCTACAGCCTTAACACTATTTTCTAAGATTTTTTTAAAGCCAGAAAGGCTATTTTCTGTTGCTAATGAGGGAATCCCACGATGGCCAAATATTAAATAACTCATGTTAAATATAGTAATTTTATATTGATATTTTTTCAATAAAAATAAACTGAGCTGTACAAAATACAGCTCAGCTTTTTTAACTAATTCTTAGTAAAAACTATATGACCAATCTCTAAACCTGGTTTTGTAAACTTAATATCAATCTGATATAGACCCTTTTCTAAATATACATTTAAATCTTTCTGTCTAACCCAGTTCCCAAATGAACCGTTTAATTGAATATTAGTTATATATTCGTTATTAAGTAGAAGGTTACAGGAGGATTGTGCAGCTGGGTCATTATCATGACACATATAGATAACTAAACTGTACTCTCCCTCCTCATCTACAATAAATGTTTTAGTTCCATCAACTGTAGTATTAAATTTTATCTCTGAATTTGTTTTAAACTCAGCCGTATCCCCAACAGCTGCTGGAACTTTAGTTACAATTGGTTCTTTAATAGGTCTTTCTATAACTTTTGCATCTAGTATAAAATTACATATATTCCTAGCACAACGTTGTAACTCACCTATAGTTAAAACACCACTTTCTACTGATTCACTTAAATCATCACCTAATCCGTTAACTTCTGCACCGTAGTTATTTACAAGCATATAGATATCGTTTTGAGCTCTAACCATTGATGCTGCCTGTTGTATTGAGGGTTCACCTCCATTAACAGGATCATTCATTTTAGCCCACCAGTCAGTCATAACTATACCTTTAAAGCCCCACTCTCCCCTTAGGATTGTTGTATTTAAGTCGTAATTGGAAGCTGTCCATATACCGTTAATAGGATTGTATGCTGTCATTATACTTACAGCTTCACCCTCCTTAACAACCATTTCAAAGGCTTTTAAATGTATCTCCCTTAGTGCCCTTTCAGAGACTACAGAGTCAACAATTGATCTTTTATACTCCTGGTCATTACATGCAAAATGTTTAACTGTTCCAGTTGATCCACCATCTTTAATTCCAAGGGTAACTGCACTTGCCATAAGCCCTGTAAGATATGGATCTTCCGAGAAATATTCAAAGTTTCTACCATTTAATGGGTGTCTATGAATATTAATCCCAGGGCCTAATAGAGAGTCGATCTCATTTAAAACAAGTTCCATACCCTCAAATTTATATAACTCTCGAACCATATCAACATCCCAACTACAAGCTAAAAGTGTTCCAATTGGAAGTTGCATTGCAATCTCACCACTGTCACGTCTAATTCCAGATGGGCCATCTGCACAACACGCAACAGGAATACCTAGTTTTATTAAAGAGTCTCCAACTCCACCAAAAGCTCCAGCAGTACCTGAGGTAACCTTAGGACTACTCATCCCCTCACCTCTAACTATAATTTCAAGCTCTTTTTGTGTTAGTTGGGCTAAAAACTCATCCATTGTACTCTTTTTATTTTTTACATCTATTAGTTTTATGCCCCTATCCCCTGTTATCTCTAGATCCTTAGGTTTTCGACTCTCCATTCTATCCTTTAAGGATATTTGTGACTTAGGTGTTTCCTCGTACTCGAGACTATAAGTTCCATCAGCTTTTTTATCCCCAGGCTTCACTCTTTTAAATGATTCTTGTGGTGCTAAGGCCTCTTCTAACTCTTTAACAACAATATTGTCCTCTAGAATAATCTCTTTATCAAACTCTACTAAATTTAAGTTTCTTACACTATTTCCAAAAAAGAGCCTATAGCCCCCCTTCTCTAAAATATATGAGGATTTATAACCAGTAATCCCACTATCATCATAGGATGCCATACTAGATAGGTCTATTTTAAACTCTAACTCCTGGGTCTCCCCGGGTTTTAGTATTCTACTCTTTTTAAAGGCGATAAGTTCAACTTCTGGTTTACCTAAAACACCCTGGGGAGCAGAGTAGTATAGTTGTACAACCTCTTTCCCTGAATATTTATCTCCACTATTTGTTACAGCGACCCTTACAACAAATTCCTTAGCAGAACCCTCTCCTAATATCTGGGCAGTTAACTGTTTAGTGGTAAAAGAGGTGTATGACAGACCAAAACCAAATGGGAACTGAACTGCATCCTTATTAAAAGTTTCAAAATATCTGTATCCAACATAGATGTCTTCAGCATATATATTACTTATCTCATTACCAAAATTTTTATCAGAGGGATGATCTTCTAATCTATATGATATTGTATCTGTTAACTTACCACTTGGAGTAACATCCCCGGATAATACATCAGCAAGGGCATTACCCCCTTCCATACCTCCCTGCCAGGAGTAGAGAACTGATTTTATACTATTTTTTAAGTTTGAATTTTCTAACCAGCTCATATCAATAGTATTTGATACGTTTAAAACAACAATTACATTGTTAAACAGAGAACAGACCTTGTTTAACATATCTAGTTCATCTTCTGTTAAATAATAACTTCCTGGTTTAGCACCGTTATCCTGGTCTTCCCCAGCAGTTCGCCCAATAATAATGACAGCTTTATTTGAACTACCCTTAGCTGTTTTAACAATATCCTCTGTTAGTCTCATCTCTTTTTGGAACCAGGGTTCAGCAGCCCAGCCACCACCACCATTATCAAAGGGATTCTCTTTTACAAAGTTTGCATATAAGTCTAATAAATATTTATTTGTGTTTATGTTTTTATTTAATTCAAATCCTTCAACAGCATTAACAGTATATGGAACATTAACAGATCCCCCGGAACCAGTTCCACTTCTGTAATAATCAATTTGGCATCTACCAAATAGTGCAACCTCATCACTAGGGATAATAGGCAGTACTTCATCTTCATTTTTTAATAAAACTATACCCTCGGCTGCAGCCTTTCTCGCATAGGATGAAAATCCTTTTATTTCATTTATATAATCTACCATTAGTTTCTCCTGTAAACATAATACGCCTATTTCAAGGATAAGTCCTTGATAAGTTTGCGAATTAATAGCACAATCTTGCTAAATTGGATAGTTTATGAAAGAACAGTATTTATATATTTTACCTCCTATTCCCGATAAAAGATTTCCTATATATGTAGAGAAGCAGACCCATGTAAATAAAGAGGAGCTTTTTAGACCCCACTGGCATGAGCACCTAGAGCTTATATTTATGTTAAGTGGAGAATTAATGCTAACCTGTAATGCCCAGAAAATTCATGGAAAAACCAATGATCTACTTATTTTAAACCCTAACGATCTTCACCACCTGCACAGTATAACAGCTAAGGTAGAGTATTATTGTATTATTTTTGACCTTAAAATGATAAAGAGCTTAACTACGGATCTAGGTGATTTAGATTTTCTACTACCCCTATCGGAAAATAAAATAATTTTTGATACACAGTCTAAATCCACCCAGGATATAAATAGATGTCTAGTTAGACTTGTTAGGGAGTACAATGGAGACAATTTGGCGAAACCTCTTATTGTTAAATCCCTATTAATGGAGATGGTTAGTCTTCTCTTTACCCAGTGTAAATATACGAAACAGGAACAGGAAAAAAGAAATAGCAGTATAAAACTAATCCAGAATATACTCCTCTACCTAAATAAAAACTATAATAAAAGTGTGGATATTAGTGTGCTAGCCAAGAACTTCAATATTAGCTACCACCACCTGTGTCATCTTTTTAAAGATTACACAAATATGTCCATTATAAAGTACCTATCGGAAATAAGAATAGAGAAATCCCTTAGATATTTGGAAGAGACAAGTAAAAGCATAACTGAGATATCCGCCCTAGTTGGTTATGAAGACTCTAACTACTTTAGTAGAGTCTTTAAAAAAATTATGCATAAAACACCAAGGGAGTATGTTAAGGATCTAAACCTGTAGAAACTTTAACTGGGCGCTGTATAGATCGTAATAGTGCCCCTTCTTCTTTAATAACTCATCATGGGAGCCCATCTCCTCTATACCTCTATTATTTATTACAAGAATTCTATCTGCCTGCTTTATAGTTGAGAGTCTATGGGCTATAACAAATGAGGTTCTATTTTCAAGAAGTTTCTCTAACCCCTCCTGTATTATCTTTTCTGACTGGGTGTCTATACTTGAAGTTGCCTCATCTAGAATCAGTATGGCTGGGTTCATTAAAAGAGCTCTAGCAAAGGAGATAAGTTGACGCTGTCCAACAGAGAGCCTTGTTCCCCTCTCATTAACCTCTGTATAATAACCATCTTTCATATTTTTTATAAAATCATGGGCCTTTACAACTTTAGCAGCCTCTATAACCTCATTATCTGTAGCGTCTAACCTTCCATACCTTATATTATCAATAATTGTACCACTAAAAATAAATGTATCCTGCATCATTATACCCATTTGGCTTCTTAAACTTCTTAAGGTCACCTTAGATATATCAACACCATCAATTGTAATAGATCCACTATTTATATCATAAAAACGACTTACAAGGTTAACAACAGTTGTTTTCCCTGCTCCTGTAGGACCAACTAGGGCAATCTTCTCCCCGGCTTTTATATTAAGATTAAAATTATTTAATATAATCTGATCCTTCTCGTATCCAAATACAACGTTTTCAAATTTTATATCACCATTTATCTTACCAAGTGGTTTTGCATCTGGAATATCTTTTATATCCGGCTCTATATCAATAGTTTCAAAAATTCTTTCAAGATAGGCACTTGCTGATATTAATTGGTTATAGAACTCACTTATATTTAGCAATGGTTGCCAAAAACTACCTGAGTAACCAAGGGCTGCAACTATTATTCCAGCAGTCATACTCTCCTTAAAAAATAGTAGGGCTGCTACTAACATAACCCCCTGGGATGTAATTGCAATGTTTTTAACAATAGGAAAAATTAGGGCAATATAGTGCCTGGAGATCATCCACTTTTCCTGATAATCATCCATTAACTCTTCAAAAACCTTTAAATTAACATCCTCCCTTGTAAAAGATTGAGTTACCTTCATTCCACTAATACTCTCATGGATATATGCATTCATATTTGACTGTTTTGTACTTACATCCTGCATAGAAGTACGTTGTTTATTTTTAATTAGGAAAATAAGCCATGTTGCAAGGGGAACAAATATTAGGGTAATTAGGGTTAACTTAACACTTAAAAATAGCATTATTATAAGGGCTACAATAAAGGAGAAGAAGTCTACAATTAAATTTATTAAGCCGTTAGATAACAGCTCACTTAAAGAGTTTACATAGTTAACAATTCTAACTAGAATCTTTCCATGGGGTCTAGAGTCATAAAATGAGAAGGATAACTTCTGTATATGATTAAATATATCAGATCGAATATCTTTAATTACACCATTTCCAATCTTTGCCATATATCGAATTCTAAACTTCATACTAATACTACTTAGAATAATAATTAGTATAAACACTATAGAAGCGGTAATAATGGCGTGAACATTCTTATTTGGAATGTAGTCATCAATTACAAACTTCATCATAATTGGCATCATTAAGTTAGCAACAGCTGAAGTTAATATAACAATTAGTGCTAAAATCATCTGTTTTTTATATTTTTTTACATAGGATAAAAGTCTTTTTAACTGCCCTACATTGAATTCTTGTTCTAATAACTCATCTTCGTTATATGTATTTCTATTTTTAGCCATTATAACACCACCTTCTTTTCTAGATTAAACTCCCCCATCTGCTGGAAAAAAACACTGTAGTAGTAGCCCTTTTTATCTAATAACTCAGCATGAGTTCCCCTTTCTACTATCCTTCCATTATCCATAACTAAAATTAAGTCAGCATCCTTAACCGAGGATATTCTATGGGCTATAATAAAGGTGGTTCTTTTCTCATTTATATTTTTTAGTTCACCTAATATTTTATACTCTGTTTCCATATCAACCGCCGAAGTTGTATCATCTAAAATCAAAATTGATGGATCCTCAATAATCGCTCTTGCTAGGGCAATTCGCTGTTTTTGTCCCCCGGAAAGACCAACTCCCCTCTCTCCTACAACTGTGTCAAACTGCTGATCAAACTGGTATATAAACTCATTAACCCCTGCTATCTCTGCAGCCATCCTAATCCTTTTTTTATCAGCTTGGGGTACACCATAGGATATGTTACCCTCAATAGAGTCGGAGAAGAGGAATATATCCTGCATAGCAATGGAAATATTACTTCTAAGCATTGAGATATCATAATTTTGTATAGGAACATTATCTATTAGGATCTGCCCATTGGTTACATCATAAAACCTAGATATTAATGATGTTAAAGTAGACTTCCCAGAACCTGTAGATCCTAATAGAGCAACTGTCTCTCCAGGTTTTACCTCAAAGGAGATATTCTCTAAAACTGGTAGATCCCCATAGTGGAAGGAGACATTTTCGAATTTAATATACCCCTCTAATGTGTGCTTATTAACAGGTTTATGGATCTCTTTAATTTTACTCTCCTGGTTTAATAGTTCATCAACCCTATCGTAGGATGCAATAAAGTTCTGAGTTCCATTGATCATCCACCCTAACATTCTTAAGGGGTTATTAATCATCCATAAAAGCCTATTAAATGTAACAAGCTCTCCGATACTCATTTTATCGTTTATTATTAAGAGACTCCCTATTAACATAACAACTACGTTAAAAAGAATTGCAAAGGCATCTAATACAGGTAGATATTTCTCCCACACTTTAGCAGCCTCAATATTTCTATCGTTAAATTTTTGGTTCTCAATATTAAACTTTTCTATCTCATAGGGTTCCGATGCAAAGGCTTTTATTACCCTATTACCACTAATATTCTCTTGAACAACACTGTTTAATTTTGAAAACTGTTCACGTATTTTTACAAATGTAGGTTTAACAGACCGACTTAGTTTTAAGGATATAAATCCGATTATTGGGATTATTATTAGTAGTATTCCAGCTAAAAATGGATTTATTAAAAACATAACAATTAATGCATATATAAAAATAAAGCCATGGAAAATTGAGACATGGGTTATCCAAGCAAAAAAGTGTCTAATAGCCTCAATATCCCCTGTCATATTTGTCATTATTTTTCCATTTGGTGTTTTATCAAAAAAGGTAAAGTCTAAATTCTGGAGTTTTATATACATCTCCTTCCTAAGCTTATATACCAACTTCTGAGAGAGTAGTTCAAATTTCATAAAGTATTTATAACGTAAAAACGTCCGTAGTAATGTTACAACTGTAATTAATAAGACCCCTTTAATTACTAATGAAACTGAGCCACCCTCAATTATTATATCAATTAAAACACCTGTCACATATGGGTCGACTAGGGCTAGGGTAGAGAAAATGATTGTAAATATTGAAGCAACGATAAAAAGTTTTTTATACTGCTTCAAATAAGGATTTAATGATTTGAATGTTTTTAACATGGAGAACTCCTAATCAGTCCTATTGTAATTTAAAGTTTTAATAATGGGTATGGGATTGGGGAATTTATTATTGGTATGATAATATATCTTTAAATAGTGTTATTTTATTTTTTGTTTTTTTAGACTCATATAGAGCTAGATCAGAGTTAACTATTAGATCCGATGGGGATATATCCTTTCTATAATGGGCTACACCAAAACTTAGGGTTATTGGTTTTTCACACTTAAACCCTTTTGCATATTGGGAAAACATAGAGTTAATTTTATTACAAATATCTATAACCTCCCCCTCTTTTACATTTTTAAAAATTATTGAGAACTCATCCCCACCATACCTAAAGGCTGTAGATCCAAACATACACTTTTCTAAGATACTTCCCAACTCTTTAAGGCACTCATCCCCTACAACATGTCCAAATGTGTCATTAAGGGTTTTAAAATTATCAATATCTAGCATCACAAAGATGTAGGAGTTTAAAGATTTATCCTCTTCCATTTCATCTATAGCAGCTCTAAATGCTATTCGGTTATATATGCCTGTTAATTCATCTACTTTTATCTTCTTCTTTAGGTGATGTCGCTCAAAATCTTTTTTTAACTCTCCCCTACTCCTTATTCTTTCAAAATATATAACAACCAGATTCATAATATAAAAGAAAAAGAGGATAAAGATTGCAATTATAAAGTTACTTGTCCTTAATCCATTTTCAAATATAGATGGTTTATCTAAATCCCATACTATAAAGAGCTCCGATAGTATAACACCTATAATTGATAAAAATGATGTAATTGTTGATAACCTATAACTGCCATAAATAGTAGTAAGCAAAATTGGTAGTAAAAAAATAAAATATAGTGCTGAAAATGTTGAATGAACAGTGAAAACTATTAAACATATTAGTAGTAGGAGAATAGAGGTAGAGTATATTTTAACATATTGGGGAACTTTATTAGACTTTAAAATTAAATAGTTTAAAAGCACTATCAAACTGTTAACAAGGGTAGGAAGGATAAGAAATTTTAATAGGTACCTTGGAATTGTTGAGTTAATCTCTCCTGAACGATAGACAATATAACCAATTGTAATCTCTAATAATAAGACAGAAAAGACTAGGGCTAGGGATATAAAAAAATGGATATTTAGCCACTTTCTATCTATAGATCGATACTTAAATTTTATTACATCAATAGATGCTTCCCCCATATGTCACCTTTTATTTAATAATATTAATAACAATTATATATTATACATAAACAAACTGTATATAGGTGTAAACTAAAAGATTATATGGCAAATTCCAGTTTTGGTTTACTCTTTTAATAAGGAGAAATAAATGCCAAAATGTATTAAAATTAAGTTATTAATTAGCTTAGCATTAATTACAGTTTTACTAGGTTGTAAAACTGGAGAAGAACAGGGGAGAAAAAAAATGAAAGTTACATATAAAACTGTAACAGAGGTCTACGATTGGGGCCCTGGAATATCTAAAATTATTTTAGAAACAGGGGAAGATTTAAAACCAGACTCCCTATCTACTGTTGACTTTAAGGTAGAGTCAAATAGGGTTTTTAAAGATTTTAACTTTTCAACATTTAAACCTATGGATAACCCAACAGACCATATTGCAGAACGAACAGTTCTAGATGTTTATATTTCCGACTCAATGGGAAACAGGGCTAAAAAGGGCTCTACAATAACTATGGAATTAGAGGTAGGTCCTACACTTACTGAAGGATCCCCTTTTAACTATGATATGGGTAGTAATTTTAATGTATTTGTAGATACAACATATAATATTTCAACACTAAACCCAATAAAACTTAAAAATGGAAGAACCTTAGAAATTGCAGAAACTAATAGGGATAATGACCTAGGAAATATCAACCTAATAGCTGATGAGTTTATTAATAATCTAGAGTTTTCCCATAATGATATAGCCCTTAAATATGCAACGTTTAACCCGGATAATAATAAGGAGAAGGATGGATCCACACCTTTAATTATATGGTTACATGGTGCAGGAGAGGGTGGAAATAACACTTTAATTACAATAATGGGGAATAAGGTAGTTAACCTAGCAACTAAGGAAATCCAGAAACTGTTTGGGGATAATGGAGCATATATATTAGCACCCCAAACACCTACTTTATGGATGGATATAGATGGGAGTAAAACTTATAATACCTCTGTTCCAGAAAATATGGGAACATCATACTATACAGAAACCTTAATGGAACTAATTAAAAGTTATGTAGAGTCTAATCCTAAAATAGATAAAAATAGAATATATATCGGAGGATGTTCTAATGGTGGATATATGACTATAAATATGTTAGTTAACTACCCAGACTATTTTGCAGCGGCCTACCCTTCAGCAACCCCATATTCATCTTCATGGTTAACTGATGAGAAGGTCGAGATTTTAAAGGATCAACCTATATGGTTAGTACACGCAAAAACTGATGGGATAGTACCTGTATACCAGGGAAAGCTTGGCCAAGACTACTCTACATACAACTTAAGTGTTGATGAGGATGGGAATAATATAGCATTAGATAATAATAGCAATAACTTATACCGTAGACTTAAGAGTGCTGGAGCAAAAAATATATACTACTCACTCTATAATAATGTAAAAGATAAAGATTCAGGTTACGAGTATATGGGGCATTGGTCTTGGATATATAGTTTAAATAACGACCCTACAATGGAAATTGACGGTAAAGAGATAACACTATTTAGCTGGTTAGCAGGACAAAGTAGATAAAAATTACTGGCTACCTAAACTTTTTGGTAGCCAATAATTATTCCTCTATATTTATTAGTAGTATTAATCTAAAATGTAGTTGTAGGAAATATTATGATGCAACTAAAAAGAATAAAGTATTTAAATAAGGATAAATTACCACCAGGTACCATTAGAAAACATGGGGTAGGTAGTGGAGATATCAAAATATCCATTATTAACTACGATGTTGATACTGTTGATAAGCAGTATATAAGTTTAGATAAAATAGTGGATATTGACCTATCTAAAAATAGTAAAACATGGATTCACTGCCCATCTACAATAAACTCCAATCTTTTAGAGAAGATTGGAAACAAATTTAATATACACTCCCTAATACTGGAGAATATACAGAATATTGATCATAGACCTAAATTAAACGACACAGAAAATTTCAATTTCATAATCCAAAAGAGTTTACAACTTAGAGATGGGAACCTAATAAAAAATCATATAGGTTACATAATATTTAAGGATCTATTAATAACCTTTGCTAATGGAACACCATTTTCCCTAATAGAGGAGAGAATTCTTAAAAAAGAGGGAAAGGTTAGAAATAAGAGTATAGACTACCTACTTTTTATCTGTATGGATCTTTTATCCGATGAGTATTTTGAATTATTAGACCTTATGGAACAAAAAACAATTAAATTCGAGGAGAGTTTAATTAAGGATAACTATAAATTAGACATAAATGAGTTTCTTCAGTTAAAGAGTCAACTAGATATAGTAAGGCACTATGTAACCCCTCTAAGCACAATTATAGATGGGATTATCAACTCAACAAAACCTCCTATTGATATAAGTAACTTAATTTATTACAAAGACTTATTAAACAATACTATCCAACTAACAGACTTAATAAAAACTACTTCAAAAAGTATAGAGAATATATTAAACCTTTCCATTAATATTTCAGGTTATAAAATGAATAATATAATGAAGGTACTAACAATAATTTCGACTATTTTTATTCCTTTAACCTTTATTGCAGGGGTATATGGAATGAACTTTGAATATATGCCGGAACTGCATTTTAAATTATCATACCCAATAACCCTTGGAATTATGGTTATAATCGCCCTTATTATGGTTAACTTTTTTAGGAAAAGAAGGTGGTTTTAAAATCTCTAGTTGACCTAGAGTCAACTCCAGGAAGTAATATATATAAGTGGAGGAATAGATGGTTTATAGAACACTAAGGAACCTTTTTAAATTTAATTGATACAGATTAAAAACTCTATGGAAGAGAATAAAAAGCTTGCAGATCTCTACTGTACAGAGTGTAACTACTGTATGCCTTGCCCCCATGGAGTTAATATTCCCCTAAATTTTAAGCTAATGAACTACCACAAAGTATATAACTTAACTGACTATGCTAGAGCAGAGTATAAACAGATTGGTAAGGTAGACTGGATGAAGGGTAATAGTGCAGCGTCCTGTGTTGAGTGTGGAATATGTGAAGATAAGTGCCCACAAAAAATAGAGATAATAAAACAACTAAAAGAGACACATTTTACACTAAATAGTAATTAATAAAATTAAACTTGCTACTTCATAGATGTATAGTTTGAAGTAGCAAGCTATTAAAAAAATATAACTAGATCTTTCTATTTATATAGCTAGAATAATCCTTTAACTTAGGCTTATACCCGGTTTTAAACAGTTCTGAAGATATTAAAAAGTCTGCAGATGCTCTGTTAGAGGCATATGGGATATTGTATAAAACTGCAATTCTCTCTAGTGCTTTAACATCAACGTCGTGGGGTTGTGGTTCCATAGGATCCCATAAAAAAATCATAATATCTATCTCATTTGTACATATTAAAGATCCTAGTTGTTGATCTCCACCTAAAGGTCCACTTTTTAAACGTATAATCTCTGGACCAACTTCCTTAGAACCTTTAAGCTTCTGATTAAACTTCTCTTGGATAAGACTCCCAGTTGTACCGGTACATATTATCTTATGTCCTTGAAGGCTTTGCCAGTTATAATCTACCCACTCCAGTAGATCAGGCTTCCTATTATCATGGGCGACTAACGCAATTGTTTTTCGAATATTCATATTTTCTCCTTTATGAATTAAACCTTTTTCATTACAACAAACTTTAAAACAGGATAGATAATTATTACCTGAATAAAAATGTTTATAGCATTGGTTAAGTTAGTTGCCCATATACTACCAACAAGCCCTGTTAAAGGTGTCATTACTAGGGTAGGAACATAGAGACAAATTACATATACAACAAGTATTGTTAATACATAAATAGGAATAGCAGCTCTTAATTTGTGGTTAGAGTTAAATACTAATTTTCTCTGTACAACAAAATTAACTATTTGTGCACTAGCATATGCTAGTAAAAATGAAATAAAACTTCCTAAACCACCATTCTTAGCTGGATAATCAAAAATCCATAACTGAAAGTCCCTATCTGCAAACCCTTTAAATAATAGACTACTACTAATATTTAACACTGTAAAGTTTGTAATTGTAGCAATATTACTTAGTAGATTAAACATAATAAATTCATATACGTTTGCGTGGCTCTCTTTAAATTTTCTTATAGCGTTTAACACTTACTTACTCTCCTTAATATACTCTTCTGCATGTACTAATTTCTCTTTTGTATCCTTGTTAAGTTTTTTTAAGTTGAAAAATCCCTTAATAAAGAGCCTACAACCCTTAAAAAAGTGGCCATTTACAATAATTAGTAGAGCGTTAACCATCTGTTTATTTACTACACCACCCATCATCTTCTCGATACCTCTAAAGGGAACATGATATATAAACAGTAAGTTCAAATCCGGCTTACCTTTTTTTATAGATCTATCCTTTAGGAATCTTAGGAACCTATGGATAAGTCGGGCAAAACCACTTTTTGCATACACCATTTGGGCAATGGCATCATTACGGTCTAAATCCCGATCTCTATCCCAATAGGGAGTAGGAATATCGTGACCTAAGAGGGATGAAAATTCATCATCATCAACCTTTTTAATATCGCCTAGATAGTACTTCTTATATTTTATTGGATCGTATACAACTGATTCTTTTGTTCCATCAATAACGATTCCTCCCTCTAATCTAATATCTGTGGAGGATGCTGCTATATAAATTTTGTAATCACCACTCTCTACTTCAAATTGATTAGATTCTATATCAAAATATCTAAATGATTTATCATCAAAATCTATTGATACCTCTTTACTTTCCCCGGCTTTAAGGAATATTTTTTTGAAACCTTTTAACTCTTTTTTAGGTCTAAAAACATTTTTTGACTCTTTTCCAATGTAGAGTTGAACAATTTCACTTCCATCTATCGTACCCATATTAGTAATAGCAAAAACAACACCCTCCCTACTTACCTCTAAGTTTGAGTACTCAAAGGTGGTATAGGAAAGACCAAAACCGAAGGGGAACAGAACGTCTACACTCCCTGTATCGTAATACCTATAACCAACATATAGAGCCTCTCGATACTCACTACTCTTCTCTTTTCCTGGGTAGTAGTTATATACAGGAGTATCACATAACTCTAAAGGATATGTCTCTGCTAATTTACCACTAGGATTAACTTTCCCAGTTAAAATATTAAGCATAGCACTAGCCCCAGCCTGTCCAGATAGATAACCGTGAATTAAACCTTTACACTTATCTAACCATGGCATCTGAATTGCTGATCCACCACTTAAAATAACAACAATATTTTTATTCTCTAAACTTAAGTTATCAAGAAGTTCTATCTGTTTCTCTATAAGATTTAGGTGGGACCTATCTAACCCCTCTGTTTCGCTAGCATCATCTAAACCTAAGTATAGAAGAACCACATCCACACTACTTGCTAGAGTTTTAGCCCTTAATATGTCATCCCCACTCTCATATCCAACAAAGGTTAGATCCCTATTTTTAATTTCATCTAGAGTATTTTCTAACCTAGCTGGATTAACTAAACTAGATCCAGCTCCCTGATAACGTGGCTTATCTGCAAAACTACCTATAATCCCTACTTTTTGGTCTCTTTTAAGTGGAAGTATCTGGGCATCATTTTTTAGAAGTACTATTGATGCCTCAGCAGCTTCTCGGGCAATATTGTGGTGGAGATCAAAATTAGCCTTACGTTGCTTTCCCTCAATTTGTATTTCAAAAAGAACTTCAAGGTACTCATTAACTCTTTTATCTAAAAGAGCCTCATCTAAAAGTCCATCTTTTACTGCACAGAGTAACTCTCTATCACTATCTCCCCCTGTGGATGGCATCTCTAAATGGCTTCCAGAAGCAACTCCATCTATATGCTCATTACTTCCACCCCAGTCGGATACAACAATACCTTTAAATCCCCAATCTTCTACTAACACATCGTTTAAAAGCTCTTTGTGCTCATTTGCGTAGGTACCGTTTATTTTATTATATGCCGACATTATAGCCTTCGGATTACCCTCTTTAACAGCAATTTCAAATCCTGTTAAGTAGATTTCATATAGGGTTCTCTTATCAATTACAGAATCATTTATCATTCTAAATAACTCTTGATTATTAGCAACAAAGTGCTTAGGACAGGCTGCAATACCCTCTTTCTGAATCCCTTTAATATAACCTGAGGCCATCTTTCCAGAGAGGTATGGATCCTCACTAAAATACTCAAAGTTTCTTCCACACAGAGGACTTCTTTTAATGTTTAGCCCAGGGCCTAATATTATATTAACACCCTCAGATAGTGCCTCTTGGCCTAATGCACTCCCAAGTCTCTCCCCTAATGTAATATCCCAACTATTAGCAATTGTTGCTGATGTAGGGAAACAAGTGGCAGCTATCCCCGCATTAAGTCCTAAATGGTCAGCATCTGCGGCCTGCTTTCTTAATCCATGAGGGCCATCTGCTAAAAACATTGAAGGAATATTTAAACGATCAATAGACTTTGTCTGCCAAAAGTCCTTTCCAGATAAAAGGGAAACTTTCTCATCTATTGTCATCTTATCGATTAGTTCTTGATATTTCATTTTAATCTCCTATTACTACCTAAGATTATTTATCTCTTGTAATACCTAAAAAAAGAGCCCCCCTTCTTCTAGGCATAATCTAGAAATCATAAAGTTTCTCTTTATAATCTATGGAGAATTGTATAATGGTTATTCTATTAAAACCATAAGCAATATGTTTACAGGGGGGTAACTAAAAGTTGAGTGGTAGCCTTAATTAAAACCTACGGCTTTTTGGGATATTCGATAGAGTCCAACAGAGATTTTACGACCTAATTTACCTGGGATATTTACTATTACACCAAAAAATCTTGTACGTAGTTTATAATATAGAAGTTCATCAAACTCCTTTATTAGTTTCCATAAAGATCTCTTCTTTTCTAAGTCCTCTACTGTTCCAGAGTTAATTAACAATATACTAGATATTGCTGTCATTATCTCTAGGTAGTGATACATATATCTTTTAAGCTTATGATCTGTTTTTTTATCTAGAACATTTTTATAATGTTCGAGCATTATCTTATTTACTCTAATTTGTTGATCTACTCTTCTAATCATGACCTGTTCATTAACAGACTGGTCATCCCTTCCAATAAAATATCTATAAAAGTCCACATCCACATAGTAGATCTTTTTAACATAAATTAGGGGTACATAAACAAAAATATTGTCCACGTAGAATGTGTGTTTTGGAAGTTTTAAATCTATTTGTTTAAGAAGCTCTGTCTTATATATAACAGAGTGCATTAATATATATTGTCCAAGTTTAATACTTCTAACATCATTCCAGGAAAAGACCCTACCCTTTGGAAGCATTTTAGTATAACTCATTGTTTTTTTATTTTTAGCACCCTCTTTTTCGTATACGAAGTTGCTAATTACTAAATCAAGAATATTTTCATCTTGATCAAACCTACTAAGTGTATCAAGGATTTTATTATAAGCTTCCCTATTAACCCAATCATCACTATCAACAACCTTAAAGTAAAGACCTGTTGCAGATTTAAGACCAGAGTTTATAGCTTCTCCGTGCCCTCCATTATCCTGATGTATAACTTTAACAATGTCTGGAAATCTAGAGCTATAACTATCTGCAATCTCTCCTGTTTTATCCTTTGATCCATCGTTAACTACTATAATTTCAATATCTTTGTTCTCTGTAGCTAGAAGGGAGTCTAAACAAAATTCCATATAACTCTCTGAGTTATAACATGGAACTATTACAGATAATAATTTCATTATATATTCCTCTCTATGTAAAATATTATTATAGATAACTTCTAATTTGTAAATAAAAGAAAAAATGAAAGGATGGAACCCTATGGATCCCGCCCTTTCATTGAATAATTTAAAGAGACTTTCTTTTATTTCTATATGATATCGTCTTTAATACAATTAATAACAACATAATAATATTAAAAACTATTAATCCAATTTTCCATGGAGCCGTAGTAAATTTTACAGTAGAACCAGGTATTATGCCGTTCATAGCATTACTATGGGTAACAGTATAAAATAATCTATGGGCAGCTCTTCTTAAGTAGTTAGCCGTAGTGGCACTATCTTCATCATCATAGGATTTCATTCCAGTCATTGTTAACTGTAAATCTGTTCCTGCTGCTAAACCTTGGTTTGCATTCATATGACTATAAAGGTTAAAGTCACTTAAAACAAAACCTGTAAATCCCCACTCATCTCTTAATACAGTTTGTACAAGTGCAGATGAACCACCGGCCCAAGTACCACCAACTCTATTAAACGAACTCATTATTGCTGTTGTAGCAGGAATTTCTTTTTGTGATATAGTTCCATCCTTATCTGAAATATATTTAATTTCATTTCTAGCTGTTTTAACCGCAATTTCGAAGGGTTTTAAATATATCTCTCTTATAGCTTGTTCATCTGCCCAGGTTGAAACTCCATTATTTGTTCTGTTTGTCTCCTGATCATTTAACGCAAAGTGCTTCATAAAAGAGTAAACACCCTTACTTGCAGCCCCTTCAATTGCCTTAGCAGCTATTTTACCAGATAATACCCCATCCTCAGAGTAGTACTCAAAGTTTCTACCAGCAAATGGAGACCTATGAATATTAGCTGCAGGTCCATACCATCCATTTACACCGTAGAATAGACCTTCATTTCCTAACATCTCACCCATTTTAAAAGCTAAATCTTTGTTAAATGATGAAGAGATAACAACAGCGGAAGGATAGGCAATTCCGTGTAAAGATGCACCCATAAAGGAGTTTAATCCAGCTGGACCATCTAAGTCTACTGTAGCAGGTTTACCAACAGATTCAATCTCCCCTGTATTATACGCTGCGCTTATAGTTACAGCTAATATCTCTTCAGTTGTAAGTTGATTAAGAAGTGTATCCCATAGAGGATCATCAAAATCTAAGCCTCTCATATTTATTAAAGAGACACCGTTTTTCTCCCCTGTCACAGGTTTACTCTGGGTAGAGTCTATATGATCATCTACAAAATATGGAGCAAAAGCTTCTAAAACTGCACTATTAGCCTTTAAGTCCTCAGCAGTTGGAGCTGTGGGAAAAGTTCCTTCAAAATCACTTCTAGACATAGAGTTTAACTCTTTAGAAACATCATCAAACTGGTTAGTTGCAACTAAATCATCTGAATTTCTAGGGTTTTTAGAGTTATAGACAACAGTTTTTAAAACTGTGTAAACAATCTCATCTAGACCTATTTTTTTATTGTGGGAGTCGGTTTGTACTCTTAGTTTATACTCACCCTCTTCTAAAACATAAGCCCTATTATCTTTATAATCATAGGAGGCCATATCCTCAACAGATAGCTGAAGACTTAAAGTTTCAGATTCACCTGGTTTAAGCAGGGATGTTTTAGCAAAATCTGCAAACTCAACTGATGATTTTTCAATTCCACCCTTTGTATATGGAGCAGAGTAGAATAACTCAACTACATCCTTACCAGGATAATCTCCAACATTTGTAACTTTAACATCTATTTTAATACTTCCGTCAACATTGCCTAACTCTTTATTTACAATTTCCCAGTCAAACTCTGTATAACTTAAACCATATCCAAAGGGATAAACAACTGCGCTGTCATAATTAATAAAGTTTTCATAGGCAGCTGTTTCATAATATTTGTAACCTATATAGATACCCTCTTCATACTCTACAAAAAAACCATCTCCATAGGAGTTATTTCTACTTATATTAGAGTATTGATAGTTTCCAAAGTTTACAAAGGTAGGATCTTTGGTAAAATCCCTAGCATATATATCTACTGTTTTACCAGATGGGTTAACTGTTCCATTTAAAATATCTCCAACAGCATTAAAACCAGTTTGCCCTGGGGAACCAATCCATAAAACGGCATCAATTTTAGGGTCATCTTCTAAAATTCCTAGCTCCATTGGTGTACTTGAGTTTATTAAAACAATAACCTTATCAAAATTAACTTTAGCTATCTCTAATAGATCTTTTTCATCTTTATTTAGTTCAAGCTGGTGTTGGCCTATAGTGTAATTATCATCAAAGCCATACATATCCTTTGTTAGGTCACCACCTTCCCCACCACCACGGCCAAAGGTTATAATAGCCGCATCATTATAGGATTTAAAGCTATTAATTGCGGATTCTGTAAAGTAAGAAGCTGGCATCTCTCCAATTGTATAGGTAGAAACTTCAGGTTTATCCATAACAATATCAGCCTTAGGGTTATCATACTTTTTAACAGGTTGTCCAAAGCTATTTCGCCCCATTTTATATGATGCAAAACTATCAAATAGAGAGTAAACCTCTTCATTTATATCATAATGGGAGTTTAATAGGGCTGTTTTTAGATCAATTACTGTTGAAACATCTACAGAACCAGAACCTGATCCACCAAATACAGAGTCTACACTATCTCTACCTAAAAGTGTTATTTTTTTCTTATTAGCAGAAGTTGATTTTAAGGGAAGAACTCCATTGTTTTTTAATAAAACCGCACCTTCAGCCACAAGCTCCTCTACAACCTTTCCAGCAGCAGCTTTAAGATCATCTTCACTTTTATAATCTAAAGTATAATACTCGCTGTCCCAGTTCTCTGTTCCTTCAGCAGCAGTAATAATGGCCTTACCCTTACCTATATAAAGGTCAGCATAACCACTAAAAATGTTAATAACTACATTTAATAGTAGTGTAACTGCAACAATTACTGATAAAGTAATAATCCAAGATCGTCTCATCTGTTTCTTACTTTTAATCTTTTTCATCTATATCTCCTTATTATTTTGGCTCTAATAACATAATTGTAAGCTAAATATATCATGGGTTTTATTTATCAGCCATCATCTAGTTGTTACAGGGTAACAACTTATAGTTTACCTATAAACTTTAAGTTACAAGGCAACAACTTACTGCTTATGGTCGTCTCCAAATTCTCATGCTAGGATTTTAATATAAAAAATGGAGGTATCAATAGAGTGAAGAGATTGATAGTAGTTTTAAGTACAATAGGACTAATTTTTTCAGTTACAAGCTGTAATAAAAATCATTTTGAGAAGAGTATCTACAGTGAGCAACCAGAAATTGGTTTATACCAAGATTATTTAGCTAAAAATCCTGACCTACCAACCGAAGGTACAGGTCCGATTCTAGCTACAGGATCAGAAAAAAGTATTATTAAAAAAAGCGGTCTAGAGTTTAAGGATTCCAACGGAAATAAAAAACTAGATCTATATGAGGACTGGAGATTAACTCCAACAGAGAGAGCAACTGATCTTGTAAGTCAAATGAGTGTTGCTGAAAGACTAGGGCTGTTAAACTGGCTAGGTGAGTCTGGAAATACCGAGATGACTAAAAATGAAGCTGAAGATATACTATATTACGGTATCGAAGGAATTAATGCCGATGGAACATATGATGATACTTCATCCTCTATTCCCTTTTCCTTATTAACTAACGGGCTAAGATATGTTAATGATAACATGGAAATAGCTCCAATGGATGAGGTTAAATATAATAACAATATCCAGGGTTTAGTTGAGAGAAGCAAATGGGGTATTCCTATGATTATAAGTTCAGACCCAGCACATAATGGGTGGGCTGGAGATGATATTAGTCCTACAGGTCTCTCTAAATGGCCTTACTACATCGGATTAGGTGCAGCAGATGACTTAAAAACTACTAAAATATTTGGAGAAACTGTCGCTGCAGAGATGAGAATGGCAGGACATCAGATGTTATTAGGACCCCAGGCAGATATTGCAACAGATCCTAGATGGGCAAGGATTTCCCAGGTTATTCACTCTAATGGTGATTTAACAGCAAAACATATTAAGGTTCTTATTCAAGCAATGCAGGGTGGAAGCGAGCTAAAACCATGGGGTATGGCAACAACAGTAAAACATATACCTGGATCTGGTTCAGTTGAAGAGGGTATGGATAGCCATACAGAAGCGGGTAAGTATAGCCTGTTCCCTGGAAATAACCTGGAAGAACATTTAAAACCTTTTATAGCGGCTGTTGAAGCTGGAGCTGCAGCAACAATGGCATGTTACAGTATTATCGATGTAGAAGAGTATAAAGATATTGTTAACGGGAAACCTATTGATGAAGGTGCAGCTTTCTCTACCAAAATAATGACAGATCTACTAAAAACAAGAATTGGTTTCAAAGGTGCTGTTCTATCAGACTGGGGGATTGGAACATCTAGTCCATGGGGTCATGAGAATATTAAAGAGAAACCAGAAATTTTAGCTGAGATGTTAAATGCTGGAACTTATCAATATGGTGGAAAAGACTTTACAGAACTATGGAAAGAAGCGTTTGAGTTTGGTTTAATATCTGAAGATGTTATAAATACAGCCGCAACTAGAGCGTTAGAACTACAATTCAAATTAGGTCTTTTTGAAAACCCATATATCAATTTAGATATAGCAGAAAAATTCTGGGATCCAAACGGTCCTCTATATAAAGAGAGAAACGATGCGGCTGAATCTGCAATGAAAAAAGCTATGACACTAGTTAAAAGTATTGATGTTGCAGAAAATAGCCCTATTCTTCCTATTAATGGAACAGATGAAACCTATATAAACGCTGTAGATTTAAATGGTAATGGTAAAGTTGATGTATATTTTGACAGTGCATACCCTAATGCAGATAGTGGTCAAGGAAAAAGTAAAGCTGTATCAACAGATTCACAGTATTTAAATATTAACTTTGTAGACAACATAAAAGATGCCGATGTTGCGATTACTAGAATATTCTCTAGAGGAGCTACATATTTTGGAACAACAGGAGCAACACCTTTAAACTATGATGATCCTGTATATGTTTACGATAGAGAGAATAAAACATACACTGATGAACTTGTAAAAGTAACTACAAACCCAGGTGAAGCTTATGGTAATTTTGGACCGTGGGTTTTTGATGACTGGAGTAACCTAACAGGTTCAGGAATGATTGGACAGGGTTATATGACATACCTAGGATACTCAGATAGTAAGGCCGCTTTAGAGAGAGCATTAAAGGCTAAAGCTGGAAACCCAGATCTTAAAGTTATTATTGGTATGACAGACTCTAGACCAGGGATTATTTCTGGCTTCCTAGATGATATTGATGGTATGATAATTGACTTTGCAGCAACAGATAAGGCATTCCTTGATGTTGTATTCTTCCAAGGTGGAAACAAACCTGAAGGAAGACTTCCCTTTGAGATCCCAAGTACATGGGAGTCTTTAAGCCAACAGTTAGGAGATGTTCCTAACGATACTCCAAACCCTACGTTTGAGACAGGCTACGGATTAAACTACCCTTCTATTGGTGGTTATGGAGGCTGATAAATAAAAAGGGGCTGTTGTAAAAGTCATTATGACTTTCAACAGCCTTTTTTTTATATTAACTCTTTAGCTTTTTTTAAAGCAGACTCAATAGTTACATCCATATCGTAATACTTATACTCACCTAACCTTCCACCAAAGATTAAGTTTTCTATCCTATCTCCAAGCTCTTTATACCTTAGATATAGCATATTATTTTTTTCATCATTAACAGGGTAGTAAGGTTCATCCCCTATAGACCACTCATCACTGTACTCATAACTAATAACAGTTTTATCAGACTCTATAAAGTTAAAGTGTTTATGCTCAATAATTCTTGTATATGGAGTTTGTGAATCTGTATAATTGACCACAGCATTCCCCTGGAAATTACTTTTATCTAAAACCTTAGTATCAAAACTTACCTTTCTATACTCAAGAGCCCCTAATTTATAATCAAAATAACCATCTATTGGACCAGTGTAGATCACCTTTGTAGCTATGTTATCCCAATACTCCCTCTTCTCTAAGTAGTCTGTATTAAGTTTAACCTCAATCCCTTCTAACATACTCTCTATTATTTTAGTATAACCATACTCAGGAATTCCCTGATATTTTGAGTTAAAATAGTTATTATCATATGTATAACGAACAGGAAGTCTTTTAATAATAAAGGTTGGAAGCTCCTCACATGGTCTACCCCACTGTTTCTGGGTGTATCCCTCTATTAGTTTCTTATATATATCCTTACCAACTAAATTTATAGCCTGCTCTTTTAGGTTTTTAGGATTATCAAAGAAGTCACTTTTTTGCTGATCCTCTATAATTTTTTTTGCATCTTCAGGCTTTGAGACTCCCCACATCTGATAAAAGGTATTCATATTAAATGGTAGGTTATAAATCTCCCCGTTGTAGTTTGCAATAGGACTATTTATATATCTATTAAACTCAGAAAACCTATTTATATAGTGCCAAACACTCTTATTATTAGTATGAAATATGTGGGCTCCATATTTATGAACATAAATATCATGACTTTTTTCTGTATAGATATTTCCACCAATATGTTCCCTTTTATCAATAACTAAGCATTTTTTTCCAGCTCTTTTAAGCTCATGCCCTAACACTGCGCCATAGAGACCAGAGCCAACAATTAAAAAATCATACTCTTTCATCTATTTTTCTTTCTCTCTTTTAAAAATTTATTAATACCTTTAAAAAAATGCCCATTAACTATTAACAGAATACCATCTAACATTCCCATACTTATAGAGCCACCAGTCATTCTTGCAATACCTCTAAAAGGCATATTGTAAACAGACATCATTATTAAGTTAGCTTCATTTCTTCTAGATATCTTTTTTAGAAACCAGTGGGTAAAAACAATACACCAGTAGGCAAACCGAGCCAATAAACTACGAGCATATCTACACTGGGATAAGGTATCATTATACTCTAAATCCTTTTTTCTATCCCATTTTGATTCAGGAGGCTTGTAACCAAGAAGTTTCTCAAACTCAGAACTACTAACATTTCCAACCCTCCCATTAAAATATGATGGAAGATCAACACTATTATAAGGAAGAGGAGCATCAGTTCCTAGAACATATAAACTTCCTGTTAACCTAATATCACTAATAGAAGCACCTATAAAAACATTATAATTAGAACTCTCAATCTCCCAACTATCTGTTTTAATATTAAAGTATCTAAAGGTCTTATCATCAAAGGGGATTCTAACCCTCTTAGTGTCCCCTGGATTGATAAATATTTTTTTGAAACCTTTTAACTCCTTCTTTGGTCTAAAAATAAGTTTAGACTCACAACCGATATATAGTTGGCAGATCTCCATTCCAGGATACGCACCACTATTAGTTACATCAAAGAGTACACAGTCTTCCTCAACCCTTAGATTAGAATATTCAAAGGTTGTGTAACTAAGCCCAAAACCAAATGGAAATAGAACATCTATATTATTAGTATCAAAATATCTATATCCAATAAAAAGTGACTCTCTATACTCAACAGAGACCTCTTTTCCTGGAAAGTTTGTTGATGATGGAACATCTATATAATTAATAGGATATGTCTCAGCTAATTTACCTGATGGGTTAACATCCCCAGATATTACTCTTAGAATTGCCCTGGCCCCAGCTTGACCACCTAGATATCCATGTAATAACCCCTTAGCCATTCCGATCCACGGCATCTCTATTGCCGCACCACTTGATAAAATAACAACAATATTTTTATTTACACTATATAATTGTTCTAATAGATCAACTTGATTTCTAGGGAGACTCATACTGGTTCGATCTAATCCTTGGGTCTCAGTTGCCTCATCTAAACCTAGGTAGAGTAGTACAACATTTGCTTTTGTAGCTAAGTCACATGCTTCCTTCATAAGTTTTTTACTACACTGACCATATCTTTTAAATCCAGGAGCATAACCTACACTTCTAATACCAGATTCATCAAAACACTCAAGAGTAGAGTCTAAAATAGTAGGATTAACCCTAGAAGAACCGGAACCTTGGTACCTTGCATCCCTGGCAAAGTCTCCAATTACTGCGACTTTTTTATCAAAGTTAATAGGGAGTATTCCTTCATCATTTTTTAATAAGACAATAGACTCTTCAGCCATTTTCTGGGAAATCCTATGATGCTTCTCTATATCAAAGGAGACATGCCCCTTATCAAATATCTTCTCGGTAGTAAAAGTCAAATCTAAAAGTCTATCAACACAACTATCTAAAATAGCCTCATCAAGTTCTCCACTTTTAACAGCATTAACAATTATTCGATCAGTCTCTCCATTGTTAGAAGGCATCTCTAACTCATTACCTGCAATTAGTCCTTTAACCCTATCGTTACTTCCACCCCAGTCGGTAATAACACAACCAGAATAGTCCCATTCACCCCTAAGAATATCTAGCATAATATGGGTATTTTCATTTGTGTATGTACCGTTTAACTTATTATAAGAGGACATAAGGGCCTTTGTACTACCCTCTTTTACTGCAATCTCAAAAGCTGTTAAATAGATCTCCCTTAAGGCACGTTCATCAATTATCGTATCAATAGACATACTTCTCTCTTCCTGATTTTTTGCACAAAAGTGCTTCACACAGGCAGAGATCCCCTGGGATTGAATCCCCCTGACATAGGCGGCAGCCAGTTTTCCTGCTAAGAAAGGGTCTTCACTAAAGTATTCAAAGTTCCTTCCACACAGAGGGTTCCTTTTCATATTAAGTCCAGGGCCTAATAAAACATTTACTTTTTGTGATACAGCCTCTTTTCCAAGGTAAGATCCAACCCACTCACCTAAATCCTCGTTCCAACTATTGGCTACTGTTGCTTCTGTAGGGTAACAAGTAGCAGGGATTCCCCTATTTAACCCCATCTGCTGGGATGATACAGCCTGTTTTCTAATACCATGGGGACCATCGGCTAAAAACATACTAAATATGCCTAAATGTTCAATATCCTGGGATTGCCAATAATCCTTACCAGACATTAAAGATGCTTTTTCCTCTAAGGTCATTTTATCTATTAATTCTATATACTTTAACTTACCCATACAATTATTCACTAACCCTTACTCTGTTTTAAGTAGTCATAAAAGAGCTTTATAGATCTGTTTTCTACTTCACGATTTTTTGATATAAAATACAAGTTTACTGGAAGAACCTCTTTAAGTCTAATAACTCTAATCCTATCATTAGAAATTTTATCCTCAACAAAGTCTATTGATACACCAACAACATTCTGACTCTCACACAGATGGTGTATTGTAGATAGACTCTCACTCTCATGTTTAATTACTGGAGTTATACCAAGGTCTAAACACTTCTCGATTAATATATGATCTTTACCAGAGTCAATTGCCTTTAAAACAAGCATTTCGTTCTCCAGATCTGTTATAGAGACCTCATCTTTTATAGCAAAAGGATGGTCCTTAGAAACAACTAAGACAATCTCTCCCCTATGAAGTAGGTTATAATTACAATTATCTATCCCCTCATGACATATAATAATGCCTACATCAGCCTGTTCTTGGAATAGATCATTTATAGGGAAGCTATCTGGGTGGTCTTGTATTTTTAATTGTTGATTTGGATGCTCATCGGAAAATGAATATATTAAATCTAGCGGAATAAAAAAGGTAGCAGATGCTGAAACAATTACATTTAAAGCACCTCGACTTCCATTTATAATCCCTATCTCTTTTTTTATATCTTCCATTAGATAACAAATATGCCTAGCCCTAGCATAGAGTAACTCACCAGACTCTGTAGACTCCATACCATGGGAGCCACGAAAAAAGAGCTCTGTTTCAAGCTCTATCTCCAGTTGCTTAATAATTTTACTAAGCCCCTGGGGAGAGATGTATATCTCTTTAGCTGCTGCGGTTATACTCTTTTTTTCATAAACCTTAATAAAACATTGTAGGGCTCTAGTATTCATATATATATTTTAACATTTAGTAATTCATAAAGCCATAATCTTTTTGTTGCTAGGGTTAAACATAATATTTATGCATACTTTTTTTTAACAAAAGACCCCTCTCCCATACCCTTAAAAACCTTAAAGGTAAAAAAGATAGCTATGAACAGTGATAATATTTCCGATATAGGAAAGGCTAACCATACTCCTTGTACTCCCATTATCCTACTAAAAACAAAGGCTAGAGGGAGTAAAAATATAATCTGTCTAGCAAAAGATAGAAAAAGACTTATTGACCCCTTTCCTAAGGCTTGAAAGAGTGTTGATAAAACTATTCCTCCCGCGGAGAATATAAATCCATAACTTATTGTTCTAAGGCAAACAACCCCTATTTCATACATTTGTTCAGAGCTATTAAAGAGTGCTAAAAGAGGTCTTGGAAAGAGTTGAAAAAGTATAAAACCAAATAACATTATTACTGCAGCATAGATTACGCTATACTTTACAGCAGAGGCTACCCTATCATACTTTTTTGCTCCATAGTTATACCCTACTACAGGCATCATCCCTTGGTTCAAGCCAAAAACAGGCATATAGATAAAGGATTGCAGCTTAAAATAAGCCCCAAAAACAGCTACGGATGTTGAGGATATTCCAGCTAGTATTAAATTAAGACCAGTTAACATAAATGATCCTAACAGTTGCATAAAAATTGCAGGGACTCCAACTCTAAAGATCTCTTTAGTTATATTTAAACTATACTTAAACTTACTAAAATCCAGCTCTAAACCTTTCTTGTTTTTTAATACTAGGGTTAGTGCAAATGCCATAGCACATAACTGTCCTATTACAGTTGCTATAGCAGCTCCTGTAACACCTAAAGCAGGAATAAAAAGAAATCCAAATATAAAAATTGGATCTAAAATAATATTTATTAGAGCTCCTAGTAGCTGAATCTTCATAGAGCTAATCATATCCCCTGTAGCCCTTAAAATGTTCATACAAACCTCGGTTAGTATACTTCCAAATGAAAATAACATCACAATTCTTGTATACTGGACAGAGTATTTAATAATTACTGGATCATCTGTAAAAAGCTTAAAAAAGAACTTAGGCAAAATAAATGAAGATATAGCAAGTAGACTCCAAATTGCTATTCCAATTAAAAGTCCATGTTCAGCTGTATTTATAGCTTCATCCTTCTTACCCTCACCTAGTTTCCTAGAAATATATGAGTTTACTCCAACCCCTAGGCCTACAAATATCGATACAATTATCATCTGAATAGGGAATGCAAGGGATAGAGCTGTTAATGCTTTCTCAGATATTCTTGCAACAAAGATACTATCTACTATATTATAAAGAGCCTGAACTATCATAGATATCATTGCAGGCAGAGCCATTTTTAATATTAATATTTTAACATCCATATTACCAAGTTTTTCTGTTTTTTTATTCATTTTAACCCCATTACTGTTATATTTTCTACCATTTGGAATAGAAGATCCCGAAGCTTCTCTACATCTCTACTTTCAATGTTACTAAGCAACATATTTTCCCATTTTTGAAGTCTATTAATCAGTTCTGGAATCAATTCAATACCAGAATCTGTTAAATATACACCACACTCTCTCTTATCCTGTTTGTTGTACCTACGGCTTACATAACCTAAAATCTCTAAATGGTTAACAATTTTTGTAATCGAAGCCTTGTTAATCATAAAATAGTTATTTATCTCCTTTAAATTTGCCCCAGGAAATCTGTTTAAATATAAAAGAGCCTCGGCCTGGGTATTATTTAGATTAAATTCCTTAAAGACCGTATCTCCATACCTATTTTTATGTCTGTGAAGGATAGAAATATCCCTTCCTATAATCTTTTTTTTCTCCATAAAAACCCCAAATAGTTGCTTATGCAACTATATAGAGTAAAAGTTGCTTATGCAACCTAATTGAGTAGATTAATTGATAATTTATGATTTTTTTAGATAGATTTAAGCTCTTCTCCAAGTTTGTTAGCTACCTGATTAAGGTCATCGGCTAAATCCTTAAGTCCATCCATTTCAATGCTAATATTAGAGCTTTTAGAATTTATCTCATCCATATTATTATTTAGGGTAATTACAAAGCTTCCCATATCTGCAAAGTTTTTAGAAACAGTATCATCGTTAACCTTAACAACATTAACAGCTTCTTTTACATTACTTGTTAACTCATTTAATCCTGATGTTGCTGTTAATATCTCATCGCTACCAACCGAGAGTTCCCTAACACTCTGATCTATTTCATGCATAGCAGAACTAACATCCTTAACTTCTGAACTTATTGATACAAAAGCTTCTCCACTATTCTTTACATTATTATCAGTATCCTTTATAGCTTTTACAAGGTCTTTTAAAGTCTCGCTTATTGTTTTTACATTAACAGCACTAGATTCTGCAAGTTTTCTAACTTCATCTGCAACAACTGCAAAACCTTTTCCGGAATCCCCAGCATGGGCTGCCTCAATAGCTGCGTTCATAGCTAATAAGTTAGTTTGGCTTGATATTTTAGATATAATAGTTGTCATCTCTGTTATACTATCTATATGGTCTATAACAGTTTGAAAGGATTTATTTGTTTTAGTTATAACCTTAGCACCGTTTTCAGCAGTTGATAAAAGTTTTGATACTGAACTCATCTTATTATTTATAATGGCGGATACATTTTTTATGGAGGCGACCATCTCTTCTAATGCAGCGCTTGTCTCTACAATGTGTGATGCTTGGCTATCTGATATTTGATCTAACCTGTTTAAACTATCAGAGATTTGCATTAGGGAGTCCTCAGAAATAGAAAATTTATCATTTAGGGAGACAACCTTACCTTTTACAGAGCTAACACTCTCATTTATACCACTTAAAGAGAGCCTTGAAGTCTCTATATTTTTTGAAATACTATCTGTTTTAGACAGCTGATCATTTGATTTTGTAATTATATCCTTTAATAAAGTCTCACGAACTTTACCATTTTCTATCTCTAGGAGGGTTTTATCTATAACACCTTTAACAATTTTTTTATAATTTATAAGAATTAGAACACTTAGAACATAAATGACAATAGGTGCTACTAACTGCTGGGATAATGATCTAGTTAACTCGGTATACTCATTGTTAATAATTCTACGTAGGATATCAATTATAATGTGAGCAGAATAAGTAAATACAACAATATAATTAATTCGGTTACTAAGAATAAAAATAGATGAAAGAAGTATTATTAAAACCCCTGTTCCAGCTTGGGCATAAAAATGCTGCTCCCCAGATATTTTACCTAAAACAGCTGATAAAAGAAGAATAACCGCTACACTTATTACAGTTACCTTACTTGATCTATTATATTTCCCCTTTTTTAAACTGATAAAGGAGTATATTAGTAGAAATAAAACAATAACAAACAAAGTTACATTCATAAAATTTTTAGAAACAAAGTTTAATATTAATACAGGGAAAAGAGAGCATATTAATCCTATCTCAATTATACCTAACATTTGTGCCTTCATACTTATCTCATAACTACTATCTTTATATATTTCACTTATCTTCATTTACATACTCCTATCCTTTAGAATTTTAAACTACAAATGTTAGTAATTCAAATATTTTTTTAAATATAAGATACAGATTCATTTTTGTTGTATATACCTATTTTTAGTTATAGAATTACTTAATGAGACGTCGATTAAATGATATATATAATAATCATAAAGACCACGATATTACATTTAATCAAAGTGTTATTAGATCCCTAGGATTAAAAGTTGATCAAATATATTTAAAGGTTGGGGATAGGAAATTCCCATCTATTTTATACTCTTCATCACTAACAAGCTCAAGGATTATAATAAAATTGACACCACTTCAAATAGAATTCTTAAAAAAAAATAGAAATAACCTAGCAATAAAATACTGCTTTAAAATCCCAACAGAGAAGAGTAATATAGTCTTTTATATAAACTCAAAAATTATAAGTTTAGTCCCCTATGGTAACCAGGAACAAGAGCTCTATTTTGCAACCTTTGAATTTATAAATAGAGCCCCAAACGACCTAATTAGTATTTTAGGGACATATATACAGGATCAAGAAAATAAACATAAGAGAGCAGAAGAGCGATTTGTATTAAACAACCAAAATTGCAACTCATTATTACGAAATAGTATGGAAAATTTTCTATTTATCTCAGGAAAGGGAAGAAGATGTATTTTAACAGAGATATCAATATTTAGTGCAAAAATAATTATAGTAGGGGATAAAAAAGAGTTTAAGGAGAAAACAAGCGTCCTTTTATTAATAAAATATAATGGACTTGATGGAATTGGAGAAATGATGGGAGAGATTACAAGGGTTGATAATATTAATACAAGAAAGGATCTATTTACAATAATAATCACCTTTAATCAGGAGCTAATTCCCCCTACTTACAAGATGTGGATAGCAGAATTCCTTGAAAGGGTTAATATAAAAGGAGTACTATGATTATAGGTATAGATCTAGCAGGCCCTAAAAACCATACAGATACAGCTATATCATTTATAGAAGATAAGAACATAAAAGTTTATAGTGGGTTTTCTGATGATGAGTTATTTAATTTTCTTTTTAAACATAAAGCAAAATACGTTGGAATTGATGCACCCCTATCCTACTCTCAACAAGGAGGATATAGGGAGTCAGATAGAGACTTAAGAACTTATCTAAATAGTTTTGGTTTTACAAAAATAGGTGTTATGCCACCAACTTATAGTAGAATGATATACTTAACATCAAGGGGAATAAGGTTAACTCGACTATTTAGTTTCTTAGATATAAAACCTATTTTATACGAGTGTCATCCAGGAGCCTTTTTAGCCCTAGACAACTACAATTATGAAGATGTTCTTTTGGTAAAAAAATCCATACCTTCAATAAACAATCTTATAAAAGCCATAGAGATTAGGGGTTATACATTTAAAATAAAACCCAAAAATGATCATGAAATTATGTCTGTAGCTGTGGCACTAGCCGTAGAGTCAAAGATAAATGGGAAGATTCATTGGGAGAGTTGTAAAAAAGATATTGATGGCTATCCGTTTATCGCATAACTTTACTAGTTTACACTGTTTACTATTTGACAATACTGTATATCACACACTATTATATAAATAGAGGGAAAGTATGGAAGAGAGAGAAAAGATCATAGAAAACCTGAATCAAGAGCTAAAAAGAGGAACTCTAGTTTTATCCGTTCTTTTTAATACAACAAATAAGTGTTATGGATACTCCCTTGTTAACGATCTAAATAGAGAGGGTATAGAAATTGAACAAAACACACTTTACCCACTATTAAGAAGATTAGATAAACAGGGGTTACTAGAGAGCTTTTGGGATACAACGGATAACAGACCTAGAAAGTATTACCAAATAAGTAGTTTAGGAGTAGAGGTACGAGAAAAACTCTACAGTAGTTGGGTAAAAACCAACTCTATAATTGAAAGCTTTTCAAAAAGAGAGGGAAAAAATGGAAATAATTGATAAGTATATATACGCTATTGGACAAAAATTACCCCTAAAGGGTCGAGAAGAGATTAAACAGGAGTTGAAATCCCTTATTTTAGATGAGATTGAAGAGAAATATGGTACAGATCCAACTCCAGAGAGTATAAATCAAGCAATTAGCGATTTTGGAACTCCAGGTAGAGTAGCTAAAAAATATATAGGAACTCCCCAGGTAATTAGCTCTGGATTTACTGACCTATATTTTATGATACTTAAGATTATTGTAGGCTCTATAGGAATTTCGTTTTTTACAATATTTATTGTTAACCTATTTACAACAAATCCAAAAGGAATAGAGATATTTAGACTTTTTATTAAATTTCCAATAAACACCATACAAGCATCAATTTCCGGAATTGGTTTTTTAACTGTTATATTTATAATTATCACTAAATTCCTAAAGGATAAAGAGGTTGATCTAGAGGAAGATTGGAGTGTAAAAGAGTTAGAATCCATAACCCTTTCCAAGGAGACAGAGTCTAAAGTCGAGTCTATTATAGCAATAATTCTTATACCTATTTTTATAACTCTAATAAATTTATATCCCGATTTTATACAACTCCTAGAAAATCAATTCCTTAAAAGTGGTTTAAGCCTTGGCAATAGAATCAATATGGATGTTTTTTCAGGGTATATCTATATATTTTCAGCTTTAGGTCTACTTCAAGTATATTATCATTTTAAACTTCTAAAGAAGGAGATAAAAACAAAGTCCCTATATGTTTTAGATTTTGTAACATCCCTATCTGAAACTATCTTTATGATAATTATTTTAAGTTCTGATAAACTTTTTATATATAACGGTGTAAATAATGGTCTATTTTCAAAATCCACACTAGGTATAAAACTTATTATTGTTATTAGCTTAGTAGCAGGTATTGGAGAGCTTATATCAAAATTAATAAACTATATAAAAAGTGAAATAGTTGAATAAAAATGCTTAGTTAGCTTAAGAGTGAATCTCTTAAGCTAATACCCTACATATACCTAATTTTATTATACATATCTTACTAGTATTTATATTTTATTTACATATAGACACTATTTTTCTAACATGGCTTATTCCAGAATGGATTGTTAAAATATGGTTGAGCTTAAAAGGATATAAGGTTAAAATTTTTATCTATAAAAAAAGTTGGAATAAGTCATATAAAGGTGATGTACTACTCTATTTAATAGGTTCAGCTATTTTATATATCACTTCAATATTTATTTATGATTATATGCCATTAAGATTGATGGTTAGTTATACAGTTATTTTCAATTTATTATATTTAGATAAATTGATTGGAGACTTTAAAGGGGATCGTAAACACTTTGAGATCTTAGAGGATATACATGACTAAATTAACATTTGAGTTAGTATCCTTAGTTATCCCTAAAGAAGATTTAAAGTTTAAATATGTTCATGAACAAGGTTATGATAATTCATGTGGAGCATCAATAACTTCAAGTTTATTAGATATATATTGGAGAAAAAAGTGCAATGAATACGAACTTCTCGAAAAAATTAAAGATGGTAAATATACCGTTAATTTAAATGATATTTCAGAATTTATTAGTGAATATGGACTACTTACCAAGTCATATGAAATGACTCTAGATCAGCTTATAAATAACTCTGAAAAATATTATCCTATAATTGTCCATTATGATTATCCAAATAAACATTTTGCTTTGTTTTTAGGATATAGAGATTTTAGGATTGTTACTGCTGATCCTGCAAGAGGCATTGAAGTTTTATCAGTAAAACAATTTAATGACAGATGGTCAAATAAAGTTGTTATTGTTGCATCACAAACAGAAAATAGTGATAAAAAAACATTAGAAAAAGCGGTTAATGTTAATCTAAGAAGAATAGATCTGTTACACAGGAGAGCATGGTGATAATGCTTTTATTATCATTTGTTAATATTTCAGCAGAAGATCACCAACGTTTGGGTGTTGAGAAACGTAGGAAACACTTAATTACCCCAAGTATTGGCCTATCTTTTAATTGTGTAAATGGTGATACATCCTATGACATCTATTTAGATAGTAATTTATCTGTTTCTTATAAATATATGAATTATCTTTCTATCTCTTTGAATCAGGAATTTTCAAGAGTAACTACCACTAGAAAAACGAAAAATGGTTTAGCATTAGGTGATTGTGGAGCAAGCTTGAGTCTATATAAAAACTTTGGAGATTACTGGATTAGAGGGGATCTTGGTTATTCCTATCCATTAGGAATTCATAATAATTATCAAGCTAACGTGCGTAATATAATGAGTGGTGATGGATATCATAAACCTAATATTGCGATTAGTCTTTCAAAAATAATTGATCCAACAATATTAAATCTATCAATTGACTATACTCTTAGGTTATTTAAAAAAAGTAGGTTTAAAACTGTTAGTACATTAGGAGTAATCTGCTTTAATGGGGGGATAACAGAGGTATTAAATGATAAACTTGGATATAATATCAAATTTATAAACAGTATATATTTACCAAAGACCGATTTTAACAAAACAAAATGGAATGATACTACAAGCTACATGTCAATTAATTTTAGTTTCTTTTATTACATTGATAAATTAGCAATTAATACTGGGGTAAACAGCCAGTTTGACTCAGGGAGCATTAATCCTAACACAGAAATTGCAACTAGTTACGACATAGAATTTTAGGAGTATAAAATTGAAAAAAATATTTTTAGCGTTATTTATCATCTCAGTCATGAGTTGTAATAATATTGAAGACTGGTATCCAACAGGGGATGTTGGAATAGAGAGTTATCGGGTTTACTTAAATAAGGATACCGAGAAAAAGGAATGCTTATTAAATTACAAAATTAGTAATACAGGAAATGTGGATATATCGACGACAACTTTTTCTTTAACCATAAAGACAGATAAAGGAAGTTATGCAACCTCAGAAATTTTAGAAGTTACTATACAGTCTGGGAAATCAATAATTAATAATAAAACAATCATTTTTATAGAAGACACTGAATTTATTGAAAATCAAGATAATATAATAATAAACTCTATTTTTTTAATTAATAGAATTTAAAGGAAAAGTATGTATAAAATTAAGTTATTGATAAAAAAAATTATTACAATGTGTGCAGTGACCATAGTTATAGGTTCTAGCATATCTTGTTCAAGTACGGCTGATAAAGTCTTAAAGGGTAATGATGTAAGACCACTACTATGGGAACTAAAAAATGGGGATAGGTCTATTTATATAGCTGGTTCAATTCATATTGCCCCTGGGGATATCTACCCTTTAGATGATTCTTTTTATCAGGCTATAGAAAATTCTGATCACTTTGTATTAGAAGCTGATGCTTCATTAACTACCACCCCAGAATTTCAAAAGTTTATAATTGAGACATCCCTACTCCCAGATAATGATGATCTTGCTAATTATGTAGATGAGAATCATAGGAGACAAATAACAGAGATTTTAACTCCGTACAATATGACTTTCGAACATATTAGGATATTTAAGCCCTGGATGGTTTCAGCAGTAATTTCGGATTATAAGACTAAAGAATTTGGATATAGTTCTGAGAATGGAGTAGATATTCACTTACAGGCTGTGGCTGATGAAATGGGATTAGATACTATGTACCTAGAGTCTGCAGAGTCTCAGATATTACTAAGGGATTCTTACCCAAAGGAGTATCAAATTGCGGAGTTAATATCCACAATTGATAATGTAAATACTTTTGGAGACTATTATGAGAATTTAATAAGTGCTTGGAAATTGGGAGATACAAAAAGAATAAAAAATATAATTGATGAATCTTTATTGTTATCAAAAGGTGATGAGTTTTTAGATCTGCTCTTTTATCAAAGAAATAAAAACTGGTTAGAAGCGATAGAGGGATTCCTAGAGACCAATGATAACTACTTTATTGTTGTTGGTGCCGGCCATTTAGTTGGAGATGGTAGTTTAATAAATTTGTTAAAAGATAAAGAGTATGATGTTAATAGATTATAAATAAAAAAGCTGTTGCTAAAACCTTATGACCTTTAGCAACAGCCATTCCTTAATTTATAGAAGTTTGATCTAATAATTCAAGAGTGTTTAAAATTGAATAAAGCTCGGCATAACCTTCATCTGTTACACTACTTAATGCAAAACATACCATATGATCATTCACCTTTTTACAAAACCAATTTTGGTATATTGTTGAACCCTGAATAACCATTCCATAACTATAAGTATAAAACTCAACACCATTTATAGTTTCTGTAGCAGTTTCTGATTCATCAATAATATTAAGACCACCTTCCTTAAGTAGTTTTTTTACATGCCATAGGTAGTCTTCACCATTTTCAACTCCAGGGGAGTATGTTAGGTTTTCACTAATTAATTGAAAAAGTATATTTTCTTCTACAGGTTCACCAAAAGCATATTTTGATGCTAATAAAATATTATATGTCTGAACAGCCATAATCTCTTGGATGTCTACTGATGACTCACCATCAACATCAAATACCTGTGACCCTAACTCCTCGACATATCTTTTAGTCTCATCATCATGAATAGTATAGGATTCTGGGATATCTAGTTTAAATCCGTAATACTTGTTTACATACTCTCCAGCCTCATATGTTCCATAAACATCTAGAATATTTGGTTCATAATTCTCTGCTGTTTCACTCTTAGTTGTTGTACAACCTGAAAAAATTAGTAACGCTAAGCTAATAATAGCTATTTTTTTTAGTTTGTTAATCAATTTTTATCTCCTTTTTTAAAATAGAGTATCATAAAGAGGTTAACTAATATATACAAAAAAAGTACCATTTATTAGAGGTTAAAATGGAAAAAAGAGAGTTATTAGCAGTAGCAGAATCACCAATATTTAAGAATATTGATATTAACCAATTAAACAGGATATTAACGTCCCACCAACCAATTATTAAATGGTTTAAAAAAGGGGAGACTGTTTGGTTTCAGAGTCAAGTTTTAGATAAATTAATTATTGTTATTGATGGGAAGCTAAAAGCTCAAATGGCTTCAGATGATGGAAAAATAATCAATATGGAGGAGTTTGGGAAGTATCAACCAGTTGCTATCCCCGTTCTATTTTCTAAAAATCAAAAACTTCCTGTTACTCTTTTTGCAAAAGAGGATAGTCAAGTTTTTTTACTACCTAAGGAGATGTTATTAAGCTGCTGTATGGCGAATCAAGATATACTGGAAAATACACTGTCGGTAATGTCAACAAAGGTGGATTTTTTATCTAAAAAGATAAACTTTTTGCAACTTAATAATATAAAGCAGAAGATTGCCACTATACTATTACAAGAGTCTAAAAAAGTAAATTCAAAGAGTTTTATCTTAAGTAAAACTAAGGAAGAACTATCAAAAGAGATGGCAGTTACAAGGCCTAGCCTTTCAAGGGAGTTTAAAAACCTAATTACCCAAGGAATAATAAAACAGGATAAAGAGTATATAACTATATTAGATTACACTCTATTAAAGGAGTACAGATAGATAATTAAAAGCACCCGAAGGTGCCATTAATTATATTTTTAGAATATCCTTCATTGTTTGTACTAATTGTGGTTTAGGAGGAGCTCCTGCTGCCAACTGAGGTTTTCCTTCCATTGGTACATATAAAAGAGTTGGAATACTTTGAATACCAAACATAGCCGCTAACTCTTGCTGAGCCTCAGTATCTACCTTATATATATGAACTTTACCTTCAAACTCTTTAGCTAAATCCTCTAAGATTGGAGCAACCCTTTTACATGGACCACACCAGTCTGCGTAAAAATCTATTAAACAAGGTAGATCACCCTTATAACTCCACTCCGCACCTTCTTTTCCATCTAAACCACAGGTACAGATTTTTTCCTTAAAACTTTCTAATGTTAAATGCTCCATAATATCTCCTTATCTATATATATGAATATACTAATATTTAATCATTTCGACAACTACAAATCATCAAAATTAAATACTTCCTCCATTGAATTTGTAAAAATATCATTAAATTTACCATTAAACTCAATAAAAAGATCTACTAACACTGGATCAAAGTGCCTACCTCTCTCCTCTAAAATCATACCCATAACTTTTTCATGGGGGATAGGATCCTTATATGGCCTTTTAGATCTTAAAGCATCATATACATCAGCTAAGGCCATCATTCTTGCAGAGATTGGAATATCCTCCCCCTCTAAACCGTATGGATACCCGGAACCATCCCACTTCTCATGGTGAAAAAGGGTAATTTCCTTTGCAAACTTCAGAAAATTATCATCATCTTTACACTCACTAACCCTCATCAATGCCTCATTTCCATGAATTGGGTGCATTTTCATTATATCAAACTCTTCATCAGTTAATTTATCCGGCTTTAATAATATATTATCAGGAATAGCTACCTTTCCTATATCGTGTAGTGGGGCAGAACTCCAGAGCTGAACTAACTCATACTCAGTATAGTCTAAACTACTGCTAATACATTCTACTAGAAATTTTACATATAGTTTTGTTCTTTTGATATGTTCTCCAGTCTCATTATCCCTATATTCAGAAAGTGTTGCTAAAGACTCTAAAAGTAGAGATTGAGTGCTTCTTAGTACTAATGTTCGTTTATTAACAGTCTCTTCTAGGGAGACTAGGGTCTCTTCTAGTTCCTTCTGTATTGTTAAAAGCCCAGTAAGATCTTCTTTTAAACCAACATATTTAATAATTTCTCTGTTTTCATCAAAAACAGGAGTAATGATAACAGATTCTCGATACTCCTCTCCACTCTTTTTTTATTACAAAACTCACCCTTCCATACCCTACCAGAAGTTAAGGTTAACCACATATCTTTGTAATCTGTAACAGAGTTCTCTGACTTTAGTATCCTAGGGTTTTGACCAATTAAAGAGTCATAATCATAACCGGTTATTTCACAGACCCTAGGGTTTACACTCTCTATAATCCCATCACTATCTGTTATCATTATAGAAATTGGGCTATTATCAATTGCCATTGATAATATTTTATTTTTTTCACTTATCTTTTTATTATTTGCAACAACTAAAGCTGTAGAATTCTTAAATACTGAGTATATAAAAGTAGGATTTGAAGTTAAATCTAAATATCCAACAAAGTTTTTATTAGAAAAAACACCCTCTATTTCTTTATCTTTATTTAGATTAATAAAAAATGGTATGTTTAAAATTATCTCTATTTCACTCCATAGGAAGTCTTCAATAAGATAAAAATCAAAGTTGTTATTTGGAGGATTATTGATATTATAACATAGGGTGGCTATGATATTTTTACAACCTAGGAAGTCTAAGATTTTTTTATATTTATTACAATTTTCTTCCTTAGTTAATAATAGAAACCTCATAAAAAAATTGTAAGAGTAAAAGAGACACAATGCAATTATTTTTACTATTCTAGTAAATTATTTAATAAAACATAGTGACTATGGTCCTGCCACTGACCATTTATCTTTAGGTATTTTTTACTAAGCCCTTCATTAACAAAGTTTAATCTTTCTACAACATTTATTGATTTTATATTTTTAGGAATAATATTAGCCTCTATACGGTGTAATTTATACTGATTAAAAGCAATATCAATCACCTTATTTAAGGCCTCGCCCATATAACCCATACCTTGAAACTTCTCACCAAGTTTATACCCTAAAAAACATGAAAGAAATGGGCCATAAACTATATTAGAAATATTGATTTGACCTATAAGTTGTCCTTCTAAAAATATTCCAAGACTGATACCACTTTTGTTATTATTAGTTTCTATCTGTTGTTGTATAAGGTTTAAAAGATTCTCTTTTTCAAAATATGAGTTATCCCTTTTAGGCTCCCAAACAGCTAAAAATCTCGATTATTAACTAAAAAATCCATAAAAGAGTCTAAATCCTCTTTTAATAAGGGTCTTAGTATTAACCGATTGGTTCTATACACCATTAGAAAAGCTCCAAGCCAAAATTCTACTGATCTTCTGCCCCTGACTCATCTCAATAACTTTAACCTTCTTAGCACCAGCCTTTCTAGCAATATGCTTTAAAGGTCTAACATTATCGTTTTTAGAAACAAGTGTAGTAAACCATAAAACTTGATCCTTAAAAAGAATACTCTCGTTTATCATTTTTTTAATAAAGAAGACTTCTCCTCCAGGACACCATAACTCAGCTTTCTGGCCTCCGAAATTCATTTCATTATCGATTTTATTCTCTCTACTTTTATTTAAATTCTTAACTTTCCTTAAATTACTTTGAACAGCCTCATTAAGGGAGGAGTGAAATGGAGGGTTACAAATTGTTAAATGATAATACTCGTCCTCATTTATAATTCCCTTAAAAATATTACTCTTATTACCTTGTAAAACTAGTTCTATTTTACTCGCTATATTTTTATTTGAGCCAACTATTCTTTTTGCATTTTCTAGGGATATTGGATCAATATCTACACCTTTAAAGTTCCAGCGGTATATAGAAACACCTAAAAGAGGATAGATACAGTTTGCTCCAACACCAATATCGAGAACCTTTTTATCTCCATCAATATTTTTTATTAAATCATTAACATAGTGGATATAGTCAACTCTACCAGGTATGGGGGACATAAAAAACCACTAGGAATATCCCAACTTTCTATACCGTAATAGAAGTTTAAAAGAGCTTTATTTAAGCTTATTACGGCATCTCTATTACTAAATTCAATGGTTTCGTCACCCTGGGGATTTGGCTTTAAAAAATCCTTAAGGTCAGGAGATACTTTTACTAACTCTTTAAAATTATATCTTCCTATATGTTTATTATTTGGGTGTAATCTACCTTTCATCAAAACTCCTACCATTAATGTACCATTAATAAGCTTGAATTAGGAATGGTCTTAAAATAGAATTATAAGGATGAGGATAAAAAAAATATTTATAGCTATATTATTACTACCTCTAACAATGTTAAGCTCTAAGGATAAAAACATACTTCTACTACATTCATACTCCTCAAATTATTCTTGGACAAAAAATATTGAACAGGGAGTTATGGACAGATTAGAAAGTAGTAACATTAGTATAGATATTAAAATTGAAAATTTAGACATAATAAATAATAAGGATAAACAGTTTAAACTTTTATATGACCTATACAGTCTAAAATACCCTAATAACATGTTTGATATAATAATAACTGCAGATAATGACGCCTTAGATTTTGTAAAAATGTATAGGGATAAAATTTGGGGGCCGGTTCCAACAATATTTTGTGGAGTAAACGGATATAATAAAGAGATATTAGATGGTATCACCAATATATCAGGTATAGTTGAGAGCGAGGATATTGAGGATACAATTGATATAATACTACAACACAACCCTCAACTAGAGAGCATACTTTTTTGGAGTATGAACCATAAAATAGCTATAAACAACGTTAAATTAGCAGAGGATTATATAAAAACAAAAAGTGCTAAGATTAAAGTTATAAAGTTAAAAGGGGATGACTTATATGAGAGTATTAATAGGTTTTCCTATTTAACACAGAGAGATGCTATACTTCTTTTTAGTTCTTTAAGGGATGATTTTGGTCATATAATTCCTGCTAAGAAAGTGGGGACTTTAATATCTAATATGAGTTTTGCTCCAGTTTATGCTCTCCATGATATCTACTTAAACACAGGTGTAATTGGTGGTAAGGTAGTTAGTGGATACCATCAAGGAGAAGAAGCTGCAAATTTCTTAATAAAACTGCTTAATGGAAGGGATATTACTACACTACCTATTATGACCAATAGCCCCAATAGGTATATTTTTGACGAAACCGCCTTATATAAGAGTAATATAGAAAAGAGTTTAAACCCTAAAGATAGCATCTATGTAAATCCCAGACCATCATTTTATAGACAACATACCTATGAAATCCGTTTTTTTTCCATTTTTATTCTAACACTAGCATCAATTATTCTTTTTTCCATACTATATAGATTAAAAAAACAGAGAATTAGGGAGACTCATTTATTAATTCAAAGGAGTGCAATTTTTGATCTATCTAGTAATCTTTTTTGTATTGCAACACCTGATGGAAGGGTTATTCAGCTAAATAAATCTTGGATGGATGTACTAGGTTGGAATAATGAAGAGCTATTAAATGAACCTCTATTAAAATATATTCACCCTGATGATAAAGAACTTTTATCTAAGGAGATGAAGAAGATAAAAAAAGGTTACACATTAGAAAATTTTCAAAGTAGATATCTATGTAAAAATGGGGGCCATAAGTGGTTATCTTGGAACTCATTTACCTCCCCTGGGGATAAGGATATAGTGGTTTCCGCTAGGGATATAACCCAGGAGAAGATTCATAGTGAGGAGTTAGAAAGGTTAGCAACCCAGGATGAGTTAACATCTATTCACAATAGAAGGAATATTCTTAATATCTTTTCAAAAGAGCTGTCTAGAGCTCAAAGGTTCAACTTACACCTAGGAATATTTATGATAGATATTGATCATTTTAAGGATATTAACGATAGATATGGACATCAAAAAGGGGACGAGATACTAAAAAAGGTTACAAACTATTTTTTAGAAACTCTAAGAGATATCGATTCCATTGGGAGGTATGGTGGGGATGAATTTATTGTAATTCTCCCTGAATCTAATAAGGATGCAACAATAAAAGTGGCCCAAAGAATGAGAAAATACGTTCAGGATAAATTCCTAAAGAAAGATATACAAGTTACAATTAGTATAGGTTGCACTATTTTAAATCCTAAAAATGATAACCCTGGTGACTTAATAGAAATAGCAGACAAAGCACTATATAACTCTAAAAACAGCGGAAGAAATAGGGTATCATTCAAATAATGATAGTTATATACTATTTATTAATTTGCTAACATCTAGGTTAACCTAGTATGCAGGAGACAGTATGGGCAGATGTGATTCAAAAGAGTTATTAAAATCTAAAGGAATGAAGGCTACAAAACAGCGAGTCCAAATATTAGAAGAGATTATAGTTAAACAGAGAGTTTTTTCAGTAAATGATCTATATAAAGAGTTAAATAATGATATGGATTTAGTTACGGTTTATCGTGTACTTAATTTATTCAATGATAAAAATATTGTAAGAGAAATTTTCAGTAATAATGATTCAAAAATGTATGAACTCTCCTGTATACATAATCCTGTCCACCCCCATTTCAACTGTAAAAAATGTGGAAAGATCTACTGCCTAGAAGCTATAGATGAAAAAAATCTAATCAGCTTAAAGAAAAGTTGTCCAGGTTTTACCATTGAAAATATATCAATGCAATTTTCAGGAATTTGTGATAAATGTTCTAAATAGTAATTTTGTTATTGACAATATATCCACTTTTTACATACTCTAAATGCAACTAATTTGCATTTAAAACAAAAGGAGAAACTACATGAAAAAAATATCTATACTGTTTATATCATTACTGCTACTACCAATAGGACTTTTTGCCAGCAGTAATTTAGAGACGGAAAGTAAAGGGTTAACAATATTTACCAGTGTTTTACCACAAAAATACTTTGTTGATAGAATTGGTGGAGATAGGATTACATCCTATGCCCTTGTAGGACCTGGGAAAAGCCCAGCGACATACCAACCTACACCCAGCCAAATAGGGCGACTAAGTAGAGCTGATACACTATTTACAACAGGTGTACCCTTTGAAGAGACATATTTAGATAAGGTTTTAGAGACACTTAGTTCATTAAAGGTTATTGATACTTCTGCTGGAATTATCAAAAGGTCAATTGAATCCCACGACCATGATGAAGACCATGATGAAGACCATGATGAAGCACTTGATCCCCATGTTTGGCTATCCCCAACTCTTGCTAAGATACAGGCTAAAAACATATTAGATGCCATTATAGAACTGGATCCAGATGGAGAGAGGGAGTATTTAAATGGATTTAACAGTCTAGTATCAGATTTAGATGATGTTATTGTTAAAATACATACAATATTAGATCCATTAAAAGGGAAAATCCTATTTGTATATCACCCCTCTTTTGGATATTTTGCCGATGAATTTGGCTTAAAACAGATTGCAATTGAGACAGGAGGTAAGGAGCCTACCCCTTCAATAATAGAGAAAATTATTGATCAGGCCCAAAAATCTAATGTTAAAATGATAATTGTACAACCTGAGTTTTCCCAAAAAAGCGCCTCAATTATAGCCGATGCTATAGATGGAAAAGTAACAACACTAAATCCTCTAGATCCAGACTATATTAATAATCTAATTAATATAGCAGTGGAAATAGAAAAGGCATATAGATAATAATAGGGGCATTGCCCCTATTATTAAACAGCTTCACCCATAAAGAGTTTAATATCTTCCCCAACTTCTCCCATTGGAGATATTCCAAAATTCTCTACTAGTACATTCGCTACATTTTCTGATAAAAAGGCTGGTAATGTAGGCCCTAAGTGAATATTTTTAACACCTAGATATAATAGGGCCAATAGAACAATAACTGCTTTCTGCTCATACCATGCTATATTATAAGCAATTGGAAGATCATTAACACTTTCTAAACCAAATATCTCCTGTAGTTTTAATGCAATAAGAACAAGGGAGTAGGAGTCATTACACTGTCCAGCATCTAATACCCTTGGGATTCCACCAATATCTCCTAAGTTTAACTTATTGTATCGATATTTTGCACAACCGGCTGTTAATATAACTGTGTCATTTGGAAGAGCTTGGGCAAACTCAGTATAGTAGTTTCTCCCCTTTTGTCTACCATCACACCCAGCCATTACAAAGAACTTTTTAATAGCTCCAGTTTTAACAGCATCTACAACTTTATCAGCTAGAGCAAATACTTGTTCATGGGCAAATCCACCAATTATCTTACCTGTTTCAATCTCTGTAGGAGCTTTGCAACCCTTTGCTTGATTAATTACTTCTGAAAAATCGTGGTTAGAAATATGTTTCACTCCACTAAAACCAGTCTCACCAGTTGTATATATTCTATCTATATACTCCTTAGTAGGCGGAACTAAACAGTTTGAAGTCATAATAATAGGGCCGTTAAACTTAGCAAACTCCTCTTTCTGAGCCCACCAAGCGTTACCGTAATTCCCAGCAAAATGATCATATTTCTTAAATGCGGGGTAGTATTGAGCAGCTAACATCTCAGAGTGAGTATAGACATCTACACCACTATTTTCTGTCTGTTTTAATAACTCATCTATATCTTTTAAATCATGACCACTGATAAGTATTCCAGGATTACTTCTAACCCCAAGATCAACCTCACTAATTTCTGGATGTCCATAAGCCTCAGTATTTGCTTTATCTAATAGAGCCATACACTCTACACCATATTTACCTGTCTCAAGTGTTAAAGATACTAACTCATCCACACTTTTACTATCATCTGCTGTTGCGGCTAAGGCTTTAAACATAAAAGTATATATATCTTGATTAAAGTTTTCTAAAGCTCCAGCATGGGAAACGTAGGCTGCTATACCTTTTAGACCACCAACTATAAGTTCTCTAAGAGAACGGATATCCTCATCCTTTGTAGATAATATTGATGCAAAAGTTCCCTGTAACTGATACTCAGAAACTGAAGTAGGCTCCCATAAGGCAGATGATGGAGCATCTGATAAGTCTAACCCCTTTGCAATAGCTCTAGCTTTCAAGTCTGCTTTTAACGCTAATGCTTTTGTAATCTCTTCTTCAAATATTTCATCATTAAAGTTAGCATTTGTAATAGTTTTAAAAAGTCCAGCTGTAATTAACTGTCCCTCGACCTTTCCAGAATTAAGTTTTTGGGCATAGTATGAAACACCCTTTAAAGTATAAATTAAAACATCCTGTAATAGAGCTGTTTCATCTTTTTTCCCACATACACCAGCTGAACCTGTGCAACCCTTATTTCCTGCAGCTTCCTGACACTGATAACAAAACATTGACATAAATAATCTCCTTTATTCTTACTGTTAAACCTAATTTAACACAGAGAAAAAAATGAGGATGTAACCTATGTTACGATGTTATATAAAAATCCTACTATTTTAATAGGATACTATTATAAATAAAAAAGGGAGATCAAAGACCCCCCTCATTTATATTAGTAAATAGCTAAAACTACTATTTATATAAGTCACCTTTCTCATCAGAAACAATGAACTCACCATTTTGTAATTTTTTGAATACATCATTTACTGTAGACTCAATAGCTGGAGTTAAGTTAGGGTTAACTTCTGGTATACCTACACCATTATTAGCAGCATTAAATGTTAATACCTGGGCACCAGGGAAAGTACCATTTAATTCAGCTTGAATCATATCAAAAGCTGCATTGTCAATTTTCTTCATTGCAGAAGTTAAAATAACAGACTTATTCTCTTCGTAGATACCTTCCGAGTATTGGTCTACATCAACACCAACTATCCAGAATTTTTCTCCCGCTTTAACTCTATTTTTAGCTTCGTTTATTGCACCAACACCTACACCACCAGCGGCACAGAAAATTGCATTTACACCTTTATCAAACATTTGAGC